>CAWKEM010000001.1:0-337776 GCA_963848535.1 uncultured Actinomycetota bacterium
AGTGTCAAACAATAACTGAACTAATTACTTGACTGTCTTCCTTGGATGGATCGTGTAGTTCCAGTCACCATGGAAACGATGTCGCGTGAGATTCACTTCAAGAAGCTGCTCGTCGGAGACAGTCTGGCCGTCCGGATAAGGACTGTGTCGAGCTCGCTACGAACACGTAGACCCGTTACGGTTCTTGTTGAGGCGATCAGACTGACGATCACGGCCAAGCTTGTCAGAGGCTGCCCGCGCCAGTTGCTGCTGATGTACGAGAAGAGCCGGTGTTCAATCTTGTTCCACTTGCTCGTCCCCGGAGGAAAGTGGCAGACCGCGATCGAGAGCCCCGTGCGAGTGGCCAGTTGCTGCAATTCCCACTTCCACAGCCGAACACGTGAGCCGTTACTTCCTCCAGCATCCGCAGTGATGAGAAGAGATCTGGCGTGCGGGTATGCGGGTCGTCCCATCTTACGCCACCAGCGGCCGATGGTGCGGACTGCGAAACTCGCGGTGTCGTGGTCGATGCCCACACTGACCCACCCCGCGTTGCGTGTCAGGTCGTAGACTCCGTAGGGGATCGCCTTTCCTTTCTCGGGAATGATGAAGTCGTGAACCCGAACAACGTGGGGGCTCTTCTTCGGCCTCCACTGTTTCCCAGCGTTTTTGAAGTCTCCCACCAGCTCCTTCTTCTTCGTGTCTACGGAGATCACCGGCTGCTCCTCGGCTTGGAAAGCTCGAACCCGCCGATTGATGTAGCGAAACTGCCCGTCCCGATCGGGATGGTTGGGTCCCTCGCGGCCCTTGCGATTGCTCTGCAGGCTGTAGCCTGCGGAGCATAACAACTCTGCCACCAACTGGTGGCTGGCGACATGCCCCATGCCACAAGTGCCTCCGAGAGGGTCCTCACACTCCTGGATGTCCAGCGCAGAGGTGACTGTGGATCTCCAGAGACAGCGGGCTCGACCAAGTTCTCCAGGTCGTTCACCAGAGTCGGATCCTTCTGAAGTGTCTTCTTGCGCCCTCCCCCTGCCCGGCGAACTCGATCAGGCGGCGCAACTTCTTCTGATTCCAGATCCTTGAGGCCTCGCACAACCGTGGAGTATGAGATCCCCGTCGCGCGTGCCACGAGGGTAATACCTCCACGGCCCGCCTGGCGGGCTTCGGTGGCTGCCCAGATGCGCCGCGCGCGTTCACTGAGAACCGGAGCCAAGGCTTTGTACTTGGTCCTCAAAGGCTCGACATCCACATGCACATGATATACCACGTAGGCAATTTCGTCCAGTTATTTTCTGACGCTTCCTAAGGATATTCTCAGTTTCCTGAAAAAAATCGTGCGGGAGATTTTCCTTCATGGCAATAGTCGCGCCATGCTGGGCGCCGCGCGCTGGACCGGCTCCAACGGCTTTCGGTTGAGAACTGCCGGCCATGCGCGGCGGCCCTAATAGCCCGTCAAACTCAGGCGGTGATACGTCACGGGGTCACCATCCTGAGGATCAGCGGCAAAGGACCGGCTGAAATCGTTTTGCTGAGGACCGCACGATTTCGAGCGTCTGGTCGTCCTGACTCAGTCGAAGGAGATAGTGCGTGAAGCTCAGCATCGCGCTCTCGATCAAGCGTGAGACACTGACTACGGAATAGTAGCGGAAGCCACGATCGGACCAGGAGTTCTCGATCGAGCAGCGGAAGACACTCGCAAACGGCTCTCGGAGGCGTTCGATTCCGCTATGTGAGCTGTCTGCGGATTCCGCGACAACCCGCAGCATGTTGACACCCCCGGGATCTCTCGTCAACCAGATGCCGAAGATGGCTCCATGGTCTGGCGTTGTTGATTGGGCTGAGAGTTGCATAACCCCTGCGCCCACTGCAAAAGCGAGCACGACAAGCAGAAAACGAGTGATCGAAAAAAGTCTGTTTGGCATATAAGCCTCCTCACGAGTTGGATTATTGGCCCGCCGCGGCGGCGGCCGCTTCTCTGCCCAGGTATGCGAGCACCTCAGGGCTGATCGCACGTGACGAGGCATACGCGTCGGGGTTTTCCACCCCTGTACCTGGTGTGAATCCCGCACCCTTTCCCTCTTTCGTCGCCTCTCTGCCCAGGTATGCGAGCACCTCAGGGCTGATCGCACGTGACGAGGCATACGCGTCGGGGTTTTCCACCCCCGTACCTGGTGTGAATCCCGCACCCTCTCCCTCTTTCGTCGCCCCGCCGCCCAGGTATGCGAGCACATCGGGCGTGGTCGCGGCGGAGATATGTGTTTCCGCCGCGTTTCGGATTGCGGCGTAATGGCGCCAGAATCGGAACGTGTGCTTGGCGGACACTGACGCAGGAAAAGCCTCCGCGAGAGTCACAAAAGCCATCGCACTGAGGCGAGCAGCCCTGGCTGTGCCGATCAGACCTCGAATCGTCCGCATGTACTGCGCTGCACAAGGATCCGTCCAGAACAGCCCGGTTTCAGTCTGCCGCACCATGCGAACGGCGCTCTTCGGCGCTCCGTGATCCTTGGTGAGATTGAAGTCCGCAGCCCATTCAGCGCTCTCGAGGACGTAGGGGCGCTCCAGTACGGAGAAGAACTGTTCTGGGCTCGAGAGGGCAAAGCGCCGGAAGCTTGCGAACCACGGCTCCACCGGAGGCGGAGTCATGACGGCACCCGGAGCGGGCACGTTTGGAACGGGTTCCCAGATTCCCGGTCCATGCCCCTGCACGTATGGCACTCTTGCCTCCAGGGCATCGTCGGCCCGTGTCGCAATCCACCCCTCCGCAACAGCCCTTCCGACCTTTACGCCGTCGTCCCTCGATTGCCCGTCGCGAACAACCGAAAGAGAAGAGATTTCTTCGGCATCCAGACTTGTCTGCTGAAGGGGGAAGTAGTGGACCAGTACTTCATACGTCGCCACGGTTGCGGCGGCATCCTCTGATGCCCCCTTGGGCGCTGTCACGGAAACGGAGAACGGTCGAAACTTGCCGTCGATCGAGGCGACTATATCGTACATAGCCACCGTGACGTAGGCCAGGTAAGCGCAGGCACTTGCCGGCCCTTTTCGTGCGCCATCAACGATGGCGGATGACGCCTTGTCGTCCCAGTCGGAGACGACATTTGCAGGCGCGGGGAAGCATCCCGAAGCCGCGCCGAAAGCGGCCAGAAACCCCATCACAAAACGATTCATCATACGCCTCCTCGGATATCGGGACCGCTTTCACGAGCGGTCGCTTTCCAGAGAGCAACGCTCTGAGTGAACAGACTGCGCCTTCGGCGTTCGCTGAGCGTCTGCCGGCCGTTCGTCAGCCTGTCGGCTGTGCGACTATTTGTGCATTTTTCGGTATATTCCTTTCTCAAGCAGGCGAAAATGGTACGGGCGAAACGATTGACGGCCCTGAGACTTTCATTCCTGGGACCGCCCATTGTCACCAAGGATGGCGAAACAATCACCCTGACGGACAAGAAACCCCTTGCGCTCCTTGCCTATCTGGCCGTGAACGGCGCCGGGCATTCGCGCGACGCTCTGGCCGAGCTGCTCTTTCCCCGCCTGGGGCGGGAACGAGAACGCAGCCGGACTGCGGCAGTGCCTCTCGATTCTTCGCCAGACGGTGGGCGAAGAATGGATTCGGAGCGAAGGGGACACCGTTACGTTGCAGCCGCGAAGAGGCCTCTGGGTCGACGCGCTCGAAATTGACCGCAAGGGATCTGAGCGGACCCGTTCCTCGTTGAAAGCCATCGAGCGGTTGTTCCGTGGGGACTTTCTCGAGGGATTCTTCCTGAGGGACGCGGTTGGCTTCGAGTCCTGGCAAAGATCTCAGGAAGAGCGTCTCCGACAGATCCACACAAGGATCCTCGGTCAGCTCACCAGCCTTCTGCTTGGCACAAATGACTTTGACCTGGCAATCCCCTATGCACGCTCATGGCTGAAGGTCGACCCGGCGGATGAAGAAGGCCATCGCGCGCTGATGAGAGCCCTGGCAATTTCCGGGAAGCGCGCAGAGGCCCTTCGCCAGTACGAGCGTTGCCGGGAAATCCTTGCCTCAGAGGTCGAAGCGGTCCCCGACGCGGAGACCGAGGAGCTTCGACGCTCAATTGCAGGGGGTCTGCTCGCGCGGCGTCCCGGTCCGGACTCGTCACTCGAGCCGAGCTCCGCTTTCGTCAACCTCCCCTCGCCACCGACGGATTTCATCGGACGTCGCACCGAGCTCCAGGAGGTCCTGGAAACCATTCGCCGCCCCGGGCTGAGACTGCTTACCCTCACCGGCCCTGCCCGGGATCGGCAAGACACGATTGGCTGTGGAAGCGGCCCGCATGGGGGCAAGGCTGTTCCCTCACGGGGTCGCCTTCGTCGATCTCGTGCCTCTCACCGCCGCCGACGATGTTCTCGTTGCGATCGGGGAAGCGTTTTCTGTTCCCCGGCCTCCGGGGTCCGCGGCCTCGGCAGATCTCGTGCGGGATTTTCTGCGACCCCGGAAAGTGTTGCTCCTGATGGACAATTTCGAGCACGTTCTGGGGGCCGCGGATCATCTAGCAAGACTCATTGATCAGTGTCCATTGATCAAAGTTCTGGCGACAAGCCGGGAACCCCTTCGGTTGCGGGCTGAGAATCTGTACCTCCTGCTTCCGCTCCCCGTTCCGAGGGTCGATGACACAATCCAGGATCTCAAAGAGAACGAAGCCGTGGCCCTCTTTGTCGATCGGGCTCGCGCCTGTCGAAATGGGTTCTCTTTGACCGAAGCGAATGGACCTGCTATCTCACGACTCTGCATCCGCCTGGAGGGATTTCCGCTGGCCATCGAGCTTGCGGCAGGGCGGGCTGGGTTCCTCTCGCCACAGGAGCTCCTCTCACACTTGGAAAACACCGGATCTACCCTGCTTTCGGGAGGGCCGAGGGACATGCCCGCGAGACATCGTGCCCTCCGGGATGCAATCGAGTGGAGCTACAGACTCCTGGCGCCGCTTGAAGGGGGGCTTCTCAGACGGCTGGCAGTGTTCTCTGACGGTTTCGCACTCGACGCGGCTGCTGATGTCTGCGCAGAATCCGGGAATGACGACATCCTGGCGGGACTGCGCTCTTTGGTCGAGAAGAATCTGGTGCGTCAGGTCGAGCAGGGCGGCGAGCCGAGGTTTGCCATGTTCGTCGCGGTTCGGGAGTTTGCCCAGGAACGCCTGCAGGAGAGCGGAGAATCGCCGACATTCCGAAACCGGCACGCCCTCCATTACCTGCGACTCGCAGAGCAGGCAGGGCCGGGCATGGATACAGCAGCAGCGAGAGGATGTGCAAAGAAACTCGACCTGGAATACCCGAACATCCGGTCGGCCGTCGAGTGGTCTATCGGCGCCTCCGTGGAAGTCGCTTTGAGGATCGTTAGCGCGCTCGAGCGGTACATGTTTAACTGCGGCCACTGGCGTGACGCGCTGATCTGGTTGCAGGATGCGCTGTCTCGTGCCGCGGAAGTGCAGGGGATCGACCAATGGCGCGCGAAGGCGCTCATGGTGCTCTGCAGTTGCACCCTGAGCCCCTGGCAGGCCGAGTCCAGCGCTGCCGCCGGAGAGCAGAGTGTGGCGCTGTGGCGCCGGGTCGGGGACAAAAAGGGCCTTGCTCGCGCGCTGGGCACGACGGGGATCGTGCGCTCCTACCTTGCCCGCACTCCAGATGAGGTCCTGCCCTATTTCGAAGAGGCAAACTGCATTTTGCGAGAAACGGACGACCTGGCAGCGCTCGTCCACACGACGTTCTGGAGGGCCTTTTTCACCCATGTTGGGGGAGGGGACGCTGACGCTCTTGCGCACGAGGCACGCGAACTCGCCCGGAAGGCCGGTAATGCAAGCAGGGTGGCATCTAGTTCGGCGCTGCTTGGGCTCATGGCTGTCGAAAAAGGAGATCTCGTGAGCGCCGAGGCGTTGATCGCCGAAGGCCTCGAGCTGATTCGCACCACCCCGGATCTGTTCGTCACCTACTATATGCTTTGCTGTACGGGCGGGGTCGCATTCCTGAAGGGCGATTTCGACACGGCGCGGTCTGCTTTTACCGAGGCCTGCACGCGGTCATACGTTGCCCGCGACTTCTCGCAGCCGATCGAGATCACTTCCCTGGGTCTGATTTCTCTCCGTGAAGAGAGTTATAGCGAAGCCTTCGCGCGCTTCAAAGAAGGCGTGAGCCTGCTGCGCGCTTCTGCCGCCCCTTTCGACCGGCAATGCCTGTGCGCCTGCCTCACAGGCAGTTGCCGGCGTTCGAGCAGCGCAAGATTGCCCCCAGCAGGCCGCCACGATTCTCGGTGCAGTTGCGACCGTTTTCCAGGCGCCCCATTGGCGACTGGCCTGGGGGCATGATTGGTCGACCACCCCGACGCTGTTCCAGACCGAGTATGACCGGATGGTCACGATTGTACGAGCTGATCTGGGAACGACGGAGGACTCGATTTTCGCAGAAGGACGATCCCTCTCCCTTGAGCGAGTGATCGACGTTGCCATTACTGCGAGCTGAAAAGACGTGCAAGTGCTGCCGATTGAGAACTGCGGAGAATCTCGGAACAGGAACGGTACCGCATCCGTAGAATCGACGGCCGCTGCGTGTAGTTTGAAACTTTCAGCAGGGCGACCCCTGTGACATTTTGCACGCCGTCCCTGCTGCAGTAGACAGACTCGAAGTCGAACCGATGGATCCCTTCAGCTTTGCTTTCTAATCGTTTTACAGGTAAGGAAATAGGAATTGGAACTCGCTTGGCATGTGACTTGCTTGCGAGCAACCGTGGAAACATTAACGCCTGCTTGTCCGATTCTGCTTGTCGACGACGAGTCACAAGCCCTCACAGCGATGAGGATTGCCCTGCTTTCGGCCGGCTTCAACAACCTGAGGACATGTTCAGACGGCAGGGAAGTCGATGCCTTGCTGTCCGCGGAGACGTTCAGCCTCATGCTTCTCGATCTGAACATGCCGTATGTCTCGGGACATCGGATCATTCGCCAGGCTGCCGCGCTCAAGAATAGTCCTCCAATCATCGTCGTGACCGCCTCCTCCCAGGTCAAGGACTACGCTCAGGGAGCAGCGGCAGGCATCGTCGACTACCTGGTGAAGCCCGTTGACAGGGACAGGCTCATCGGGGCAGTCCGCAAAGCGCTTTCGCGCCCAGGCTCCCAGAAGGGGAGGTTTGCCAGGGACTACCTCGTCTCCGACCTCATTACTGCCGGCTCGGAATCTGCAGACTCAGCCGCTGCCGACGGGATCATCGAATTGCTCGACCAGGCGCGGGGAGAATACCGCCGGCTTATCCGCAATCTGCCAATTCCTTACGCGGTTCTCGAACCAGACACGCTGCAGGTTCGCTACTGCAACGACGCGTTCCATCGCTTCGTGGGCGCCGACTCGGTGACCGCAGCTCGGCTCATGTCTTTTCTCGGCTTGCTGGACGTTGAGTCGCGCGAGAGAGCGGTCCGCGCGCTGCGGGAGCGCGGGGAGATTCGAGACCAGGAGCTGCGAGGTCAAACCCCTGCTGGAAGAGACTTTGTCATTGTGGGCTCCCTTCGGCAGTTGCAGGAGGACAGCTACGTCGAAGCAGGGTTTGTCGATGTGACAAGCCACAAGAAACTCGAACAGGCACTTGCGCGCACAAGCAAGCTCGACACAGTTGGCCACATGGCCGACCGGGCTTGCGCACGACTTCAACAATACTCTCACGGTCGTCTCTGGATTCGCGGACATGATTGCCCAGGAGTCCTCCCTAACCGGCCGAGGAGGCCCGGGTCACGCAGGCCGCCGCGACGACTTCGTCGTCGAAGTCCGGAGCCAGCTTGCCGTCTTTGATCAGTAAGTCCAGCAGCGCCGTGATGTTCTTGCTGTAGAGCTCGCTGGCGTGCTCGGGCATCGTCGCCGACAAATTCAGCGGCGCGGCGATGGTGACGTCGTGCTTGATCACGGTCTGCCCGGGCTCGGTCAGCTCGCAGTTGCCCCCGGTTTCGCCGGCCAGGTCCACGACCACACTGCCGGGTTTCATCGCTTCCACCGCCGCGGCGGTCACCAGTCGCGGCGCGGGTCGTCCCGGGACCAGCGCCGTGGTGATCACCACGTCGAATCCGCTGATCGCCTGCGCCAGCGCCTTCTGCTGCTGAGCGCGCTCCTCTTCGGTGAGTTCGCGGGCGTAGCCGCCCTCACCGGCGGCGTCAATTCCCAGCTCCAGCCACCGTGCACCCACCGAACGCACCTGGTCGGCCACCTCCGGACGCACGTCATAGCCGGAAGTCCGCGCACCCAGCCGCTTGGCCGTGGCCAGTGCCTGCAGCCCGGCCACACCCACACCGAGCACCAGCACGCTGGCCGGCTTCACCGTCCCCGCCGCCGTCGTGAGCATGGGAAAGAACCGGGTCAACTCCGAAGCCGCCAGCAAAACAGCCTTATACCCGGCCACGTTGGCCTGCGACGACAACGCATCCATGACCTGGGCCCGCGAGATCCGCGGGATGGCCTCGAGCGCGAACGCCTGCACGCCGGCTTCGGTGAGCGCGCCGATCGAGTTGTCGGCGTTTCGAGGGGCCAAAAAGCCGATCAGCGTCTGCCCGCGCCGCAACTTGCTGACCTCGGCTGCTGTCGGCGGTGCGACCTTGACCACGATATCGGCGGCCCAGGCGTCCCCGATGGTGGCGCCGGCGTCGGTGTACAGCTCGTCGGGAAGCTGCGCCCGTTCGCCGGCCCCCGATTCGACGATGACGCTGGTACCGCCTTTCACCAGTGGCGCGACCGCCTTCGGCACCAATGCGACGCGCCGCTCGTCGGCACCGGACTCGGCGACTACCCCGACCGTCGTCTGCGAATCTGTCATGACGCGCACATCTACTTTCCCGTACTTTCTGCCCACTGACCGTGCCTGAATATGCCGCTGCTCGACCGCACGCTTGGCTACCTTAACGCGTGCACGGTTTCACCACGGGTGAGTGATCACCCAGCGCAACGTACCCGCCGGCAGTCGATCGGCTCTCCTGGGTCGATGCTGCGCCACCCGAAGTGCATCCAGTAGCGGTCGCGACGTTGTGGCGCCACAAGACGGCGTTGTGTTTGCGCAACGAGAGCCGGGCAGCAATCAGCCGCCCGGTGCGACGCCGCGGGTATGCCTCCTCGGTGTGGAGCTACCAGAGCGGGATGTCTTGGCCGTGTTCGGACGCCGGGCGGGGGCCGAAGTAGCGGCGCTCGGATTCGTCGATCGGCACGTCGTTGATGCTGGCTTCGCGCCGGGCGTTCAACCCCGATGGCGTGAATTCCCACAGTTCGTTGCCATAGCTGCGGAACCACTGACCGGTGTGATCACGGCACTCGTACTGGAAGCGGACCGCAATGCGGTTGTCGTGAAAGTCCCATAGGCACTTGCGTAGCGAATAGTCGAGCTCGCGCTGCCACTTGCGGGTCAGAAAAGCCACGATCTCGTCCTTGCCGATGATGTGCTCGCCGCGGTTTCGCCAGTGTGAGTCCGGCGTGTAGGACAGGCTGACGTGCCGCGGGTCGCGGGTGTTCCACGCATCCTCTGCTGCCTGAACTTTCTGAATGGCGGTTTGGCGGGTGAACGGCGGGAATGGTGGGCGGCTCTCGGTCATGATGCCCATCCTGCAGTTCCACGAACGCCAAGCGGAAGCCCTGCCGACGCCGCCGGCCTCTTCACTGCGATGTATCAGTAGTCGCGTTGTCCGGCCCGCCCCGGACCTGAAACTCAGCGTCACGGCGCGTGTCCTATCGTGACCGACATGGACTTCGCGATGTCGGCCAAAGCCAGCGACTACCACCAGCGGCTATCCGAATTCATGACCGAGTATGTCTTTCCGGCCGAGGCCGAATACGACAAGTACCGTCACGAAGCCGGCCCGCACGACCACACCGTCCCGCCGGTCGTCGAGGAACTGAAAATCAAGGCCAAGGAGTGCGGCCTGTGGAATCTGTTCCTGCCGGCCAAGTCCGGCCTGACCAACCTGGAATACGCTCCGCTGGCCGAGATCACCGGCTGGAGTCTGGAGATCGCGCCCGAGGCGCTCAACTGCGCGGCACCCGACACGGGCAACATGGAGATCCTGCACATGTTCGGCACCGAGAAGCAGCGCACGCAGTGGCTGCACCCGTTGCTCAACGGCGACATCCGCAGCGCCTTTTCGATGACCGAGCCAGCGGTCGCCAGCAGCGACGCCCGCAACATCGAAACCACGATCACCCGCGACGGCGGCGACTACGTCGTCAACGGCCGCAAATGGTGGACGTCCGGCGCGTCGGACCCACGCTGCAAGATCCTCATCGTGATGGGCCGCACCAACCCCGACGCGGCCGCCCACCAACAGCAGTCGATGATCCTGGTGCCGATGGACACTCCCGGCGTGACGCTCGTCCGCTCGACACCGGTGTTCGGCTGGCAGGACCAGCACGGCCACTGCGAGGTGATCTACGACAACGTCCGGGTCCCGGCCGGCAATCTGCTCGGCGACGAGGGCGCCGGCTTCGCGATCGCGCAGGCCCGGCTGGGGCCGGGCCGCATCCACCACTGCATGCGTGCGCTCGGCGGAGCCGAACGGGCGCTGGCTCTTATGGCCGACCGTGCCCGCAACCGGGTGGCGTTCGGCCGGCCGCTGGCCGAGCAGGGCGTGGTGCAGCAAGCAATCGCCAAGTCGCGCAACGAAATCGACCAGGCCAGGCTGCTGTGCGAGAAGGCGGCGTGGACGATCGACCAGTACGGCAACAAGGAGGCCCGCAACCTGGTCGCGATGATCAAGGCGGTGGCCCCGCAGGTGGCCTGTGACGTCATCGACCGCGCGATCCAGGTGTATGGCGCCGCCGGCGTCAGCGACGACACGCCGCTGGCCCGGCTGTACGGCTGGCATCGGGCCATGCGCATCTTCGACGGACCGGACGAGGTGCACCTTCGCTCCATCGCGCGCGCCGAGTTGGGGCGGGAGAAGTCCGCATTCGCCGTGGCGGTCACCTGAGGTGGCTGCGGCGCTGCGGGAATTGCCCGGCGCGTGGAACTTCCGCGATGTCGCCGACGACGTGACCGCGCTGCGGCCAGGGCGGCTGTTCCGGTCCAGCGAGCTGAGCCGCCTGGACGACGACGGCCGGGCAACGCTGCGCCGGCTGGGCATCACCGACGTCGCCGATCTGCGGGCAGCCAGAGAGATTGCCCGCCGCGGGCCCGGGCGGGTTCCCGACGGCGTCGACGTCCACCTGCTGCCGGTCCCCGACCTCGCCGACGACGGGCGGAATGACGGCGCAGCGCCGCACGAATCCGCGTTTCAGCGGGTGCTGAGCAACGGCGAATCGGACGAGTCCGTTAATGAGGTCGCCGCCCGCTACATGGTCGACGAATACCGGCAGTTCCCCACACGTAACGGTGCGCAGCGCGCGGTGCGCCGCGTCATCACGCTGCTGGCCGCGGGACGCCCGCTGCTCACGCACTGCTTCGCGGGCAAGGATCGCACCGGCTTCGTGGTAGCGACGGTGCTGGAGAGTGTCGGTATCGATCGCGACACGATTGTCGCCGATTACCTGCGCAGCAATGAGGCGGTACCCGAGCTGCGGGCCCAGATCTCAGAGATGATCCGGCAGCGCTCGGATATCGAACTGACCCCGGAGGTGGTGACCTTCACCGAGGCCCGGCTATCCGACGGGGTCCTGGGCGTCCGTGCGGAATACCTGGCCGCCGCACGTCAAACGATCGACGCGGAATTCGGGTCGCTGGACGCCTATCTGCGTGACGCGGGCGTCACCGAGCCGGACCTTGATCAGCTGCGCAACGCCCTGCTCAGCTGAACCGATCTGACTTTCGCCAGACCTACAGTTTGAATTGGGCCTTCTGCGCTTGAGACAGGTCGGTGATCTCGGTCCAGTGCGCAGCCACGTCCTGAACTGACGGCGGCTTCTCGAAGTTGACGCCCGCGTTTCCGAATAGCGCGACGCGCTGCACCTTGCCACCACCGACGACGAAAACCGATGCGTTGTCCGGGCATTCCTCGGTGCACAGGTAGGCCACCACCGGCGCGACGAACTCCGGGGTGAGCTTCTCCAACACTTCGGGCGGCATGATGTCCTGCGTCATCCGGGTGGCCGCGATCGGGGCGATCGCGTTGGCGTGGATGTTGTATTTGGCCCCTTCCAGCGCCAGCGAGTTGATCAGGCCGACCAGGCCGAGCTTGGCCGCGCCGTAGTTGGTCTGGCCGAAGTTACCGAACAGACCGCTGGTGGAGGTGGCGACGACCACCCGGCCGTAGCTCTGCTCACGGAAATGCGGCCAGGCGGCGCGGATGACGTTGTAACCGCCGTACAGGTGCACCTTGAGCACGGAGTCCCAGTTCTCGAACGTCATCTTGTGGAAGGTGCCGTCGCGCAGGATCCCGGCATTGCTCACCACACCGTGCACGGCGCCGAACTCGTCGAGCGCGGTCTTGATGATGCCGGCCGCGCCGTCTTCGGTGGCGACGCTGTCGTAGTTGGCGACCGCACGGCCACCCGCGTCATGGATCTCGGCGACGACATGGTCTGCCATCGCCGATCCGCCACCCGTGCCATCGCGGGCTCCGCCCAGGTCGTTGACGACGACGCTGGCGCCTTCGGCGGCAAGGGTCATGGCGTATTCACGGCCCAGCCCCCCACCGGCTCCGGTGACGACGATGACGCGATCCTGCACTCCTGGCATCAGGTTCCTTTCTGCTGTTTGGGGCTCGAGCCCGCTACGGGATCAAAGGGATTGGTGTCAGAACAGCTTGTGAGCCATCTTCATGGCCCGCTCGGTGTACGGCGGGTAGATGAAGCTCGACAGGTCGGGCCGGGTGGGTTTGGTCAGCACCGACTTGCGGTGGCTGAACTCCTCGAACCCCCACTTGCCGTGGTAGGCACCCATGCCCGAATGGCCGACCCCGCCGAACGGCAGCCTGGTCGTCGAGACCTGGAAAGCGAGGTGGTTGACCAACATGCCGCCGGCCGGCACCTCTTTGATCACCCGCTCGCGAGTGGCGCGCGACTTGGTGAACAGATACGCGGACAACGGCTTGGGCCGCGAGTTGACGAAACGTATTGCGTCGTCCAGGGATTGGACGGTTATCACGGGCAGGATGGGCCCGAAGATCTCGTTGCACATCAGCGGCCCGTCCAGATCGGGGTCGACGACCACCGTCGGTTGGATTCGCAGGTTCGACGCGTCAGAGCCGCCGCCGACGGTGACCTTGCCGTCCGAGCCGGAAAGGTAACCGCTGAGCCGGTCGAACTGGCGTCGATTGACGATGCGCATATCGTTCGGTCCCTGAGACCGGAACTTCGTGATGGCCGCACCGATCTTGCTCACCAGCTCGTCGCGGATCTTGGCGTCAGCCAGCACGTAGTCCGGTGCCACGCACGTCTGCCCGGCGTTGAGCAGTTTGATCCAGGCGATCCGCTTGGCCGCGACGTCCAGGTCGGCGTCGGCCGCGACGATCACCGGGCTCTTGCCGCCGAGCTCGAGGGTGACCGGCGTCAGATGGGGCGCCGCGGCTTCGTAGACCTTGCGGCCGATCTCGGTGCCACCGGTGAACATCACCCGGTCGAAGCCCTGCGCGATCAGCTCCTGACTCACCGCACCGTCGCCCTCGATCACCGCGACCGCATCGTTGTCCACATAGCGCGGCACCAGCTCGGCCATCAAGTGTGAGGACGCCGGCGCCAATTCTGAAGGCTTGAGCACGACGGCATTTCCGGCGGCGATCGCTCCGACGGCCGGACCCAGCGTCAGGTAGAACGGGTAATTCCAGGCGCCGATGATCAACACCGTGCCGTAGGGCTCGTACTCGACCCAGCCGCGGCCGGGCAGCTGCGCCGCCTCGAGCAGTACGTATTTGCGCCGGGTCCACCTGCGCACCCGCTTGGCCGCGTACTTCGCTTCGCCGGCCGTGGTTGCGATGTCGCCGATATACGCCTCGAACGGGTTGCGGTCCAGATCGTCGGCGAGCGCGGCGGCCAGCGCGGCCTCGTTCTCGTCCATCAACTTCCGCAGCTGCAGTAACTGCCGTTTGCGCCACTCGATGTCGCGGGTGCGCCCGGTGGCGAAGGTGTTGCGGAGCCGGGCCACCGTCGCGGCGATATCGACCGGCTGAGCCGCCTTGAACTCGGGCGGGGTCCCATTCGTGGATTCCGATGTCTTGGGTGCTACCGATTCGGTGGTCATCAGTGTCCTTCCCTGCTCGGGCCATCCCAGAGGTGCCCGCGGCCAGTCGCGCGAGCGCTCATAGGTGATAACCGCGATCCTAACCATCCGGTTGGGAGAGCAATAGAAAAGATCCGCTCGACCCCATCCACCGACCGGCGTCCGCAATCGGATCAAGGGTGGGCCGCCTTCGCGAAAGCCAGGTGACACGCCGGCTTTCCAGACTGGGTCAGGGCTTGGTTGCCGTCACAAAGCTGTTCGCAAACGGCCGTTCCTCCAGTTGCGGCGCGCGGCCCAACCGCAGTGCCTCCTCGCGCGCATTCACCGTCCGGGTGGCCCAGTCATGCGCGGCGAACCAGTCGGCACAGTCGGGCCGGCCTTCGTCGTCGAACCAGAGATCGAACGGGTTGAACCAGGTGTCTTGGCCACTCGCCTCGCGCCTGGCCCGCAGCTCGGTCCACCTCTCCTCGGCTTCTCGGCGCTTTTCCGCGTCGACCCCGAAGACTTCCATGGCCACCCGGCTACCCGATCCGCTCAGCGTGTCGATCGATGCGAACATGGCTTCCTGCGCCACCGCCGGCAGAAACGGCAACAGCCCTTCAGCCAGCCACGCCGTCGGGCGGGTCGCGTCGAAACCGGCATCGCGCAACGCTTGCGGCCAGTCGTGGCGCAGGTCGACGGGCACCGGCCGGCGGTCGGCGATCGGCGTGGCGCCGTGGCCGGCAAGTGTCTGGGCCTTGTAGTCCAGCACTTTGGGCAGATCGATTTCGTAGACGACGGTGTCGTCCGGCCAGGCCAGGCGGTAGGCGCGCGAATCCAGACCGGCGGCCAGAATCACCACCTGCCGGATACCGGCCTTGGCGGCGTCGGCGAAGTACGCGTCGAAGAAGTGAGTGCGCACCGCCTGGTAGTTGATCATGTTCTGAGCGTCCACGGTCGAATTCGGGTCGTCGTCCGGCTCGGCGGCCCACCATGCGGCTACCTGCTGCCGCACGCCCTCGAGCTCTGGCGTGGACACCAGCGGCTCGGCGAACTGGTCCCGGATGAGCGGGTCGGCGCTGGCCGTCTCGGCGGCACGGGCCATCGCGACCATCACTGCCGTCGCGCCGACGCTGGTTGCGATGTCCCAGGAGTCGTCGGCGGTGCGTGCCACTACAGCCGCTCCGCGATAACGAAGTCGGAGAATGCGTCTTTGTCGTCGGCCAGCGCGACATTCTCAATCCAGCGGCCCACTCGGTGCATCTCGTCCACGGCGCTTTGGGCGGTGGCCCGCCAGCCACGGTTGTTGAGCCAGTCCGCCAGGTCCGCCCGGTCCTCGTCGCGATACATCAGCTCGCCCACATCGACGTTCTGCTCCAGGCCGAGTTCGTCGGCGACCTTCTTGAACCGCTCCCGCATCTGTGCACGCCGCTCGTCCGCGTGGGAGGGAGCCGTTTCGGCCGAGATCCGGCTCCCCGCCGGGCTCAGCTCGCCGATCTGGGTGAAGAGGTTGTCCTGTGCTTCCGCGGGCAGGTACATCAACAGCCCCTCGGCCAACCACGCGGTGCGCGCTGCCGGGTCGAAGCCCGCACCGCGCAGCGCGGCCGGCCAGTCCTGACGCAAGTCGATGGCCACCTCACGGCGATGGGCCGAAGGCGTGACCCCGTTTTCCGCCAGCGTCGTGGACTTGTACGCCAACACCTGGGGCTGGTCGATCTCATACACCGTGGTTCCGCCCGGCCAGTCCAGGCGGTAAGCGCGCGAATCCAGCCCCGAGGCCAGAATCACCACCTGCCGGATCCCGTCGGCGACAGCATCGGCGAAGTACGTGTCGAAGAAGTTCGTCCGCGCCGCTTGGTAGCCGCGCATGTGCTGCAGGTGGGCCGCGGATTCGGCGTCGATGGCTTCCACCTTGGCCACCATGGACGGGTCAAGCATCGCTTCCCACAGCACGTTGGCACCGGAGTTGGTGACCAGAAGTTTGGCGTACGGGTCGCGGATGAGCGCATCGGGCTGCTCGGTTTCGACGGCCCGGGCGGCGGCCACCATCACCGCGGTGGTGCCGACGCTGGTCTTGATGTCCCAGGTGTCGTCGTGGGTGCGCAGTGAGCTCATCGCGTACTCCTTGGTTCGTTGGATGACCCGCCGAGACGCGCCCGCAGCAGCGTGCTGCGGACCGCATCATCGGAAAGGTCGTCGGGTACTTGGCGGCCCAATCGGGCCATCTCCTCACGGTTGTCCACGTCATGCACCTGCCAGCCGAGGTCAGCCAGCCATTGGGCGGCATCGGAACGGTCGAGCTCGTGATAGGTCAACGCTTCGACATTGACATCCAGACCGAGCCGTTCCCGCATTCGCCGCCAGCGCTGGGTATTGCCGTTCGTGTTCATGCCGAACACCTCGATGGCTACCTGGCTGCCCGGCGCGCTGAGGGCGGTGAACATCTCGAACAGCCGGTCTTGAGCGTCGCTCGGCAGGTAGGGCAGCAAGCCCTCGGCAAGCCATGCCGTCGGTTGGGCGCGATCGAATCCGGCCGCCGTCAATGCTGCCGGCCAGTCATCGCGCAGGTCTACCGGCACGGTGCGCCGCACGGCGGAAGGAACAGCGCCGTGCGACTGAAGGATTCCGGTCTTGTATTCCAGCACCTTGGGCTGGTCGATCTCGTAGACCACGGTATCCGCGGGCCAGGGCAGCCGGTACGCCCGGGAGTCCAGCCCGGCGGCCAGAATCACTACTTGCCGGATCCCGGCGCTGACCGCATTGCCGAAGTACTCATCGAAATAGTGCGTCCGCACCGCCTGGTAGTCGACACCCAGCCGATGCACCCGTCGCCCATGCGGATCGCCGTCCAGCCAGGCCAGCTCAGGGTCGGTCAACCGTGCCCACGCCGGACCGGCCGACGACACCAATATGCCCGCGAACTCGTCGCGGATCAGCGGATCGGGTCCGGCGGTTTCCACCGCGCGCGACGCCGCGACCCCTAACGCGGTGGCACCGACGAGTTCGGTGATGGCCCAGGAGTCGCCGGTGGTTCGCAGCGAGGGTGGCGACGATGGTCCTGGCGAGGAGTCGTCGAGATCAGTCATATCGGGCCCAATGCTACCCGAATAAGTTAGGCAAACTATACGCTTTGTGGGCCACGTCACTAGGCGTGGATCGGCGCTGCAGCGGTTAGTTCTCGGGCTGCCAGAGTGCGCCGTCCAGGAGCTGCCGCAGCATCTCGATGACGGCCTCCATCTCTTGGTAGCTGCGCAGATAACCGGCGTAGAACCCCACGCCGCAGAGCACGATCAGCAGTGTCTCGACCAGTGCCGAGGCGTCGACGTCCGTGGCGACCTCGCCGCACTCGATCGCCTCGTTGACGACCCGGGTCAGAAAATCCCGGCTGGTGCGTACCGCATCGTTTGCGGTTGTGCTCAGTTCCGGATGCCGCTGCGATTCCAGCACATTGGTGACCAAAAACGCTGCGACGGAAGGATCTCCGGAATTCGCGCGCATCGCGTTTGCGAGGAACCCTGTCAGCCGCCCCATCAGGGTGATCTCGCGCTCTGCCCGTTCGATGCCGGCTGCGAGCATGACCTCGTTGGTTTGGTCGACCACTTCCCGATACAGCGCCCGTTTGCTGGAGAAGTAGTGGTTGATAGCTGGTCGGGTCAGGTCGGCGCGGATGGCGATCGCCTGGAAAGTCGCGCCGTCGTAACCTCGTTCGCTGAACACTTGGCGAGCGGCACGCAGGATGCGTTTGCGCGTCTCATCTGCCTTCGCCGCGGGCGGGCGGCCCGGCCGGCGACTTGCCGTTGGCGGCATCGTCAAAGTGTGCCACCGCCACGATGTGGCATTAACGCGTTCGGCGGAATGTCGCCAAACTTGCCGGCCTGATAGTCCTGCAGCGCCTCGACCAATTCGGCGCGAGAGTTCATCACGAAAGGTCCGTAGTGGAATACCGGCTCGCGAATCGGCCGGCCGCCCAGAAGCAATACCTCAGTCGCCGTCGTGCGCGACGACTCCTGGGTCGGTCGGGCGCTCACGGTGATCCGGTCGCCTGGTCCGAGCACGGCCAACTGACCGGAGCGAATCGGGTGATGAACCGGACCGATGGACGCACTACCGGACAACACGTACAGCAGCGCGTTGGAATCGCGCCGCCAAGGCATGTCGAGCCTGGCTCCGTTTTCGATCGTCGCGTGGGCCAGCGTGATCGGCGTGTGCGTGACACCGGGTCCGCGGTGACCGTCGATCTCGCCGGCGATGATGCGGACCAGCGCTCCGCCGTCATCAGATGCGAGCAACGCGACGTCGTCGCCTTCGATCGCCTGATACCGGGGTGGCGCAAACTTGTCTTTCCCGGGCAGATTCACCCACAGCTGGATACCGTGAAACACACCACCGCTTTCGACCAGTTCGGCAGGCGGGGTCTCGATGTGCAGGATGCCCGAACCGGCCGTCATCCACTGCGTCGCGCCGTCGGTGATCAGCCCGCCACCCCCATGGGAGTCCTGATGCGCGAATTTCCCGTCGATCAGGTAGGTGACCGTTTCGAACCCGCGGTGAGGATGCCAGTCGGTGCCCCTGGGCTCTCCCGGCTGGTACTCCACCGCGCCCATCTGGTCCATATGCACAAACGGGTCCAACGCGGCGGTGTTGACACCCGCGAAAGCCCGCACCACCGGGAACCCCTCGCCCTCATAGCCTCGCGGGCCGGCGGTGATCGATCGGACCGGGCGCACGGTATCAGCGGGTCCGGCGGGGCTGACCTGTGGCAACGTCAGCGTGTCTGCGGTGACAGCGGGCATGTTCACCTCCATGTTGAGAATCAACCCGTATAACCGGACTGAGGTCCGATTATTCCGATTGTTTTCGTGTGGTCGGCTCCCGCGGCGTGGACAACGCCGAACCTTCGGAGATGTTGGCCCGGCGACCGGCACAGGAGCTGCTGTAACGGGGAAGCGACAGGGCCGTCCCGGCCCCAACCTCGCTATGTTGGGCTGTAGGAGATCGTTTTATAGTGCAATGTTTGCTGGAGTAGCCGGTCGCCACGGCATGCCCGATCCTGAGATGGTCGATGGTGCAATGCGAGAAGGTCGAAGGGGAAGGGTGGCGCGGATGGAGCAGGACAAGGCGACAGTTGACCCGGTGCAGACGCCGCGATCGACGTCCAACGCAGTGGGGCGGGTCGCCGGCTGGCTGCGCGCAAACCGCCTGGGATTATTTTGTGTGGCGATCCTGGTGGGGATTGGCTCCGGGCTCGGCGCGGCCGCATTCCGCTACCTGATCTATGGCTTCACCTGGCTGGCGACCGGACACGACGAGTTCGGCCAGCAGGGTTGGGTGGGCAGCGACCACTTGCCCTGGTTGGGGGTCGGGTTCTTTGCGGTCATCCCCGTCGTCGGCGGATTGTTGTACGGGCCGTTGATCTCCCGGTTCGCCCGTGAGGCCCGGGGCCACGGCGTGCCCGAAGTCATGATCGCAGTGGCGGAGAACGGCGGCCGCATTCGTCCCCAGGTGACGGTGGTGAAAGCGCTGGCCTCGGCGCTGTGCATCGGCACCGGCGGCTCGGTCGGTCGTGAAGGGCCGATCGTGCAGATAGGCGCGGCGCTGGCGTCCAGCCTCGGCCAGTGGGTGCGGATGCCGGAGAACCGGCTACGGGTGCTGGTGGCCTGCGGCGCCGCCGGCGGCATCTCGGCCACCTTCAACGCCCCCATCACCGGGGTGTTCTTTGCCGTCGAACTGATCCTGCGTGAACTCTCCGTCGAGGGAATCTTCACCATCATGCTCTCGGCGATGGTTGCCGACGTGATTGCCCGGCTCTTCTTCGGCTCGGCTCCCTTCTTCACCCAGCTCCCCGCCGGCATCGAGCTGAACAATATCGCCAACTACCTTCTGGTGGCGCTCCTCGCGGCGATCGCCGGGCTGCTCGGGATTCTCTTCAAGAACGTTCTGTACAAGACCGAGGATGTGTGCGACCGGGTGTGGGGTCAGCGTCCGGAGTGGGCGCGGCCGGCGGTTGGCGGGATAGTGCTCGGCCTGCTGCTACTCGCGGTTCCGCAGTTGTACGGAGTGGGCTACCCGGTGATGTACGTCGCCTTCGCCGGCCACTACGCGCTGTGGTTCCTGCTGATCCTCGCGGCAGGCAAGATGCTGGCCTGCGGCCTGACCATCGGGATCGGCGGCTCGGGCGGTGTGTTCGCTCCCTCGCTGTTCGTCGGGGCGACTTCCGGAATGGCCTTCGGGCTAGTCGTCCACCAGGTGATCGGCCCGGGAGTCGGGGAGCCGGCCCTCTATGCCATCGTCGGCATGGGTGCCGTATTCGCTTCGGCCGCACGCGCCCCGCTCACGGCGCTGGCCAGCACCGTCGAGATGACCGGGGACTTCACTCTCACCCTGCCGGTCATGTTGGCGGTCGCCGTCGGCACCACCGTGTCGCGCGGGATTTCCTACGGCACCATCTACACCACCAAACTGCTGCGGCGAGGCATCGACATCGACCGCCCCACTCCCACCCATGCATTCGCCCACCTCACCGCGGCCGACGCCATGCACCGGTTCACCGCCCCGCTGGATCTGACCCGCCCAGCGGGCGACGCCGACCGGGACTGGTCAGCCTTGCTCGGTCCCGTTACCCGCATCCGCGAACCCCAGGCGCTATTCGCCAACGACAGCCTTGCTCAGGCTCTTCGTCAGCTCGTCCTCTACGGCCGCGATGGCCTCCCGGTCATCGACACCGAGGCCCGACGTGTTCAGGGCTGGCTGACCAATCAGAATGTGCTGAGCGCGGTCGGCACCTACTTCACCGACCTGCGACCGGACATCGCTGCCAGCCACCAAGCCGCTGAATGGGCCGACCCGCAAGGCCCAACCGCCGAACACGATCCGCGCAGCCAGCTCGACGGGTACTGCATCGTCGAACGCACTCTGACACCCGATTCTGTCGCCGTCGGCCGGATGGTCCGCGAACTCGACTTACCCACCGGTCACTTCCCCGTGTCCGTAGTCCACGATCAACAACTCATCGATGCCGACGCCACCGTACAACTCGCCGCGGGCGACCGGATCAATATCCTGGTGCCCAAAAACGGTGCCGGGGCATCGGATTCGTCGCCGCGATCCTGAGACCCGGAAAGCACGAGTCAAAAGGTGGCCGTAGCCACCCCGACCATTCAGGAACGGGGACTATTTCAGGAACGGGGACGCGCGCTGCTCGCGGCATCCCTTTCGGTGGTCGAGCCCTCATGGGTCAGCGTCCCGCCCGCGCTCTCGAGGTGAGCCCGGACAAACCACTGGAACTTTTCCAGTTGTCCGGCGTGGCCGATCAAAAGATCCTGGGTGACCGGATCGAGTTCCTCGGTCTCGTCGATCGCTTTGCGGATGTCTTCGATCACGCCGGTGTAGACGAGATCCAACGCCGCCAGATGCGCCTGGACACAGTCGCGACCGACCGAGTAGTCGTCCCAGGTGCGATCTTTGATGATCGGGCCGGGAGTGCCCTGCGGCGACGCGCCGAGAGCCGCGATGCGCTCCGCGACCTCGTCGGCATAACCATGCACCGCCTCCACCTGCGGGTCGATCATTTCGTGCACGCCGATGAAGTTAGGACCCACCACATTCCAGTGGATGTGCTTGAGGGTCAGGTGAAGATCGTTGTACGTGCTCAGTTGCTTCTGCAGCAGTTCAGCGAGCCGCGCTCCCTGTTTGTCGGTCAATCCCGGAATAGTGAACTGCGTCATCAATCACTCCTGCGTTCACACATGATTCTTTCCCGCGGCGAATACCCGGGGTCGGCAGCCGATAATCGTCAGCTCTCGCCTCGATTGCCCGGCCTCTCCACCTGGTGGAACTCAAATCGAGTGAATCTGCTGCACCGGTAGCCGCGCCCCGCGCCGCGGTTCGTAGGCCAGTCCGCTGGCTTCGAGTAATCGGACCACCCGGTGGCGGTGCGGTCGCATCGGCTCGAGCAGCTCGAGCATGACCGCGTCATCGACCGGGCGGCCGAGCAGCGTCCAGCCGATCATCTTCGGGATGTGGTAGTCACCGACCGACACGGCGTCGGCATCGCCGAACGCGCGTTGCGCCGTCTCGGCGGCGGTCCAGGGCCCCACTCCCGGCAACGACGTCAAAGCCGCACGTGCCTGCGCAGCCGGCCGCGATACCAGCCGTTCCAGTGAATCCGCCCGGCGCGCGCAAGTCACCACCGTCTGCGCCCGTCTCGGGTCGACATTGGCGCGATGAAACTCCCACGACGGGATGTTTCGCCATAGCTCAGCCGACGGCGGCACCCGCATCCCGGCGGGCGCCGGTCCGGGCGCCGGCGTCCCGTACTTGGACACCAGCACACGCCACGACCGGAACGCGTCGGCGCCGGGCACCCGCTGCTCGATGACCGCCGGGATCAGCGCTTCCAGCACCAGTCCGGTGCGGCCCAAACGCAAGTGCGGGACTCGCCGGTGCGCGGCGGCAACCGTCGGGTGCTGTGGCACGAAGTCGGAGGCGTCATCCTCGAGACCTACCATCGCGGGCAGCATCTCGACGAACTCCGGCGCACCGCTGCCCCACGCCACACAATGGGCGGCGTTGGCGGCCACGCGACTGATCCGGGCTGAGACGGGTCCGGTGGGCAGCAGGCTGGTCCGCCAGATCGTGCCGTCACCGGCAACGTGAAAGCACGGATCTCCGGGTCCCCGGCGAAGCGGCGCCAACGTATGCCCGAAGCTGGCCGCCCCGGGGAACGTGACCGTACGCGCGCTCTTCACCGTGATCCTCTCCGGACCGCCCTGATTGACGTTAACTGTGTCCCAAGACAATATTGCGATGTGATGACGCCGTTCGATGACCCGCAGGGCGAACTGGCTTGGATGTTCCTGCAGAGCGCGAGCGAAGGCGGCGATCTGGACGAGGGCTTCGGCCTGCTCAGCGACGACTTCACCTACTGGAGCCTGTACACGCGCACTTCCTGCGACAAGGAGACGCTGCGGCGGGCGATCGAGCGACGCAGACAAGATCTCGAGCTCACCGTCGATTTGGTGCGTTGCGTCAACGAGGGGGAGACGGTGGTCGTAGAAGCACACGCCACCGGTACCACCACCGCCGGCGTCGAATATGACAGCCCATTCGTATGCATCTTCGATACCCACGAGGGCCTGATCGTCTCGATGCGGCTATACAGTGACACCCGCGCGCTCGCCGAAGCGCTGCCCGGGTGGGCTCCCTATTGAGCCGACACGCTGATTTCGGCCTTGTTGGGGTAGAAGGCGACGTGCCCGCCGATCGCCGCGACAGCCGGATAGGGCTGTTCGTAGGTCCAGATCACATCGTCGACCGTGTCACCGGCCGAGGTGGTCACGCTGTAGTAGCTGGCTTCGCCCTTGAAGGGGCAGTAAGTGCTGGTGTCCGTGCGGGTCAGCCAATCTTGCACCACATCGTCCAGCGGAATGTATTGCACCGCAGGCAAAGTAGCTTCTCGTAATTGCAGTGCCGCGGTTGTGTCCGCGACCAGCTCGCCGTTGACGCGCACCTGTACGCGTCCCTTCGTCGGCTCGATGGTGATCGGGTGCCCAGCACTGGGTTCTTTGACTTCCGGGTGACTCATGGTGGATTCCTCCTCACAGGTGATGGGTGCAACACCAGCCGACGGTCAACACTTCCCGACGGTCGATCTGTCAGGCCGGTCCGAATGCGTAGCGGTGGTATTGCGACATGTTGGCTATGGCGGGAACCAGCGACATGATCCTGCCCATCAGTCGGTAAGTGCGCGGCAGCCGCTCGAAGGTGTCCGATTCGAACCACCGCATCCAGGACAGCAGCCGGGTGCCGGGCACCGCCTCGAGGATGTCGTCGGGCCCGTTGATGCCCCAGCGCAACGTTGATCCGGATCGGCGCACCACCGTGTTGATCCACTGCGACCTGATGGCCAGCCGGTTGAAGGCGTCGAACTGCAACTCACCACGAGGGAAGCGATCGACGACACGTCGCAGTAACGCGACGCCGTCCTGCTCATCCAGATACATGGTCAGGCCTTCGGCGATCATCAGCGTGGGCCGGTCGTCGGGTATCTCCACCGGCCAGGCCGGATCGGTCACGGACGCGGCGATGACACGATAGTGGTCCGCAGCGGGGTAGAGCTGCATGCGCAGCTCGGCCACCGCGGGGTAGTCGATGTCGTACCAATCCACCTGCGGACCGGGTTGGAGCCGGAAATATCGGCTGTCCAAACCGCAACCCACGTGCAGGACGACTGCGCTGGAATGAACGGCCAGAAATTGGCGAGCCCAGGTGTCGAAGTGTGCTGTACGGGCCGTCACGGATGGCGAGTTGCGCGCTGCCATAGCGGTTTTCGTCCAGGCGTAGTCGATCCGATCGACGATCTCCTTGGCATAGCGATCACCCAGAATCGGGTTCGGCAACTCGGCGTCGAGCGCTTTGGCGTACAGCGTCGCCAGCATGGTCTGCGGCGGTCCGTGCAGGTCGACCCGAACGCGTTCCACGTGGCCGAGCTTATTCGGCCTGGGCCTTACTATCCTGCGTGCTTTTCCGAGCGGTCTTCATCGCGGCCCAGAACCGGGCTGCCTCGCGGATGGATTCCTCGACCGGGCGCGGCTGCCAGCCCAGCTCGCGCACCGCCTTGCTGTGGTCGACGGGGGCTTCGGCGCGCATCATGCGCACCGACGCCAGGCTCAGCTCGGCGTCCTTGCCGGTGAGCCGCGCCTTCAGGCTGCCCAGCGCGCCGAGGGCGTACAGCACCGGCACCGAAATCGAGCGTTGCGGCGGCGGCACGCCCGCCTCGTCGGCCGCGATCCGCACCGCGTCCTTCAGCGCGATCATCCGTTCGCTGATGAGGTAGCGCTCGCCGATGCGTCCGCGTTCGGCCGCCAAGATCATGGCCCGGGCGGCATCGTCGACGCCGACGGCTTCCAGTTGGATGCCGTCCATCATGAAGGGCAGCTTGCCGAAGACCGTCCCGGCGATAAAGGCGCCGTGCGGGGTGCGGCCCCAGTCGCCGCTGCCGTAGGTCGTCGAGACGCACATCGCGACCGCGGGCAGCTCGTACTCGGCCACGTACCGCATCACCAGGTTCTCGGCCTGCACCCTGGATTGCACGTAGGCGCTGAGCCCACGCGAGCCGACGACGTCCTCCTCAGTGGCCACGTGCCCGTGTCGGCGGCCCACCGTCGCGTAGGTGCTGGTGAAGATGAACCGGCGCAGGTCGGCTTTGACGGCGACGTCGAGGACACTGCGCAAACCCTCGACGTTGGTGCGGAACAGGGGCGAAGTGTCGCGCAACCACGCGCGGGTGTCGACGACGCAGTAGTACACATCGTCGACACCATCCATCGCCGCACGCAACGTGGCGGTATCGAACACGTCGCCGTGGAACCGGGTGAGCGCAAGATCGTCGATGCCGCGGGTATTGGCGGTCGGGCGCACCATCGCCCGCACTTGTGCGCCGTCGGCGACGAGCTGGCGGGTCACATGCGAACCGAGAAAGCCGTTCGCGCCGATGACCAGCTTGGGTTTCGTGCTCACGGATCCCTCTTCTCTCACTGTCGCGCGCCGCTGTTCTCTTGCATCCAGCGCGCAGCCTCTTCGTCGAGCGTGCCCAGTGCCTGCGCCTTGCGGCACCACTTCATCGCCGCCCGCAGGAAGCGCAGCGGGTTGTAGATGTCTTCCTGCCGGCACCACAGACCGTTGCCGGCGTAGGTGATGACGGAGATGTTCGTCGCGCTGATGACGGTCCCGTCACCGGGGTCGGACATCGGGTTGTCCAGTTCGCAGATGATCCGCCCGGTGGACTCATCGATGACCGACCACAGCGACGGAAACGCGACCATGTGGCTACCCGGGAAAGTCGTCATCGTTCGCTGAATCCAGGCGCGCACCTGGTCGCGACCGCGCATGGTGCCCGCCGCGTGCTCGATGTACTCGACGTCGGGCGTGTACTGGTCAACCCAGGAGTCCCAGTCGCGTGTCTCGGCGGCCCGGGCGACCGTGTCCTCGAACTTCTCGAAGGCAGCGGACAGTTCGCTGCGCGAGCAAGACTGGGTGGTCATGTTGCGCCAGTTCCTTGTCCGGCATCCGATCTCATGGCGCCGTTGCACATCATCGCCGGAGTGTAACCTGGGGAATGTCATCGGTAACCGCCGGTAAGGAGGGCCAGCAATGACAACCACCCAAAAGGCGATACTCGCCGGCGGCTGCTTCTGGGGCATGCAAGACCTGATCCGCAAGCAGCCCGGTGTGGTCTCGACCCGGGTCGGTTACACCGGCGGCGATGTCCCGAACGCGACCTACCGCAATCACGGCACGCATGCCGAGGCCATCGAAATCAGCTACGACCCGGCAGTGACCGACTACCGCATGCTGTTGGAGTTCTTCTTCCAGATCCACGATCCGACAACGAAGAACCGCCAGGGCAACGACCGCGGGACCAGCTACCGGTCGGCCATCTTCTACACCGACGACGAGCAGAAGCGGATTGCGCGGGACACCATCGCCGACGTCGACGCGTCCGGCCTGTGGCCCGGCAAGGTAGTGACCGAGGTCAGCCCGGCCGGCGACTTCTGGGAGGCCGAACCCGAGCACCAGGACTACTTGCAGCGCTACCCCCACGGGTACACCTGCCACTACGTCCGCCCCGGCTGGAAGTTGCCGCGACGGGCCACTGCCGACCAATAGATCCCGGTAGCTTTTCAAAGGTTTGCACCGAGCTGCCGCGGTTTCGGCGACCATTGCGCCACCAGTGTGAGTCACCACTGAAATGGGTGCCCGACGATGTCGGGCATGCCCGACACTGTTGATCTCTGGAATACTGCTGACACGCTGCATATTTCGTTGCAGGGGCCTATGTCGTGGTATGCGCGGAGTTGGCAAGCATCGGGCGCTCAGTGTTACCCGACATCGAGAGCCGCTTATCTGCGCAGGGGATTTTTTCTGCGTGGCGGTTGCAGCCTGACATCGAGATCGGGATCTTGCATCTCGGTCCGTCCGGATAGCTGGACCTTGTTGTCGAGATGTTGGGTGAATATCCGGCTACGCGGATCGGGATCAGCCCGCTGATGAGTGACCTCGCGCAAACGGCTGGCGCGTTGCGATACGCGCGAATTGCGATGACAGCGTCTCGGACCGACCGCGAGCCGATCACCGTCTTCGACCGCGACGTGATGGCCGTGACAGCCGCAGCCAGCCCCGACGTAATGGGTCGCATTGCAGCGAATGTCCTTGGCCCGCTTGATGCCCTGCCTGATCATGAGCGAGACGCGCTACTCGACACGCTGGAGGCATGGTTCGACAATGGAGGTTCGGCCGAGCGCGCCGCACAGGCACTCTACGTACATCCCAACACGGTGCGACAAAGGCTGCGCAAACTCGAGCAGCGGACGGCACGCTCCGTCGCCGAGCCCCGTGCCGCTGCCGAACTGTGTATCGCATTGGAGACCGCGGCCGTGACCCGTCGCGGGCGGCGAAGCCGGAGGCCGCAGTTGGCGGCGACCGCTGAGCTGCGGCCCTTAACGTCGACGCACCGCGATCTGCCCGCCATCCTTGGGGGTGTAGGCGACACCGCGACAATGCCGCCGCTCACCGGGCGCTGTCGTAGTCTCAATAGTGAAGTGCCGCAATACTGTTCGAAGCACAACGTCCATCTCCATATTGGCGAACACTGCTCCCACGCACCGGCGGGCTCCACCGCCGAAAGGAATCCACCCGAAGGCCGGCGGCTTGCTTTCGAGGTACCGTTGCGGGTCGAAACGGTCTGGGTCGGGAAAAACGTCGGCGTTGTCGTGTATCCGCGCGATGTTTATCAGGATCGAATCCCCGCGCGGAATGTTCCACTCGCCGAGTTGGAAAACCTTGGGGTAGACGCGGCGGGCGGCGAAGTCGATGACCGTCCTGGCCCGCTGGACCTCCAGGATCGTCGCCTGGCGCAACTCGTGACCGCCGTTATCGGCCTCCTCGACCAAGGCCGCCAGCAGTTCCGGATGCCTGCTCAGCCGCTCGAACGCCCAACCCAGGGTGGCCGCGGTCGTTTCGTGGCCGGCAGCGAGCAGGGTCAGTAGCTCGTCCCCAATGTCCTTGCGCGACATGGCCGAACCATCCTCGTAGGTGCTGCGCAGCATGAGCGCGAGCACATCGGTCCGATCTGCGAAGTTCGGGTCGGACCGCTCGGCGTCGATCAACGTGTCGATGATGGCGTCGTACCGGCGTCGCCATTTGTCCAGCCGCCCCCACGGGCTGTAACGACCATAATTGCGTTTGGGTTTCGGCAGCACTGCCAGTCGCGAACCCAGCGTGACCCACGGCGGAATGAGCCGGCGCAGCTCGTCGAGTTCGGCACCGTCGGCCCCGAAGACTGCGCGCAGGATGGCGTTGAGCGTGATGTGCATCATCGACGGCAACGTTGCGAACTGCCGGCCTTCCGGCCAGTTGGCAGTCTCGCGCAAGGTCTCTTCTTCGATGATGGTCTCGTAGTTCTTGATGCTCTTGCCGTGGAACGGCGGCGCCAGCAGCCGCCGTCGTCGCCGGTGATCATCGCCGTCGAGCGCGAATACCGAACCGGAACCGAACAACCGGCTCAGATTGGGCTGGATGTTGCCGAGTTCCTCGGTGCTGGCGGTGAAGACCTGCTTGACCAGCTGCGGGTCGCCGACCACCACGATCCGGCCGTGAATTGGGCTGCTGACGGTAAAAACGTCGCCGTAGCGGCGCGCCAGCTGTTGCATCATCCATCGCCGTGACATGGCAAACCCGATGGCCTGCAATATCTTCGGGCCGGCAGGCGCCGGGGGCAACCTGACGGCGGGCGACGGCACGGCGGTGACTACTTCGCTCATGGCGATGGTGCTCCCATTGTCTGCCCCGGATGGGGATGGTACGACGGTGTACCGCACACCTTTCCCGGTACGGTACTCTGCAGTACCATACCTGACAAGATATTCATTGAAAGGGGCGCCGGCCGTGACAGTAACGGTGACAGCAACGGCCGGCGATGCGGTTCACGGCGACCCTCTGACCGAGGCTGACCCGTTTCGGCTCAGGTTGCTCGATGGTCTGGCCACCTCGATCGGTGAGCGCGGCTACCGCGCCAGCACGGTCGCTGACATCGTCCGCACCGCACGCACGTCCAAGCGCACGTTCTATGACCAGTTCGCCAGCAAGGAACAGTGCTTTCTGGAACTGCTGCGGGCCGACATCGAGAAACTCGGGCAGAGCATTCAGGCAGCGGTCGATCCCGATGCTGATTGGCAGCAGCAGATTCGTCAGGCGGTCGAGGCCTACGTCGGACATATCGAGTCCCGCCCGGCCATTACCCTGAGCTGGATTCGTGAACTCCCGTCGCTCGGTGCGATTGCGCGCCCAGTCCAGCGCCGAGGCTTGGAACTGTTGTCCAGCCTGCTGATCGACCTCAGTGCCAGCCCCGGGTTCCGGCGCGCTGAGCTGCCTCCGTTGACGGCACCGTTGGCGGTGATCTTGTTGGGGGGCCTGCGGGAACTGACCGCGCTTGCCGTCGAAGATGGCAGATCGGTCCGCGAGGTCGTCGAACCGGCGCTAGATGCGTCCATAGCCCTGCTCGGTCCTCGGCATTAGGCCCGATTGCCCGTCGTCGCCGGGTTAGGCTCACCGCACACCCCGCTGCAACCTTTTAGGACATGGAGGATCTCGCGATGCGGTTGTCCACCCGAAACCAACTCAAAGGGACCATCACCGAGGTCAATCTCGGAAGCGTGATGGCGATTGTGAAAGTGAAGCTCGACGGCGGTGACCAGGTCGTCACGTCCTCGGTGACCAAAGATGCCGCAACCGACCTCGGCCTCGCTGTTGGCCAGCCCGCGACGGTGTTCATCAAGTCCACCGAGGTCACCATCGGCGTCGAGTAACCGACGCGACATTTAAACCACGTGCACGACACGCCGAAAAGCGTCGCCACAGCTTAAGTTTCGGCGCGAAGGAAGGCCCGGATCCGGTCCAACACCAACTCGGGTCGTTGCTCGACGATCCAGTGGCCGACCCCGTCGACCAACTCGACGTCGAAATCGCTTATCCGCTCGGCATATCCGCGCAGCAGGCTGGGTGTGAGCACCGGATCGCCGGTGCCGTGCAGCCAGCGCACCGGAACGTCAACTCAGGCGTCATCGTATTCACCACGCAGCCAGCGCAACATTTCCGTGGTCTGGAACGTGCGGTACCACCGCAAGCCGGCTACCGCGTGACCAGGCTCGCGCATGCACTCGACGTACATCCGCACATCGTTGTCGGGAGCGCTGAATCCGCCACCGACCCAGGACGCCAGCATCCGGATGTAGCGGGCCTTGGGATCAGCGATCAGCCGGGGACCGATCACTCGCAGCAACATCGGGATTTGGTACCAGAACCGCCACATGTGCCGGAGCATCCCGAGGTCGCGGCGTACCCACGGCGCCGAGGTGTTCAGCCCGAAGAACCCGGTCACCTTCGCCGGATGGCGCAGCATCAGGATGAATGCGACCGGTCCGCCCCAGTCGTGTGCGACGAGTTTGACCGATTCGACGTTCAACTGGTCCAGCACGGCCGCGAGATCGTCGGCCATCTCGTCCTTCAGATACCGCGAGCGGGGCGCCGAGCTCCAGCCCGCGCCGCGCAGGTCGGGACACAACACCCGGTAGCCGTCGGCAGCCAACGGCCCGATCAGCTCGTGCCACTCCCACCAGTTCTCCGGGAAGCCGTGTACCAGCATCACCGCCGGGCCGTCGCCCGGGCCCGCGTCGTCGACGCGGATCGTCACGCCATCGCCCAGATCTACGTACCTGTGCTCGACACCGTCCAAGGCGGGCATCGCGACCCTGACCGAGACCGTAGCGGCTCACCCGTGGGCTATGCCAGGAACCGCTCGACATATGGCGCGAAACGTTTACGCAGACTCGCCTCGTTCAGCCCGAACATCTCGCACGACGTTTCGACGTTTCCCAGTCGGCTGCGCTGGTGGCCCGCCAGGTACTCGTCGATCGCCGCACCTGCTTGCTCGGTGAACGGTTCGCCGGCCAGGGCGTAAACCTGCTTCCCAACACCGAGTTCGTTGGTCATGAATTCGTCGAAACGGACGTCGATTGAGCGTTCCGGACCGATGGTGTCGCGATCGCGGACCAGTGCGGTGAGCATCTGTTCGAGCCGGTCGATCCAGGAGGCGGCGATCTGTTCCACCGGTACCACTGAGCGGTGCATGCGCGCGGAGTAGGTGATCATCGCGATCATCGACAGCGCCACCGGCACCGGGTCACGGTGTGTGAACACGACGATGCTGCCGGGGAAAACCCGATCCAGGACCGGCACCTGCTCGAGATGCTGGGGTGACTTGAGCAGCCAGCGCCGCCCGCCGCGCAGGAACTGCATCGCCTTCAGTTGCCGGGCAAGGTATCGGTAATGGGGCGTCTGGTCGTGCGCCTGGTAGTAGGCGCGCCAGCGGGGCACGTCGGCGAGCGTCTCGAAGAGCATCGTGGAGAAGTCGTTGGCGAGCAGTTGAATCTCTTCGTGGACGTGATCGGTGGTCATCTCGTGCATCAGCGGGAAGTGGGGCATCACGGTGTTGATGACCCCGACCGCGATGTCCATCCGGGTCCGCCGCGGATCCGGCTCGACCCCAGCCTCGTGCGGCGACGGAAACGGCTCGACACTTTCCCAGTACGGCATGGTGCGGAAGGTTTCCGGCGCGGCCAGCATGTTGTGCAGATGGGTGGTGCCGGTGCGGGGCAGGCCGGCTATCACCACCGGCGGTTGCAGTTCGATGTCGTCGATTTCGGGATGCCGGCTCAACAGGTCGGTCAACAGGAGCCGATTCTTCAGCAACTGCAGCAGTTGCCCGTAGAAGTTGACCACTCCGGCCCCGTGACCCGCGTCGATGTCACGCAGCGCGGCGAGGTAGACGTCGAGTCGCTCGCGGTAGTCTCCCGCACCGAAATCGTGCAGGCCGGTGTCGGCACTGGCCTGGGCGTGCAGCGCGTCGGCATCCAGCGGACAGTCCGGGGCCATCGCGGCCATCATGTCGAGAATCTGCTGGGCCCCGGCGCTGAAGCGGGGTCGGGCGAGGTCGTCTAAACGGACGGGGTGGTGGACGGCTTCGGCTGCGGCGTCGGTCACAGCGACTTATGTTACTGTCAGTTTCGTAATGGTAGTTGATTTTGGCCGACCTCGTGACCCACGCATCGATGCTGCGGTGCTGCGCGCGACGGTCGAACTGCTCGCCGAAACCGGCTACCCCGGGCTCTTGGTCTCCGCGATCGCCGAACGGGCCGGTACCAGCAAGCCCGCCATCTATCGGCGCTGGCCCAGCAAAGCGCACCTGGTGCACGAGGCGGTGTTTCCGATCGGCGCCGCCACCACGATTCCCGACACCGGATCACTGCCCGACGACCTGCGCGAGATGGTGCGCCGCACGATGGCGGTGCTGACGACTCCGGTCGCCAAGGCGGCACTGCCCGGACTGGTCGGCGAGATGGCGGCAGACCCGACCCTGCATTCGGCGCTCCTGGAGCGGTTCGGCGACGTCATCGCCGGTGGCCTTGCCAAGTGGCTCGAGAACGCCGCGGCCGCCGGTCAGATCCGCACCGACGTCACCCCCGCGGAGCTCGCCGAGGCGATCGCCGGCATCACCCTACTGGGCCTGCTCACGCGCGCCACCGAACTCGACGATGCGTGGGTCGACCGCACGACCAGGTTGCTCCTGAAAGGAATCAGCGCATGACGGCGACGCACGAGTCGACTGCCGCGTGGCAGGAACTGCTCGAAACCCTAGGCACCCTTGATCGCTCGTTCCTCGAGGGCGACCGTGCGGTTACCGACGACCGGCACATCGCCGACGGTTACCGCATGCTGGCCACCACGCTGGGCGTGGCCCTGGACACCTACCTGTTCCCCGAGCCCGGTCGGCCGCAGTTCGTCGCCGTGAACACTCCGTTCCGGCGCGACCGTCGATGGGGCGGTGACAACACCGACGCCTACTACTTCATCTGCCCGGTCGATTCGGCGCGCCGCTACCGCATCAGCGGCAACAGGGGCGACAGCGTGTACTTCTCGGTGACCGCCTACAACGAACCGTCACCGGGCGCGTGGTCGGACCGGGTCGTTGCCATAGTCCGTGACAGCGATATCGACGTCGACGCCGACGGCAACTTCTCCTTCGAACTCGACCCCACGCCCGACGCCGCCGTGCTGATGACCCGTGACTACCAGGCCGACCCCTTGACCGGACGCCCGGTCACCTGGCACATCGAGACGCTCGACGCGCCGGACCCGATACGACACGGCGACACGGAGACCGCTGCAGGTCTGCGGGCGACTGCCACCTGGTTGCGCACCATGTTTGCCATCGTGCCGATGGCCGTCGGGACACGGGTCGACGACGAGCACACGCTCGGCCATCAAACAGCGCACGCCGCAAATCAATTCGCCGAGCCCTACCAGGTGCCCGATGCCAACTTCGGCTGGTCGGCGCGCGATGCCTGCTACTCCTACGGCAGCTTCGTGCTCGACGAAGACGAGACGCTGGTGATCACGCACCGGCCTCCGTCCTGCCGGTTTTGGAACTTGGTGGTGTGGAACCAGTTCATGGCCACTTATGGTGCGGCGGACGCCCGTTGCTCCATCAACGGCCATAGCGCCATCGCCAACCACGACGGCTCGGTCACGATCGTGTTGTCCCGTGGGCTGACGGTCCACCCGAATTCCCTGACGACGCTGGGCTACCCGCGTGGCAACCTCGCCTTCCGGTGGTTCCTCACCGATGCGGTGCCGGCGCAGCCCGAGGTAAAACTCGTGAAGGTATCGGAAGCGCCGACGGACGTGTTCTGAATCATGCGATCTCCCGAACCAGCTCGATAGCCCGGCCCAGCGTGCCCAGCTTGGCGTCCAGCGTGTCGCCGGCCGGATACAGCCGCACGGTATTCACGCCGGCGTCTCGCCAGACGGCCAGCCGTGCGCGGACCATCTCCTCGGTCCCGATGAGGGTGGTGGCCAGTACCATCTCGTCGGTCACCAGCCCTGCCGCGCCGTCCCGGTCGCCGCACTGCCAGCGCTCGCGCACCTCGGCGGCGACGTCGGCCCAGCCTTGTCTGCTGTAGGCCTGGTTGTAGTAATTCGTGCTCGACGACCCCATGCCGCCGAGGCTGAACGCGAGCTCCTTTTTGCGGCCCACGACCATCGCGTGCAGTTGGTCTTCGTCTGCAGCGAATGCGACTTCAGCGCCCTGGCAGATGTCGATATCGGCGCGGTTGCGACCCGCTGCCGCCAGCCCGTCGTCGAGGTGGCAGAAGTACGCATCGGCAGCGCCTTCCGGGACGAAGCTGGTGCCTAGCCAGCCGTCGGCGATCTGTCCGGTCAGCCGCAACATCGCCGGTGACAGCGCGGCCAGGTAGATCGGAATGGAGTGCTCAGGCCGGGTCGACAACCGCATCGGCACCGCCTCCCCGCCGGGGCGGGGGATGTGAAATTCTTTGCCGGAGTGGGAGATTTTTCCACCTGCGAACGCTTGCCGCACGATGTCGACGGTTTCGGAGATACGGGCCAGCGGTCGGCTGAACGAGACGCCGTGCAGGCCCTCGATCACCTGCGGACCGGAGGCGCCCAGCCCGAGCAGGAATCGCCCCTTCGACAAGTTGGATAGCGTGATCGCGGTCTGGGCGACCGTGACGGGCGAGCGGGTCCCGACCTGCAGGACGCCCGAACCGAGCAGCATCCGGTCTGTCCGGGCCGCGAGGTAACCCAGCGCCGACGGCGCGTCCGAACCCCACGCCTCGGCGACCCAACACACGTCGAGACCGAGCCTTTCGGATTCCACGACAAACTGAACGACTTCATCGGCGGCACCGGACAACTCGACCGTCGTCGCGGTCCGCATCAGCGCACCCCGTGCTCGGCCAGCCTTTTGATCGCCGCCAGGGTCTTGGTGATCGAGGTCTCGAACTCCCGCAGCCGCACGAATACGATCTTTTGCTCCTTGTCGGGCATCGCATCGATGGCCGCCGACAACCCGGACCGTCCCGGTCCCATCTGCATCCAGTAGTTCAGGTTCGTACCACCGTCCCGGGGTGCCAACCGGAACCGCCAGGTTGCCGCCGGGTTGCCGGCTTCTCCTACGGCCCAGGCGAATTCGTGCGGCGCCGCACAGCTGACGATCTGGGAGGTGGTGCTCCATTGTCCGAACGCTTGATGTTCATTGTGTCCGATGAAGCGAGCACCGACTCGGGGACTGTCGGCATCGTCGGCCCACTCGACCGCTTGCAGCTCATTGCTCAGGGTCGGCATCAGCTTGATATCGGAGACCAGATTCCACACCCGGTCCGGATCGGCGTCGATCCACGTCGAGGCTTCCACCGTTGGTTTGTCCGCATAGCGGGCGCCGGTCCATTCCATGCAACCTATTGTCACCCGCCCGGACCCGAGACGATCCCCGGGCGGGGACTTGGTCGGGGAATCAGGCTGCGGCGGGCACGTGGCGGGCCGGCTCGTCCGCCGTAGCCTTCCGCAGCAACGAGTCCGGGAAGGTCAGCCTGACGATTTTTCGGACCACGGTAGCAAACTGTCGCGGCAGCGGGCCGCTGTTGTAGGGGATGCCATAGCGTGCGCAGATCGCTTGCACCTCGGGCGCGATCTCGGCATAGCGACGGGCCGGCATGTCCGGGAACAGGTGGTGCTCGATCTGGTGCGACAGGTTGCCGGACAACAGATGAAAGATCCTGCTGCCGGTGAGATTTGCCGAACCGAGGACCTGCCGGAAGTACCACTGGCCGCGGGACTCGTCTTTGGTCTCTTCGACGGTGAATTCCTGAGTGCCATCCGGGAAATGACCGCAGAAGATGATCATGTACGACCACACGTTGCGCATCAGGTTAGCCGAAAGGTTACCCGTGAAGACGAACGGCGCAAACGGTCCGGCCAACAGCGGGAAGGCGACGTAATCCTTCAGCGTCTGGCGGCGTGCCTTTTTCCAGATGGCCCGAAGAACCTCGAGCTTGTCGGCGAGCCTGATCTCGCCGGAGCGAATGCGCTCGGTTTCCAGTTCGTGCAGCGCGACGCCGTACTGGAAAAACACCATCAGCAAGAACGCGTAGAGCGGGTTGCCGATGAAGTACGGCTCCCAGGGCTGGTCTTCGCTCATCCGCAGGAGGCCGTAGCCGATGTCGCGGTCCATCCCCACGATGTTGGTGTGCGTGTGGTGCATGTAGTTGTGTGAATGCCGCCATTGATCGGCGGGGCAAGCCGTGTCCCACTCGAAGGCGCGACCGGAGATCGCCGGGTCACGCATCCAGTCGTACTGGCCGTGCATGATGTTGTGGCCGATCTCCATGTTGTCCAGGATTTTCGACAGGCCCAGCATCGCGGTGCCCGCCACCCAGGCCGGCGGCAGAATCCCGGCGAACAGCAGCGCCCGGCTGCCGACCTCCAAGGCGCGCTGGGCTTTGATGACACGGCGGATGTAGTCGGCATCGGCTTCGCCGAGGTCTGCCATCACGCGTTCTTTGATGGCGTCGATTTCGCGGCCGAATGCGTCGGCCTGCTCGGGGGTCAGGGCGATCGTTTCCTGTGACATTTCTTCTCCTCCAAAGGTTTATGGGCGTTGTCGGTGGCGACCTGCTGCGGCTGCTGGCCGGCCGCTAAAGCGACAGGTCGACGTCGCCGACGGGGACCGACACGCAGATCTGCACGTCCTCGTCGGGCCCGGTCGAGACCGCGCCGGTGACCAGGTTGCGCACGGTTCCGGCAGTCTTGCGCCGGGTGCAGGTATGGCAGATGCCCATCCGGCATCCGTTTTCTGGGGACAAACCAGCCGATTCGGCCTGCTCCAACAGCGGGCGTCCGTCGTCGACGACATCAAGACCGCTTTCGGAGAACATTATTCGTGCTCCGGATGGATTCGTCGGCGCCTCGAACGCCGGCGGCACAAAGCTTTCGGTGTACACGTTGTCGCAGTGCTTCCGGACCGCATCGACCAGATCTGTTGGCCCACAGGCGAAGACCGCGTCGGGCGACGGCTGGGCTGCTGCCAGGTGCTCGGGTCCGAAGCGGCCGATGAGGTCGCCGCCGTCCGTTCGGGTATAGCCGTGCAACACCCGTATCCCGCGCATCGCCGCCAGCTCGTCGCGGTAGCACGCCTCATCGGCGCTCCGCGCATAGTGGATGAACGCGATCTCGCCCTGATGACGCTCGGCGACCAAGGTGCGCAGCATCGCCATCACGGGCGTGATGCCGCTTCCCCCGGCGACGAAGAGGATCCGCTGCGGGCGTCGCGCCGGCAATACGAAGTCGCCGCCGACACCGGCCAGACTGACCACCATGCCAGGACGGGCGCACTCGTAGAGATAGTTGGAGACCAGCCCACCGTCGTGCCGACCGATCGTCAACTCCAGGACGGCGGCCCCTTCGGGGTTGGCCGGTGAATAGCAACGGGTATGCCGGCGGCCGTCAATCTGGACCGTGAGGTTGACGTACTGGCCGGCTTCGACGGTGTAGGTGGACGCGAAGCTCTCGTTCGGAGCGAGCGTGAGGGTGACACTGCGCGGAGTGGTCCGGCGCACGTGGATGATCTTGGCGCGGGCGTCGCCCAGCGTCCAGGTCGGCGCCACCAGCTCGGTGTAACGGTCAACGCCGTGCGGACCGGTGAGCAGATCCAGCAGGTCTGAACCCAAGACTCGCTTCCGGAAAGTTTGAGCGAGGGCCCGGCCAGAAGCGTGAGCAGTTTGAGTAAACATATGTACACCGTGCGCCCGAGTACCGCAGGTAGTCAAGGGTTTAAGGCTGGTCTGTGGTAAGGTTCACACAGTGAACACCCGTACTCCTACCTCACGGGTGCGCGGCTCCGGTCGGGAGCGCCCGCGGGAAAACCCGTCACGCGAGGAGCGCAAGGAGGCAACGCGCCGCGCCATCATCGCCGCAGCACTCAAGCTGCTGCAGGACCGCAGCTTTTCCAGCCTGAGCCTGCGCGAGGTGACCCGCGAAGTCGGCATTGTGCCCGCGGCGTTCTACCGTCACTTCGAGTCGATGGAAGCCCTCGGGCTGGTCCTGATCGACGAGTCATTTCGCGCGTTGCGCGATACCCTGCGGGAAGCGCGCGCCGGCAAGCTCGACCCGAATCGGGTGATCGAGTCCTCCGTCGAAATCTTGATCGCCAGTGTCGGCGAAAGACGGGAGCACTGGCGTTTCATTGGCCGTGAGCGCAACAGCGGGCTGAGCGTGCTGCGTTATGCCATCCGCACCGAGATCCGGCTGATCACCTCCGAGCTGGCCACCGACCTGGCCCGCTTCCCGGGCCTCAACGAATGGAGCACCGAAGACCTCAACGTGCTGGCGACTCTGTTCGTCAACGCGATGATCGTCATCGCGGAGGCGATCGAGGATGCGCAGAGCGCCGAGGCGCTCGAAGACATCCGGCGGATCGCCGTCAAACAGTTACGGATGATCGCCATCGGCATAGCCGGCTGGCGGAGCAGTCCCTGACCCCGTTCCGGCAGGGACATCCCCGCCCTGCGCCGGCCCGAAGTTGCAGTGAACAGGCGCACACTGGCTACTCGTCGACGACCTCGAACAGCGAGTCGCCATCCTCGGGGCTGCCGTCGATCTGGCCGCGGTGGGCGCGCCGGGGGCCGTCGTCATCGACGACCGACTCGGTGGTGGCGTCGGCTATGTCCGGTTCCTCGGCGGCGAGTCGGTCGTCGAGGGATTGGTCTTCGCGCTCTTCGCGGGCGGTCATTCCGAACCGGTCCGCCTCGCCCCAGCCCTCCGGCGGGTCGACGACGATGTCGCCGTCGTCGTTGAGTACCTCGTCGGAATCGGTGGACTCGCTTGCGTTCAGGGTGTCGCCGGGCCCGCCTTCTTCCGGGAAGTCCGCGGAATCCACCAGCTGGTCGGCTTGAGGGTCATCGCTCATGAGAAACGGTTGCCCGCCGCGTTGGGCCGCTAAACGCACCTATGCGCAGACGTCCCCGAAAGCGGGTGTCGTTGTCCACCACGCCGACGCATCCGTTTTCGCGGCGAATCACGTTGGGTCATGGCGCAATTGATGACATGCCGGACGTTCATGTACCGCCAGAGCTGTTACCGCGGCTCCCGCCACATCGCCCACAAGGTCGGGCCACCATTCGGCAGCACGATCTCGCGGGTGACCGTGAAGCCGAAACGCTGGTAATAGGGCACATTTTCAGGTTTGCTCGACTCGAGGTAGGCCGGACAGTACTCGGCATCGCAGCGGTCCAACCGCGACCGCATCAACGCCTGCCCGAATCCTTTGCCACGCACCGTCGGGTCGCTTCCAATTGCGGCCAGATACCAGTGCGGTTCTTCGGGATGTGCGCGCTTCATGACTTCCTGTAACGCACGTATCCTCGCGGAACGCAGGCCGAACATCCGGATGAAGGTTGGCATCATCGCCAGCTGCTCTCGGCCCGAATGCCGCCACCGATTCGGCGGATCCCACAGTGCCGCCGCGCCGATGCCCGGCCCGTCGCAGGCGACCTCCACGCCGCCGCCGGCCAGATGATGGTGGCGGGTCATTGTCGAAAACATCCAGGCCAGATGCTTTAACCGCGCACTTTCGTCAGGAAGCATCCAGATCGTGACCGGATCGTCATAGAAGGCCCGGCTCATGGTGCGTGACAGCTCGCGGATATCGGCTTTTCGCGCGGGGCGCGCCTTCGGACTCATCTGTGTCAGGCTAGTGGGTGATCCCACGGGCACAAGTTGGTCCCCAGCGCGGCAGAAAGCGGCCATTATCGCCACTGGTGCTGTGCCGGCATTTCGCAGGTGTGATCCATGGCGCGGCGGGTATTTTGAACTGGTGACCGGCGTCTCGCGGCGAGCGTTCGGGAGGATGGCTGCCGGTGCCGGCGCGCTTGGCACCGCTGGATTTTCTGCAGGCTGCGGGCGACCGGAAGCCGACCACGTCAAGCCCGCCGGCCCGGCGCCACCGTCAGGAAAGGGTGTGGGGCTGGTGCTCTCGCATGAGCAATTCCGCACCGATCAGCTGGTGGCGCAAGCCCAGGCGGCCGAACAAGGCGGTTTTCAGTATGTCTGGGCCAGCGACCACATCCAGCCCTGGCAGGACAACGAGGGCCATTCGATGTTCCCCTGGCTGACGCTGGCACTCGTCGGCAATAGCACCAGCCGCATCTCCTTCGGCACCGGCGTGACCTGCCCCATATACCGGTATCACCCGGCCGTGGTGGCGCAAGCGTTCGCCTCACTGGCAATACTCAACCCCGGACGGGTTTTTTTGGGACTTGGTACTGGCGAGCGGCTCAACGAGCAGGCGGCCACTAACCAGTTCGGCAAGTACACCGAGCGTCACGACCGGCTGGTCGAGGCCATCAAGCTGATCCGCGAGCTGTGGAGCGGTTCGCGAATCTCTTTCTCGGGCCACTATTTTCAGACCGACGCTGTGAAGCTTTACGACACGCCAACCACACCGCCGCCGATCTTTGTGGCAGCCAGCGGTCCTAAAAGCGCAACACTGGCCGGTCGATACGGCGACGGCTGGATCACCCAGGTCAGAGATGTCGCGAACTCCAAATTGCTCACCGCGTTCAGCGCCGGCGCACAAGCAGCCGGGCGCGATCCGGCGAGCCTGGGTAAGCGCGCCGAGATGTTCGCGGTCGTCGGCGACAACGCCAAGGCCACCCGCGCCGCCGTCTTGTGGCGCTTCACCGCCGGGGCCGTCGACCAACCTGATCCAGTCGAGATCCAACGCGCCGCCGAGTCCAACCCGATCGACAAGGTACTCGCCAACTGGACGGTCGGCACCGATCCCACCCCCCATATCAAAGCCGTGCAGGCGGTGCTGGACACCGGTGTCATCCCCTTTCTGCATTTCCCCCAGGACGACCCCATTACCGCCATCGAGTTCTACCGCGCCAACGTCCTGCCGAATCTGCACTAAAGCCCCGGCCGTGCACCCTGTTTCAAGGCCGCGGACCCGCGCTACCCGCGGGCTATGTGAGCAAACATTGGCGCCGGCAAATCCCGGAACCGACTTCCGCAGCGCCATCGGTGCACCTGAGGCTGGCCGGTTACCGGGCCCGGCCAGATCGTGCAGAATCCGGTCTGGCCTCGATATTCACCGGCAGCTGTGCAGCTCGGGGTGCTGGGTAGCCTGTCGTTCAAAGGCATCATCATGGAACGCTTCGGCGTGGACGACGTTCGCGCCTTCGAGTTGCTGCGGCGGCTCTCTCAGGAGAATCAGACAAAACTCGTCGACATCGCCCAACGCGTCATCGACACCCGCGGCGAGCACACTTAGACACATAGATCCTTGCAACCCATGGTGATTGCCTCCATCTAGGATGGGGTGGCCTCATCAACGAGTCCGGTGCGGCGTTGCGCCGGGGAACGGTTGGCCGCTGTGTGGGACTTCGAAACAGACCCCGAATACCAGGCAAAGCTGGACTGGGTCGAAACGTTCATGGTCGACGAGCTGGAACCGCTCGATCTGGTTCCTCTTGACCCCTATGACAAGAAGAACGCCGAGATGATGTCCATCCTGCGGCCCTTGCAGCAGCAGGTGAAGGACCAGGGACTGTGGGCCGCGCATTTGCGGCCGGAACTGGGCGGTGAGGGCTTCGGCCAGGTCAAGCTCGCCTTGCTGAACGAAATCCTCGGTCGCTCCCGCTGGGCGCCGTCGGTGTTCGGCTGCCAAGCACCCGACTCGGGCAACGCCGAGATTCTTGCGTTGTTCGGCACCGACGAGCAGAAGGCCCGCTACCTGCAGCCGTTGCTGGATGGCGAGATCACCTCTTGCTATTCGATGACCGAACCACAGGGTGGTTCTGATCCCGGGCAATTCGTCACCGCTGCGACCCGGGACGGGGACGACTGGGTCATCAACGGGGAAAAGTGGTTTTCCACCAACGCCAAACACGCGTCGTTTTTCATCGTCATGGCCGTCACCAACCCCGAGTCCCGCACGTACGACAAGATGTCGCTGTTCATCGTTCCGGCCGAGACGCCGGGCATCGAGATCGTGCGCAACGTCGGCGTGGGAGCTGAATCCTCGAAGCGTGCCAGCCACGGCTACGTCCGCTATAACGATGTTCGGGTTCCCGCCGACCATGTGCTGGGTGGCGAGGGCAAGGCGTTCATGATCGCGCAAACTCGGCTCGGCGGTGGCCGAATCCATCACGCGATGCGCACAATTGCCCTGGCGCGCAGCGCCTTCGATATGATGTGTGAGCGCGCGGTGTCGCGTAAGACCAGGCACGGGCGACTGGCCGATTTCCAGATGACCCAGGAGAAGATCGCCGACAGCTGGATTCAGATCGAGCAGTTTCGGCTGCTGGTGCTACGCACCGCGTGGTTGATCGACAAGCACCACGATTACCAGAAGGTGCGCCGCGACATCGCGGCGGTGAAGGTCGCCATGCCTGCGGTGCTGCACGACGTGGCGCAGCGGGCCATGCACCTGCACGGCGCACTCGGCGTCTCCGACGAGATGCCGTTCGTCAAGATGATGGTGGCGGCCGAGTCACTGGGTATCGCCGACGGTGCCACCGAACTGCACAAGATGACGGTAGCTCGCCGCACATTGCGTGAATACCAGCCCGTGACAACGCCTTTCCCGTCTGCGCACATACCAACCCGGCGCGCACAAGCGCAGGCCCTGCTGGCCGAACGCCTGGAACACGCGATCGCCGAATTCTGACCCACGGCGCCGCGTCGCGACATTTGAACGGAGGCAACGACACGGCGGAAAGCACAGCCACGGTTAAAGTTTCGTGGTTGCCGGCTTGGCAGTCAGGATACGTAGCGGACGATGCTTTCGGCCACACACGCCGGCTTGGGCGATCCTTCGATCTCGACTGTGGTCGACATCGTGGCCTGCACAGCACCGTCACCGACGTCGTCGAGGCTGACCAACGACGTTTGCGCGCGCACTCGGGAGCCGACGGGCACCGGAGCGGGGAAGCGAACCTTGTTGAGGCCGTAGTTGATTGCAAGCTTGATGCCGTTGACCGTGTAGATCTGGTGCTGCAGACGCGGCAGTAGCGCCAAGGTCATGAAACCGTGGGCGATAGTTTTGCCGAACGGACCGGCGGCCGCACGTTCCGGGTCGACGTGTATCCACTGGTGATCGCCGGTCGCGTCGGCAAAAAGGTTGACGTCTTCCTGGGTGATGGTCACCCAGTCGCTGTGCCCGATGGTCTCGCCTGTCGCGGCAGCGAGGTCGGCTACTGATTCGAAGGTGCGCATTCGGTGTTCTCCTTGGCTCCGGGTGGTAACGATAGCGCCGACGTGACGGTCCTTCGGTTCACGTCCGCCATGCCCGAAAGCACCCTATCGAAGGCTGCAGTACCGCTCAGAGCACCTTCCGGGTGGTTTCGCGGCGACTGTCCGGGGAATCCAGATTGAGCGTTGCGGAAAACCACCCTGCGTTTCCGCCCTAATTGACCGTTCGACGCCGACCCTCCCAGCGGCACCGAGAGGAAGCACGATAACCGAACGCAAGGGCCACAAGACCGAAGCTGACGTCGAACCCGAAGCTCACCAGGCGCGATCACGCACCGGCGCGGGCGAAGGCGACGACCCATACGTCGGGCGGACGGGCCCCGACGATGTCCTCGACGTCGGCGAAACGGGAGCCGAAGCCCGTAGCACCAAGGAGTAGGCCGTCGAGATGCCGGACTCCGGGCCTGCCGGAAGATGGCCTGGTGAGGCTATTGCTGATTGCCGACACCCACGTCCCGCAACGCGCACGCGACCTGCCCGCACAGCTGTGGGACGAGGTGGCGAAGTCCGACGTCGTCCTGCACGCCGGCGACTGGGTGGCGCCCGAATTGCTCGATGAGCTGGAAGCCAGGACCGCCCGGCTGGTGGCGTGCTGGGGAAACAACGACGGGCCGGCGTTGCGCTCGCGACTGCCCGAACGTGCCGACGCGACGCTGGACAGGGTGCACTTCACGGTGGTCCACGAGACGGGCGCCGCGGCCGGCCGGGAGAATCGGATGTCGCGGCTCTACCCGGACAGCGACGTGCTGGTGTTCGGCCACAGCCACATCCCCTGGGACACCAGGACCAAAACCGGGCTGAGGTTGTTGAACCCGGGGTCGCCAACGGACCGCCGCCGGCAACCGCACTGCACATACATGACCGCGACGGTGGAAAAAGGCGCTCTGGACCGCGTCATTCTGCACGCGGTCAAAAGATAGCTCCGCTAAAGAGGTATTATGGTCGAAGTGAGCGCACGATCCGAACTTGCCTCCGACGTTGCGCGCATCGTCGGCAGATTCCGGCGCCACCTGCGTCGATCCGCCGGCACCGGATATTCACCCGGGCAACTGTCCGAGTCCCAGGCGGAGCTGTTGCGGCTGATCGCGCGGCGGCCGGGGATTTCGGTCAACGAAGCCGCCGCCGAGCTCGGCTTGGTTTCCAACACCGCCTCGACGCTGGTGTCCAAGCTGGTCAGCGGGGGCATGCTGGATCGAAAGGTTGACGCTTGCGACCGCCGCGTCTGCCGGTTGCACCTCACCGGGTCGGCCCAGCAGGTCATGGACGCGTCGGCAGCGGCCAGGCGGGCACTGGTTTCAGAACTGCTCGACAAGCTCGACGAGGGCCAGATCGCAACGCTGGCAAAAGGATTGGATGTCCTTGAGACGATGACTACAATGCTGCAGGAGAAATCCCTATGAATGCGCGTGCTCTCCTGGCGATCGACTGCCGGCACTTGACCTACCGCTATGGCCAATTCACCGCAGTCGATGACTTCACGCTGCAAGCGCGGCCCGGCGAAACGATGGGCCTGCTCGGACCCAACGGCGCCGGAAAGACCACCGTAGTGCGCATACTCACCACGCTGGCACCCGTCCAGCACGGCGAGCTGCGGATCTTCGGGTTGGACGCCCGCCATCAGACAGTCGACATACGCAGCAATATCGGCTATGTACCACAACAACTTTCGATTGAACCGGCATTGACCGGCCGGCAGAACGTGGCGTGGTTCGCACGGTTGTACGGTGTACCGCGGGCCGAGCGCGCCCGTCGCGTCGATCAGGCGCTGGTCGCTATGCAGCTACTTGACGTGGCCGACCGGATGGCAGCGACCTACTCCGGCGGCATGGTGCGCCGATTGGAAGTGGCGCAAGCGCTGGTCAACCGCCCGTCGCTGCTGGTTCTTGACGAACCGACCGTTGGGCTGGATCCAATCGCCCGTGACGGCGTCTGGACACACGTGCAGAACATGCAGGCGCAATTCGGCATGACCGTGCTGCTGACTACCCACTACATGGAAGAAGCCGACGCTTTGTGCGATCGGGTCGCGCTGATGCATCACGGCTCGTTGCGGGCGGTGGGCACACCCCGCGATTTGAAATCGGCACTGTCGGCGGACGCCACACTCGACGACGTGTTCCGCCGCTACGCGGCCTCGGGCTTGGACGATGAAGAGACATCATCGGAGTCATCCGGGTCTTTCCGTGAAATCCGTTCCAGCAGAAAAGTTGCCCGCCGTGTCGGTTGACCGAGATGCCGTGCAGACCCCGGCAGTGAACCTGGTTCGCGCCCCGCGCGGATGGCAACGAATCGGCGCGACATCGGGCCGCGTCGGGGCGTTCACGATCGTCGAGCTGCAAAAGCTGCAGCACGACCGGACTGAACTCGTCACCCGGATGGTGCAGCCGGCGCTGTGGCTGTTGATCTTCGGTAACACGTTCAGCCACTTGCACGTCATCGACACCGGATCGGTGTCGTATCTGGCCTTTCTGGCACCGGGAATCATCGCCCAGTCGGCGCTTTTCATCTCGATCTTCTATGGGATACAGATCATCTGGGATCGAGACGCCGGCGTCCTCGCCAAACTCATGGTGACACCGGCGCCGGCGTCGGCGCTGATCACGGGCAAGGCCTTCGCCGCGGGTGTGCGATCGGTCGCCCAGGTCGTCGGCGTGATGGCGCTGGCGTATCTGATGGATGTCGGTCTGACGGTCAACCCATTGCGGATCCTGGCGGCGATGGCCATCGTCATGCTCGGTGCCGCGTTCTTCGCCTGCCTGTCGATGACGCTGGCCGGCCTGGTCCGCAGTCGCGATCGCCTGATGGGCATCGGGCAAGCCATCACGATGCCGCTGTTCTTCGCGTCGAACGCGCTGTACCCGGTCGACGTGATGCCCGCGTGGCTGCACGTGTTGAGCACAGTCAACCCGCTCAATTACGAGGTCAACGCGCTGCGGGCGCTGTTGATCGGCACCCCATTCAACCCGGCGGATATCGCCGTGTTGGTAGTAGCTGCGCTGATCGGAATTGCCACCGCGTCAACGCTGTTGCGCCGCCTCGTGGCCTAGAGGCCGTGTCTGACCGGGCGATCTGCCGCCGAGAGTTGTTGCGCCCCTGGCTGATTCCCGTTCGATAGCGCAGGAGCTGTCGAACGGGAGTGCACAACGCTGTTCCGATAGCCAATCGTGACCTGGATGTAACGATTCCGGGCCGAGGCTCAATCGTTAGCCAACCGCGATCTCCCACTGCGGCCGTGACAGCCGAATTACACCCTTTCCCTGTGTTTCACTCCCCGGGAACAGATTCGACCGCACTATGCGGCAGATGAAAGTTGGGATGGGTAGAAGCTATGACGTTCGTTGAAAAGTTGCGTGGCGCAGCGGCGACAATGCCGCGCCGGCTGGCTGTCGCGGCCATAGGGGCAGCCCTGTTGTCCGGTCTTGTCGGTGCCGCAGGAGGCTTGGCTACCGTGGGGGCATTCTCAAAGCCGGGGCTTCCGGTCGAATACCTGGAGGTGCCATCACCGTCGATGGGCCGCAACATCAAAGTCCAGTTCCAAAATGGCGGACCGCACGCGGTCTACTTGCTCGACGGACTGCGGGCACAGGACGACTACAACGGTTGGGACATCAACACCGCGGCCTTCGAGGAGTACTACCAGTCCGGCCTATCGGTGATCATGCCCGTCGGCGGCCAGTCCAGCTTCTACAGCAACTGGTACCAGCCGTCGCAGGGTAACGGCCAAAACTACACCTACAAATGGGAGACGTTCCTCACCCAGGAAATGCCCCAGTGGCTGCAGGCCAACAAGAATGTGTCGCCCACCGGCAATGCGGCAGTGGGGCTGTCGATGTCGGGCGGATCTGCACTGATCCTGGCCGCGTACTACCCGCAACAGTTCCCGTATGCCGCGGCGCTGTCGGGCTTCCTCAACCCGTCTGAGGGCTGGTGGCCCACGCTGATCGGTCTGGCGATGAACGACTCGGGCGGTTACAACGCCAACAGCATGTGGGGTCCGTCCACCGACCCGGCGTGGAAGCGCAACGACCCGATGGTGCAGATTCCGCGGCTGGTGCAGAACAACACCCGGATCTGGGTCTACTGCGGTAACGGCACCCCGAGCGACATCGGCGGCGACAACATGCCGGCGAAGTTCCTGGAGGGTATGACGCTACGCACCAACCAGCAGTTCCAGAACACCTACGCCGCAGCGGGTGGGCGCAACGGAGTGTTCAACTTCCCGGCCAACGGCACACATTCGTGGCCCTACTGGAATCAGCAGCTGGTTGCCATGAAGCCCGACATCCAGCAGGTGCTCCTCGCCAGCAGCAACGCCCCCGCTCAAGGCGCCGCCTGAGAGTACCCGCGGCCCCTCAAGCCAGCATCGGCAGTAGCGCACCGGTCAGCGCTGCTGCCGATGCTTTATGTGACGGGCTAGTCGTCCAGCAGGGCGCGGCGGTCGGAGTGGAAGTACGTGTACCCGGTCGTCAACGCACACACGGCCGAAGCGACCACCAGCATCCAGGTCCCATTGACGACCAAGCTGATGAACCCGCCCACTGTCGCGCCCACGACAAAGCTGGCGAACAGCAGAAAGTAGCCCAGCCAGTCCGAGGCTTTTCCGCCGGCGATGTGGCGTTCGATGCCCTGGCCCATCTTGACCAGCGTGCCGGTCACATAGCTCAACGGCACCGACACTTCGCCATCCTTGACGAACGACGTGTTCAACGCGCCGACGCCGAAGACCACCAGCATGATTGGTGCGAAATCAAGGAAATTTTCTTCCCATCCTTCGTCGATAACGTCCACCGCGGTGGCGGCGAACAGGCTGAAGGTGGTCAGCACGGTCGGGCCGTGTGGATGCGCCACCCACAGATATCGCCGGCACACGGACGCAACAACCACGCCGACGACGAAGCACACCAGTAGCAACCCGGCACTTATGGAAAGCCACACATCGCCGCGGAAGTATCCCAGCACGGCGCGCTGGGCGTTTCCGGTCATGAACGTCACGAAATATCCGGCGGAGTGGGTGTAGGCGGTCGCTCCCAGTACGCCGGCCAGCGCTGCCAGCACCTACGACAACCGCGCTTCGCTGTTGAACATGTCACTCGCCACACGCACATGCTTTCAGACGCCTATGGCACGCGCAGCGCGGCGGACAGTACAACTAGGCAGCGATGAGCCGGGCGATGGACCGCAGCGGGATCGGCAGCCATCCGGGCCGGTGCCGGGCCTCGTAGCCGGCCTCATAGACGGCTTTGTCGAGTTCGTAGGCCGCCAGCAACTGCGCCGAATCTCGCGGGTCGATACCGGACGCGGCCGCGTAGCCGTCGCAGAACGCGGTGCAGTTGCGCTCGACCCATTCCCGGGCGCGGGCAGCCAGCTGCTTGTCGGTGGCCTGGTCCACCAGTGGCCCGTAGGCGGCGTACTCGAAGGACCGCAAGACACCGGCCACGTCGCGCAGCGGCGAATCCGGTGCCCGCCGTTCGTCGAGTGGCTGACCGGGCTCGCCTTCGAAGTCGATCAACACCCAGCTCTCCGGAGTGCGCAGCACCTGCCCCAGGTGCAGATCACCATGCACCCGCTGAACGGTGATCGTCTCGCCGGCAAGCTTGCCGAATCGCTCTTCGACCGTCGCCGCGTACTCCCCCAGTTCGGGAACCTGTGCCACCGTCGACGACAACCGCGCCAGCACGGTGTCGACCGGGAAGGTTGCCCGCGCTGTTCCGAGACACTCGGCCAACGTGGCGTGCACGGACGCAACGGCTTCGCCAAGCCGATAGGACTCTCCGGCGAAGTCGCCGCCGACTTCGTGGGCATACAGGTCGCCCTCCGCGAACAGATCGCGAACGCTGGCAGTAGCCATTGCCCAGCCTTCGGCGGCATTGCCCGCATACTCGGTCAACATGCCCAGCGGCCATGCCGTGTCGCCGCTGTCATCGGGAGCGGCCATCTCATAGGTGCCGAGCAACCGTGCCACGTGCGGGTTGCCGGCGCGGCCGAGGACCCGGTTCAGTTCGATGTCGGGGTTGATGCCGCTGCTGACCCGGCGGAACACCTTGAAGATGGCGCGTCGATCGAAGATCACGCTGGTGTTGGACTGCTCGGCGTCGGAAACATGGGGCTGGGCATCCAGCGGCAGCCGGACATCGGGTTCTTTGGTGAACGTCACTGTGGTGCCGGAGGAATCGCGGACGGCTGACGAGTCGATCAGCGACAGCAGAAATTGCGGGGCATCGGCGTCATACAGCGCGTCAAAGCCGGTCCGATCGTCGGCAGCGCCGATGGTGGCTACGGTGCTGTACTCGGAGACCGGCGCGGAATCCCACCCGACGATCACCTGATAGCGCTCCGATGAGCCGTTGGTGTAGTCGGCGTCGACGAGCACCAGGTCGAGGTCGTCGCGCAGTGGGACGACGACGACGGGCTCAGCAGCGGACAGCTCTCGATTGCGGCCGGCATACCAACGTTGCTGGGGCAGCCACTCAGACCAGGGCAGCTTGGCTGGCAGGGTCATACGTTCTCCTCAAATGCGGACAACTGGAACCAGTAGAACCCGTGTCCCGGCAGTGTCAGCAGATAGGGCAGGTGACCGATGCGCGGAAACTCCACGTGCCCGGTCAGCTCAACCGGCGTATGGCCGCTCCAATGTTGCAGGTTCAATTCGATGGGCTGCGGGAACCGCGACAGGTTGTTGACGCACAGCACAGTGTCGCCATCATCTGCTGACTGGCGCAGGAAAGCCAGCACCGACGGGTTCGATCCGCCCAATTCCTCGAATGTCCCGACGGCAAACGCATCGTGCCGGCGTCGCACCGCGAGCATCACGCGGGTGAAGTTGAGCAACGACGTCGAGGTGTCGCGTTGCGCTTCCACGTTGACGGCCTGATACCCGTAGACTGGGTCCTGGCTGGGCGGCAGGTAGAGCCGGCCCGGGTTCGCGGTGGAGAAGCCGGCGTTGCGGTCCGGAGTCCATTGCATCGGGGTGCGCACCCCGTCGCGGTCACCCAACCAGATCACGTCGCCCATACCAATCTCGTCGCCGTAGTAGAGGACCGGCGAGCCGGGCAGCGACAGCAGCAGCGCGGTGAACAGCTCGATCTGGTTGCGATCGTTGTCCAGCAGCGGCGCCAGCCGCCGACGGATTCCGACGTTCGCCTTCATCCGCGGATCCTTGGCGTACTCGGAATACATGTAGTCGCGTTCTTCGTCGCTGACCATTTCCAGCGTCAACTCGTCGTGGTTGCGCAGGAAGATCCCCCACTGGGCCATGTCTGGGATGGGCGGGGTCTGCGCCATGATCTCCGAGATCGGAAACCGCGACTCCCGGCGGACCGCCATAAAGATGCGCGGCATCAACGGGAAGTGAAACGCCATGTGGCATTCGTCACCGCCCGTGCTGGCGTCGCCGAAATATTCCACGACGTCACCCGGCCACTGATTGGCTTCGGCCAGCAGCACCCGGCCCGGGAATTCGTCGTCGACCACCTTGCGGACGCGCTTGAGGAATCCATGCGTCTCCGGCAGGTTCTCGCAGTTGGTGCCCTCGCGCTCGAAGAGATAGGGCACCGCGTCCAGCCGGAATCCGTCGATCCCAAGGCCGAGCCAGAAACGAAGAACGTCGATCATCGCTTCCTGCACGGCCGGGTTCTCGTAATTCAGGTCCGGCTGGTGGGAGAAGAACCGGTGCCAGTAGAACTGGCGGCGCACCGGGTCGAAGGTCCAGTTCGACTCTTCGGTGTCGACGAAGATGATCCGGGCGTCGGTGTACTTCTGACTGGTGTCGCTCCACACGTAGTAGTCGCCGTAGGGCCCGTCGGGGTCGCGGCGCGACTCCTGAAACCACGGGTGCGAATCCGAGGTGTGATTCATCACCAGATCGGTGATGATCCGGATACCGCGCCGGTGAGCAGCGTCTACCAACGCGACGAAATCGTCGACGGTGCCGAACTCGGGCAGCACCTTGTAGAAGTCCCGGATGTCATAGCCACCGTCCCGCAGCGGTGAGTCGTAGAACGGCGGCAGCCAGATGCAGTCGATACCCAGCCACTGCAGATAGTCCAGGCGCTCGAGGAGGCCACGCAGGTCGCCGGAACCATCTGCGCTGGCGTCGTAGAACGCCCGGACCAGCACCTCGTAGAAGACGGCGTGCTTGAACCAGGTCGGGTCGGCGGGCAGGGCGGCGGCGTTGCGGAAATCCCCGGCATTCGGGTGCTCGACCACGCCATCCTGGACGTGGCTGCCCGCCTCCGGGTGGTGCTCGACAGCGTCTCTTGCGTCGTTCATCAATTCCACGATGCCACGGATACCCGAGGCGGGACGCCCGGAATCACGTCCGCGTGCATGCGACGAATCACGCATGGCGGCAAACGAATTGGCGTCCGACGGGGCATTGTCCGCATGGATGTCAGGCCGGAGGTCCATCCGCCAGCGTCACGTTGGTGGTGCGCTCGCCGCCATCTGCGGCGCGACAGGTTACCGAGATCGTGTCTCCCGGGTGATGCGGGACAAGCACATTGGTCATCGCGGTGGCCGAGTTGATCGGAACGCCGTCGACCGAGGTGATGACGTCACCAGCGGCGATTCCGGCTGCCCCGGCGGGGCCGCTTCCGACCACACGTTGGACCCGCGCGCCGCCGCCGTTGTTGTCCACCACACCCAGGCCGAGGAAGCCGGTCGGGCCGATGTGCACAGTGTTCGAGCCGGCGCCGGCCCGGATCTGCCCGGCAACTCCCATCGCCCGACCGATCGGGATGGCGAAGCCTTGCCCGCCGGACATCTTGTAATTGTCAGTGGCGGCGGTGTTCATGCCGACCACCTGCCCGTTGTTGTTGACCAGGGGCCCGCCCGAGTCGCCGGGCCTGATCGGCGTGTTGGCCTGGATCAACCCGCTCAGCGCCTCGTCGGCGCCGGTCAGGGTGTCCGTTGCCTGGACGGTCTGGTTGACCGCGACGACGCGGCCGGCCACCGCGCTGGGCGTTCCGCCCTGCCCGCCGGCGTTGCCCATCGCGACGACCGGCTCGCCGACCGTGACCCCGTCGCCGATTGCGGCGGCGGCCAGGCCGCCTCCGCCGCGCAGCTGCAGCACCGCGACGTCCTGGCTGCGGTCGTAGCCGATCACGTCAGCGGCGTACGTCTGACCGTTCCCGACGTCGAAAGCGCTGATGTCGGTGGCGCTCGAGATCACGTGGTTGTTGGTCAATACGACACCGCCCGGATCGATGACGATGCCGGTTCCGGCCCCCACCGCGCTGTTGTAGCCGAATTTCGTGTTGATGTTGACCACCTGCGGCCCGACCTGCGCGACCAAAGCCGCCGGGTCGAGCGGCGGCGCGGGCCGGTCACTGAACCGGTCGAGCGCCAGGGTGGATGGCCCGGGAGTCGTGGCGGATGCCGGCACCGTACCCAGCCCAAGTCCCAGTCCGACCACGGCCAGCACGCTGACCAACCATGACCACCAGACTGAGCGGTGGTGCGATTTGCCCATCCCGTCACACCTTCCTGCATCGCGGTAAAGATCAAACTGTCCTGGCCTGCCGCTCTGGGCAGCACGACTTTGTGTATATAACCGTAATGCAGGTAGCTATGCAGAGCAGTGCTCAGGCTGACCGGCTGCCTATCCGCGCAGGTTCCTGCCGGCCCGGCGTCCTAAGCTGACCAGGTGGGCGAATTCGACCCCAAGGTCAGGTTCACACTGTCCCCGGTGGCCCGACTGGCCACGATCACCCCCGACGGCATGCCGCACGTGGTGCCGGTGGTATTCGCGGTCGACCGCGACGCCCGGGACGGCCATGACGTTGTCTACACCGCCGTCGATGCGAAACCCAAAACAACGCGACAGCTGCGCCGCTTAGCCAACATCGAGAGCAATCCCCAGGTGAGCCTGCTCGTCGACCACTACGCCGACGACTGGAAGCAGTTGTGGTGGGTCCGGGTCGACGGTGTCGCCGCGGTGCATACGGACGGCCAGGCGATGGACATCGGATACCGGCTGCTGCGTGCCAAATACCCTCAGTACCAAGCGGTTTTATTGAACGGCCCGGTGATCGCGGTCGCGGTGCGCCGCTGGTCCAGCTGGCGCCCCTGATCGTCGGGCGGGCACACATCGAAACGCAGCGCTGTTCAGGCGGCAACGGTTACCGTTCTCGGGTGACGCGTTGCTGCCGGCGGATGCTCGGCGATCTGCGCACCGTTCGGTCTGCCGCCACGATCGTCCTCGGGGTTGCGTTGGTGCTGACGGCGTGTTCCGCCAGGCCCGGCACATCATCCGGTTCCGCCACACCGACCGCGCCGCCGTGCCCGACCACTCCGATAGAGGTGGCTGTCAGCGTGTCCCAGTGGGGCGACATCGTCTCGACGCTCGGCGGTCGCTGCGCCAAGGTGACGACGGCACTGGTGAGTTCGTCGGTTGACCCGCACGACTACGAGCCCTCGCCCTCGAACGCCAACTCCTTTTCCCACGCACGCCTCGCCGTGGTCAATGGCGCCGGGTACGACTCGTGGGCGTCGAAGCTGGCCGCCGCCACGGCGCCGAATGCCCCGGTCGTCAGCGCCGCCGCGGTCACCAAAACTCCGGACGGCGCCAACCCACATCTGTGGTACAGTCCCGCGGCGCTGACCGGATTATCTCCTGCGGCGGCCGACTATTTCGCGGGGCAGCGGTCGGCTTTCACCGCCGACCTCAAGCCCTATACGGATCTCATCGCCAAGATCAAAGCAGAGGCTTCGGGCAAAACGTATGCCGCGACTGAGAGCGTCTTCGACTACATGGCCGCGGCACTCGGCCTGGTCGATAAAACGCCCGAGAACTTCCAGCGAGCCGTCGCAAACGAGACTGATCCGTCACCGGCTGACATCGAGGCGTTCCGGGCGGCTCTTGCTCACCGTCAGGTCGATGTGCTCATCTACAACACCCAGACCCAGGGGGCGATACCGGAAAAGATCCGCGCAACCGCGAGAGATGCCGGGGTGCCGACCGTGAATGTCACCGAAACCGTTGCGCCAGGCGAGATCTCGTTCCAGAGTTGGCAAGTCGACCAACTCGACAAGTTGGCCAAGGCACTCGGTGTTGCGGCCTGACCCGGATCGGGTTGCGCTGGCGTTCGACAATGCCGGCGTTGTGCGCGGCGGACGGCCGCTCTGGTCGGAGGCGACCTTCGAGGTGCCGTCCGGCGGGGTCGTCGCCGTCGTCGGAGCGAATGGAGCGGGCAAAAGCACACTGCTACAGGTGATTCTGGGGCTGATCCCGCTGTCCTCCGGGCACGTCCGGGTATTCGGCAAACGTCCGGGCGAGGACAACCAGTCCATCGGCTACCTGCCGCAGAATTACGCCCTTCGCTCCGATCACGCAATTCGGGCCGCCGACGCGGTACTGCTCGGGCTGAACGGTTACCGGTGGGCCTTTGCGCGTACCACCGCCGGGCAACGTCGCCGGGTCGAGGAAGCGCTGCAGTCGATGCACGCGACGGAGTTCGCCGGCAAACGCCTTTCGCAGTTGTCCGGCGGACAACGCCAACGAGTTGCGATCGCCGAAGCGCTGGTCGCGCGGCCCAAGCTGCTGATGCTCGATGAGCCGCTGGCGTCCCTGGATCTACGCAGCCAGCGCGAGATCGTCGAGCTGCTGCAGCGTCTGCACCAAGACAGGGACGTCACGATCCTCGTCGTCGCGCATGACCTGAACCCGGTGCTGAACCTGCTCGACAGTGCGATCTATCTGCTCGACGGGCAGGCACGTTACGACACCATAGACAGCGTGCTCACCGACGCGTTGCTCAGTCGTATCTATGGCACCCCGGTCGAAGTCGCCAGCTGCGCGCACAACGAGCTCTACATCAGGAACGTGGTATGACAACGCGGTTGCTCGCCGTGGGCTACCAGGCAGATTGGTGGGCCATCCTGACTTCTCCGTTCATGCGCGATGCGCTGCTGGGCGGGACCTTTGTGGCGCTCGCGGCCGGCCTCATCGGCTACTTCGTGGTCATCCGCAATACCGCCTTCGCGGCGCACGCCCTGGCGCACATCGGCCTGCCGGGCGCGACGGCTGCGGTGCTGATCGGTCTGCCCGTCGCGGTCGGCCTCGGCGTCTTCTGCGTGGGTGGCGCGCTCGTCATCGGGGCGCTGGGCAAACGGGCCGCCGAGCGCGATGTCGCCACCGGCACAGTCTTGGCAATGGCCATCGGCCTGGCACTGTTCTTCAACTCGCTGGCCACCAAGGCATCCGGCACCATGACGAACGTCCTGTTCGGAAACCTTTTGGCCATCTCGCACGAACAGCTCGTCGGTTTCGCGGGCCTGTTGATACTCCTGACCGCCAGCATCGGCTTTATCTATCGTCCATTGCTGTTTGTCTCGATCAACTTCCAAGTCGCCGAGGCCAAAGGCGTGCCGGTGCGGGCGTTGTCGATCATCTTCATGACACTGCTGGGGCTCGCGGTGACAATGGCCATCCAAGCCGTCGGGAGCTTGTTGCTCTTCGCCCTCGTCGTCACACTCGCCGCCACCGCCATCATGCTGACCGCCCGGCCCGGCTACGCCATGCTCGTTTCGACGGTCATCAGCACGGTCTCGGTGTGGGTGGGACTCGGGCTGTCGGCCATGTTCGATCTGCCACCGAGCTTTGTCATCGTGGCTATCGCCTGCACGGCATGGTTCCTCGTCCGGGTGACAAATGACCGCGTTCGGCCCAGCGCCAGAGATTCTCGCGCTGATTCTGACCGCGCCCGTTCAACCCGGGCTGCCTGAGCTCCGCGGCCGGCCTCGGCTCGTCGGCGACCGCGTCGCTCGCGGATGCATCGATCCGCCCCGGCGGTCTTGTGGTGGACGGCAGTTGGGGGAATGGTGTCTAGGTAGGTATACGGCGGGTCGCGACCCGGCAAACTTGGAGGGAAGTCATGGCGGACAGAGCGAATACTTCCCAAGGCGCGGGAATCGCTCCCACCGCGAACGGTCCGGGCGACATTCGCAACGTGGTGCTGGTCGGACCGTCGGGCGGCGGCAAGACCACCCTCGTCGAAGCCCTGCTGGTCGCCGCCGGAGTGCTGAACAGGGCGGGCTCGGTCACCGACGGCAACACAGTCTGCGACTACGACGAGGCCGAGATCCGGCAACAGCGGTCAGTGGGCGTCGCCGTGGCCTCTTTGGCGCACGACGGCATCAAGGTCAACCTGGTCGACACACCCGGATACGCCGACTTTGTGGGCGAGCTGCGCGCCGGGTTGCGCGCGGCGGATTGCGCGCTGTTCGTGATCGCGGCCAATGAAAGTGTCGACGAGCCCACCAAATCGCTGTGGCAGGAATGCAGCCAGGTCGGCATGCCCCGCGCCGTGGTGATCACCAAGCTCGATCACGCCCGCGCGAACTACCAGGAGGCACTGGCTGCAGCGCAGAACGCGTTCGGCGACAAGGTCTTACCGCTTTATCTGCCGACCGCTGATGGTCTCATCGGACTGCTCTCGCAGACGCGCTACCAGTACGCCGGCGGCAAGCGGACCACCTTCCCGCCGGACCCATCGGACACCGACCGGATCGATGAGGCGCGGGGCACCCTGATCGAAGGAATCATCGAGGAATCCGAGGACGAATCGCTGATGGAGCGTTATCTCGGCGGTGAGTCGATCGACGAGTCGGTGCTCATCGCAGATTTGGAGAGAGCCGTTGCCCGGGGATCGTTTTTCCCGGTGATCCCCGTGTGCAGCAGCACCGGTGTCGGCACCCTGGAACTGATGGAGGTTGCCACTCGCGGGTTCCCCTCTCCGATGGAACACCCACTACCGGGGGTCTTTACGCCGCAGGGCGCCCTGCACGCGACGCTGGCTTGTGACGCGCAGGCGCCGTTGCTCGCAGAGGTGGTGAAGACCACGTCGGACCCCTACGTCGGCAGGGTCAGCCTGGTCCGGGTGTTCTCCGGGACCATCAGGCCCGACACGACGGTTCATGTGTCGGGTCATTTTGCGTCGTTTTTCGGCACGGCCAACGGAAACGGGAATTCCCACCCCGACCACGACGAAGACGAACGCATCGGCGCCCTGTCCTTCCCGCTCGGCAAGCAGCAGCGCCCCGCCCCGGCCGTGGTGGCAGGCGACATCTGCGCGATCGGCAAGCTGAGCCGTGCTGAAACAGGCGACACACTCTCGGACAAGTCAGAGCCGCTCGTACTGAAACCCTGGACAATGCCTGAGCCCCTGCTGCCGGTGGCAATTGCGGCGCATGCCAAGACCGACGAAGACAAACTGTCGGTTGGGCTGGGGCGGTTGGCCGCCGAAGACCCGACGCTGCGCATAGAGCAGAACCAGGAAACCCACCAGATCGTGCTGTGGTGCATGGGCGAGGCCCATGCCGGCGTCGTCCTCGACGCGCTGGCCAATCGGTACGGCGTCACCGTCGACACGGTGGAACTCCGGGTCCCGCTGCGAGAAACCTTCAGCGGCAAAGCAAAAGGCCACGGCCGTCACGTCAAGCAGTCAGGCGGACACGGCCAGTACGCGGTCTGCGATATCGAGGTGGAGCCGCTGCCGGAGAGCTCCGGATTCGAGTTTTTGGACAGGGTGGTCGGCGGAGCAGTGCCGCGGCAGTTCATTCCGAGCGTGGAGAAGGGTGTACGCGCTCAGATGGAAAAGGGCGTGCACGCCGGTTACCCCGTGGTCGACATCCGGGTCACCCTGCTCGACGGTAAGGCCCATAGCGTCGACTCGTCGGACTTCGCGTTCCAAATGGCAGGCTCGCTGGCGTTGCGGGAGGCAGCGGCGGCTACTAGGGTGACCCTGCTCGAGCCCATCGACGAGATCTCGGTGCTGGTGCCCGACGACTTCGTCGGTGCGGTGATGGGCGACCTGTCGAGTCGCCGCGGCCGCGTACTCGGGACGGACACCGCGGGCAACGAACGCACCTTGGTCAAAGCCGAGGTGCCTCAGGTCGAGCTGACCCGCTATGCGATCGACTTGCGCTCACTGGCCCATGGGGCCGCGTCATTCACCCGTTCCTTCGCCCGCTACGAACCCATGCCGGAATCCGCAGCCGCCCGGGTGCACGCCAGCGTCTGACGACGGATCGCACCCCCGCCCTGCTCGACCATTCAAAACCACTGCCGCGACAGCACTCTCGGGACTCGTCCCGGGTCACGCCCCGCTGACGAACTGCTGGGCCACAGCGCGGCGGTCCAGGGAGCCCTTCGCGGTATGCGGCAGCGCGGCCGCTTCCCGGAAGCTGGCGGGCACCTCGAAGGGCGCCAGCCGCTCGCGGCAGAATTCAGCAAGCTCGGCCGGAGTCGGCGAGATCGATTCCCGGGGAACGATCACCGCTGCCACTGTCTCCCCGTACAACTTGTCCGGCAGGCCGAACACGGCCACCTCCAGAACGTCCGGATGGCTGGCCAAAACTCCCTCGACGTGTTCCGGTGAAATCTTCTCGCCGCCCCGGTTGATGAGTTCCTTGATCCGGCCGCGGATGGTCAGGTCGCCGGCCGCCGACAATGATCCCAGGTCGCCGGTGCGCAGCCATCCGTCGGTGAAGTTGGCGGCGGTGATCGCCGGATCGCCGAGGTAGCCGCGCACCACGGTGGGGCCGTGCAGCCAGACCTCTCCCACGGCTTCCACGGGCACCGGTTGGCCGTCGGACCCGACGATACGGATTTCGGGCCCAGTCGACCGGCCGACCAAACCAGGTGTGGCAGCGGGGTTTTCGTTGTGATCGATGCCCCCGATGGCTGTGGTGGCCACCTGGTGGGTGGCCTCGGTCATGCCGAAAGCACATACCACCGGTGCGGAGAACATGTCTTGCAGCGCCTGCGCCGTTTCGACGGTGAGCGGGGCGCTGCAACTGCGGATGAAACGCAAGTCGGCTCGTTTGCCCCCTGGGTGATCAGTCTTGGCGCGCTCCAACAAGATCTGGTGAATCGTCGGCACCGCGGTGTACCAGGTGGCTCCGACGGAGTCGATGTCGTCCCAGAACGTGTGTGCCGAGAACCGCCCACCAGCGGGCAGCAACACCGTGCCTCCCGATGCCAGGGTCGCCAGCAGCGCGGCGAGCAGCCCATGACCGTGGTAGAGCGGCATTACCGCGACCGTTGCGTCTCTCGGACCGAGCCCGTATCCGGCGATGATGGCCCGCACTGAGCCGGCGATGTTTTCGTTGGTCCAGGGGACCATCTTCGGCACGCCTGTGGTTCCGCCGGTGAACATGATCATCGCGTCGTCGTCACGGAGCCCGTCCGGTGTCGAAACGTCTTCCCGCGGTGCCGTGGCGGCGTCCAAGTTCACGGCCGGGGTGCCGTCCAAAGCAGCACCGTCACCGCCCACGGTCACCGCAATCGGCCACCATCGCAGAGTCGGTTCCTCGTTGTCGCCGCCGCCCGCGAGGTCGGGGCGGTCGACGAGCACCACCCGCACGCCCGCTGACTCGCTGCGGGCGCGCTGCTCGCTGACCGGCAAGGCCGGGTCCAGCGGGACCGCGATCAGGCCCGCCCGCGACGCCGCCAGCAACCCGACGACGAATTCGGCGTTGCTACCGGCGCGCAGCGCGACCCGATCGCCCGCCACTAAGCCGGCCTGCTTCAGCTGTCCGGCCAGGTCGTCTACCAATCCGACCAACTCTCGGTAGCTGACCGGTATGCGTTCCGAGGCGAGGATGAGCGCCCGGGCCGCCGGCCGCCGGCGGGCCGCCAGCTCCACCAGGTCGGCGATGCGCGGGTTCGGAATTTCCGCCGACCCCGCAACTTCGTCGCTGGTGATCGAATCAGACCTCATCGCCGCGTTCCTTTCGCGTTAAGTGTGAAAAGCACCTGCTCGCAGGATGCCGCGCCACCACCACGCCCGTCCAATACCGATCCCCTCACGATCGATAACCACGATCTATTGAACTGGCAGCACTGCCACCGATCAGCGGTCAATAGGCAGCATGAATCGCTGCATAGCAGCATAGTCTTGGACACTTGCGGGACACTGCGGCCACAGTGATGACTGAGGCACTACTGCACAGGGCGGGCAGCCGGCCCGCCGACCACATGCACACGAGGAGTCGTCACCATGACCACAGTTTCGGCATCTCCCAGCCCAGCGCAGCAATCGACGCCGTTGACCGACGGCTTCCACCTCGTCGTGGATGCCCTCAAGGCCAACGACGTCGACACCATCTACGGGGTCGTCGGCATCCCGATCACCGACCTGGCCCGCATCGCGCAAGCGTCTGGAATTCGCTACATCGGCTTTCGACAGGAGACCTCGGCCGGCAATGCCGCTGCCGCTGCCGGATTCCTTACCCAGCGGCCAGGCGTGTGCCTGACGGTTTCGGCGCCCGGATTTCTCAACGGCCTGGCCGCGCTGGCGAACGCCACGACGAATTGCTTCCCGATGATCCAGATCTCGGGTTCCGGCAATCGAGCGATGGTGGATCTGCAGCGGGGCGACTACGGCGAGCTCGACCAGCTCAACGCCGCAAGGCCTTTCGTGAAGGCCGCGTATCGGATCAGCCGGATCGAGGACATCGGGCGCGGCGTGGCCCGCGCCATTCGCACCGCCATCTCCGGCCGTCCCGGCGGTGTCTACCTCGATATCCCCGGCGATGTTCTGGGCCAGGCCATGGACGCTGCTGCCGCGGCGGCCACCGTCTGGCGGGTCGTCGACCCCGCGCCCCGTCAGCTGCCGGCGCCGGAGGCGGTCGACCGCGCATTGGAGGTGCTCTCCCGGGCGCAGCGACCGTTGATCGTGCTTGGTAAGGGTGCCGCTTATGCACAGGCCGACAAGGCGATTCGGCAGTTTGTGGAGGCCACCGGAATTCCTTTCCTGCCGACGTCGATGGCCAAAGGGCTGCTGCCGGACTCTCACCCACAGTCCGCGGCGGCCGCGCGCTCTCTGGCGATCGCCCGCGCTGACGCGGTCATGCTGGTCGGTGCCCGGCTGAATTGGCTACTCGGCCACGGGGAGTCGCCACAATGGTCTGCCGAGGCCAAGTTCGTGCAGGTCGATGTCGCTGCATCGGAAATCGACAGCAACCAGCCGATCGAGGCGCCGCTGGTCGGCGACATCGGCTCGGTGATGGCAGCGCTGTGCGACAACGTGGCCGCACATCCGGTCGCGGTGCCCGCGCAATGGACCGACGAGCTTGCCGCCCGTAAAGAACGCAACGATGCCAAGATGCGCCAGCGCCTGGCCGAAGATCCGCACCCGATGCGGTTTTACAACGCCCTCGCTGCCGTTCGTGCTGTGCTGCAGGAAAACCCGGAAGTCTATGTGGTCAACGAGGGAGCCAACGCACTGGACCTGGCCCGCAACGTCATCGACATGGACGTGCCCCGGCACCGGCTCGACACGGGAACCTGGGGGGTAATGGGTATCGGTATGGGCTACGCCATCGCCGCCGCCGTCGAGACCGGCAAGCCTGTGGTCGCGATCGAGGGTGACAGCGCATTCGGCTTTTCCGGAATGGAAATCGAGACCATCTGCCGCTACCGGCTGCCGGTGACCGTCGTCATCCTCAACAATGGCGGCGTCTACCGCGGCGACGAAGCGTCGACCGGCAACGATCCGGCGCCCACCGTACTGAACGCGCGGGCGCGTCACGAGCTGATCGCAGAGGCATTCGGGGGCAAGGGATATCACGTTGCGACGCCGTCCGAGCTGCGGTCGGCACTGACCGAAGCGATTGCCTCTAACGGGCCGTCGATCATCGACTGCGAACTCGACCCGGCAGCCGGGGTGGAAAGCGGTCACCTGGCCAGCCTCAACCCGACCAGCGCAGCCGCGCCGCCGCCACCCACGGTCAGCGCCGACGCGTGATTCCTGTCAGCTGCGCGTCGAAGAACTCGTTCAGCGCCAACTGTTGCGCAGATGCGCTGACTGCACGAGCGATCGGCGACCCCGGCCCGGCGGAGTTGGTGGCCAGAGCGATCTCGGCTTTGAGCATCGGATCCACCATTTCGACCACACGGATCTCGGCGCCCAGCGGCGACGTCCACAGCCAGGTGTGCGGGACGATGCACGCCCAGTTGCCCGTGGCGGATTGTGCGAACAGCGAAGCGACGGAGTCCGTTTCAACTTGCGGGGTGACGGTCAGGGCGTGGCAGGCGAAGGCATCGTCGATGATCTGGCGGTCCCGCATGTCGGACGTGAGCAACGCCAGCGGCAACTGTGCCGCCTCCGGCCAGGTCAGCGTCGACACACCGGAGGGCAACATGTCCGCCGGCGACAACAGCACGTAGCGTTCTTCATACAGCGGCACTAGATTCACGTCGTGAGCGTCGTCCGGCGCGGTGTTCACTATGGCGGCGTCCAGCTCAAATTCGCGCAGGCGGCGGTACAGTTCGGTGGCAGCCAGCCGGGATAAGATCTGCACCTTTGCCAACGGGTGCGCAGAACAGAATGCCGAGAGCACCAGCGAGGCTGTCGTCGAGGCGGTTGGAACCGTGCCCAGTCGAAGCGTTCCGCTGATACCCGATCGCACGGCGTGTACCTCGGCCTTGAACGCATCGTGCTCGGCAAGAATCCGCTTGGCCCACACGACCAACCGTTCTCCCTCGGGTGTGAGGCCCTCAAAGCTGTGTCCACGATTGATCAGCGTGACGTTCAGCTCTCGTTCCAGTTTGGCGATCGCGGCGGACAACGCGGGCTGGGAGACGTAGCATTTCTCGGCCGCCCGGGCGAAGTGCCGCTCGGAAGCGACCGCAACGAAGTACTCCAGTTGACGGAAAAGCACCCGTACCTCCTCGGCCTTCCGGGCACCGATCCCGCTGAGGCTAACGCGTCGCCGGCACGCCAGCCAGTCCACTGCCCCCGATAGGTCCCCGACAGCTGCCGACGGTCAACTCCGGCGACTCGGCATGCTCGGGCGCTCCGGGCCACTGCTGCCCTGCCGGCCGCCACACGGCATCGGACAATAGCCTGAGGGCGATCGGTCCAGTCTCATCCCGCGAAAGCCATTGTTTTGGTCAGTATTTCATGCCGCACGCGCCGCGCCCGGGCCATCCGGACGGGCGGCATGCCCAACCGGCCCGATCTCGATGGAGATTTGTCCGTGGCGGGATCGAACTCAATCGGTGACCGGATCGTTAACTACCGGCAGGGCGAACATGCGAGTGTTTGCTGAGATCGCTAATGGGTGGACAGTCAGTAGAATGTCGTTGTGTTGATCGCACCATCTCGAAGGGTGGACGCTATGCATCGAGGCGTTCGTTATTTATCTGTTATGGTCGCGATCACGGTGATGGGTGTGGTCGGAAGCGGCACCCGCAGTGTGGCCGCGGTCCCCGTACCCGAGCCTGTTACCCCAGTTGCCTCGATTTTGCCCGCTAACGGTGCGGTGGTGGGCGTGGCGCACCCGGTCGTGGTGACCTTCACTGCGCCGGTCGGTGATCGAGCTGCCGTCGAACGGTCGATCCACGTGGTCTCGCCGAGCAATATGCCCGGACATTTCGAGTGGGTGGACAACACCATCGTGCAGTGGGTTCCCGCCCGGTACTGGCCCGCCCATTCCCACGTATCGGTCGGGGTGCAGGCCCTGACGACGGGCTTTGATACCGGCAGTGAAGTCCTCGGGGTCGCCAGCATCTCCGCGCACACCTTCACCGTCAGCAGAGATGGCGAAGTGCTGCGCACCATGCCGGCGTCGATGGGCAAGCCCACTCGCCCGACACCGGTCGGCCACTTCACCGCCCTGGAAAAACAGCGCAGTGTGGTGATGGACTCGCGGACCATCGGCATCCCGCTCAGTTCGCCCGAGGGCTACAAAATCACCGCGCAATACGCGGTCCGTGTCACCTGGAGCGGGGTGTACGTGCATTCGGCCCCATGGTCGGTTGACTCGCAGGGCCATTCCAACGTCAGTCATGGCTGCATCAACCTGAGCCCGGACAACGCTGCGTGGTATTTCAACCAAGTGAACGTCGGCGATCCCATCCAGGTCGTGGCCTGACGGCCACGGGGCATCGGCAGGAGCACAGTCCCGGCGCGGCATCGATCCGCCGCGCACAACCGCTGTGGCGACGGTCATAGGTGCAGTGGGTCGACGACTCGTGGCGTGTGGCGGGTTTGCGGGGCACGCTTACCGGAAGCCGCAGCAGCCGCTGCGTGGGTCGACGACTCCAACGGATGTCTTGTGCGGTGTTGTGCGGGCGGCCAAAATCGGCTCGGAAAAAGATATTCCGCATCTGGCGGCGGCCCCGATCGACACGTATGTCTCGGATCAGCAGTTACCGGACCTGGTTTAGTCTCCGCGAGGCTAGCCGGCCAACCCGTTCTTGATCGCGGCGTCCTGCTTGCGGCCGATATCGGTCGCGACAGCTGGATCGATCGGATTGTTGGGCGCGCTGTCGAATTCCAGGTTGACCAGCGCCTTGCCCTCGGTGAACAACAGCACCGTGACCGGTTGGGAATTGTCTGCCGAAATGCCGGAAATCATCGTCCCGTTGGAGCCGACATCGACCGGCTGCCACGTACCGCTGACCTTGCCCGCGGAGTTCTTGGTGTTGTCGAGTTCGGCTGCCGCCGCAGCGGGATCAGAGAGAATCAAGATGGTGTCCCAGATTCGGCGGCTGTTGTCGGCGTTGGCGAACAGCTGCGCGACACCGGCCGCATTGTTGGGATTGAGCACGGGTGGTTGCGGAGCGGCAAAGTCGGTGCCGATGTCACCAGGCTTGATCAGCAAGGCGCCGTAGTCGGTGGGTTTTCCCGAGGGCGGGCCCGTCACCGCACTCGAGGCAGTCGATGCTGCGCCCGCACTCGAAGATGGCGCCGAGGGCGACGGCGACGCGGCTTTGTTGCCGCTGCCGCAACCGGTGGTCGCGGTAACCATCGCGACGGTGGCAACCGCCCAACTGGCGAGTGTTATCCGGGAGATCTGCGTAAGCATTCCTTCCAGGTCATCGGTATACGAGTTACGTCGCGGCGACAAAGCTGCCGCGAAATGCTGGTGGGACCAGACGGCGCTTACGAAGATACGCGCAGATGCCCGCCGACGGGTACCGATTCACGGCCTGTGCCGGCGTGGGGTCGGGGCACGTTCGTTTCGGTAAGGAGATCGAGATGACTACTGCTGTGGCGCGCGCCGTACGGTTCGACCGTTACGGAGGCCGGGACGTTTTGTATGTGGCAGACATCGATATGCCGTCGCCCGGGCCGGGCGAGGTGGTGGTCGAAGTTCGCGCCGCCGGGATAAACTCCGGCGAGGCCGGCATCCGGGCCGGGGCGATGCATGAGATGTTTCCCGCGACGTTTCCCTCCGGCGAGGGCAGCGACCTCGCCGGTGTCGTGACCGCGGTAGGACCCGGGGTCACCGAGTTCTCCGTCGGTGACGAGGTCCTGGGTTTCAGCTTGCGCCGGTCCAGCCACGCGACCCACACTGCCGTGCCAGTGGGACAGCTGATCCGCAAACCGTCCCAATTGAGTTGCGAGGCAGCGGGTTCGCTATACGTCGCCGGTGTGACAGCCTACGCGGCAGTTCGCGCTGTGGCACCGCACCCGGGCAAGACGGTCGCCGTCTCAGCGGCGGCGGGCGGGGTCGGCAGCCTTGTCGTGCAACTTCTGGTCCTGCATAAGGCGCGAGTGCTGGGCATCGCCGGGCCGGGGAACGCCGGCTGGCTGCGCGCCCATGGCGTCATCCCGATTGCCTACAGCAGCGACGTTCAGGGGCTGGTTGAGCGGCTGCGCGAGGCGGCGCCGGACGGAATCGACGCGTTCATCGACCTATTCGGGCCGGACTATGTCCAGCTCGCCGTGGACCTCGGTGTGGCACCCGAGCGGATAGAGACCATCATCTCGTTTCAGAAGGCCGGCGAAGTCGGCGCCAAGACCGAGGGCAGCATGGACGCATCCACACCCGAAGTGCTCGCCGAAGTCGCCGGGCTCGCCGCCACCGGCGCTATCGATTTCGACATCGCCGCCACGTTTCCGCTCGAACAGGTCGCCGACGCTTGCGAGGTGCTGGAGCGGCGGCATACCCACGGCAAAATCGTCCTGCTACCTAATGTTTCACCATAAGCCGGCCGGTTGGACTACAACGGCCTCGACGATTTTGATGATCACGAACACGACGGCCACGACGAGGTAGCCGCGCAGGGTGAACAGCCCGGCCCGGCGGATCGGCGACATTGTCGGGCGGGTCAGGGCGGTCAGGTCGGGGGTCTGCCAGTCCATTCGGTCCTGTTGGCGGATAGCACGCCGTTCGGCACGCGTGAGCGACGGTGTGTCGTCGACTTCGTCGACTTCCCCGGGGTCCAGGCCCCCTCCGAGCGTCCGAACGATGGCTTCCGCATCGCGTAGGTCGGCATACCGCCGACCGCCGATGATTGCCGCGCCGCCACCGAGGATGCCGATCGCCGCGCCCGCGGCGAGCCCAACCCCGATGGAGGCGGTGGACAGACGCGGGAAAAAGGTCGTTGCGGTCAATGCCAGCGACAGCAGCACTAGCGACCACACGACGGTCCACGCGACGATGTTCTGCCTCACGGTGTTCACCCACGGGCCCAGAACCGCACGGTCATTGCAAAGCAAAACCAGGAACACAGTCGCCGAAGGCAGCAGGACACCGGCGAGCGCCTGCACACCTTGAGTCACCAGACCCAGGATGTAGTCGGGACTGAACGCGACCGCGGCGGACACCGCAAGAAGTAACGCGTAGCCACCGTAGAACAATGGCGCCTCACTGATCTTCCAATGCAGCGAGTGTCGTCTGCCCATCGCGTCGCCGACCGCATAAGTGGTGGCCAGCCCAATGGCGTTGGCGCCGATCAGCGACGCGTCCAGCAGGATGATCGCGAACAGCACCCCCACTGTGCGGCCGAGGTGCTTAACCAGGCTGAATGCGACCGTGCCGGCGTCGGTGAAGTTGCCGACATCGCTGGTGCCGGCCAGCCCGAATGCGGTGACTGCCATCAGCGCCGTCGCGCCCAACATGACGACGACGATACCGATGACCAAATCAGCTCGCGCATAAGGAATCCAGCGGCTGGTGATGCGCTTGTCCACCACGTTCGACTGCTGGAAAAACAACTGCCAGGGCGCCACCGTGGTGCCCACGAGCGCGACGACCAACAGCAGCACGGTGGAGTTGAGCCCGCCCGAGAACTGCGGGATCAGTCCGCCAGCCGTCCCTTTCAGGGTGGGATGCACCAGCAGTACCATCGGGATCATCACCACGTTCACTGCAATCAGCAGAAACATCAGTGCCTCCCAGCGACGAAACGAGCCCCCGGCCACCACGGCGAACAGCAACACGGCGGCAGCCGGGATAGCAATGATCCTGGGGCAGCCGAAGAACCCGAGCGCCAGTGATACACCGATGAATTCAGTGACAATCGTCAAAGCATTCACAATCAGCAGATCACCGACGCTGAACGCGCCCCAGAACTTGCCGAAGCGCTCGAAGATCAGCCGTGCATGACCAACCCGGGTAACCGCGCCCAACCGCAGCACCATTTCCTGGTTCACGTACAGCACCGGGATCAGCAGCACCAGCGTCCACAACAGAGCCATGCCGTAGTTCTGCCCGGCCTGTGCGTAGGTCGCGACGCCACCGGCATCGTTGTCGCCCACCATCACGATCAGTCCGGGACCGGTGATGACCAGCAACATCCGCAGGCGCCGCCAGGGTCCGCTGAAGGCGCCGGTGCCGTCCCGCCGGATTCGACCGAACGCGCCGATGATGTCGCCGACGTGTGCCGAATCCAGCACCGCCGCACCGGAGGTATCGGGTGTTATCCCGGGTGCCGCATGGGTTTCGGCGGGCACGGCAGCGCCGTTGGTGGTCAGCGGGATCTCCACGGCACCGATCGCGTCGGAGGAGACGGACGTCATGGGCTTCATCGCTATCTCGTCAAGATCGAGCTCAAAAAGCTGGCCCAACCGCACGAATCACCGGTGGTTGCCCGCGTTGTCCAATGGATGCCCGCCCAGCGATGCCGTGACTACCGCAATCGGCATCCGCGAGATGTACAGGTTGGCCCGCTCCTGCGGAGTCAGGGTGCACCGCGCGTGCAACCTGCTCGTCAGTCGCCGGCCTGAACGCAGCAACGACCGGCCGCGCCCCTTCGCAACAACGGAAAGACGATGTGTAACAACAAAAGTCATGATATTCTCCTGTCGGAAGCCCGATCGGCTCGTGCCCTGGGCGCTCGGGCGGTGAATGGCAGTTCGCGGATGGCTCGACCCGCACGAACTACCGAAACGTCCGAGAAAGCTCAGGCGGCAGAAGAAATGCCGGAACCGGATCGGGACAAGACGGTTTTCGCATAGGGACTATCGCAGGGACTCATCTCGCCCTCACCTCCTCACGGCCAGGACACACGCGGGTGTCACCACATTCACCTGAACGGAAGAGGCACGAATAACCGGCGGCCAGACCGCCGATCGCACCCCTCTCGTCGGAGCTTCGGCACTGCACGGCGTATCCGGAACATCGTCCAGAAGCCACTTGGGCTCAACCCTTGGGTCCGGGAAGAGCTGTCCTGACCCGGGGCGTCTCTCGACGTTCGGGGTCAGTGGCCTGTATCCATGCAGACGCCTCACCTACCGAGGTGCTTGCAGGACCCATGCTTGCACCGAGACCCGCTGCTCGTCAAACCTCCGGCTTGACTCATGGAAACTGCCCGCGAAACGCCCTTGGTGCCTCACGTAAGAATGCCCGCGAAATGGTGACTGTCGTGAGGCATGGGAAGTGGGTTGTCGATGACGTCTCGCGCGGAGATCACCACCAAGTACGCCAAGGCGTATGTGAAGGCTTCGAAGAAGGACAAGGGGCAGATTCTGGATCAGGTGGTCGAGGTGACGGGCTGGTCACGTGATAATGCCCGCCGTCGGCTGACCGCGGCGGCCAAGCAGCCGCCAGGTCCGGGCCGCAGTGTTGCCAAGCGGCCGCGCAAGCCGAGGACCCCGAAGTACTCCTACGACACTCTCAAAGTGCTGCAAAAGGTTTGGGCCGCCTCGGGTGGGCAGTGTGGGAAGTATCTGGCTGCCTCGATGGCCATCCAGCTCGACGGGTTGGAACGCCACAGCGAGCTGGTCTTCGGCCGTGACCGTTACAGCCCGGAGGTGCGGGAGGAACTGTTGGCGATGAGCGCAGCGTCGATCGACCGCTACCTGAGGCCGGCGAAGGCCAAGGATCACATCAAGGGAAAGTCCACCACTAAGCCCTCGCCGCTGCTGCGCTCGTCGGTCAAGATCCGCAAGGCCACCGACGAGATCGAATCTGCGCCAGGCTTTTTCGAAGGAGATACGGTCGCCCATTGCGGGCCCACGTTGAAAGGCGAGTTCGCCCGGACCTTGAACCTGACCTGTGTGCACACCGGCTGGACCTTCACGCGCACCGTGCGTAACAACGCCCACACCCACATCCTGGGCGGGTTGAAGGCCGGGGTCGAGCAGGTGCCGTTCGAGGTCGTCGGCCTGGACTTCGACAACGGCACCGAGTTCTTGAACAAGGCCGTCATCGCCTGGGCCGGCCTGCAGCAGATTTTCTTCACCCGGTCGCGGCCCTACAAGAAGAACGACCAGGCCACCATCGAGTCCAAGAACAACCACCTGGTGCGCAAGTACGCGTTCTACTACCGTTACGACACCAGCGACGAACGCGCCGTGCTCAACCGGCTCTGGCCCCTGGTCAACGACCGGCTCAACTACCTGACTCCGACGATCAAACCCATCGGGTACTCCAGCAGCGGTGACGGCCGCCGCCGACGCCTCTATGACGCCCCGCAAACCCCGCTGGACCGGCTGCTGGCCGCCGGGACTCTCAGCCGGGCACAGCAGGCCGAACTGACCGCCTACCGCGACAGCCTCAACCCCGCCAAGATCGGCCGCGAGATCGCCGACCTGCAGATCCGACTTCTCCAGCTGGCCAAGGAAAAAACCGAGCAGCTCTACCTGGCCAGCATCCCCACCGCCCTACCCGACATCCGCAAAGGCATCCGGATCAAGGCCAGCTGAACCGGCCCGTTTCGCGGGCATTCCTACCTGAGGCACGGACAAAATTTCGCGGGCATCTTGATTTGAGCCCCCTGTTTCCCTTCGGGTGACGCCTCGCAGGCGTGAAAATGGGATCGGGCCGCCTGCTGACGCCGACGTTTCCTTGGGTGTGTAAGCCCGCATTTGAGCCTGGCGCCGGGGCCCGACCTGGAAGGGTCACGCACTGTTGCTTCGAGCACGCCGGTCAGAATTTCGGTTTCCCTGTACCGAGGCCCCCAGGTGGCCCGCCCATGAGAAGAGTTGAATATTATTGGAGGACAATCGAAGTGAAAGCCGAACCGGAAGAGATTCCCGACACCGAGCATGAGCTTGTGTTGGAGCGGGTGTGCGCGGTCGATGTCGCCAAGGACTCGGGCAAGGTGTGCGTGCGGGTGAGCGGCCGGGCGGGCAGGCGAGTCAGCAAGGTGTGGGACGTGGCCGCCCGCAGTGGCGCGGTCGCCGAGCTGGCCGAGCACCTGGTCGACGAGGGGATCGAGAAGGTCACCGTGGAGTCCACCTCGGACTATTGGCGGATCTGGTTCTATGTGCTGGAGGCGGCCGGGCTATCGGTGCAGCTGGTCAACGCCCGCGACGTGAAGAACGTGCCGGGCCGCCCCAAGACCGACAAACTCGACGCAGTCTGGCTGGCCAAGCTCACCGAGAAAGGCCTACTGCGCCCGAGCTTCGTGCCGCCCGCGCCGGTCCGAGAGTTGCGGGACTACACCCGGCTGCGGATCGATCTGACGCGGGAACGTTCTCGCTACTGGCAGCGGTTGGAGAAGCTGCTCGAGGACGCGTTGATCAAGGTGTCGGCGGTGGCCTCGACGCTAGACACGCTGTCGGTGCGCGACATGCTCGAGGCGCTCATCGCCGGCGAGCGCGACCCGCGCCGGCTCGCCGGCCTGGCCCGCGGCCGGATGCGCGTCAAGCACGGCGCCCTGGTCGAGGCGTTGACCGGCCGATTCGATGATCACCACGGCGAGCTGACCCGGATGCTGCTCGATCAGATCGACGCGTTGAGCACCCAGATCACCACCCTGACCACCCGCATCGACGAGCTGCTCACCGCGATGGAACCCCAACCCCGCGCCGACCAGCCGCACCCGCCCGGCGGTGCTGGCACCGTCGCCGGCGGCGCCCGCGAGTCGACCACCATCGAGCGGCTCGATGAGATTCCCGGCATCAGCCCGGGACTCGCGCAGATCATTCTCGCCGAGATCGGACTCGACATAAGCCAGTTCCCCACCGCCGCGCACCTGGTGTCATGGGCGAAGCTGTGTCCACGCACCATCCAGTCCGGAGCCATCCAACGCGGCGGCAAGACCGGCAAAGGCAACCCGTATCTCAAAGGAGCGCTCGGTGAGGCCGCCGCCGCGGCCGCCAAAACCAACACCTTCCTCGGTGAACGCTACCGGCGCATCGTCAAACGCCGCGGCAAACTCAAGGCGCTCGTCGCGGTCGCCCGCTCCATCCTGGTCATCATCTGGAACATGCTCAACGACCCCACTGCCCGGTTCCGCGACCTCGGGGCCGACTACCACGCCACCCGGATCAACACCGAACGCAGAACACGCAACTACGTCACGCAACTAATGGCGATGGGCTACCGCGTCACCCTCCAACCCGCCGCCTGATCCAAATCTGCACCGACACAACACCGCCCCGGCTCCGCAAGCTCCGCCGGGTAGCTTCGCCTGCCCACTCACCCTCAGTATTTTCCGGTCAGGCACTACGACCTCTTTACGCAACCATGACGTCAGCCGGTCGCCGCCAGGGCCCGGCTAGGCTCCCGAATGCCGCTCCGGCGGCGGCCCGCCTACCCTCAAGAGCATGGCCAATACTTTGCAGGATTCCAGGGTCGTGACGGTGATCGACCGCATGTATACCGAGGCGAAGAACCAGATGTCGCTGCTGCGGCAGAGACATGGTGATCTCGATCGACCGATGACCACACAGGAACGCACCGAGGCAATGAGTGAGTTCTACATCCCGGTGACGCCTGAAGCCGGCCGGCTGCTGTATTCGTTGGTGCGGGCGACCCGTCCGGCGACGGTCGTCGAATTTGGTATGTCTTTCGGCATCTCTGCGGTCCACCTTGCCTCGGCCGTGCGCGACAACGGCACCGGCCGAGTGGTGACCACTGAGCTCAGCGCCACCAAGATAGCTGCTGCCAAGCAGACGTTCGCCGAGACCGGCTTGGATGACCTGATCACCATTCTTGAGGGGGACGCGCTGTCCACGCTGGCCGACCTGCAGGGACCGGTCGACTTTGTCCTGCTTGACGGTTGGAAAGATCTATACCTGCCGGTAATCGAGCTGCTCGAACCACGTCTGTCGACGGGTGCGTTGGTGGTCGCCGACAACACCAATGCCGCAGACACCCAGCCCTATCTCGACCGCGTGCGCAACCCCGACAACGGCTACGTGAGCTTCAACTTCCTCGTCCGGGACAGCGACAGTATGGAAATCAGCTGCCGCACCGGCGATTAGCGGCTACCGCAGAGATTCCTCCAGCCACGGCGTCAGCCATTTCACCCCTTCAGGGGTGAGGTGGACACCGTCGCTGCGTACTTTGATGCCGTCGACCTTGGCGGTATAAACGCCATCCGGGCACAGCTTTTTGTTCAGATCGAGGATCGCGACATTCGGGTGGTGGCTGACCGCCTTGCGCAACATGGTGTTCCACAGATTGACCCGATCGGGTTGATCCTCCGGATACAGGCGGCCATCCGGCTTTTCGCCGCCGCGACTGTAGGGCACGGTGGCAACCACCACTCGAACACCGGTGGACCCCACGATGTCCAGTGCTCGCTCGAGTTCGCCGTTGAGGTACGCGTCGAAGGTCGGATCGCCGATATGGGTCCACTGACCCTCGTTGACCCGGTCCACGGTCTCCCAGCGGCCGATGATCAGCAGCGCGACGTCTGGTTGGTCCCGGCTGACTTGCATCGACCATCTGATTGGCCAGCCGTCGCATTCCGGCCTCTGCTGCAGGGTTTGGCCGATATACCGATACGGTGTGCCGCGCACCAGGCTGCAGCCGATGACCGTGTGGTCCAGGAACGCGAATCCGGGTGTCGGCGGAAGATAGTGCATCCAGGTCCAGCCGATCGAATCTCCGAACACCGAAACGGTGAACGGCCGGTTGGGGTCACGAGGTCCCGGGTGACTCCCGTCCGGCGGCGACGGCGAGACCGCCGCGACCGCCGAGACCCCCGGCGGCAGGCCCGCCTCACGCAAGCCGGGTCCGGTTCCCACCGGGACCACGAACAACGTCACCGCGGCGGCGCTGGCCACGGTGGCCGCCGCCAACGGCAATAACGGGACCCGCACCGGCCGCCAGCGCCGGATGGGTTGCTCGATCAGCCACCATGAAGCTGCGGCCAATACCACCGTGGCGCCGCAGCGGGCGGCGAACAGCGGGAATCCGGTCCATCCGGTACGTTCGCCGCTGAGCGCCAAAAAGATTGGCCAGTGCCACAGATAGACGCCGTACGAGATGGTGCCCAGCCACACCAACGGCCGCCAGGCCAGGGCGCGGGCGATCGCTCCGCGCTGTTCCATCGCCACCGGGGCGACCACGACGACGGCCGCGATTGCGACGCCGATCAGCAGACCGTGGCGGAACTCGCCGGCACTGCCCGTTGCGTAGTGCATCGCTGCCGCCAGCCCGGCCAGACCGAGAACCGGCAGCACTCGGGCGACCCACCGTCCCCACCGAGTCCGGATCAGGCACCACCCGCGGTTCAGCGACGGCCAATCCCGCACCAGCAGAGCCGCTGCGGCGGAGCCGACCAGCAGCGCCTGCGCGCGGGTGTCGGTGCCGAAATATATCCGGTCACGGGTGGCATCGGAAGCAAGAACGATGGCGACTACCGCGGACGCCAGCGCCCCCACAGTGGCGATCACAAACGTGCCGAACCGAACCCCGCCCACGGTGGCCCACGTGAAGCGGCGCCTCGCCCGCGCCGCCAACAGTAAGGCCACCGCGATCAGCAGCACCGGCCAGACGAAGTAGTACTGCTCTTCGACCCCGAGCGACCACGTGTGCTGCAGCGGCGACGGTGGAGCGCCTTGCGTGAAATAGTCGGTTTTCTGGGCCACGAAGCGCCAATTCGCCGCCCACAGGAAGGCTGCGATCGCGTCGTCCCGTAAACCGGTAAGGGCCTGGTTGGGAAGAAGTTCTCGGGCCGCGGCGACGGTGAGCACCATCAGCACCAGGGCCGGCAGCAGGCGACGCGCTCGGCGAATCCAGAAACCGGTCAGCTCGATACGACCGGTGCGTCTCAGTTCGTCCAGCAGGAGCGAGGTGATCAGGAAGCCGCTGAGGACGAAGAAGACGTCGACACCGATGAACCCGCCGCTCACGCCGGGGATGCCGCCATGCCCGGCAAGCACCAGCGCAACAGCTATCGCACGCAACCCATCCAGCGCCGGAATGCCGTTGCGGCGCTCGGGTTGGTCCCAAATCGCCAGCCGCCCGACATGATGTACGGGGGCAACCCATCGGGGACGCCTAGCAGAACGCGCCGGCGCGGGGTACTTCCCGCCCGGCTCAGCGCTGGCTTTTAGCGCGCCCTGACCACCCTGTCGCCCGGCGCCATAGTTGATGCCGATACGTCGCTGCCCCTCCTCTTGATCGCAGCAAGCCTAATTGCGACGCAGCAGGATTCAGCAGAAGACACGCGAAGACACGCAACGGTGTTGCGAGATCCGCCTACCTCGTGCCGGCCGGCTTCGCGTCGGCTGACACATCGACGAGGGTCAGCCCGAGTTCTTCGAGTACCTCGGCGGTGTCGGCGCCCAGCTCCGGGGCCGGACCGGCGACTCGACCCGGTGTTCGGGAAAACCAGGTCGGCACACCCGGGAAGCACACCGGGCCGTGTGGGGTGTCCACCGTCTCGAAAAAGCCGACGGGGTTCAGATGTTCATCGTCGAACAGAGCTGCCGGACTAGACAACGACGCGGCGGATGGTGTAGCCGATGCCGGGGTTGATCGCTGCCAGACCTCGGAATGGCAGGTCCCCGAAACCTGAGCCGCTCAGCCGGATTCGAAGTGGCGCCGGATGCCTGCCAGCATGGCGATGTGCGCCTTGACCGCTTCCCGCGTCGTCATCGACGCCAGCAGCCGGGGCGCGGCTATCCGGATTCGCTCGGTGACAAGGGTGCCGGCGTCGATTGGCTCAAAGCTCACCGTTCCGCGCAAGCGGACCCTGGGGGACTGATCAGCCTCGGTCATCACATCGCCGACGGCGGGCACATGTAGCCGGGCCTGGTAAGTGATCTTTATAGTGAACGGCCCCAATGGGATCCGGTCCACCACCCGATAGCTCTGTAGGTAGCCGTCCGGCGTTTCGCTGCAGGACAACGCCTGCACGGACACGATCAGCGGGTGGACAAGCTTGATGTTGTCCAAGTCCACATAGAAATCGCGGACCTCGCCCGGTGCGGCGGGCACTTGTTGTGTCAGCGTGCGCTCGGCATCGGCGATCCACCAGCTCATCCGGACAACTCTACGAGTAGTTCGGTTGTGCGCCACCACGTCAGTGCAACCAGCACAGCCAGGACGATAACCGTCACTGCGGCCTGGATCAGGTTCCGATGCTCCCTGGGCGGGTAAACGTAGGCCGCACCGACCAGTCCGCCCGTGACCAGCCCACCGACATGCGCCTGCCAGCTGATCAGTTGGGAACTGACCGCCGGTATGACGAAAGTGAAGACCAAGTTGATCGCGATGACTGCGACCACCCACCGACGTCGAGGGTCAGCCGCTTTCCCACCACGAATGTGGCGCCGAAAAGGCCGAAAATTGCGCCCGAAGCACCCGCCGTCGCCGTGTTGAGCGGCGACAGCAGGTAGACCAGTACCGATCCACCCAGCCCGCTCAGCGCATAGAGCGCACCGAATCGCAGCCGGCCCAACCACATTTCGAGCGGTGGGCCCACGACATACAGCCCCCACATATTCAACAGCAAATGCGTGACGCCGTAGTGCAAGAACGCCGCGGACACCAGGCGGTAAAACTGGCCGTCGGCGACGGCCGGCGGCCATAGGGTGAGCTGTTTTTCCAAACCGCCCGACGCCATCTGCAGAATTAACGCCAGAACGTTTACCGCGATCAGCGCACGGGTGACCACCGGCGTGGCGGACCGCTGCCGCCCGCCGAAACGCGTCCGCGGCTGACGAATGGTTCGGGCGCCCGCCTGGACACACTCCACACACTGGTATCCCACGGCGGCGTCGCGCATGCAGTCCGTGCAGATATAACGTTCGGCACCGGTTGCAGCGGACATACGTCGGCCGACCGGGATGCCGGTAACAGCACGGCACCGCAGCCGGCGATTCCGACGCGCCGGGTCGGTCCATCGCACCATTCTTGCCTGTGCCGTCCGCCGCGGCGCAGCGCTTCAGCGAAGGTATTGCGTCGCTGTTTCCGGGTCCACTGCGTTGGCTTACTGTGGTTTGCCGTGGAGTCACCGACGTGACCGGGGTTGGCAGCGGTATGGTCGAGCGCTACTTGCAGTGCCTGGCCGCACACGATTGGGACGGCCTGGCCGCAACGATTTCCGACGAGGGCCTGACCCGGGAGGGCCCGTTCTGCGATGCCGTCGAGGGCAAGCAGCACTACGTCGCCTACCTGCGTAGGGTTCTCACCGATCTCAAGGGCCATCGGTTGCAGGTACAGCGGGTCTCGCACGTGAACCCCCGGTTGTCATTCGTCGAGTTGACCGAGGCATTCGAGATCGACGGTGTGCCCGCGCAATGGCCCGAATGCATCGTATTCGAGCAGAGTGACGACGGCCTGATCTCCCACGTCAGCGTGTTTTTCAAGCAGCCGGGGTCGGGCACCGACGCACCGCGGTCTCGCGCCGGATGACGCCCGCAATAGCTGACCGGAGAAGTATTCCCTCAACCGCCGAATTGACATACTGTGTCGAAGGTGGAGTCACACGGAACCCCCGAATTGGTGCCTGTCGAAACATTGCACTCAGGTGATCCAATCACCGATGTGAACGGCGGCGGTCAACGGTACATCGTTCTCGAGTCGAAAACCGTCGGCGATAGCTGCGTGGTCCTCGAGCTCGAGTCCAGAGTTGACCATCAGCTGCAGGTCATCGAGAAATCCTTCCCGGCCGGGTACCACGTCGGCAGGGCGAACCACCGATTTTTGTAGACGAATTCTCGACAGCCGAATATGGCGACGCGGTCATTCGGCGACCACCGCGCATTCACATTGAAAACAAATTGTGTTCGGCCCGCGGCGGGCCGCTCGTTCTAATCGTCCGCCATTACCGCACCCGGATAGTGCACTGCGGGTACCGCACCGGCGAGACCTGCTGGTTCCCCTGGCAGCCGAACGCGGTCATGCCGAGGTAGCTCCGGGTGCTACCCAGCCATGGTCGGCCCGCGCTTATTCAGCACGTTCGGTCTGCCTTCAGGCCGGTAAGCTTTCCGTCAGGGCAGCGGTTGCACCGCCGGATAACCAAAGAAATGCCGACCCGCCATAGTCACGGTGTCGTCGCATGGCTTACCTCTCGGGTGCCCACCTGTGGACAGGTCCCTAACACGCCAGGATTATTAGGCGCTAGACGTAATTGAAGGGTGACGGAGTGAAGATTCCGGGCGTAACCAGCGTCGTCGCCGGCGTGACCGGCGGAGCCGCACAGGTCGTGCGAGCCGGTGTGTCCACTGCGACCGGCGCCGCGGGCGCCCTGCAGATGCTGGCCAGCCCGGTAGCGGAGCTGGCCGGCCCGGTAGTTCAGTCGATGGCCCAAACGACGGGCCGGGCAATCGGGTTAGGCAGCCCCACCGACGGCTCCTCGGGCGGCGTCACGCCGCCGGTGCGCTGGCAGAGCGGGCGGCGAGTGCATTTCGACCTCGATCCGTTGCTGCCGTTCCCCGACTGGCACGAGCATGCGCCGGTGGTGGAGGAGCCGGTTCGCAGGATTCCCGGAGTGGCCACGGCCCATGTTGAGGGCGCACTCGGCCGGCTGGTGGTCGAACTCGAAAGTGATGCCGATAGCGACGTCGTCCTCGACAAAGTACGGGACACGGTTTGCAGCGTTGCCGCGGACTTGACGTTGGTAGCTCCGAAGTCGGCACCGAGGACCGCACCGTTCGCCGACCCGGGAAACCCCTTGGCGATCCTGGTCCCGTTCAGTGCTGCGGCAATGGACGTGGCGGCGATCGGCGCCGCGGTGACCGGCTGGCTGGGCCGGCTGCCCGTCGCGCCGCGAAGCGCGCGCGCTGCGGCCGCGCTGCTGAATCATCAACCTCGGATAGTGAGCGTGTTGGAGTCAAGGCTGGGTCGAGTCGGCACCGACATCGCGCTCGCTGCTTCGACGGCATTAGCCAATGGGTTGACCCAGGCGGTCGGCACACCAGTGCTGGATCTGGCGCAACGCAGTCTGCAGATCTCCGAAGCCGCGGCTCACCGCCAACGGTGGCGAGAGCGCGAGCCAGAGCTGGCCTCGCCAAACCGGCCGCAAGCTCCGGTGGTCCCTGTCATCTCGTCAGCCGGGCCCAAATCGCAGGCCCCGCGGCACAACTGGGCGGCCGCGGCCGCGGGTGAGGCGTCACACGTCGTGGTCGGTGGAGCCATCGACGCCGCCATCGACACCGCGAAGGGATCGATGGCCGGACCGGTGGAGGAGTACGCCGACCAGGCCGCGAACGCTTCGTTGGTCGCTGCAGCAGGTGCGTTGCTGGCCGGCGGTGGCACCGAGGACGCGGCCGGTGCGCTCCTGGCCGGCGTGCCCAGAGCGGCGCACGTGGGCCGGCAGACGTTCGCCGCGGTGCTGGGCCGCGGACTCGCCAACGCCGGACAGTTGATCCTCGACCCGGGCGCGCTGCGGCGGCTGGATCGGTTGAAGGTGATCGTCATCGACGGGGCGGCGCTGCGCGGTGACCACCGCGCCGTCTTGCAGGCCCGGGGAGACATGCCCGGCTGGGACGACGACCGGGTCTATGAGGTCGCCGATGCGCTGCTGCACGGCGAGCAGGCACCGGAGCCCGACCCCGATGAGCTACCGGCCACCGGAGCAAGGCTGCGATGGGTTCGGGCGCAGGAGCCGTCGGCGGCGCCCGCACAGGGCCTCGAACACGCCGACCTCGTGGTCGACGGCGAACGCGTGGGCAGCGTCGATGTGGGATGGGAGGTCGACCCCTTCGCGATCCCGCTGCTGCAGACTGCACACCGGACCGGAGCTCGGGTGGTCCTGCGCCACGTCGCCGGTACCGAAGATCTGACCGCCAGCGTCGCGGTGACCCATCCGGCGGGCACGCCGCTGCTGAAGCTGGTACGTGAGTTGCGGACGGACCGCGGACCGGTGTTGCTGATTACCGCCGTGCACCCGGACTTCGCATCCACCGACACATTGGCGGCACTGGCCGTCGCCGACGTCGGGGTAGCGCTGGACGATCCGCACGCGGCGACACCGTGGACCGCGGACATCATCACCGGCACCGATCTGGCCGCGGTGGTGCGGATTTTGTCGGCGCTGCCGGTGGCCCGGGAGGCCACGGAATCGTCGGTGCGCCTGGCCAAGGGCGGCAGTACGCTGGCTGGGCTGTTGCTGGTGACCGGCGACCCCCGCACCCTCAACCCACTCGCCTTACAGCGCTGGCTCAATCCGGTCAACGCCGCCGCAGTAGTCGCTTTGGCATCGGGCGCGTACTCGGCCACCAGGGTGCTCTGGCTGCCCGATCCGACCCCGCAACCGCTGACCGCCTGGCACGCCCTGGACCCGGAGATCGTCTATTCCCGACTGACCAGCCGCACCCGCCCGTTGGCCGTCGAACCTGGTGCAGCGCCCTGGCGACAGCTTCTCGACGACCTGTCCTACAACCCGGCTTTAGCACCGCTGCGCGGCCCGGCCGCGCGTGTGGGCCGGCTGCTGGTCGCGACGCGGGCCGAGCTCGCCGACCCGCTGACTCCGATCCTGGCAGTGGGAGCGGCGGCGTCAGCGATCGTCGGCAGCAACATCGACGCACTACTGGTCGCGGGCGTGATGACCGCCAACGCGGTAGCCGGCGGGCTGCAACGGTTACGGGCCGAGGCGGCGATCGCCGAGCTGTTCGCCGAACAAGACCAGTACGCCCGCCGAGTCGTTCTCCCGGCGGTCGCGACAGCACGCCGTCGGCTGGACGCGGCTCGTTCCACCGAACGAACGGTCGCGGTAAGCGCGAAATCCCTGCGCCCTGGCGACATCATCGACCTGGCCGCTCCGGAGGTGGTACCGGCCGATGCACGCCTGCTGGTGGCCGAGGACCTTGAAGTCGACGAGTCTTTCCTCACCGGTGAGTCGCTGCCGGTGGACAAGCAGGTTGAGCCCGTCGCCGTCGCCGATGCCGACCGGGCCAGCATGCTGTTCGAGGGCAGCACGATTGTCGCCGGGCATGCCCGGGCGATCGTCGTAGCCACCGGCGCCGGCACTGCCGCACAGCGGGCGATTTCGGCCGTCGCCGATATCGAGTCGGCGGCCGGCGTGCAGGCGCGGTTGCGAGAGCTGACGAGCAAGGTACTTCCGCTGACCCTTGCCGGCGGCGCAGCGGTTACCGGTTTGGCTTTGGCGCACCAAGGATCGCTGCGTCAAGCGGTCGCCGACGGTGTCGCAATTGCGGTGGCCGCCGTCCCCGAGGGCCTGCCGTTGGTGGCCACCCTCGCCCAGCTTGCTGCCGCCCAGCGTTTGTCGCGGCGCGGAGCACTGGTCCGTACGCCGCGCGCGGTCGAAGCCCTGGGCCGGGTCCAGACGGTATGTTTCGACAAAACCGGCACGCTGACCGAGAACCACCTGCGCGTCGTTTGCGGCGTGCCGCACGCGACCGGTGCAGAAGGCCCATTCCCCGATGCGGCCGATCCGCGGGCCGCCGAGGTGTTGCGGTCCGCCGCTCGCGCCTCTACCCAGCCCCATAACGGGCAGGGGCACGCACACGCCACCGACGAGGCAATCCTGACTGCAGCAAAGTCCCTTGACGGACAAGGCGTTTCGGAGTGGACCGTACTCGCCGAGGTACCGTTCGAGTCCAGTCGTGGCTACTCCGCCGCGATCGGCACCATGCGCCCTGACACCACGCCGATGCTGATAGTCAAAGGTGCTCCCGAGAAGATCTTGCCGCGCTGCCGGTTCGCCGATTCGGAAGCCGAAGACCACAACCATGCAGAGTCTTTGGTAGTGCGCCTCGCCGAGCAAGGTTTGCGCGTGTTGGCGGTGGCCCAGCGTCGCTGGGAGAACGGAACCGTCGACGACTCCGACACCGATGCCGATGCTGTCGATGCCGCTGCGCACGACCTCGAATTGATCGGCTTCGTCGGATTGGCCGACACCGCACGACCATCGGCGCGGCCACTGATCGAAGCGCTGCTGGATTCCGGCCGCCGGGTGGTGCTGATCACCGGCGATCATCCGGTGACCGCACGGGCGATCGCGCATCAACTGGGCCTGCCGTCGGATGCGCGCGAGATAACCGGTGCCGAGCTGGCCGCGCTCGACGAGGACGATCGCGCCAAAGTCGCCGCCGACGTACAGGTCTTCGCCCGCGTCAGTCCGGAACAAAAGGTCCAGATCGTCGCGGCGCTGCAGGACTGCGGGCAGGTGACCGCGATGGTCGGCGACGGAGCCAATGATGCTGCCGCAATCCGGATGGCCGATGTGGGCATCGGAGTCAGCGGTCGCGGTTCGTCGGCCGCACGCGGGGCCGCCGATATCGTGTTGACCGACAAGGATTTAGGCGTGCTGCTCGACGCATTGGTCGAGGGCCGCGGTATGTGGGGCGGCGTACGAGATGCGGTGGGCATTCTGGTCGGCGGCAACGTGGGCGAAGTGCTCTTCACCATCATCGGGACCGCATTGGGTACCGGCCGGGCGCCGGTGGGCACCCGTCAGCTGCTGTTGGTGAACCTGCTCACCGACATGTTCCCCGCGCTTGCCGTTGCCGTCACACCGCAGTACCCCCAGCCCGACGAGGCCGAGGATGGACTCGGCCGCGACGCCGAAGAGTTGCACCGGGCATTCCAGCGTGCGGCACTGGCCGAACCGGCGCCTTCCCTCGACGCACCGCTGATGCGCCAGATCGTCACCCGTGGCGCCGTCACGGCTGCCGGTGCAACGGCAGCCTGGGCCATCGGGCGCTGGACTGTCGGCACCGAACGCCGCACGGCCACAATGGGACTCACCGCACTGGTCACAACACAGCTGGCACAGACCCTGCTCACACGACGCCACAGCCCACTCGTCGTGGGGACAGCGTTCGGTAGCGCAGGTGTCTTGGTCGCCATCGTCCAAACTCCCGGCGTCAGCCACTTCTTCGGTTGCACGCCGCTGGGGCCGGTCGCCTGGGGTGGTGTCATCGGTGCCACTGCGGGCGCGACCGCCGTTTCGGTGCTGGCGCCCAATTGGCTGGCCAAACGGGTCGCTGCGCTGGAACCCGCTCAGAACCAATAGGCAACTTCCGGATGCGATATCAGCCGCGACATCGCATCCGCGGATCATGTGGTGATGGGTGGGTGGCCATCGCTTCAGCTGGACAGTTCCTTGCGCAGCACTTTGCCAGCGGGATTACGCGGAATGCTGCGGACGATGTTGATATCTCTGGGCTGTTCAAAGCGAGAGACTTTGCCCTTCAAGTACTCCCGTATCGCGGGCACATCGATGTCGCTGCCGGGTTGCACGACGACGAAGGCGGCCAGTCGGTGACCGAACCGCTCGTCGGGGACGCCGATGACGGCGTTATCGACGATGTGGGGATGTTCGGCGAGTGCGTTTTCGACCGCACGCGGGTAGACGTTCTCTCCGCCGGAGATGATCATGTCGTCTTCGCGACCGACGATGAAGAGTCGTCCCGCGTTGTCGAGATAGCCCATGTCTCCCGTGCCGGTCATACCGGCGATGACGGTTTTGGCGCCGCCACCGGTGTAGCCCTTACTCGCCAGCTCCCCGCCGACGAAGATACGTCCGGTGACGCGGGGACCGACGGGTCTGTCGTTTTTGTCGAAGATGCGCAGTGGGCAGCCGGCGACCGGTTTCCCGACGGTTTCGGGAGCGTCCCGCAGGTCCGCCGGCGTTGCGAGCGCCCCGATACCGACCTCGGTTGACCCGTAGCCGTTATAGAGAACGTCACCGTAGGCGTCCATGAACCGCTGCCCGAGGGTGGGGTCGAGCCGGTCGCCGCTGGATAACACCACCCGCAGATGCGGCACCGGGTTTCGCGCCCGAACACGTTGCGGCAAGTCGAGGATGCGCGCGAGCACGACGGGTACCGCTGTGAATGCGTCTGCGCGATGCAGCGATGCCTGCGCCAGCGCCGCCTCGGCGTCGAAGTGACGATGGGTGAGCACCGTGCCGCCCAGGGCCATCGTCAGCATCAGCATGCCAAGCCCAAGCCCGTGAAACATCGGCATTACCACCGAGATCCGCGACCCGGTACGCAACCGGGTGCGATCAAGGATGGTCACCCAGACGCCCACCGCCGAACGCATCTGCGGTGTGCGCGGCACACCTTTCGGCTTGCCGGTGGTGCCTGACGTGAGCAGGACGATCCGGCCGGGGGCAGCCACGTGCGGTCGCGAGTCACCCTGGTGTGCAGTGACCGTCGCGGGGTCGACAACGACGACGGATTCATCAGCGGCCCGGACTCGGTCCGCGAATTCGTGGTCAGCGACCATCGTTGTGACCCGGTGTGCGCTCAACGCGGCCGCCAGTGCATCACTGCGGAAATCCGTATTGACCAGGACAACGTCGGCGCCCACCAGGGCGGCGGCGAAGACCGCCGCAACGAAACCCCGTCCATTGCGACACATGACGCCCACCGCCTGACCGGACCCAACACCATCGCCGGACAACCAACGTGCCAGGGATTCGGTGTCCAGCTGCAGCTGGCGGTAGTTCAGGACGCCGTCGTCATCGATTATGGCGGCCCGGTGCGGCCACCGCGCCGCCGCAACCGCCAACAGGGTGTACGGATTGGTGCCGCCCCGGCGCGCCTCGCGAATGAGCCGGTAACCCGCGAGCGGCGAAGGCGGGCTGAGCAGTCCGGAGTGCAGCAGCGCGCGCGCCGCGGTGGTAGCCACGCTGTCGTTCGTCATCGTCGGACCTCGCGGGTGCCGGAATCGGCGAAAAAGCGGCCGTACCACAGCCGGGCCGCGCGGTCGGCTGGTCCGGCCAGCAGCACCGAGGCCAACTCGGCCGGCAACACCCAGGGCGGTTCGATGGTGCGGGGCCGCTCGATGACCGCTTTGGCGATCGCGTCGGCGGCGTCATCCGGCGACAAGCCGGGAAGTCGGCCGAGCATCGGCGTGGGTGCGATCATCCGGGTACGGACCAGCGCGAAATAGACCGTGGTGACGTCCACACCGTCGGCGTGCAGTTCCGGCGCCACGCTGCGCAACCAGCGATCGAAAGCGCCCTTCGACGCCTGGTAAGCGCCCCATTGCGGACCCGGCACCACCCGCACGCCGACACTTGAAACGTTGACGACGTGTCCGCTGCCGTTCTCGCGCATGGCCGGCAACAGCCCGAGTAGCAGCCGGATCGGCCCCAGGTAGTTGATGTCGATGGTGCGTTGAAAGTCATGCGGCCGGTCGTACTGGTGATGCAGCGAGCGGCGCAACGACTTGCCGGCATTGCTCACCACGATGTCGAGCGCGCCGTGCTTCTCGGTGATCTGCTTCGTCAACACGCCGACGGCGGCTTCGTCGGTGAGATCGGTCGGGTAGGCGACCGCTTGACCGCCGCCGGCATTGATCGACGCGGCGAGGTCATAGAGCCTGTCCTCCGATCGGGCGACAACCAGCACGGTCGCTTCCGCGGCGGCCAACTTGCGCGCGGTCGCCTCGCCGATTCCGTAGGATGCGCCGGTCACCAGTACGGTCTTGCCGGAAACGGCGCGGCGCAGCCTGTCGGGGTCCGACACCCGCGCCGGGTTCGCCAATCGGTCCGTGGCCTTGTTCAGGGCCTGCGCTATCACGTTCAACTTCGCTGCTGCATTCACTCGAATTTCATTAGGGGGTGCCGCCTTTAGCCTTACCGTGCGCCTCGACTCGTGCCTACGGCTAGCAGACCACATCGCGGTCCGGGCTCGTGCTTCGCCCCGGCGTCAACGGGCTCGTCGAGGCGGCCGCCGGGTGAGCGGCCGCACGCAACTGGTCCCACCGCTGACGGCCGTGCCGGAGTCGCTATGTGAACTCGCCGTAATTTCTAGAGGATTCCCTGTTTAGGGACGCCGTTGCATGGGCACAATTGCTGGCATGATCGCACGTCACATCGCTCGTTACCTCGGCCCGGCAGTAGTCGCGGTGTCCGGCCTTGGCGCTGCTGCTGCCCTTCCTGGTTCTGTCCTCCCGTCCGCCTCCGCCCAGTGTCCGGACGTACAGGTGGTGTTCGCCCGCGGCACCGGTGAACCTCCCGGTGTCGGCCCGACCGGACAGGCGTTCGTCGACTCGCTGCGCTCGCGCGTCGGTTCCCAGTCGTTCGACGTCTACCCGGTCAACTACCCTGCCAGTGACCAGTGGGCCACCGGTCTCGACGGCATTAGAGACGCAGGCAATCACGTGGTTTCGATGGCCAAGGACTGCCCTAACACCAAGATGGTGCTCGGCGGTTACTCCCAGGGCGCGGCCGTGATGGGCTTTGTCACCTCGGCTGCCATCCCGGATGGGGTCGATCCTGCAACCGTGCCCAAACCGCTGGACCCCGACGCGGCGAACCACGTCTCCTCGGTTGTGCTCTTCGGCATGCCCAACGTGCGGGCCATGGACTTTCTCGGCCAGCCGCCGGTCGCGATCGGCCCGCTGTATCAGGCCAAGACCATCAAGGTATGCGCTCCCGAGGACCCGGTCTGCTCCGACGGACTGAATTTCGCCGCGCACGACACCTACGCCGACGATGGCGCCATGGTGGACAAGGGGGCGGCGTTTGCCGCCAGTCACCTCGGCGCAAATTCCGGCGGAGCGACGACGGTCGCGTCTCCGAGCGGAGGCTTCGGGAGCTGAGCTTGCGATCGCTCGACACGAGCGGCGCGTCTCAGTCCCTGATAAAGCCCTTGTTGCGCATCAGGGCGTCTGCCAAAAACCCGTCGTGCGGGATCTCGGGCGCTGCGTAACAGGTCGGATGGTGGCCGCAGTACACGTTGCTGACGGTCGGTTCGGCGAGCAGGTCGTCGATCAACTCTTCATCGCCGGTGAGTGCGGTGACAACCAACGAATATCGCAACGGTTCCATGCCGGCACCCCGCGACCACGAGGACACCCACACACACGGGAAAGGCAGCTCGACGTTGAGCTTGTCAGGGTCGGGCTCAGTCATCAGGTGCACAGCCGGACGCAGCGCGGCATAGCCGTCGCCCAGGGGGGCGACCACCTGATCGGCGCCGAGCAACGGCATCGTCCCGACGGCCTTGGCCGCTAGATAGCTCGCCAGGGCCTGCGCCTTGTCGGTGGGCTGGGTGGGCAGGATCGCTCGCTCATCATCCGTGGGCAACGGATCAATTGTCGCCAACCGCTCGGCGATCGCTGCAGCTAACGGGGCAGGATCGCCCTCATAGAGCACTGCGGTGCTGTTGACGCATGCCATCCCGCCAAGGTTGGCAATCGAGTCGACGATGAGGTCGACGTAGTCCCCCCAGTCGTGGTCAGCGGTGATCAAGATCTTGCTGCGTCCCGGTCCGTTCACCAGCACCGCCGGATCGTTGGCGTATTTGTCCACAACGTCTTGACCCCCGTACACCATGGCGAGGTCGGCCGACCGGATGATCTCGTCCGCCCCCACATGGTCGGTGGGCAAATAGACCGCATCTTCGGCGCGAAATCCGGCCTCCCGCAGGGCATAGACCAGCCGGTGCGCGGTCAGGGGCTCGCGGCGCGACGGCCGCACCGCGACCCGGTAGCCCAACGCGAGCGCCTGCGGCCACAGGCCGTGCACACCCGGGCCGTTTCCGGCCGCGTGCACGGCAAACACCTCGCCGCGCCGCGCCCACACCGCGCCGCCGTCACGCGTGCGCTCGTCACGCCAGTCGAGCACGGCGCCGACCGGCCGAGCCGGGCCTACCGCATCGAATGCGCGGCTGACAGCGTCGGCCACGCTGCGTGCCCCGGCGCGGGTGACCGCAATCGGCAGCCCCGAGATCCGGCTGGCCAGGCCAACATAGGCCTCAAAGTCCAGTTCCCCAATGACGCCGTTAGCAAAAATATCGGCCGCATCCGACAGCGCTGCTGCGCGCTGAGCCACCGGCAGCGGCGCGACCTTGCGTTGCGCGCCGATGGTGCGCGAAACATACAACGGCGGAACCATACTCAGCTCAGCAACCGCAGCACCGGCGGTACTCATAATGACTTCGCGGCTGCGAGTTCGGTATTCGCCGCTTGCGCCGAGCGCATCGATGAACACCGAATCCGCTGTGACACCGGCCTGTTCGCGCGCCATACTCAGTACACGCCTTCGACGACAGCCTCGCCCTCGAAGGTGGTCACTGGCCGCACCTGACTGACCGAGTCGCTCAGTTGGCCTGCCGGCCCGGGCATCCGGATTGCCAGATCACGCTCCAGGTTGTTCGGGATGAACATTCCCTTGCTGATGTGGTTCATCACCACCTGACCCTGCTGCCCATATGGCACTTGTTCTCCGGTGTCCGGATCGACCACCCAGAACACCACGTACGGTGTGCGCGGGTCGAAGACGAACGAGCCGTCGTCAATGGTTCGGGTGACGGCTTGCGACAGAACCATCGTGCTGCCGAAAGCCATGGTGATCGTGGTGGCCGGGAAGATGTCGCGAAGCAGGTCGAGCGTGTCGGCATCGACATGCGCACCGCTGAGCAACAGGTAGCGGATCTTGTCGTTCACCAGGTCGACCACCTGGTCCTTGCGGGCGATGGCCTCCAGCAGTGGCGGAGTGGTATGCAGGTTCGCGACATTCTGCGTCTGGAGAACGAACACGGCTTGCTCGATGACATGGTCGACGTAGGCAGCCACTTCGGAGGCCGCTCTGCGGGCGGCGATCTTTTTGACCCAGCGGGGATCGATGTCGATCGCGTGAAAAACCGCGCCGAGTCGCTCAGCAACCAACCGGGAGAAGTAGCCAACACCGTGCGGGCCGCTCGGCATCAGACACAGGAAGCCGCAGCCCGGCAGAAAGCCACCCGTGGCGAAGTCCTCGGTTTGCCACTGGACAACCTGCGCAATCCAATCGGGCATCTGCACAGTGCGTTTCGGAGCGCCGGTGGTGCCGCCGGATTCGAATATCTGGGGCAGCGACGGCGATGATCCGTAGCCACGTGGGATGAGATCCTCCACAGGCCCATTGCGCAGTTCATTGATGAGGTTGGGAAACAGGTGCAGATCGGCAAAGGAGCCGACCTCGGTCAACGGGTTGAAGTCAAGCGTCTCGGCCGTCCGCAACCAGAACGGGGAACCGGTGTCCGCGCCGAAGTGCCAGGCGATCGCTGCGCGTAGATAGGCGTCCGGGTCCTCGACCGGTGCCGATCGGGGAACGTCCAACAACGAAAAATCGATATTGGCCACGCCATCGATCCTGTCCCATCCCGGACCGGCTCGCCAAGTGCTTAAGTCATCAGCGCCCGTCCTAGCGCACTCTGATTGCCCTATTTTACAAGGATTTCCATTTCTGTGCATGCGATGTTCAGCGCGATGCCAGCTCCCGAAAGTAGTCCTTCAGCGACCGCGGCTCGCGTCCGAGGATTGCCCGCAGCACCAGTGGGTTGCCACCGGGCAGACCGCACCGGTCATAGTGAACCATCATCCGGGTCATGCCATCGCGGAACGACCCTTCGGGCAGTCGTGATGCGAACTGGTCCAGCGGTATCCGCACTGCGGAGACCGGTCGACGGAGAACCTCACTGATGACCGCAGCGGTGTCATACGTGTCGTGCATCCCGGGCGCACACAATTCGAACGTGCCGTAGCTGAGCTCGTCGCCGGTCATCGCCATGGCGGCGACCTCAGCGACGTCACGGTAGTGCACCGAGCACATCTTCGATGCCAACGAGTACGGCTGCGCCAACCGGCCATGCTCGACGATGTCGTTCCAAGACTGCTCGAAGTTCTGCATGAACCGGGCAGGCTGCAGCACCGTGAAGTCCAGCTGCGAGCTGTACAGGGCCTCCTCCACCGCCAGCTTGGCGGTGTGGTTTGTCATCGCCGAAATCGACGGGTGAATGACGCCGGAGAATACGAACTTTCGCACGCCGGCGGCTCGAGCCGCGTCGACCATCGCCAGTCCCATTTCCGCCTCCCCCGCCGCATGCGCCGGACCGATGTGGAAGACGCCTTCCACACCGGCGACCGCGTCGGCGAGGCTGCCCGGCTCCGTGAGATCCCCGATGGCCACCTCGTCGGCACCGTTGCGCCGCGCCAGCTGTGCCCGCTCCTGATTACGCACCAACGCGCGCACCTCGACGCCCCGTTTTCTCAGCTCAGGCAATACCCAGTGAGCGTGGCGTCCCGTCGCCCCCACCATCAGGACTCGCATCGCTGTCCTCCCATGTGCGGCGTCCGTCGCTTACCGGTGCAGTCCAGCAATCATCGCCTCGTTGAAAGCGGGATAGATAGCGTTATAGGTTCCGTCTCGCTCGGCGAACCGGAACGGCTTGGCTCGCTCCACAACGATCTCGTCCGCCTGCGGCTGCGTCTGCAACAGGGTCATCGTCTCCGTGATGTACTCGTCGAGCGCCATCCCCTGGGGGTCGAATCCGCGCTCGCCCTGCAAAGCGGTTTGCACGTGCGGCGGAATGATCTCGATCACCTGGACCGACGTCCCGCGGAGCTGAAAGCGCAGCGACTGGGTATAGGAATGCAGCGCTGCTTTGGTAGCGCAATACGTCGGTGTGAGCGCACTGGGCATGAAGGCCAGGCCCGACGAGACGTTGAGGATCGCCGCGCGCGGCTTGCTCAGCAACGCGGGCAGCAACGCCGCGGTGAGCCGGACAGGACCCAGTAGATTGATCGCCACGGTCGCCTCCGCCGCACCGACGTCACCGGTGGCGAGGTCCTCAACCCGCTGGATGCCGGCGTTGTTGACCACAACATTGAGTTCCGGATGGCGGTCGGTCAGCTCGGCGGCGAATCGCCCGATGTCAACGGGGTCGCCTTGATCCAACGACAGAATGTGCATGCCTGCGTTGGCCTGCGCGACGGCTTCGAGCGGCTCGCGACGTCGGCCGGCAATAATCACCTGGTTGCCGAGCTGGTGCAATGACTCAGCCAGGCCGCGGCCGATTCCGGTGCCACCGCCAGTGACCAGCACGGTATTGCCCGTCATCTGCATCGTAGTTCTCCTTCACATGTCACTGCCCGGCCGGTCGGACCTCTGGACGGATCCCCGCCGATCGGGGCGGTCAAGCGGCGGTCGCCGGGCATCTCGGGGGCAGTTGTGCAGCCTGCGCGGGTCGACGCCCTCCCGGCCCCACGCCTTGGCCGCCCAAGGAGTGTAGATGAGCCGGACAGGCAGTCGGTTGACAACCGGATTCAACGCACGCATGACGGCGGCGAACCGCTGAAATCGCTTCTCCTTCTTCGTATCCCACTGCAACTGACATACTTCGCGCATCTGTGGCGGCGACGTCCCGACCAGAACCAGACGGGTGTAGGCGTTGAGCGGAGCAGACAGAACCTTCCAGACCGGCTTGGGAATCCAGCGCGGGCCCGGTATGCCCTTCCTGATGTAGCCGGTGCCGTACAGGACAGTTTTGTGGGGGACGAACCGGTCGAGCATCTCGTCCCAATAGGCGACGAAATCGTCATAAGTCTGCGGCTGGCCGCGGTCGCTGACCCCGTAGAGGCTGTACCAAACCTTGCCCTCGTTGAAGATCTGCTCTTTTTCCGCGCGGGACAGCCGGCGGATGAACATGTCGGCGGTGTAGATGACCTGGTCGATGAACGTGGCGTGCGCCCAGTAGAACAACTCCGGATTCAGCGCGTGATATCTCGATCCGTCGCTGATGGTGCCTTTGATCGGCTTGTGGAAATCCCGCACTTTCCGGCCCCACTCGTGCGGTTCGTCGGAGTAAACGGTCTTCATCAGGGGCGGCGCGGTTCGCTTGGCCCGGCCCAGCGTGTCGCTGAAGATCACCGAGTGATCGAGTACGCCCTGGGCGAGCTGTTCGATGCAGTTCTCGACACCGGCGGTGCGCTGGAACCCGAAGAATTGAGTGCGGTTGTCTCCGTAGAACTTCCATATCAGCGAATCGGGCCCCAGGCGCGGCAAAGCGTCGGCTTGTCCGGCTGGCCCGTCAATTGGCATGGGCAACGCTTCGCGAACACCGGTGTCGAAACGTGAACCGGCGGTTGAGCCGGCCAGCCGGTCGTTTTGGGCCGTCATGCCCACCTCCTAACGGCACGCGCAGGGCACGTCGCGCAATCCTTGTGAAGCAATGACACAAAGCAGTATCTTTGTTCCAGAGCCTAGCAACCGGCCGGTGGGATTGCATGCCTCCGGGTGGCGATGCCAAGTCAGATGGGTCATATCGAGGAGTTGATACGGTGCGGCCAATCACACAGTCCGAAACGGGCCCCGACACCGGTACCCGAACTGGCCCGGTCACCGCCGAGTCCATCACCGATCTCGACCGCACCATCCTGGACACCGCGCGAACTGTCTTCGAGACCTATGGCGTGCGTCGCGCCAACATCGAAGATGTCGCCGCCCGCGCAGGAGTCAGCCGCAGCACCATCTACCGGCGTTTTCCCACCAAGGACGACTTGTTCGAACGTGTGGTGCGGTATGAGGCCGAACTCTTCTTCACCACACTGGATCAGGCCACGAGGGGGCGTAATCCGGAAGAGGCGGTGATCGAGGCGTTCGCCCTCGGGGTGCGCCTGGTCCAAGACTCGCCCCTGTACTCGCGAATCGTCGAAAGCGAACCCGAGTTGTTCGGCCTGTTTTCCCGATCGCATGTCTTTCCCATTCGTCAATTCGCTGACGGGATCGCTCATACCCTGCGGCGCTGCGGGGCTGACCTTCCTGAGCCCGACCTGGCCAACATCGCCGATATTCTGCTGCGTGTCGCGCTCGGCATTATCGTCTTTCCCACCGACCGGCTCGACACGTCGGATCCCGCGGCCGTCCGCGAGTATGCCGCCCGCTATCTGGTCCCGATCATCCGCCGCTAGCAGCTGGTCCGGTTGTCGGGACCCTGAACTAGCCTGTAAATGTGGCGCTGGCTGCACGGACCCGCTACGCCAGTTGTGGCGAAATCGACATCGCCTATCAGGTATTCGGCGATGGGCCGATCGATCTGCTCGTGCTGCCCGGTCCATCCATCCCGATCGACACCATTGATGCCGAGCCGTCGATGTACCGCTTTCACCGTCGCTTGGCGTCTTTCGCCCGGGTGATCCGCCTCGACCAGCGCGGGATCGGTCTCTCGTCGCGCGTTCCCTCCCTGGACCTGGTCGGTCCCAGGTTTTGGGCGAAGGACGCCATCGGGGTGCTGGACACGGTCGGATGCGAGCGGGCCACTGTCATTGCTCCCAGCTTCAGCTCGATGACCGGACTCGTCCTCGCGGCCGATTACCCCGAGCGGGTGAGCGGCCTGGTCACCATCAACGGCGCGGCCCGTACGCTACGGGCTGCCGACTACCCGATCGGCTTCGAAATCAGCGGCACCGATCCCTACACGACCATCGGGATCGAGCCGGATGCCGTCGACCAGGGCTTCGATATCCTCGGCATCATCGCCCCCAGCGTGGCCCACGACGACGCGTTCCGCGCATGGTGGGATATGGCCGGCAACCGTGCCGCCTCACCGAGCATGGCCCGCGCAATGATCAACATCGTGCGGCGAGCTGACGTACGGGACACGCTCGCACGCATCACCGCGCCGACGCTGATCCTGCATCGCGACAACCCGGACTTCAGCCCGGTCGGGCACGCGCACTACCTCGCCGAACACATCGCCGGATCGCGCCTGGTCGAACTGCCGGGTGGAGATGCCTTGTACTGGGTCGGCGACACCGCCCCGATGCTCGCCGAGATCGAGGAGTTCACCACCGGCGTGCGCGGCGGCTCCGACGCCGAGCGGCTGCTCACCACCATCGTGTTCACCGACATCGTCGGCTCGACGGAGCGCGCCGCCCTGCTCGGCGACGATCGCTGGCGTGACCTGTTGGACAACCACGACACCATCGTGCGTCACGAACTGCAGCGATTCTCCGGACGTGAAGTCAACACGGCCGGAGACGGATTCGTCGCGACGTTCAGCAGCCCGAGTGCCGCGATCGCCTGCGCCGACGCCATCGTCGAAGCGGTCCATGTCCTTGGCATCGAAGTGCGGGTGGGCATTCACGCCGGCGAAGTCGAGGTGCGCGGCGCCGATGTCGCCGGTATGGCCGTACACATCGGTGCGCGCGTGGCGGCACTTGCAGGCCCCGGCGAGGTGTTGGTGTCTTCCACGGTGCGCGACATCGTCACCGGATCGCGGTACCGGTTCAGCGACTGCGGCGAGAGCGCGCTCAAGGGCGTACCAGGCCAGTGGCGCCTGTACGCCCTGGCACGCGAGCACGCCACCGTCAGGCGGTAAAGAAAACCCGCAACGCGGACCGTCGAGGCGCCAGACGGCTCGGCGTACGCTGACGGACGGGAGTTGTCGAAGTCAGGGCTGTCGAGGCTCCCACTTCGATTTTCTCGGTCCAGCTTGCTAATTGATTGAAGGAGTACGCATGACCGACGTGCATGTCTCGCTGCCTCCCGCGCTGCGGCGAGCGCTGGATCTCCTTACCGATCCGCCGGCGGATCCCGATGTGAGCAGGGGCTATCTCGATCTGGTCGGCACCGGGTCGGCCCAGGACGGCGTCCCGAAAAACACCGGCCCGATCCAGGCCGCGTGGGCATCACCGATCGGGTCGATGCTCTACGACAACGCCCAAGCCCTGGCGCGCCGGCTGATCAGCGCATGGCAACTGCCCATTGAGTGGCTGAACATCCCGTCGGGTGGGATCGCACTCGACGTCGGCTCGGGTCCAGGCAGCATCACCGCATCGCTGGCACGTGCCGCCGGCCCGGAGGGATTGGCCCTTGGCGTCGACATCTCCGAGCCCATGCTGGAACGCGCCGTCGCCAATGAAGCAGGACCGCAGGTCGGGTTCATCAAGGCCGACGCACAACGACTTCCCTTCCGCGACAATACATTCGACGCGGTGGTCTCGACCGCCGTGTTGCAGCTGATTCCGAACCCGACAGCCGCTCTGGCCGAGATAGCGCGAGTACTGCGCCCAGGCGGAAGGCTGGCCATCATGGTCCCGACCGCTCGCCGTGCTGCTCGACTATGGCAAAAGCTGCCCAATGTCGGGGCGCATGCGTTCGGTGACGACGAAATCGGGGACACCCTGGAAGACAACGGATTCGCCAGCGTGCGGGTCAAGAACTTCGGCACATTTCAGTGGGTGCGCGGCAAGAAGGCTGAGGCCTAGACAGGCTTCATAGCCGGTGGCGGCGGCGCCGGTCGGCTTCAACTTCCTCCATCAGGGGCTCGTGCGGCCAGGGCCAGCCGGTCCAGCGACGCGCGCAACATGTCGGCTGTGGTCGCACGAGCGCGGGCCAGGCGGGTGTCGTCGGTCAGCGCCGTCCAGTCGTACGTGTGAGTCACACGGGTGAGTTCGGAGTTCACCGGGTTGAGTTCCCAGCGCCATAGGTGGCCAGGCGGTTGCTTTCGCGGTTCCGCGGGGCGCCAGGCGATCTGGCTGCCCTCGATGAATTCCACCACGTGGTTCTCCCGCACGGCACCTGTGGTCAACGTCGTTTTGAACACGTCACCGACCCGGCGGACGCGCTGTCCTGGAGGAGACGAGGCGAGGTTGTCATTGCCGTCCCAGCTCGGCTGGTGGGATGGGTCGGCGATCAGTTCGAAGATCCGAGCGGCGCTGGCCGCAATTACGCGGGTGGCGCTCACAACGCGGTCCAGAGGTTCAGCTTCCATGTCGGACATATCGCTATCCAAACACGTCGGCCGAGGCGGCACCGTGGGCGCCTCGTCGGTGCCGATGTGACTTTGGGCCAAAACGTTGAGGACCTTCGGCCGTCGAAGCGCGGTGGGGTGGGGTGCCAGGGTAGCCACTGCCGGGGTAACCCGGTGGTCTGCCCGAAGTGCAGTAAGCCCATCTTTGGGCGAGGCCTCCGCAAGGGCCTGCTTGACCTACCGTCAGAAGACGGGGATCTGTCTTCGGGCAGACCTTTTTTGACAGGTGGTGCGCCCGGGCGTGCGATGTCGGTGGTTGGCTGGTGGACGGCGGTGGTCCGGCGTGAGCGGCGATGCTGATGTCGTGACGGTGCTGCTCGGCGGTGACGTGATGCTCGGGCGCGGGGTAGACCAAATTCTGCTCCATCCGGGCGGACCGGCATTGCGGGAGCCCTATGTTCGTGATGCCCGCCGATATGTCGAATTGGCCGAAGACGCCAACGGGCCGATCCCTCAACCCGTGGACTGGACGTGGCCCTGGGGCGAGCTGCTGGCAATCCTCGACGATGTGTCCCCCGACGTTCGTCTGGTCAATCTCGAGACGACCGTCACCGCCGGCGAGGAATTCGCGGACCGTAAGGCAATTCATTACCGCATGTCCCCCGATAACCTGCCGGCCCTGACGGCGTTACGGCCCGACGTGTGCGCGCTCGCCAACAACCACATACTCGACTTCGGCCACCGCGGGTTGACCGACACCCTGGCGGCTCTGACCCACGCGGGAGTCGAGGCCAGTGGGGCGGGAGCCGACTTGGCGGCCGCACAGCGGCCCGCGGTGGTGAAGTACGACGCCCGCCGGGTGTTGATCGCCTCGGTCGCAACGCAATCCAGCGGCGTTCCCGAATCATGGGCGGCGCGCCAGGACCGACCCGGAGTGTGGTTGGTTCGCAATCCATCGGTGCCCGATGTTGGCGAGGAAGTGGCGGCAAAGTTGTTGGCGCACAAGCGCCCCGGCGATATCGCGATCGTCTCGGTGCATTGGGGCCCCAACTGGGGGTATGGTGTCGCGTTGAGCGAAATCCAGTTCGCGCACCGGTTGATCGACGCCGGCGTCGACATAGTTCACGGACACTCCTCCCACCACCCGAGGCCGATCGAGTTTTACCGTGGCAGAGCGATCTTGTATGGCTGCGGCGATGTCATCGACGACTACGAAGGCATCGGCGGCCACGAGTCCTTCCGCAGCCACCTCCGGCTCCTGTATTTGGTCTCCACCGATTCGAAGCGCGGCCAAATCGTCTCACTGCAGATGATTCCGCTGCGGGTGCGACGGATGAGGCTCGAGTGTGCCTCGCGGGCCGACACCGCCTGGCTGCGCACAACCATCGATCACATCAGCCGCCGGTTCCGGACCCGGGTCGTGACGAGACCCGACGCGCTGCTGGAGGCCACGGCCCCCAGCGGCTGAGGTGCCGGCAACCGCCAACTTCGCCGGCACCCCAGCCGTCGGGCAGCACGGCTCACCCCAGTCGGAGCGCCTCGACCGGTCCGGACAGCGCAGCCTTGATGAAGCGGGTGCCGTCATCGGCGAGGACTTCGGCGTCTCCCCGCTCGATGCCGTCGACGATTTCTCGTGCCACCTGGCGCGGGTCGTTCTTGGGCACATCGAACTCCGAGACCATATCGGTGTCGGTGTAGCCCAGGTGAACGCCGGTGACCACGGTGCCTTGCTTTTCGAGCTCTATACGTAGCGAGTTCGTCGCCGACCAGAAGGCCGCTTTGGAGTCGCCGTATCCGCCGAACCCACCCACCCAGGACAAAACGGAATGGATGTCGACCAGGGCTCCGCCACCGTTGTCGGCCAGGATCGGCGCGAACGCCTTCGCGACCCGAAGGGCACCAAAGTAGTTCGTCTCGAAGACCGCCCGCACTTCCCCGATATCGCTGCTCAGCAATTTCGGCGCACCGAAGGTACCGGCATTGTTGATGACGATGTTGGCATCAGATGCCGTATTAGCCAGGGCTGCAACGGAATCCTGATCAGTTACGTCCAACGGGATGCTCACCACACGGTGGTCCTCGCTGAGCCTGGGCGCACGGGCCGTGGCATAGACCTTGGCCGCTTCCCGCCGCAACAACTCCTCCACGACGGCCTTGCCGAGTCCCCGTTGTCCACCGGTGACGACGACCGTCGATCCTTTGATGTTGACCATGACTAGCTCTCCTTGACGTAGGTAAAACTGATTTGATTATGTCACCGTAGTTGCCTCCTGAGACATAGGCAAGTAGCATTTGGCTATGTCATCACGATGGTCTGCATCACACCGATACGGGATCACTCCGGCACCCGGGGGCCTCGGGTTGGTCCAGGACTTCCTCAACACGGTGGCGATCGAGGGATATGGACCCGACCTCTTGGACGACATTGCGCTCGCGGGCGCTTGGGTGGCTGACGCGGTGCAGACGTGGTCGACCTCGCGTGGCCTGGACCTGCAGCCGCCGGCGCTCGACGAAGCGGATTTGGCCAAGCTGCGCGCTGTGCGCGCCACGATTGCCAAGCTGGTGGCCAACGAAGCGTCGCCCGGACTGGGGACTGGCGCTATTTCCGCGTCCTTCGTGCTATCGGATACCGGTGAGGTGCGGCTGGATCCCACCGGCAGCGGCTGGCGCTGGCTGGCCTCCGCGCTCTGGGGAGAAATCCTGCTGAGCCAGCAGGCCGGCACCTGGCGACGGATCAAGCGATGCCACAACCACCACTGCGGCTCGACATTCTATGACCGCTCAAAGAACAACAGCGGGGTGTGGCACGACGTGAAGACATGCGGTAATGCGGCGAATTTGCGCGCTTCCCGGGCCCGCCGACGCGAACGCGATCGCGCGGCCCAAAACTTGACCGGCGGGTAGTTCAAGCAATCATCCACGGGCCACGCAGCTGCCCATGGGAGCCGTCAACAGCGCTCAGCACCCCTGGGCATGAGCCGTGAGTTGGAAGCCACTTGGCGCGGCCTGCTTCTCAGCGCCGCCTGTAACGCGTCGCGGGCGCGCGCCTTGATCGGAGCGATCACGTCGAGGTTGTTGGGACTGCGGCTGATCCAGGTCTGCAGTGATGACACAGTTTCGATCCTTTGTCTTTTCGGCCAGTGCCGCCGACTCATCGAATTGCACCGCAGCTGTTTTACGAGCGCGCCGCGCCGGGGTAAACGCCACGAAAAGCCACGTTGTGACGTCAGACACACCAACGGCGCGAAGACTGGCTCGTCACAAACAGCTTCGCCGGGCACTAACTTCTGAACCGACGCAGGTACCCGGGCAGCCGACGCGCCGGCACCGCCTTCGGCCAGTCGTCGGCCCGGAAATACGCGTCCGACCCGCCATCGACGAAAAGTACACTCCCGCAAAGGAAGTCAGCGGAGTCCGACAGCATGAAACACATCCAGTCGGCCATGTGCCGAGCCTCGCCGAAGCCACCGATCGGTACCGGGAACGACCGCACCGCCTTAGCCTGTCTGGGCGTCGACAGCTGTTCTTGCAGCAGCGGCGTCATGATGGCGCCAGGCGCCAGGGCATTCAAGCGCACACCCGACCCCGCCCACTCGGGCAGCACCGCGTGCCGGCGCACCCAACGGCTGACAGCGATTTTCGATGCCGCATACATCATCGTCGGCGCCGCCGGGCCGAACAGCCGCACCGATCGCAGCGCCTTGTCGGCGTCATGTGCGAGCAATGCTCGCACGGTTCGCCCGGGCACCGCGGGCACCGTCGTCGACGAGTTGCTGGAGACGACGACGACTTTGGCACGTTCGGCGGCGGCCAGTGCCGGTCGCCAGGCGACGAGCGGTTCGACGACCCCGAGATAGTTGACCTGGGCGATCTGGCGCGAACGATCCCGACCTGGGCTCGGGCCCAGACCGGCCGCCAGCACGGCACCCTCCAATTTGCCGCCCGAAGCCGCAAGCACACCGTCGGCGGCCTGCCTACGTCCGTGTGGCGTCGACAAGTCGGCGATGACGTCGGCATCTTTGATGTCGACACCAATCACGGTGTGTCCATCGCCGCGGAGCCGCTGCGCGGTCTCGCGGCCCATCCCGGAAGCCGATCCGGTAATCGCATAAGTGCCCATTGAGGTCTCCGTTCTTGTCAGGCGCAGTATGCCCGGTCCGGTTGCTGGCTCGACGTGCCGGTCTGCGTGCTGTGGGCGCACTGTTAGGTTGCGGAGGTGCATGACCAAAAGCCCTGCATTGATCTCGGCCAGCTCGAGTCCGTCTATGCGCCGCTGGCCGAATCAATCCGCCGACTCATCGACGTCAGCATTCGCACCGAGGCCGGCCCGACCACGGTGGCCGCTGCGAAGTCCAAGATCGACAGCGCCGCAGAAGAATTGAGCGAAGCGCTGCATCCTGGACCCGTCGGCGTGCGCTACACGCCCGACGGCCGAACCATTGCGTGGGGCAACGCCGTGATCGGTGTGCGCAACCCGGTAGCGCCGCCACTGGTCATACATCATGAGCCTGACGGACTGGTGTGGTCGGAGTTCGTTCTCGGTGCGCCCTACGAAGGGCCGCCGGGCAATGTTCACCGGGTGTGTGTGCTCTGGTCCTCGACCATGTTCTCGGCGCGACGGCCCACCACCCGGGCAGACCCTCTTACACCGGAACCCTCACGCTGCGTTACCGACGCCGGACACCGCTGGGACGGCCACTGCGCGCGGAGGCTCATGTCGAGCGCACGGAAGGGCTGAAGACGGTTTCCGTCGGCCACCTCGCCGACGAGGATGGCGTCACCGTTGAAGCCGAGGGCATTTTCATTCACCCAAGACAAAACCCGGCTTAGCGGAGGAGCGCGACGCCAAGCGTCGGCGATGACACGGCGAGGAACGTCGCCGTGGGCAATGTCGCGGCTTCTGGAGCGGCTATGTGGTTGATTTCTTCGTCAACGTCCCGTCCACCCACGTACGCAGCGCGGCGATCGGTGCGGCACCGGATTGCCGGCCGAGCACCCGACCTTCCCATAGCAGCAGCAGAGTCGGCACCGCGCGCACGGCGAACCGCTGAGACAGCAGGGGCGCGGCGTCGACGTCGACCTTGACCAATTTCAGTTGCCCTGCCCGCTCCTGGGCGAGTTGCTCGAGTGCGGGACTCACCATCCGGCACGGACCGCACCAGGTCGCCCACAGGTCGACCAAAACCGGTATCGATGCGTGCTCGGCGATTTCTGCGAAGGTATCGTCGCTGGCGTCGACAATCCACGGAAGCCACTGGTGACACTGTGCGCAGCGCGGTTTGCCGGCCACTGCGGAGGGCACCCGATTCTTCCGGCCACAGTGAGCGCAATTCACAATGCGCGCGTTGTCGGTCATGCCGACGATCCCATCACGAAGCCCGCGCTGATTCGATTTCTTTCACCGAATCTGCGACCGTCGACGCTCACCCGGATCGTTTCTGGCGGTCAGGTCTTGGTGGCGGCCTGTTCGACATCGAGGAGCAGCTCACCGCGTCGTTCCTCGTCGTAGGCTTTGCGGCCACCGCGCAACCCGAACAGCCGTTTCGAGATCATCAGGTAGGCGACGGCGGCCACATTGATGGTTAAGGTCACCACCCGGGTCATCGTGATGCCCTTGGCCAGGTCATGGACCTCCAGCGGCAGAAAGACCGAGGTAGCCACTACCGCAAAGTACTCGCCCCAGCGTTTCAGCAACCACAAGCCGACGCCTTCCAGGACTTCCACCAATGCGTAGGTAACCAGCGCCACGGTCAGCAAGGTCAGGGTGGACGGCTTGGCGGCCAGCGCCTTTTCCAGTTCATGTACTGCGGTCATCTGATCGACCTTGAACCCGCTGGCGCGCAATAGTGGTAGGTCCCGATCAAGCGTGGCCTGGATGGATCCCCGCGCACCGCGGAACTTCCACACCGCATATGCCGCCAGCCCGATCATCAGTGCCCGGACCAAACGTTCCACCGCAAGGATGCGGACGATAATGGCCTGGCGTAACGCCTTGCCGCGCATAATCATCGGGGCGTCTTCGGCACGGCCGTGTCCGGCCGGCGTGCCGAGAATGAACTCGCCACAGCGCAGGCAGCGCCACACTTCGCCCAGCCCGGTGTCGCCGCTCAGCCGGTCGGCGAGCGCCTCGTCATCGGGGGCATAGGTGACGTGTCCTCGAAGCCCGCAGGTGACCAGCTCCCACCGGTCGATGCGGCGATCTTTGTGCATGGCCCCCGATCATTCAACGCAGACAGCGAACCACGCAAGAGGACGCACTGCGACAAGCAAAACGCGCACACGACAGCGCATGCGCTAGAGGACGTGATCCGCCACGCGTTTTTGCGATTCGCTGATCGCCCTCGTTTCGTCGGTGAGGTGTTTCCCGATTACCCGGATTTGGCGCGCACTGAGCGGACACAGCGGATGCACGGCCACCATCAGGGCAACGTGTCCACGATAGTCGAAAACCGGTGCGGAAATGGTCACCACGGGTTGTTTGCGCCGACCGGGGTTGTCGTCGGAGAGAAAGCCAATGGTGGTGAATTCGACGAGTAACTGATCAATGATGTGGCGCACCGGTGTCGGCATTTCGTTGCTGTCCAATGTGCCAACCAGCTGAACGGCCTGCGCCAACGCCGGGGTCGTCCAGTCGACGTCGAATCCACGCTCGCGCGTGTGCTCCAATACCCGTTCGAGGCGCTGCGTGCGATCAGCGTTATCGCCCGCGCCGCGACGGATCCACGCGCGCTGTTCCTCTTCAGTATCCCACGCGGCGAATGCGACGCCGAACGGCGGAGCATAGGGGATGCGATCACCCGGTATTCCCGACGGCTGTGTGGCGGGTTCACCCTCAAAAGCCGTGACTACCAACGACTCACCGAATCGCTCGACCACAGAGCCGGCATAGCCGACTTCCTCGGACAGTCGGAGCGCCGCCGAACGCGCCGCGTGCGTGAGCGGCCGAGCGATGTCCGTCCGCGCGGCCACGACGGCCAGCGCGGGGCCGAGAGTGAAGGTTTTCGTGACCGGATCGCGGCTGGCCCACCCGCGGTCACACAACGTCTTCAGTATCGCGTGTGCCGTCGCCTGCGTGAGATCGAGGTCGCGGACCACATCGGAGAATCGCAGCCGCGCATTTCCGGACCGTGCCAGGAGTTCGACAACGTCGAGTACCCGGGCGGTCGGCGCTGATGTCGATCCGCGAATGGCTTGACTCCTCTGCGACCTGCTTTCTACAGTTATAGCGAAGATTCGAGACTCGATATCGATATTTCGAGAAAATTTGGGAGGCTGCCCGATTGCGCGCTGTGGCCACCCGGAGCCTGCCGCCGAAGATCCCACCGGTCGCTCGCTTATGACACGAGCCGAGACATCCTACTCAGTCATAGGTTCGATCTCCGATCTACTGGTGCGCTACGCCACCGGGATCGATCGTCGCGACTGGCCGTTGTTTCGCACTGTGTTCACCGACGACTGCGAACTCGACTACGGCGAGATCGGCGCATGGAACGGCGTCGATGCCGTTACGGAGTTCATGGAACAGGTGCACGCGATGGCGGGGCACACGCTGCACCGCTTGAGCAATCAAGCCATCACGGTCGATGGCGACACGGCTGTGGCGCGCACCTATGTCGACGCGCTGATCATGGCCGCTGACAACCAGTCCGGTGTCAACGGGATTGGCTTCTACGACGACGAGATGGTCCGGACCGCCGACGGATGGCGCATCGCCCGACGCCGATTCACTGTGGTGCGCGTGAGTCCGGTCGGCCAGACCTGACAGGAGACGCGAACAGCGGTGACCTTCGCGACGAAGTACGGACCATGGGCACTGGTGGCCGGTGCCTCGGACGGTGTGGGGGCCGCCTTCGCCAACGGACTTGCCCGGCGCGGAATCAACGTCGTGTTGCTCGCCCGCCGGCAAGCTGTTCTCGAGCAGGTTGCGGCCGAGATTGAAAAAGAGACATCAGCGTCAACCCGCACTGTGGCTATCGATCTGGCGGAACCCGGCGCGGCGTCGGCGGTCGCTGCGGCCACCAGTGACCTGGAGATCGGATTCCTCGTGTACTGCGCGGGTGCCGACCCGAACTTCAAGCCGTTCCTCGACAATCCCATCGAAGCCGCCGAGGCGATGGTGCAACGCAACTGCATGGTGCCAATGCAGCTGTGCCACCACTTCGCACCTGCGATGGTCGAACGAGCCAGCGGCGGAATCGTCATCTTTGGGTCCGGGGCCGGGCTGGCCGGCGGACCCAACATGGTCGCCTACGGTGCCTCCAAGGCATTCGACATGGTCTTCGCCGAGGCGCTGTGGGCCGAACTGCACGACAAAGGGGTTGACGTCCTGGGTCTCATCCTGGGCAAGACCGACACACCCGCGTTGCGACAACTCGAACACAGCCGCGGTCAGATCAGTTCGCCCGACGAGGTGCCGGCGGATGCGGCCACTGTGGAAGACGTCATCGCGGAGGCATTCGAGAACTTGAGCAACGGCCCGACCTTGATGGTCGGTGCCACCATGCGTGCCGCCGCGCAAATGCTGGCGTCGCTGACCCGTAATCAGGTCGTCGAACTTTTTACCCAAGCCAGTTCCGCGGCGATGGCCCCAGATCGCTAGCCGAGCGACCGGCGGCTCCGGAGCGGAACCTCGGCCTCCGTCATTGAGTCCTAATGGATGTTGACGCTCACTCCGCCAAAATGCGGTGCGCATAGCACCGTCACCGCTCCGGAAAGGTTTGCCAAAGTTCCGAATCAGGGCAGCCTAAGTTTTCCCGCTGTACTTCTCTGGTCAGGACAGATAGGATTCCAACCGCTGTCGCTTTGCCGAACTACGACGTTGCTGGCCGAGATGTTCGCGGGTAGCTGGGGTAAGCAGTTCGCCACGGCAAGCGAGCCGAAGTAGCCGCCAACGTCGCCACCCCTCCGAGTTGAAGGATGACGATGCTCGCCGTAGACAGGCCCACCGCCGCAGTCTCGATGGCATCAGGCGCGCGGCGGCGCACCTTGACGCGTTCAGCGCTGATCACCGCTGTATTTATCGCCCCGGCGGTGGTGGTCCGGGTTGTCGGCCTGCATCCGGACCCGGTCGCCGCCCTGCTGGTCTTCGGGTCCGCGGTGGTGGCGGCCAGCTTCCTGCTGGCATGGGCGGCTGAAGCCTCGCAAATCGATGTGTCCGGCGGGCTGGCGATCGCGGTCCTCGCTTTGATCGCGGTTCTGCCCGAGTACGCCGTTGATCTCTACTACGCCTACGCGTCGGGCCACAACCCCGATTACACCCAATACGCCGCGGCCAACATGACCGGGTCCAACCGGCTGCTCATGGGGCTGGGCTGGCCCATCGTGGTGTTGGTCAGCATCGTCGTGGCGCGCAAAGCCGGCGCCGACAAACCCGCCGGTCTGGCGCTGCAACCCGCCAATCGCGTCGAACTCGGGTTCTTGTTGATCGCCGGCGTGGTCGCGTTCGTGATACCGGCGAGTGGCGAAATCCACATGGCGCTGGGGTTGACGCTGCTGGCCTGGTTCGGGTTCTACCTCTACAAAATCAGCCAGGGCGACGTGGAGGAGCCTGACCTTGTCGGTACCGCCGCCGCCCTCGGCGGGCTGCCCGACCGTCCTCGGCGCATCGCCGTCGTGGGCCTCTTCGTGGCGTCCGGGGCGGTGATCCTGCTATGCGCCAAACCGTTTGCCGACAATCTGGTCGCGGCGGGTACCGAGCTGGGCATCGATCGTTTTCTGCTGGTTCAGTGGCTTGCCCCGCTGGCCTCCGAAGCCCCCGAGTTCATCATCGCGACCATCTTCGCCGCCCGGGGCAAGGGCACCGCGGCCATCGCCACGCTGATCTCCTCCAAGGTCAACCAGTGGACGCTGCTGATTGGATCGTTGCCGGTGGCCCACCTGCTCGGCGGTGGCGGACTCTTCCTCGCGCTCGACTCCCGCCAGATCGAGGAAGTGCTGCTCACGGCCACCCAAACCCTGATGGGTGTGGCGCTGCTGTTGGCGCTGCGTTTCCACCGCGCCACAGCCTGGGCGCTGCTGGGGTTGTTCGTCGTCCAATTCCCCATCGCCACGACACACGGGCGGCTGCTGCTCTGCGGTGTGTACACGGTGGTGGCCATCGTCGGGCTGGTCATCAACCGCCGCCACTTGGCTGCCACTGTCCGGGCACCGTTCCTCGGGAAGGCCATCCGTCACAGCGGCCGCCCACACCAGTCGTTGGAAAATCCCGCCCTGCCGGCGTAGCAGCCGCCGCGGCCTGTATACGATCGCGAGTCAACCAGCAACGTCTCGGATTTGGAGCGCCAGTGGCTCGCGAAGTGTTGACCATTCTCGGCGTGGGCGGTATGGGCCACGCGATTGCTCACCGCCTTGGTGCCGGCAAAACAGTGCTGTTGGCCGACAATAGTGAGGCAGCGTTGGCGTCGGTAACCCAAGCGCTGTCGGCAGCCGGTCATCACGTCGAAAGCCAGAGGGTCGATGTCTCGTCGCCGGAATCGGTGCGCAAGCTCGCCGAGCACGCGGCCTCGCTCGGCGCCGTCACACAGGTGGCCCACACCGCGGGCCTGTCCCCATCGCAGGCATCAGCCGAAGCAATCCTGGCCGTAGATCTTCTGGGCACCGCGCTGGTGCTGCAGGAATTCGGCCAAGTCATCGCCCAAGGCGGCGCGGGCGTTGTCGTCGCCAGCATGGCCGGGCACATGTTTCCTCCGCTGACCGCCGAACAGGAAGGCGCGTTGGCCCACACCCCTGCCGGCGAACTGCTGGGGCTGGAGTTCGTCAGCCCTCAAAAGATCACCGATCCCGGTAGCGCGTACGGAATCGCTAAGCAGGCCAACCACATTCGAGTCCGCGCCGCCAGCGCGCACTGGGGCCGACGGGGTGCCCGCATCAACTCGATCAGTCCCGGCATCATCTCCACACCGATGGGACAGCAGGAACTTGCCTCACCGGTCGGTGACGGTATGCGCGCGATGATCGCCATGTCGGCGACTGGCCGCCTCGGTACTCCTGACGACATCGCGGCGGCCACCGCTTTTCTGCTCGGCCCCGACGCGTCCTTCATCACCGGTACCGATCTGCTCGTCGACGGAGGCGTGATCGCGGCGATCAAAGCCGGGAACCCGGCAAGCTAGCGCACGGGCCGCCGAATTCTACCAACGTGCATATCCTGATCAGATGTCCCAACGGGTGTTGCGTGAGCGCCTGATCGATCTCGAGGTCCCGCGCGAGGATGTGGCACGCGGTCGGGCGCTGCGCAAGACCGCTCCGCGACGCGCCCTCGCACAGCTGACTCCGGCTAAGCGAACGGCGACGGAAATTCTTGTCGCCCAAAACGCCGGCCGGTTAACCGAACTGGTCCCGCTGCGTTTTGCCAGGATGCTCGCCGACCCCTTCTCGTTTTACCGGGGTTCTGCCGCGGTCATGGCCGCCGACCTCGCCGCAAGCCCCTCGAGTGGAATCGAAGTCATGTGTTGCGGTGACGCCCACGTGTCGAATTTCGGTATGTACGCGGGCCCCACACCGCTCAATAGTGTTCGATCTCAACGATTTTGACGAGGCCGCTGTCGCGCCCGCGGAGTGGGACGTCAAACGCCTGGTCACCAGCGCGATCGTCGGGGGCCGCCACGCGGGTTATCCCGCCAAGGCCATCCGCCGCTGTGTCGAACAAGCATTGGTTGGCTACAAACCAGTCTGCAGGCGATGCTCGAAATGGACATTCTGGACCGCTACTACCTGCGGGTGGAACCGGAGCGCTATATCGGGAAGGTATCCAAAGGCCTGCTTGGAGTAATTCAGAAAACAACATCCCGGGCGCGCACGCGCACGTCAGCACATGTCTTCAGACAGATCATGGAGGTCGGGCCGGACCGAACCCCGCGCCTGCGGGAAGCGCCCCCGGTTCTCCAGCATGTTGACGAGCGCACCGAAGCCCCGCTGGTGGAGTCGATTCAGGAGTATCTGGCTGCGGTCCCGGCGGACGTCGCGCTGCTGCTTTCGCACTTTCGCGTGACCGATGTCGCGTTGCGCTTAGTCGGCGTCGGCAGCGTAGGTACCCGGTGTTACCTGGTCATCGCGGTGGGCCCCAACAGCACGCCGATGATCCTGCAGATCAAAGAAGCCACTCGATCCGTGCTCGAAGAATATGGCGGTTGGCGCCAGCCTGACTCGCTGGCCGCGGCCATCGAGGCCAAAGGCCAGGGCGTGCGAGTCGTTGATGGCCAGCGAATCCTGCAGGCAATGTCGGATGTGTTCCTCGGAACGACACGCAAGGACGGCCGCGACTACTACGTCCGTCAGTTCCACGACATGAAGGGCACTGTCGACACGGAAGGTATGTCGGCCTCCACGTTCGGCGAATACGTCACTGCTTGTGCGGTGCTGCTGGCCCGAGCGCACTCGCAGAGCGCGAATGCCTCGATACTGCGGGGATACGTCGGCACGAACGACACTGTGCACACTGCGGTCGCCGAGTGGTCGTATGCATACGCCGACAAATCACTCGACGATTTCTATCAACTGCGTGCGGCGGCCGCGGCCGGAGATATCGAGGCTGCCGAGGATCCGGCGCGATAGCGGGTCGGCCAGACCAGTCTGCATCCCAAAAACCACATAATCGATCGATTGATAGCATCTCTGCCGTTGCGATGGCGACAGAAAGGCGGCAGGAGTCGATGAGAAGCCGCGCGGCCATCCTCTACGAGTACGGCCGTCCGTGGTCTGTCGAAGAGTTCGAGCTGGATCCGCCGCGGACCGGCGAGGTTCTTGTCCGGCTGGCCGCCACCGGACTCTGTCACTCCGACGAGCACATCCGGCAAGGAAAGTTGGCTCCGCCACCGGATGTCCTGCGCTCCCTTGGGTTGCCGGCCATGTCGCCGACAATCGGCGGGCACGAAGGTTCCGGCGTGGTGGTCGAGGTCGGTGCGGGCGTGACCCGCTTTGCGCCGGGCGATCATGTGGTGACTTCGTTCGTCGCGGTGTGCGGACAATGCCGATGGTGCGCCTCGGGGATGGAATACCTGTGCGACACCGGATCTGGGACCTTGGCACCCGGCATGCCCACGGACGGCACCTTTCGCCATCACACTGTGGACGGACGAAACCTCGGGCACGTATCCAAGATCGGGGCGTTCGCCGAACACACTGTGGTCTCTGCGGATTCGCTTGTCAAGATCGATCCGGGTTTTCCGCTGGTGCCCGCCGCGTTGCTGGCGTGTGCGGTTCCGACCGGGTACGGCTCGGCGGCCCGCCGTGCCAACCTGCGAGGCGGCGACACGGCGGTGGTGATCGGCGCGGGCGGGATCGGCACCGCAGCCATTCAGGGCGCACGCATCAGCGGCGCGTCCCGCATCGTCGCAGTCGACCCCATCGAGTTCAAGCGCGACTCAGCGCTGAGCTTCGGTGCGACCCACACCGCCGCGACGGCGCCGGAGGCGATTGAGATGGTGCGCGAGCTGACCCGCGGCGTGATGGCCGATGCGGTCATCGTCGCCCCCGCGATGGTCGGCGAGGCCGATGTCGGTTCGGCGCTGACGCTCACCCGTAAGGGTGGTACCTGCGTACTCACCGGGCTTCCGTCACCGGCGACGCACTCGATCGCGGTCACGCTGCAAGACTTCATACTGATGAATAAGTCGTTATGCGGCACTGTTTTTGGCTCCTGCAATCCCAAGAGCGATATCCCGCTGCTGGCCGGGATGTACCAGTCCGGTCAACTACTCCTAGACGAAATGATCACCAAACGCTACCGGCTCGACCAAATCAACGACGCGTATGCCGACCTGACTGCCGGCCGACTGATCCGTGGTGTCATCGATTTCGGCGTGACTGGCGCCTGACTGGTCCGGTGCGGCAGGCCACCGCCTGCATTCGACTGACACCGGTTGGAGTTGTGCGAGCGGGGCTGACGGCCGGAAGCGCTTCGAGGGCAAAGCAATCCACCTCGCCGCTGCTCTGGCCGGACGATCCCACGCGATCGGCTTCCTGCGCGGCGACGGTGTCATGCGATTGCAGCGCAATATTGCGCGGCATGCACCGAGCAGGAGCTGGCCTCGCCTCACAGGGTGTTCTTGACGACCACTCCGTCTTTGACGATGACGACGATGTTGTTGGCGGGATCTGCGAGAAGAGAGAGATCGGCAGTCGGATCGCCGTCGATCAGCAGCAGGTCTGCCCAGGCGCCGGGGGTGATCTCCCCGAGTCGCGCGGCTTTGTACGGGTCGCGCTCCCTGGCGAGCCGGAGCAGGCTGCCGTTCCCCGACGTCACCATCTTGAGCGCCTCAACGTTGGTGAAGTAGCGACCCAGGCGGGTCATCATCTCACTTTGCCGCGCCGCACTCTCCGGTTCGAAGAGGAGGTCCGTTCCCCATGCCACGTTGACTCCATGCGTCTTCGCCCATCGGTAGACCTGGTCCGTACCGGAACAGACTTGGCGATTCTTCTCCGCGCTTTCGGGATTGGGAAAGTAGTGGTCGTGTTCGGCGAACGGCTGGATGGATAGCCAGACATCGCGTTCAGCAAGCAGGGCGATCGTCGCCTCGTCGGCCAAATGGCCGTGCTCGATGGACTTCACGCCGGCCTCGACGGCTCGGCGGATGCCCGCCACGTTGTACACATGCGCCGCGACATAAGTACCGAAATCTCGCGCGGCTTGCACGGCAGCCCGTAGCTCCGCCGGAGTGAACTGAACCGTATAGAGCGGGTCGTAGAGCGACGTCACGCCGCCACCGACCATGAGTTTGATTTGCGATGCTTCCAGTTTCAACTGCTCTCGCACCGCTGCCAGCACGCGGTCGGCGCCGTCGGCCACCCGCATGAAACCGATCTCCTCGGCGCGTGTTTGGCTGCCGCCCAATGCGGTCGGACGCTGGTAAACAAATCCGAAGTCACCGTGGCCGCCGGTCTGCGAGATGGCCGCCTGGCTGGGATAGATACGCGGACCCAACGCGGGTTCTGCATCGATCACCTTCTTGATGCCGGCCGTATCGCCGGCCATGTCACGAACTGTGGTGAAGCCGCGCATGAGGGTGTCCTTGGCCCGCGCCAGCGTGGCGGCGGCAAGTTGGGTTTGTGAACCGAACACCAAGTCGACCAACGTGTTGGCCATCCCCACCAAGTGAACATGCGCATCGCTCATCCCGGGCATCAACACCCGTCCACCACCATCGATCACTGTCGTCGAGTCGGACTCGGCGATGGGGGAGGTATCGACAGCCAGGATTCGCTGTCCTTCAACGAGGACGTGACCGGCGCTCGTGCGGTCCGAGATACCGTCGAAGATTCTCACATTCTTGATCAGCAGCCGTCGGTGCTCGGAGTCCACTTGGCTCATTACGTCTCCCATCAATAAATGGCGTCAACTCAAGCTTTCCTGCCAGCGCGATTTGCCTGACATAGAACGTCTTTTGGGTTGATAGCCGGCAGCTATCCCGGCGAGGAACATGCCGAGCGCACAGCGGAAGTCCTCGGTGGCACTCGAGCGTTGACTCACCCGGGCCAACGCCGCAATGTGCGGATACTGGGAGCCGGCCAGTTGCCCGACCTGCGCAGCACCGTCGATATTGACTTGGTCATGATGCGACGTACCCGCAAACGTGTCGGCGAACTCGGCCTGCGCTAACCCCGTCACCAGAGCCAGCACTCCACGAAACCCGGCGAGAACCTGAAAATCGTCAAGGCCGGCGCGCGACAATGCCGCGATGATTCTCTCGGCCGGAGCGTAGCTGGAGGCTGACACAGAGCGACGCGTCAGAATCAACGGAATCGCTTTGGGATGCGAGCGCAGCACCTGCCACAAAGCGGTGGCAGTAGCAATGACATCGTCTCGCCAATCGTGTTGCAGCGCAGGGAGAACAGTCGAGCCGATAACCGCCTCGACGACGAGGTCCTCCAAACCTTCGCGCCCGTTGACGTAGTTGTACAGCGTCATCGGGCCCGTCCCCAGTCGGGATGCCACCGCACGCATGCTCAGCGCCGCTACCCCCTCTCGTTCGACGATGTCCAACGCACACTCCCCGATCGCGCGGGTCGTGAAGCGAGCTCGCACCACTCAACCATCCTTTCGTGCCCGGATACGCCGATAGGTACATCGTACGTGTTGCGGGTGCGTTGCTCTACGGCCGGTAGCCGTTAGTCGGCGCCGGCAAGCGCGTCCTCCGCTACCTTCGTGCGCCGTCCGCCGACCGGTCCCGGCCCGGTGCGGTGAATCCAGTCCCGGGTCCGCAGCCGCCAGGTGCGGCGGGCGTATTCCAGTTCGGTGTAGGGCCATTGGGTCACGATGCGGCCGGTGGGCGAACGGAAGTAGCTATCACACTGGGTCCAGATGGTGCGCTCCAGGTCGGCGGAAAGCTGTTCGTTGTAGTGCTTTTCGACTTGGGGGCGCACCTCGACGTATCCGCCCCGGCGCGCCAGGCGGCTCACCGCACTGGCGACCAGTCGCGCGCCGGCCTCGAGGATATAGACGATCGAGTTGCCGCCCTGGTTGGTGTTGGGGCCATAGAGCATGAAGAAGTTGGGGAATCCGCTGACCGCCACCCCCAGGTAGGCGCTGGGGTCATCGCCCCAGCGCTCGTGCAGCCGCTGCCCTCTGGCCCCAATGACGTCGATACCCGACAGGTAGCGCGACGTCTCGAATCCGGTGGCCAGCACGATCACGTCGACGTCGACCTCCCGGCCCGCCGCGGTGATCACCGAGGTCTCGGCAATCCGCGCGACGGGATCGGTGACGAGCTCGACGGTGTCCTTCAGCAACGCCCGGTAATACTCGTCGCCCAGCAGCACTCGCTTACAGCGGAACGGATAGTCCGGCGTCAACGCACGGCGCAGCTGCACGTCTACGACGGTGCGCTCCAAGAACGACATCGCGATCTGGGTGCGCGCGGCCACCACCGGGTCATCGGCAAATGTTGCGGTGTTGTCGTGCTGGAACTTCCAGATCTGCCATCGCGCGCGGCGTACCGCCAGCGGGTTGCGCTGGAATCGCGCCAATTCCGTTGCACTGTATGGCCGATCATCTTTGGGAACCATCCATGGCGGTGTGCGTTGAAACACCGTCACGCGGTCGGCGATCTTCGCCAGCTCGGGCACCACCTGGACCCCGCTGGCGCCGGTCCCGATCACCGCCACCTTTTTGCCCGTCAGATCGATGCCGTGGTCCCATTGCGCGGTGTGCATGAGCGTGCCCCCGAAGGCGGTCAGACCTTCGATGTCGGGAAGCTTTGGCGATCCGAACAATCCGGCGGCGCTGACGATGACGTCGGCAGTCAGTGTGGTGGCGTGCCCGGCCTGGTCTAACTGGCAATCCCAGCTCCGGGTGTCCGCGTTCCAGCGAACCGTGCGCACTCGGGTGCCAAGCATGAGATGGCGGCGCAGATCGAAGTCGTCGGCCACCGACTCGAGGTAGGCCAGAATCTCGGGCTGCCGAGCGTAGGTGCGGCTCCAGGATTTTTTGGGCGCAAACGAAAACGAGTACAGGTGACTCTGGATATCGCACGCGGCACCGGGATAGCTGTTGCGCCGCCAGGTACCCCCGACGCCGTCGTCGCCCTCGATGATGAGCAGATCATCGATGCCGGCCCGGCGTAGCGCCACCGCAGCACCCAGACCACCGAAGCCGGCACCGATGATCGCTACCTTCGGTGGGCGGCGACGCCGCGTCGCCGCTCTGACCCGACCGATGGCGTAGCGCCGACGGGCTTGCCGGCTTGTCACGGCCCGACCCCACCGCCGCGGATCTCGAGCCCTTCCAGGTCCCCGTTGGCCCGCCACGTCTCCAAGATGTCCGCGTACTCGGTGGGCGCACCGAAGAAGAAGCTGCCCTGCCGAGTCTTGGCGTCCGCCTTTCCCTCCCGGTTGTAGTAACCGGGTGTGCAGGTCCTGGCTCGTTCGGCGCTTACGGCCGACCGCGCCACGACGGTGTCGACCCAGGCTGCCTCCGCGGTCGGTGAACACTCGACCTCGGCGACTCCCCGTTCGAGCGCCCACGCAATGATCCATGCGACGTGGCTGGCCTGCACGTCCAGCAGGTACGGGAAATTCACCGTGAGGCCCGCCTGAGAGATGCTTTCGATAAAGCAGTTCGGGAAGCCGTTCGTACACAGGCCCTGGAAGGTGCGCACACCGTCGCGCCATTGCTCGGTGAGAGTTACCCCGTCACGGCCGATCAGCTCGAACCCGGTGCGACGGCAATAGTCGGTGCCCACCTCGAAGCCCGTTGCGAAGATGAGGCAGTCGAGCTCGTAGGTCACTCCGTCGACGACCACGCCGGAGTCGGTGATGCGCTCCACCCCGCGACCGTGGGTGTCGACCAGTGTGACGTTGTCGTGGTTGAACGTTTGCAGATACTCGTCGTGAAAGCAGGGCCGTTTGCAGAAGTACCCGTACCAGGGTTTGAGCGCCTCCGCGGTCGCGCGATCGGTGACGATCTCATCGACTCGCGTCCGGATTTCTTCCATTTTGGCGAAATCGGCGATCTCGATGTCGCGGGTCCGCTGTTCGGGGTCCACGACGCCGTCGCTGTCGTGACGCATGACCGGAAGCTTGCGGGTGATGCTCGTCCAGGCATCAGCGACAAGATCCTCCTCGGCCTGCCCGCCAGCAGTGAGGACCTGAAAGTTCTGTATGCGCTTGCGCTGCCAGCCCGGCTGTAATGTGCTGACCCACTGCGGATCCGTGTGCCGATTCGCTCGCACGTCTACCGATGACGGCGTGCGCTGAAAGACGTAGAGCTGCTCTGCCGCCGCGGCAAGGTGCGGCACGCACTGGATTGCGGTGGCCCCGGTACCGATGATGCCGACGCGCTTACCGGCCAGGTTCTCCAGCCGCTCGCCGGTGTAGCCATAGTCCCACCGGCTGGTATGGAACGCCTGCCCGCGAAAAGCGCCGAGGCCTTCGATGCCCGGCAGCTTGGGTTTGGCTTGGTATCCGTTGGCCATTGAAATAAACCTGGCCCGCATCTCGTCGCCGCGGTTCGTACGGATGATCCAGCGTGAATCTCTTGAATCCCAGCGAATCTCATGCACATCGGTTTGCAGGCATGCGTCGCGGTAGAGATCGTAGTGCTGCGCGATGCGCTGGCAATGCGCAAAGATCTCGGCCCCCTTGGCATATTTTTCGGTGGGAATGTAGCCGAGTTCCTCCAGCAACGGCATGTACACATAGGACTCGACATCACAGGCGATCCCCGGATACCGGTTCCAGTACCAGGTGCCACCCACGTCGGCCGCCCGGTCGATCAATCGCACACTTTGCACACCAAGCTGACGCAACCGCGCGCCCGTCAACAGCCCGCCGAAACCGGCGCCGACGATCGCTACGTCAACCTCATCGGTGAGTGGGTCGCGGGCGAACGTCCCGTCCACCCAGGGGTCATCGGCGAAGCGGGCGAACGCACCCGCGGTCTCCACATACTGCGCGATGCCGTCCGGACGCAACCGCCGCGCCCGCTCTTCGGCGTATTTCGTGCGCAGCGCGTCGACGTCGAACGTCACACCCACAGTCTCGGTCAAGGTCTCGACTCCCTCTCCGTGACCCCGACTATATAATCAATCGTTTGATCATATCAAGGAGCTCGCGGCTACCCGCCCTGAACGAGCAACGTTCCCCTGATCAATTGCTTGGCCGAGCCCAGCGCTGCGTGATAGTCCTCCGGCGGCAGAGTGGCCGCCAGTTCTGTCAAGCCGTAGATGAGCGCGTAGGTCGCCTCGACGGCGCCCCGCCGATCCGAGTGGTCAGCGAGATCGCCCCGGTGGTAGGCATCGTCGACGATGCTCTCGATGATCTCGCGAAACGCCTGAAACCCGGTGCTGCCGGCCAGCTGGGAGTCGAGGTCGGCGGCGCGTTCCGCCCGGATCGCCCATTCGAAAGCGGCCAGATCGGGGTACTCGCGCATCAGCTGGCCCGATTCGTCGAGCACCGCTTCTATTCGGTCGACGACGTCGCCGGGACGGCTAGCGGCTTGGCGCAGCCGCGGTAACGCGACATCGGTTCTTGCCGCGATCGCCGCCTTGATCAGTTCCGACTTGTTGGGAAAGTAGTTGTACAGGCTGGCGCTGGTCACCTTCGCTGTGCGGGCAATTTCGCGGATCGTCGCCCGTGCACACCCTTGCTTGGCCACGCAGCGCATGGTCGCGGCGATGATCCGCTGCGCGGGTCTCCTCGCCGCTGGCGCCGACCGGACGTCCCAACTGCGCCGGCGTCACTGCGGTGTTCTCATTTGCACGTCCTGTCCGTCGGCTCTCAGGTGCCCGACCCGGTCGAATATAATCGAGTGATCAATTAGTTCTGGTTTTGGCACGGAGGTGCGCGGGTGGGCGCTCGACCGACCGATGGCGGGTATCGCACGGGATGACCATCACGCCGTCTCAATTGGGCCGGCCCGTCGGCGCCAATGGTGAGCAGACCCGCGCACGAATCATCGCCGCAGCCATGCGCTGCGTTGCCGAGGTGGGTTACTCGCAGGCGACGATCCGCGAGATCGCCCGGGCCGCCGATATGACCAGCGGCAGTCTGTATCACTATTTTCCGAACAAGTCCGAGTTGCTCGAGGCGACCGTTTCCGAAATCGAGGAGATCGCACTCCCCCGGCTGCGGGCGGCTGCGGCGCAGGCCGATGACGTCGTCGGACGCCTCGAGGCAGTGCTGGGCGAATCAGACCGGTTGATGCGCGATTATCCCCACCTGGCCGCGTTCCAACGGGCGACCCATGCCGAAAGCATGGCCCACAGACGCAGTGGCAGACCCAAGTACGCTGGGTTAAAGGCGTTGCGGGACATCGTCAATGACATCATCGAGGACGCTCGGGCAAACGGAGCGCTGCCTGCTGAAATAAACCCTTGCGCCGCAGTTGATGCAATATATGCGCTGACGCGAGGTCTGACCGAGCAGACGGCCAGTCTGCCGCCGGACACCTACGCGGCCACGCTGGGCTCGGCCAAGGAATTGATCAGAGGAACACTGTTCGTGCGTGCGACTGGTAGACAACGATGAGTTTGCTTACCGCGCTGCGCCTGAACATGACCAACATCGCCGATCCGACGGCACACCAGGCGGGGCGTTACCAGGCGGCGTTGGAGATGGCGGAGTTTGCCGACCAGCGCGGATTCACCGCCATCAGCGGAGAAGAACATCACCTGGCGGCCACGAGTTGGCTGCCGTCGCCGTTGATCCTGGCCGCCGCGATCGCCGGGCGGACACGCAGCGTGCGTATCAGCATCAACGCGCTGATCGTCCCGCTCTACGATCCGGTTCGGCTGGCGGAGGACATTGCCGTGCTGGACAACATCACCCGGGGGCGGTTCAGTTTCGTGGCCGGCATGGGTTACCGGCCCGACGAGTATCACGCCGCCGGTAAGGACTGGTCACGGCGGGCGGCCTTGATGGATCGCTGCTTGACAGTGTTGCTCAAAGCGTGGGGCGATCAACCGTTCGACTATGAAGGCTCGTTTATCAACGTCACGCCGAAACCACATACGCGCCCACATCCGATCTTTTTCGTCGGCGGTATGACTGCTGCGGCGGCCCGGCGCGCCGCCCGCTTCGGACTCCCGTTCTCACCGCCGATGGCCATGCCCGACGTGGAAGCAGTGTACGAGCAGGAGCTGCACCGGCATGGTAAGTCGGGCTTCGTCTACCACCCCGAAAACGGCAGCACCGTCACCTTGCTGCACACCGATCCCGACGAAGCCTGGTCTGGCTACGGGGATTTCATCATGAACGAGGCCGCCGAATACAGCGCTTGGAAGCGCTCGGGCGTACCGCGGCCCAACGAAATCGCCGCCGCATCGATCCAGGACCTACGCCGCCTCAACAGCGTCGAAATCCTCACCCCCGAACAGCTTGTCGACCAGATCCGCGGTGGCAGAAGAGAAGTCGTCATGAACCCACTCATCGGCGGCCTTCCGATCGACGCAGGCTGGGCCAGCCTGCACCTGTTGACCGATAAGGTCCTGCCCAACGTACTGCGCTAGTTTGACCTAACCTCTCGACCGTGCAGCGGCGAGCGAGTCGCCCGATGTCCACGGCGCAACCCCGATCAGCACACGGCTGATCAGCTGCCCCCATTGGGTCAATGATTGCGCCCCGCGGCGCGATGTTGCAATGGAACCAGGCTGTCGTCGATCATCGAGGGAGATTTCTTCCGGCGATTGAATCGAACTCTTCAGACGAGAGCGCTCAAGGCGCCGACGATGTCAGCGACTTCAGTACGGGTTGTGTAGTTCGAGTGTACGTCGATCCAGCGGATGATCCCCGCGCTGTCGACGATGGTTACTGTCGGCATGGGTATCCCATAGGTCCCGTCGGCGTTGGCCTCGGACAACTCGAGACCAAGGGTGCGTTGAGCGGCGCGAGCATCATCGCTGGGGGCGGTGAGCACGCCTAGCCCGGCCGCTACCTGATTGCCCGGATCGGACAAAACCGTGTAGCTCAGCTCGTTCTTCTCCTGCATCGATAGTGAGCCGTCGGGTTTTTGCGGGCTGATCGCCACCAGCGCGAAACCACGCTGAGCCAGCTGCGGGACGAGGTCCTCTTGGTAGGCGCGCAGCGTCAGGTTGCAGTAGGGGCACCACGTGCCGCGGTAGAGCACGACCACAGCACCGCGTCCACCGATGGCCGTGGCAAGGGTGGTGGGCGCGCCGTGCACGTCGAGAAGCTGCGCGTCCGGCATGGCGTCGCCGGGTGTGGCAACGCCGACCGGGACTCCAGCAGCCTGCAGATCCGCCTGGTCGGCGCCGAAGACCCTGAGAACGTCGTCGGGAAGCTGGCCGGCCATCCCCCGCTGGAGTTGGGCGACCCGGTCGGCGATGGTCGCGTGGTTGGTGTCGGCTGTGGTGCCCATAGTTCATTGCCCTTCGCACGCGTGCCGGGCTTGGCGCACAACAGCTTCCGGCACTGATCAGTAGACGAACACGTTCAGCCTCCTGAGCCAAAAATGGAGTGTCAACTCCAAAACTAAATTCTGTGTGGTAGATTTTGAAGTGATTACTCCACCCTGGGGAGGGGCGCAGATGGCGCCAGTCGCTTACGACAAATTGACCGCAAAGGGCCGGGCAACCCGCGACCGTATCGTGGCGGCGGCTTCGGAATTGATGCTCGAGCGCGGTGTCGCGCGGACGACCATCGAAGACATCCAGCAAACCGCGGCCATCAGCACCTCGCAGATGTACCACTACTTCGCCGACAAGAACGACCTTGTCGCCGCGGTCATCGACTTTCAGACCGACCGCGTGCTCGGCGTGCAGCACCTCGGACTCGACCGCATCGACAGCATCGCGGACTTATACCGCTGGCGCGACATCATGGTTGACCTGGTGCGCGGTCTGGGTTGTGCGGGGGGCTGTCCAATCGGATCGATGGCCAACGAGCTGTCCGAATCGGACCCCGTCGCGCGGGCCCGGCTCGCGCGGTCATTTGCCCTGTGGGAGAACATGATCTACGACAGCCTGGTGGCCATTGCCGCGCGCGGTGAGCTGGCCGAAGGAACGGACATCGACCGCGTAGCGCTGGCGATGCTCGCCGGCATACAGGGTGGACTGTTGCTCAGCCAGGTCCGCCGCGACACCGCACCACTAGAGGCCGCGGTGGACACCATGATCGAACACCTGAGCCAACTCGGCATGCGGTGACACGTCAGGCATGCAGTCGCTCGAGTCCGGCGATAATGAGCTGCAACCCGTATGCGAACTCCTCCTTCAGTGGAACGGGAAGGTCGTCGGCGACTGCGAACGTCGCAGGGTAGCGGGACGGATCAAGCTGACGGAACGCGGCCGATAGTTCGGCATCTTGTTGGCCAGTGGCCGCCGACGACCGGGAGAGTTGGATCGCAAAGCCGAGTACGTAGCGGGCCAGTGTTGCGTAGGCGTGGGCGGCGACCACCGGCGGAAATCCGTTGTCGAGAAGGACCGACAAAACGAACTCGCGGTGGGCCAGCGCATTGGGCCCCATCGGCACGTGCCCGATCAATAAGGATGCGACATTGCCGTGGCAGCCCAGCGCGTTAAACATATTCTGCGCGAACGATGTACAGGCGCGTTGCCAGGGCAGCGCAGTTACCTTTCGCGCGTCAAGGTCGACTTCACCGAGCATGCGGTCGACCATCATGGCAACCAACTCCGAGCGGTTGGCGAAGTGGCGGTAGAGGGTGGCGGTGCCCGATTCCAGGCGCTGCGCCAGCGACCGCATCGACAGCGCGTCGGCGCCCTGCTCGTCGACGAGTTCGAGGGCTGCCGCAAGGATCCGGTCCAGAGGCAGGGCCGGACGCCCGCGGGGGCGCCCCGACGGGACCTCGCGGGGCTGGCCGGCAGCGGTTCCCTCGCTCAGGATGAACACCTCCGAATCCGGGCGCGCCTGGCGTCTTGACACTTTGCAGAATAACGGATACACTGTATCCGGTAATCATCGCTAGGTCAATCCACCTGATAGCAAGGACGTCTCGATATGCTCCTGCCGCTGGCATCAGAGCCCTACACGGCTCCGACCGACCGTGACATGCTTCCCTCCGAGCGGCGCGAGTTCGTCCGTACCCACCGCACCTGTGTGTTTGGTTACCGCCGCCGCAACGACGGCCCGGCCATGTCGATCGTCTACTACATCCCCACCGACACCGACGAATTGCTGGTGTCCACCATGGCCGGTCGCGGCAAAGCCCGCGTCATCGAACGCGACGGCAAGGTCAGTCTGTGCGTCCTCGACGAGCGGTGGCCGTTTACCTACCTGCAGGTCTATGCCGATGCGACACTCGAAAACGACCGCGATCTTGCCGTCGACGTGATGATGGCGGTTGCCGGTCGAATGTCCGGTCAACCCCTCGGCGAGGAGGCGCGCCCCTACGTAACAGAGATGTCGGAGCGAGAAAACCGCGTCGTCATCCGTTGCCGGCCCTACGCCACCTACGCAACACCGCCGCGCCACCTACACAGCAACGACCAAGTCGAACAACTGACCCATTGGGTGTCTGGGGTAGTCGCGTGGGACGCCGCCGATCCAGCAACAGAAGCATCGTCGTGACGGTTCATCGCGCTGCGTAGCGATCACGCAGCTTGGCCAGCGTCGCCTCGATGCCCGCCGTGTTGGCCTTCCTGGCACCAATCCGTTCGTAGTACTTCAGCCCGTTCTTGACCGCACCGGCGTCACGATAATCGAACGTCTCGGTGACTCGCGTCAGTGTCGGTGAAAGCGACTCGAATTCCCACCGCCAGCGGTGGCCGGCCGGATGACGCCATTCGACCACTTCGTTCGGTTTCAGCGCGGTCACCGTGCTGGTGATGCGGTACGGCACACCGAACATCTTCATGCTGGTCGAAAACTTCGACCCCAAAACCAGTTTCGCGGGCGCTTTGATGTTGGCGCGAACAGTGCCCGATCCGTCGAGTTCGTGGTGACGCCGGGGGTCGGCGACCAACGCATACAGCTCCGCAACGGGCGCGGCTACTTCAACGGACCGGCTCACCCGTCGGGGTCCCGCGTCTACAACGGTGATAGTCATCAAATCTCCTTCCGGCTGTCCGGCATCACCAAGTCGACGCTACGCTTCGCCGAGTTGTTCTTTGACGAAAGTTCGGACAATGACGTTCAGCAGGGAGGGTTCATGCCGGCCGCTGTCGAGATGATGGACGAGGCGAGCGAACAGACCGGACTGACCGACTTCGGGGAGGACTCGTTCCGAGAAGGCCTGGAGATCCTATTGTCCTCGCTGCAGGACGAGGCCCGGTTGCACGACCGCGGTCGAGCATTCCTGCGTCAACGCATCGTGGGCTATCTGTCACAACGCCTGCAGGTCGAGGACTGGTATCGCCGGAACCCGGAGATCGATGACGTACCGATCACCGCGCCGCTAATCGGATTAGGTTTGCCCCGAACCGGATCCACTGCATTGTCGATGCTGTTGGCTCAAGATCCCGACGTGCGCTACCTGCGCCGGTGGGAGTCGTCTCAGCCGTGCCCCCCGCCCTCGACGGTGCAGGGTGCGGACCCGCGGATCCCGCCCGGCAAAGGTGAGATGGTCGGCACCCGCTACCACGTCCCCGCGGACACGCATGGCCCGATGGAGTGCCATGAGTTGATGGCGCTGGATTTCAAGTCGCACCTGTTTCAATCGTTCGCTGAAATCCCTTCGTACTCGGCGTGGTTGGTAGATAGAGCAGACCTCACGTCGACATACCGGTATCAGCGCCGAGTGATGAAGCTGCTGCAGTGGGGTGAGCCCCAGCGGCCCTGGCGGTTGAAATGCCCGTCACATGTGTTGTGGCTCGATGCCCTGCATACGGCCTTTCCCGACGCGCGATTCGTGATGACACACCGCGACCCCACCGATGTCATCTTGTCGGTCGCCGATCTGTACGCCGACATCATCGGGTCATTCAGCACCGAGGTCGACCGCCCCTATATCGGTCGGCTCAACGTCGAACATTGGTCCATCGGCATGGACCGGGCACTCCAGTTCCGCGCTGACGGTGCTGAGAATCGCTTCTACGACATCGATTTCCGTGCGATGCAGGCCGATCCGATCAGGGAGGTGACCGGATTGTATGCGTGGCTGGGAGCCCCGGTCGGCGAAGAGTTCAAAGCTCGGATGCACAGTTGGTGGACGCACGCCGCCACCGAGCGCGAGCCGAGCTCGCATGCCGATCCACATGAGTTCGGCATCGATCTCGACGAGGTGCGGCCTCGGTTTGCGCGCTATGTGAACAGCGCATCCCGTTGGACCACCCACTGAAACCTAAGAGGCAAAAGTAGGACTATCGATGACTGTTGACCTGACCGGCGGTATCGACGCGTCGCGCGAGTTCGTGTTCGCCGAGCGTCCCGAAAATCCAGAGATGCGTGACTCGGTGAGCTTCTGGGTGGTCGACGACCGGGGCGAGATCGGTCTGCCACGCATCGGGATCGAGGCGGTCGCAGCCAACTGGGAAACCCACGACATCCAAATCAATGTCGCTTTCCCCGACGGGCGCGTGTACCGACTGCGAACCAACGGTCCGTCGCTGCCGGCCCAGGGGCCTGACGGCCGCGCGACCGTGCTGGGTGCCGGCGGCCTGGTTTTCCGGTGCATCAAACCATTCGCCACCTGGACGATGTCTTACGACGGGCCGGCGGTGCAAACCTCGTCGTCCGACTTGGTCGAAGGCAAGATAGACGGTCCTACGGTCGACATCGGTTTCCACGTCGAGGCGACGATGGTCGTGCCGCCGTGGGTGCAGGGAGCGCTGCAATCCGACGCGGCCACGCGACTGAAAACCTCTGTCGAAGGCAGATCTCATGGGTGGGCCACGCTATGAGCAACTGTTTACCGCCACCGGCACATTCCGCGCCCCCGGCGAGCAACACAGCTTCACCGGCAGCGGATTGCGGATCCGACGCCAGGGAGTGCGCAAGCTCTCCGGATTCTGGGGACATTGCTGGCAGTCAGCCGTATTCCCCAGTGGCCGGGCGTTCGGCTACATCGCCTACCCGCCCCATCCCGACGGCCGGCCCACCTTCAACGAGGGCTACATCTTCACCGGGGACGGCGGCCTCATCCCAGCCCGGGCGGTGCAGACCCCGTGGCTCACGAGGCTGCAATCGGTGGGCGAGGACGTCTCGCTGGTGTTGGAAACCGCCGACGGCATTGTCGAAATCGCCGGCCAAACCATATTTTCCACCCACGACGTTCATCACAACGACGACATGTTTTCCATGCAGGCTCTAAAAAAGGAGGTGCCCAGCTTTCCCGCACTGCAACAGGCCGGCGTGCGCTACACATGGGAGGGCGAGGAGACGTACGGCATGCTCGAACGCTCCAACCCGCTGGACAAAATCGCTCGCGACTAAGCCTCTGCAGGAAGGGAACTGAAAGAACCGATGAACCAGTCAATCTCGGGAAAGGTGGCGCTGATCACCGGTGCGGCGCGCGGACAGGGGCGGGCACATGCGGTGCGGCTCAGCGCCGAAGGCGCCGACATCATCGCGGTCGATATCGCCGGACCATTGCCGCCCAGCGTTCCGTACGATTCGCCGACTCCCGACGATCTGGACGAGACAGCACGGCTGGTAAGGGCTAACGGCAAACGAGTCATCGCCGCGGCGGTGGATATTCGCGACCTCGACGCGCTCAAAGCCGCCGTCGACGACGCGGTCAGCGAACTGGGCCGTCTCGACGTGATCGTCGCCAACGCCGGAATCTGCAATCCCGCGCCCTGGGATCAGATCACCCCGGAGGCGTTCCGAGACACCATCGACACCAACGTGATCGGCACCTGGAACACCGTGATGGCAGGTGCTCATCACATCATCGACGGCGGCCGCGGCGGCTCGATCATCCTGATCGGCTCCGCTGCCGGCATCAAAATGGAGTCGTTCATGATCCACTACACGGCGAGCAAACACGCCGTCGTCGGGATGGCGCGCGCTTTCGCCGCCGAACTCGGCCGGCACAACATTCGCGTCAACAGCTTGAACCCAGGAGCGGTCGCCACCCCGATGGGCACCGGCGGGATGCGCGAAGCGCTTCACTCAGCCGCTGACACTTACCCGCACTTGCGGGGCCTGCACAAACCGCTGCTGCCCGAGGGCATCGCTCAGCCCGAAGACATCGCCGACGCGGTCGCCTGGCTGGCCTCCGACCAATCCAGGTTGGTCACCGCCAGTCAGGTGTCGGTCGATATCGGCGTCGGTTACGTCTGACACCGCGAACGCCGAGCTGCTCTGCCGCCACCTGCTCGCAGAATGGGGCGGCAGTACCCTGCGAGGCCGCCATCTGCAGCGATGCGGCCCAGAGCCCGGGTGTCGACGGCGAAAATGTGAGCGCACGGACCGGCAGACCCTGACCATCGTCGAGACGAACCTGTTTTTGCGCCTTCGGCCACTACATCGCCGCGATCCCCTGGCCGCGCCCGGCACGCTCGACCCGATGCTTGCAGCCGCCGCAATAGCGTTTTCCAGCCTTTTTGTCGTCGCTGACAGGCTGCGGCTGCGCAATTTCACCAGCGTCATCAAAGACACATGACCTACGTGGTCGCACACATGTGCCAGGGCTACACGCGGAAATGGCGAACGGGTCAGTGGAGAAGGTATGGGATAGTTGGTGCAAGCTCCCGCGTTCAGGACCCTGACCGGTGGGTTAGAAATTTAAGTAAGCCTCAAGTCAGCCTCGCGGAGCGATCGATTTAGCGAAGGTCACGCCCGTTGAACCACTTCCTCGGACAACTGTCGTTGCTGCACGGCTGGTTACCGCCGGTCATGCAGGGCTTGGCGCTGCTCCTGGTGATCACCGCGGTCGAATGGCGTAGGCGGCGCTGGCTCACGCGGGTACTGCCGGCGGCATTGGTCATCGCCGCCGCGGTGACCGCCCTTTCGCGGTGGTACATCACGTCGCTCGGGGTGGCCGGGGACCCGGCACCTACCTCGCTGTGGCTCTGGATTGCAATGAGCGGAGTGGCCGCTGCGGTGCTGTTGCTGGGCTGGCCCGGCACCCGCTGGTGGCGTCGTGGACTGGCGGCACTTTCGATACCCCTGTGCGTGTTGTGCGCGACCCTGGCCCTGAACCTGTGGGTCGGCTACTTCCCGACGGCGCTCGCTGCGTGGAATCAGCTGACATCGGGGCCGTTGCCTGACCAGATCGACCGGCTGCGCGTCACCGAGATGCAGATCGCCGGAACCAAACCAGCCAAGGGCGTGGTGGTGCCGGTGAACATCGACGCCGACCGGTCCCACTTCCCGCACCGCCAGGAACTGGTATATCTGCCTCCGGCATGGTTCAACAGCAATCCGCCGCCCCGGCTGCCGACCGTCATGATGATCAGCTCCGCCTTCAACACTCCAGCCGACTGGCTGCGCCCCGGCGGCGCCTTCACCACCATCGACAACTTCGCTGCCGAGCATCACGGGTTCGCCCCGGTGCTGGTGTTCGTCGACCCCACCGGTTCGTTCGACAACGACACCGAGTGCGTCAACGGGAGCCGCGGTAACGCCGCCGATCATCTGACAAAAGACATTGTCCCGTTCATGGTGTCGAACTTCGGCGTCAGCGCCGACCGAGCTAACTGGGGCGTCGCCGGCTGGTCGATGGGTGGTACCTGCGCCGTTGACTTGACCGTCATGCATCCGGAGATGTTCAGCGCGTTTGTCGACATTGCCGGCGACCGCAGTCCCACCGTCGGCACCAAGGATCAAAGCGTGGCCCGATTGTTCGGCGGCAATGCCGCCGCCTGGGCCGCGTTCGATCCGGTCACCGTCATCAATCAGCATGGTCATTACACCGGGGTGTCGGGATGGTTCGACGTCCCCGCATCGTCCGGTCCGCACAACCTCGCCGAGGAAGCCAATCCCACCCTGAACCCCCCGAGCACCGACCCTGTCGCCAACCCAGAAGGCCAGGATGCCGCCGCCAATTCGCTGTGCGCCGTCGCCTCGGCCCACGGCATCACCTGTGCGGTGGTTACCCAACCAGGCAAACATGACTGGCCGTTCGCTGCCCAGGCGTTTTCCGCGTCGCTGCCCTGGCTGGCCGGGACACTGGGAACCCCCAGCACCGAGCCCATGCCACTGCCACGACGCGGTGATGCGGAACCTCACTGATGCACGCGGGGGTCTCCCGAAGCCCGTCGGTGTCCCAGGATCGCGTCGGTGGTCGGCACAGGCGAGCCCGTGGCCGTTTCGATGCTAAATTCACATCTGACCCACCCGTAACGAATCCGGCATATCGGCGCTGCTAGTGGTACGGTTCGCTGCTGTGGTTGCGAAGTTTGGCGATGCGGGTCCCCCTGGCGCGGGCTCCTCTGTTGCGCATCACACCGCGAACCAGTTGCGCAGAATCGGATCGAGTTCACTCCTTGCGTCGCTGCGCGGCCAGGTGCTCGAGGCCGTCCCGAGTCAGAGATGAATCGCCGTCGTTTCCTCGGATCGCTCGCCGCGACAGTTGTCGCCGGCGTAGGCGCAGCTCGGCTCATAGTCGACCCGCAACCGCGAACATTCGCCCAGCCGCCCGCAGGTCCGGTGGTAACCTCTGGTCCAACCGCCCCGGCGGCCTTATTACCGCCCCCGCCGCCGAGTGCTCGCATCCCGCTGCCCGGTGGAGGAGCGCTGACCAAAATTCCCGGCCAGGGTGATCTGCTTGCGCTCACTCTCGATGACGGCGTCAACAGCGATGTCGTGCGTGCCTACACGCAATTCGCGAAGGACACCGGCGCGCGGATGACGTTTTTCGTCAACGGGATTTACAGCTCGTGGACCGACAACCTGAAAATACTGCGCCCGTTGGTGGAATCCGGGCAGATTCAACTCGGCAACCACACGTGGTCACATCCGGATCTGACGACACTGCCGGAAAGCACGATCTCCCAAGAACTGACCCGCAATGACGAATTCCTGAAGAATAATTACTGCGTCGGCGCAAAACCGTACTTTCGGCCACCGTATGCAAAGCGCAACGCCACCGTTGACGGTGTGGCCGCCGACCTCGGGTATACCGTTCCTACCTTATGGTCGGGTTCGTTGTCGGATTCCACGTTGATCACCGAGGACTACATCGTGCAGATGGCCGACCAGTACTTCACCCCGCAGTCCATCGTTATCGGTCACCTCAATCACCTGCCGGTTACGCACGTCTACCCGCAACTGGTCGACATCATCCGCTCCCGGAACCTTCGCACTGTCACGCTCAACGACGTGTTCCTCAAGACCCCGTAGCGGTGATGCCGTTCGGCGCGGATGGCGCCATTCGACTCCTGAAATCAGCGAATATGGTTGCGGCGCATATGGATGACGTCACAGGGTGGACGCGATTGCGTCATCCGGCCGGCAGAATGTTCTGGTTGATGCGGAACACGTTGTTGGGATCGTATTGCGCCTTGATCTCACTGAGCCGCTGGTAATTCGGACCGTAGGTCGCCCGGACTCGGTCTTGGCCCTCGTCCATCATGAAGTTGACGTAAGCACCGCCAGCCGAGTACGGATGGGTGGCCTCCCAGTAGTTCGCCGTCCAGCGCTTCAACAGCTCCGCGTTCTCCGGGTCCGGGTCGACCCCCGCGATGACCTGTGAGAAGTTGACGTCCCGGTACGCCCACGCTGTTTCGGTTTGCCCGACCCGATGGACCGCGCCGTCGACCGGGTAGAGGTGCATCGTGGAGTGCATGGTCGGCAGTTCCTCGGTGAAGTGGGCATGGGCTTCAACCGCACCGTCGGCCACCGTCCGGAAGAAGTCGCCACGCCAATACCACTGCAGTCCCTTCGGATACAGGCCATCGAATGTGGATTGCAGCGCGGGATAGGGGGCCGCACCGAGGCCTTCGAAGGCCGGCTCCATCTGCCGGACCGGCGCGAACACCTCGTCGACCCGGGCGGGATCGCCCGTGTAGCACCAGACCACCGCGCACGCCTTGTGCAGGTGGAACGCCTCGGGGAACGGCGCCACCGGCGGGACGGTCATGCTTGCGAAGAACCCGTACAGATCCTCGTCTTGAGCAGGGAGGAAGTCCCGGAACCACCCAAGGATGTTGGCGGTGGCCGATGACGGCCACGCCGTGGGACCGCAGATCACGGTGTGCACCGGATGCAGGCGGAACGTAAACGAGGTGACCACGCCGAAGTTTCCGCCGCCGCCGCGCAGCGCCCAGAACAGGTCGGGGTGCTCAGATTCGGACGCCGTCACCACGCGACCATCGGCCAGCACGAGCTCGGCCTCCAGCAGGTTGTCGATGGTCAGACCATACTTGCGGGACAGGTAGCCGTGGCCGCCGCCGAGGGTGAGGCCGCCGACGCCGGTGGTGGAGATGATGCCGGCCGGCGTCGCCAGACCGTACGCGTGGGTCGCGCCGTCCACTTGTGCCCATGTCGCGCCGCCTTGGACCCGGGCGGTGCGCCGGTCGGCGTCCACGTCGATGCAGTTCATCGGCGACAGATCGATGACAAGGCCGCCCTCGACAGTGCCGAAACCGGGGCCGTTGTGGCCGCCTCCGCGGACGGCAACCGCGAGTTTCGACGTCCGCGCGAACTCGAGAGCGGCCGCGATGTCGGCGGCGGATCCGCAGCGCACGATCACCGCTGGCCTCTTGTCGATCATGGCGTTGTGCAGCGCCCGAGCCTCGTCGTATCCAGGGTCGTCGGGCAGGATTACCTCCGCGCCCAGCCTGGTGCGTAATTCGTCGGTTGCGGATGTCAGGCTCATCGCCCTCACCTCCTTGCTTCGCAGGTCTTGATGCCGCGACGCTACGAGGCGAGGAGGTCGCGCGTCATGACCACAACGAGGCATTTCCGACGCATCCCACGATAGTCAGATCTGACTATCGACCGGCCAACATCGGCGCGGTTACGTTGAGAGCATGGCGCAGTGGGTGCCACCACCGCTACCAGCCGAACTGATCGCACGTCGCCGCGGCCTGCTCGTGGGTCGCGCCGCGGAACTCGCGGCGTTCGAGCAGGCCTGGGAGCGGGTCGAGAGCGGCAACCGCCAGGCGGTATTCATCGGCGGTGAACCCGGGGCCGGCAAGACGCGCCTGGCCGCCGAGGTAGCCGGCACGCTGGCCGACCACGGCGTCGCGGTGCTGGTGGGCAGCTCGACGGCCGACGCGGACGTTCCGTACGCACCGTTCGCCGAAGCGCTGGATCGCCTGCTGATCGCCGCTCCACCGGGTTCGATGGCGGACCCACTGGCCGACGCTGCACCGCAACTGCGGCGACTGACAACCCAACTAGATCGGCACCTGCCCTATACCGGCCCAGCAGAAGACGACGGCACAGCCCGACGCGCCCTTTTCGACGCGCTGACCGGCTTCCTGCGGCGCTTGGCGATCGATCGCCCGATCGCGTTGATCCTCGACGACCTGCATTGGGCGCAGCTGCCCACCCTTGCGATGCTCGAACACGTGCTGATCGGCTGCGCCGATGTCCGCATGCTGGTGGTGGCCACATTCCGGACGACCGAACCGGACCGCTCCGACGAGCTCACCACCCGGCTGGCTGAACTGCACCGGTTCGACGGTATCCGGCGCCTGGATCTCGCGGGTCTGGACACCGAGGCGATCGCCGAGTTCGTCTGCCGAACCCAGCAGCTGGCTCCCGCGTCGGCGCGCACGGCCGCTGCCTTGCTGCGCGACAAGACCGGCGGCAATCCGTTCTTTTTGACCGAACTGTGCAACGACCTGGAAATCCGGGGCGGGATAGCCACGTTGAGTGTGCAGCAGACCGTCCCGGCATCGATCGGAGATGCCATCGCCCGCCGCCTTGGCGGACTGGGTGCCAGCGTCCGGGAGGTCATCGAGCAGGCAGCGGTACTGGGCGAAACGTTTGATCTGCCCGCGCTCATCGCGACCAGCGAGACCGATCTCACCGCGACGCTGGCAGCGATCGATGCGGCCGAGGCTGTCGGGCTGGTCCGGGCGGTTCACGACTCCGATGGCGAGTTCTCGTTCGTGCACGCGCTGACCCGCGAGGCCGTGCTCGGTGGGATGGCAGCGTCCCGGCTGCGGATCTTGCACGCGCGCGCCGCCGAGGCGCTCGAGGGGCGCGCGGACCCATCCGTTGTTCCCCGCCTGGCAAACCACTACCTGCGGGCGCACGTGCTCGGCTACCACGAGCAGGCGTTGCGATACGCGCGTCAGGCGGCCCGGATGGCCGAACAGAGCCTGGCCTATGAGGACGCGGCGAAATGGTTCGAGAGGGCATCGTCGCTTCCCGAGCTGAGCCTCGCGGATCGGGCAGGGATCAACCTCGATGCGGCCACGAACCACGTGCGCGCCGGTGATTTCGCCCGGGCGCGGGCCATCTACCAACGCATCAGCGCGATGGACGACCCGCTCATCCGGCTGGCGGCGGCCGTCGGCTACGAGGACGCGAATTGGCGCCGCGGGCAGGCCGACTCGAAGGCGGCCGACCTGCTGGCATCCGCGCTGGAATCCTGCGGGTTGAACACCGACGACCCACGCTATGTGCAGGCTCTCGGCAGTTTTGGACGAGCACTGGCGTTCGCCGGCGAGGCGGCACGTGCTCGCGAAATAGGTAGCCGCGCCATCGAACGCGCGCGGGTCGCCGACGATCCAGCGGTGATGCTGCACACTCTCACGACGAGCCTCTGGCACGGTCTCACCCCGGAGATGTGCGAAATACAATCGGAGCGTTCAGCCGAGGCCTCGCGTATCGCGCTATCGCGCCGCGACTACGAGGCGCTGGGGTCGGCCTCGCACTTCGGCGCCATGGTCAGCTATCTGGCCGGTCGGCCCGACGGGCTAGCCGCGTCTGCCGCCCACATACAGCGAGCGGTCCAAGCCTGCGGACAACCCTTCTTTGGCTTCGTCGGCGCGTGCGTCGAGCAAGCGCTGGCCTATCTGCGCGGCGACTTCGCCGGCGCCGAACGGTGGGCTGATATCGCATTGCGCACGGGTCATTCGTTCGGCGGAGACGACACCGAGGGCTCACACGGGGTCCAGATGTTCATGATCCACCGCGAAACCGGAGACTTAAAAAGGTTCAGCGGGTTTGTCGACGGCAGCGAAACGTTCGCCGGCCGCTGGGTGCCCGGCTTGCTTGCGCTGTATACCGAGCTCAACTGCGAACGTGGCATGACCCGCGCGCTGAATCAGCTGCTAAACCGCAATCTCGGCGATCACACCGACGAGGCGCAGTGGCCGATGGAGCTGGTCTTCATGGTGGAGGCGGCCTTAGAGCTGGGCAACCGTGAAGCGGTTCACGCGCTACGCCCGTTCGTTGCCCGCTATACCGGCAAGAACCTGCTGGCCGGCCAGTTCGTGGCGCTGTTCGGCAGTGCCAACCGATATCTTGCCCGGATCGCCGCGCTCGGCAGGGACAGCGCTGCGGCCGAGCGTCATTTCGGCGCGGCACTCGAGATGGACCGGCGGATGGGCTCGGTGGTTCATGTCACGGAAACGCTGGCCCGGCAAGCGTTGTTTGCGGCCTCACGCGATCGCACCGAGGAGGCCCGGCACCTGGCCGACGAGGCCCGCGCCATCGCCGCGCAGATCGGTCAGGCCCGGGTTATTGACCTGGTGGATTCGTTGCTGACAACGGGTCCGGATGGTCTGACGGAACGGGAGGTCGAAGTGCTGCGGCTGCTGGCCGCGGGGCTGAGCAATCGGGCGATCGGCGAACGCCTCTACATCAGCACCAACACGGCGGCCAACCATGTTCGCAGCATCCTGATCAAGACTGGCGCCGCAAATCGTACGCAGGCGGCGATGTATGCCGCCGATCACGAGCTGCTCGGGTGAGGCTTTCAGATGTCGGACAATGCACCGTCCGGCATAACGCGATTGCTTACCTCGACGACGACATCGGCGGGAAGACCAGCACGCGCGGCCGCGGTTCTGATGGCCTCCGGCGACGGTGCCTCATATAGGCAGTACGTCTTTCGTTTGTCCGCTGACAGAAACGAGTACAACCAGCGAACGCCCTCCTGGTCGTTGATCCGATTGATTCCATCGGCGACGTCGAAACTGGGTTCTAGTTCCTCGGCGAAGGTGCGCTCGACCATGAATATGGGCACGGCGGACTCCTGTTCATTGTCTTGGGGTCGAACCTACGCCGTGAAGGATCGTCAAGACCTGGGATCGGGTGTGTTCGAGGTGGCCGGATTATGGCAACGGTCTGGATGTTTTGCTTCCGGGCATCGGTTCTTCAGTAGGCGTCACGCGCCCGCTTCCGCGCAGAGCAACATCTGCAAGGTCTCGCGAAGTTCTCCCAATCGCTGGCACCCTAGGACCTTTTCCCACCGTTTCTCCAATTCGACTGCATTGGAACGCATTACGCGCAGGGCTTGCCGACCGCGCTGCGTCAACTCGATGATTCGAGCTCGGGCGTCGACGGGGTCGGGCCCTCGACTGACGTAGCCGTGTCGCTCCAGGGCGGTTATCGCCTGGGCTACCGCCTGCCGACTCACCCTGAGTCGGTCGGCCAGATCCGATGCGTGCATGCCGCCGGCCGCCAGCGGTACCAGTGCGACCGATTGGGCCGGGCGGATCCCGTCGAGCCCGGCCGCGGCAAACGCCGCCCTCAATTGAGGACCCCCTGATGCGGCCACCAAGCTCACCAGGGCCGGCACGGTGGGCTCCCACTCGGCATCCAGAGCACGTCGCATGGCCATCAGTGTGCCACTCAAGGCACTTTTGACAAGTCACTTGTCAAAAGTTGAGCCGGCTGCCACGATGGCTTCATGCGATCTGGATGCGCTCGGGTACTAAGCCTTTGTCTCCTTCCAGCCCTGGTAGTCATGCTCGGTGGATGCATTGGCGGCGGACATGCGTCGGGAACCCCTGGCTCCCAATCGATCCCGGTAGGCCAGTCCACCCAGACCATCGAGTCGGGCGGGATCAGCAGGACCTTTCACCTGTACCGACCGCAGGCATTGACCGATGCGGTGCCGTTGGTGGTGATGCTGCACGGCGGTTTCGGTGGCGGTGCACAGGCCGAGCGTTCCTACCACTGGGACACCGAGGCGGACAGCGGGCATTTCCTGGTCGCCTATCCCGACGGTCTCGACCGCGCCTGGAATGCCGGGACGTGCTGCGGGGAGCCTCAGCGCATCAACGTCGACGACGTCGGCTTCATCAACGCCATGGTCGGCGCTATCGAACAAGAGATCCCGATCGATCGAGCACGCCTGTATGCCACCGGCATGTCGAACGGGGCCATGATGGCGCTTCGACTCGGATGCCAGACCGACACCTTCGCCGCGATCGCTCCCGTGGCGGGCACACTACTGACCGACTGCTCCCAAGCCCGGCCAACATCGGTTCTGCAAATCCACGGCACAGCCGACGACAGGGTTCCCTATAACGGCGGGCCTGGTAAGGCGCTCGCGGCCAACGGTTCTCCGCGCGTCGACGGTCCTTCGGTGGAGTCGGTCAACGCCACCTGGCGCTCCATCGACGCCTGCGGACCGCCGTCTTCTAACACTGCCGGCAGCGTGACCACCCAAACAGCCGGATGCGCGGGCGGACGCACTGTGGAGTTGATCTCGGTGGCGGGTGCCGGTCATCAATGGCCCGGTGGTGAGTCCAGTCCGCTCGCGGAAAGGATCGCGGGGATCCCCCCACCATCGACGGCGCTCGATGCCACCGACACCATCTGGCAGTTCTTCGCCCAGAGCCACCGCTGAAACGACGGCCGCACCCCCGGAACTTGCGAGTTCTTGTTACCTTCTCGTGATGCGTCGGTTTGGGGAAGTCGTCCTCGCGATCCTGCTGGTGGTCAGCTCAGCGGTAGTCGGCATGGGGAAAGCGCGGGCTGATGGTGGCGACGAGCCGCAGTATGCGGAGTTCTACACCCCACCCGATCCACTGCCATCCGGCCAGCCGGGGGACCTGATCCGTACCGAGCCATCGCGGTTGGTGCTGGAGCCGTCCGGTCAGCTGGGCGCGATCATGGCCACCGGCACCCGAATTATGTACCGCAGCACAGACACCCGGGGCAATCCGATCGCGGTCACCGGCACCTACTTCGAGCCCTACAATCCGTGGCCCGGCAACGGGCCGCGGCCATTGATCAGCTACGCACCCGGCACGCAAGGCCAGGGAAATCAGTGCGCCCCGTCGCGAATGTTCAATCAAGGCATCCACTATTCGGGTGGCTGGGACATCATGTTCAACTACGAGGAGTTGTTCGTCGCCACGATGGTCGCCCGTGGTTTCGCGATCGTGATGACCGACTACGAAGGTCTGGGCACTGCCTCGATGCACACGTATGTGGGTCGCATCGCCGAGGGGCAGGCCGTCCTCGATGCTGCCCGTGCGGCCATGCGCCTGCCTGGGACGTCGTTGGATCCTCATGGGCCCGTGGCGTTTTGGGGATACTCGCAAGGCGGTGGCGCGACGGCGTCGGCCGCCGAGCTAGCCTCGGCCTATGCCCCTGAGCTTCATATCGTGGGCACGTACGCCGGAGCGCCACCGGCCAACCTCAAGGAACTGTTTCCCCACGCCGACGGCAGCCTTCTCGTCGGCGCCGTCGGATACGCCCTCAACAGTGTCATGGCCGCCTATCCGGAGTTCGCTGATGACATCCGCTCCAAAATGACGCCCCGCGGACTAGCGATGCTCGAATCGGCGTCGCGTCAATGTGTCGGCCAGACGCTCCTCGATTTCGCGTTCCGCCATCTACGGCCCTACTTCACCGATGACATCAACCAATTGGTCAATGAGGAACCGTTCAGCAGCCTGTTTGAAGAACAGCGGATCGGACGCTACAAACCCAACGCGCCGGTGCTGATCAACAGCAACCGCTACGATCCGCTGGTGCCGTGGACCGCGGCCAATCAGCTCGGTCGCGACTGGTGCTCCCAAGGTGCCGACGTGGAATTCCGCACCAACGAAGAACCACCGTTCCTCAACAAACTCATCATCAACCACGCGCTGCCGATGCTCGTCGATGGCGAACCGACCATGCAATGGATCGCCGCGCGTTTCAACGCAGAACCCACTGCACCCAACTGCGGCCAGTTCTGACGCGCTTGCAAGAGTCGCTGGCATCAGCCGTAATCGAGGCGTAGCCCGTAAGCTGTTCTGTGCTGGCCAGAAATCGGGAATGACGCCGGGTCATGTTGGCGCGGTTATGGGTGTGGACGCTGCGAACGTGCGCGCTGCTCGTCGTTGTACTGTGCAGTTCTTGCATCGGACCGCCTCGCGCGGGCACCGGTTCCCACGCAGCCCCGGGGAAACCCCTCGGAAGCAACGGTTGTGGACCGCCCCTGGCGTACCGAGTCTTCGAAAATGAAGCTTTCGGGGCCGACTGGTCGAAGTCCGACAATGTCATCGCGTTCAACGCCAAGGCAAATGACGGCCGCTACCACATTTACACGGTCAAGCCAGATGGCACGAACCGCCGGTAGCTGGGCTCCGACTCCGCGAGTTTTCTCCAACGCACGACCGGATCACCGGTGTGGAGCCCGTCCGGGCGGTTCATCGCGTTCGTCGCCGAAAAGTCACCGCACCCGGGCGACTCGATGGGCGCCACGGCCGGATGGGGTAGCTACTCGGACCTGTGGGTGGCCACCGCCGACGGATCACGCTCGTGGCAACTGACCGACGTCGCGAACGACAAAGACCACGGCACAATCCTGCCGGAATTCTCGCCTGACGGCCGGCTACTCGAATGGACGGAGCGCACCGCCGCCGGCCAGGCCCTGAACCCGGATCGTTTCGCCGGCTTCTGGGTGATCAAGGTAGCCCAATTCAATGTCGCTCCAGACGGCACGCCGTCGCTGTCTGGCATTCGTACCGTTTCGCCTGCCGGAGACGCGTTCAACGAGACTGGCGGCTTCGCAGCAGATTCCACGTCGTTGGTATTCACCAGCGATGTCGAAACGCACAACTTCTGGAAAAGCCAGATCTATCGCCTCGACCTCAACTCCGGTACAACCACTCGATTGACCCGAGGCGACAGTTACAACGAACATCCGCGCTACATTCCGGGCTGGCAGATCCTGTGGATGACCAACGCAGACACCCCGTCACACGGCACCGATTGGTGGACCATGAACCCCGACGGCTCAAATCCGCAGCGCCTCAGCGACTTTAACAGCGGCAGCGATGCCAGGGGCTTTGGCGGTAAGCAGGTCTACGCCACAGTCGTTCAGACCGCCAACTGGAGCCCTGACGATCACTACTTTTACGGCGACGTGGAGACAAACCTGCTGAATTCCGACAGCGTGATCCTGCGGGTTTCGCTTACCTGTCAAGGCTCTTGATCGCTACCGCTCGTCCAGCATCCCGTCGATGAGGCGGTGCAGCACCTGCCTGGTCTCCCGGCGGGCACGTTTCGGGTCGTCGGCGGTGGCGATGACCATGGCCGCCTCGTCGAGCGCGCCGATCAGCACGTGGGCCAGTGGTCGCACTGGTTGGCGGGCCAGCTGTCCCGCCTGCATGGCCGCGGTGAGCAACTGTTCGGTCATGCCCAGGCTGTACCGTTGGGCGACGTCGCGGAAGCCGGCCCAGCCGAGCACGCTGGGCGCGTCCAGCAAGATCAGTTGACGCACCTCCGGATCGCCGGAGACCTCCAGCCAGGCGTCGACCGCGGCCCGGCTCGCTGACCTGCTGTCGACGATCGCCGTGCGCGCCTGACCGGCTGGCCTCGACGACATCGTCGCGAAGTGCTGCGACGCCGGCGGTAGCGTCTTAGCCATGTCAGATGCGACACCACCACTGCAAGGTCGACGGATCCTGGTCACCGGCGGAGCGACGGGTATCGGCGCCGCCGCCGTCGGAGTTCTCAGCGAAGCGGGTGCCGAGGTCGCCGCGACCTATCACCAGACTCCACCGGCGGATGATCTCGCGGCGAGCTGGCTGCAGTGCGATGTACGCGACGGCGACGCCGTCTCGGCGATGATGCAACAAGCGGTCGAACACTTGGGGGGACTCGACGTCTTGGTGAATGCCGCCGGGCTCTGGCAGCCCGGGATACCTGGATACATCAGCGCCGACGAAATCTCGTTCCTGCTGGACACCAACATCAAGGCAACCATTCTCACCAATCAGGCCGCGTACGCCGTGATGAAAGGGACCGGAGGCAGGATCATCAACTTCGGATCCTCCGAAGCCGTTATGGGCAGCCCTATCTCGGCTGTCTATGCCGCGACCAAAGGAGCGGTGCAGGCGTGGACACGATCTGCCGCCCGTGCCTGGGCCGCCGACAAGGTCACCGTCAACGCTTTGGCGCCGGCAGTGCAGACGCCCGGGGCCGACCGATTGCGGGAGTTTCTCGGCCCGGAGGCCGGCGCCCTCATCGACCAGCAGCTCAAGACGATGATTCCGCTGGGCGGGGCCCTGGGAGATCCTGCGCGGGATGTTGGGCCAGTACTGGTTTTTCTCGCCGGATCTGGTTCGGGCTTCATCACCGGACAACTGCTGGCGGTAGACGGCGGCCTGATGATGGTCGGCGGATAGCGACGGAAACCCAGGCCCGCTGCGCCGCCCGCTACTATAAGACGGACCGTCTCGTCTCGCAGGGATAGGCAAAGTGAAGGTGAATCCGACCGATGACTGACGACACGATTCAAGCGCTCCTGCACAAGCGCTTATCCGATCCGGCGATCGCCGTGAAGTTCCGCGATCGGCAATGGAGTTGGCGTCAGTACCTTCAGGGGGCCACGGCCCGCGCCGCCGCGCTGATCGCCGCCACCGATCCGCAACGACCCATGCACGTCGGCGCTTTGCTCGGGAACACGCCGGAGATGCTGCGCCAGATGGCGGCGGCCGGGCTTGGCGGCTATGTCCTGTGTGGCCTGAACACCACGCGGCGCGGCGAGGCATTGGCCGCCGATGTCCAGCGGGCAGATTGTCAGTTCCTGGTGACGGACGCCGAACATCGGCCGCTGCTGGAAGGTTTGAACCTCGAGGGAACGCAAATCCTCGATACCTCGACACCGCAGTGGGCTGAATTTGTCGACGGCGCCGGTGAGCTGGTCCCTTATCGGCACGTCACCGCGATGGACGCGTTCATGATGATCTTCACCTCGGGAACAAGCGGAAATCCCAAGGCGGTGCAGGTATCACACGTGATGGCCACGTTCGCCGGCCTCAGCCTGGCCGAGCGATTCGCGCTCACCGGGCAAGACACCTGCTATGTGTCGATGCCGCTGTTTCACTCCAACGCGGTCGTGGCCGGATGGGCGCCCGCGGTGGTCTCCGGCGCCGCGATCGTGCCGGCGAAATTCTCGGCGAGCAACTTCCTCGACGACGTGCGCCGCTATGGTGCCACCTATATGAACTACGTCGGCAAGCCGCTCGCCTACATCCTGGCCACACCGGAACGCGACGACGACGCCGACAATCCGCTGCGGGTGGCATTCGGGAATGAGGCCAACGACAAGGATATCGAGGAGTTTGGCCGCCGGTTCGGCGTCCAGGTCGAAGACGGCTTCGGCTCGACCGAGAACGCCGTCATCGTGATACGTGAACCCGGCACGCCGAGGGGCTCGATCGGCAGAGGGGCCGACGGGGTTGCGGTGTACAACAGCGACACCGTCACCGAGTGTGCGGTCGCGCGTTTCGACGCCGACGGGGCCCTCGTCAATGCCGACGAAGCGGTGGGTGAGTTGGTCAACACGATGGGTTCGGGTTTCTTCACCGGCTACTACAACGACCCCGAAGCCAACGCCGAACGTATGCGCCACGGCATGTACTGGTCCGGAGACCTCGCGTACCGAGACTCCGAGGGCTGGATCTACCTCGCCGGCCGCACCGCCGACTGGATGCGGGTGGACGGCGAGAATCTGGCCGCAGCACCCATCGAGCGAATCCTGTTGCGCCACAGCGCCATCAACCGCGTCGCGGTTTACGCGGTGCCGGACGGACGTGTCGGCGACCAGGTGATGGCCGCGGTCGTCCTCAACGAGGGCCACACCCTCGACCCCGAGTCATTCGAAGCATTCCTGGACGCGCAGCCCGACTTGTCCCCCAAGGCCCGTCCCCGATACGTTCGCATCGCCGCCGACCTACCTAGTACCGCCACTCACAAAGTGCTCAAACGCCAGTTGATCACCGAAGGAACGGCCATCGGCACTTGGGAAACACTGTGGGAGCGCGAAGCACGGGGCACTGCCTACCGGCAGATCACTCCCACGCCTAACCCGAATCCGTGGGTGTCCGACGGCGGATCTGCCCCTTCGACCGTCGCACCCGTTTGACCGGATCTCGGGTTGTACCGCTGGCAATTTCGTCGCGCAGCTGCGTGATGTTGGAGATCTCTGCATACAGGCCACGGATCGCGTAGTCGAGGACGGCCAAGGAGAACCGCTGGTCCGGGTCATCGACGATGCCGAGTTCCCGGGAACGCTGCCGCGACCACAGCGCCTCGTCCAACCGAGCCCGGGTCGCCACGAGATGCCGGTCCAACGTATCGACGACGCGTTCCGGATTCTCGCCGCGGGCAAGCCAGGTTTTGAGGATGACCGGGTGCTTGATGACGACCTGGTCCTGGGCCGGAAACTGTTGCACCCAGCGGCGCAGCGCATCGCGCCCGGCGTCGGTGGTCTCATACAGCGTGATGGCGCGCTTGCCGGATTGGGCGCCGATCTCGCTGACCATGCCCCGGGCCAACAAGCGGTTCAGTTCGCGGCGCACGTGACTGACCGACGGGGACCAGTAGAAGTGGCCGACCGACAGTTCGGCGCGCATCTTGATCTCACCGGCGGTGAGTTGCTCGTCGTTGGCCGCCAGCACGCCCAGGACGAGGTAGGCGGTTACCGGCAGGCCGTTGCTGGTACGCCCGGGGCTCACGAGAATCCGGTGAAGTACGGAAGCGTCACGTCGGGACCAACGGCATGGAATTGCACGTGCACGCGCAGGCCGATCTGCAGGTCGTCCGGCGTCACACCCACGACATTGGTCAACATTTGGTAGCCCTCGTCGAGCGTGATGATCGCCGGTGCATAGGGCGGTTCGAACTCCGGTGTTACCGGCCGGTGGACCACCGTCCAGCTGTAGACCTCGCCGAGACCGCCGCTTACCGTCCAGCGCAGCTGCGCCGAAAGACATTGGCGGCAGTGCTCGGTCGGCGGGAAATTCGATACGCCGCACGCCTCGCAACGTTGATAGCGCAACTCCCCTGACTGACATCCCTGCCAGAACGGAATGCTGGCCTGACTATTGGCATGGGGCACGGGCCCGGTCTGGGGCCGCAAAGGCTCGGACGTCTCGAAATTCACAATTGTTCGTCTCCCAGGATCAGCACCGTGGTGAACAAGGCTCCTGCTCCCCCGTTGCTGCACAACGCGATATGCGCGTCAGGCACCTGGAGGTCGCCCGCCTGACCGCGCAATTGCTGGACGGCTCGAATGGCCCGCTGCATCATTTGCGGATTGGACCCCGCATGGCTGAAGGACATGGTTCCTCCGTCGGTGGTGATCGGATGGCTGCCGTCGATGGCGATGTGGCCGTCGGCGACGAACGGTCCGCCCTCGCCATCGCCGCAGAATCCGAACGCCTCCAGCTGACGGATGATCTCGAACGAGAACGGATCGTAGAGTTCCAGCACGTCGACTTCCGCACGGCGTAGCCCGGCGTGGTCGAACGCGCGCTCGGCTGCGCGGCGGCCGACCACGCCGTTAACGTGATCGCTTCGTCGACCGACGAGGTCCCAGGCGGGTGGGTGCTGGTAGGACGGGCCGTGGAAGTCCGCGCCACTGCCCAACACGTAGATCGGTCGGCTTGCCACGTCGACTTTATCCACGTTGGCCATGACGAGCGCACACCCACCTTCGGAGGTAGTGGCGCAATCGAGTAGATGAAACGGGTCAGCGATGGGCCGTGACGCGGTGATGTCATCCGGCGTGAAGGGTCCGCGTTGGTAGTAGACGGCTTCGGGGTTTTGCGATCCGTTGTTGCGAATGGTCGCCGCCACGATGGACAGTTGTTCGCGTGTCGTGCCGTAGATGTGCATGTGGCGGCGCGCGATGAGCGCGAACTCGGCGGCGGTGAACATTCCCCACGGCGCGACGAATTCGTTCTCGGGCCTGGTCCACGGCGCCGTGGCCTCATGGTCGCGGTACTCGCCGGCCTGGGCGGCGACGAGCACCACCACGTCGGCCATGCCGTGCTCGATCGCGGTGGCCGCCTCGGTGATCATGCCGACGCCGAAGCCGAGCCCCTGCCAGGCCGGGCCGATGCGCAGGTCGTAGATCAGCGTCGTGGACAGTTCGCCGGCGCTGATTCCGTCTACCACGTCGAGGCTCAGACCTGCGTCGTCGAGTGCGCCCTGGATGGCTTTCAGCGCCAGGCTGCGCGAGGTTTCGCCATCCAATCGGCGTCCTTGTCTGGTGTTGTGCACTCCGACGATCGCCGCGGTGCTTCTAGTCACCCTCACCTCAGTCCTAATCCTTTGCAGTCATTCAGTTTTCGTCTGCGACGACACCGAGATAGGTTCCCACCACGTGGTATTGCCGCCGGTCGCGTGTGATGGTGCCGATGGTCCTGGACCGTGCTCGGCCCGGTGCCGTGCCGGCCTCGACGACGTCGATTCGGACGTCTATCGGCCGCGCCGTTTGCGGGTCGGTGATCTCGACGAGGATCGCCACTGCGTGTTCGCCTTCATCCCACTCGACACTGGTGATCCGGTGCCGTGCGGTCAGCTCCATCACCACGGAATCCTCGCGCACCAGAAAGCGCACCGGTGCGCACAACTCGCCGGCGCGTGGCGGCACGCACAGGGTGACCGCCATGTCACAGGCCCGCCGGCCGAGTGCTGATGGTGCCCGACTGGCGCAACTCGACCAGGTCTTGCCGGGTGTGCCCCAGAACGCCCGTCAGTACCTCGCTGGTGTGCTGGCCGTACAACGGCGGCACTCGGTGAATCCAGTGCCTGGGCTTTCCGACAAATACAAACGGCATCCCGGTGCACAGGAAGGAGCCGGCGACGGGGTGGTCGACCGTCTCCCAGAAGCCCCGGGCGAGCAGTTGCGGGTCGCTGAGCAGTGCCACAGGTGCCGTCACGCGCGCTGCGGCCACCCCACGGGCGCGCAGCGCGTCGACCGCTTCAACCACCGAATGCCGTGCGGTCCAGGCCGAGATCAGCTTGTCGATCTCGTCGGCCCGCTCTCGCCACTCGCCCTCTCGGAGCTCCGGTTGGCCGATGAGGCTGGCCAGCGAAGCACGCGCGGCATCGTCCATCGCGGCGAGCGCAACCCATTCGTCGTCACCCTGACAGGGGTAGACACCCTGGGGGGTTGCGCCCGGGCCCCGGTTTCCCCGTCGGCGTAATTCGATCCCGTTGCGCGAGTACTCCACCAGCATTTCGGCTGCCACGTTGAGCGCCGACTCGACCATGGTCGATTCGACATGCATCCCGGTCCCGTCCCGGTCGCGGATCGCCAGCGCCGCAACGGCAGCGAAGGCAGCGTGCAGTCCCGCTATCGGGTCGCACACACCGCGCGGGATCATCGGCGGGCCGTCGGCGTGGCCGGTCATCCATGCCATTCCGGTCGCCTGCTCCATCGTCTGGGCGAAGCCGACGCGATCCCGCCACGGACCGTCCAGGCCGAACGCCGGCATCCGAACCATAATGGCACGAGGGTTGGCCGCACTCACCGCATCCCATTCGAGACCGAAGTTTCCCATCACTCTCGGTGAGAAATTCTCGATGACGAGATCGCTTGCCGCAATGAGTTCTAACGCGACGGAGCGTCCCGCGTCCGTACCGAGTTCTGCGCTGATGCCGCGCTTGTTGTTGTTGCTGCACAGGAAAACCGGCCCCCACTCCCACCACTGGTCCCAGGTGGGTGGGCGACCGGCGGAGAACCTCATGCCGTCGGGCCGGCGGACACCCTCGACTTTGATCACATCCGCGCCAAGCGCTCCGAGCAATTGAGTGGCGACCGGTCCCGCCCAGAACGCGGTGAAGTCGGTTACTCGTATGTCCGACAACGGAAGTGCATCGGAGTCGGCGCTGTGCGGACCGGCGGGCCGCAGTGGCCACTGGATGCGACCGTTGTCGGTACCGAGCGCCGGGGCCCGTCCGGGTGGGCGGGTCGCGATCGCGTCGCTGCGATAGGGCACCCTCGGTTGCAGCTTTGCAGACTCGGATTCGACGAACACGCCCCGTTGCACGAAGTGGTCGACCGTCGGCAGGGTGGCAGGGGTGCCGATGGGGGCCACCGGAATACGGAATGCCACTGCGAGGTCGATGATCTGTTGCGTGGTGCGAGTCTGGGTCCATTCGGTGACCATGCCCGTGAACTCGTCGCGGCGTGCGATCCGTCCGGCCATCGATGCCAGGTCGGCATCGTCGACCAGGTCGGCGCGGTCGATCATCACCAGAAAGTCGTGGAACTGCTGCGCGGTAATGGTGCAGAAGCCGACCATGCCGTCGGCCGTGGGAACGATCGACGGCAGTTCCAGACTGCGTTGGTGCAGCAGAGACTCCGCCCCCAGTACGCTCGCCGACATAGCGGACAGACTGCCCATGGCGATGACCATCGCCTCGTAGGTCGAGACGTCGACGATCTCGCCACGTCCACTGCGGCGGGCGTGCCGGGCGGTCGCCGCGGCGACCGCTGCGGCGAACGTGCCCGCCAACCACTCACCGAGCCGCCCGCCCGCCTGGACGGGCTCGTCATCCGGCCAGCCTCGGCTCGCGATAGAGCCGCACAACGCCTGCAGAATGAACTCGTTGGCAACCACGTGCTTGTCGACATAAGGGCCCGTGAGGCCAAAAGGCGTGACGGCTACGACTACCGCCGACGAACCGCTGTGCGCGGTGATCTCGTCGAGCGTCCATCCGTCGGTCAGGTCGGTCAACACGATGTCGGCGCCGGCCAGCAGCGCCCTGATCTCCGCCTGGCCGTTGTTGGTCACCGATCTCTTGCCCGCCGCAAGATAGCCGAACAATGCGCCGGGCGGGCCGCCGGCTGACCAGCTGCGCATCGGATCTCCATGTGGAGATTCGATTTTCACGACTTCGGCGCCGGCGTCGGCGAACATCTTGGCGCAGTAGGACACCGCGATGCCGTTGGACAACTCCAGCACACGCCAATCCGGGAACGGTGCCTGAGCTGCCACGGTCAGGTGCCCAGGGTGGTGGTGCGCCCGGAGATACCGGAGGCCTCGGCGGTGACCGGCGCCGATCCTTGTGCCTGCAGGGCGAACTGCGTCATCCGAGTCCACGCGTCGCGGTCACGCTGGCTTGCGCGGTGGCCGACATGGGTGACGACGTCGACGTCGGTGGCTTGGCTGCGGAGGTACCCGGCCCGGGCCTGCTCCTTGGGGATGTGTCGGAATGGGTCGAATGAGTAGGCCGCCATGGCGTTTTCGTGGGTGATCTTGTTGATGACCGAGTCGTCGAGATGACCCATGGTCTCCATGACGTCCTCGGGCGCGAACGGCCAATTGCTGTCGGAATGCGGGAAGTCGGACTCCCAGCACAGCATGTCCTCGTTGAACCAGTCCATGTTCTGCACACCGACCTTGTCGCTGATGAAGCAAGTGTAGAAATGCCGCTTGAACACATCGGTCGGTCCGCGGTAGCCCGGCGGGAACTTCGCGAGCGTCCAGCCCGAGTGACGGTTGTGAACATGCTCGGCGCGCCAGAGGAAGTACGGTATCCAGCCCACGTCACCCTCGGTGAGCGAGAACTTGATATCGGGGAAGTCAGCGTAGAACTCGGCCCAGATCAGCTCGGTGAAGGTGAACATGCTCATCATCGACGACGCCGTCATCATCACGCTGGGTGGGGCGTCCGTCGACACCATCGGCGATCGCGATGCGGAGCCGACATGGGTGCACAACACCGTTTTGTTCTCGCAGACCGCCTCGAAGAGCGGATACCAGTACTTGGTGTGAATGCTGGGCATCTGCAACGCCTCCGGGTTCTCCGAGAACGTCACGGCGTGGCAACCCTTGTCGGCCAGTCGTTTGACTTCTCTGGCCGCTTCGACGACGTCGAAGAGCGGCAGGATGCCGCACGGGATGAACCGTCCGGGGTAGGCCGCGCACCACTCGTCGACGTGCCAGTCGTTGTAGGCCTTGATCATCACCAGGTTGACGTCACGGTCGGGACCCTGGTTGAGGACCTGGCCGGAAAAGCCGGTGAAGTTGGGGAAGTTCAAGCCCGCCAGCTGACCGCCGGCATTCATGTCGCGGATCCGCTCGTCGACGTTGAAGCAGCCCGGCCGCATCTCGTCGTAGCGTGAGGCGTCGATGTTGTACATCTCGCGGGGTTTGCCCGCGACGGCATTGAGGCCCATGTTGCGTCCGCGAACTTCGCCGTAGTACCACTGCTGGATGCCATCGGGCTCGATGACCACGCGGGGTGCGAGGTGCTGGTATTTCGCGGGGACGTGCGCGTCGAACATGTCGGCCGGCTCGGCGATGTGATCGTCCACGCTGATCAGGATCAGATCCTCGTTGTTCATGGCTGCTCTCCCGGCGTGGCGCTACAGTGACTAGTAGACAATGATTTGAGTCACAGTGTCAACGGTACGAAGTGCGTCTGTTTTGCCGCTGTATCCGCCGCGCCAGTGCCGTCATCACAGGGACAAAAGGCTGTGATATTCGGCAGTTTCCATTCGGCGTGCAGCGGAAAAGCCCAGCAGGAGACCTCGTCGGCCCCAGCGCAAGCTGGCAGCGTAACTTGCTGACTATTAGTCCGCTTTGTTGAGCACGGCCGCGCGTGTCCCAGGAAAGTGACCACGCACCTGGCATTGGCCGGATGGCGGGATCGCGCGCTGCCGATAATCGGCGCATGTCACCATGGGGGCCATGGCTTGACCTGAAAGGTGGTGTAGTTGAGCACGAACAAAGCTGCTCGGCCCACCACCGCTGATGTGGCCCGATTGGCCAGAGTGTCGACCGCGACCGTTAGTTACGTCTTGAATGACGCTCAGGGCCACAGAATCTCCGCGCGAACCCGCGAGGCGGTCAACCGCGCCGCGGAACTGCTGGGTTATCGACCTAACCTCGCCGCACGAAATCTCGCCCGCGGCAAGAGCGGTGTGGTTCTGTACGTGGTACCACACGTGGCGGTGGGCGACATGCCGATGCAAGCCGGCAGCCGGATGACCACAGAAATGGCGCGCCTGGGTTTGCTTCAAGTACAGATCTTCGAGACCGAGGACGATCAGTATGTCGTCGATGCGATCGAGAATCTCGACCCGGTCGCCGTCACGAGTCTGTTCCCGCTCAGCCCGGCCGCCGTCAGCGCAGTGACCGCAGCGGGCATACCGCATATCGAGATCGGGACGCTGCCCGCACTCGGAGATCCGCACCTCTCGGTCGGCGAGATGCGTGTCGAACACCTCGTCTCGCGTGGTCACCAACAGATCGCGTTTGCCTACACCGGGATCGCCAAATGGCGCGCCCTGGGCGACGCCTGGTTCGAAGGTGTCTCGCGGGCGGCGCGATTGCGTGACCTTCCACCCGTCCGCGTCGGCGAGATCACCGTGGACAACGCCGCAGATGTCGTGACCGGCTGGGTACAAGAGGGCGTCACCGCGGTGTGCGCGCAAAGCGACGAAATAGCCTTGCTGGTCCTGTACGGCATCCACCAAGCACGGCTGCGCTGTCCACGCGACCTCGCCGTCATAGGCGTCGACGCCAGCCCCGCGGGGGTGGTGAGCACACCACCTTTGACCACGGTGGAATTCGATCCCCGGGCGGTCGCCGACGCCGCGGTCGCTGCCGTCTTCGAACGGTTAGGACTCCCGAGCCCACCGTCTCCCGAGTTATCCGATATCGCTCGCCTCATCGTGCGCTCCTCGACATGAGGGCCACACGCTGAGCCAACGTGCCGACTGCGGTCAGGCGCTTGATCGACTTGCGCGCTCCCCGAAGTCCGTTCTGGACATCCGGAGGTTAAGCGCATAACCTTTAGCGTGGCGAATCGATAGGCGAGGAGAGATAGCTATGACGGTGCAGGCGGTGCTGGACGATATCCGCGAGCTTCCCGGCACCGGTGAAGTGATTCCGATCATCGATCCCGCCACCGAAGAGCAGGTCACCGAGTTCACCGATTGCGGCCCCGAAGCCGTCAACGAGGCAGTCGCTCGCGCGAAGGCCTCCGCCGAGTCGGGGGTGTGGTCGAGCCTGCCCGACTACGAGAGAGCCAAGGTGCTGTGGCGGGTCGCCGATCTGATCGACCAGAACGCGGCCTTCCTTGCCGAACTCGAATCGCTCAACGCCGGTATTCCGCCGGCTCAAGCCGACATCATCACCAAAGTCGGTTCCGAGTGGTTCCGCTACTACGCCGGCTGGTGCACGAAGATCGACGGGATCGCGCGTGACGTGAACACCGGGGGCCTCACCGGCGTCGACTCGCACATGCACACCTACACCCTGCGAGAGCCCTACGGCGTGGTGGGGCTGATCTTCCCGTGGAACGGCCCGGTCTTCAACTACTGCGCCAAGCTCGCCCCGTCACTCGCCGCCGGCTGCAGCAGCGTCGTCAAGCCCGCCGAGGAGACCCCACTGTCGGCGCTGGTGCTGGACAGGATTCTGGCTGAGGCCGGGGTGCCCGAGGGCGTCGTCAACTTGGTGAACGGCTACGGCCACACCGCAGGTGCGGCGATCACCGCGCACCCCGACGTGGAGAAGGTCGCCTTCACCGGATCGACCGAAGTCGGCCGGGCAATCGTGCACGCCTCGGCGAGCAGCAACCTCAACAAGGTCACGTTGGAACTCGGCGGCAAATCCCCGGTGCTGATTTTCGACGACGCCGACCTGAACGTGGCCATTCCGATGGCGTCGTTCGGCACCTTCATCCACTCCGGCCAGGCATGTGTGTGCGGATCGCGCATCTTCGCCCAGCGCGGTGTCTACGAGCAGGTGGTGGAGGGCATCGCGAACATGGCCAACGTCATGCAGCTGGGCGGCCCCAAAGACGAGGGCGCCATGATCGGCCCGCTGATCAGCCAGAAGCAGCTCACTCGCGTCCTGGGCTATCTCGACCAGGGCAGGTCGGATGGCGTCGAGGTGGTCACCGGTGGGCACCGGCTGGACCGCAAGGGGTACTTCGTCCACCCCACCGTGGTCACCAACGTCGACCCCGCCACGAGCAGGCTGTTCCAGGAGGAGATCTTCGGGCCCGTGGTCACGATCCTGCCCTTCGACGACGACGACGAAGCGGTCGCCCTGGCCAACAACAGCAGCTACGGACTGGCTGCCACCGCCTGGACCAAGGACCTGGGCCGCGCTCACCGGCTGGCCAAGCGGCTCAAGGCCGGAACCGTGGGACTGAACTGCCAGATGCAGTTCGACCACTCCATGCCCTTTGGCGGGTATAAGCAATCCGGTTGGGGCTATGAGTCCGGCAAAGCGGGCATCGAGACCTATCTGCAGACCAAAATCGTTTGGGCGCAAATGTAATCGCGCTGCGTTGCGTCAGTCGGCGGGCTCATAGCGCAGCATGGTGATGTCGTGTTCTGGATAGTCGAAGAACACCGGCCGCACCCGCATCCCGACTCTCAGACCGGCGGGATCGACATTCACCATCTCGGTGGTAAACCTTGGTCCCTCATCCCACTCGACGATGGCCAGCAGCTGCGGCACCGCGTCGGCGAAATGCGGGCTGACGGGCCTGCGGGCCACGGTATACGAGTACAAGGTCCCCATGCCCGAGATCTCACGCCATTCCAGGTCGTCGGCTAGGGTTCGCGGCGCGCGCACGCGCGGATAGAACACATACCTCTGCGACGACGGCGAGTATTGGATGACAATCCGATGCTGGGCCAATGCATCCCAAAAAGGCGCTGTGGTAGGCGTTTTGACGGGCATCGGACGCTCGAAGGTGGTCATGCCTGATTAATCTCCCTCGAGAACGAGCGCGGTCTGTTCGGACAGGATTCCGCCGTTGCCGGAAACGAAAGCGCGGTGACAGTCGGCAACCTGGGCCGCACCCGCACGGCCCATGATCTGGCGGGTGGCATCGCACACATGGTGCATTCCGCCAGCTAATCCCGCCTGACCGAAGCCGAGTTGGCCACCGGCGGTGTTGAGCGGGAAGTCTCCGCGGAAGGTGAGGTCGTGGCTGGCGACGAACTCCATACCCTTGCCCTTCTCGCAGAAGCCCGCATCCTCCAGCGACAGCAGCACGGTGATGGTGTAGCAGTCATAGATCGACACCATGTCCATCTGCTCACGGCGCAGATCCGTCATTCCGAATGCGGTATCGGCAGCCGCGGCGATCGGAGTGTGCAGAAGGTCCTCGGCGTAGGTCAGAGTCTTGAACGGCACATGCTCGCCGAATCCCTTGATCCACACCGGGCGATGGCGCGCCCGTTTGGCGAGGTCAGCGTTGGCGACGACTACGGCGGCACCCCCGACACAGTTCATGACGATCTCCAGCATGTGCAGCGGGTCGGCGATCACCGGACTGGCCAGGACGTCCTCGACGGTAAGCGGTTTGTCTTTCCAGATCGCGCCGTCCGTATGGTTGGCGTTGACTCGCTGGTCGACAACGATCTTGGCCATCGCCCGCTCGTCGTAGCCGTACACTGCCGCGTAACGCTGAGCCACCTGGCCGTAGGGTCCGTTCTGGCCCAGGTTGCCGTAGGGGATTTCGAATTCCGCTTGCGGAGAACCGTACTGGTTGCTGGATGATCCGAAGAACATCGCGTCCACCACACGCCTGCGCTTCTTCTTTGATGACGGGGTGATGTGTCGGGCGGGCAGTGCGCATAGGACGGCGTCACAGATGCCGAGTTCTATCGCCGCAGCCGCCCGCCAGACCATGCCCACAGCGCTGGCCCCGCCGAGGTCCACCAGCTCGGCGAATCGCGCTCCGATTCCGAGATATTCGGCGACAGTGGAGGGAACGAAGATCTCCGACTCTGCCAGGTGCGACGTCGCGATGCCGTTGACGACGTCGCCCGGCAGCCCTGCATCAGCGAGTGCCGCCGCCGCCAGCTCCGCCCATTGTTCGATGACGAACGGCGCAGGCGAGGCCCTGTTGAGCCGCTCGGGCGGGAGCTCGACATATCCGACGATCGCGGCTTCTCCGCGTAATCCCATGTCGCGTCCTTCAGTCTTGGTACTCGAAATTATCTGCGGGATAGGACCGGAAGCATCTGTACACGACGTTCAGCCGAATCTCCTTGGCTCCGCCGCCGAGCGGTTCGGCGAGTGCCCGCAGATCCTGCTGCCCGAGCGCGGGGCCTTTTTTGGGCGGAGTGCGCGGAACCCTTTGCCGATCAACATATCCCAACACTCCCCGCGGTTGTCCTGCCGCCAACCAGCCGAAGCTGCGCACGTCGCGGCTTTTGACACCGCCGGCCGGCAAACTGCCCGACGGCGACGATCAGCTCCTGCCGCTCCGGGCTCAGCCCCGGGGTCACGACGACGGCCGGGAAGTCGCTAACGTTGGCCGCACGGACTGATATCCTTCCGACTAACAAGACGAACCGTCTCGTCTTGTGGCAGACTACGGTGCGGGTCAAGATATGTAAAGCGCGCTCGATCCCTCCGGCGAGTGGCCGGGGCCCGAGGGACGCCAGGAGCGAGGATCACTAGATGCCAATCGATCTCACCCAGGTAAACCCGCAGGCGAGCTCTCCGCGGCGCCGCAGCGAGAGGTCGCGCACGGCAATCGTCACCGCCACCCGCGAGCTGCTTCTCGAGCGCGGATTCGATGGGTTGACCATCGAGGCGGTCGCCGCCCGGGCCGGTGTGGGAAAGCAGACCATCTATCGCTGGTGGCCCAGCCGTCCCGCACTCGTCGCCGACGTCATGCTTGAAGACGCCGACAAGATCCTCGCGTCGGTAAACCACACCGACGACCTGTCTGCCGACCTCGTAGGCTGGGTAGGCAAACTCGTCGCAAGTCTGACGACGGCCCGCGGCTCGGCCATGCTGCGAATCTTGACCGTCGCCGGCATGGAGCACGAGGACACCGCCATCAAACTGCGCGCCGGGTTCAGTGCACCGCTGCACGACAGCGTGCGGGCCCGGCTTCTCGCCGACGGCATCGATGAGGTAGCCGCGGAGTCCGCTGCGGACGCCATCGTCGGCGGCGTGGTATATCCGATCCTCTCTGGCGCGCAACGATACTCACGAAGGCGAGCCGAACTGACCACCCGGATCATCGTCGATGCCCTCACGCCGGGGCGCCGACCAAGACCGTAGTGGACGAAACAACGCATTCTTCTTGTAGTGGTGCTCTGCCATTCGCCGCATGATGTTGTCGAGGACGGTGACCGCGTCGTCGAGGTACGGCCCCTTGTTCAGCATCACGCACTCGGCTCGCTCGCTCATCGCCGCATCGCTGATCTCGGCGCGGGACGGAAGCCCGGTCTTGGCGAGCTGCTCGAGCACTTGCGTCGCCCAGATCACCGGCAGGTGTGCGGCCTCACACAGCCACAGAATCTCCTCCTGCAACTCGGCCATCCGCTCATAACCGCACTCGACCGCCAGATCGCCCCGAGCGATCATCACTCCGATCCGGGGCCGGCGCATTGCTGTAAGCAGCAGCTGCGGCAGGTGTTCGAAGGCCCGTCGCGTTTCGATCTTGAGCACGATGCCCAAGTTGTCACCACCTAGCCGACCGAGCTCATCGAGCAACCGCTCGACATCGGACGGGGTTCGCACGAAAGACATATCGACTAGATCCGCCAGTTCGACCACCACAGACAAGTCGGCGACGTCGCGGTCGGTGATCGCCGATATCGCCAAGTCGGTGTCGGGCATGTTGATGCCCTTGCCGGCCTTCAGTCGGGCCGCCCCCAGCTCCGGGTGGTCGATGCACACGGTGAGAACATCGTGGTCGACCGACACAACCCGCCCACCGATCTTGCCGTCGTCAAAGTGGACCGCATCGCCGAGACGGGCACAGTCGAACACCTCGTGCAGCGTGCAACCGATGCGCGGAATAGCTTGACCACCGTCGACCGGGGCCGGTGCGCAGTCGCGCGTAAGCTGCAGCAGGTCTCCAGAGTGCAGCACCAAACTTTGTTCCGTCGTGGGAAAGTTGCCGATTTCGGCCGACTCCCCGCTGCCCTTGGCGTGCAGCAGCATTCCGGTTTCCACGTACGTCGTTTGTCGCGCGGTCACCACGAATCCACCCGAGTCGGGTGTCTGATCACGAGCCTCGAGAACGAGTTCGCGCTTGGATCCGCGTGCGTCCTGCAAAGCAAGTACGTCGCCGGCATCGCGGTTGGTCAACCAATCCCGCGGCACCGTAAGCAACAGCATGCCGGGTTCCGGCGGGTCGGTCGGTTCCTCAGTCGACGTCAGCCACGCCCGCGCCGGGGCGACGACCTGACCGAGATCATTTCGTTGCGGACGTAGTTTGATGACGCGCGGTCCCGGCTCGAGGGGCCCGGTCCGCAGCTTCGGCCCGGCCAGATCCATCGCCACCAGACATGTTGTGCCTGCAAATGCGGCCGCCTCCCGGACATGGTGCACCATCGCGCGCCACGCCTGTACGTCGTCGTGGGCGCAGTTGATTCGTGCGATGTTCATGCCTCGCTGCACCAATCCGCGAACCAAGTCGGGGTCGGTCGCGGCCTCCGATGGCAGCGTGACCATGATGCGGGTCATGCGATGCGCGGGCTGGGGCCCCAGCAACTCCACCGTGTGTTGTCGCAAGATTTTTGGTCCCTGCTCAATGGGCACCGCCGACGGTGGAGGCGGTTGCCACGTTCCATCCATCATCGCGTCCATCGCCGAGCGAACCGCCGCAAGCGTGGCCTGGACGTGTGCTTCGCTCCGACCCAGCGACGAAAGTCCAAACACCGCAAGCCCCACTTGCAGTTCACGCAAATCTAACTGGCGAATGGCCCAATAGTGCACAAGGTTTCGCGCGCTCGACCGATTCTCGGGCGCAACGGCGGATAGCCAGCCTGCCCATGAAGACTCCGCATCCGACAAGCTGGTCAATAGGTCGTCGACCTGCTCGAGCAAGCCGGCCAGTCGCCGAATGCCGTCGGCGTCGACCGGCGCCAGTGTGCCGTGTCGGATGCTGTTTAATTGGCCGGCAACGGGCTCACTGAGCACGACAACTCCTTGTTTGTGGTTTCGCGGCCACATCGTGTTAACGTCCGTGTAACGGCCTGACGCGAATCACCAAGTCAGACATCAAGTTAATGGTGGACGGCGCGTCGTGACAGAGGCATTGGTCCCAAGTCGGCGGTGTTGGAGACGCCTTTCAGCGAGTCATCTCCGAGCCTATTGGATCAAAACCCGCGGTTACCGACGCGAGGTCTGACATTGCGGATTACGCGATCGCGATCGCGACCAGACCCTGACCCACCCGGTCGGGTAGTGATCCGCCGTGGGTAAGCCAGTCATCCAGGGCGATCCGCACCGTCGCCATTGCCAACGCACCGATAAGGCGAGGCCTTGGGTCCTGGGGAGCCAACTGGGGTATCCGCGGCGCGATCAGTTCGGCAATCGCCAATTCATACCGCACATAGATGTGCAGCGTCCAGGCATCCAAGGTCTCGGATGACCTCGTGAGCGTGGCCAATTCGCGCACCTGGCCTTCGATCTCGGCGAATCCGCGCGCGAGCTCTGCAAAAGCGCCGATGACCGCCTCGGGGGCAGTCAGGCCCGCAGGCTGGGCGGCCAGGGCAGCGGTGATCCGGTTCAGCCAATGGGCGGTCATGCCTTCGGCGACGGCGTCTTCCTTGGAGTTGAAATAGCGGAAGAAGGTTGCCCGGCCGATGTCGGCCGCGTCGGCGATGCGGTCCACGGTTGCCCCCGCCAGACCGCGGCCGGCTACCAGCTGGGCTGCGGCGGCGGCGATCCGCTGACGCATCGCCGTTCGCTTCCGTTCGGCCAGCGACGTCGTGACAGACATTGCCCCCACTCTATTCAGACGAATCAACACCTAACGGTGAGACATAGTCTTAGTATAAGACTATGTCTCAAAGTGCGCCCGGCCCGTCGGATCAGACCGCCCCGAAGACTCGTGCCGCGTGGCAGTTCTTCCAGCAGATGCTCGCGGACGTCAGCAAGATCGTGGCCGAGGACGCCGAATCCGAGCGGGAACTGCTCGAAGGGCTTCGGCTGATTGCCCGGGTGTCGTCGCTGTGCTCGCAAATGTCCGTCGAAGCCGACCCCGAGCGGCCGTCGTTCTTCGATATGTGTTCGGAGAACCGGATGGTCGGAGGTCCCAATCCCGACGGCAATTACTACCTGGCCATGATTCGCGGCGACCGGCGCTACCGGATCAGCGGTGTCCGGGGCACAAGTGCCTACCTCGGACTGCAGATCCTGGCCGGCACCGGACTGACTCCGCGGCGGATGGCCGGTTATGTCAGCGACGTCGACTTGGCGCTGCGCTCAGGCGAATTCGCGCTCGTGCTGTCGGCGGACGAACCTCTCGATCTCGCCGGCGCGCAGTGGGTGAAGATCCCCGAGGACGCATCGTCGATCGTCGTCCGGGAGTACATCGGTGATTCGGCTGCCGAACAATTGGCCACCCTGCGGATCGAGGCCCTCGACCCCGGGCCTTTGACGCCGCTGACCGACAGCGAGCTATCCGAGCAGTTCACCGCGATGGCGTGGTCACTGATGAAGCTCGCGACGTTGCACCGCACCATCAAGCCGGAACTCCTCGATAGCCCCAACACGCTGCTGACAGCCCAGGCCGCCGATCTGGGTGCGGCCGACACCACTCCGGACAACCTGTACATGATGGGAACGTTCCGGCTCGACCCCGGCCAGGCCCTGGTGCTCGACGTCGCGCCACCTGACACGCGGTACTGGAACGTCACGCTGGAAAACATCTGGCATGAGTGCCTGGAGCCGCGCAGCCGGCACAGTTCGGTGACCAATCGCGGGGTGCAGCCCGATGCGGACGGGCGGGTGCGGATCGCGATCTCCGCGGAGGACTTCGGATTCGGCCATTGGCTCGACACGGGTGGCCGACATCGCGGATTCGTTGTCCTGCGCTGGCTGGACAACCCCAACCCACCCGACGTCACGGTGTCGGTGCGCCGATGTGGGGAGCAGATGTGATGCTGCAGGAGCGATTCGCCCCCGAACGGCTCATCGCCACCGCGTGCGATGAAGCGGGCAGTGACGACTTCGGCGACGAGGGCTGGCGGCCCGGGTTGCACCGTCTCACCGACGGGCTGATCAACGAGGCGCGGCTATCGGACATCGGTGTCGAGGTCGCTTACCTCGACATCATTCGTGCGCTGAAGAACCGGCTTGGCGTGATCGCCTGGCGCAAGCAACATCCCGAGATCGCCGCTGAGGCGATCACAACTCCGATATTCATCGTCGGGCAACCCCGTACCGGAACCACGATCCTCTACGACTTGCTCGCCCAGGATCCTGAGCTGCGCGCACCATTGACCTGGGAAGTCGACGCGCCCTGTCCGGTGCCACAGCCCGATACCTACCACGACGATCCGCGCATCGCGCAGACGCAGGCCAGCATCGAACTCTCCGAGCAGATCATTCCCGGTTTTCTGGCGTTTCACCCGATGGGCGCTCTCGTCGGACAAGAGTGCGTCCGCATCACGGCCAGTGAGTTCACCAGCATGATCTATTCGGTGCAGTATCGCCTGCAGAGTTACTATCGCTGGCTGCTGTATGAGGCGGACCACGCCGGCGCCTATCGCTTTCATCGAATCTTCCTGCAGCATCTGCAGTCCGGCGTTCCCGGTCAGTGGCTACTGAAGTCGCCGGCCCACCTGTGGCAGCTGGATGCGCTGCTGGCCGAATACCCCGATGCGTTGATCGTGCAGACCCACCGCGATCCGCTCAACGTCATTTCGTCGATCGCGGCGCTGACCCACCACCTACGCCGGATGTGCAGCAACGATTCCAGCATCGCCGAATGCGCGGCCCAGTCTTACGAAGAGATCGTCGTCGGCCTGGATCGCGAGATGGCGCTGCGCGACAGCGGCGCTGTGCCCGCGGGCCGCGTGATCGACGTGCACTACCGCGACTTCATGAACGACCCATGGACCACGATCAAGGACATCTATCAGCGGCTCGGCCGAGAGCTGCGGCCCGACGCCATGCAAAAGATGCGTGAGTTCCTCGCCGCTCATCCCTCGGACGGCGGACGCGGCCGCTACACCTGGTCGGACACCGGCCTGAATGCCGGCGCGGTGCGCGAGCGGGTGAGCGCTTATCAGGACCGCTATGCGGTACCGACCGAGCACCTGCGGTGATCCAGGCGCCGGCTTCGGATACGCCGCTCTCTATTGGTGTTATCCGGCGGTGACTTATGGTGTTGGACAAGGCTATGCATGCACGGACCGTTGGCCGCCGATACGTGACGCGCAATTATCACGAACCCCACCACCGTCGTAAGTCGGCAATCTATAGCATTGCCATTCTGCAGGTAAGATCTCCGAAGCGACAGGACATCTTCAGCCAGGACTGGCTGTCGCGTAGGTGACGGCACTGAAAGCCCTTGCATAGCAATGCCTGAGGAGCGGCCGTGGATGAAGATGGTCTGAAGCTCAGCACCTATCTGGCCGAGCGGCGACGGACCGGCGGTGGCTTTGTCTCCGATGTGCTGCTCGGCCTGTATGAACAGCACCGGATTGCCAGCAGCGTCGTGCTGCGCGGCATCGGTGGCTTCGGTACGGGCCGCCACCTCAGAACCGATGAGTCTCTGACGTTGTCCGAGGACCCGCCCGTGGCGATCATCGCGGTCGACACCAGAGCAAAAATCGAGGCGCTACTCGACCCGGTGCTTGCCATCAAACAACGAGGCCTGGTCACGTTGGAGCGTGCGCGGCTGCTGCGCGAGAACATCGGGCCGCTGGTGCTCCCTGACGATTTGCACGAAGCCGTCAAGTTGACGATTTACCTGGGCCGCAAGGAACGCGTCTACGGGGTACCGGCCTACGTCGCAATCTGCGATTTGATGTACCGGCGCCGCCTTGCCGGCGCATCCGTATTTCTGGGCGTAGACGGCATCGCGCACGGGCACCGACAACGTGCCCATTTTTTCAGTCGCAATTCCGACGTCCCGGTGATGATCATTGCCGTCGGGTCCGGCGAGCTCATCGGTCAGGTGTTGCCAGAGGTCGGCGGACTGCTCCGGCGGCCCATGATCACACTCGAACGGGTCCGCGTGTGCAAGCGCGACGGCGAGTTGCTGGAACGGCCGCACGCGTTGCCGGGCGTCGACGAGCACGGCCTGCCGCTGTGGCAGAAGCTGATGGTCTACACCTCCGAATCGGCTCGCTACGGCGGCGTGCCGATTCACCGTGCGCTGGTCCAGCAGTTGTGGCGTCGTAGAACGCCAGACGGCGCGACCGTGCTGCGCGGCGTCTGGGGCTTCCACGGTGATCACCGACCCCACGGCGACAAGCTGCTCGCTCTGGGCCGTCAGGTCCCCGTTGTCACCATCGTGATCGACACCCCGGCCAATATCGCCCAGTCCTTCGACGTGGTCGACGAACTGACCCGGGACGAGGGGTTGGTGACAAGCGAAATGGTGCCCGCGTTGGTGTCGGACGAAGGCGATCCCGGTCAGGGCAGACCGCGCATGGCCCGTTACCGGTACTAGTGCGCGCCGTCGGGCTCAGCCGGCGACCGAGGCGTCGTAGATCGACTGGATCGCCTGGTCCAGGGTGGCGTTGAACTGCTCGTCAGACTGGTCGACGAAAAGTCCCTCGGTCAGCGCGCGGCTGAAGCTGGCGATCACCCCGGTGTTCTGCGCCAGCAGCTTGTTGGCCTCGTCACGGGAGTAGCCGCCGGAGAGTGCAAGGACCCGCATCACCTTCGGATGTTCGACCAGGGCACGGTAGTGGTTGGCCTCGGTGGGCAAGCTCAACTTGAGCATCACGCGTTGCCCGTCGGGCACGGTTTCGAGTCCTTTGGTGATTTCCTCGCGCAGGATGTCCTCGGCCTGCGCTTTGTCCGAGATCGAGATGGTGACCTCGGGTTCGAGGATGGGCACCAGACCGTGTGACAGCACCTGATGAGCCACCTCGAACTGCTGGGCGACGACCGCGGCGATGCCCTTGCGATTGGCGCCACCGATCACCGACCGCTCCTTGGTGCCGAAAACCCCCTTGCGCACGGCCCGCTCCAGCAGCTCGTCCAAACCCGGCATCGGCTTCATCAGCTGCACATCGTCGGATGCCTCTGCCAGACCCTTGTCAATTTTGAGGATGGGCACCACACCCTTGGTCTCCCACAGGTAGGTGGTGGACGGCACTCCCTCGATTTCGCGGTCCATGGTCTGCTCGAACAGAATCGCCGCCAGCACCCGGTCGCCGGTGAACACGGGGGAGGTGATGATCCGCGAGCGCATCTGGTGGATGAGGTCGAACATGTCCTCCTCGGAGGAGTACGCGCTGTCCTCGATGCCATACAGTCGCAGCGCCTTCGGTGTCGAGCCGCCGCTCTGGTCGAGTGCCGCGACGAATCCCTTGCCCGTCGCCATCCGGTCCGCTTGCTTCTCGTTCGGCATGGAAGCCTCCACTCCCTCGTGGTCACGCACCCGTCAGTGACGGCGCACAGTCAAGCCCGAATCGTGCCGATCATATTCGGCCGATCAGAGCGCGAGCAGGCAGGTGGTCAGAGCCGGGCTTCGCCCCGTGGCTGAGCCGCGGGTTTGGTCGGCCACACCGCCATGCGATCGAGAAGCCGGTCACGCAGAACCAGCGTGTGAAACAGCACCGCACAGATGTGGGCGGTAAATGTCAGGAAAAGCAAGAAGGCGAAAGCGGTGTGCAGCTGCCGCAGCGCCGAATAGACATCGATGTTGTGCGGTGCGATGCCGGGCAGCTGAAGTGGCCCTACCACGATGATCGGGGATCTCGCCGCCGACAGCATGGCCCATCCGACCACGGGCTGCACCAGCAAGAAGGCGTAGAGCAGGTATTCCGACCACGACGCGATGCGGCGTTCGGCGGGGCCCATGGTGGCCAGGAAGGGCGGGAGCCTATGGGTGAGCCGGTTCGCCAGGCGCACCACGGCGAAAACCAGGATCAACAACCCCAACGGCCGGTGGATGGCCAGCAGCAGCGGATAGTAGCTCAGCGAAGCGATCATGGTCACGCCGATGAACAGTTGCGCGATGACCATCGGCGCCATCAGCCAGTGCAGAATCCGGGACGGCAGGGCAAAACGTGCCGAGGCGGTGCTGGTTTCCGCTGTCATTTGGGCACCTGGCTGACCTTGACCTCGCTGGGCGACTTGGGCTCCTCGGCACGGCGAGTGAAAGAGCGGGCGTAAACCGCTGATCTTGCGGCGAGCAGCGGGTCATCGGAGGCGGTAATGCCATCCGGCAGCACCAGCGGGTCGAAGTTGACATCACGCGCGTTGCCGGCCTCTTCGGTCTGTACCGCGGTGATGGTGATGGTGCCGGCATCGATGGATCGTCGCGACTGCGGCCAGGGTTTGGTGGCGTCGTTGGTCGGATCGCCCGATTCACCAATCGTGAGAATCAGCCGCCAATTCGCCGGTTGCCGTGCCAGCGTGCGGATCAGATCATCGAACAGGTAATCCTTGCCGGGCGATGAGGCCGGGACATCAGCCTCTTCTCGAGCCCCTTCTTGTGGAATTACGGACCAGCGCACCGGAACTGTCACGCCGGCGCTGTTGGTGAACCGAAAAGCGTTCAACCCGTGAAAGGTGCTGTCCGCAAACCCCGCAGTGGGCGGTGTCTGCTTGATGATGTTCATGGCCGCGACGGTCTCGGGATGGCGGTCGAGGAATGCGGCCATCTTCTGTGGGTCGGGCTTTCCGGTATCGGGCACGGGTTTGGATGCGAGCAACCGCTCGTAGAACCCTTGTGGGGTGCTGTCGGGAAAGACGGGAATGTTGATCATCGCCGTGCGCCACTGCTGACCGTCCGGTCCCTGGAACAGCAGCCCCAGTCCGCGGACCGTGTCAGCTTTGTCGGCCTGATACGGCAGACCGCCGGACAGCGAGAACCGGCCGATCAAGGGAACGCTCCCCGGCCGAAAAGCCGCTGCCCGGCATATCGCCGCGCCCGCCCCGGTGCTCGCGAAAGTTCCTGTGGCGCTGAGGCCTTTGGCGTGGTTCCGACGAAAGCCCGCATGCCGGCCATAGACGTTTTCAAACCGATCAGCGAATCGCGGTGGAGTAAGCGAGCCGGGCCGCAGCCAGCCGCCGGCGTAGGCAAACCCACCCACATCCACCACGGCGATACCGGCTACCGCACCCATCCCCAGCAACGCGTGGCGCCGAGTCAGCGCGCCGGGAAGGGGGTGCGCGAGGTTGGTCTCGGCGGGTTGGTCCTCTTGCTCGCCACCGCGATCACCGGGCTCCATACCCACCGTCCTTTCCCGCTATTCCGGGCCAAGCCGCGCAGCCTGGGAACAAAGTCGGTCAAAGAAATTCACCCACGGGCTGATGCCGTGCGCAACTTTTGCCGCCGCCATCGCATACGCTCGGGCTACGTCGCGGCGCCGAAATTCGTTCAGTCCAGTCTCGTCACTATCGACGCGCCATCGCCCGAACCGGGGGAACCAGCTGATGTGACGATCGCGACGTGGATATCTTCACCGGGAGCCCGATCGTCGGAGGCGCGAACGGACCGGCTGTCATGCTGGCTCACGGAATCTGCGGTGCTGACCGTTGACATTCCAAAACGAAACCGCGGTCCACGTCAACACAGCACTGTGAGGATGGGTTTCCACGTGGCCTACCATCAACTAAACACTTACCGCTGCATCTGCACTTGGCGGCGCAGATCGACGGTGTCTGTCCCTCAGACAAACGTGTTCCGCGGGGTTGAATCAGCAGCCCCGGCTTGGAGCGGCTATTTGGAAGCTAGCGGTATCCCGCAAGGAACCGAATGTGGGTAATGGAGCATGATCGAACAATCCGGCGATTCAGTCGATGCGACGGCTTTTGAGGTAGGAAAACACCAGGTAGATCAGGCGGTCGTGCTTACCGTCTCAGGTGAAGTGGACATGCTCAGCGCGCCGCAGTTGGCCGAGGCAATACAGACCGCGCTGGCCGCCAAACCCGCGGCACTTCGACCTGTCCAAAGTCGGTTTTCTCGCCTCAGCCGGGATGACCGTCCTGGTGAGCGCGCAGGCCGAGGTCGTGCCGCCCACTCGATTCACGGTCGTCGCTCATGGTGCGGCCACCAGCAGGCCGAACAGACTGATGGGAATAGACAGCCTGCTTCCGCTCTACAGCACACTCGATAGCGCGCTTACCGATATCGCTGACGGGTGAACCTGCACGGAGTTGGGGCGCAACCGGGGACCATGGGATTCTTTGATCATCAGCCGCATACGGTGTCGAACATCGATGACCGATCCCGCTTCGTGCGCACGCAGGTGGCCGCCGATGCGCGCGGCGCTGCGCGGACTCGAGCCGAGTTTCAGGAGTTGGCTCGATACGTATTTCACGCTTGGTGCCGAACAGTTCGGTGGCCTGCTTCTGGCGGTGAACGAAGCAATTGCAAACGCCGCGGAGTTCGCATACGTCGAGGGCTCGCAGCGGGGCACGATGGATGTCAGCGCAGCCTATGATCTCGATTCCGACACCCTCGCCGTGACCATCAACGATCGCGGCCGTTGGCGTCAGAGCGTTCCAGAACCGAACCCCGTGCGGCACCGGCACCAGCTTCGGGGACGCGGTATCCCGCTGATGCGGGCACTCGCCGACTAAGTGACCATCGCCCACACGCCCGGCGGCACAAACGTCACCTTGACCTGGACCGACCTGACGCAGTCCGCGCCCAACGCGTGAACACCGACGCCGACGAAGGCGGAAGTCGATGAAGTCGGCGCCACTACCCAGGTCCTCGTATCGGCAGTGCGCCATCGGTAGCCCGCAGTAGGCGTTGACGTCCGGATGCGGGGTGTCGGCGCTGACACGGTAGATCTTGCCGTCTTCGTCGGTGCAGGACAGCACCGCGCGAGCGGGCCGCTTGCGGTCGCCGCCGAACTCGACGTCGTGCTCGGTCTTGGACAAACCGCTTTGACAGGGCGGCGTTCACATGGGTGATACCTCGTCGACGTAATTAACTGTGCCATCAGATAATTCGATGACCCACGCTCCGATAGCGTGGTCGCCGAACCCGGCGTCCGGCCACGGCCGGAAATCGATATTGTCGGAGACGCGCACGCCGAAAGTGGGATCGGGATCGTGCGCCCGGTCGAAACTCGTGGGGGTTTGGCGTTCGGCTACTTTTGTCTGACGGCCACTATGCCTGTCGAGCGACCCGCCGCCGTGGACGGGAGATCCGCAACCAAGAACGGACGGATATGAAAAACCCTGTGGGACCGGTCTTCTCAATCGCCGGTCTGGCCGCTCATCTGGCCCGTGGAGTCGGCCGGGTGACCACCGACGCGGTAGTGGGCGGCCGGGCCGGGTTGCCGCGGACGGTCGAAGACATTGACGTCGCTGTCCTTTCCAAGATCATGGGTACCGCCGTTACGTCGGTCACCGTGATCGGCAGTGACGCGGGTACCTCGTCGCGGGCCCGGCTGGCGCTGACCGGCAACGATGTACCCGAGTCGGTGTTCGTCAAGATTGCGGCAGCAACGGCCGCCACCCGCTTGATGGGTGAACTCGGTCGGCTCGGGCATACCGAGGTGCGCTTCTACAGCCAACTCGCCCCAGACCTGAGCGGTGTCCCCAAAGCACACGGTGCTGCATTCGATCCCTGGACGGGCAGATACTTGCTGGTCTTGGAAGATCTTCCGGCCGAATCATGCGAATTTCCCGACACCTTGCACCCGCTTTCTATCGACCAAGCAAGCCTCATCGTCGAATTGCTGGCCGCACTGCACGCCACGTTTTGGGACCGACTGCCGCCTAATGGGGGCGGGCCGCTGGGCTGGCTGTACACGCCGTCCGGCGACGTCACTTCCCTTCTTACCGGCTCGCTCATGAAAACCTCGATGAAGCGCCTCGCCGAGCACACCACGACGCCCAGCGGCATCCCCGTCGAAAAAGGTCGCTTCATCGCCGACAACTACCGTGCGGTTGCCGCCCTGATCGACACTCCCCCTCATACGGTCATGCACGGCGACGCACATCCCGGCAACACGTACTTTCGCGACGGAAAGGCGGGGCTTCTGGACTGGCAGGCGGTGCGGCGCGGGCACCCTTCCAGGGAACTGGCCTACACCTTGGTCACCAGTCTGACGCCGGAGGACCGCCGTGCGGCACAACGCGACCTGCTCGACGAATATCGGCGCGCGCTGTCGGCGGCCGGCGGACCCGAGTTAGACCGCGACGAGCTGTGGCTGCGGTTCCGCCAAGGCGCGCTCTACGCGTATGTCGCTCCGCTGATTACCGCGGGAATGGGGGGAATGCAGGTCGAAGGCATCGCCATGGAAGGTCTGCGGCGGGGCGTGGCAGCGCTTGATGACCTTGAAACGATTGCGGCACTCAAGGGTTGCCGGTAACCACGCCGGCTACGGATTCAGCCGGACCTATCGCCACCAATGCCCTCAAGAGTTACGCTACTTAACGTAGCGTAATGGTCGTCGCCGCCTCGGCCGACCCCAGGCAAGCCACTCGTCTCGCGTCGACAGCGCATAACGACAAGGAGAGGCCCCTCATGTTCGACCTGAAGATCATCGGTGGCACTGTCGTCGACGGCACGGGCGCTCAGCGCTACCAGGCCGACATCGGCATCAAAGATGGCAAGATCGTCGACGTCGTCCGCCGCGGCGCCAACGACCCCGCAATGGGCGGCTTGGAGATGGCCAATGCCGCCGAAACCATCGACGCGACAGGGCGTGTGGTGGCCCCCGGCTTCGTCGACATCCACACCCACTACGACGGGCAGGTCAGCTGGGACAGCTCGCTCGAGCCGTCGAGCGGTCACGGAGTCACCACAGTGGTAACGGGGAACTGCGGCGTGGGCTTTGCCCCGGTCCGGCCCGGCCGTGAGCAATGGTTGATCGAGTTGATGGAGGGTGTCGAGGACATCCCCGGCACCGCGCTGACCGAGGGCATCACCTGGGGCTGGGAGACCTACCCCGAGTACCTGGACGCCATTGGCAAGCAGAAGTTCGCGATCGACGTGGGCAGCCAGGTCGCCCACGGCGCCATCCGCGCCTACGCGATGGGCGAGCGGGGCGCCCGCAATGAGCCGGCCACCTCCGACGACATTGCGGCGATGGGCCGGCTGGTCACCGAAGCGATCGAAGCCGGCGCGCTCGGATTTTCCACGTCCCGCACATTGGGACACCGTGCAATGGACGGCGAACCCGTACCCGGCACGTTTGCCGCCGAAGAAGAACTGTTCGGTCTTGGCCGCGCCATGGCGGCCGGCGGACAGGCGGTGTTCGAGCTGGCCCCGCAGGGGGCCGCGGGAGAGGACATCGTCGCGCCCAAGAAGGAACTGGAGTGGATGCGCCGATTGGGCGGCGAAATCGACCGGCCGGTGTCGTTCGCTCTCATCCAGGTGGACGCCGATCCGAAACTGTGGCGCGAGCAGTTGGACCTCTCCGCGGATGCGCATGCGGCGGGCAGCCGGCTGTACCCCCAGATCGCGGCGCGCCCATTCGGCATGATGATCGGGTTCCAAGGGCATCACGGTTTCAGCCATCGGCCCACCTACCGCCGACTGAAGGCCGAGTGCAGCCGCGAAGAGCTCGCGCAGCGCCTGGCTGACCCCGCGGTGAAGGCCGCGATCCTGTCCGAGGACGACCTGCCCGTCGACCCGACACTGCTGTTCGACGGGATGTTCGCCTTGGTGCAGTACTCGCTGGGGCGTCTGTACGCGCTCGGCAATCCGCCTGACTACGAGCCCACCCCGGACCGCACTGTTGCCGCCATCGCCAAAACGCGGGGCGAGGACCCGTTGTCGACCCTGTACGACCTCATGCTCGAGTCGAACGCGACCGCCATGCTGATGCTGCCGCTGTTCAACTACGCCGACGGCAACCACGATGCGATCCGCGAGATGATGCTGCATCCCGCCGGCGTGCTGGGGCTGTCCGACGGCGGTGCCCACTGCGGGATGATCTGTGACGCTTCCTATCCGACCTTCTTGCTCACGCACTGGGCGCGGGACCGTCACCGGGGCGAGAAGCTGTCGCTGGAATACGTCATCCGCAAGCAGTCCCGCGATACCGCTCACCTCTTCGGTCTCACCGATCGCGGCACGATCGAGCCGGGTAAGAAGGCCGACATCAACGTGATCGACATGGACAAGCTGGCGCTGCACCCCGCGGCGATGGCTTTCGACCTGCCGGCCGGCGGAAACCGGATCTTGCAGGGTGCCAGCGGATACGCGGCGACGATCGTCAGCGGGACGGTGACCCGGCGCGACGATGTCGACACCAGGGCCCGTCCCGGCCGCTTGGTGCGCGGAGCCCGCTGAAGGCGGCGCGCGGGCAACGCCCATGACAGCATCCGCCGGCAATCCGGCCCGCACTCGCGACGAGGACGCGATCGGCACCCCGCCGGAAAGCCCGACCCTGGTACCGGCCGAGCGCTATTGCTCCCCCGCCTTCGCCGCGCTCGAGGTCGAACGGATATGGCCGAAAGTGTGGCAGCTCGCCTGCATGGTCGACCACGTCGCGGAGCCGGGCGACTATTTCGAGTACCGCTGCGGGCCGTACGCGGTACTGGTCGTCCGTGGTGACGACGGCGTGCTGCGCGCATTCCAGAACGCCTGCCGGCACCGCGGCAACTCCTTGTGCGTGGGCTCGGGTTCGGGACTGCGGGAGCTCAAATGCGGCTATCACGGCTGGACCTGGGACCTGGCCGGCACGCTCAGACGGGTGCCCAACCGCAAGGGCTTCGGCCCGCTACGACTGTCGGACTTCCCTCTGGTGGCTGCCCGGTCGACACCTGGGCGGGGCTCGTCTTCGTCAACCTCGACGTCAATGCGATGCCGTTGACCGAGTACCTGGAAGCGGTGCCCGACGATATCGCGTGGTGCGACCTGGGTGACTTCCGCTGCTACGCGACGCTCACCGTCGAGGTCGACGCCAACTGGAAAACGATCGCTGACGGCTACAGCGAGACCTACCACATTCAGACATTGCATCCGGAATTGCTGCGCTGCGTCGACGACATCCATGCACCACAACAGATCTGGGGCCAAACGGGTAAGTCAGACCAGCCCTATGGTGTGCAGAGCCCACGCTTCGAGGGCACGCTGAGCGACGAAGAGGTGTGGGACGCCTACGTCTACACTCAGGGCGCGCTTATGGGCGCGGCCGAAGGCACGCCGTTCCCCGCCGACGAACGCCAACCCGGGCACACGGTTGCAGACCTGATCGCCACACGAACCCGGGCATTCGCCGCGGAGCGGGGGGTCAACCTCGATTGGGCAGACACCGACCGGATGACTCGGCTGCACCAGTACAACGTGTTCCCGAACATGACGTTGCTGACCAACGCCGACCATTTGACCGTCATGTGCTCGCGCCCCGCCCCGGATCCAGTCTCGAATCCCGATAAGGGCGAGTTGGTCATGTACCTGATGACGCGGATGCCGCCGGGGACGGCGCGCAACAAGCCAACCGATGTCCGTATGACCGCTGACCAGGCCGAACCCGGCGTGGTGCTCACCCAAGACGTCCGAGTCCTCCCGGGCTTACAGCGGGGCTTGCACCAACCCGGATTCACCCACTTGGTGCTCTCCAACGAGGAGCGCCGCGTGATCAACATGCATCGCAACCTCGAGCGCTACCTGGAACTGCCCGAACCCGAGCGGATGCGCGGCGGCACGGCAGATCGAACTCCGCCGACCTAACTGGCCAGTAACTCCCCGAAAGCGGCCCGAAGCCAACTATAGTCCCGGCTTGTGATGACCCCGTCCAATCCCGGGGGGGACGAACGCAGGGGTCTGGTACCGCATCGGCTACGGATGCGATACCAGCCGCTCGGCCGAAGACGCGCGCGTCGGCTGAGCCAGCGTTTCGCAAATGTCGGCGTCCAAACCGAGCCCGAGCGCCTTCTGGCGATGCTCGCGGGCGCGCCTGTCCCAGATGACGAAGTGACGGATGTCAATTTCGCTTTAATCGCGCTCCAGATGAACCGTGAAGCGCGGGATGCGAAGTTCAAGCGGCTAAAAAGACGCGGTATCCGCTCACTCATGTTTGCGGGCTTGGTTCTGGTGGTCTTGAACTTTCTATTCTGCATCGCCTACCTCTTGCTGAACCTGGCGCAACAAGCCACGCCGTTGTGAATCGTCATCGGCGGGCGGTCCGGCCAAGCGTCAGACCGTCGCTACGCGGGGCCGCGCCCATCGCCGGCCAGCCTCAGCAGAAGTTGCGTGCCACCCAACGGGCTGGTATGCAGCGATGCTGTGCCACCGTGCAATTCGGCCTGCTGAGCAACTAGCGCCAGCCCTAACCCGGAGCCCGAACGCGATGCCGTCGACCCGCGGGCGAAGCGTTCGAACACCTCGGCGCGTTCCGCTTCGGGGACCCCGGTGCCGTTGTCGTCGACAGCGATTTCCACGCCTTCGCTGGAACTGGCTACGTTGAGCTGGATTTTGTTGGCGCCGCCATGCTTGACGGCGTTGGCGATGGCGTTGTCGATCACCAGTCGCAGCCCGGTAGGCAGCCCCACCATCAGTACCGTTGGCGACGGCACCAGCGACACCTGCACGTCGGGATAGGTGCGCAGCGCATCGTGCGCCGCACGATCCAAAAGCTCGGTGATGTCGAACGGGACGAAATCGTCCACGGTGGTCAGTTCGCCCTGCGCCAGCCGTTCCAGCGCCGTGAGCGTCGCTTCGATGCGGCTCTGGGTGCGGATCACGTCGCCGATGACCTCCTGACGCTGCTCGGGGGCCAAGTCCAAGGTGGACAGCACCTCCAAGTTGGTGCGCATGGCTGTCAACGGAGTGCGCAGCTCGTGTGAGGCGACCGCAGCGAAGTCGCGAGCCGACTCGAGCGCAGCCTTGGTGCGTTGTTGTTCCTTACCGATGCGAGCCAGCATTCCCTCGACCGCTTCCGCGATCTCCACCGCCTCACGCACGCCCCGAACCTGGACCTCGTCGGGGCTGGACTGGGCGTTGATGGCGCGCGCCTGTTGGGCCAGCAGCAGGAACGGATTGACCATGATGAACGAGATCACCCAGCCGACGAGGACTGTGCCGCCGATGACGCCGGTACAAATCAACAGCACCCGCAGGTGAAGTTCGTTGATCCGATGTTGGGCTTCAGCCAACGGCGCGGCGAGCGCGATCGAGGCAGGACCCGCCGAGAAGGTACGGACGCGGTATTGGACGCCGTTGATGGTGGTGTTCGCATAGCCGTTCGCGAGTTTCGGCAAAACGATATCGCTCGGCACGGACACGGTCACGTCGCCGATGCGCACGGTACGCACCAGGTTGCCGTCCGGTATGGGCCGATCGGGGCTGGTGTGTTCCGCACCGTTGAGCAGCGAGTTGATATCGCCCAGGCTGGTGACTGAATCGAGGCGGCGGTCGAGCTGGCTGTACTGATCGTTGGTGACCCCGATCCACACCCACGCGCCCAGGGTGACGACGAGAGCAATCACCGATAGTGCGGCGACGATGAGGATGGTGCGCAGTGACAGCACCCGCATTGGTAGCCGTACATGCCGTAACACGCGAATGTCAGGCTCCTTCAGTCCGCTGGCGATGCCAGGCCGGCATCGTGGACAGTCTCTGCTGCGAAGCCCCAGCCGGGCAACGGCTCCGATCGCGGGACACAGGACCGCACCGCAAAGTCAGCCGGTGCCCTGCTCCGGCAGCGCTGTGTTGTGACATCTTTCCTTCCGTATCCGGGACCAGTGAAACCGTTGCCTGTCAAAGTCGGCGATGACCCGGATTGGAGCCGGCGAGAACGAGCGAGCGGGCAGGATCGACGCGCCGAGGACCGCCGGTGTCGGTGCGAGATTTCATACCGCGACCAATGATGCCAAACCCGGAGCGGGAAGTATTGAGGTCGACGTATGACGGTGCCGCCGATTCCGACGAATGGTCAGGCAAGGTGTGCACCGACGAACGGCGCAGCACAAGAAGGGCCATGTGGTGCGGGCCGCTTTATCCCATGAGCAGTCGGCTTGCTGGATCGTTGCACAGTCGCCGATTCGCCCCGCTGACAGGTCTCATCTCCATCGGCGGGCTTCCCGCGAGCATTTCTAAAATCGCTCTACGACAGTAGGTTGATGCTTCATGCAATCGCGATTCCACGATATGTCCGGCGGCAACAGAGGAAGCGCGCTGGGCTACCGCAACGGCTGCCGGGGTTTGACCGAAGTCCGGGTCATCGGAATGCCCCAATAAGTCGGTCGGGCATGGATATTCAACGGATCGCCGATCAACTGGAGATCACCGCACTGCTCAATACCTACGCCCGCGCGGTCGACGGCAAGGATTGGGCAATGTATCGGTCGGTGGTCACCGACGATGCGCACATCGACTATTCCTCGGCCGGTGCCATCGCCGGAGGACGCGATGGGGTCGCCGACTGGCTCGCCGCCGGGTTCGGCGCGATCCCGATGAGCATGCACTACATCACCAATATCGAGATCCTCGAGAACACCGGCGACACCGCGACCGTGCGTGCCATGTTCTATAACCCCATGCAGCTGCCCGGTATGGCTGAGCTGAGCTACTGCGGTGGCTACTACCACCATGACCTGATCCGTTCGCCCGAAGGCTGGCGCAGCCGCAGCCTTCGCGAAGAGAACCTCTGGTTTGTCAATGCACCGCAGTCATCGCCCGTGGCAGAGGACACCGGAACCCAAGAGAATCAATAACTTTCGAGGGTGCCGGCGAAGGCGCTCGCCACCGCCGACTGGATGAGCAGTGGCCGAATGCCGTAACGAACTGCCGGCCGCCGATCCCTCACCCCAAACGCGGATTTGCCGTCCACCGGGTGAGTGAGTACTCTCTCACCATGCTCGCTTCTGGGCGTGATCGGCTGCTGGCCGCAGCGCTGCAGCTTTTTGCCGCCAAGGGGTACGCGGCGACATCGGTGGCCGACATCCAGCGGGCGTCCGGCCTGGCACCGGGGTCGGGCGCCCTCTACAAGCACTTCAGCTCCAAGCGCGAGCTGTTGGAGGCCGCAGTTGCGCACCGGATCGACAGCATCGTGGCCGCCCGAGAACAGTACGACGCCGGGGAGCCAGGCAGCGTCGAGCAGGCGGTGCGCACCGCAGGCCAGCTGATCTGGAACAACCTGAAACAAAGCGAGGATTTGCTCAAGGTCATGCTGCGCGAACCCGACGAACTCGGCGATCTCGACGAGAAGACATGGCAGGTCATCACCGACAACGCCTATCAGCGGTTCGCCGCCGAACTGGCCGCGTCCAATCGCTCCGGCCGTACGCATATCCCCGATCCCGAGGCGGCTGCGGCCGTCGCAATCGCGTCGTTGTCCTATGCCGCGACGCTGGAAGCGCTGACTGGCCGCTTGCCCGGCGACATCGATGAAGATCGCTACTTCGAGGCGTGGGTCAACCAGACGGTCAGCATCCTTGCTCAGTACGGGGACCCCCGAAAATCCATGAACACCAATATTTCAGGAGTAGATCTGTGACGTTTTCACTGCAACTCAGCGACGACGTGATCCAGGTACGCGATTGGGTACACCAGTTCGCGGCCGAGGTCATCCGCCCCGCCGCGGCCGAATGGGATGAACGCGAGGAAACTCCGTGGCCGGTGATCCAGGAGGCCGCGAAGGTGGGTCTGTACTCCCCCGACTTTTTCGCACAGCAGGCGGCTGAGTCGACGGGATTGGGCATTCTCACCGCGTTCGAGGAGATGTTCTGGGGTGACGCCGGTATCGCGTTATCGATCATGGGCACCGGGCTGGCCGCAGCGGCGTTGGCAGGCAACGGAACTCCCGAGCAGCTGGGCCGCTGGCTTCCGGAGATGTTCGGTACGCCCGACGAACCCAAGCTCGGTGCGTTCTGCTCATCGGAGCCCGATGCGGGATCCGACGTCGGCGCCATCCGCACTCGTGCCCATTACGAGGAGGCGACCCGTGAGTGGGTTCTCAACGGCACCAAGACTTGGGCGACCAACGGCGGTATTGCCAACTTGCACATCGTGGTGGCCTCGGTGTATCCGGAGCTCGGCACACGCGGCCAGGCCACGTTCGTCATCCCGCCCGGCGCCAGGGGTTTCGCTCAGGGGCAGAAGTTCAAGAAGCACGGGATCCGCGCTTCCCACACCGCCGAGGTGATACTCGACAACGTCCGTCTGCCCGAGGACCTGATCCTTGGCGGCCGGGAGAAGTTCGAAGCGCGGATCGCGCGCGTCAAGTCCGGCGCCTCCGCTGGCGGACAGGCGGCAATGAAGACCTTTGAGCGAACCCGTCCCTTTGTTGGTGCGATGGCCGTCGGAGTGGCACGGGCCGCCTATGAATATGCCCTCGACTATGCATGCCAGCGTGAGCAATTCGGCCGCAAGATCGGCGAATTCCAGGCGGTGGCGTTCAAGCTGGCGGACATGAAGAGCCGCATCGACGCGGCTCGTCTGCTGGTGTGGCGGGCCGGCTGGATGGCACGCAACCACCAGAGCTTCGACTCGGCGGAGGGCTCGATGGCCAAGTTGGTGGCTAGCGAGACCGCGGTCTACGTGACCGGCGAGGCCATCCAGATCCTGGGCGGCAACGGGTATACCCGCGACTACCCCGTCGAGCGAATGCACCGCGACGCAAAGATCTTCACCATCTTCGAGGGAACCAGTGAAATCCAGCGCCTGGTGATTTCACGTGCGCTGACCGGCCTGCCCATCCGATAGGCACCGCGTTCGACGGCCGTTGCGGGCACCAGACATGATGGCCGTATGACCACCGAGATCCGGGTTCTCGACAGCGAGGACGACCTCATCGCCGCGGCTAACGTGTTTCGCGCCGCTATGGTCGGGTTTCCATCCCTGTCGAACCTGCCGCCCGGCCACATCACCAAGCTGCTCGAACCCGGCCGTACCATCGGAGCATTCGTCGGAGGCCAACTCGTCGGCACAGCTGACGCCGCGACGAGCCGACTGACGCTTCCCGGCGGAGCGACGGTGGGGCACGCCGCAGTGACGCACATCGGAGTGCTCCCGTCGTTCACCCGAAAGGGCATTGCCACCGGCCTGATACGGCATCAATTTCGGGACATCGCCGCACGGGGCGAGGTGGTGGCGACATTGCGGGCGTCGGAGGCGACGATCTACGAGCGGTACGGCTACGGCGTGGCGAGTTCGTCACAGACCGTAGAGGTCCAGACGGCACGGGCAGCGCTGCGTCCGGACGTCGGGGCGGGCGGCCCGGTACGGCTGCTCGACTCGGCCGAGGCATGGGATGTGCCGGCCCGGATCTATGCCGGGAATCGTCCAACCCGGCCGGGAACCGTCGATCGTCCGGAGGTGTGGTGGCAAGGTCTGCGACTGCGCAACGAATCATCCTCGGGGCCTTCGTATGTCGCGGTGCACGGTGCTCCGGGGTCCGAATCGGGTTTCGCTCGCTACCGTCCCGTCAATACTGAGGCGTGGTTCGTCAGCGAACAACGGACCATCGTGGTCGAGGATTTCTTCGCGCCCACTACCGACACCTATCTGGGACTGCTGCGTTTCCTGCTGGGGCTTGATCTCGTTGACCGCGTGGTGTTCTGGATGCTGCCCGTCGACGACCCGCTGCCGTGGTTGCTTGTCGACCGGCGGGCTGCGCGGGTCACCGCGGTGCACGACGAAACGTGGCTCCGGGTCGTCGACGCACAGAAGGCACTGACAGCACGGCGATACGTGGGAGACGGCGCCGTCACCATCGCAGTCAACGACCCGCTATTACCGAACAATTCAGCCAGCTTTGCCATCGCCGGCGACGGTGCCGAACCGACGGACCGCCACCCTCAACTACAGGTCAGCATCGAGGGGCTGGCCGCCGTTCTGCTGGGCGGCACGACCTGGCGCAGTCTGGCCGTCGCCGGGCTGGTCCGGGCCGAAGATCCGGCGGCGCTTGTGGTGGCCGATCAACTGTTCGCGGTGCGCGACGCACCGCACGCCGGTTTCTTCTTCTAGCAGCGTTGGTGGTGAGCCGAGTGGAGTGTGACACGGGTTCGGGCGGCTGCCCGGTGAGCGACGAGTTGCCGAGCGACCTCACTGTTACCTGAACTGACCTACTTGTTCCTTGGCACCGAGGACTTTTTGCCCTACGCCGGCCCCGCAATACTTTGGCCTGATTGAGGACACGGCACCAAACCCACAAGTCATGGCGAGGCGTCGGAGTACTCGCATTCCGCCGCACTGCACTTACCCGGCCGTATTGGAGGTTGCCACCGGTGAACGGCCCTGTTCCCGTCAAGCATGTTCTCGCGGTCGTTCCGTCCGAGGTCGGCGGACGCGCCATTGGGGCAGCGCTTGCCGGCACCTTCGGCTCCGCCGCCCAGGTCACTGTCGTCGAAACCACCGACGAGGACAAGGCGGCACTGGGCCGGGCTCACGTGATCCTCAGCGGCCTCGGGCCCGTCACCGCTGACCACATTGCCGCCGCTCCTGCCCTGGAGCTCATTCAGTGCGCCAGTCACGGCTTCGACTACGTGGACCTGGCGGCCGCTCACAACCGAGGGGTCGTCGTCTACAACATCGGCACTAGCGACGCAGAGCTGCAGGACGTGGCCGAACATGCCTTCGCTCTCATGCTCGCCCTGGCCAAACAGCTGATCCCCGCGCATACCGCCCTCACGCAAGCTGATTGGGCGCTGCCCAGGCTGCAGCGGTTCGTCACCGAACTGCACGATAAGACCCTGGGGATTGTCGGACTCGGTCATATCGGTCAGGAAGTCGCCCGCCGCGCAGTCGCCTTCGACATGGACCTCGGTCAGTGCGACCCGCGGGTCGCACTGACCGAGGTCGCCGATCGGCTGGGGGCTCGCCGTGTGGAGCTCGATGAGCTGCTACGGATCAGTGACTACATCAGCGTGCATACGCCGCTCACCGAGGAGACCCGGAACTTGATCGACGCCGAGCGGCTGGCCCTCGTCAAGCCCACGGCGTTCATCGTCAACACCGCCCGGGGCGCGGTGATCGATCAAGACGCACTGGCCGACGCGCTCGAGGCGGGCCGGATCGCCGGGGCTGGGATCGATGTCTTCGACCCGGAACCGCCGGCCGACACGCTGCGGCTCCTGCAAGCACCGAACGTCGTACTCTCACCGCACGTGGGCGGCGTCACTCGCGAGACGTTGGTACGCATCGCCATGGCGGCAGCGTCGAACGTCGACCGATACCTGGCCGGCAAACCTCCGGCCGATGTGGTCTCGTGAGCGTTCGATCCACAACGAACCTGCGCCGGAAACAAAGGCAACGAAACGGGGCAAGGGAACCAGAGTGCGCTCGAAACCCGAGGGCTTGGCGTTACGTCGGCCGTCACCGTTCTATCGCAACGACACGACGATGAACCGGGGGCGGTAGATACTCACGTCGCGGTACACGTCGCCTCCCGGAGCGGTGTCGAAGCTGTTGACGTCGTAGGAGATGACAAGCCTGGTGGACGTCGAGTACTCCGGGTGGACGTGGGCGTTGTAGGTGTAGACGTCGGCGTCGTGATACACCCCCGAACTGCCGCTCTCGGGTGTCAGATAGAGCATGGTCGCGGGTCCGAACGGTCCCATCGGCGATGGACCGAAGCGGCCGACCAGGCGGTCGCTGAATCCCCTGCCACCCTGCATCGTGGTGAGCATGTATACGCCGTCCCGCAGTCGGTGAATCGAGAGCTCCGCGGATACGCCGTCGGCCACCCGGACCGATTCCGACTCCGACGATGACCATCCCCGGCCGGTCCAGTAGGAGAAAGCGTGGCGTAGATCATCTCCCGGGACCCGAGCGACGTGCAGATACTTGTTGTCGCGGTCGGTCTCAACGCCGTAGACGTAGGTCCATCCGCCGTCAGGCTGCACCCACTGACCCCACTGGATGTCGCGTGATCGCGGGAACCGCGTGATCGACGACGGCTCTCGTAGATCACGGATATCGAATCGCGCCAATGCTGATCCCACCAAGGCGAAGTCCAGCGGGCCAGGTCCGGTGGATTTCCACTCCGTGACCGGAACCTGTAGCACCCCACCGATATACGTCGCGGCTCCCAACCAGAACCAGTGCGCGGGATCGGCCGGTTCGATCAGGGCTGCGGGGTGGTCGGCGGTCCCGCCGACGATCGTGGACCAGTGTCCGTCGGCGTCACGGACAACGAACGAATTGTGCACAAACAGCGCGCCGGATGGTCGGGTCGGCGGGGTGATGGGTCCGAGGAAAGTGTCCGAGAACGCGAAGAGCTCCCGTCCGTCGGGCAGCGTCGCCGACCAGGTGGAATCCCCGCCGGTCCAACCGGTGCCGGAATTCCCGTAGTCCGTCAGAGCGGTTTCCAGGCAGCCGAGAGGCGCCGAGCCGATGACCACCGGCGCTGCACTGCGCGGCATCGGCCATGGGATGAAAAGACCCAGCGCCAGCGCCGTGATGACCAGCAGCACGAGCAACCGGCCGGCACGCCACGACGGTCGAAGCGGCCCGGTGACTTCTCGGTTCACTCGCCCGACCAGGCAGAACCACAGTCGCTGATGGCGAATATGACAGTCACCACCATCACACGATAAGCCAGGTTCTCGGCTTCCGACCGGCGGGAGAAGACCTCTTCTTCGGTTGCACCGCGCGCACCGAGATCGACCGTCCCGACGCTAGGTAAGGCTTTGCTACCTAACAGCCACCGTCGGCCACAATCCGCCGATTTTAGGGACGTTTGACCCTATATATGCGAAATATATGCGAAGCCGCGGCTCGGAATACTTGGGCGGCTTATCATTTGCTGGACAGTCTCGACGTCCGTTGGAGGTAATTTATGACCGCTGAAGCGCCGCCCGTCAGTGGCCTGGAGGCCCATCGGCCGTTTCCGCCTCGGCTCGGCCCGAAGGGCAACCTGATCTACAAGGTCATCAGCACCACCGACCACAAGATGATCGGCATCATGTACATGGTCGCCTGCTTCATCTTCTTTTTCATCGGCGGCCTGATGGCTCTGTTGATCCGCCTTGAGCTGGCGAAGACCCGGGCTGCAATTCCTGTCCAACGAGCAGTACAACCAGCTGTTCACCATGCATGGCACGGCCATGTTGCTGTTTTACGCGACCCCGATCGTTTTCGGCTTCGCCAATCTGGTGCTGCCCCTGCAGATCGGCGCGCCCGACGTGGCCTTTCCACGGCTGAACGCACTGTCGTTCTGGCTCTTCATCTTCGGAGCGCTGATCGCATTGAGCGGCTTCATCATGCCCGGCGGTGCGGCCGATTTCGGGTGGACCGCCTACACGCCTCTGTCGAATGCAGTCCACACTCCCGGCGCGGGTGGGGACCTATGGATTCTGGGGGTGGGCGTCGGCGGTCTGGGCACCATCCTGGGAGCGGTCAACATGATCACCACCGTGGTGTGCCTCCGGGCCCCGGGCATGACCATGTTCCGGATGCCGATCTTCACCTGGAACATCCTGGTCACCAGCGTCCTTGTCCTGATCGTCTTTCCGCTGTTGACCGCAGCGCTGTTCGGCCTTGAAGCCGACCGCCGCTTCGGTGCACACATCTACGACGCGTCCAACGGCGGGGTGATCCTGTTTCAGCATTTGTTCTGGTTCTTCGGGCATCCCGAGGTGTACGTCATCGCGCTGCCGTTCTTCGGCATCGTGTCCGAGATCATTCCGGTCTTTTCCCGCAAGCCCATCTTCGGCTACTCCACGCTGGTCTACGCGACACTGTCGATCGCCGCGCTGTCGGTGGCGGTGTGGGCCCACCACATGTATGCCACCGGCGCCGTGCTGTTGCCCTTCTTTTCGTTCATGACGTTCCTGATCGCGGTGCCGACCGGGATCAAGTTCTTCAACTGGATCGGCACCATGTGGCGCGGCCAGTTGACCTTCGAAACACCGATGCTGTTCTCGCTCGGCTTCCTGATCACGTTCCTGCTCGGCGGGCTCACCGGTGTGCTGCTGGCCAGCCCGCCGATGGATTTCCATATCAGCGATACCTATTTCGTTGTGGCCCATTTCCATTACACGCTGTTCGGCACGATCGTGTTCGCCACCTACGCGGGCATCTATTTCTGGTTCCCGAAGATGACCGGACGCCTGCTCGACGAGCGGTTGGGCAAACTGCACTTCTGGCTGACCCTCATCGGCTTCCACAGCACATTCCTGGTCCAGCATTGGTTGGGTAACTCGGGGATGCCGCGCCGCTACGCCGACTACCTGCCCACCGACGGGTTCCAAACGCTCAACTTCATCTCCACCATTGGGGCCTTCATCCTTGGCGCCTCGGTTCTGCCGTTCGTGTGGAACGTCTTCAAGAGCTGGCGCTACGGCGAACCGGTATTGGTTGACGACCCGTGGGGCCACGGCAACTCGCTGGAATGGGCCACGAGCTGCCCGCCGCCGCGGCACAACTTCACCGAACTGCCCCGAATCCGTTCGGAGCGGCCGGCTTTCGAACTGCACCACCCGCACATGGTGGAACGGATGCGTGCCGAAGCCTATGTCGGCCGTCGCCATAACGGGGCCACGACTGCACAGGCGGTGGCGGCATCACCACAGGGTGCCAAGTAGGGATCCACGCCACCCGAACGCGATTACGACAGGGAAGATGGTGGTTCACCCCCGGGTGTGCCCTATTGCGCTCGAACTAATCCCACACCAACGGTTGTGTTGATTCCCGCGTCACGCAGCACCGCGCCGGCCATGTCCGGTAGGACCGCTCCCTCGGGCAACGTAGCGGCGGGTATTGCTTTGATGCGGTACAAGAACGCGGCGCCCGTGTTGGTCAGGTCGGCACTCTCACCGGTGGGAACGAAGGGGAGGCGCAGGCGGATCCCCTCGCTGTTACCGCCCTGGTCGACAAGCCATTTACGGTAGAGCGCGTCGCGGAGGTCGTTGGCTGAGAAGCCCTCGGTCTGACTCTGTGCCATGCGCACGATCTCATCGGTATTCGCCGGGTCGGCGAGAAAACGCTGAGCGTCCAGTTCTGCGTTCAGCCAGCCTTTGGCAACGTCGGGATGTTTGTCGGTGAACTCCTTGTCCATCACCAGGAATGCGCCGTCGTGCTGGTCGGCCAGTGCGCCGCTGGCAACGCGCTTGGCCAGCCCGGCGTTGACCAGTTTCGACGCGGTGGGTTCCCAGATGGCTGCGGCATCGATGGTGTGGTTCTGGAAGCTGGAGGTGATCACTTCGATGCTCTGGTTCAGGTAGGCGTCCGGCTTGACGCCCAGCGCATCGAACGTGGCTTGGGCGATGCGGTCGGCGCAACTCCCCTGCGGGGTCGCGACGGTCTTGCCGTTGAACCAGGCGAGGGCGTCACGCTGGCTGGCAAAGGTCGGCGCATCGGGTCGGGTGAGGAAGACTCCGCACTGGTCTTGTGAGAGCCCGAGCGTCGCGAAGATCCGCAGATCTCTGGTGCTTCGTTTGCTTGCGCCGACGATCGCCGGCATGTCGCCCGCGTAGCCGATCTGTTGCTTCCCGGCCAGCATCTGGCTCACGATGATCGACCCCTGCAGGCCAACCTGGAAGTCGACGGTCGAGCCTTTGGGGAGGTATTTCTTCCAGAATTCCTTGCCCCGCAGCACTAATCCCGACCAGGATTCGGTGTAGTACGGCTGGTATCCGACGGTGAGGTGCACGGCGCCGCCTGCCGGCCCGACATCGTTTCCCCCGATGTTGCCGACCGCGGCGCAGCCCGCAACGGTCAGCACCGTCGTCAGCGCGACAACGAGTGTCTTTTTCAGTCCCATCGGCATCTTTCTGTCGTCAAAGGTGTTGGAGTGTCGATCAGTTCATCGCCGCGATGTCTGTTGTTCCGGGTGGTCGCAGTAAGTCCATGGCGCGGTCTTTGATGTGCTGCAGCTGATCGTCGAGCAGGAGATCCGCGCGCCGACGGGGATGGGCCAGCTCGATGGAGAACTCCTCGCGCACCCTGGCGGGTCGTTCGGTCATGACCAGCAAGCGGTCGGCAAGCAGCACCGCCTCGTCGACATCTGTGGTGACGAACAAGACCGTCCGTCGTTGTTCCGCAAGGAGTTCGGCGGTGTACTCCTGCATCAGTTCGCGGGTCATCGCATCTAGGCCGCGAAACGGCTCGTCGAGTACCAAAACGGTGGGTTCGTTGATCAGGGCCCTGGCCAATTCAGCGCGCCGGCGCATGCCACCGGACAGTTCGCCGGGATACCGGTTGCCGAAGTCGGCGAGTCCCACGCGGGCCAGGATGGCGTCCGCGCGCCACCGCGCCTCCGGGCCGTCCTCGCCGCGTGCCCGCGGTCCGAACATGACGTTCTCGAGCGTCGTCAGCCATGGCATCAATGCGTTCTCTTGGAACAACAGCAGCCGTTCGGCCGAAGGTCCGTTCACCTCGCGGCCGTCAACTGTGATCAGGCCGCTAGTGGGCCGGTGGTAACCGGCCAGCAGGTAACCGATCGTGGTTTTGCCGCCGCCCGAGGGTCCGATCATGGCCACGATCTCACCGGGCGCGAGGTGAAACGAGCAGTCGTCAACCAGTTTCACGTCCTTACGGCCCTTTTGGACGTGAAAGGAGACGTGATCGAATAGCACCGCTCCAGCCCGGCTGCCGGTCATGACGCCACGCGCCGCCACGGCATCAACCGATTCCCCAAAGCCCGCACCAGTCCGCTGGACAGGTAACCAGCGATGCCAAGACTGATCATCGCCACGACGACCCGGGGTAAGTCGTTGCCCTGATACGCGTTCCACACGAGGAAGCCCAAACCGCCGTCGCCGGACTGCTGGCCGCCGCCGGAGATCAGTTCGGCGGCCACAACGACCTCCCAGGTGATGCCTACGCCGACCGCCGCCCCGGTCACCAGCGACGGCAACAGCGCAGGCAAAAGGACTCGCCGGAAAACATATGCCCGGCTCGCCCCCATCGACCGCGCGGCGAGCACGTGGCGGCGGTCGATCTCTTCAGCACCACCAACGGTGTTCAGCACGATCGGGAACAGCGCGCCGAGGAAGGTCACGAAAGTGATGGACAGTTCCTGGGTCGGCCAGAAGATGATTGCGATCGGCACCCAGGCAAGTGGCGGGATCGGCCGCAGTGATTCGAACACCGGAAACACCACGCGTTTGAACCACGGACGGGTTGCCATCAACAGCCCTAATGTGCCCCCTAGCACCAACGCCACCGCGAAACCGGCCAGCACTCGTTGGAAGGACAACGACCAGCTGTTCCAGTACCCCGGGCTGGTAGCAAGTTTTCCGAAGTCGGCGACGACTGCTGACGGAGGTGGCAGCTGAGCGACCAACGGGACGCGGATGCCGATCCAATCGTCGAGTCGGGTGGCCAGCTCCCAGGCCAATGCGAAGACGGCGATACCGATCGCACCGCGCCTCAGGGCCGTCGTGTCCATGTTGTCGGTGCGCTTGAACAGCGTTGTCATCGCACCATCTCCCGCTCGCCCGCGTCGAACGCGCGTCTGGCTTCGTCGCGGACCGCTTCGGACACTTCGCCGACGACGTGGCGGAAGTGGGGTGCGGTGATGATCCCGCGGTCCCTAGGACGATCAAGGGGGATGTCGATCGTGGTCTTGACTCGACCGGGGTGGGTCATCATAACGGTGACACGACTACCCAGATAGACGGCTTCCTCGATGTCGTGGGTGATGAAAAGCACTGTGACCGCTGCTTTGTCGTAGATGTGCAACAGTGCATCGTGCATCGCGGCACGCGAGATCGCGTCCATGCCCCGAAACGGCTCGTCGAGCAAAAGCACAGCCGGATCCAGCACAAGCGCACGCACGATCTCGACGCGCCGCTGTAGGCCGCTGGACAGCTCCCCCGGGTAGCTGTCGGCTATATCGGCGAGCCCGACCGCCCGCAGACGTTCACGCGCGATGCCCGCTGCGTCGGAGCGGCTGATGCGCCGCTGCGCGACCAGGCCGTATCCGACGTTGTCGGCGACGGTGAACCATGGGAAGAGGGTGCTGTCCTGAAAGACCACGAGTCGGTCGCGACCGATCCCGGCGGTGGGCTGCCCTGGGCCGCACAGCAGCCGCCCGTCCAAGTCGATCCGACCGGATGTGATATCGGTGAACCCGGCGACCGCCCCGAGCAGGGTGCTCTTCCCGCACCCGGACGGTCCAACAATGACATGCAGTTCGCCGGCGGCGATGTCGAGGCTGAAATCCTCCACCGCTACCACCGGAGCACCCGCCGTCCGATATGCCTTGCCCACACCGTCGAGGACAAGGTTGCCCCCGCTCATGATTCGATGCTTCGCGCCCGGTACGCCATCAAGCGGCTGCCGAGGAGACGAATCAAGGCGCTGCTGGCAAAACCGACCACGCCGAGCGTGATCATCGCAATAACGATCGTCGGGTAGCGGGTCGTCGTGTACGAGGCATTGATCAGGTAACCGAGACCGAACTGGCCCGCGATCATCTCCCCCGCGACGAGCGAGAACCAGGCGACTCCCATGCCGATCTGCAGACCGGTGAAGATGTAGGGCAGCGATCCGGGAATCACGACGGTGCGCAGCACCGTGCCGGGCCCGGCGCCCAGGCAGCGCGCCGCTCGGATCAGATTCTGATCGATCGAATGGACTCCGAGCACCGTGTTGAGCGTGACCGCATAGAACGCCGCCAGGTAAGTCAGGAAGATCACGGAGCCCTCCCTGGTGTGAATCATCAGCATTGCCAAGGGAACCCACGCCAGGATGGGGATGGGGCGTATCAACTCGAAGACCGGAAAAGCGTACTGACGAAATCGCGATGACCACCCCAGCAGCAGGCCGAGCGGGATCCCGGTGCACAGAGCCGCGGTGAAGGCAATGGCGACGCGCCGAACGCTCGCCCAGATGTGCTGGTAGTAGGACAAGGTGAAAATGGACGTACCGTAGGCGGGGTTTGGGCTAACCCATTCCCGGATCACCTCGGTTGGACCGGGAATGCCACGAAACCGTGGCAGCTCCAGCACATCCACAGTCAGATACCAGCAGCCGACGAACAGCGCGAAGCCGAGCAGGGCCAGCGGAAGCGTGGGCGACAAAATCCGGCGGCGTCTCGGTTTTGGCCCGATTCCCGCACTGCGGTGGGCGGTCAGGGCGACCTTCTCGGTAGAAAGGACGCTCACGAGCTACCTTCCCAGGAATAGAGGAAGCCCCGTGGCGAAGTCCGAGGCATAGGCTCGAACAGGTCGCGGGGCATTCTGGCGCAAACTCACTGATCATTTCTGCACCGATGTCGCGCCGCAACGGTATAGATCGCGTTGACCAAAACCCTGCTCGAGCCTGACAGCGACCCGATCGAGTTGCGTGTTGGTGCCCCGTTGTGTCGATCGGAGCGGCTCGCATGTCCAGCCATCTCACCGCCTTGCGCGCCCCGGCGGCCTCACGATGCGCCCGCAGCCACGCGTCAGCCGACCCGGCGAAGCGAACGGCAAGCGCAGCGCTTCTCGAGCGAACTGTATGCCGGCCTTTCGGCCCATGCCTTATTGGCGCCGCTCACTTACCTCGGCGACACTCTGATCGGCTGCAGCGGTCGCGGTAAGCGCGGCGCCGGGCTGCGGCCGGCCGAGCAGCTCATCGTGACCGACCTCGGGAAGGTTTCGATCGCCGTTGAATCCAGCGCGCTTCGCCGATTTCTTCTTCGGCGTTTTTTGCGGTTCGGGCGCGGCAGTCCGTGCCGCGGTGCGGTGACCGTTGGCCGCCAACCCGGCAGACCCACCGACCAGCTCGATGGCCTTCTCGGTGTACACGCGGTAGCCGAAGTTCGGTAAGTACCCATGGATTTCGGGCGTGTCGAGATCGCGCATGAACTGCAGTATCCCGCGGCTGAACACCTGGCCGGGCACCAAGACCGGAAATCCCGGAGGGTAGGGCGTTACGTAAGTCGCCGACACGACGTCGACTCCCGCGTCCAGCCGTTCATCAATCTGCTCACCGGTAAGGTACTCGCAATTGGTGTCGTCGTAGGAGAGGTAGAACCCTCGACGGACATCCCCTTCGGGCGTCGGCTCGCTTCCGCTGTGATCCAGGAACGCGGGATGAAAGCCGCTGAAATCGGGAAGGGGCAAAGGCATTTCGGTAAGCCGGTAAACGGCCCGCTCGAAGTGTTCGCGCTCACCGAGACTCATCTCGGAGATGTCTTGGTCGAGCTCGCGGGCGATGTTGACAAGAACTTCCACCAGGAAAGCGACGGAACTGCGCGTGGTGCCGATATTGGTCATGAACAGCACGCTGTTGCGCGACGTCTTGTTGATCTGGATTCCGTAGCGGTCCATCAGCTGTTGGCGTTTGAACGTGTCTCCGTCGTAACCGGTGAGCCCGATGAACAAGGTGATTCTCGACGGATCGAGAACGAATTCGTCCTGATCCCAGGCCGCCATCATGTTGCGCAGCCCCGAGCGCAGCGGCTGGGCGATGGCCGACGGCCGGAAGCGCTCCGGGATCAAATCCGACGTGCGAAGGCATCTCATGTACTTGCTGAGCAGGGGATGGTTGTCGATCGCGTCGCGCAGCTGCATCGCGTTTTCAATCTGCCGCTGCACCAGCTCGACGCCTTCCAGCGCTACCTGTCGGCGACCGAGGTCTAACGACGCGAGGATCTGGTAGTTGGGCGAGGTCGAGGTGTGCGCCATGTAGGCCTCGTGGAACGGCTCTGCGACTTTCTGGTCGAAGTCCTGATCGAAGACGTGGATCATCGATCCCTGCCGCAGCGCGGTCAGTGTTTTGTGCGTCGACTGGGTGGCATACACCCGGACCCGGGCCCTTGCCGGGTCGGGAACGAGGCGACGGTCCAAAAGGTCGTCGTCGCTGGGTGTATCGGCGGCGTCGGAGGCCAGATACTCCTCGAAGCGGCGGATGTGGTCCGGGTCCTGCAGCCGCTCTCGCAACGCCCGTGCCGACGCCATCGCGGTGCGAGTCCGATAAACCGGGTGAAAACGGGCGAATGCGAACCAGGCCTCGTCCCACAAGAACACCAGATCGGGCTTGATGGCGAGGCACTCCTCCATGACCCGCTCGACGTCGTAGACGATCCCGTCGAAAGTGCAGTTGGTCAACGACATCATCTTGACGCGGTGGAGCTTGCCGGCACGTCGCAGCGCCAACAATTTCGACTTGATCTCGCGCAACGGCACTGCACCGTACATCGAATACTCGTTGAGCGGATAGGCATCCAGGTAAACGACATTCGCGCCGGCAAGCATCATCCCGTAGTGATGTGACTGGTGGCAGTTGCGGTCGAGCAGCACGATGTCGCCGGGCGCCACCAACGCCTGGGTGACGATTTTATTAGCCGTCGATGTTCCGTTGGTGACGAAGTACGTGTGGCGCGAGCCGTAGGTTTGCGCAGCGAGCTGTTGCGCTTCGCGCAGGGGCCCGGTCGGCTCGAGCAGTGAGTCAAGACCGCCGCACGTCGCCGACGTCTCGGCCATGAACACGTCCAAGCCGTAGAAGCCCACCATGTCTTTGATCCAGTGCGAGTTGACGATCGACTTACCCTGCGAAATCGGCAGGGCGTGAAAGACACCCGTGGGCCGGTGACTGTACTCCTTGAGCGCGCTGAAGAACGGGGTGCGGTAGCGCGCCGCAACACCCTGCAGGATCGACAGGTGAAGCTCGAGCATGCCTTCTCGAGCATGAAATACCCTGCGGAAGTACTGGCCCAGCCGCCCGGCGATGTCCTCCACCTCGATCTCGGTCATCAGGTAGAGGTCGAGTTCGGGCCGCAGGTTCGCCAGGGAAATCGCGAGGATCTGCGCGCGTTCTTCGGGTGATTGGTGATCGGCCAACTCGTGCGACACCTCGGTATCGACGAACTCCGCCAGGGTCGACAGGTCCCGGGTCGATTGGTGCGAAAAGCGCCGCCGGATCACCACCGCCTGCAGGTTGACGTTGAGCCGTGCCGCAATGAGAGCCTCGTCTCCGCTGGACACCACCACGAGCTCGTAGACGAATTCGTCGTCAGGGCGTCGCCATTTGCGGACCTCGTTGCGCAGCGCCCGTTCCTGGTCTTCGGTCATCTTTTCGACGACGAGCACTTCGAAATAGGGACGATCGCGCTGCGTCGACGGTTGATGCTCGAGCTGACGCGGATCAGACGGAAACATGTCCAGGTCATCGGCACCGGCGTTGTCGACGTCCCCGGAGCGGTACGACTCCGTGGTCAGCGCGCGGTTGATCCGCCCAACCTCTTGCGCGAACTTGTCATAGCTGCCGACGGCAAAAAGTCGTTGAACTCTTGCGAATTGGGGCGAGCCAGGATAGGCCCAGTAGGGCTCTAGTGTGCTCAGGCGAGCCAGTAATTCCTGGCAGGCGCTCACGTATTTTTCTTTCAACTCTCCCGTAGTGGTCGGGCGCATCAGCCGATCAGCGGCTTCCTCCAATCGGCACCACGAGTCACTGCGGACCTGCCACAGACTGTTGTAAGCGCGCAAGTGTTCTGTCACGGTCGCCCTTTCTCGAGTCGCGGCGACTTCTCCGTCCCGGATCGTTGGTCAAGGCTCGCAGACCCAATCCGCTCGGCGGTAACCAGCAGGAAAACAATGCGCATCCTCCGAGTGACAGCCCGTACAGCCAACGGTAACGGGTTCGCCGAACAGCACGTGGCAGACAGTGCTGTCGGTAACGAATTCACGCTCGATGAAGCGCGGTGTGGCTGGGACTCCACAGGCCCGCACTGCCACGATGGAGCGGGTTGACTGGTTCTGCCGGCATGGGACACGATTGCCGCAACGCGTAGCGGTCGCAGATGCGGGGGGTTGGAATGGTCGATATCACCATGTTGATCCTCGCTGACCACGAATGGTTCCGCGAACAGTTCGCCAAACTGGACTATGTGCAGGCGCAGATGCCTGTCAACTACGCCGCCCTCAAGCGGGTGTGGCGTCCGCTCGCCGACAAGCTCGATGTACACGCCTACATCGAAGAGAAGATCTTCTACCCACAGCTGCTGAAGCGGGGCACCGACGATGCCGAAGGCGAGACGCTTGATGCCATCGGTGATCACAACGACATTCGCGACGCCGTGCACGCCGCCAACACGGCACCGGTCGGCAGTGATCCGTGGTGGGCGGCAGTCGGCCGCGCCCGACTGGCCAACGACGATCACATGAGCGAAGAGGAACGGCAAGGGCTGTCGGATTTCCGGCGCCATGCCCCCGTCGGTCTTCGCGAAGCGCTCGGGCGCCAGTACAGCGAGTTCATGACTCAGCATCCCACTACCAAAGGTTTGCCGATCAAAGATCGTGAACCCAGACGCTACGTCGAGAACCTGGAGAAGGACAACCCGCCGGTCAGATCCACGGACTCATCGCTTCGGATCGGCAGCTTGAAGGGCAAATGAATTCCGGCGGCGTCCCCGGGAGCCGCTTCTCGGCGACGCCGTTTGATCGACGCGCGAGTGCACAACGGTCGCTCGAAGATCGCGGCACGCGTCGGCTCCATCGAAATTGCTTGCGAGCAAGCCGATGTCACCGAGATTCCCGTCAGGCAAGCCCGCTGGTGGACGTGCGGTAGCGTCAGGGCCGTGGACGCCGAGCCGACCGATGAGACCATGGCGCCAGAGCCGTCAGACGGCCCGCGCCCGGCACAGGTTTTCGATTCGACCCCGCGGGCTCACCGCTGGGGTCTGGGCGCCTTCCTTGTGGTCGAGCTGGTCTTTCTGCTCACCTCGGCCTCATTCGGAGCCGTCTTCAGGGCTGCCCGTCCTCCTGCTGCCGGGACGCTTGCACTGGCGGTAGCCGTCCCGACGGTGATCGCGGCCGGGCTGGCCATGCTCATTACGAAGTGGCGCGGTAACGGCCCGCGCGCCGATCTGCGGCTGTACTGGTCGTGGCGCGGGCTGAGGATAGGACTGATATGCGGTTTCGGGGGGCTGTTGGTCTCGATCCCGGCTGCGCTGGTTTACACCTCAATCGTCGGGCCAGGAGCAAATTCCGCCGTAGGTAAGATCTTCGGCGGCGTCCGTTCCTCCTGGCCATGGGCGGTGGCCGTGTTTCTCATCGTGGTGTTGGTCGCGCCGCTGTGCGAAGAGATCGTCTATCGCGGGCTGCTCTGGGGAGCACTTGACCGGCGCTGGGGGCAGTGGGTCGCGCTGGTGGTCACCACCGTGGTGTTCGCGCTTGCCCATTTCGAGTTCACCCGAGCCCCGCTGCTCGTCGTCGTAGCCATCCCGATCGCCCTGGCGCGGTTGTATTCCGGTGGTCTGTTGGCCAGCATCGTCGCGCACCAGGTGACCAACCTGTTGCCGGGGATCGCGTTGATGCTTGGTCTGGCCGGCGCCATGCCGCCCTCTGCATGATCAGGGCTGCTGTCCGGTATCCCGCATGATCCGATCCCGGTAAGCCCCGCAGATGCCGAAAGGCCTCGCGCCCCGATGCTTACCGCGGTGCTGAAAGGCCGCTAGATCATGCTGCGGCTGGCACGGCTGTTAGAGCCCGAGCAGGCGCTCGGCATTGAGATGAGCGATTTTTTCCTTAACGGTGGGGTTGATGGGCATCTTATCGAAGAACTGGCGCGCAGCTTTGATGTTGCCGTAGGGATAGTCGGTGGTGAAAACGATGCGGTCGACGCCGATTACGTTGACCATGGCCTGATAGGCGTTGAAAGAAAGAACTCCAACTGCTATCGACGGCGCCAGGAGTCTGGTTGGCGTATTCGCCGGCCAGAATGCCGCCGTAGAAGTTTTCCCGAAGGTATTCCTTGATGGTGCGTTTGAGGCCGGTCTCGCTGACCGGAAACGAGTAGTCCGCGCGCCACGCCATCCAGCTCAGGGCTTCGAACTGATGACCCACGATGATCTGCAGCCCGGGGAACCGGTCGAACAGCCCACCCAGGATCAGCCGGAGGCAGTGGATCCCGGTGTCGACGTGCCAGCCGGCCCCCGCAGTTGACAATTTCGCCGAGACAAGCGGGTCAAAGCCGCTGTAATAGGCATCGATCAGCGACTGCGGCGGCACGGTAGGGTGCAAATAGATTGGCACACCGAGTGTTTCGGCGCATTCGAACACCGGCCAAAAGAACTTGTCGTCTAGGTAGCGGCCGTTGACGTGGCCGTTGATCAGCGCGCCCACAAAGCCCCGCTCGCGTACGGTGCGCTCGAGCTCACGCGCTGCAGCCGCAGGGTCGCGCATGGGCAGGGTGGCAAAACCGCGAAACCGGTCAGGGTATTTGGCGACGGCAGCTGCTACAGCGTCGTTGGCCCGGCCGGCCAGCTCGACCGCCAGCGACGGCTCGACGGTCTCTGGTCCCGGGACGGTGTGCGAGAGAATCTGCATCTCGATACCGGCGGCATCCATGGCAGCGATCCGCCCCTCCCCCAAATCACAGATGCCGGCTGGCCACTCGCCTTGCGCGTCCGTATCCCCCAATCCCGTCTTCTTCAGCATGTCGATCCCGAACGTCAATGCTTCGTTCGTGTTCGCTTCCGATATGGCCGGAAGCTTGTAGTGCTCCTCGAAACTGATGACCTTCATCACACCCCTCAACCACCGCTGCTGACCGATAAGAGCACTGCGCGAAGACAAGCAATTTCTGCATCAGAATCCCATTAAACCCATCGCTGAGGAAGAGACGGCGAAGCACTGCCCTTACCGGTCTACGGCTGGGTTCTTGGTCGTGGGCGGCAGCGGGTGGTTAACTGCGACCATGCGCAGACAACCGGGGCTGGCGCGACGCTTCTTCGATCGATTCGAGCCATCGCGTACAACATCTCGCTCTCTGCGGTGGGCGGTACCACCCCGCTGATTGCTCAAGCACTGATATCCGGCACCGGCAATGTGATGGTGCCGGCCTACATGCTGATCGCCGGAGGCGTGGTGGGCGCGGTCACCTTGTTGTTCACACCGGAAGTCGCCGGCAAGCCGTTACCGGGCTCCGGGCCGTCCGTCGAAAGCGAGCAGCAGGCCCGCGTAGCTGGCCGACGACGTGAGATAGCGGGCCGGCCGCCGGTCACTTCAACGAGTAGCGGATCGGCAGGTGCTTGAGACCACCGACGAAGGTCGTGGCCATCAGCTCCGGCTCACCGGCCAGCTCGATCGACTTGATCCGGGGCACCAGCTCCGAGAAGAAGCTGTTCATCTCCATCCGTGCCAGTGCGGCGCCCAGGCAGAAGTGCACGCCGTACCCGAACGACAAGTGCTTGTTGGGATCCCGGGCGGCGTCGAAACGGAACGGATCCTCGAACACCTCCTCGTCGCGGTTGGCCGACACATAGGACAGCAGCACCGACTCGCCTTTGGCGATCGGCACCCCGCGCACCTCGGTGTCGGCCTGCGCGGTGCGCATGAACTCTTTGACCGGCACCACGCAGCGGATCATCTCCTCCACCGCGGTGCCCATCAGGCTCATGTCATTCTGCAGTCGGGCCAGCTCGCCGGGGTTCTCCACCAGCGCCAGCATGCCGCCGGCGATCCCGGCGCTGGTGGTGTCGTGGCCCGCGCTGGCCACGATCACGTAGTACGACGTGGTGTCCATGTCCGACAGCGGCTCGCCGTTGATCGTGGCGTTGGCGATCGCCGAGGCCAGGTCCTCGGTCGGGTGCTCGCGGCGCGACGCGGTCAGCGCCGCGAAGTAGTTGAAGAAGTCCAGCAGCACGGCCAGCATGTCCTCGGTGGAGTTTCCGCGCTGGAACTCGGTGTCGTCGCCGCCGAACATCTCCTGGGTGAGCTTGAGCATCCGCGGGAAGTCCGACTCCGGCAAGCCCAGCAGCGACAGGATCACATAGAGCGGGTAGTTGACCGCGATCTCCTGGGCGAAGTCGCACTCCGGTCCCAACTCGACCATCTTGTCGACGTAGATCTTGGCCAGCTCGTCGCAGCGGGCCTTCAGGTCCCGCATCGCTTTGGGGCGGAACCAGTCGGCGCCGATCTTGCGCATGTCGCGGTGGTGCGGGTCGTCCATGTGGATCAGCGTGCGCAGGCCGATGCCAGCCTCCATTTGTGCGCGCAGCACGTCGTCGGCCTCGGCGATCATCAGTAGCGGGCGCGGGTCGTTGGTGAACAGGTCATTCTGCCGCTCGATGTCCATCACGTCGGCGTGCTTGGTGATCGCCCAGAACGGCCGGTAGCCCTTGACCTCGACCCAGGACACCGGAGCGCTGGCGCGCAGGTGCGCCAGCGCCTCGTGCAGGTGCTTCTCGTCGGTGTAGGCCTCGGGCTGGGCCAGTAGCCGCGCGGCCTCGTCCATGATCCGGGTACTCATCGGCGCTCCTCGCGTACAGGTCGGGAGCGCGATGCGGCAACCCGGAAAATCTGGAACACTACCGTTCCAGAATATGGATCGCACCACGGATGGGTCAAGATGTTGTTATGACCGTCGCGGGCCGCAGCTACGGCGGACTCAGCCCCGAACAACGTTCGCGGGACCGCCGCATCCGTCTGCTGGACGCCGCCCGCGCGCTCATCGCCGACGCCGGCGTGGCCCCGCTGACCGTCGATTTGGCATGCCAGCGCGCGAGCCTGAGCAAGCGGTACTTCTACGCCGAGTTCGCCACCAAGGACGACCTGCTCGATGCGTGCGCCGATGACCTGTTCGGCCGGTTGTGGACCAAGATGGAGACGGTGCTGACCACGACCCCGCGCGCCGACCGCATCGAGGAGACCCTGCGCACTGTCGTGCGCACCCTGGCGTCCGACCCCGCCGATGCACGCCTGTATATGGAGTGTCCGGGTTTCCCGCGGCTGCGGGAACGCCAGCAACGTGCGGTGCATGAGTTCAGCGAGCACATGGCCGCCCATGCCATGCCCTTCACCGGACGCCCGAAGGCATCCGTCGATCGGGTACTGGCGGCGCAGGCGCTGGTCGCCGGAACAACCGACCTCATCATCGCCTGGCTGCACGGCGACATCGACACCGACGAAGACCGACTCATCGCCACGCTCACGGCCACCGCCGTCGGTGCAGCCGCCATGATCTAGATTCGCCATCCGGCAAAGCCGCGCGCCAGGCTTGTTGTTCGTTTCCCGAATGTGTTCTAGTGACGCGGTGAGTCGGTTGTCCCGCGGTCTCGGTCCACGATGCGACGACGCCGGAAAGTCCGCTGCCTGTGGGGCAGTGGGGCGGCCCACGGCATGCTGAACACGCCAGCGAGTCCGTTCCGGGCCGATCTGCTCGAGGGGAAGGTCACGCTGGTGACCGGCGGTGCGACCGGCCTGGGCCTGGAAGTCGCGCGGGTGTTTGGTGCTCATGGCGCCCGCATCGCGATCTGCAGCCGAAAAGAACCGAACCTGGTGGCGGCGGTCGCGGCGTTGCGCGCCGAGGGTATCGACGCGATCTACGGTGTCTGCGATGTGCGCCGGCCCGACGACGTCACGGCCACGGTCGAGGCGGTGCTGCACCATTTCGGTCGGCTTGACATTGTTGTCAACAATGCCGCCGGCAACTTTCCGGCGCCCATTTCGGGATTGAGCGCCAACGGATTCAAAGCGGTCGTCGACATCGATCTGCTGGGGACGTTCAACGTCTCGAAGGCGGCGTATGAAGCCTGGCTGCGTGAGCATGGCGGGGCGGTGGTGAACATCAGTGCGGCCACCCAGTACCGCGGCATGGCGCTGCAGGCTCACGTCGTGTCGGCCAAGGCGGGCGTGGATGCGCTGACTCGGGCGTGTGCGATCGAGTGGGGCGCCGACGGGGTGCGGGTCAATGTCGTTGCCCCGGGCGCGATGTCGGGAACCGAAGGCGTCATGCGCATCGCCGGCGACGACTTGCAGGACATGCCGCAAATTCCGTTGCAGCGGGCCGGGTCAACCACTGAGGTGGCCCAGGCCGTCTTGTTCCTGGCCAGCGACGCCGCCTCGTACATCACCGGCGCGATCGTCGTCGTTGATGGTGGCGGCTGGCTCACTGCCGGCGAAGTGCCCGACGTCTCCCGCTACCAGCCGCGCCCGCACGAAACCCCGACTGCAGAACAGCATCCACGCTAGGGCGTACGCGCGCGCGGTTGTCCTTCACCGAGCAGGACACGCGCAACCCACTCGACATGGCTCAGCGATTCCTCCAAAGTCAGCCTGCCGGTGAGTAACCCGGTGAGCGCACCGGTCAGCGCGGCGTTGAGACCGAAACTGACATTGGAAATCTCTTCCGGCGCAATTCCATCGAGCAGGCGATTGAACATCTCGACGTTCGTGCGATCCATCTGGTCGATCGTCGCTTTCGCCTCGGGATCGGTGGACGTCATCATCTGAAGCATCAAGGCGGTCATCTCGGGGTTGCGATGAAAGGCGCGTAGGGCGCGCCGCAAGTAGTCCAGGATGCCGGACAGCGGGTCCTGATCAGGCGGGCCACCGGCGGCCAGAATGCGTCGGGTCAGGCGCTTCTGCCAGTCCTCCAGCGCCGCCGCCAAGAGGTGTTCCTTAGAGCTGAAGTAGCGATAGACGGTGGCCAGAGCCACTCCCGAACGCTGGGCCACGTCGCGCATCTGCACCGCCTCGGCGCCGACGTCGGCGATCAGGTCGGTCACCTCTTCGATGACCTTGGCTCGCCGTATCAGTTGACCGCTGGTCATATCCGCCAACGGAACGACGGCCGATTCGGCCCGGTCGATCCGGGGGCGTCCGCGCGACGCCTCCCGTGGCGGCGGGGCGGCGGAAACTGCCGTGTTGACGATGCGACCTCCAGCGAGGATCGGTATGCGCTGAGAACGTTCTTCTTGGTAACTGCCACGATAATACGACAACCGGCCGGTGTGTACAGTGTTATCCCAGCTAGTGCCGTCGCGTGACCTTGACAGTGGTAGAACCCCGTTTCAACGTTGTCCAGGGCGGCGACGGTATCCGTTTCATGTTCGCGCCTGATCGGAGGACGCCATGGCCGGACCTGTCGGTCTGCCGGTGATTGACACCATGATCGGATTCCCCCACGAGGGCTCCGCTCAGTATGACTTCATCCGCAAGCAGACGAAGGACCGTGAGTCCAAGGAGAATTTCGAGTTCCCCGTCGAGTACATGTTCAAGGATGTGCCCAAGGGACTGCCGACCGACGACCCGGTGTCGCTGTTGATTCAGCAGATGGATCGGTTCGGGATCGAGAAGGCCATGATCGGGGTCGGGGAGGACTCCGCACAGCTGGCACTCAAAACGTTCCCGGGCCGCTTTATCCCCTCCGGGGCGGTGACGGACCCGAACGACGTGATGGGGTCGGTCAACGCTATCCGCCGCGAGTTCGAGCAGTTCGGTATCCGCGCGACGTCGGTGTTTCCGGCCGGCACCTTTCCGCAGGTCCCCATCGACGACCCGAAGATGTACCCGATCTACGCCACCTGCGTCGAACTGGGCATTCCGATCTTCGTCTGTGCCGGCGTCCCCGGTCCGCGGATTCCTTTCCAGCCGCAGGAGGTTTCACGTATCGACATCGTGATGTTCGACTTTCCTGATCTGGTGTTCGTCACCCGGCACGGCTGCGAACCCTGGGAGGATCTCGCGGTCAAGCTGATGCTGAAGTGGCCCAACCTGTACTACTCCACATCTGCCTTCGCGCCCAAGTACTACCCGAAGGCCATCATCGACTACGCGAACTCGCGCGGTGCGGACAAGATCCTCTACGCCGGCTACTTCCCGATGGGTTTGTCACTGGAACGGATATTCAGCGAGCTACCCAATGTGCCGCTGAAGGACGAGGTGTGGCCAAAGTTCCTCTACGGCAATGCCGCACGCATCCTCGGCCTGGAAAGCTGACGCACCTATGGTCTTGGCGATCACGACCGAACAGGAGCAGCTGGTCGATGCGGTCAGTCAGTTCGCGGCCCACCATGCGCCGATAGACAAGACCCGGGCGGCGTTCGACTCCATCGCGGCCGGTGAATTGCCCTCCTGGTGGCAGGAATTCACCGCACACGGCTTTCATGCGGTACATGTGCCCGAGGATGCCGGTGGCCAGGGCGGCACGCTGGCCGACATGGCCTGCGTCGTCGAGGCTGCCGCCGCGGCGTTGTTGCCGGGGCCGTTGTTGAGCACCGCGACGACAAGCGCCGTGGCGGCTTTGGCCGACGCGTCGGCGGCAGCGCTGATGGCCGATCTGGCTGCCGGCGCGACCGCGGCCGTCGTGCTGCCCGAGCATTCCGCTGTGCACGCCGTCCGGCACGGTGACGGTTGGTATCTGCGGGGCTCGTCCGGCACGACGCTGGGTATCCTTGCAGCGCAACGCATCCTACTGGCCGCACACTCCGACAGCGGCGTAGAACTCTGGTTTGTGCTGGACGCACTTTCACAAGGTTTGGGCCTCACGATCGAACAGCAAAAGGGCACCGACCTGTGCACCGATGCGGGCGTGCTGCACCTCGCCGACCACTTCGTCCCGGCGAGTTCGGTGTTGTCCGGTATTTCCACCGAGCGGACCCGCTGCATCGTGGTGGCCCTCGCGGCGTCCGCGGCGGCCGGGACGGTGCGCCGATGCGTCGAGGCGGCCGTGGACTACATTCGCTCTCGCGAACAGTTCGGCAAACCGGTCGGCGCGTTCCAGGCCCTGCAGCACAAGGCCGCGGTGCTCCTGGTGAACGCCGAGTTAGCGGCGGCGTCCGCCTGGGATGCGGTGCGCGCCGTCGACGAATCCGTCGAGCAGCACCGGTTGGCCGCGGCGTCGGCCGCCCTGATGGCGGTGGGTCGCGGCCCTGACTTGGCGCTCGACGCGCTGCTGATGTTCGGTGCGATCGGCTACACGTGGGAACACGACATGCACCTGTACTGGCGCCGCGCCATCAGCCTGGCCGCGTCGCTGGGGACGACGACGCACTGGAGTCGCGAAGTCGGCGAGCTGGCCCGCACGCTGAAGCGTTCTACCGCAGTCAATCTGGGCGATGTCGAATCCGAGTTCCGGGCCCGGGTGGCGGCAACACTTGACCGGGCGCTGGCGCTGCGCAACGAGAATCCCACGGATGACCCGCGGGCCCCCGGCCTGGCTTTCGGGACGCAACGGGACCTGCTGGCCGAGGCGGGTCTGGTCGCGCCGCATCTGCCCGCCCCGGGGGGCCTCGGCGCCTCGGCGGTGCAGCAAGTGATCATTGCCGAGGAATTCGACAAGCGTCCCGAATTGACCAGGCCCTCGCTGGGCATCGCGGAGTGGATCTTCCCGACGATTCTCGAGCGAGGGTCCGACCTGCAGCGCGAGCGGTTCGTGTGGCCGATCCTGCGTGGCACCCAAAGGTGGTGCCAGTTGTTCAGCGAACCGGGCGCGGGTTCGGACCTGGCGTCACTGAGCACCCGTGCAGTCAAGGTCGACGGGGGATGGCTGATCAACGGGCACAAGATCTGGACCTCGCAGGCTGACCGCGCGCAGTTCGGGGCGCTGTTGGCGCGCACCGACCCGGACGCGCCAAAGCACCGCGGGATCAGCTACTTCCTTATCGACATGACGTCGACCGGCATCACCGTCTCACCGATCAAGCAGGCCAGTGGACGGTTCGACTTCAACGAGGTCTTCTTCACCGACGTGTTCGTTCCCGACGACATGCTGGTCGGAAGGCCAGGCGACGGCTGGGATCTGGCCGTGGCGACCATGGCGGTCGAACGCACCGCCATCGGAAACTACGTCAATATCGATCGCACCGGCGCACTTCGGCGCGTGGCGGCAATCGACGGCCCCGACCGGGACGCGGCGCTGCAGGCGATCGGCGACGTCGAGGCCCACACGACCGCTATCAAGGCCATGGTGCTGCGCGAAACCCTGCGGCTGATGGAAGGACAGGTCGCGGGCCCCACCTCGAGCATCGCCAAGTACGCGATGGTGATGCTGCTGCGCCGCGCGTGGACCGCAACGCTGGGCTTGACCGGACGTGTCGCGATATTGGAGGACTCCGATCCGACCGTGATCGGGCCGTACTTCGACATGCCTTCCGAACTCATCGGCGGCGGCACGGCGGAGATCCAGCTGACCGTCATCGCGTCGATGATCCTCGGCCTGCCGCGCAAATAGGCCGCACCCGGCGCCTATGCAGAACAATGTTCTCGATAGTGATGCTCTTACCGCTGTCACAAGCCAGTCTTTGGCTTGTAAAAGGTGAAACGTCGTTCTACCCTTCGGGTGTTGGCGCGACAGAAAGGACACGGCCGCGATGACGACTCAGTTCCCGTTCAAGTTCTTCGACTGTGACAACCACTACTACGAGGCCCTGGACGCGTTCACCCGCCACATCGAGCCGCAGTACAAGAAACGCGCCATCCAGTGGGCGCAACTCGACGGCAAACAGCGTCTGATCGTCGGGGGAAGGGTGAACAGGTTCATCCCGAATCCGACCTTCGACCCGGTCGGCAAACCGGGTGCGCTCGACGAGTACTTCCGGGGCCGCAACCCGAAAGGCGCGGACCTCAACGCCCTGTTCGGCGACCTGGAACCGATCCCGCCCGCGTACCGGGACCGCGACGCACGGTTGGCGCTGATGGACGAACAGGGCATGCAGGGCTGCATCATGCTGCCGACTCTGGGTGTCGGGATGGAGCAGGCGCTGCTGCCCGACCTGGACGCCGCGGTGGCGACGTTCCGCGCGTTCAACCGCTGGATGGAAGAGGACTGGGGATTCGCCTATAAGGAGCGCATTTTCGGCGCTCCCTACATCACGCTGTGCAAACCCGACAACGCGGTGCGCGAACTCAAGTGGGCGCTGGAGCATGATGCCCGCTTCATCGTCATGATCCCCGGACCCATCACCACCGATGTCGGCATGCGAGCGCCCGGCGACCCTATGTTCGACGACTTCTGGCGGTTGGCCAACGATTCAGGCATCACCGTCTGTTATCACTCGGGTGAGACCTACTACTCGAAGTTCATGCCGGCGTGGGGCGAACCGGACTACATGATGTCGTTTCAGGCGCTGCTTGGCTTCCGGTCACTGTTCTCCGGGGAACCTATCCAGGACACCTTCGCCAACCACCTGCACAACGGCCTTTTCCTGAGGTTCCCCAACCTGCGGATGGCGGCCATCGAGAGCGGCTCAACCTGGGTGTTCCACCTCTTCGAAAAGCTGACCAAGTCTTTCGGCCAGATTCCGTTCATCTACCAGGAAGACCCCAGGGAGACCTTCAAACGCCACGTCTGGGTGTCGCCGTTCTACGAGGACGAACTCGACAGCCTGCTGAAGCTGCTGGGTGAGAATCGCATCATCATGGGGTCTGACTACCCGCACGTCGAAGGTCTCGCGGAACCTGCCTCCTACATCAAAGACCTTCAGAACTTTGACTACACGCCCGAGCAATGCCGCAGCGTCATGCGCGACAACGGAATCGAACTGTCGATTCGCCGGCCGGTGTGACCACGCTTCGTGAAAGTCGAAAAATCCAGCCTGGTCGCCACGCTGCTGGCGGTCGGCGAGGAAAACGCAGCGGTGCTGCTCGCCGGCTCGTCGCTGCCCGACGAGCTTGACACCGACTACGATCTCGGGATCCTGCTTGAATTCGGACTGGAGCGCGAGCAGGTCGACGAACTGGCGCGGTCGGCGATCGGCGAGATCGAGTCTGACGACGTGCACACGCGACGCAGATGCGACGAGATGGAGAAGACCATCTCCCGACGGTGGGCCGACCTCGTCGACCGATGGCTGTCATAGACGAGCGCGAGACCCCGCGACGGCTTTCGCGTCACCCACGCGGCCTATTTCCAAGCGAATACCGGTTGCTCGAGCTGGTCGACCGGGTCGTGTCGACCTTCCAGGCACAGCCACCGCAGTTGCAGCAGCACGGCACCTGTCGGTGCGTGGATGAGGTCGTTTCCCAACGGGATTTGCACAACCGGCCGCGGGCTCTCCGGGATCGTGATGAATCGCGGTGAATCGTCGCGTTGCAGTTGGTGAAGCCCCACCCGGTAGACCGCCACCACCTCGTCAGGCGCCGGTCGAGGATCGAGCCGTCCGCCGCCCCAGATCACCACCGGAGTGATGACATATCCGGACCGCGTCGGGTAGTCGTCGAGTAGGCCCAGTACGGCCGAGTCGGACAGCCCGATGCCGACCTCCTCGTTCAACTCCCGCAGCGCGGCGTCAATCGGGGTTTCGCCCGGGTCCACGCGGCCGCCGGGGAGCGCCCACTGCGCGGCATGCGAAGTGAGGCGAGATGCTCTGCGGCAGAGCAGGAAGGCGGCACCACCGGACACATCGACCATGCGGCCGTCGAGGCTTGCCGCCGGCATCGGGCGCCCGGCGATCCACTCGTCCACTGGCGCCGGATCCACCCTGTCCTCACCGATCTCGGAGTCGACCAGCACCACCGCGACGGCCGCGTGCCGCTTGGTCGGGTCGGTCAGGGCGCGGCGGTCGTGACCCGCCAAATATGCGCGGATCTGCTCACGCTGCGCGTCGTCGTACATGATCGTCACGGCCCGACCCTACGGCAGGCGGGGTTGCCCGCATCGGGTATCACCCGGCGGATGCGTCCAATGCGACCTCGTCGGGCGCAAGATTGGCCTGACCTGATTTCGGCTTCACCGTGCAGCGCGCAGCTCCTCGAGCACCGCAGCAATCACCGGCTCGGGGGTGCCGGCCACGAAGGCGGGCAGTACCCGGTCGACGACGCCCGCACACCGATCTGCCAGCAACTGGGCGACTTCGCAGATCGGGGCCACCACCGCGAAGGCGCTCAGCACCCCGTCGTCGATGAGCGCTGCCATCGCATCCCACCTCCCAGCGATCGACAACTCGCGCAACTCCGGCTGCAGATCTCCCCAACCGTGCAGATCCAGCACACGGCGGTAAGCGGGGGTCGAGGCATAAAACGCGATCTGTTTGCGGAATGCAGTGGCGGATAACGCGATTTCTCCATCGTCACGTCCGGTGACCACGAAAACTGGGCTAGACACGTCGAAGTCGTTGCGCTCTCGCCCACAACGCCGCAGCCCTTTGGTTAATGCCGGAATTGTCACCTCGTCGAGATAGCGCCGGGTGGTGAAGGCGTGCACCAGCAGGCCGTCGGCCACCTCGCCGGCCTTCTCGGTCATGGCTTCCCCGACCGCAGCGATGAATATCCGCGGCGCGGGCTGGCCAGCGGGTTCTGGGGTGAACATCGGCGTCATCAGCTTGTGCGTGTAAAACTCACCCTCGAAGGCCAACCGGTCGCCAGAACTCCAGCATGACCAGATTTCCCGCAGTGCTGCAACAAATTCGGCCATCCTGCGCACCGGACGGCTCCACGGCATGCCGAACCGACTTTCGATATGCGGTCGGATCTGCGTGCCCAGACCGAGGATGAACCGGCCGCAGGAGTAGGACTGAAGATCCCAACCGAGGTATGCCACGGACATCGGGGTACGCGCGAACGCAACCGCGATGCTGGTGCCGAGCTCGATGCTGGACGTGTGCTCGGCGGCCAAAAGCAGGGGCAAAAAAGGGTCGTGTTTGATTTCGCCGACCCAGCAACCGTCATAGCCCGCGGCTTCGTGAGACCGCGCCACTCCGGGAACCTCATCGAGGCGGCCGGGAAGACCGCGGTCGAGTTTTAGTGTGCGCGAGTCCGACTCACTTATGTTCCGAATGGCCGGATGGCCGTCAGCGGACAATCCGCACCGGCACGTGACTCCAGCCGGCAACGTTCTGCATGTTGACTCGCTTGCACCCTTCCCAGTCCACTTCGTAGCGGGGCATGACGTCGAGCATTTTGTCCAGCGCGATGACGCTTTCCATGCGTCCCAGAGCAGCACCCAGGCAGCTGTGGATCCCGTAACCAAAGCCGAGGTTCTGGGCCTGAGTTCGGTCCCGGTCGATGTCGAACCTGTCGGGATCGGTCCACGCCTCGGGATCACGGTTGGCTGATCCCCCCACGAGAAAAACCGGTTTGCCGGCGGGGATCGTGACTCCATGCAGCGTGATCTCGCGTTGTGAGCGCCGTACGTTGTACTGCGCCGGCGCTTCGTAGCGCAGCAGCTCCTCCACGGCGAGCGGGATCTTGCTGCGGTCATCAAGCAGTTTCTGCCACTCGTCGGGGTTCTGCCCGAAGATAACTGCCGCGTTCCCCAGCAGCTTGGTCACCGTTTCCGCGCCCGCGCCGCCCAAAAGTGTCGCGAATTCGGTGATCTCGACGTTGTCGAGTGGGGTCATCTCTCCGTTGTCGCGCTCCATCTCGGAGACGATGAGCTTACTGAGCAGATCGTCGCCCAACTCGTTGCGACGCTTCTTGATCAACCGGTAGTAATAGATCGCCATGTCGACAGCGGCCTTCTGGCCGGACTCTGTCATCTCGACACTTCCGTGCTCACGGTGCAACAGTTCGTCGATCCACAACCGGATCTGCTGGTGGTCTTCGTCGGGCACGCCCTGCAGTGTCGTCATCACATCAACGGGAAACAACGCCGAGAAGTCCTGGACGACGTCGAAACCGTCCGGATCGACCGCCGAGAGATGTTTGTCGACCAGTCTGCTCACCAACGGTTGCAGCGCTTGAATAGCGCGCGGGGTGAAAACCTTGTTGAGCAGGCTGCGCATGTGCCGGTGCGCGGGCGGATCCATCGCAATGATCGACCCATGCTCGGTCACGTGCCCCTTGCGCACTTGGGCGAGATCCACACCGTAGGCCGATGAGTAGGACTCCCAGTCCTTGAATGCGGCCGCGACATCCTCGTGGCGAGTGAGCGCATAGAAGTCGTACTGCTCGCTGTAATAGACCGGCGCCTCCTCGCGCATTCGCCGGTACGTCTCATAGGGCTTGGTGAAGAAATCCTCGGAGAACGGATCGAACACCACGGTCGCGGTAGCGATCACAGCTTCTCTCGGGATGCATCGGTCAGACGACGTCGCAACGCCGGCCCATCGCCGAGTGTGTTGCGGACGACATCACCGAAGTGCGGACTCTTCGAGTTCGCAGTCGGCATCGTGTCGCCGCCCGGAAACCGCACGTTGCGCTCCTCCCGACTGACCGGCTAGACCGATACGCCGCAGCAAATTCAACTGTAACGGTTACAGTAGCATAGTCCATAGGCCGCCGCATTCATTCTGTGTGCTCGTGCTACGCCCTAGTTCCCTTGCGCCCGCGCCGCTCACCGGCGCCAGACCGCTTCAGTCCTTTGTCTGGATTACCGAACACTGGATGAGCTACTGTAACGGTTACGGCTGGACGGCAGAACGTAAGTCGCACCTACGACTTCATGGGTGACAACGCCCGCCGGTTCATGGGCCTGCCCATCGCCAACCCGGATCCCGAGGCGGTACATCCGCCCCAATTGGTAGCGCCCGGGGGCTGACCCACAACTCAGGACTCGGCGCGTCCACCCGGGTGATGCTGGCGCCTATCCCGGTCCTGTCGAAACAGACTGTGTTGCTTGTCTTTTAACTCGGCCCTTGGGCTGGCTGGCGCCATAGCAGTGACGCCCGTCGACCGGTTGGCGACCCGCACCCGACGTGGTGGGCGCACTTGCCACCTAGGCGGACGCGGTGACGTTGGCTCCGAGCAGATCGAGGGCGTTGTCGCGCATGACCTTTCGAATGTCGGCGTCACCGAAGCCGGGCATTTCGGCGACGAACGACAGGGGATCCTCCAAGCCCTCGCCGTGCGGCCAGTCCGAGCCGAACAGGATCTTGTCGATACCGATCACGTCGGCCAACTGGGACAGGTCGTCTTCGTAGTAGGGCGTAATCCAGACGTTGTTCCTGAGTTGGGCGACCGGGTCCTCGGCGAAATGACGTGGGTAGTTATTGGCCGCCTTCTTGAGGCGCTTGATGAGCCGGTGCACGAAGTACGAGCCGTTTTCGATGCTGACGACCTTCAGCGTGGGGTGGCGAGTGAATACCTGGTGCACGACCAACGAGGCCATGCTGTCGTGGATCGCCCGGTCGTCGAGCAGCACCGTGTCGAGCGGATCTTTGTCGCCGAATCCCTCGAACGTCGACTTCCCGCCCCACAGCGCCGCGATCGCCAGATAGCCGCTGTCGCTGAGATGGAAGCCCACCGGGACGCCCGCCTCGGCCAGCCGCGCCCAGACCGGGTCGTGCAGCGGGTCGCCCAACGAGCGCGGCTTGACCGGCCCGGGCACCGGAGCGGGCCGCACCAGCACTATCTTCGCGCCCCTGCTCAGGACGAAATCGACTTCGTCCACCGCGGCCTGCGGGTCCGCGAGCGAGATGATCGGCGCCGACAAAATCCGGTGGTCCGGACGGTCGAATTCCCAGTCCTCGTCGAGCCAGAGGTTGAACGCGTGCACGGAGGCTATGGTGGCGCCGATGTCGTGTTTGAGAGCCTCCTCGACGCCGCAGGCGAATGTCGGAAGCATGAACACCATTTCGATGTTCTGCATGTCCATAACCTGCACCCGGGTGTCGCGGTTCTGGTATTCGGGGTGATTCGCCAGCCGGTCAACCTTCATCAGCGACGCGGGGTCGACCCCCTCGGGAATTTTCCCGCGGAACAGCAAGTCCAGGCAACCGGGCTCGATGATCGGGTCGAATGTCGGGTTCGGAATGAAATGGTTGATCCGCTCCCCTATCACCGCCCACGTCCGCCTGCCGTCCTGCACCATCTGCACACCACGGCGCTTGAACTCCTTGGGCAGGTGCCGGGTGAACGCATCCAGGGGCTCGTAATAGTGGTTGTCGACGTCAATCGCCCGATAATCCAGCGTCGTCATCGCGATGCTCCTTTCAATCTCTAAGTCTTACGCCCCCGGACCGGACAAGGGCGGAAAGTTGGGCGGCCGCTTTTCGAAGAACGCGGTGATTCCCTCGATGAAATCGGATCGCTGCATCGAGTCGTGCATCAGCTTCTCAGCCTTGCGACTGGTCTGCACCAGGTCCAGGCCCGCGTCGGCATACAGTTGACGCTTCATCACGGCCAGCGAGCTCGGCGCGCAGTTTTTCGCCATGTCTTCGGCGTACTCGAGGGTGCGGTCCATCAACTCGTCACCCGGCACGACCTCTTTGACAAGGCCTAATTCGGCGGCCTCCTCGGCGAAGAAGGTGCGGCCGGATAGCAGCAGATCGACCGCGGTGCCCCAACCCACCAGGCGCGGCAGGATCCACGAGATGCCGTACTCGGCGATCAGACCGCGCCGAGCGAAAGACGTAGTGAACTTCGCGCCGGCCGCGGCGAATCTCACGTCGGCCATCAGTGCCTGCGACAATCCGAAACCGGCGACCGACCCGTTTATCGCGGCGATGACCGGTTTAGTGAGTTGCGTCAGAAAATAAGGATGCTTCTCGGCGACCAGCGCACTGACATCGGTCTTGCCGGCGGAGTCCACCGTGACCGACGAGATGGTATCCAGACCGCCCATGTCCGCGCCCGCGCAGAATGCGCGTCCGCTGCCGGTCATGACGATGACCCTGACATCGGGGTCGACTTCGGCCGCCTCGACACAACGGAAGAACTCATACGGCAGCGCACCGCCCCAGGCGTTCATCCGGTCCGGCCTGTTGAAAGTCAGAATCGCCACACCTGAGTCACGGACCTCGTAGAGCACCGCGGGGGGCGCTTCCGCGGGAGAGGAAGCTTCCGCGACCGCGCTTCTGTCAGCGGCACCCATCGAGATATTCCTCCTGAATAGTCGGATGAGTTAGACTAGTGTAACTCATACTGTAGCCCTATCGGTACGGGCTTCTGCAAGTACGGCTCGGGATCTCCGGTCAGGGCGCGAAACGGCTGTGAGCTGGCCACTTTCAGGTACTCTGAGCCGCCGATACGCAGGTTCGATCTGAGCATCAGACGAAACCCCGATTTACGGGGAATGGCGCACCGAGCCGATGGCGCCACCACCGCCGTGCCGAGATACGTTCGGCCAGAAACGGATAACGTCAAATTTCCGCCTAGACCTCAGCGCTGGAAAGGCAGACCCTTCAATCACCCACCGGCGCCGATGGCGTGAATTCGACCGGCATCCTCTCCAGACCGCTGACGAAGTTGGCCGGCCGCAGTGGCAGTGGGTCGTCTGAGGCCAGCCGCATATCAGGAAGCCGCTGCAATAACCGCTCCTGCATCATCGACAGCTCAAGGCGCGCCAGCTGATTACCGAGGCAGAAATGGGTACCGAAGCCGAATGCCATGTGGTTGTTGGGGTGTCGGTCGATCCGGAAGTTCTCCGGGTCGCCGAACACCGCCTCATCGAAGTTCGCTGACTCGAACAGCAGGATGATCTTCTCGCCCTGCTCGAGCTGCGCGCCGTGGAACTCGATGTCGGCAGTCATGGTGCGGGCCATGTTCTTCACCGGCGATGTCCAGCGCAGCATCTCTTCGATCGCGTTCGGCAGCAGCCTCAAGTCGTTCGCCAGTCGCTGGTGCTGTTGTGGGTGGCGCAGTAGTTGGGCGGTGCCGCCGGACAGCGTGTGCCGGGTGGTCTCGTCGCCGCCGATCAACAACAGCAACACCTCGGTGACGATCTCGTGGTCGGCCAGCTTCTGGCCGTCCGCCTCGGCGTGCACCAGCACACTGACCAGATCATCGGTCGGCTCCGCCTTGCGCGCCGTGATCATGCCCATCATGTAGTCGGTGTAGGCGGCGAAGGCGTCCACCGAGACCTGAAAGTCCTCTTGCGCAGTGGTGCTGCTGAGAAAGGTCACCATATCGTCGGACCAGCGGAGGAACATCTCGCGCTCCTCCGGGAGCACCCCGAGCATGTCGCCGATGACGGCCATCGGCAGCGGCGCCGCGAGGTCCCAGACGAAGTCGCACTCGCCCCGTTCGCAGACTTTGTCGATCAGCGCATCGCACAGCGCGCCGATCGACTGCTCCCTGTCCTTCACGCGCTTGCGGGCGAAGCCTGCATTGACGAGTTTGCGCCGCAATAGATGCGCTGGGTCATCCATCGCGATCATCATGGGCGGTGCGTCCTGGTCCGGCCGGATGCCGCCTGCGTTGGAGAACAACTCGGGCGCCCGCTCAGCGTCAATCACCGCCTTATACGTTGCCGCGGCGGCTAAACCGTTGCGATCCCGAAAGACCGGCTCGTTCTCGCGCATCCACGTGTAAATTGACCGCGAGTCGCCCGCATAGAAAGCACCGTCCGTGAGGTCGACGGCAGGCCGCGGTTCGTTGTTTGCATCAATCGTCGTTTGCAACGCGTACCCTTCCAGCCACTTGCGCGATATCACTTACCGTAGACATTACCGTATGGCCTGTGGTATTCACCGCAAGATGAATTGCTGCGGGTGCGATCGGATTGAACGATGGGATGGGGATGGCCGGCAACATCATCGACGACGTCGCGGCGCTGACACCGGAAGGGCTTACCGAGGCCCGTCACCTCGCGACTCCGACCGATAGCGACTCAGCGCGTGCATGACGTTGTCGAGCCTGGGGTTCCACCCATCGATCCGACTGCGGGCTCGCGCATGATGCGGCTGGGAAAGAGGATTGCGCGGTGGGGTCCGGCCCAACGTGCGGTGCGCTTCATTGCGCCCCGGGTAGATCCGACCCTGCTGCGCCTGAGCCGGGGCCGGATTTCGACGGCGGTCGTCACGCCCCAGCTACTGCTGACCCATACCGCGGCCAAGAGCGGTCTGCGGCGCACCACGCCCTTAATCTACTTCACCGACCACGATCGGGTCATCGTCATCGCGTCCAACTTCGGCGGCCCGCGTCACCCGGCCTGGTACCACAACGTCAAAGCCGATCCCCGGGTCTTCATTACGGTGCGTGGCAAAACAGGCGCGTTCGTCGGCACCGAGATCGCCGCAGTGAACGCGACCGATTGTGGGGCCTGGCAACTCAATTCATTCCGAGTTACCTCGACTACGAACGCACCGCGGCCCCGCGACGCATTCCCATCGTTGCGTTCACCCCCGCCGCGGCAGGCGCACAAGCCGATCAGGCGCGGTAGCCGTCGAGGAACCCGGTCAGCCCGGTCGGTTGGTGCTCGCCCATGTGAAACTGTTCGAGTACGCCGATACCGACGCGCTGACCTAGCCGCGCCCGCACCAAGTTCTGAATGTGGATGGAAGACAGCTCCAGCGGTTCGAAATCGTCAATTCCGATTGATTCTCTTCCCGTTTCGGCCTGCCCATGGTTGCTGCCGTGGTTCCAGTATGGGTGCATATAGCCGATTCCGCGCATCCGGAATGTCGTGATCTTCTCAAGGTCGATGACCATGTGTCCGTCGACTGGGTCATCGAAACTCAAGCGGGCGCTGCGCATCTCGCGGCGGCCAGGCTGCCATTCGATCTGGTAGGCAATGCCGCCGCATTCGCGGACCCCCGCGCGGCTCCACGGCGCGACATCTGGCCCGACGGGTTCTAGGACCAGTGCCGTCTGCAGCCAGCGGGAGCCATCGGCGTTTTCATGCAGAGCCAGATGAGTGTAATAGTCACCGAAATGCAGCGGCGCCCAGAGCCAGAAGACCTGGGGAATCTGGAACGCCCGGTTGGTGGCAATCTGTTCGCCTACCGGACGCACTCCCCAGGAGCGGTCTCTGGTGCCTGGTACCTGGTCGGGATGGATTGCGATCCGGGTGCTGTCGACGGTGATCACCCCCGCCCAAGCTCCCCATTGGGTGAGCCGGGTGTGGTCGGTGAGCACGATGCCCTCGGGAGACAAACGACGCTGCCGCGGCTCCTCGGTCGCGACGGTGGCCGCGGTGAACGTCAGGTCTGCCGTGATGCCATGCTCGTTGGGCCCCACCACAAAGCGAACGCGCCGCATCGGGTCGAGTACTTCGATGTGGATCGGGCCGACCACGGTGGAGCGGTCTGTCGGCATCACACCAGAACTGAAGACGGAGTGCTGCACTCCGTCGACCACGATACTGAATGCGGCGTCGATGACCCCGCGCACCGGGTAGTGGCCCATGGCGGCGCCGAAGATGAATTGCCCTTCCCGGTCGTGCCCGTTGAACCAGTACCGGTCGTAGTGATTCGGGTCGGCGCTGGCCGGGTGTGCGATCGGGTCCGCTGAAGGGTGGATGGGAAAATCGTCGTAGGGACTGAGCATGAGAAGTCCTACCGCCTATCGGTCTCGGTGCCACGCGTCGGCTGCATACCGTCACCACGTGACCCACGGATCCGGATGCCGGCCCGTCACATTGACTTCTAACTGAACGCCTGTACCAGAGTGTTCATGTCGAAGTAGTCACGCCAAGCGGTGATCTTGTCATCCACGACCTCGAACACGCCGGTGACCGGCAGCTCGATGGCCTTACCGGTCTTGGTGCGCATGATGTCCGTCCGCTCGTTGAAGACCAGGTTTCCGTCACTGACTTGTCGGTGTATGACGAAGTCGATTCCGTCGAGTTGCGCGAGGAAATTTTCGATGAACGCCCGGATCGCCTCGCGGCCCTGCACAGGCTCCATCGGAATATTGTGGTAGACCGCATCTTCAGCCAGGTATTGAACGATTGCGGTGGCGTCGGGCGCCGACCACAGCGCACAGAATTGCGTGACAAGCTCACCGGGTGAACGTGACATTCCATCTCCTTCGGTCACACGCTCGGCCTGCTCCACTTCGTCGAACACGGCACGAGTGGAATCTGGTTGTACGGCAGAAGATTATCGCAAGGGGCAGCCTAATGGGTTCGTCTCAGCTTCTTGTCACATCGCGGCTCGCGCTCAGCGCGCCTCAGCGCGGCTGCAAGATTACGACTGGAATCTCGCGCTCGGTCCAGCCCTGGTAGGTCTCGAAGTCTGCGTACAGCTCGACCAGCCGCGACCACAGGTGGCTTCGCTGCTGCACATCGGCGGTCACTGCGTGCACAGGGCGCCGCTCACCCCATTTGGGCGAAGGTGTCGGGGCGGGCGACCAGCTTGCGATACCACTGCGGATCATGGGGCAGGCCTGCGGTAGACCCGCATCTGCGCCCTCCTCCCCTAGCGGAAGACGATCGGCAGCAGCGGGGAGTCCAGCTGTTGGGGTCGCTTGGGGGCAGCCATCACAACGCACCCTGGTAAACAGGGCCTGACAAGCAGCGGTTCCGCTTCATTGCAGGGCTATGCCGAGCTCTTCGGCGAAGACTTTGATCATGTGCTGCACGCCGATCTCGTTACGTCCGATGATCATGTGGTCGTGCTGGCCATGCCGCATACCCTCGCCGCATTGGGGAAGCATCGCGAAGTCCTCGCCACGAATGGCGGCGTGGTTGGCTTCGTAGACAGCGTCGTAGGCGGCGCGCTCCTCATCGGTGGTCGCGGGAACACGTCCCATCCAGCCGTGCCGGACCGTGCATCTGGTGGGTTCGCCGGCGGGCAGGATGTCAATGATCTCCACGCACCTCTTTGGCTTCTTCTCAATGACACCGCCGAAGCGGTGTCGCCGTGCTGCTCGGCCCCCCGGGGAGTCGCAGACGCGGTGGGTGGTCTTGCGCCGCGGCGAGAACCACGAACGGTCATCTGGTCCATCGGTGGGCGTGTCGAAGGAGCTGGAAGTCACACTTCAATTTTGGCGATCTGCCCACCCGACCGGGAGCTCGGCCGGACTGGTTGCTATCACTGTGTCATCGTCGATACCGACATACTCGAACAGAGTTATTCGTGCGAACTCCGGTACGACGTAGGTCGGATAGGCAGGGCCGGCGTCTCGGAAAGCCTGCATCTCCTCGAGATGCTCATTCTGGAAGCAGACAGTACGGTCGCCGTGCAGGCGGATCCACTGGGGAAAGAAAATGACGCCGTGCAGTCGACGCTTGGACGGCATGACATTGACGGCCACAGAGGTTCCGGTCGGTTCTGTCCATGAAATCTTGAAGCTGTCGTCGTCTAACTGCGCCAGATCGACTTTCTGATCTTTTACCCAGCGTCCGCCGACATGGCCGGAGTGGATGCGGTAGTCGATGGTTTCAGCATTTTTTACATACATTTCGTACTGCCAGCCGTTGGCATAGGTGTAGATGAAGCGGTGCCCGACTATCCCGGAAAGGTCCTGGGGCGGAACGATGGCTTCACGACTAGACATGGGCTTTCTCCTCGCATGGAACTGAAATACTCTGTCTCACTAAATAATTGCCGTACTGCGATGGTGGCAGGTCCGATGCCGCGGCCAGCCTGGAAGCGCCCAGCATGGCCGGCAGCCGGCCTCTGCCACTCGGTGCCGACCGGTCGGCCATAACACGCCGAGCCTATTGGGGCATTGAAATCCTAGAGCCTCGCTTGACCGCCACGTCCAGGGTTGCTGGTGACGGCCATTTAGACCGTCGTTGCAGCAAATGGTCAGTCCGATTCATTGGCAATCCTCCACGGGCCGGGTTTGCGGTCGGCATGTTGGCTCGGCCGCTGCGCGATCCGGTGAGCGTGAACTCTGACGGAGCCATCATCTGCAAGCGGGCCCGGAGGATAACGTTTCCGCGCCTTACTGCACGCTGTAGCGGCGCCAGCCGAATATGGCACCGAAACCGTTACAGGCCAGGCCCGTTGGGTTTGGGCCTGCCGTGCCAGTGGCCCTACCCGCGTGATTCGAACCTTCATCGAGGAAACACATTACCGTTTGGCGCCGCTCTGTAATGTGTTGTCGAGTCTGTTCATCTTCGGCTGACCGACGAAACGGGCATAAGGTAAGCAACGGGCTGCTGCTGTGATTACGATGGTGCGACTGTGGCCGCAGTTTACGGCCACGCGATCCAGGGCGGCGAGGGCCCTGAGTCCGCTGAAAGCCATTGATCCTCAACCCATTCCGGGAGGGACCGGTATGAGCACTTTGCCACAGATGCACCACGTCGTCTACGCCGTCGCCCCGGAACGGCGCGATGCGGCGACTGGGTTCTTTTCCGACCTCGGATTCAGCTTCGCCACTTTCGAATTGGAGGAGCTGGGTCTGCAGGTGACGCTGGATTGGGCGGGCGGCGTGGAGTTGGTCAGCCCCTTGGACACCGAGGCGGGACGCAGCAGCGCGGTGGCCGAGTTCCTCACGACACACGGTGACGGCGTCTACTCGGTGGCGCTTCGCGTAGCCGACATCACGACCGCCGAAGAGGTGGCCGCCCGGTACGGGGCGGTAACGAAGTTCCGGCAACACCGGGAGGGTGAGGGTTTCGAGCTGGACGAGTCGGAGACGTCGGTACTGGGTCTGCCACTGACATTTCTGGCGACCGATCTGCCCTGAAGCGACCTCACCACATGGTGCCGCACAGGTGATCGATCGGGCGTAGGTCGTGGGCGGCCAGGATGCCCGGCGGGGCCTGGCAGACCGCATCGATGGCGTTGACCGCACGCGCGGCGGTGGCGATGACACCGCCTTGGTTGTGGTCGATACCGATCCCGACATGGGTGTTGATCTCGACGCCGGGATCCCCGTCCACGATGACGCGATGCACGCCGGGCCGGCCCTCAGGCGGGTAGGGCCAATCCGGCGCGGCGGCGTCCGTGAGGCGGTTGACATGCTCCATAGTGATCACGGTCTTGCCGTCGGCGATTCCCTCCACGCCGAATCGCACGGCCGCGACCCGGCCGGTATCGACTCTCATCATCGTGCAGTCGATCGGTCGCGGGGTGACCCATTTCTCATGCCGCTCCCGCACCTCATCGAGTTCGACGCCGAGGTCGTCGGCAAGGGTGCGCACCTGCCCACCCCACAGCGACGTCAAGACACCGGGTGCGAACATGATCGGGGTGTGCTCGGGCGAGGTGCCGAATCCGAAACTGACACCGGTGAATCCGGCGTCATCGTAGCTGCCGTAGTCGAAGATCTCCTGTACGGTCACCGCCGTGGCCCGCGTGGACAGGCTCAGCGCCGCATGCACCAGGGTGTCTCCGGAGAATCCCGGGTCGATGCCGTTGATGTAGAGGGTGGAGCCGCCCTTTCTGCAGGCCTGCTCCAGCGGCTCACGCAGCCAAGTGTCGGCATGTTGTGGGGCGACCATCCAGACCAACGATGTGCCAACGACATTGACGCCCGCGGCAAGAAACCTGGTCATTTCCCCGACGGCTTCCCGCGGCCGGGTCTCGGCCTGTGACGTATACACGATGCAGTCGGCGTCCAGCGCCAGTAACGCATCGAGATCATCGGTCGCGATCACACCTGTCGGTTCCGCGAGCCCGCACAGCTCGGCCGCGTCGCGGCCGACCTTGTCGGGGCCGTGGGCGTGCACTCCTACCAGCTCGAGGTCCGGGCGCCCGATCAGCGCACGCAGCGCATGCTCGCCGACGTTACCGGTGGAGAACTGAATCACTTTGCGCTTCAAAGGACTCATCGCTTCACAGCAGATCGGTGATGGTCTTCAGGCCGGCCTCGTAGAGCACGCCGGGCATCATGCCGCCATCGATCTCGATCGTGGTGCCGTTGACGTAATCGGCACCGCCGCCGGCAAGGAATACACACACCCGCCCGACCTCATCCGGCTCACCCCCGCGGCGCAGCGGGATCTTGGCGAAGTACTCAGTGCCGGTGGGATCATCCTTCGGCAGCACGAATGACCGGAAGTTGTCGGTGATGTGTGGGCCCAGGGCCAGCGCATTGACGCGTGCGTGAGGCCCCCACTCCTCGGCCAGCGACCGGGTCATCTGGTTCAGTCCGGACTTGGCCGCGCCGTAGGACACCAGCGTCGGCGAGCCAGCCGGATGCGATGCACCGCTGGAGATATTGATGATGCAGCCCGTCCCGTCCTGCAACCTCATCTGCCGATAGACGCGGATGGCGAACCACAGCGGACTGATCAGGTTCATCTGGATGGCGAACGCATGGAACAGCACCGTGCGCTCATAGGCGTCGTCGCTGCGCGGTGCGCCCTGGATCTTCTGCACCAGCTCGGGAACGTCTTCCGCGTGCGGTGTGGGCACGGTGCCGCCGGCATTGTTGACCAGAATGTCGATGCGGCCGTAGGCGTCGACCACCTGTTGCACCATCGCGTCGATCGCGTGGTAGTCGCCTTGGTCGCACACGAACTGCGCCGACCGCTGCGCCCAGCCGGGCTGGGCGTCGGCGCCGGGGATACCGTCGAGCGACTTGCGGGAGCAACCGACGACGGTTGCTCCGGCGCGCAGCAGCTCGTGTGCGATGCCGACCCCGACGCCTCGGCTGGTGCCGGTGACGATCGCGATCTTGCCGTCCAGTGAACCCATCGTTATGTGTCCTCTCGTGTTGTCAGAAGGCATGGATTCCATCGCGACGCGGCCGCATTCCTCCCACCGCCGGCGTCAGCGGCAGGTGCAGCGCGTCAACGATTCCCGGCTCGGCCTCGCATACCCACGGGATGGCGTTAAGCGCGCGCATCCCGGTGGCCAGCAGCCCTTGGTCGCTGGTGTTCTCCTCGGGGCGGTATCCGACCTGGAATTCGGCGTCGAAGCTGGGCTCGCCGTCGATGATGACCCGCCAGATGCCATCGGTGCCGCCATCACGCCCTTTGGGCCAGTCCGGCGCGAAGTCGTCGGCCATCCGGTCGATGTGCTCGATCGTGATCGCCTCCACGCCGTCGACGACGCCGATGCAGCGGGTCCACACCGCGCCGACGGTGCCCTCCTCGACGACCCCGGAGGCTGCTTCAATGCGTCGCGTCGCGGGCGCAAACTCACACGACTCGCGGATCTCGTCGAGCGTGACGCCCATGGCGTCGGCGACCATGGTCACCGCGGCCCCCCAGCCGACTCGCAGTGCGCCCGGCGTGCGAAGCCCCCCTTGGTAATCCAGCGGCATACCGAATCCGAACATGTCGCGCACGTCGAATGCGACCGGATACTCCGAGTAGTTGGTGATCTCCAGGCCGCGGATCGAATACACCGTGTGTGACATCGAGGTCAGCGCGATCGGCAGCAGGTCACAGCCGAACCCCGGCTCGATACCCGAGGAGAACAACGAGCTGCCTCCAGCCAACGCAGCCTCGCGCAGCGGACCCGTGTAGCGGGGTGACAGCGAGCCGCGCTCGTAGACCAAGCCCGGAATCGACGTGGTGACAAGGTTTTTGCCCGCCCGCAGGATGCGGCAGAAATCGTCGCGGGCTTCCTTGGGGCGCGAGGTGCCGGGCCCGACGTACATCACGCAGTCGGCGTCGGAAGCCAGCAGCGCGTCGGCGTCACGGGTGGCGGCGATGCCGATCGGGTCCAGCCCGGCCAGTGTACCCGCGTCCTGACCGTCTTTGGATTCGGAATGCACCCAGACACCGGCCAATTCCAGGTTCGGCCGGTTCAGGATGGTACGGATAGCGAATCGCCCGATGGTTCCGGTAGCCCACAGGATCACCTTGTAGCGCTTGTCGTTTGCCAATGGGTCGCCCATGGTGCGCTCCTTTGCATGGATACGGGAAGGCGGGGCTACGGCGCCGACCTCACGCAGAACCATAAAGCTCTTAATATTTTCGTGTCAATCTCTTCGCCAACGGCCTGCCGATGTGGTCCCCTTGACCGCATGGCTTCCCGAGTTGCTCCACGCCGGCCCGCGCATGGCAACCAGGCACGCGCTGAGCGCACCCGTGCCCTGGCCATCGACGAGACAGTGCGTTGCGTGCTCGAAGAAGGGATCGCCGCGGCCAGCGCCAAACACATCGCCGAGCGGGCGGGGATGACTTGGGGGATCATTCAATATCACTTCGGCGATCGCGACGGCCTGCTGATGGCGGTGGTGGACCTCGGTTTCAGTCAGTTGTTGGAGTCGCTGCACGCCTTGCCGCCGGCCACCACGCCGATGAACGGCCGCCAGCGGGTGGAACAAGTGGTGACCGCAGCGTGGGAGGCGATGTCGAGTCCCACGTCGCGGGCCGCGATCGAGATCCTAATCGGAACCCGTGCCACCAGGGGTGCGGCTGCCGCAGGGCATCTCAAACGGCTGGCGAAGACCTTCTCCGAGCTGGGCCGTGCCATCGACGCCGATCTGGATATCAACCAGAGCGCCGCTCTCGGCGAGATGATGCTGTCGGCTCTTCGGGGGCTGGTGGTCACCCAGCTGATCATGGCCGAGCCCGTGCGCACCGCCCGTGACAGGTCGATGCTCGTCGACGTCATCAGCACGTACATCACTCGAAACCGATAGACCTCAAGGTTTCTGACGACGCGTCCGCCACGGCAAAGAGGCGTGTTTCGCCATTCACTCTTTATTGTTGGGGTTACAGTACGCGCAATGGGCGGAGATTGGTTCTGATATGGCGACCGGTGGTGACCGCGTGACCGCCGCTGGACAGCGGGCTCTCGTGATGGGAGCCAGCGGCAATGTGGGGGCGTGCGTTACCCGCCATCTTGTGTCCGACGGTGCCGATGTCCGCGTTCTGTTGCGTGGGTCCAGTTCCACGAAGGGCATTGAAGGCCTTGACGTCGAACGGTATTACGGCGACATCTTCGACACGTCCCAGGTCGCTGCCGCCATGTCTGATCGCGATGTTGTCTATTACTGCGTCGTCGACACCAGGGCGGAATTGCGTGATCCCGCTCCACTGTTCGAGACCAACGTCAACGGTCTTCGCAAGGTGCTCGAGGTGGCGGCGCAGGCGCAGCTGCGGCGGTTCGTCTTTCTCAGCACGATTGGCACCATCGCGGTTGGCAGAAATGGCGAGACCGTTGATGAGGACACCCCCTTCAACTGGGCCGAGCAGGCCGGCAGCTACATCGAGTCGCGACGCCAGGCGGAGGATCTAGTGTTCTCCTATGTCGCAAACCATGGGCTGCCTGCCGTGGTGGCCAATGTCTCGAATCCGTACGGGCCGCCCGATTGGCAGCCGCGACAGGGGCTGTTCGTGCAGCTCGCCGCGCTTGGAAAGCTGCCGTTCTACATCCGCGGCGTGGGCGCCGAAGTAGTCGGTATCGACGATGTCGCCGACGCGCTGCTACGGGCCGCAGAACGAGGACGGGTCGGACAGCGCTACATCATTTCTGAGCGGTACATGACGCAACGTGAATTGGTGACGTTCGCGGCAGATGCCGTTAATGCACGGTCGCCACGGCTGGGTATCCCGATGCGACTGGTTTACGTGTTCGCTTATCTGGGGAACGCGATCGGATCGCTCTTGCGGCGCAACTTCCCGATCAGCCCGCAGAGCGCTCGACTATTGGCATTGACCTCGCCGGCCAGCCATAGCAAAGCCACGCGGGAACTGGGCTGGTATCCGACGCCCACTGAGCACTTCATTGCGCGTGCAGCCCAGACCTATGTAGACAGAAGCGGGTCAGCCACCGCCGGCACGTAGCTCCACCGGTGCATCCCACGTCGGTGTCCCGAGCGTCTTTGGCCCCAGTAGTCTCCGGGTTTTTGGGGGATAGTTCGGTGATGTCTGCTGCGATGGCGAGCGCGCCGGGTCGTAAAGGATTCGGCGATTTTCAACGTCTCACACCGCCGTCAACGGCAACAGATCGAAGTGCCTTGAATGTGTTGACCGGCTGGAACACATATCGCTAGGGTGTGCCATCACCACAAAGTCGGCGCCGCAGGCAAAGGAGCTATCGGCATGAACGACTCCGCTAAACCCTTAGCCGGCAAGGTCGCCTACGTGACCGGCGCCGCGCGCGGACAAGGCCGCTCACACTGCATACGGTTGGCCCGCGCCGGTGCCCACATCATCGCCATCGATGCCTGCGCGCCCATAGCAGAGCACAACGGCTATCCCCCGGCGCGTCCCGAGGACCTCGCCGAGACCATCAAACTGGTCGAAGGTGAAGGCTCCAAGATCCTCGCCGAGGAGATCGACGTCCGCGATCTAGCCGGCCAACAACGGATTGTGTCGAAAGCGCTCGAACAGTTCGGCCGACTGGATATCGTCGTGGCAAACGCCGGTGTCCTCAACTGGGGCCGGCTCTGGGAGATCTCGCCCCAGCAATGGCAGGACACCCTCGACACCAACCTCACCGGATTGTGGAACACCATCAAATCCGTTGTGCCGCCCATGATCACCGCCGGCAACGGCGGATCCATCATCACGATCAGCTCGGCGGCCGGGATCAAAGCCGTCCCCGGCTGCGGCCACTATTGCGCCAGCAAGTTCGGCGTGGTCGGCCTCACCAACTCCTTGGCGGTCGAACTCGGCGAATTCGGCATCCGGGTCAACTCGGTGCACCCCTACGGCACCGACACCCCGATGGGCAACGACGTGTCGATGTATCAAGTCTTTCAAGACCACCCGCATTACATTCACAGCTTCTCACCGGGTGCGTTACCCACCGATTCGCTGGCCGACCCCGACCTGATCTCTGACATCGTGGTCTGGCTCGCCGGCGACGCGTCGTCGCTGATCACCGCCGCCCAGATCCCCGCCGACAAGGGCTACCTGAAGATTTGAGCGTCCATCTCGGCAATGACGGCGGCGCACTTCCGGTGCCGGTAGGCTGCGCATTAGCGTTCTCGCAAGTGCGGGCCGCGCCGGAGGCGAAAGCGCGATTTGCGTTTGGGATTTGTAGTCGTCACCGAACTCGAACGGCTGCAACAGCTATCGACTCTTTAGCGGGACCGCTGGTGACTGCTTCGCATGCGAATAGTCAAAGGGCAGCCGGGGCGGTGCGGTGAAATCGTGGCGACTGGCAGGGACTTCGCGACCTCACGTTTGATCAACCCCAGAGTCGACGCTTGTTGAACCTCTTTTGTTACCGCCCGGCAATTCGCCGGAGCACTTGTCACGATCCGCCAGCCTCCAGAAGCGCTCAGCCGATGACACCAGTTGGTCGATCGAGTCCTTGGAAAGCTCGCCGTCGACGACCGCCGTCACCTCCAACGTGGTCAGCGTGATCACACCCTTGTCGTTGTCGAGAAAGGCGATGTCTGCGGCATCGCGCCCAATGGCGATGCGGACCAGCGTCTGCCACGGCGCGAGCAACGTCCCGTCAACCACCCTCCACTGCCGGTCGATGAACGCCGCGGCCACCGCATGGCAGTCCATCGGAGACAGCCCCGGCGGATATAGCGAGACAATGCGGGCCGGCACCTTCACGGCCCGCCGCAGCACCACCCGCTGCGCGAAGTCGCAGCAGACGCTCGCGGCGGCAAGGGGGGGTCGACCGCGCTATCGATCGGGTCGCTCGATATGCAATTCGGCCGGGCGCCCACCCGCGAGGACACCTTTTCCAATAACGTCGTCGAACGAGGTAATTGCCGAATTCCGTCGCAGCGAAGCGATTGAACTTGTCCGGCTCGCCGTAGCGACTCGGCTCAGGTACATCGACGGCTCATACTCGGTCACCGGCGCCGGGTTGGTCCGAAGTAGAAGGACAATGACTCGTAACCCTAAGCGTTGGGACGCGGTGCGACCGCGATCTGGAATTCCAACGTAGTCGGCGCCGTGATCTCGATCTCGAGTTCAGCGGCAACGGCGCGTCTCATATTAGTCCTCCTGTTGACCGACGGTCAGACCTCTAGCGCGGCCAGCAGCTCACCCAGCGGCGCCGTCGCGACGCCGATAGCCGCGTCGCCAATGCCGTACGGCAGCACCAATGTCCCCCCGTGCACCAGCGCACCGCACGAATAGACGACATTGGGGACGTAACCGTCCTGCTCGTCGGCAGCGGGACTCAGCAGCGGCTCCCGCAGCTGACCGAGAATCTGTGTCGGATCTTCGAGATCGAGCAGCATCGCTCCGATGCGGTACGTGCGCATCGGACCGACGCCGTGGGTGAGCACCAGCCACCCGGCCTCGGTCTCGATGGGCGGACCACAGTTGCCAAGTTGCAACGCCTCCCAAGCGCGAACCGGCCGCTGGCAGGGCACCGAATCGGTCCACTCGAACGGATGATCGGCATACGCAACCGAATTCGATTCGCGGTCTGATCTGGACATGGCCGCGAAGCGTCCGCGAATCCGCCGTGGAAATAGTGCCAGACCCTTGTTGGCCGCGGCGCGGCCCACCATCGGCGTGGAAGTGAACGCACGGAAATCCTCTGTCTCCAACAACTGCTGGCTGATGTGGGATCCGCTGTAGGCGGTGTAGCTGGCATAGAACGTGACCGACCCGTCGTCGTCGACGAAACGGATGAAACGTGCGTCCTCCATGCCGGCGCCCTCCGCGCTCGTCGCCGGCCACAAGACGCGCTCAGAAAGCGGCACTTCATCGGCGAATTCGACACCATAGGTCCGTTCGGCGATGGCCCGAATCAACGAAATCGTCTCGGTCGCATGGCCACGCGTCCTTCGGTGCGTCTCAAGCTTGTCGAGTTGTTCGTCGAGATCGGCTCTGGTGAATCGGTCGCCGAGCGCATCGAGGACGTAGTCGCCGGCTTCGCCGGCACCGTGCAGCCGGCCCAGTTCACTACGTATCACCGCACCTTCCAGCAGCCTCGGCACGACGGCTCCGACGCTGGCGAGCGCGGCCGGATCGTCGATCCTCACGTCACCTGCACCGTCGACGACGCCGGTCCGGAACCCGATAGACGAACGGTGCCCCTCCCCGATACCCCGCACGCTCATCACGAATCGCAGGCTGCCGACTGCGGCTCCCGACTGGTCCGGGTGCGCCACCATGCTGGGATTGCACAGCGCCGCAGCCTCAATCGCGTACTCACTGGTGAATACTGCACCCAGCAACAACATTCGCAGCTCGGAAAGATCACTGGCGGGATCGAGGCGATCGGCGACCTCACGGGCATTCCGGCCAAATGTGCCGACCAGATCGCGGTGACGCCAGTCGAAGCGGGCGACGACGTCATCCAGCGACGCCCGCACCTCGTCCTCATCGAGGGCCAGGATGCGCCCCAGCACTGCATCTGCGCGGGAATCCTGACTCTCGAAACCCTCCTGCCCCGGCACGAACAGCCGCGTGATGACCCTGGACCGGTCGGCCGCGAGCAACAGCGGGCTACGCGTGACTAGCCCGGACCGAACCGAAGTCATTGCCGCACAGTCGATAAACGTCGTGCGTGCTGCAACGTCGAGATCACCGCCAGGGTCGACTCCGCGCCCTGGTTACCGTTCACCCCGTCGGCGTGCAACCCGTCGTATCCGCCACCCGTATCCGGGTCCCACATCGACTCTCCCGCGTCGTTGTCGCCCATGAACCAGGCTGCTGCCGCCCTCACGCCGGCGAGCCAGATCGGGTTGGCGTCGATGGTGGCGGCGCGCGCGCACGCATCGGCGAGCGTGGACACCTCGATGGGCTGCTGATCGAAACCGGGCCTCGTGTCCTCGGCGCCCCTGCCCGCAACGGGGCTGGGAGACAGATGGCCGTCTGCCGTTTCGAATGCGACCAGCCAGGCCAACAGATCCAGGCCGCGCTGACACAGCGTCGCGTCGGCGAGCGCGGCACCGGTAGCGATCATCGCCTCGGGCAGAACGGCGTTCGCGTACGTCAGTCGCGGCTCGGGCCACGGCCACGTCGGGTCGTTGTTCGGTGCAGGCACCGAAGCGGCATAGTCGGTGAGCAATGCACGAGCCGCGCGGTGCTCTGGGTCGAAAGCGAGGAGTTCGGCAGCGCCCAGTGCCGCGAACGCCATCGCCCGCGGCCATACCGACCGCTCCTGGGTGGCGCGCTCGAACTGCATGATGGCCGATTGGCGCGCCCAGGCGACATTACTGTGCGCGGCCGCGGTTCCCAGACCCCAGATGCACCGCCCCCAGGCGTCCTCTAGGGCCGGCTCGTCGACCCAGCTTCCTGTGCTGTCCATCCGATTGCGGCATGCGCCAGTGAGGGCCTGCGCATCGTTCAGGAATCGCAATGCGACTCCGGCCAGGCCGTTGAGTCTTCGGTCAGGTTCATGGTCTCGGGTGGCGACAACAAGCACGCGCGCCACATCGTCGGTGCAGTAACCGTGCTCGGGCAGTGGCTCGGCGAGCCGCGCGTGCTCAAATGTGCCACGACGGTCCGTCAGCCGCAGCAGATGATCGAATATCGGGGCTGGCGACGTGGTGGTCATGCCCGTGCCCGTCGCTGTGCGAGGAGCCGACGCGCCAGGCCCAGATAAGCACTCGCGACCACAGGCCAGGCCATCTCGGGCGCCAGTCGGCGGGCCTCGGCCGCCATCGCACCGGCGAGGCGCGGCTCGGTCAGTACCCGGCGCAGGGCGGAAGCCAGCGCATCCGGATCGTCATGCGCGACGACGATGCCGGCCCCACTGGCGAGCAGCTCGACGGCGTGTGGGAACGCGGTGGCCACAACTGGCCGGCCGTTCGCGACGGCGTCGACCAAAACACCGGAGGTGACCTGATCCGTCGAGTCGTAGGGCAAGACGACAACCGCCGCGGACTGGGCCAAGGCGGTCAACGTCGCGACGTTGCGGTAACACGCATCGAAGTACACGGAACCCGCCACACCGCTGCGCCGCGCCTGTTCTATCCGGGCATCGCGGTACGCCTCGCCATCGGCGGCCAGCACCTTCGGGTGCGTTCGGCCCGCAACCAGGTACCGCGGCCGGCCTGGCAGATCATCAAGCGACCCCATCGCCTCGATCACCCGCTCGATGCCCTTGCCCGGGCCCAGCAGACCCCAGGTCAATAGGGTGGGTCGACCGCCCCGCACATAGGAGGCGTTCGTCGGGACGGTCGCCCCGTGCGGGATGGTGGCGACTTTGCGGCGGTCGATATCGAAGCCACGGCATAGCCGCTGGCTTGCCGCCTCGGACATCACGATCACCTGATCGGCCCGCGCTGCGACCGCCTTGAGGACCGAACGCTGGTGCGGCGTTGGCTTTTTGAGAATAGTGTGGGCGATCACGATCGACGGGACGTGCAGTCCGTCCATGATGTCCACGATTTCGTCGCCATCTACACCTCCGTAGATGCCGTACTCATGCTGGATTACCGCAAGGTCGCTCTGGTTCAGCAACTCGACGCATGCTGCGACGGATCCCGGTGAGCCATTGACCAGCTCACCGATGACACGGGTGCTCGAGGACGGCGGCCCATCGGACACTCGAACGACTCGGACGGCGGCGCCATTGGTGGTCAACCCGTCGGCCAGTGCGGCGCTGAACGTTGCCAGCCCGCACGGTGTCGGTGGATACGTACTCAGAATGCCGAAACTTGGAGAGCCAGAAAACCCCCGAGCCACAACCGGTTCCGTCAACGATGGAAATGTAGATAAGGTGCTCAAGGTGATCCCAACTGGAGGGTATCACCTGCGTTGTCCGGCTGTGAGCGGTTGCTCGGTGCGGTCAGCGGCAAACGGCTGACTCATCCCGGACTAACTGGGTTCCCAACTTCTTTGACGATACACCCCCCAAGGCATCGGCGCGACGAGATGCCTCGAACGTCGCACCGACAAACACGTCAAGGCAGCCCACCACACCGCGTCCACCGAGGCGTTACTTCCGGGCGCGAAGTGCTGAAGCGCAAGCACTTTCGTTCACCCGACCGTGTCAAAGTCGCGACGAGTGACCGGAACCGAAATTCGTTGAACGCGTTGAATTATGAGCCCTGATTCATGGGCCATCTGTACGTCACTAATAGTCCCGCTGACGTCTTGAGAGCCCGAGTTTGAAGTGGTCCTGGCGGCGCCGTGTTCGCTCGCCCTATCGAACCGCTCCGGCACCTACAGTCGAGCGCTGTTCGCTGGCAGCCGCCCGGCCGTGAGCTTCTCGGTCGGGCGCGCTGATCCCGAGCAGGTCGTCGACCGACGAAGCGTTGTCTGGCGCCGCCGCGGTCATCATCGTCTCGTGTGCATGGTCGGGATCGGAGTGCGGAGGAACGACCAGCAGAAGGATCTTCTCGCGGCCGACCCCGAGCACGTCGAGGGTGTTGGCTGGTTGCAGATGGTATCCGTCGAGACGAACCGCTCGTCCGCCGGTCAGAAGTCGTCTCGGGGCCTTCGCCCATTCGGTGAGGTTGTACATCACGCGGTCAACGGCGCCAAGGCGCACCGATAGCACAGCCAGCAGATCTGGTAGCTCCTTCGTAAGGTCATCACTGTGCGGCCACCATGCCCCGTCGACGCGCCCGCTCATCGGCGCCTTGGGCTTCAACCGCAGCCGCGGCGTGTTCTCGGGTCCTGTGTGGCGCTGGCCAGAGATAGCGCGGCCTTCTTGTGATGTCATGCGACGATCCCGTCTGGGCCGCGAAACGGCCGGTTCTCTCGACTCGGCGACGACACGATCTCAGATGGTCGCACGCGACATGGCGCCGATACCAGTGACTCTACGCGCATCGCGCCCCGAACGAAAGCCAAAGTCACACTGGGTCAGTGAAGGCTGTTGCGCTTCAACACTTCTTGGTGATCTTCAGCCACGTCTGGTTCTCCGCCCTCGCGGATACTGTTGCACTTCAACACTTCTCAGTGACCTTCAGTCACGCCTCGTTCTCCCCGCCCTCGCGGAAGCGGGCGAGCACGTAACCACCGTGCAGCTACTCGCCAGCCGCATGGACCTCTTAGCGTGCCCGGTGCGCAAGGCTTTCGGCGTCGAGGATGAGCACGTTGAGGCTTTCCGGCCGGATCCAGCCATGGTCGGCAAAGGTGCAGAGCGCCTGGTTCGTCGCCTCCCGTGACGCGCCAACCAACTGAGCGATCTCCTCTTGGGTCAGGCCGTGGACCACTCGCAACGCGTCGCCTTCACGGGTGCCGAACTGTTGTGCCAGCAGCAGCAGTTGCTTGGCAACCCGTCCGGGGACGTCGTTGCAGATCTGATCAGTCAGCTTGCTGTTGGTGCGCCGCAGCCTGCGGGCCAGTACCCGGAGCAGCTGTTCGGCGACCTCGGGGCGATCGGCCATCCATCCATGCAGCGTGTCGCGGTCCAAAGACACCGCACGCACCTCGGTGAGGGTGGTCGCGCTGGCAGTGCGCGGGCCGGGATCGAAGACCGAGAGCTCGCCGAACATCTCCGGCGGGCCCATGATCGCCAGTAGATGCTCGCGGCCGTCCGGTGAACGGTGGCCGATCTTGACCTTCCCGGAAATGATGATGTAAAGCCGGTCTGCGGGTTCTCCTTCAGTGAACACAATCGACCGGCGCTTGAAGTCGACGGGCTGCAGTTGTTCGGTTATCGCAGCCACGGCGCTGTCGACTCCCTGAGACACTCCGGCCTTGGTAACGGTCGCGTCCATACAGCCTCCTATAGGGGTGTTGGGAAGTGTCAGGACGACAGTGCCCCGTTGCGGTAAGGGGTCCTAATCACCTGGTATGTGCCGGTGAAGCCGGCTGGACCGTCCCTGTTTGGGACGTTCACCACCGGTCGGCACAGGCTGAAGTCGGGGCGATCCCAACCGTATTCGGTCGACTGGAGACAACAACCACCGTGATCATCGTTGAAAACCGATGCGCAAAAGGCAAGGTCGAGGTCTCATTCGTATGGCAGTAATCACCGCCTACGCGAAGTCTACATGACGACCTCGCGCCGCTTAAGGTCGCGACGTGCCTCACCAAGTTTGAGCGCGTGGCGGGTGGTGGTGCCTCACCTATTTTGAGCGCGTGGCCCGGAAGGCTTGCCCGATGTGGAAGGCAAGATCGACATGGCCGCGAGACGGCAGGTAGCCAACAAGCTGCGCACCCAGTACCGCAGGGCATCGAAGACGGACAAGAGCAAGATTTTGGATCGGGTCATGGCCACCACGGGGATGGGCCGCTCGACGGCGCGGCGGATGTTGACCGGCCCGAGGCTGCTGGACCCGGCGGAGCAGGTCGATGGGCGCACGCTGCGGCCGCGGGGCTTCAGCGACGACGCCAGGGACCTTCTGGAGCATGTGTGGGCATGCCGTGCGGCAAGTACCTGGTGGTCATGCTCGGCTTGTGGCTGCCGCTGCTGGCCGAGGCCGGTGATCTTGACAAGCCGTTCGCGACCGAGCAGGCATTGGCCGAGCTGGAGGCGATGAGTGCCGCGACCGTGGACCGGTACTTGAAGCCGGCCCGGGACCGGATGCGGATCAAGGGCATCTCGACGACGAAACCATCAGCACTGCTTCGCAACTCGATCAGCATCCGCACCTGCGCCGACGAGACGCCCGACCGGCCCGGGGTGATCGAGGCCGACACCGTGGCGCACTGCGGCCCGACACTGATCGGCGAGTTCGCCCGCACGTTGACGATGACCGACGTGGTGATCGGCTGGACCGAGAACTGCTCAATCCGTAACAACGCGTCGAAGTCGATCGTGGCCGGCGTCGAACAACTGACCGAACTGTTCCCGTTCGACATGGTGATCTTCGACTCGGACTGCGGCAGCGAGTTCATCAACCACGAGGTCGCCGCCTGGCTGCAGGCCCGGGACATCGAACAGACCCGGTCACGCCCGTACCAGAAAAACGACCAGGCCCATGTGGAGTCGAAGAACAACCACGTGGTGCGTAAGCATGCGTTCTATTGGCGCTACGACACCCAGCAGGAGCTGGAGCTGCTCAACCGGCTGTGGCGGCTGGTGTCGCTGCGACTGAACTTCTTCACCCCGACGAAGAAGGCCGTCGGCTACACCACCACCGCGGACGGCCGCAAGAAGCGGATCTATGACAAGCCGGCCACCCCGTGGCAACGTCTACAAGCATCGGATGTGCTTGACGCGCAACACCTCTCGGTCGTGGCCGCACGGGTCGACGGGATTAACCCGGCCGACCTGACCCGGCAGATCAACGCCATCCAGATGCAGCTGCTCGACCTGGCCAAGGCCAAGACCGAAGCCCTCGCTGCCGCCCGTCACGTCGACCTGACAGCATTGCAACCGTCAATCAACCGATTGGCCAAGACGAAGTAGCGCAAGCCCCCCACGCGCTCACCATGCGTGAGGCACCAGCCACCTACTTCGCGCTCACTTTTACGTGAGGCACCTCGGGTCGTGCAGTACACGGGAGCTACCCCGGTGATGAGTTGAGTTCGAGCGTTCTACCGGTCTGAGCCCGCCTCCGACTAGTGGGCGGCTTAAGGCAAGCGAGCTTTCCGCCCGGGCCGGGTCCTTGGCGGGTCATAGCAGGCCCAGCAGCTGCGAGTCAGTAGCGTATTTGATCATGATCGGCGCGTGACATGTGGGATGTCTTTACCAAAGCCGATTTTCGCGTTCTGCACCTCCGTGTGGTGTCGCTCGGTGGACGCGAGAGATCCGCGAAGTGGCGTTTCGGGTCGCCGATAGTTGTGCAGTAGCGGAAGTAGCAACCGAGCCATAATCGTCGACGCGATGGACCATCGCGATGATGGCATCGGACCCGACGCGCCGCGGCGGAACTGCTGAAGTAGGCGTGGATAGCCGGCGCAGTCTGCTGCTTAGCGACAACACGCCCGATCAGATCGTTCTACCAATCCATCCGCGTCGGGAACCGTGCAATGCGTTGTACGCGGCGGTCGTTTACTCCTTTTCATCGTCTGGGTTGCTCAGCACCCGGTCCGCACTGCGCACAAGGCTGCGGTTGAACTTGTACTGCGCGTTGACGAGCTGGTCAGCCAATTCGATGGCGGCGTCAACGATTTTCTTGCGCAGCGGTTGGACTGACTCAGGAAGGGCTTGATCGACCGTGTCACGGAACTTGCGCAAAGCCTTGCTCGCGGCCTCTTGTCCGGCTTTAGCCGATTCGCGCACCTCGTCGACCAGTTCTCCGGCTCGGGGCGCCACCGTCTTATTCTTAGCGCTCTGGGTCATCTCGGAATCTCGCTTCTCTGCGTTGTTCGTTCGCTATGGCAAACTGACGCTAACCGCCTCTGGCGGTCAGCCATATGGCCGAAGGTCACAGACTCTAGAGCCGATGGTCCGCATGCTCAGGCCACGCCCAGAGACCCCCGTCGCTCGACGGGCCCGCTGCGTTGCCGCCGATGCGCGTCGACGAACCCGATCGCGTCATCGACGATGGGCACCATCACAACCGCCATGGCATAAGAGCGATCAATGGATCGGCAGACCGCCAATGTCTCTACTGCAGAAGATGATTCATAGATCTGCCGATCCTGTCAGTTGAACATCATGTGGAAGGTCATGCTGTGGAGGGCATGGGGTGCACTGGCGCGTACTCCTGGGCCTGCCACGCGCCGATCGGATGAGTAGCGTCGAGATCGGCAGCCCGCGAGAGGTTGTGGCGGATCCGCTTGCCACGAGAAGGCGCCGGCCGCTCTCGGCAAGTAGACGCCTCACCCGGCACGGTTGGGCGACCCAGAAAAGTATGGCGCGGTGGCGACACCTATATCGTCGAAAATTCGATGCTCAACGGTGCAGCCATCCGGCTCGACAGTGCGATCCGCGCAGCGAGGTAGAAGGAAAGCGAGAACATGACTCTGACAACGAAGTTCACCGAGGTGTTTGGCGTCGAGCACCCGATCGCTCAAGGCGGTATGCAGTGGGTCGGCCGTGCCGAACTGGTCGCCGCGGTGGCCAACGCCGGCGCGCTCGGCTTCATCACCGCGCTGACCCAGCCGACGCCGGCTGACCTGGCCAACGAGATCTCCAAGACCAGGGATCTGACCGACAAGCCGTTCGGGGTCAATCTGACGATCCTGCCGACGATCAACCCGCCGCCATACGACGAGTACCGCCAGGTCATCGTCGATTCCGGCGTCAAGATCGCCGAGACGGCCGGCTCCAACCCGGCGCCGCACCTCCCGATGTTCCACGACAACGGCATCAAGGTGCTGCACAAGTGCACGTCGGTGCGACACGCGGTCAAGGCCCAGAGCCTCGGCGTAGACGGCATCAGCATCGACGGCTTCGAATGCGCAGGGCATCCCGGTGAGGACGACATCCCAGGCCTGGTGCTGATTCCGGCTGCCGCCAAGCAGATTGAGATCCCCATGATCGCTTCCGGCGGCTTCGCCGACGGTCGCGGTCTGGTCGCGGCGCTGGCGCTGGGCGCCGACGGTATCAACATGGGCACCCGGTTCATGTGCACCGTGGAGTCGTATATCCACCAGAACGTCAAGGAAGCCATCGTCGCCGGCGATGAGCGCGGCACCGAGATGATCTTCCGGACGCTGCACAACACCGCGCGGGTAGCCAGCAACGCGGTGTCACGCGAGGTGGTCAAAATCCTCAACCGCGGCGGTCAGTTCGAGGATATCCAGGATCTGGTGGCCGGTGTGCGCGGCCGGCGGGTGTTCGACGAGGGTGATCTGGACGTCGGGATCTGGACGGTCGGTACGGCGATGGGGCTGATCGACGACATCCCGACCTGCGGTGAGCTGATCGCGCGGATCGTGGCAGACGCCGAGGAGATCGTCTCGAGCCGGCTGGCCGGCATGATCGTCGCCCAGGCCGTGAGAACATGACACCACCGGTCATCGAGAAGTGGCTGCGCTTCATGACGACCCGCGATGCCGCCGATCTCGACGCGCTCCTCGCCGATGACGTCGTCTTCTACTCCCCGGCCGTCTTCACCCCCCAAGAAGGCCGCGCGAAAGCCTCGGCATACCTGCTGGCCGCCGAGAAGATGTTCGCCGACACCGACTTCCACTACACCAACCACTGGTACGCGGACCGGTCTGCGGTCCTTGAATTCCGCGCCGAACTCGACGGCATCACCATCGAAGGCGTCGACATGATCCACTGGAACGAAGCGAACCAGATCGAATCATTCAAAGTCATGGTGCGACCACTCAAAGCGCTGCAGACCATCATTCCCAAGATGGCGGAATTGCTGGGCTAGTAGCGTCGCCCAGCATGGGCGCCTTACGTCTTCGTCAGCTCGGCGTACCGCGGGATGTGTTGGTCGGTGGTTCCGAACTCGTACTGAATTGCGGTGAGCCGCTTGAAGTAGTGGCCGATCGCTAGCTCCTCGGTCATCCCCATCCCACCGTGCAGCTGCACGGCTTGCTGACCGATGAACCGTGCCGCACGGCCGATGGTGGCCTTGGCGGCCGACACCGCACGCGCCCGGGTCGCCGCGTCGGCCCCCAGATTGAGAATTGCGAGGTAGACCGCGGCGACGGACTGCTCGAGCTCCCGATGCATGTCGACCATGCGGTGCTGCAGCACCTGAAAGTTGCCGATCGGCTGTCCGAACTGCCGGCGCTGCTTGCAGTATTCGATTGTGTCCACTAGTACTTTTCGTATGCAGCCGACCGCTTCGGAGCAGATCGCGGCTGCCCCTTCGTCGCGCGCCCGGGCCAGGGATGCCCATGTCGTTCCCTGTTCGCCGAGCAGCGTGCCGGATGGAAGCCACACGTCGTTGAACGCGATGTCGGCCGCGCGGCGGTCGTCGATAGTCCCGATACGGGTGAACCTCGATACCGGATAAGCCAATAGCTGTGAGGAATAACGAAATTCCGTCGACACCTGGGGTACGCGCGGTAACCAGCAGGTGCGTGGCCAGCAGTGCATCCGCGGCCATGACCTTGCGGCCGTTCAACACCCAACCATCACCGTCATGTTCGGCCAGAGTCGACACGTCCTGCCAGCGATCAGCCGAGGCCGGCGCGACGCCCCGCATTGTGCCGCGGGAAAGTCGCTACTGGCTGTCGCGGCGCACCCGGCCGATTGGTCCTAGAGATCGAAGCTGCGCAGGACGCGGGCGGATGGCGCTGGTCACCGGCGTCTGCGGGGATCGGACTTGCCTGGTGTGAGCTCCTGGCCACCAAGGGTTTTGACATCATTCCCGTCGCGCGACGCTCCGATCGCTTGACAGCGCCGAAAGAACGGCTCGAGGCGGATTGGGCGGTGTCGGTATCTCCGTTGGTGGTCGATTTGAGCGATCCGGGCGCGGCAGCGGCGATCAGCGCCGAGCTGGACCGACGAGGCGCCGCGATCGACGTACTCGTCAACAATGCCGGGTTTTCGTTGATAGACCGGTTCACTGACCGCACGTGGCCGGAGCAGGGGAGTTTCCTGCGTGTCATTGGGCTGAGCACATCCAGGCGGCTCGACCGTTATGACGTGGCCGGTTCATCAGCGTGACGGAAGAAGGATTCGTCTGCGACCGCTGAAGAAAGAGGAAAGTTCTGTACACCGTTGCGGCAGAATGCGTCTGCGGGCTGCGCGCGCTCAGCCGCCACGCTGATGTTCCCGCGGTGTTGGAGTCAGCAGACGTACGCTCCTCCGCCACTTCACAACCAGCGATCGGCCCGACACACGGTGAGCCCCTATCCATGATGGACGGTTGGCAGTTGCACCAATAGTGTTCTTAGAGGCGTCGCGGATTCAACTCATCTCCGCAACAACCGCGCCGTACCGCAAGCCATTCGAACAGCAGGAAATCAAGGTCCGCGGCGGCAGCTGGGGGTCGACCGGCTCATGCCGTGGCCGCTCCTGACATGGCTGCCGCGCGGGCCGCGGTGCTGAACTTCAGGGCGGAGTCCTCCACCGGACCCTCATGCAATCGCTTGTAGTCGGCCTTGTAGTTCATCTCCACCGTCCACGGCCCGCTGGTGCCCTGCTGCGGGAACGTCTGGATCGACCGCAGGATGTACCCGGCCGGGAAATCCAGCAACGGGCGCTTGGGCATGTTCGGGTCGTTCACGACCGGGACGACCGTCGTGTACCCGCGCTGGTCCATGAAGGTCAGCAGCCGGCACAAATGCTCACAGACCAGATCCACCTTCAGGGTCCACGAAGAGTTGGTGTAGCCGAACGCGTAGGCGAAGTTGGGAACGTCGGAAACCATGAAGCTTTTGTAAGCCAGCTTCTCGTGCAGGTCGGGCTGTTGTCCGTCGACCGTGATCTGCATGCCGCCGAAGGCCAGCAGCTGCAGGCCGGTAGCGGTGACGACGATGTCGGCCTCGAGTTCCTGGCCGGATTCCAACAGGATGCCGTTGCGGGTGAACCGCACGATCTTGTCGGTGACCACCGAGGCCTTCCCCTTCGAGATGGCCTTGAAAAGGTCGTTGTCCGGCACCGCGCACAACCGCTGGTCCCACGGCTTGTACGTCGGGTTGAAGTGCGTGTCGAGGTCGTATCCCTTGGGCAGGGCGCGGGCGTTGAGGGCGCGGATGATGCGACGCACCACCTTCGGATGACGCTGGCCCATGTTGTAGATGACCCTCTGGCGGCCCATGTTGAACTTACGGGTGATCCGGTAGGCGAGCATGGCGGGCAGTACCTTGCGCAACCCGTTGGCGACCGGGTCCTTGCGCGGCAGGGACAGCATGTAAGTGGGCGAGCGCTGCAACATGGTGATGTGGGCGGTGGCGTCGGCCATCGCCGGGATCAGGGTGACCGCGGTGGCGCCGCTGCCGATCACCACCACCTTCTTGCCGGCGTAGTCGAGATCCTCGGGCCAGAACTGCGGGTGGACGATGATGCCCTGGTAGTCCTCCTCACCCTCGAAGTGGGGTCGGTGTCCGGCCGAGTAGTCGTAGTAGCCGGCCGCGGCGAACAGGAAGCCGCAGGTGACGTCCCAGCGCTGACCGTCCTGTTCCAAAGCGACGGTCCACTGAGCGGTTTCGGAGTCGAAGTCCGCCCGTAACACCTTGTGGTGCAAGTAGATACGCCGAGTGAGGTCGTCTTCCTCGATGACCTCGTGGAGGTAGTCGAGAATCTCATGTGCGTCGGCGAGCGCGTTGTCGCTTGTCCATGGCTTAAAGGCGTAGGCGAAGGTGTGCAGGTCGGAGTCCGACCGGATGCCCGGGTAGCGGAACAGGTCCCAGGTGCCGCCGATCGCGTCGCGGCTGTCAACGATCGCGAAGGTCCTACCCGGCTGGTCGGTGACCAGGTAGTGCCCGAAGCCGATCCCGGAGATACCGGCGCCGACGATGAGCACGTCGACATGGCCGGTCAGCGGATGGGCGGGACGAGCCTGGTTGAGCGAGGTGACGGACATTGGCACTCCCAGGGTCAGGCTGGTAAATGTAACGCGACTAGTGTTATATTTTTGTTTTCCGGTGTCAAGGGCTTCCGGCGACCGAGTGAACTGGGAGGATTCGATGACCGTTGCGCCTGTTCAGCGGCGTGAGCCCGTGCAGGCCCGCAGCCGGCAGACGGTGACCCGCATCCTCGACGCCGCCGCCGCGATCGCCGACGAGCACGGTGTCGACGCGACGACCACCCGGGCGATCGCCGACCGCGCCGGGGTGTCGTACCCGTCGCTGTACCGGTTCTTCGCCGATCGCGACGCCATCCTCGGCGAGTTGCTCGAACGCCATGTCGCCGAGCTCGACGCCCGGTGCGTGGAGGCCGAACGGACCTGGACCATCCGGTCGTTCGCCGAGTTGCTCGACAACGAGATCGGCCTGCATGTCGCCTTCTACCGCGAACACCCCAGCACGGCGCGGCTGTGGATGGGCGGCCGCACCTCCCCGACCGTCACCGCCCATGTCCGGGCCCGCATGCAGACCCTCGCGGGGCGCATGTACAAGATCCTGGTGGACGCCGAGTTGCTTCCCGCTGACACTGACCCGCGGGCCATGTTGGTCAGCGTCGAGATGGCCGACCGCGTGCTGGAGTTGTCCTACCGCGACAACAACGACTTCGACGAGGACATCCTCGCCCTCGGCCGCCGAGCGCTCATTGCGTTCGGTGATGACCTTTCCGGGCCCAGCGCTTGAGGTGTCGACTCTGTGCGCTTTTCACGCATATCGATCTCGCCGCCGAAGTTATGTCGACGCAGGATGGCAACGCATAGACTTGCTGGTTCTCTGACACCAGGATGATTGCGGCCCGGCGCAGCCGCCATAGAGGCCGCGCGTCGCGTCGTGACGTCGGCAACCTGAAACATTGACCCTTCGCCGATTGGACCGACCGCTCGTTGGCCGCAGTGGGGAAACCCCCGCGCGACGGGAGCAAACGGGCGGCTCCTGCCTTCCTTCTCGGCCATTCTGCCGCACTTTTTCTGAAACCAACACGAAGAAAACCTCCGGCTGCCGCCAAGCAGATTGAGATCCCCATGATCGCTTCCGGCGGCTTCGCCGACGGCCGCGGTCTGGTCGCGGCGCTGGCGCTGGGCGCCGACGGTATCAACATGGGCACCCGGTTCATGTGCACCGTGGAGTCGTATATCCACCAGAACGTCAAGGAAGCCATCGTCGCCGGCGATGAGCGCGGCACCGAGATGATCTTCCGGACGCTGCACAACACCGCGCGGGTAGCCAGCAACGCGGTGTCACGCGAGGTGGTCAAAATCCTCAACCGCGGCGGTCAGTTCGAGGATATCCAGGATCTGGTGGCCGGTGTGCGCGGCCGGCGGGTGTTCGACGAGGGTGATCTGGACGCCGGGATCTGGACGGTCGGTACGGCGATGGGGCTGATCGACGACATCCCGACCTGCGGTGAGCTGATCGCGCGGATCGTGGCAGACGCCGAGGAGATCGTCTCGAGCCGGCTGGCCGGCATGATCGTCGCCCAGGCCGTGAGAACATGACACCACCGGTCATCGAGAAGTGGCTGCGCTTCATGACGACCCGCGATGCCGCCGATCTCGACGCGCTCCTCGCCGATGACGTCGTCTTCTACTCCCCGGCCGTCTTCACCCCCCAAGAAGGCCGCGCGAAAGCCTCGGCATACCTGCTGGCCGCCGAGAAGATGTTCGCCGACACCGACTTCCACTACACCAACCACTGGTACGCGGACCGGTCTGCGGTCCTTGAATTCCGCGCCGAACTCGACGGCATCACCATCGAAGGCGTCGACATGATCCACTGGAACGAAGCGAACCAGATCGAATCATTCAAAGTCATGGTGCGACCACTCAAAGCGCTGCAGACCATCATTCCCAAGATGGCCGAACTCCTGAGCTACTAACGTCGTTCGACCAGCACCGGTAAGCAGGAGGACGTTCTCACACTCCGTGTCAGTCACAAGCCGGCTCGATCATCACTTGCTGCAGCGGACCGTCACCGACGCATGTAACGAGCGAACGGTTTGCGTGTTCCGGCACGAATGAACGCGTCAGTGATCGCCGCCGCCCGCTGGTGACGCGAGCGGAACGCGGGGCGACCCAATGCACTCCGCAGGACCGTTGGATCGGTTCTCTTCTCATCTGAGGATCAGGGCAAAAAATCGTTGTCGGCCTGGCTACCTCGATCACCGAAATGACCAGCGCGGGCTGCCGACCTTGTCGGCTGGTGATGATCACGACAACCGTTTCGCCGTCAGCGAATGGGGTCAGGTTCTTCAGTGCCGGCTGCTCGTTGGATGGCCTGTTCCGCGACGGGGACTCACCAATCTCTAACAGCGAAAGCCTGCAAATATCTTTCAACTACCGTTGGGCACTTCAACAAACCCCGGCTCTCCTGCGTCTACAACGGAATTGAACCGGTACCGGGTTTCGAGATTATCGTTGATCTCTTGCATCGCGCTCTCGGGAAGCGCAGTGACATCGAAGTTCTCGCTGATGCGTGCCGGCTTGACGGATGACGTCAGAACTGCGCTGCCACGCTGAATGCCCCAGGCCAGAAGCACTTGCGCCGGAGTCTTCCCAAGGCGACGAGCCATCGAGACAATGAGAGCGTCGTCGAGCAGTCGCGGTTCCAGCGCGTGCCCCAGCGAAGCGAACGCCAACAGGATGATCCCATCTATCTTGCACAATTCATGGAGTTCCCATTGCGGGTGATACGGGTGCGACTCGACCTCCACGACCGCCGGCTTGATCCGGGCGGTATTGATGATCTTTCGGGTGCCTTCGACGTCGATATCGGACAGGCCTATCGCTCGAGAAAGTCCCTCATCGACAAGGGCCTCCATCGCGGCCCACGTTTCCTCTAACGTCACTCCGTCGTCGTAGACGACAGCTCCGTGCGGGTCGCGGGGATCCTGGTCATCGCCGGGCTTGAACGCGAACGGGGTGTGCACCAGATACAGATCGACCGCGTCCAGCCCGAGCCTGTTCAGGCTGGCCTGCAGCGCGGGCTTGACCCGCTGCGATCGATGGTTGTTGTTCCACAGCTTTGTGGTGACGAACAGCTCCTCACGGCGGACCGTTCCGTCGGCGAACAACTCTTTGAGCGCCGCGCCGACTTCCGCTTCATTGCGGTACCGCTCGGCAGCGTCGAGGTGGCGGAAGCCCACCTCGACCGCGGTCTTGACGGCATTTCGCGTCTCTTTGCGATCGGAAAGCGAAGTCCCAAACCCGAGCGCCGGAATCTCACCGCTCCCGTTGTTCAAGGTAAATCTGTGCTGACTTAGATTCTCATTCGATGCCATGCTTTCGGCCTCCTTGTTCATTAACTTCATTGGCTATGCCGGGGCCGCTGAATGCGTTCGGGAACAATGCGTTCGGTGATGTCAGCGCGGGCAAGGGGCGCGGTCATCAGCCACCCAATCGGCCGCCAAGCTGACCTGACACAGACCGGTGGCGAGTTCGGACCGTGCTGACGTTCATGGGGACGTCGTATAGACGGTGTCGGCGGCCACTGCGGCGACACCGAGCTCGGCCGCAACCGCGTCGATCCCGTGCTGCGCGATGGTGAGGTCCACCTGGCCGTCGGGGGTGAAGTATGGGCCGATGTAGCGTTCGTAGTACCACTGCGCTTCAGCACGCGTCAGCCGGTCGAGAAACCAGGCGATGTAGTCGACGGCCCGGCTGGGTTGTTCGGCAAGGGTCCGCAGCGCCCGCTGGTTGGCCCGCACCAGGGCCTGCAGCGCGGGGCTGTCCTGTTGGATATGGACGGGGTCCACCGCGACGCCCACGGTGGGGATCTGGAAGTGATCGCCGACCCAGGCCAGCAGGTGAAACCCTTCTTCCTCGGCGACCTGTTCGGGTGAAAGCGTGCTGCCCACGTAGGCGGCATCGATCGAGCCGTCCCGAAGGCGTCGCAGGTCCATCTGGTAGTCACCCGGATGGCGCACCACACATTCCAGGTCGCGGTCAGGGTCCAGGCCGTGCTTGCGCAGGACGATCCGGGCGAAACAACCGGGGGCCGTGGGGGCGGCGTGGACCGCCAGGCGGCGCCCACGAAGATCCGCCATGGACGTCACATCGGCGCTGCCGAGAAACCAGAACAGCGGACGATCGGTGTTGACGCTGAGCACTGTCCAGCCGATCCCGTCGGTCAGCCGCGACAACAGGGTCCGGCCCAGACCGATCGTCGCGCCGCGGCGCAGACGCTCCGTTTGCCAGCCGACCCCGTCGCGGATGGCGACGTGGACACCTTCATCCTCGTAATAGCCCTCCTGATCGGCAACATGGGCGACCAGCTCCTCGTGGATACCGCGCCCGACATAGGCCAGGTCGATCGTCTGCACGGCCAAAACCCCTTTCCGCAATCTGGTGAGTTCCCTTGCGGCGGAACCTGGTTTCAATCCATGGCAAGGCCGCCGTTGACCGGCAGGTAGTGGCCGGTGGTGAAACCGGAATCCTCACTGGCCAAAAAGGCGATCGTGTGGGCTACCTCGGCGGGGCGCACGAGGCGACCCATCGGGTTGGTTGCGCCGAGTTGACGCACCTGCCCGGTCGTTAACTGCCCGGTCACCTTTGTTTCGTCCACCGTGGCGGGCGCGACAAGGTTCGCGGTGATCCCGTGCGGCGCCAGCTCGAGTGCGACGTACCGGACAAACTGGTCCAGTGCCGCCTTGGCGGTGCCCAGATTGATCATGCCTTCGCGAGGCCGACGGGACAACCCCGTGCTGAGATAGACCAGCCGGCCATAGCTGCGGGAAATCATGCCCGGCACAACGGCTTTGGTGATCAGGAAGGCGGCATGGAGCTCTCGGTTCAGCTTGCCGCCGAGTTGCTCCCAGCTCAGATCGGCGAACGAGGTGACATCAAATGGGATCAATGCGTTGTGCACGAGGACGTCGACCCGGCCCCAACGCTTGTTGGTTTCGTCGACCATTGCGGCGACATCGTCGGGTGCGGTGACGTCTGCCTTGATCGCCACGGCCTCGCCGCCGGCCGCGGTCACGGCCCGGACCACCTCGTCTGCCTGCTCGGCACTGGACCGGTAGTTAACGACCACCCGAAATCCGCACTCCGCGAGGACTGATGCGGTTGCCGCACCGATTCCCCGACTGGCTCCGGTGACTAACGCGACACGACTCATCAGCGTCACCTCTGTCTCTGTCCATTGTCCGGCTGGCTTGCCGAAATGTGACAGGTCTTCAACGGCCAGAACGGAGGGACGATCTCGAACTCATCCCACGCCGAAATCCTGACAAGCTGTCAAGACGACGTGTGCTGGCAGGTCCTAAAGAACGATACACCGCCAATACTGAACAACGGAGAGCCGGGAAATGAATCTGGGCACGCCGCTTTCTACCGCTGCGTTGAACCTGACGTTCGCGGTGTGCGGTCCCAGATATCTCCCGCATAGCGTCTTCAGGAAGGTCTCGTGGATGCGCTGCGGTGCGAAGCTACGTCCGGGGATATCCCGCGGACCCTCAGCGGTGATACGTTGATTGCTCGGGAAGAAGGACATCGATGCGGGACGACGACTTGCAGGCCGCTTTGCGGCGGCACTGGACGGCATCCGACGCCAATGACTTCGCCGCGGAGCACCAAATTTACTGCGAGGATGCAATTCTCGAGTATCCGCAGTCAGGTGAGCGCATCCGCGGCCGGCACAACATTCAGGCGTCGCGTACCGCGCAGCCGAACACGAAACGCTTCACGGTGCGGCGCATGCTTGGCGGAGGTGATCTCTGGGTCACCGAACTCGTAATGACCTATGACGGGCAGCCCTTCTACGTCGTCAGCATCATGGAATTCGAGGGCGCCGAGGTGGTGCGCGAGACCCAGTACTTCAGCGATGCGTTCGAGCCGGGACCATCTCGCGCTCAATGGGTCGAACGAATGTGATGGGCGACCCCTTGGGTGACCAACCAACGCGCTGAGCGCGCCGAATTTTGCCGCGTACCTTCGCTGACGGCGATCTGCCACGAAGGTTGTCGCGGGAGATAAGCAGCCGGCACGCGCAACACGTTGTGAATATGGTGCGCTCGGCTGCCGGCTCACACCCTTCGTCAACCGGCCCGCTGATGCCGAGATCGATTGCGCACGTATCTCTTTCCACGCCAACCGCTTCTCAAAGGGCTACTTCGACCAAAACGCACGGTGGACTCGCGATGGCGGACCGCTGGCCAGCTCACACCAGATCGTCTCCTTCAAATGCTAACGGCGCAGAACCGCCCGGGACGCGCTCTCCAGCCCCATCGCAACCAACGTCCCCAGCTTTAAGACATGTCCGGTTGCTCAACGATGCCTGCCGGCTACCGATGCGGAATATTCCTCACGTGACGGCACGTTTGTGGCCGAATTCGAATGGCTAGACGAAAATGACTTATTCAGCCCGGAGAGGCCGTTTCATGCTACAGACAATGCTCCATTCGAAATACAATTCCCCGCCTTTGTCGTAGCCCTTAAAGTGGTGCGTGACCTGAGTACGTTGCACCGAGGAGCTTACGAGCTCCCATCCCTGTTCTCCATAGGTCTTCGTCAGACTGCCGACCTCGGCTATCAGGGCTTCAAGAGAATCATTCTTGTTGTAGATGAAAGTATTTTCCCATCGTTGCGGATACCGCTGCCCGTCGGACGCGAGCTGACCAGGCCGGGGCGAAGGAGTGCTCATATCCCGGCACCCTACGACGCTGGGAACGGCTGAAGAGCGAATTTTTAGTAGCGCAGAGGCAAAAAATTACCGACCCAATTCAATCGCCGACGCGCTCGTGGGGCTTGTGTGGGACCTCCTCGCAGAGGGCCCGTCAAATAAGATGTACCGCTATCAATCGACGCTGCTGTACGTTCCAAATTCGATGAATGCGCCGAGACCGTGAGGGGCGCTCAGCCACCTTCGCTCGAGTGGCGGTTGCGGAGGGTGGCCGCCTGGAGCGTCAGGTGGTTGCGCTCGTGTTGAACCGCCCCGGCATGTCCGGAGAAACGATCTCCGCCAGCGTCAGGTAGTCGCGGAAATGCATCCAGCCGGCAGGTCGGCACACGCACTGGTCGCAGCGCACGACGGCACGCCGATAATTACCCAGTCGTCCGCTGGCTATGCGGGCGTCGGTACACCCTTCCGCCGGTCGACGTTGAGCTACTCCCCCCTCTGTGCAGGAGTCGAACGTCCCCAACCTGAGCCCTTTGTGACGTCTTTGAATAGCGGCACCGTCCGGTAGGGCAACGGCGTGGTCAACGCCAACGTCGTGGTGGAGTGAACTACCCCCGGTATCAACAGGATCTGCTCAATGAGCTCCTGCAACTCGGCCTGTGTCTGCGTCGCGACGCGGACCAGGAAGTCTTCGCGACCGGTCGTGGCGTGGACCTCCAGCACGTGAGGCATTGCGGCGAGAGCCGCCACGATCGACGCGAGTCGACCCTGCTGTATTTCGAGCCCAATGAACGCCTGGGTCGAGATCCCTGCCCGGGCCAGATCGACTTCGGGTCGGTAACCGGTGAGTAAACCGCCCTCTTCCATCCGCTTGAGCCGCGACTGCACGGTGTTTCGGGAGATCCCGAGCGTCGATGCCAACTCCACCACACCCGCGCGCGCATCGCGAGTAAGCATCTCGAGCAGCTCGGCATCAAGTCGATCGATGCTGACCAATTCACTCACCCCAAAACGTGACGGACACCACTAGCTAACCATTCTGAACAGTTGACTGCACATTAGTTGACCTGATTATCCATCAGGGCCACAGTTAATGGTACGTCTGAATCACCTGCTGTGTGGTGACAACTGAACCATTGGACGGTGAAGCGCCATGACGACAATGCGGACCGTCGAGTCGGTGGTCATCGACTCGACCCTCGCTGCCCGGTATCGCCCGCACTCCGGTCCCGTGCTGCTTACCGGTGTCCAGGCCATCGCACGGCAGTTAGTCGAGCAACACGAACGCGATGCCCGCGCGGGTCGGCGGGTTGCCACCTTTGTCTCGGGTTACCAGGGCAGCCCGCTAGCCGGCCTGGACCAACTGCTGGCGAGCCTGCCCGAACTGGCGTCGGAACACGACGTGCGCCTGGTCCCTGGTGTGAATGAAGAGCTCGCCGCCACATCCGTGTGGGGAAGCCAGCTCGAACTGCCCACCGGTACCCGCTCCTACGACGGCGTCGTGGGCGTCTGGTACGGCAAGGGTCCCGGCCTGGACCGTGCCAGCGATGCACTGCGCCACGCTGCCATGTACGGCGCGAACCCGGGCGGCGGAGCGCTAGCCTTGGTCGGCGACGACCCGGCGTCGAAATCTTCCACCGTCCCCGCGGCGAGTGAGCGCTCGCTGGCGGCGCTGTCCATGCCCATCTTCTTTCCCCGCAATGCCGAAGAGATCGTCGCATTCGGCCTCTACGGCGTCGCGTTGTCCCGCGCATCGGGATGCTGGCCCGCGCTGAAGATCGTGGCCGACGTGGCCGACGGCGTCTGGACGCTGGACAGAGATTTCACCGACTTCGACATCACGGTTCCGTCGATCGAGTGGGAAGGCCGGCCCTGGTCGTATCGGCAGCGCATACCTGCCGCACCACCGGACAGCGTGCTGGCCGAGGCCGATCTATACGGGCCCCGCTGGGCGATGGTCGAGGCCTTCAACGCCGCCAACGAGATCGACACCATCGAGGTGGATCCGGCTCATGCGTGGCTCGGAATCGTGGCCGTCGGCACCGCGTACGACTCGGTCCGCGAAGCCCTTTCCGCCCTGGACCTGACCGAAGACGACCTCGCACGCAACGGAATTCGGATCCTGCGGGTCGGCATGCCCTACCCGCTGGGCGCCGAGAAAGTGCGCCGCCTGGCCCGTGGCGTCGAGCAGGTGCTCGTCGTCGAGGACAAGACCGCGTTCGTCGAACTCCAGGTGAAGGACATTCTGTATGGACGCAGCGACGCGCCGCAGGTTCTGGGTAAGCGCGGCCTCGACGGACACACCCTGATTCCGCCGAGCGGGCAATTGACCGCCGCCCGTTTGACCGGCCCGCTCCGCACGGTCCTCAAGGAACGAGTGGCCCTGGCCGCTCCACCGCCGCCCAGCCTCAAGTTGACCGTGCTGCCCACCAAGCGCACCGCGTACTTCTGCTCGGGCTGTCCGCACAACCGCTCCACCGCCGTCCCGGACGGCTCGTTGGCCGGCGGCGGTATCGGGTGTCACACCCTGGTGACGATGTCCTCGCGCACCGACTCCCAGGTCACCGGGCTCACCCAGATGGGCGGCGAGGGCGCGCAGTGGATCGGCCAGTCCCCTTTCACCGATGTCGAACATATCTTCCAAAACGTCGGCGACGGAACGTATTTCCATTCCGGCCAGCTGGCGGTGCAGGCCTGCGTGGCCGCGGGAGTCAACATCACCTACAAGATCCTGTACAACTCCGCGGTCGCGATGACCGGCGCACAAGAGGTCGAGGGCGGGCTGACGGTGCCCGAGCTGACACACAAGCTCGTCGCCGATGGTGTCACCAAGGTGATCGTTTGCGCCGATGAGCCCAAGCGGCACAAAGGTGCATCGTTCGCCAAAGGCGTTCTGGTCTGGGACCGTGATCGCCTCGACGAGGCGCAGCGACTCCTGCGGGATACCAAGGGGGTCACCGCGCTGATCTATGACCAACAGTGCGCGGCCGAAGCCCGTCGCAAACGCAAGCGCGGCAAGTTACCCGAGCGCAGGACCCGCGTCGTGATCAACGAGGCGGTCTGTGAGGGCTGTGGCGACTGCGGCGTGAAAAGCAATTGCCTGTCGGTGCAACCGATCGAGACGGAGCTGGGGCGAAAAACGCAGATCGACCAAAGCACCTGCAACACGGACTACTCCTGCCTGGACGGAAACTGCCCGTCGTTCGTGACAGTGGAACTTCCGCGGTCACGCGCCGCAACGGCGCCGCGCCAGGCTCCATCGCCGCCGACGGTCGGCGATCCGAAGAGAATCGACGTCAACGGTATCTACAACATCTTTCTGGCCGGCATCGGCGGGACCGGGATCGTGACCGTCAACCAAGTGCTTGCGATGGCCGCCCTCCGCAACGGATTACACGTCGAAGGGCTCGACCAGACCGGCCTGAGCCAGAAGGCGGGTCCGGTGACATCGCACCTGCGGCTGAGCAACGAAGCCGTCCAGTCGTCCAACCGCATCAGCCCGGCTTCGGCCGACTGCGTTCTCGCGTTTGACCTTCTCACCGCCGTCGACGCAAAGAACATCGGCTACGGCAGTCCGGACCGCACGATCGCCGTCGCTTCGACCAGTCAGACCCCAACCGGCGACATGGTTTACAGCAGCGCCGTAAGCTATCCGGCCACCGACGCCCTGTTGTCCCGGCTCGATGTGCAAACCCGCTCGCTGATTTCGTTCGACGCGCTCGGCGCTGCCGAGCAGCTGTTCGGCAGCACGACACCGGCCAACTTCCTGCTTGTCGGCGCCGCCTATCAGCTCGGCGCGATCCCCATCACCGCCCGGGCGATCGAAGAGGCGATCGCCATCAACGGTGTCGCCGTGCAGGCCAATCAGACCGCGTTCCGGTGGGGACGCGTCGCGGTGGACAACCCCGAGGCCTTTCAGAGCGCCACTGCCCCGTCGGGACGGCCGCCCCGACGCAACGTCAAGACTCCCAGCCACCTGCTCGACTCTTGCGCAGTGATGGGCACAACCCGCGACACACTGGCACGCCGCAGCGCGGACCTTGTTGCCTACCAAGGCAATCGCACCGCGGCGCGGTTGGTCAACGTGGTACAGCAGGTGTGGGACCGGGAACGCGGCATCACCGATCGCACCGAACTCTCCGAGGCCGTGGTCACGTACTTCTTCAAGCTTCTCGCCTACAAGGACGAGTACGAGGTGGCGCGGATGCTCACCGATTCTGACTTCCGGCAATTCGTCCAACGTCAGGTCCCGGGCGGGCAAAAGCTCACCTACAAGCTGCATCCGCCGCTGCTGAAGGCGCTCGGGCGCCGCAAGAAGATCAGCATGGGGCCCCGCACACACTTCACGTTGCGGCTGATGGCGAAGGGCAAGTTCGTCCGGGGCACGGTTCTCGACCCGTTCGGTCACACGCGGATGAGACGCCTGGAGCGTCGGCTCTCCGCGCATTACGAGTCAACCATCCTCGAACTCTTGTCGGCGCTCACAGCCGAGAACTACGGCAGGGCCGTGGCCATTGCTCGCGCCCCCGAACTGATCCGCGGGTACGAAGAGGTGAAGGTGCACAATCTCGAGCGCTATTTCACACGGCTAGGCGAACTCGGAATCGATACCGCGACATTGTTGCCGTGACAGGTGTCTCCGAACCAGCGCAACACATATCAGACCAGGCATCAGTACCAGGAACAAGCCGTGCGGTCATTCACAGACGACCCTAGACCACGCAGGAACTACCAACCCCATACACGTCCCCTGCCCCGCCCAAAGAAAGAGCCGCTTTAGCCGCCCGCGCCCGAGGTCCAGGGAGCCGATCAGAGTCCTGATCCTGCGCCGACCTTGCCGATGGCTCGCGTCGAGTTGGACGCCACCCAAAGCCCGGATATCAGGACGACAGCTATCGCTGGCTGTTGGTGACTACGCAGGTCGGCGGCTACCGTCCTGGAACAGTCGGCGTTGTTTGTCTTTGCGGGTTTGCCGCTTCTCCGGATGAATCCAGGTCGCAGGCGGCGGATACAACGGCTGCATGGCCGGTATGGGCTTGAACGGCCTCCACTGACCGTAGGGTTGGGCGAGGCGGTCAAGGATGACGGCCAACACGGCGGGGTTCGACCCCAGGCCGATGTGGCTGCTGCGGACCTCGACGTTCTCGGCGCACGGGTTACCGGCGTTGGGGCCGGTCTCGTCGATGCTCAAGTGCCAGGGGGCGAAGCCGTCGTTGCGGCTGTACACCGCCGTCGCGGGCACCGTCAGCGGGGCACGTTCGTGCTCCTGCACCGTCAACAGGTCAAGCTGTGCGGAGTGCCGTGCAACGAAACGCTCCCAGTTTTGGCGCCCAAAGGGTCTGTGCGCGAACTGGTCATGGGCGAGCATCCGGAATGGACTGCCCAGCGTGATCACCTGACGTATTCGTTCGGGACGATCCCGGGCGAGCATGCGGGCGTAAGTACCACCCAGACTCCAGCCTATGACGGTGATGGGGGTGTCATGCAGGGCGTACAACTCGTCGACCCGGCCCCGCAAGCCCACCAACTGCGTCTGGTCGAGTCCGAGATTGCGGCCCTGGTTCCAGCCGTGAACTGAATACCCTTGCCCGCTAACACCCCACCGCAGGTGGGCGGTGGATCCGTCGCCGCCCATGCCGCCGGGCAACACGAGAACCGCGTGTGGCTCGCCCGCAGAGTGCAGCCTCGACAGAATCGACCGCGTGAGGACATAAGCCGCCGCCTCCATTGGAGCCCTGAGCTCTAACAGTTGCCGTCGCAGACGCATGTACCCGACGGCCGGCCGCCCGGGAACTGCCGGCTGGCGTGTTGTCATGTGGTCCCCTTCGGGTGTTTGCGGACTGACCGGACTGGTTGATGTGAGCGCGCCGCATCGCGCAGGCTGTTGAATGCGTCGCGTATGCACTGCTCGTAGTGCCACGGATCTGGGAGCGCGTCGCGGTCGGCGGTAAAAAACAGTCCGAGTTCACCCTCGTAGCCGACGACGATGTTCATCAGGCGCATCCCATCGGACACCGGGCCGAATCCGCCCAGGTGGATCAGCTTGGCGCCGCACAGGTACAGCGGTCCGGGTGGCCCCGGCAGCCCCGTGATAGCGGTGCTCATCGGCAGGACGCCCAGTAGGCCGCCGGGCAGGGCGGCGATGACCCCGGTCACTGGCGTGAGCATGGTTTCCGGAACGAGCTCCAACAGGTCGATCGGGGAGCGGGCGCCCAGCCTGGCTAGCCCTTCCTTGGAGCCGCTGGTCGATGCGTGCACGGCGGCGAGGCGCTCGATCGGGTCCTCGACGTCGGTGGCCAGGCTGGCGAACATCGCCGAGAGTTGGTTGCCCACGGCGGAGGGTTGCTCGGTGCCGAAGGGCATCGCTACATCGCTTTCGACGCGGGTGCCGACGACCACCGCCGACTTAATCGGTTCGGGCGGCAGCTCACCGAGTTCGCCGAGGTAGGCGCGCAGCGCACCGCCGAACACCGAGGCTGCCACGTCGGTGACCGTGGCGCCCTCGACGGCGTCGCGAATGGGCTTGGTGTCGGCGAGATCGAAGAAGCACGCACCCCAGGCCCGGCGTGGGCCGACCCGCCCGTCGAACCGCGGCGTCTGCGGTGTGCGCGGCCCCGGCTCGGTGTGTGAAGCCAGTCGCTTCCTGAGCTGCGACCATGTCACTCGGCCCAGCCCCGGCCCAGCTTGGGTAAGGCGGCGGGCGGCCACCAGCGGGGCCGCCGCGGCGTGAATACCGGCGCGCGCCAGCAGGTTGATCGGTGACGGTTCGGACTCGACGCGGCGAGCCTTGTCGGGGGGTGGTGGCGGCGCTTCCGCGGCATCGGGGCTGTTCAGAGTTCCCATAATGGCGCGGTAGGCTTGCCCGTCGAGCACCGAATGGTGCCCCTTGAGGACCACGGCGAACGAGTTCTTCGGGAAGTGCTCGACGGCGTCGAGGCCATCGATCATGTACAACTCCCACAGCGGACGGGTCATGTCGAGCGGTCGGGCGATCAGCCGGGAGACCAGCAGACAGAACTCACGCCAGTCGCCCGGCCGCGGCAAGGCGAGATGGCTCATGTGGTACTCGAGGTCGATGTCGGGGGCCTCCACCCAATACGGGCGATCGAGCTCGCCGGGGACCCGCGCCAGCTTGAGCCGCAGCGCATCGATCAGGTGCAGGCGCTGCCCGACGTGCTCGAGCACGTCGTCGAAGCTGACCTCGCCGGGGGCGGTCGCGCGGTCGTAGACCATGACCATGCCGCCGTTCCACGGCGAAATCTTTTCTAGGTGGACGAAGGCAGAGTCCACCACGGACAGCTGGATCATCGCGACCAGATTCCGAGCACCATGTGTTGTGTTCTCTGAGCGGTGATCGTGCTCATGTGCGGTCTCCTGAACTGATCGGCGTTGATCCGTTGGGACAGATGATGCCCGAGGCGTGTGGAGCCGTTACCCGCGTCGCCGATTCGTGTCGCCTGGCATTCCTTGCGGTCAACCCTACGCCGCGTCGCGCGAAGAAAACGCCATTTTCGGCAAGTCGTTGCATGACCGTGAAGGTGTCAAAGGACGTCGTGATCAGCGCGGCGCCAGCGGAAGTGATGGCCGTGCTGGCCGACATCGAGCACTGGCCGGACTGGTCGGCGGTCCACAAGAAGACGACCGTGGAGACCAAGCACGCCGACGGCCGCCCGGCGCAGTGCCGCATGACTGTCGGCGCCGCCGGCATCACCGAAGAACAGGTGGTGAGCTACGAGTGGTCCGGCGACGAGCAGGTCTCCTGGACGCTCGTCAAGTCATCCCAGCAGCGCAGCCAGGACGGGCACTACCGGCTGCGCTCCAACGACGCCAACACCGAGGTGCACTACGAGGTCGAGACGGACCTCAAAGTACCGATACCCGGCTTCATCGTGAAGCAGGTGATGAAGAAGGGCGTCGAGGCGGCCACGGTGGGGCTGAAAAAGCGGGTCGAATCACAGCACTGACCAGTGCGCGGCGCAGGCCGTCACGCGGGCACGGGGATGCGGACAGGGCCGTCGGGCGCCTGCTACTCGTCGTCCTCGGCAGCCAACGGCGCCGAGGAGACCGATCGTCGTCACCGTAAATCGCGCTTTCGTGCTCCGGTTTCAGGTCTGGACGGCCGCCGCCCCCCACTGGACCGGTGAGCGGCGTCGATGACGGCGAGGCTGAGCAGCCCGTCGTCGAACCTGGGGGCAGCGCTCGGGGCCCGTCGAACACTGGCAGCCAGTCTTCGAGCATCAGCGCCATGGCGCGGCTGGCATGTCCGGCCAGGCCGTGCGGCAGGTTCTCCGGGTGCGCGGGTTCGCGGTCCGAGGTGGCAGCAAACTCAGCGCTTCGTCACCGGCCACGCCGATCCGGTAGTCGGCAGCTGCGCAGGGTGCCGTCGCCGATGATGGTCCCCTCGGAACCGAATAGCTCGAGCCGGTAGTGGTCGGCGTGTACGCCGATCACCGACACACTCAAGATCGCGATGACACCCGATTCCATCCGCAGCAACAGCGCCGTCGTGTCGTCGGCGGTGACTTCGATGGTCTCACCGTCGGGCAGGTGACGAACCGGCTCACTGGTGCGCACCTCGGCGCAGACCGATTCGGGCTCGCCGAGCAGGCTGCACACGAAATCCAGGTCGTGCACCAGCATCCCGGCCAAGTAGCCGCCGCCCTGGCGACGGTCATACATCCACGGGCCTGCGGTGGATGGCTGGGAGCCAATGGGACGCGCTGCGGCTGACCCGAGCGACATAGGCCTTGCCCAAAAAGCCGGAGCGGACCCGGTCAGCGACGGCCAACCAGTCTGGGCTCCAACGGTTTTCGAAGCAGCACGCGGCGGGCCGGCCGGATTTCTCGGCGGCCCGGACCATGTCGACGGCCGCGTCGAGATCGCCGCCCAGCGGCTTTTCACACAACACCGCCTTCCCGGCATCGAGTGCGGCCAGCGTCATCTCGTGGTGCAGCACCGTCGGCGTCGCTATCGAGATGACGTCGAGGTCATCGCGGGCGACGAAGCGTTCCCAGTCGGTGGACGTGTCGGGGATGCCGAGCTTGGCCGCGACGCGCGCCAGCCGGTCCGGGGTCCGCGCGCACGGCGCCGCGGGCTCATATCCGTCGGCCGCCCGCAACCCGGGAACCGTGCACGTGTGAGCCCCAGCCCACCCCGACGACGCCGACGCGCAACGTCACGTCGCCTCCCAAACTATCGGCTGCTCAACAGCATCGATCCGGCCACTGGTCCCCCGCCGACGCCGACGGCAACCACCTCGGGCGTCCGTGGCGCCTGCCGGTCCCCGCCCTCTCCCCAGATCTGCACGCACGCCTCGTGGAGGAAACCCATGCCGTGCAGCCAGCCGCCCGACAATTGGCCGCCGCTGGTATCGATCGGCAGCGGCCCGTTCAGCGCGACCCGTTCGCCGCCCTCGATGAATTCGCCCGCCTTGCCGTGCTCGCAGAAGCCCAGCGCCTCCAACCATATGACGGTGAGGAAGCTGAAGCCGTCGTACAGCGGGGCCATGTCGACGTCAGCGGCGGTGAGCGTGGTGTTCTGCCACAGCGTCGCGGGCGGCATCGTGGGCGGCCATGGTCGTGATGTCTAACCGTTGGTCCCAGGTGGCGCGCTCAAACATGCCCGGCCCGACCGATTCCGCGGTTAGCGGGTGCCGGGGCAGACCTTTGGCGGCGTCGCGGCGCGACACGATCACTGCGGTCGCGCCGTCGCAGGGAATGTCACAGTCATACAGGCACAGCGGCTCAGAGATCATCCGGCCGCCCAGGTGGTCGTCCATCGTCATCGGCTCGCGGTAGATGGCGTCCGGGTTGACCCCGGCATTGCGGCGCGCGTTGATGGCGATCCAGCCGAGCTGCTCCCGGGTCAGCCCGTAGTCGTGCATGCAGCGCTGGGCGGGCATGGCCAGCCAGTTCGCCGCCGACAGCGCCAGGAAGGGCGCAACCCACCCCAGGTGGGGCGGCAGCGTGCCGCTGGCGAACAGCACCGACGCCCGGCCGCCGCCGGCCTGCTGGGCAGCCGTGGACTCCCACACCGAGCGGTAAACCACGACGTGGTTGGCAAGTCCCGGGGTCACAGCCATGCACGCCTCGATGGCCGGCCCGATCTGGCCGGCGGTCTCCAGCGCAGAGACGTACCAGCGGCTACGCAGACCTAGCGGGTTGCGGACCTCGGTGATGGTGGCCCCGGAGAACCCGGGCTCGGGTATACCGGGGCCGGGATAGTTGGCAATACCGTCGATGTCGTCGACGCTCAGCCCTGCATCGGCGATCGCGCGCAACACCGCTTCCAGCGTCAACTCCAGGCCGGTGCGACCGAGCCGACGCCCGACCTGCGACTTGCCGGCCCCGGTGATGACGGCCTTCCCGTCGAACGGGCCGCCGCTCACGACGCGGCTACTCGGGCGAGGGTGTGCGCGGCATCACGGGCGGCTCGCAAGTTCACATCCATGACGCCTTCCAAACGCTTTGGCGCCGAACTGTGCATGCTGTCGATCGAGCCATCGTGACAACGACTTTGGCATCCCGCAATCCGAGGTCCATACGCTCACCCCCTATTTCGTTTTACTTCGACACCAACTCGGGAAACGTCGCAGCCCGCCCACGGAGAGCCGACCGTGGGACATGTCCGCTACTTCGGGGTGAAGCGCTGCGCGCCGTCGAGGCGCATGACCTCACCGTTGATATAGCCGTTGGTGAGGAGGAACACTCCGGCATCGGCGACTCGCTGGGCGCGCCGAGGCGCTTGGGGAACGGCACGTTGGCCGCGAACTTGGCGATCGCGTCGTCGCCGACCGACTTCATCATCAGGGTCTTCATCGTTCCCGGGGCGATGGTGTTGACCCGGATGCCCGTCGAGCTCTGGTCACGCGCCGCCGCAATGGTTAGCTCAATGACGCTCGATGATGTGGAGGAACACCGGCCATCATCGTGTTCCAGGTACCTGTAACGTTCGTCTCGATGGTGTCGCGAAACGCTGCGGGGGTCACCCCATCCCCCCGTCGCGGGCTGTCAGGGGCTGAGATCGTCGACACCGCGCTCATGATCATCGCGAGCGATGGCGTCAATGGGCTGTCGATGCGCGGGCTCTCCGCAAAGCTCGGTGTGACATTGGGAGCCACCTACCGTCACGTCGCGACGAGGGACGAGCTGCTCGTGCTGTGCGCCCGGAGGCTCTTCGAGCGGGTCGACCCGATTCGACCGCCCGAGGTCGACCCCGTCGTCTGGATCCGTGATCTGGTCCTCGAACTGCACGACCTCGTGCTGGCGCATCCAGGCATGGCGCCGTACATGCTCCGCGGGGATGCTCTTCAGTCGACCGACGCGATCCGACAGGCGGTTGTCGACTCGCTGAGCGAGGTCGGTGTCCACGCGGCGGAAGCGTTCACCGTCGCGCAGGTGCTGACCTTCTACACGGTGGGCGTGGTGCTCACAGACTTCTCCGGCCTGCTGGTGGAGCCGGGCGAGGGAGACCAGCACAGCGCTCTTCTTGCCGGCGTCGAGTTGATCCTTCGTGGCGCTGCCCGCACCGGTACAGCGACTGCTCGATAGCGCGCTGCGGGGACAACGCCGATGGCGGGTGGCTCGGCGGTCGAGGCAGCAGGGCATCGGCGCGATTTTCGGACGTCAACGGCGTTGACTGCGGGAAGGCGCAAGGCGTAGCCTCGCCTGAAATTGCTGATACGGAGGGCATTTCGTGATCCCGATCGAGGTCTCGACCTACGTGGTGACTGATACACGGTTCGGTGCGCCGTACATCGACGTGGACGAGGAGCGCGAGACACCGGTCCCGCACCGGCAGGTTCACGGCGGCTTCGAGGGCACCGACACCAGGTTTCGCTTTTATTTCCAGCCGAAGGACAGCGGCTACGAGGGGCGGATGCTCAATCCGCTGTCGGGCGCCGCGGGCGGCACCGAGGACTTCTTCGGTGGGCCGTTCGGAGAGTTGCTCGGCGGCTTGGGGATGTGCGTGCGCCTCGGCGGCTACGTGGTCGAGTCGAACCAGGGGCACATTGGCGACGACGTGGACCACCGGTTCGGCGACGACCCCGGTTTGTACGGCTGGGGCGCCAGCGCCGAGGTGGCACGCTTTTCGAAGCACGTCGCTGCCCAGGTCTACGGCGAGCCGCCCCACCACTCGTACGTCTTCGGCGGTAGCGGCGGCGGTCGCCGCTCGCCGTTGTGCCTGGAGAACGCGCCCGATGTTTGGGACGGCGCGCTGCCGTTCATGGGGGGCGGCGACGTCGCGGAACACGGCAACAACAACCGTGTCCAGGGCGCGCAAGCGATGTCGTTTGCGTCGATGTTCAACGTTCAGCGCATCCTCGGCGCCAAGATCGAGGATGTGGTCGACGCCATGGCCCCAGGGGGGAGCCGCGACCCGTACGCCGGCTTGACTACCCACCAGCGGGAGGAGCTGGCGAGCCTCTACCGGCAGGGCTTCCCCCGTGGCGACGAGCACATGATCGCCGAGCCGCTGGGTCAGACGTGGTTGTGGACCGACATGGCGCAGATGCTCGAAGAGGAAGACCCCACGTACTTCGAAGACTTCTGGACCAAGCCCGGTTACATCGGGCACGACCACCCCGAGCTCGTCGCCGATGACGTGATCGACGCGAAGCTCACTGTGGCGCGCGTGCTCACGCCCACCGATCTGATGAGCGAACCTGCGCCCGAGTTCGGCGCCATGCGGCTGATGGCCATGATGGCCATGATGTTGATCTCAGCGGAGGAGGGCGTCGGAAACCTACCGATGGCGGTGGAGGTGCCGGGCCTGTCGGCGGGGTATCGGCTGGGGTGCGGCGTGCAGGTGCTCAGTGGCAAAGCAGCCGGCCGGCAGCTGTACGCAGCGGCGCACGCGGGCGACGTCTTCTTGTGCGACGGTCATGGCGAGGTGAGCCTCCTCCGTTTCACCGACGTCTCCCCGGGCGATGAGGTGCGCCTCGACAACCGGAAGTTCCTGGCCTTCTGCTACTTCGCCCGCCATCACGTCATGAGCGACCTGCAGTTCGATTCGTTCCGGGTCGATGGGCGGCCGTTTCATCCGCAGCATCCGATCCCCGTGCTCTCGTCCATGTTGGGCAATTCGTATTCGGGCAAGTTCGCCGGGAAGTTGCTCTGGGTCCACCACACTCACGACGCGTCGCTATGGCCGCCGCAGGGCCTCATCTACCAGGGTGCCGTCTGTGATGCGCAGGGCGATGCGGGTGTCGCCGGGCGGTTCCGGCTGCGGTGGAGCGAGAACGCCGAGCACGTGCCGCCGATGTTGGTTTCGCCGAGCCTCGGCCGCGCCGCCAACACGTTTCTGATCGACTACCTGCCGATCATCGAACAGTCTCTGGCGGACCTGGTGGACTGGGTCGAGAACGGCGTCGAGCCGGCCGGCACGGCCTATGAGTACCGGGACGGCAGGGTCATGTTGCCGGCAACGGCGGATGCGCGCGGCGGCATCCAGTCTGTGGTGCGGGCTACGGCCAACGGCGGGGTACGGGCCGACGTCGCCGTTGGTGAGCCCGTGGTGTTCGAGGTGCATGCCCAGGTGCCACCCAATGCCGGTGCCGTCGTCAGCGTGGACTGGGACTTCGACGGGTCGGGCAGCTTCCCTTTCCGCCATGACGACGTCGACGGCACCGCCACCGAGATCACGCGCTCGACGACGCACAGCTACGACCGGCCGGGGACCTTCTTCGCCACCGCTCTGGTCCACTCCCACCGCGACGGCGACCTGGGAGCTACGTCCCGCCGCATCCCGAATCTGGCCCAGGTCCGCATCGTCGTCTCGTAGACGGCCAGAGCCGGGGGAACTCGTTCCACCGCTGACCGGAAATACCCATGGTGAGCGCAGGCGCCAGCACCCGGCGCGCGCTTCCACCAAACCCTCAAGAAATGGCTCACCGACGCGCTGCAAGCCGCCCTCAGCGACTGCGACACCGCGTCACACTTCTGCGTCGCTGCCGTCGAAGACATGGATGCCAATGAGGTGCGGCACACCGGCGAATTCATACAACCGGCTGCCCGCCGAAGCTGTGCTCGGCGGTGACGACCAGGCCGGCGTCCCGGTATTAGGCGCAGGTGGCTGCGCCGGTCGATCCAGTGGGAGGATCATTTGGTGTGAACAGTCGGATCGTTGAGGTGTCCGTGTTGGAATCGGCCTTCGTCCACTTGGAAAGCACGCATGCGCCGTATAACGGCGGTGTGGTACCGAGACGTGCTCGAGCACTACCGGCAGCGCTTGCATCTGATCGATGCGCAGCGGATGAAGCTGGTGAGAGTCCCGGGGAATCTCGATCGCCCCCATTGGGTGGAGGATCCCCACATCGACCTAGAGAACCACATGAGCCATCTCGCCTTGCCACGCCGGGCGACTGGCGTCAGTTCTGTCTGCTGGTCTCCCGGCTTTTCGCCCGGCCCCTAGATTTCACGCGTCCGCTGTGGCAGTTGTACATGATCGATGGCCTCGACGCCGTCGAGGTGATTCCGCCAGGGTGTGATGTCTCCGTTTGACATCGGGTGATGTCATTGGCGTCGATCGTCTCTGGCCGGGCGTACTCGGCTATTTTTCTGTTTCCACCTCAATGCCATCGGCGACGCCACGTTGATGACACGGGATCATCCTGGAGGTGAGCCTATGTCAGTCAGCTGCCACCTCAAGCCACCCGTGCAGGTCAACGCGCGCTGAATCCAGTGTGGTCCGGCAACGCGGAAACACCGGTTCCCATCGGCGCCTTACGCATCGCGGTCATCGCGCACTCGAGCAGCGTCAGCGCAGTCAGGTAGGTGAGCACACAACTGTTGACGACCTCGTCGTCGGGAACCAGGCCATCGGTGCGAAGCCATATCCGGCTCACCGACGACGGACAACCGCTGCGATCGAGCGCGATTGGCGGCGGCGGATCGACATAACGCAGTTCGAACGCGCGTCGCTGCACCCACCAACCGTCGAATTGCGTACGGTGTCAGCTACTGCTTGACCCGCCCACCGGGGTTTCCGGCGCAGGCGCGTCCGGCATGCCGTCCTGATAATCGACGTTGTCAACACTTGCGGTGAACGACGCAATCGCCTTCATCAGGATCTCACCCTCAAGGGCTGCGGTTACCCTGCGGGCAAAGAACGTGCCGCCGTCACGCAGCCCGCTGGCATCGAAATACACAGATACCGAGCGTCGCCGAGCCTCAGCAAGTACAGGTGCAGGCTGTGCGGCCGCCCAGCCCGCGACGGTCTTGCGCCAAGACGTTCGACCCGTCGATCCGCCTGGCGGCGATGCGGGAACGGCGCATCACCGAATTGCGCCGCTGCGGCGAGCTGCGCCACGCCGAGCGCTACGGCTGGCTGGCCCTGGCCGGGTGGCTGCTGGGGTTGAAGGCGGCCATGGTGGCCACCTCAACCCTGACTCAGCGGCGATCCTGCACCGGGCCCGCGCCCGCGATGTGCTGCCCGGCCCGCTGGGCGACGACCCCCCGCCGGCGCTGGTCACCGTAGGTGACACCGGCCTGCAGACGAGTGACCCGCACGACGCCTTCGGCGATCGGGTGGTGGAGCTCGAACACCGAGGTCGTAGACAATTGGCGGACCGTAGCGATACAGCAGGCATGGTGGCGACCGCGAGCTGAAAGGGGCGAGAACATGGATCCTAGCCCTGATTACGACGCCAGCGACGAACTTGAGCTAGCTGCCGCCGCGCAGCACGTACGCGGGTTCCCCAACGCCGTCGATGAGCGTCCGGTGGCTGCTCGGGTCGACGCGTCCTCGGTGGTTAAGGCCCTCGGTGGACCTGTACCGGAGCACGGTGCGGACGCGAGGGCCGTTATCGATGCGTTGGTGGCCGGTGCCGATGCTGGTCTAGTTGCCAGTGCCAGGCCACGCCATTTCGGCTTTGTCGTCGGTGGCGCACTGCCAGCAGCGTTGGCTACGGATTGGGTGGTTTCGGCGTGGGATCAGTGCGCTGCGTTCCATTGCTTGTCTCCCGCGGCCGCGGCCATTGAGGAGGTCGCGTCCGCATGGGTACTCGATCTGTTGGGGCTGCCGGCAGTGGCGAGCGTTGGTTTTGTCACTGGTGGTCAAGCCGCCAACACGACCTGCTTGGCCCGCCGCCGCCACCTTGGGCGGCTCCCTGTTCGGGGTAGCGGTCTTAGAGACGGCTGGCCCAGGTCCGCGGGCCTAAGGACCCTAGCCGGGGGTGTCTTTGCCGTTTCTTCGCGGGCCAGAGAAGTGTCAATGTGACGGGATTGAGCCTGATCTGTTGCGGGACCGCACCGCGTCGGCAATCCTCAGCGCCGCGAGCTGGCGGGAATTGTCCGCTCCCGCCGCAGACCGTACTGCGTTCTGTACCACGTCGATGACGGATCAGCGGTTTGAATCATGGGCAGAGGTCTACCGCCGATGACAAGACAAGCTACGCGATTTCGTCACTGTGACGGATTGAGCGCGAATAGTCGAATAGGGAGCCATCGCGGCGGATGTGCACGCCCGACGATGTTGACGTTGAGTTCATCGGATAGACGCTGCGAGGTCACCCGACATCGCCGCCAGCTGCGGGCCCCACGTCGACCAGCCGTGGTCGCCGGTCACCGGGAAGTCGAAGTGGCCGTTGTAGCCGCCGATCGAGCTGTAGTGCGTGTAGAAGCTGCGGTTGCTTCCCTGGGCCTGATCGGCGTAGCCGATCATCGCCGCATCGTCGCTAGCCGTCTTTGTCTGCGGGCTGAAGATCCACAGCCGAGTGTTGTTGTCGATGAGCAACTGGACGTGTACGTCAGGGTCGTGCCACTTCCACCGGCCCAGCTGCGGCAGGCCCCACATATTACGGATGTCAACACCGCCGAACCGCATCATGCCTTCGGTGATCGCGCCGTTCATCGCCGTTGCCGATGGGGTGAGGAAGCCCGACATCGAGCCGGCGTAGCGGAACCGGTCGGGGTGGAAGGCGGACATCATCAGCGCGCCGGTCCCGCCCTGCGACGCTCCGACGATCCCGTGGCCGCCCGGCGCCAGACCCTTGTTTGCCGAAAGCCAGTCCGGCAGTTCACCGGACAGGAACGTCTCCCACTGCCGGCTGCCATCCTGTTCCCAGTTGGTGTAGAGGCTGTAGGCGCCGCTAGCCGGCGCCACCACGGAGATGCCCCTGCCGGCCAGGGTGTTCATCGCGTTGCCGGCCGTCACCCAGTTGCTGACGTCCGGGGCTGCGTTGAAGGCGTCGAGCAGGTAAACGGCGTGCGGACCGCCGCCAAGGAAGGCGACGGGGATATCGCGGCGCCGGCCGTGCCGATGAGTCGATTTGAGTTCGACACCGCCCACAGCGCCGGTACAAGGATGACCGCCATCGCAGCGCGCAAGGAGGATCGACACGATCCGCATCAAGACTTCCACAAGTTTTGAGGCCGCTGCGCTACTCCGGCGGGTAGGCCGGCGGCGGGTAGACCCCTCTCAGAGCCCAGGGAAGCCACGCGAAGAAGAACTCAATCTCGTCGGTCGCGTCGTAGTCGGGGTTCGGATCCATGTGAACTCCCCTCCTGACGGTTTGGCATGCCTCGCTCCCAGCAGAGTACCGAATATTCAGCTAAATAGTTATCGATTTCGCCGCTAAAGACGGAATCGGTGTTCGCCCGTTGAGTTGACCCATGACCAGCCAGTGCATTACGGGCTCCGGCGACTTGATCTGGGGCCGTTTTCCTCCACCTCGGAGATCCTGCCGTCGATGACTACGCAGGTCGACGGCCGCTTCGATCGACCGGTCGGCGTTGGTCCTCGTTGCTATGGTTCCGCTGGTCCGGATGAATCCACGTCGCAGGCGGCGGATAGAACCGCCGCATGGCCGGGATCGGCTTGAACGGCATCCATTGGCCCTCCGGTTGGGCGAGGCGATCGAGGATGACTGCCAACACGGGGGCGTTCGACGCAAGACCGATGTGGCTGGCGCGGACCTCGACGTTCTCGGCGCGTGGGTTGCGGGCGTTAGGCCCGGTCTCGTCGATGCTCAAGTGCCACGGAGCGAAGCCGTCGTTGCGGCTGTACACCGAGGTCGCGGGCACCGTCAGTGGGGGACGCTCATGCTCTTGCACCGTCAACAGGTCGAGCTCTGCGGTGTGCCGTGCGACGAACTGCTCCCAGTTCTTGCGGCCAAAGGGTCTATGCGCGAACCGATCGTGGGCGAGCATCCGGAATGGGCTGCCCAGCGTGACTATTTGACGTATCTGTTCGGGCCGATCCCGGCCGAGCATGCGCGCGTAGATACCGCCCAGACTCCACCCGATGACGGTGATGGGCGTGTCGTGCAAGGCGTACAACTCGTCGACCCAGGCCCGCAGACCCGCCAACTGCGCCTCACTGAGTCCGAGGTTGCGGCCCTGGTTCCAGCCGTGAACGGAATAGCCTTGGCCGCTGATACCCCAACGCAGGTGGGCGGTAGATCCGTCGCCGCCCAGGCCGCCCGGTAACACGAGAACCGCGTGCGGTTCGCCTGGTGGGTGCAGCTTCGGCAGAAGCGAGCGTGCGGCGACATAACCCGCCGCCTCTATCGGCGCCCTCAGCTCCAGCAGTTGCCGTCGCAGACGCATGTAACCGACGGCGGACGTCCGGGAAATACCGGCCGGGGTGTTGTCATGGGGCTCCCTTCGGTTCTTTCCTGGCTGATTGAACCCGTTGGCGTGATCGGGCTGCTTTACGCAAGTCGTCGAACGCCTGGCGGATGCACTCCTCGTAGTGCCACGGATCGGGCAGCGCGTCGCGGTCGGCGGTGAAGAACAAACCGAGCTCGTCCTGATAGCCAACGACGATGTTCATCAAGAGCATCCCATCGGACACCGGGCCAAATCCGCACAGGTGTATCAGCTTCGCGCCGCAGAGATAGTGCGGTCCGGGTGGTCCCGGCAACCCGGGGATCGCGGTGCTCATCGGCAGGTTGCCCAACAGTCCGCCCGGCACGGCAGCGATGACCTCTGTCAACGGCGTGAGAACGGATTCCGGAACGAGTTCTAGCAGGGCCGTCTTGGAAGTGGGCGTCGACGCGCAGCATGTTTTCGACGAACTTCGGAATCAATGCGAAGTCGGCGTTGATGCGGTGACGAAGATTGGCATCCGTGGCGAGCTTCGCGAACGAGAACCCGACCGCCGAGGTGACGGTGTCGAGTCCGGCAAGCACAAACAGGAAGCACAGTCCGAGGATTTCGTTGTCGGTCATCTCCCCGTCTTTGGTGTCCTGCATCAGCTGGGTTAGCATGTCGTTGCCCTCGGTGGTGGTGCGCCTCTCGGCGATGTGTTCGGTGAGGTAGGTGAACAGCTCCAGCGCCTGAGCGAGGCCCTCGGGTGACATTTCGTCGTTGCTAGGGTCGGTGAACTGCAGAATCGATTCCTTCCAGTGCACGAACTTGTCCCGGTCTTGCAGCGGCAGGCCGAACAGCGTCAGGAAAACCTGCGACGGGAACGGCGTGGCCAGATCGGCCATCACCTCGCATTGCCCCTTCGCCACGATCGCATCGATCAGCTCGCTGGCTTGCCGACGCAGCTCGGGTTCGCGCTCCTTCATCTTCTTGCGGCTGAAGAACGGATCCAGCTTGCACCGAAACCGGGTGTGCTCGGGTGGATCAATCGCGATGGGAACCAGCGGGACCGGGCTGCCGAGGCGGTCGAAGGCGCGTGCCGAGGAGAACACTTCGGGCTTCTTGGTGGCGAACTCCACCGCCGCCGCGCTGGTCAGGACGAGCTCCGTACCAGAGGTCACTACCTCACCGGCTTCCCGTAATTCGCGCCATCCGCGCGACCGGTCCTGCGCGAAGGGGAGATCGTTCAGATACACGGTCGCACTCGCTGTCGCGTTGTCGCTTAGCTCGTGCGTGAAAACAGCCCCCGGATCATCTAACGGTAGGCCAATATGACAGTAGACTGTCACCCTGCAGAGTATCGTCGGCGGGCACACGGGGTCAACGCGAGCTCCCATCCCCGTTTAATCGGTGTGCCGACCGGATCTTCCAGCGTCGGCTCGCCCGCCGTGTCACGCCAGTGTCGCAACCATCCGTCCTTATCCTGCTGGTTCCACAGCTCGTACCATCGGCGGATGAATCGCTCCAAGTCCTCGCCGCGAGGAGTCATGGTGGTACCGCCCTTTCGAAATTGGTGACGCCGGATGGGAGGGGAATTGGGCCCGGCGGCATTCTGCCCCAGCGCCACGGCGTTGAACAGGGAATCGACTTATGGTCTAGGGTCGCGGGGCCGGTGTGGCTGGGTAGGGTTTCGGCCGAACCATGTCATTGCCCGATCTCGTTCTCGTGCACGGCGGCGAACACGCCGCCGACTGCTGGGACCTGATCGTCGCCGAATTGCGCCGACAGGCGCCGGAGTTGCGGGTCCTCGCCGTGGATCTGCCCGGTCACGGCCGCAAGGCGGGTGACCTGGCGACCGCCACCATCGGCGAGTGGGTGGATTCGGTGGTCAGCGACCTCGAAGACGCCGGATTCGGTGAGATCGTCATCGTCGGTCAGTCGATGGCCGGGGTCACGGTGCCGGGCGTAGTCGCCAGGCTCGGATCCCCACGGGTGCGCGAGATGATCCTCGCGACGGCGTTCGTTCCTCCGCAGGGTTCGGCCATTGTGGACACGCTTGGCGGTCCGCTGGCCTGGTTCGCCCGCCGCGGCGCGAAGGCCGGAAAGCCGATGAAGATACCGACCGCGGCGGCAAGGTTGGTGTTCTGCAACGGCATGACGCGCCAACAGCGCACGTTCACGCTGTCGCGGCTGCACCCCGAATCGGTTCGCATTGTCACCGAACGCGCCGACCACAGGGGGCTGCCCGATGACGTGCCCCGCACGTGGATACTGACGACGCGCGATCGGGCGCTTTCGGTGCGGTCCCAGCGCGACAGCATCGCGGCGCTGGGCGGCGTGCAGACGCTGATCGCCGTCGACGCGTGCCACGAGGTGATGGTCAGCCATCCAGAAACGTTGGCGCGCATCCTCATTGAGCGCTGCCGGTTACGGCAGTGACGTGTGCGGGAAATCGTCGCGGCGCCCCCTCAGCTTCGCAGTACCGCCGGGGTGCGGCGCTTCTGGAACGCCTGCCACCCCGGTGGCGGAGGTCCGATGTACCTCGTGATCGGTTCATCCCTCTGCGGGGTCCGGCTGTCACATTCGGTAGCCGAGAACGCATCCACCAGGTGGTCGGCAAGGCTATGATCTGGCGGTGACCCGCCGAGTAGTAGTTGTTGCGTTCCTGTTGGCAGTGGCGTCGTCCACCGGATTACTGGCCTGGGCAGCGACCGGCTCCGCATCTCCGCTGCGGCAGTTCCCGACCGATCAGCCCGACGCAAGCTGCTCGTTCACCCTGTCGGCGCCGCAGCTGGTCCAACTCCCCGGCGGTGCCACCGCAGTGACGGCGAAACTCGTCGCGAGCAGTTGTTCTGGCACCACTCAGCCGCAATCGGTAACGGTCTGCCTGGCCGCGCCGGCCAGCACCGGTCAATGCGCCCACGCTGTCGGCTGGGAGCCGGCGCAGGTCTATCTCAGTGCGTCCAATCCAAGCGGCACATTCACGGCGACAGGGAAGGGCTGTTGGCGGATCGCGGGTGTGACCGACACAAACTGCTCGGGCCAGGGGCCCGTCAGTACGACGATCTGAGGCGACCCGGCGTCGGCTCAGATCGTATCGCTGCCACGCTTGAACCTGTTGCGGTGTTGTCGGTTCGGCGGTCGGCTCTGCCCGCCTAACATGTTGGTACACGACGTATCGCACCAACGCCAGCGCCCCGAGGCATCAACGGCAAGAGCGCACAAGCCTTTTACGGTCGTCCGGCGCGCTCAACGATGAGCTTACGCAGCGCCGCACGGTCGGGTTTGAGCATGGCTGTCATCGGCAGCTCGTCGACGACGACGAGCTCGTCGGGTGCCCTGTAGTCGGCCAGCTCCCGCGACACGTGGGTGCGAAGCTCCTCCGGCACCGGCGGGTGATCGGGGTCGGCGGCCACCACCACTGCGACGCCGATCTCGCCGATCACCGGGACCGAACGCCCGACCACCGCGGCCTGTCGGATCGCGGTGTCGGTGGCAATGACCTGTTCGACCTCAAGCGGGTGCACGTTGAATCCCCCGCGGATGTACATGTCGGAGCTTCGGCCGGCGATCGACAGAAAAGTGGCCCAAGTCAGCAATTCGGCGTTCCCGGCGGGCGCACCGTGGTGGGCGAAGATTCGGCGGTGCTCATCTGTTGTGGTCAGCTTGAGAACGGCGTGATGATGGAGGGGTTCGTCGTGGTCGTCCCCGAAAAGACCTTGGTGCCTTGAGCCTGTAAGTCAGCATGGTGGCGGAGGGCTTCCACGGGAACCGTGGATTGGTGCTGTGAGCCCGTGCGTCAGACTTCCGACTCTTCTGCCCTTCCCACGACGGACACCTTCACATAGTGGGCCGCGGGAGAAGGGAGCGGTGCAGTGGATGTAATTCATCCGCGCTGCGCGGGCTTGGATATTTCGAAGAAGGACGCAAAGGTGTGCGTCCGCATCAACGGCGCCGGCCGCCGCAAAACCAGCGAAACGGTGACGACATGGAGATCTACCACTCGTCAGATTATGTCGTTGCGGGATCATCTTGCTGCACAACAGGTTACGTGCGTGGTGATGGAAGCCACCAGTGACTACTGGAAACCGTTCTACTACCTACTGGAAGACCTGCCTGGAGTGGAGGTGATGCTGGTCAACGCTCGGCATGTGAAGAACTTGCCGGGCCGCAAGACCGACGTCGCCGACGCCACCTGGCTGGCCCAGCTCGGCGCGCATGGGTTGGTCCGTGGGTCGTTCGTGCCACCCGAGCCGGTCCGGCAGTTACGGGACCTGACCCGCACCCGTACCGCGGTCACCCGTGAACGCACCCGGGAGATCCAACGGTTGGAGAAGCTGCTTGAAGACGCCGGGATCAAACTGTCCTCAGTGGCCGCTGACCTGACAGGGGTGTCCGGGCGGGCGATGCTGGAAGCCTTGATTACCGGCGAGAGCACCCCGGCGGCGATGGCCGACTTGGCCAAGAAACGGATGCGCGTGAAAATCCCGCAGCTGACCGAAGCCCTGTACGGTCGGTTCACCAGCCATCACGCATTTTTGACCCGCATGCACCTGGATCTGATCGATCAGCACACTGCGGCGATCGAGCAGCTCACCGAACGGATCGAGGTGGTGATCGAACCCTTTCGTCATTTCCGGGACCTGATCTGCACCATCCCCGGTATCGGCGGGCGCACCGCCGACATCGTCGTCGCCGAAACCGGAGCCGACATGACCAAATTCGCCACTGCACAACATCTCGCGTCGTGGGCGGGGACGACCCCGGGTAACAACGAGTCGGCCGGCCAGGTCAAATCCCGCCGAACCCGGCCCGGTAACCCGTACCTGCAAGGTGCCCTCGGTACCGCAGCGATGTCGATCTCCCACACCCACGGCACCTACCTGGCCGCCAAGTATCGACGCGTCGCCACCCGCCGTGGCCCACTGAAAGCCAACGTCGCCGTCCAACGGGCACTGCTCGTCGCGATCTGGAACATGGGCATGACCAACACCGCCTACCACGATCCCGGCGGCGACTACTTCACCCGCCTTAACCCGCAGAGAACTCGAAACAAGGCCGTCCACCAGCTCGAAGCCATGGGCTACCGCGTCACCCTTGACCAAGCATCCTGACCGAGCCACTCACCCCGCGAGCTCCCCTCACGGGAATCTTCTCGTCAGGTTTGAGATTCGTTGCGTCGGCCTTGGCGCAGACCAACCCCAATTCCCGGATCCACCCCAATTACTGGCGGCCGGCTTCGTTAGCGCTACCAAATCGGGAACTTGCCGCGACGTTCGAACCGGGCGCCGCCCCGACGCGACGACTTGCGCGGCCATCGTCTACGCGGCCAGCCGTATCCCCGAACAGCCCGCCACCTCGCTCAGCGGAACCCCCATCGACGCTGGCCTGCGATGCGCCGACTGGCCAGGATTGCGCGAGCGAGTCGATCTACCTGTCGACCAGCTCTGGTTCCGCGGCAACCTGAGCGGCTCGTCTTTCGATGCCGCGCAAGCCGTCCGCGAGCGAGCCAGGCTCGGGATGGTCGCGGGGTGGCGGATGTCATGTCATCCAGCCGGCAACGGGGTGCTAAAGCCTTGTTCGAAGTAGGCCTCCGAATTCTCCACCATCTCGATGACCTTTCCGTCGGGCAATGTGAATCTGCCAGTAGCCAAACCGACCGCTCCGTGGTGAGTGGTATAAGCGGTCACGTAATGAAAACCGCTAAGGTACCTTGCCCACGTGTCCATAACGAGTTCCAGCTTGCCTTCCTCAGATTCCATAGTGACATCTAAACACGTTGTGAATCGAGACTTGACTTGCGGATCCTCCCAGAATTTCGTCTGTCTTACCGTCGTTTGCCCTGCCGGAAAGTCCATTCTTCGATCTTTGAGGAATACCGTTCCCGCAAAATCGCCGGTCGCACCCTGAAGGAAGACGAATACGGTGAGTTCTTCGCTTAATGCCCAGCCCCACAAATAACCCTGGGCTATTATGGTCGCGATATCGTGGATCCCCTTCGGTCCGCGGCTCAACAACGTTCGCTCGCGAACCGCGGTCCCTTCCTTAAGCGTGTACTTCTTCCCCTCCCATGTGAAAGAACCCTCGCACCTGTGGCACATTTGCTCGTTTCCTGCCACACCGACCGTTCTCGCTTGCGGCCAAGGCCCGTGAATAATCACGGGCTCAGAGAGGTCTGTGATTCTGAAGTCGAAATCGACGCCCAAATGCTCGCCAGTTATTTCGTACGAATCTTGACGACAGACTATCGTTCGGTCGCCGCATTTCCAGGTTACGCTGTCGCCGTCTTCTGTGATTTCGAAATTCTTGAAGCGCCTCACGGGATCGCAACGGTTACAGATATACTTGTTGTCCGTCATTTCCCGGTCGTTGATGCCGGCAAAGGTGATACTTGTCTGGTTGAAGGCCGAGACGTCGTCCTCGATGCCCCAATTCCGTCCGCCGCATTTATAGATCGCAGCGATGATATATAGTAGTTTTTCGCCTTCTGGAGTATCAACCTTTCCGTAGATCGCAAAGCTGAGGTCATCGAAATACCAGTCATCTTTGTGCCCTGGAGGCATGTCTGGATAGTGAGGAACTAAACTCTTGACACTTCTATAGTCGTCCTTTTGATCTGTTGACATGCGTTCAACCTTGCGGTGGTCGTCATAGTTGGTGTGGACCCACATGATGAATTGAAGGTGCGTGAACCCCCCATATAGGTGCTGGACTACCCCCGAAATGGAAAGCGTCAGTGATGAAGACAGTTACTAATCGTGCCCTCTCACGACCTCGGCGCCAGCCTGAGGTATGGGCAACCGGACTTATCGTCCTCCGATTCTAGGGAGTACGTCCGCGCGCCAGCCAGGGCCAAAAGGCCCTGTTGCCGGCCCGTAGTGGCTGCTGAAAACTACTGGAGGAGCGATCGGAGATGCCGAGCGCCTGCCCAATTCGGATTATCGCCTCCTGCCCAATTCGGATTATTGATGGAAACGGGGGTCAAGCCAGCGGTATTCGAGAGCCGCGTCGGCGCCGCCGGGGCGAGGTCCCGGCGCGCCAGCGGAGAGATCGCCCAGCCTCGAGGATCTGCCGGGGGCTCCGGCGATGGTGCGGCGCCGCCCCTCGACGCGGCCGGCCGTGTCCCCGAACAGCCCGCCACGGCTGCTCAGCAAGAACCCCACTGACGACGCGGGCAGCAACGCGCCGATCGGCCACCACTGAGCGATCGCCCGGCGTAAGGTCACCTGTTGTCGAACTCTTTCGACCGGGAGGTACGCGATGACACTGATCAACGGGTTGCGCGGCGCGCTGACACTGCCCCTGCTGGCTGTGGTCGCCAGCGCGACATGGTGGACGCCCGCCGCACATGCCGACAACGACAACAACACGCTCACACCGAACAACAAGCGCCTCAATGACAGCGTCTTCGCCAACATCTATACGGCGCAGAAGCAGAACGGATGCGTCGCCAATCCGCACTTGGACGGCCGTCTTGTCGAAGCCGCCCGACGGCACACGTTCGACGTGCGCGACAACCGTGACGTCAACGGTGACATCGGCTCGGATGGCTCGACGCCCCAGGACCGGGCGAACGCTGCCAGCTTCACTGGGAATGTGGCCGAAACGGTGGCAATCAACCCGGCTTTGGCGATCAGCGGCATCGAGATCCTCAACCAGTGGTGGTACGACCCACCGTCCCGGGCCACCATGCAGGACTGCCGCTACACCGCCATCGGAGTGTGGTCGGAAAACCTCCTGGACCGCAGCGTCGTGGTCGCGGTGTACGGCCAGCCTGCCACGACCTAGCAGCGGCCCCGGCTTTCAGATCCGGACGGCGACCCAACCGCCGCCTTCGCTGGACTGGTGGGCGGCGTCGATGACGGCGAGGCTGAGCAGCCCGTCGTCGAACCTGGGGGCAGCGCTCGGGGCCCGTCGAAAGCGGGCAGCCAATCTTCGAGCATCAGCGCCATGGCGCGGCTGGCATGCCCTGCCAGGCCATGGGGCAGGTTCTCCGGGTGCGCGGGTTCGCAGTCGGAGATCGGCAGCCGAGTGAGCGCGTCGTCACCGGCCACGCCGATCCGGTAGTCGGCAGCTGCGCAGGGTGCCGTCGCCGATGATGGTCCCCTCGGAACCGAATAGCTCGAGCCGGTAGTGGTCGGCGTGTACGCCGATCACCGACACACTCAAGATCGTGACGACACCCGATTCCATCCGCAGCAACAGCGCCGTCGTGTCGTCGGCGGTGACTTCGATGGTCTCACCGTCGGGCAGGTGACGAACCGGCTCACTGGTGCGCACCTCGGCGCAGACCGATTCGGGCTCGCCGAGCAGGCTGCACACGAAATCCAGGTCGTGCACCAGCATCCCGGCCAAGTAGCCGCCGCCCTGGCGACGGTCATACATCCACGGGCCTGCGGTGGATGGCTGGGAGCCAATGGGACGCGCTGCGGCTGACCCGAGCGACATAGGCCTTGCCCAAAAAGCCGGAGCGGACCCGGTCAGCGACGGCCAACCAGTCTGGGCTCCAACGGTTTTCGAAGCAGCACGCGGCGGGCCGGCCGGATTTCTCGGCGGCCCGGACCATGTCGACGGCCGCGTCGAGATCGCCGCCCAGCGGCTTTTCACACAACACCGCCTTCCCGGCATCGAGTGCGGCCAGCGCCCAACCTTCGGCCACACCCCCGACCGGGCTCGCCCCCAGACCGTGGTCGAAGTGTATCGTCGGCCAGGTATGCCGCCAAATGTTTAGCTGATTCGCGGCCGCACACGTCGTGCGTCTTTGGGAGTTCCTGATTGCTAGCCGGTGAACACGTGAGCGGAAAGAGTGGCTCGAGCACCGTCCGTCCCGAACAATTGGCGTCACTGGCCGTCTTTGCCGATACCCCCGCCGAGAACCTGGCGGCTACGTCGAGTTGGCCGAAGGGCTGCTGGTGGAAAGCCTGATCGTCGGCGCGACAGCGAGCGACCTGCGCATCGGCCAGTCGCTGGTGTCCACCACCACCACGCTGGACACTGCCGACGGCCAGTCTTTTCTGACCTTCGCGTTTCGGCCGGCCTAGCTGTAACTCCCAGACAGGTCGTGAACGGCGTGGCTAGCGGTATGTAGGTGAGGACCTCCGGTATCGGTGTGGTTACCACACGCACATCGATCCCGGGAGGTCCTCATGTCCCACGCTAATGCTTCGTTGACTCCGCGAGGCCGGTTGCGGCTGGCTCGTTGTGTTGTCGAGGAGGGTTGGACGCTGCGCCGGGTTGCTGAGCGGTTCCAGTGTTCACCGGCCACGGCCAAGAAATGGGCCGACCGCTACCGGGCCGGCGGCCCAGCAGTGATGGTGGACCGCTCCAGCCGCCCGCACCACACTCCGCGCCGACTGGCCCAGCGCCGGGAACGTCGGATCATCAAGGTGCGGTTCATCCATCGGTGGGGAGCCCACCGTATCGCCGCGCACCTGCGGCTGGCCCGCTCGACGGTGGAAGCGGTGCTACGCCGCTACCAGATGCCGCTGCTGGGCCATCTGGACCAGAACACCGGGCTTCCGGTGCGCCGGCCCAAACCTCGCCGCTACGAACACCCCGCTCCCGGCGACATGGTCCATCTCGACATCAAGAAGCTGGGCCGCATCCCTGACGGGGGTGGGCACCGCAAACTGGGTCGCCAAGCCGGTCGGCGCAACCGCACCGGCATGGGGTACTCGTACCTGCATCACGCGGTCGACGATCATTCCCGGCTGGCGTATTCGGAGATCCTCGACGATGAACGCAAGGAGACCGCCGCCGCGTTCTGGAAATGCGCCAATGCGTTCTTCGCCGATCACGGGATCACTGTGAAGCGAGTGCTGACCGACAACGGATCGTGTTACCGGTCAAAGCTTTTCGCCGAGACACTAGGCCCCGACATCAGCCATAAGAAGACCCGGCCCTACCGGCCTCTTTTAACCGGCTAATAGTGATATTGGATTGTCCCCGACACGCCGTTTGCCTGCGGTTCTTGACCCATGGTGGAGTGGGATGGGATATCTACATCTCATGAGGAACGAACTCTCGGTGGCTGTGGACGACCACGGCGTCTGGCAGTTGCGCGGGGCGGCCGCGGAGAAGTTTGGATTGGTGAATGAGTTTCTGGGATATCTGGCTGACCGGAATTTCTCCCCTCGAACGTGCCGGGCCTACGCCTATGACCTGCTGGCGTTCGCGCGGTGGCTGGCTGGCGAGCAATTGGCTCTGGCGGACGTGAATGTCGATGTGCTGCTGCGGTTTTTGACGGCGTGTCGGGAGGCGACGTTGCCGGGTCGGCCGGGTGGCAACGTGTATTCGATCCGTGACGGCCGTAATCAGGGGTATGCGCCGGCGACGATCAATCGTCGGCTGGCGGCGATTTCTGGGCTGTTTGCGTTCCGGGAGATGCGGGACCCGGATACACGTAGTCCGGTCCGTGGGGGTCGGGCTGCCCGGTTGCGTTCGCGCGGTGAGCGTTCCGGGCTGTTGGCGCATGTGGCGAAGCCGAAGTCGCGGTCGCAGCTGCGGGTGCGCGAGCAGCGGCGGTTGCCGCGCGGTTTGTCGCGTGAGGAGTCCGCGGCGCTGCTGGGCAGCTTTCGAAGCTGGCGCGATCGTGCGATCGGCGGGCTGATGCTGCTGTCGGGGCTGCGGTCGGCGGAAGTGCTTTCGCTGCGGGTTGCCGATGTGGATATCGCCCGCCGTTGGGTTCGGGTGCTCGGCAAAGGCGGTAAGGAACGCTCGGTGCCGATCGACACTGACGTGGCCGGCGCGATCCAAACCTATCTGCTGGCCGAGCGTCCCGAGACCGACGCTGATGCGCTGTTCGTTGTCGCCAAGGGCGCCCATCGTGGACGCCCGCTCACTCCGGCGGGGCTGCGCACGGTGTTCCGGTATCACCGCGAGCGATCCGGTGTCGCGGCAGGGCATCCACACGCGTTACGGCATTCGTTTGGCACTGCGCTGGCCGAGGCCGGGGTCGATCTGTCGGTGATCCAAGCGCTGATGGGTCACGACCATGTTGACTCCGCTGCCGCCTACATCCATTTGGCCCCGTCGTTTCTGCGTGAGGAGTTCGATGCCGCCCGTGCTCGCCTACGCGCCCGTTCCTGAGGTCGACCTGCTCGCCGCATACGACGAGCATTGCGACCGGCTTGGGTTGATCAGTGTGAACCTTCGCTCGGCCGCGCGTACGTTCGTGCGGCGCTGGCCCGATCCGCAGCGGTGGGCCGGCGAGCCGCTGGCGGCCCGGTTGACGGTGTCCCATCCCACCAGGTCGTTCGTGATGTTCTTGATGTTGGCTGGGCATCTGCGGCCCGGCTATGACTACCTGATCCGCCGCAAACTGTCCGTCTTCTGGCGTCATCTGCCCCCGGGGCCATTGGCCGAGGACCTGGCCGGGTTCCTCGCTGCTGCGCAGGAGCTTGGCTTCACCGAACGCACCCGCAGCGCCGCCGCATCGCAGGTGATCGGCCGGCTGCTCATCCAGAGTGGTCGGCGGCTGGATGCGTTGGTCGACAAGGACTTCGACGACTTGCTGGCCGCCAGCGCGGCGCGACAGGGCCGAGGGAAAGCCAGCCACCATTACAGCAGCGCGACCCATACCGCCCGGCAGGTGATGTTCCACCTCGGCGTGCTCACTGAGCAGCCGGTGAACGCGACGAGTCTGCTGCGACAGAGCTTTCAACAGCGGATGCGGGATGCCTCTCCTGCACTGCGGGGTTCATTCGTGGCCTACCTCGATCGGCTGACCGCCACCCACAGTCGTGGCACGGTCACCGGCACCGCGACCCGGCTCAACCACTTCGCCGCGCACTTGACCGCCGTCGACCCGGCGCTATCGAGCCTGACCGACCTCGACCGGCGCCGCCACATCGAGGCTTACCTGACCGCGACTGCCGTCGCGACGAACTCGCGCACCGGCGCACCGATCCAGGCCTCCGAACGCCGCGGCCGGATCCTGGCGGTGCACTGCCTGCTCAACGACATCGCCGAATGGGGCTGGCCGGAAGCACCCAAGCGGCGCTTGGTGTTTCGCTCCGACATCCCCAAGCTGCCCAGGGCGCTGCCCCGCTACCTCACCCCGGACCTGGACCGGCGCCTGACCGACGCGCTGCAGGCCTGCCCCGACCGGCTGCCCGCCGACGCGTTGCTACTGCAACGCGCGACCGGTCTGCGCATCGGCGAGCTCGTCGACCTGGAACTGGACTGCGTGCACGAGATCCCCGGCCAGGGCGCGTGGCTGAAGGTGCCGCTGGGCAAGCTGAACACCGAACGCATGGTGCCCCTCGACGAGGAAACCGTCGCGCTGATCGACCGCATCGTCGCTCACCGCTCATCCGGGCGGCCGCTGCCGCACCCCCGCACCGCACGACCCACCGATTTCCTGCTCACCCACCACGGTCGGCGCCTGACCGTCTATCAGCTCCGCGACGTCATGACCCGCGTTACTCGCGACGCCGGCTTACCGCACATCACCCCACACCAGCTGCGCCACACCTACGCCACCGCATTAGTCAACGCCGGTGTCTCGTTGCAGAGCCTGATGGCCCTGCTCGGGCATGTCTCGGCCGAGATGAGTTTGCGTTACGGACGGTTGTTCGACTCGACGGTGCGCACCGAATACGAGCGGGCCTTGACCGCCGCGAAAGCCCACCTGGGCACCTTGCCGACCGAGCCGCCCCAGGGCCGCACCCTACTACCGATCGTCGACGGCGACTGGAAACAAGCCCCCGCGGTCAAGGCCCGCCTCGCCGGTGGCTTCTGCATCCGTGCCCAGGTCCAAGGCCCGTGCGCCTACGCCAATATCTGTGAACACTGTCCCAACTTCCGCACCGATACCGGCTACCTGCCTGTCCTGGCCGCCCAGCGTGCCGACACCGAAACCCTGGCCCGTGACGCCGAAGCCCGCGGCTGGACCGGCGAAGCCGAACGCCACCGCCGACTCATCGAACGCCTCGACGCCCACATCAGTCAGACACAAACCGGATGACCCCCGAACAGCGCCGCCAACACGTCGAAGACGCCTGCGCCGCAATCATTCTCGCCGGACAACTCGTCACGTTCGATGACGTCGCCGCCCGCACCGGACTCGGCCGAGCCACCCTCTACCGCAACTCAGACCTGCGCAGAATCATTGAAGAACACCGCGCCCGCGGCAAGGAAGCGCACACACTGTCCGGGCTCACCGCCGAGATCGCTCACCTTCGCACCGCGCTGGACGCAATCGCCACCACCGTGCGCCACCACGAAGAAGAACTCCGCCGCCTACGAAAACCACCAAACTGAGAAACCACATCGTTCAAACGCCGAAATCGCACCAAGATTAGCCGGATAACCGCAGACCAACGGGAAAGTCGAGAGATTCAACCGCACCCTGGCCGCTGAATGGGCCTACGCGCAGACCTACCGGTCCGAGTCCGACCGCGCCGCGACCTACCAGAACTGGCTGCATCACTACAATCACCACCGACCCCACACTGGCATCGGCGGAAAAACACCCATCGACCGCCTACACGTTCACAACCTGCCCGTGAAGAACACCTAGCCCACGACTGACGAGCGCCTACGACGTCGGACTGTTGATCCTGCGGCTCTGCCTGGGCCTGACGATGGCCGCTCACGGTTTCAACAAGTTCTTCTCCGGCGGCCGGATTCCGGGCACCGCCAGGTGGTTCGACAGCATCGGGATGAAGCCGGGCACCCTGCACGCGCGGATCGCCGCTACCACCGAGGTCGCCGCCGGGGCGGGGCTCGCAGCCGGGCTGCTAACGCCGATCCCGGCCGCCGGTTTCGTCGCGCTGATGCTCGTGGCCGGCTGGACGGTGCACCGCCCGAACGGCTTTTTCATCGTCCACGAAGGCTGGGAGTACAACTTGGTGCTGGCGGTTGGCGCCGTCGCGATCGCCACGCTGGGCGCCGGACGGCTCAGCCTGGACTGGCTGATATTCAAAGAGAACTGGTGCGACGGCTGGGCCGGCCTGATCACCTCGGTGGTGTTGGGGCTGGCCGGCGGCATCGGACAGCTGCTTATCTTCTACCGTCCCCCGGTCCGGACCGGTTAACCCGGTCGCAGCGCCAGCTTTCGGATGAGCGGCGTGCCATCGCGAAAACCATTTCGGCGACCACTGCGATCACCTCATCTTCGTCGATGGGCACGGTCTGAGTCTGGATCGCGTACCAGGCGCGGTCGAGCAGTCCCATCGCTGCCACGCCGATTACCTCCGGCGAATGGCCACCATTGCCGGCGATGGCCTGGCCGAGTTTCCAGGCAGCGCGGCTGAGCATCCGGTTTCGGGAACGCCGGAACGCTTCGTCGTCCGGCGCGTGAAGTACGCGCAGAACCCGGCACGGGAGATGCCGCAGGCCTCGGTGATGGCGTTGATCGGAGTGCCGGCGTAGCCGCGCTCCAGGAACAGCTGGCGACTGGCTTCGCATCAAGGAACTGGACCCGCCAAGGGGTGAAGAAACGCTGATCTACCCGACGCTGGCCAACCTTGTCGCGCACTCCGCGGCCGAGGATCCCGAGCTGACCATGGCGATGATCCACGCGCTGAACCGCTGGATGCTGGAAACCTGGAACTTCACCTACCAAGACCGATTGTTCGTGACGCCGGTGATCAACTGCGCCGAAGTCGACAACGCACGCCGCGAACTCGAGTACGTGCTGGCCAACGGCGCCAAGGTCGCGCTGATCAAACCGGCGCCGGTGAAGGGATTCCGAGGTTGGCGCTCACCCGCGCTGCCCGAATTCGACCCGTTCTGGCGCGATGTCGAGGCCGCCGGCCTGCCGATCGTCGTGCACGCCAGCCAGCCGCCACTGGAGGAGTATGTCAGCAAGTGGGAGCCCCCGGACACCAACAGTGCGTTCGAGATGTCGGCGTTCAAGTGGGTGGTCCTCGGCCACCGCGAGATCTCCGACATGATCACCAGCCTGATCTGCCACGGCACGCTGACCCGGTTCCCGAAACTGCGGATCGCCAGCGTCGAGAACGGCAGCGCCTGGATCCATCCGCTGTTCCACGACCTTGACGACATTTACCGGAAGATGCCGCAGAACTTCGCCGAACATCCCCTGGATGTGTTCCGCCGCAACATCTGGGTGAGCCCGTTCTGGGAGGGCTCGGTAGCCGACGTCGTGCAGACCGTCGGCTGGGACAAGGTGATGTTCGGCTCGGACTACCCGCACCCGGAAGCTCTGGCCGAGCCGAAGGGCTATTTCAAGTACGCGGAGGGCATGGACCGCCGCCGCACCTATGACTTCATGGGCGATAACGCCCGGCGGTTCATGGGCCTTCCTATCCGCAACCCAGACCCGGAGGCCGCGAAGCCGCCGATGCTGGCCAACGCCTGATTTTGTGAACCAATGAGGGGCCCGGGCACTGCTCTCGGGCCCCTCATGTCATGTGAGAAGTCGGTCACCAGCCGGCGAGCGGCGGCTCCCACTCGGCACATTCCGTCATGAGGGCGCCCAAGGCATCAGTGCGTACGGACGCCGAAGTCGATGTCGCGGATGCTGGTGAACGGGGTGAAGCCGAGCTTGCCGAGCCACGAGGGGCGGGCCCGATGGCCGCGTTCCGGACGCGCCCAATCAACCCACTCGCCCCAGTCATTGCGGCTGAGCTTTTGGTCCAGAGTCTGCGGGAACGCGCGCTCGGCCGCGGCGTAGCGCTTCGCGAAGCCCTTCATCTCGGCCATGATCCACACGTCTTCTTCCGACCGCCATTTCCCCCCGCCGGCGTATTCGATGAACTGAAACGACGGGAAGTCGATCGGTTCGCCACCCGGCTCCGGGTTGTCGGCGCGATTGACCACCTTGTAGGCGACCCGCTCACCGTCGATGGCATACCACAACAGCGGGCTATACACTTGTGGGGCCGCGCCCATGGTGCCCTCCAAGAATCGTGCGATCTCCCCAGGGCCGGTGAACGTCCCGTAGAAGTGGTCGAAGTAGGTGGCGTCGTCGGTGAACAGGCTCGCCCAACCCCGCCAGTCCTCCAGGACCGGACCGGTGATGAAGTAACGCCGAAACTCGCGTTCAACTTCCGCACGATCAACCATGGCGCTCATACTAAATGCTGCTGCAATCCCAGGCTGGTCAAACATTCCGACACCGCCGCGGACGCTCCACATACCTGTGTCGGTCCGACCTCGAAGGAGTCGTGATGCGGCGACCGTACCGAATCATTGTCTGGGGGCCGGGACACCTCGGCTCGATCTGCATTTGGGAAACCCTGCAATCCCCCGCGTTCGAACTTGTCGGTCTACGTGCCTACAGCGCGGCCAAGGACGGCCTCGACGTCGGTGACCTCCTCGGTATCGGCGCGACAGGCATCCGGGCCACTACTGACGTCGACGCCCTGATGCAGATCGAGTGCGATTGCATCGTCTACACGCCGCACGATCAGGGCACCTTCCACACCGACGACGAAATCCTCCAGCTCCTGACGGCGGGCAAGAACGTCGTCACGCCGTTGCCCTACCACAATGCCCGACTGTTCCGCGACGCGGACTTCGTCGAAGCCCTCGACGCGGCCTGCAGCAAGGGCGGTTCGGTATTTCACCCCGGCGGGATAGATCCCGACCTCATCAGCGACCGCATTCTTCTCGCTCTGACCGGGGCGTGCACCGACATCAAGTCGATCAAGTTGCAGGAGATCTGGGACTGCAGCTTCGCGGCCGAAGGGCCGTTGAAGTACATCGGTTTCGGTCTACCACCCGAGGCGGGCGAGAAGAACACGACAACGCGGGCAATTCCCAACAACTTCTTGACGATCATCGGGCGCACAGCCGAACACGTGCTCGGCGTCACCTACGACCGGGTGGAGACGACTCATGAATACGTCATCACGCCCGCCGATATTCGCGATCCCTTCTTGATTCCCTCCGGCACCGTGGGGCGCGTCGTGCATCGCACCGAGGCCTTTGTCGACGAGATGGGAACAGAGCCCTTCTTCACGATGGAACTAAACTGGCTAGTCGGCAATTCGATGCTGCCAGAGGGAGTGAGCCCAGGGCAGTACTACGTCGCCACCATCGAAGGCCGCCCGTCGATCACCATGGCGATCGACCTCATGGTCTCCCACAAGAACGACGATCGCACCTACCAGATCGGTTCGATCAAGGTCGAACCCAGCTACGTCGCGACCGTAAGCGGGTTGATGCAGGCCATCCCGCACATCTGCGCGGCCGCACCCGGCGTCTTGCCGTCATTTGGTCCCACGCTGCACTGGATGAAAGACCTGCGAGACAGCGTCGTTCACCCGGCTTCCTGACCGACCTGGCCATTTGAACTCTTGTAAGAAACGACACCCCGAAAGTGCACAGCATGAGTGAAACCGCAAGCAGCTTCGCTGATTACGCCATCCGGGACGATGCCAGCCACTACCAGAAGATGCCCGAAGCCGACAACGCGCAACACTTCCAGGATCACGCGGGGTTGTTCGTGTGGGGTAAGGCAGGCGACGTCGATCTGTTCTTCGGCGGAACCATGTACCACGTCGGTGGCCGCAAATGGGGCTTCGACGACGCCGCGTTCAACCAGAGCTTCCTGCTGATCACCCCGAACGGTCGCAAGGACCGGACGATGGTCGACAACGAGTTCGTGTCCAATCGCATGGACCCTATACGACGATTCGATTTCAAAGAGACAGTGGACGACGAGCGCGTCGTGTGGCGAGCGGGCAACCGGGAACTGGTTTCCCAGGCGCCCAGATGGGCGTTGCGCGGCGAGCATTTCGGCGTCGACGTGGACCTGAGGTTCTCCGCTGTCGGCAAACCGGTCGACTACCACGGCGACTGGGCCGGGATGGTCGACCGCGGGCTCGCCGGCAATGAGGTGCTCTGCCGGGGGAAGGGAACCTGCACGTACGAAGGGACGACATACTCGCTCGATGCCGGTTGGGGGGTTCGTGAGCGGACCTTCCTCGGTAAGAACTTCGATGTCCCGTCCCTGCTGGGAACCGGTTCCGGCTATCTCTGGAGCTGGACGTTCTCCGAAGACGTGAAGGTCTTCTACTTCAGTCAGGGCGGTTCGGGGCATCATGCGGGACGGGTGTTCCTGACGGATCGGATCATCGATTTCGGGCCGGACCAAACGACCGCTGAGGTGCTCGACACGTGGACCGACCCGCTCACCCACGAAACCAAGCCCACGAGGATGTCGATCCGGATGCAGTCCGAGCAAGGCACGTTGGAACTAGAGATCAATACCTGGCGGCGCATGGTGTTCGGCTTCCACCTTGTCGGCGGATATACGACTCACACGGGCAAGACCGGCCGCGCCCATGGCAGCTTCGTAGAGCCTGACGGCACCGCGATTCGCATCGACGATGAGTTGTGCTACATCGAGCACGGGTTCGCGACGCCCATCGTCGCTGCCTAGTGGTGTGTCCCGTCATTGAGTAACTACTTGTTCGAGGGTCACGCGGCCGCGGCGGACCTTTTCCAGGATCGATTCCGCCGTGGCGGTCCAGACGAAGGGTTTCGGGTCGTGGTTGTGGGCGTCGAGGTATTCCTCGATGGCGGTGATGAGGTCGGGCACGGAGTTGAAGCTGCCACGGCGCAGGGCCTTGTCGGTGAGTTCGCGGAACCAGCGTTCGACCAGGTTGAGCCACGACGACGAGCCCTCGAGATGGGAGCTGTGGCGATCAACCGCGCGCTACGCGACGCGGGCGTCGAGTGGAAGCAGGTGCAGAGCCTGTATGCCGGCAGCCTGGAGGTGGCCAACCCCGAGGCCGTGACGGGGCTGGCGGGAATGACCGGTTTGCCGGCGCGGGCCACGCTCAGCGGCTGTGCAACCGGAAACACCCTTCTCACGCTGGCGGCGCGCGACGTAGAACTCGGCGAGGCCGAAATCGCCGTCGGCGTCGGGCTGGGCAAGCATCCGCGTGGCGCGTTCGGCGCCGACCCGTCGGTGTCCGGACTGCCGCAGTGGTACGGCGATCAGGGCATGTTCCTGACTACGCACTACTTCGGCCACAAGATCATGCGCTACATGCACGATCACAACATCGGCGAAGAGCGGCCCTATCACCGCCCGGCCGGCCAAACAGCCCAACCAGCAAGGCCTGTACCGCTGCGCGCTGCGTGTGGAGAACACTCAGCGGGCGATCTCATCGACCCCCGAGGACATCGCGGTACGCGGCCCTATCTGGTGTCCCCTGCCCGGTACTCCCATCGACGGGCTCAACATCGCGTTCATGACCGACCCCGACGGGGTCGTCCTGGAATATGTCGAACGACCGCTGTCGCACTTCGCGAGCCAGTAACCGCCGCGGGTTCTGTCGCGCAAACTGATCAGACTGGATCAAACCCAGAGATCAGCCACCGGCCGCCGACCTTGTCCAGAGTCACCCGCACGCTGGATGCGGTATTGGTAGGTGCGTCGTTGCCCACGATGACGGTCTGGTTCACAAACACAAGCACAACGGCATGGCCGCCGTTTGCCGATACAGACGCCGCGGCGGGCGCGGTGGCCACCGCGGAGACCTGTTTTTGTTTGGCGCCCGGGATCACCACATCATGGGTCAATTTCGTGTAGGAGTCGCGGAAGGTCCCGGTCATCCGGTCGCGCGCGGCCCCGAGGTCGTGTTCCGCGGTGTCGGGGCGATAAGACAGCAGGGCGATCGTGCTGTCAGTGGCGGCTTGCACGGACTCAATTCGCGCCCGCTCGCTGCCGCGAATCGACGAGTCCTGCCACTTCAGGTAGGCCGCAGCCATAGCCAGCAGCAGCGCCAACCCTGGCAGCATGCCGTAGACAAGCACGCGAGTCCAGTCGGTCCGGCACTTGCCGCTCTTGGCGGCGTCGGTGCTTTCAGAGTCCGTATCGTCGGTTGTGTCCGCCGCGTCGGCATCCTCGACGGTCTCACCCGCGTCGATGTCGGTTTTCTCGGCGGTGCTGTCTTCGGTCACGGCATCGGTGTCGACAGGCACTGTTGCGTCTGGCTCCTTCGCTGTCTCATCGCCGGCATCGGCGGATTTGTCCTTGTCCGCGGCGGTCACGGCACGAATTCGACTTTCGACGCCTTCGCGCCGTCGCCGACCTTCTCAACGACAATTCGCATCCGCCAGGCCCTCGGGCGCGGTTCCTCCGTACCGGCAACCGATGTCTTCACCGCCACTGCCACCAGCACCTGAGCCGTGTTCCCGTCCTCAGACTCCAAACCCGCCTCGGTGATGGTGCCTACCGATTTGGACTGCGCCCGTTGGACGATGTCGATGAATGGCTGAGAACGTTTCTGGAATTCGCCGTAGAACGAGCCGGTCGATACGTCGAGGACGCGGTGTACGTCGGCCTCGGCCTCGGTGTAGCTGATCGTGGTGAGATCCAGTGCAACCTGTCGGCCCACCTGAACGAACAACCGCCGCTGCTCTTGAGCCTGGTGTGACCGGTAGGCCCGGTAGCCCAACCACCCGACCAGCACGGCCAGAGCCACAGCGATGATCAGGCCGAGCACCAAGGCCAGCCGCGCGGGTGACCTGCGTGGCTTGGCTCGGGGAGCGTCCTCTTCGGCGCCCTTGTCAGCCTCCTCCTCTTCGTAGTCGGCCAGTTTGTCGGCGTCGCCAGTGTCGACCGTCTCGCCATCCGCTGAAGCGGTCTTCGGCTCGGCTGCGGCTGCAGACGTCTCCTCGGTGGGGGTGTGCGACGTCTCCGATGAGCCCTTGGCGGTATCGGTGGGTCCAGGTGGTTCGTTGGTCGACTTGCTCAGCTTCCCGTCGGCGGGAACAGCATCGTCTGCCATGTAGGCTCCTTATCGGCAGTCTGGGCCAGGTCTGCTTGGGTGTACACCCGCCCGTCTGGTCCAACATACGTGCCGGTCGCTGGGTCGTATTCCGCGAACCCGACCGGCGGCGGTGCCGGACCGGGGGGCGGTGCGGCCCGCGCAGGGGGCGAACCCGGCGGAAGCTGTGGGACGTCCTGCCCGGAGAGGGTGGCATTGGGGTCACCCTTCCAGTTGTAGCCCTCGTTAAGGGGCACGTACTGCTCGTTGTTCTCACACATCTTCACCGTAGGGGCACGCTTACCAGGAACCGTCTCGCACGGGATGTTTCGCATACCGCGGACGTTGAGCTGCGAATCCTGCGGGACCCGGCAGTACAGGTCGCCGTGGGGACGCGGCGGGGCGTCCACGAAAGTGGGGACGCGCTGCTGTTGGGGCGGCAGGTATCCGGTGGCGCAGACCGGCGGCACGTTGAGGTTGGTGTTGAAGCTGAGGTACCCACCCTTGTATGCCTGAATGGTGTTGAGGTTGGCCATCATTTGCCCCTGCAATTCGTTCACACCCGCGGGCAGCAGCACCAACAGTTGTTCGAGGTCGTTTTGGTAGGTGACCGCCACCTGGCCAATGCTGACGAGGTTGGCCAGCACGATCGGCAGCGTCGGCTGCAGCCGCTCGAACAGCGCACGCGCCTCACTGGCGGCCGGACCACCCTTGTCGAGCACTCCCGCGACGGCCCCATCCTGGTTCTGCAGCTCATGGGTGACGGTGGCCAGATTCGCTGCCCACGCCTGAATTGAATCCGACGATTGGGTCTGCGAGTCAAGTAGCGGACCCGACTGGTCAATCAATGCGGTCAGCGCGTCGAGATTCGTTCTGGCGTCGATAGCCAAAGCGGTGGATCCCTTGATGAATCGGGAAAGCTCCGGGCCGAGGCCGCCGACCGCGGTGTAGGACTCGTCGATCACCGTTTTCAGGTTGTCGCGCGGAATCGCCCGCAGACCCCGGTTGGTGGCGTCGAGGAGAGCGTTGATGTCGGGCGGCACCGAGGCACGGTCGCGAGGTATCACATCGCCGTTCTTCAGCGGCGGGGATGTGCCGATACGTGGCGACAGCGCGACATACTGCTCACCGACCGCCGACACGCTGTGCACTTGTGCGTCGAGATCCGACGGAATGCGGACGTCGGATCGAAGGGACAGCTCGGCCACCACGCCGGTAGCAGTCAGGTGCACGTCCTTGACGCGCCCGACCTCGGTGCCGTGGTAGGTGACTTGGCTGCTCTTGTACAGGCCGGCTGCCTCGGGCAGTTCCAACGTCACTTTGTAGTGCCCGATACCGAACAGGGTATCCGGCAGCCTCATGTAACCGAACGCCACGATCCCGGCGACGGTGAGGCTTAGGATAAGGAGGATCGTCAGCTGTATCTTTACTCGTCTAGTCAGAATCATGTCAGGGCCCCTGGTCGAAACGGTAGGGGACGACCAATGGGTTGCCCGCGGTATAGGGGCTGGGAAACACGCCGATCGTGCGGCCCCACAGCATCTCTAGTTCCGTCAGGTTGCCCTCGTAGCGGGTGCCGGTGAAGATGCCCTGATCAATGCGGCTCAGCGTTAAGTCGATGACGGCGGTCAGGTTGGCATAGTCGCCTCGAACCCAGTTCTCCAGCGTTTCGTTCGGCCACGGGTAGGTGAGGAACAAGCTGAATGAACGTGTCAGGTCGGGGCCCGCATTAGCGAGCGATTCCAGCACCGGCGCAAGATCCTTCAGTTCCTGTACCAGCGCGTCTTTGGTCTGGTTGACGGAGTCTGCGGTCAACGCGCTGAACTTGCCGAGCCGGTCAACTGCGTCCACGAGATTGCTTCGCTCGTCCCTCAGGACGGCAAGGGCGTCCGGGATGGTGCGCAGCGCGCGGTCCACAACCGGCTTGTGGTCGGCGAACTGTCCGACCAGCTTGTTCAGGCTGTCGGTGGCCGCGATGATGTCATTGGTCTGGTCGCTTACGTACCTAACGAACTTGTCCAGCTGTTCGATCAGGCTCCTGGTGTCCTGCTCGCGTCCGTTGAAAGCAGTACTGAACGCCTTCACGATGTCTTGGAGCTGCCCTACCCCGCCACCGTTCAACACCAGCGAGAGTGCGGCCAGGGTCTGCTCGGTGCTCGGGTACGTGCCTGCGTTGGACAACGGGATCAGCGAGCCGTCGTGGAGCTTGCCCTGGGGCGGGACATTGGTGGGCGGGGCGAGTTCGATGTGCAACGAGCCCAGCAGGCTGGTCTGGCCGAGCGTGGCAGTCGCGTTGGCGGGCAGGTCGACATCGCCGTTGAGGGTGATCGTGAGCAGCGCGTGCCACCCTTGCCGCTCGATTTTCTTGACGTTGCCCACATTTACATCGCCGACCCGGACTCGGGAATTCGGCTGGATGTTGTCGACGTCGGGCATCTGCACCTGGATGGTGTAGGAGCCTGGGCCGCTTCCCTGCGTACCGGGAAGCGGTATCGAGTTCAGGCCCCGCCAGCTAGCACAGCCGGGCAGGGCGGCTATCGGCAAAACGAGCAGGCTCGCTACGGCGCGGCGCCAACGGTGGCGCGTCATGATCCACCTCGCGATGGCACCATGATCCCCGGCAGGCCGTCGGCCGGATTCGTCGATACCGTCGGGGTCGGCGGGGCTTCGGCGGCCAGCGGCGTGCCGGCGGGCGGCGGGGCCGGTGCAGCCGGGGGCGCGATCGGCGCCTGGGCTGAGCCAGGTGCAGCGGCCGGCGGCCGGACGGCGGGCGGCACGTAGTCCGGACGCATCCAGTCCTCGCTGTAAGTTACTTCGTTGGGCCGGGCCTGGGCGCCGGCGAAAAAATCCTCGCCCAGCGGCGGGAAGTTGTACTGGCGATTCTTGATGATCGGCGCGAGATACTGGACGCATAATTTCGCTGACTGTTCGGCGCCCAGGCGGGAGGCCGCCTGTATCGCGCCGCAGATGAACGAAATCGGGTTGGCGAAGTTGTTGACCGCCAGGACACCGGTCAGCGCCCCGTTGGCCGGCTCGTAGATGTTGTTGAAGTTCTGAAACGCCGTCGGGGCGATGTGCAGCGTCTGCTTGATGTCGTCCAGGCTGTTGTACAGCGCGGTGGAGATCGACGCCAGCTTGTCGCCTGCGGTACCGAGTGCCTCGCGGTTGTCGGCGACGAAGCTCTGCGCGTCGCCGATCACAGAGTTGAGATCGCTGACCGCCTGCTCGACCTTGGTCGGATCGTCGGCCAGCAGCCCGGTCACCGCGGCGAGGTTCTGGTTCAGTTGCTTAAGCAGGCCGGTGCTGTCGCGCAACGCCGAGACCAGCACCGACAGGTTCTTGATGGTGGAAAAGATGTCTTTGCTGTGGTCGCCCAGCGCGGAAAACGTCTGGGACAGCTTGATCAAGCTGTCCCGGATGTTTGCGCCCTGACCGCGCAGGTTGTCGGCGGCGGTGTTGACGAAGGCGCCCAGCGTGCTGACACCGCCCGGCTGGGTCGGCTGCAGGGTTTGGCTGAGCTTTTCCAGCTGCACGCGGACATCGTCCCACTCCACCGGAACCGCGGTGCGGTCCTCGGGGATCACCGCGTTGTCCTGCATCACCGGCCCACCGGTGTAGGCCGGTGTCAGCTGGACGGCCCGTACGGTCACCAACTGCGGCGCGACAATCACGGCCTTGGCATCGGCGGGCACCCTGTACTTCGGGTCGAACCAGAACGTGATCTTCGCCCCGTGGGGCAGCGGTTCGATCCTGTCGATCTTGCCCACCGGGATGCCGAGGATGCGCACTTCGTCACCGGAATAGATTCCGTTGCTGTTGGCGAAGAACCCGGTCACGTGGGTGCGGCTAACCGTCGCCGAACGAAGCGCCACCACGATGCCGGCGATCAGACACACCGAAAGAACAACGGCCACCCAGGTCCTCAAATTGCGCGACGTGGTCACTGTCCTGCCCCCACGGCTGGCGGCACCTCACCTGGTGCCGGCACGTACACCGGAGAGGGCGTTGGCGCCGGTGTGGCGGGTTGCCCGGGTGGTGGCAGCGCGGGCGGGCCGGGCGGCGGCCCGCCGGGCGGCGGGGCCGGGGGCGGCTCGCGGTAGGGATAGCAGCCGGGGCCACCCGAGCCGGGCACGCCGGGCGGACCGCACGGCTGGTCGCCGGGTTTTCCTGTGATGGCGTCGGGGAGGTTCAACCTGGGTTCCCCGCCCTGGCCGGTCCGCGGGAAGGGCACCGGCAGCGGCGGGGTGGCGGGTTGGCCTGTTTGCGGGTCGGTCCGCTGCGACGGCAACAGGGTGTTGGGGTCCAGCCCGAGATCGGAAAACGCGGCGTCGATGAACGGCTGCGACCACTGCCCCGGCAGCAGGTTGACCAGCAGGGCCTTGAAGAACGGACCGGAGGACACCGACTCACCCAAGGACATCGCGTATTCGTTGAGCGACGTGATCGCCTTCTGCACCCGCTCCTTGCGGTTGTCGATGATCGTCAGCACGCCGTTGAGCTTGTCCAGCGCGGGCCGCAGTTGCGCCTTGTTTTCGGCGATGAATCCCTTCAGCTGCTGGCGACAGCGTACGAGATGTTGCCGAAAAATCTGGTCGAGAGCGGCGCTTTGACTCCGCAACGCCACTAGCAACGCATTGGTGTCGCGGACCAGGCTCACCACCTGGTCGCTGCGCTGGGCCAGCACCGTCGTCGCCTTGTTGGCGTTGGCCAGCAGATTGCGCAGCTGGGCGTCCCGGTCGTTGAGCGTGTGCAGCGAACCGAGCCATCCCCTCCACTGCCTGCTTCAGGTCTGGCGGGGTGTCCGCGAACGTCTGCGCCAGCGTCGCCAGCGAATCGGACAACTGGTTGGTGTTCAGCCCGCTGATGGTGGTGGACAGGTCACCGAGGGCGTCGGGCAGCTGGTACGGCGGCGTGGTCCGGTCGATCGGGATGGGGCCGGACAGCTGGCCGTCTCCGCGGGGGGTGACCTCGAGAATCTTCGCGCCCAGCAGGCTCTTGGTATTGATCGCCGCTTCGGAACGATCACCGAGCCGGACGTTCCTGTCGACGTTGAACTTGATCAGCACCCGCGGCCCGTCGAGCGAGAGACTGGTGACCTGACCCACGCGCAGACCGCGACACCAGCACCGCTGCACCCTGCCTCAGACCGCCGGCCTCGGCGAAGTACGCCGCATAGTTCTTTCCCTTCGGTTGAAGAATGGCAGCTTGTCGTACTGCAGCGCGCCTACTACCGCCGCGGCCATGATCACAAAGCCGATTGCGCCGATGATCAGCGGATTGCGTTCACTGAAGAATTTCATTTCGGTGCGCACCGTCCTGTGGTCTGACCGGCCACTTTGACGAACACTGGCTGGCCGCCTTTTCCGTTCAGCTTCAGCACGAGGTCGCAGAGATAGAAACTGAAGAAGTCGCCGTAGAGCCCCAGCCTGCCCAGCACCCGATACTTGTCGGGCAGCGTGTTGAGTATGTTGTCGACGTAGTCGTGGTCGGCGACCACGATTGAGGCCGTCCGGTCTGTCTGGTGGACCGTCTGTTGGAACGGAGGTCGGGCCTGCTGCAACAGGTCGGCAACGGTGCGCGCGGCCGCGTTGACGTAGGCCACCGCATTGCTGATGTCGTACTTGCGATCCGCCAGGCCCTTGACCAACTCGGACAATGAGGTGACGGCCTTGTCGAACTGCGTGCTCTGCTCGCCCAACGAGCCCAGCACGGTGTTGAGGTTGGCGATGACTTGCCCGATCAGCTGGTCGCGGTCGGCCAGCGTGTTGGTCAGCGCCGCGGTCTGGGAAAGAAACGAGCTGATCGTGGCCCCCTGGCCCTCGAACACCTTGATCAGCTGTCCTGTCAGCTCGTTGACCTGCGTAGGATCCAGGGCGCGGAATAAGCGGGCGGAAGCCGCCGATCAGCGCGTCCAGGCTCAGCGCCGGTGTGGTGTTGGCGACCAGGATGGTTTCGCCCGGCTTGAGCTGTTTGACTCCGCCAGCGCCCTCCTCCAGCGCCAGGTAGCGGCCGCCGATCAGGTTGTCCCAACGGATCCTGCGCGTGGCTGCCCTTGGTGAGCACCACCGAGGGGTCGGCGGCGAACTCGACCGAGACGGTGGCGTCCGGGTTGATCGACATATTCTTGACCTTGCCGACCTCGACCCCGGCGATGCGGACGAAATTGCCGTTCTGCAGGCCCGATACGTTCGTGAAGATGGCGTTGTAGTTCCTTAGCTCCTGGAACCGCAGTGAGGCGAACACCATGAACAGGGCAGCAATGCCCAGAACGCATACCACCATGAAGATGGCCAGGCGCCAGATGACGCCCCCCAGGTTTTGTTTCACGGCCGTGTTCCTTTGGCGTTCGTCGGTCAGGGTGGCGGCGGCGGTCCGGGCTCGCCGGCCGGCGGTGGACCTGGTGGCGGAGGAACGCCGGGCCACAGCGGCACCCCACCCGGCCCATACAGCGGAGCTCCGTACGGCGGGGCTCCCGGGTAGGGAATCGGTCCTGGTGCCGGCCAGTTATCCCTCGGCCGGATGCTCGGGGGTTGGGGCACGGCACGGGTGACCGGGAAGTAGTCCGCGTAGAACGGATGCCCAATGCCCAGGTTGGGCCGAATGTCGACGCCGGTGCCCCATCCGGTGTTCGTGATCAGCTCACGCACCGGGAAGTTCTTGGTGGCGTCCGGCAGCGACCCGCATCCCGGTTTGCCGCCCGGGCCGCCCTTGGCGGCCACGATCGGCAGGTTGTCCGGATACATGTACGGGTCATTGCCGAGCAGGATCCCGGTATCGAGGACCACCGTTCTGCCGTTGCCGCCGGTACCCGAGTAACCGCCGTGGTCGAGCCACCACTTCGCTCCGACCAGCGTGCAGGTGTATTCCGGGTTGTATTTGAGTAGCAGGTTTGTGGTCGGCTCCAGCACGTTGACCGCCTGAATGAGGTTGCCCTTGTTGGGTCCGAGCAGATTGATACCCGCGTTTGACAGCCCAATCGCGTTGACTAGCAGCGCATCCAGCGCTGACGCGTGAGTGGTGATCGTGGTGCTGGTCGTGCTGGCCGCGTTCAGGATCGCGATGATGTCTTCCGCGGCCGCGCTGTAGGTGTCGTTGAACCCTTTGAACGAGCGCCAGTCCTGCCGGATGGTCTCGCTACGGGGATTAACCGCCATCAGGAGTTGATTGGCGTCGGTGATGGCCTGGCCGATCGTCTCGCCCTGGCCGCGAACCCCTTCAGCCACTGCCGTGAGCACAGCGTTCAGCTTGGCCGGGTCGATCTGCTTGAGCAGCCCGACCAGGTTCTCAAACACGGTGTTGACCTCGGTGCTGACATTGCGCGAGTGCAACACCGCACCGGCGGCAAGCCGCTTGGGACTCGGGTTTTCCGGGTAGATGAGGTCCACGTACTTGGCGCCGAACGCGGTGGTGGCCCGGATCTGTGCCTCGACATTGGCCGGTATGTATTTGATCTGGTCGGGAAAGATTTGCAGCTTCAATCTCACCGACCCGTTACCGCCCTTGACCCCGGCTACCCGGCCGACCTGCACGCCGCGAAGTTTGACCTTGGCGTTCGACTCCATCACCAGGCCTGCCCTGTCGGACGTCAGCGTCACCGGGACATACGACTTGAAGGTTCCGGCAAACAGAGCTGAAGACACGAGGACGAAACCGACGCTGAAGACGATCAGGATCAGCGTCCACCACCCCGCGGGGATGCGGCTCTCGCCACGTCTTCTCTGTTGTGCCATGCCGCTATCCCGAGAGGTTGAAGGCGCCGGACTGCCCGTAGATTGCCAACGCGACGAACAGGGTCACAACCGCCAGGACGATCAGCGAGGTGCGCACCGCCCGACCGGTGGCCTCCCCGACACCCGCCGGACCGCCCGTAGCGTGATATCCGTAGTAGGTGTGCACCAGCATCACGACGATCGCCATCGCGATCACTTGAAAGTACGACCAGATCAAGTCGTTCGGGTTCAGGAACGTGTTGAAGTAGTGGTCATAGACGCCAGTCGACTGACCGTAGATGTAGGTGGTGGCGAAGCGCCCCGCAAGGTACGCAAGGAGCACCGCCACGCAGTACAGCGGGATAACGACGATGATTCCGGCAATCACCCGGGTGGACGCCAGGTAGGCGACCGAGCGGATGCTCATCACCTCGAGCGCATCAATCTCCTCGCTGATTCGCATCGCACCCAACTGCGCAGTGGCGCCGGCGCCGATCGTTGCGGCAAGGGCGATTCCAGCGATCAGCGGCGCGACGAGGCGGGTGATGATGTAGGCGGCGGTGAACCCCTGTAGGGCTTCCACACCGATGCCGGCCAGCGAGTTGTACCCCTGCACCGCGGTCAACGCACCCGTGGATATCGTCAGGAAGCCGACGACGCCGACGGTGCCACCGATGACAGCCAGCGCGCCGGCGCCCAGACCCATCTGGGCTATCTGGGCCAGTATCTCCACCCTGTAGTTGACGAGGGCATCTCCGATTGAGCGAATGGTCTTGGCGTAAAACTCGGTCTGGTGGCCAACCCTGTTCCAGCCGACGGCCCAGCCCTTGAGTTTGTGCCGGATCCGGGGGAGATGTTGCGGGCTTGGCTCGGTTTGGGCCGTGATGCTGTGACTCACATCGTTGCCTTCACGCCGACCGCTGTTGCGATCAAATTGATGAAGAAGAGCGCGACGAACGAGTACACCACGGTTTCGTTGACCGCGATGCCCACACCCGCCGGCCCACCACCGACTGATATGCCCTTGAAGCAAGCGATCAGGCCGGCGGCCAGGCCGAACAACGACGCCTTGATCAACGCGATTACCAGTTCGGGCAAGCCGACGAGCAGCGGCAAACCGGCGGCGAAGGCGCCCGGCGTGACATGCTGGACGAACACCGAGAAAAAGAAGCCGGCGGCAATGCCGACACCGGCTACCAGTGATTCGAGCATGAGCGCGACGAGGGTGGCCGCCAGGACGCGCGGCACCACCAGGCGCTGGATCGGGTTGATGCCGAGCACCCGCATCGCGTCGAGCTCCTCGCGGATGGTCCGTGCACCGAGGTCCGCGCACATCGCGGTGGCACCGGCACCGGCCACCACCAGCACGGTCACGATCGGACCGAGCTGAGTGACCGAGGCCAACGCCGTGGCGGAGCCGGAGAAGTCGGCGGCACCAAATTCCAGTATCAAGATGTTGATGAGGAACGTGGCCATCACCACGAACGGCATCGACAGCAACAGCGTCGGCAAGATCGACACCCGCGCCACGAACCAGGTCATCACCATGAACTCACGCCAGGCGAAGGGCCGCTTGAACATCAAGACAAACGTGTCCAGCGCCATCGCGAGAAAGCTGCCCAAGCCCCGGACAGGCTTCGCGGCGGCGCCCTGCGAGGCGAGAACGGCCCGCGCCCGTTCTCGCGTGCCCACCCGGGTGCTGACATCCATTGCGGCCAGAACCTCCGTGTTTCCCACGTCTGCCACCTCCGCGTTAATGTGACTGAGCACACAAGAGGCTGCCAACGCAAGGTACACCACGCTTTTCATAGCGGTCAACGAATCAGCAGATTCGTGATGTTTCGATACAAAGTCGACCCAATACGACAAGTCCTGTTTGCTGTGAGTGGACGCAACACAGCAGATGCGAACGTCTCATGGCCCGTAGTCAGTGACGCGACCGGGCCATTAGTGAAGGATCTCCCGCCGTACGTTAGGGATTCCCGGTTGGCGATACCCCGCCCGCACGCACTAAGGCCACTCGTGCGCACACCTTTGGATCCCGCCGTCGAGCCGTTTGCTGTGCAGATGTGGTTTCGATACTTCTGTCCGGTTGGCACATCGGCAGCAAGCTTTCTTGTCCGGAGAAAACATTGTTGAAACAATGGCAGAATCCGGTCAGCCGGGAGCCCACAAATTCCTCAACGCGTCAATGCAATGCCACTCAAATCTGTTTCAGCTTTTAGCTGTGTCGCACACCTGTCGCCATTATCGGGAAACAGGAGATGACACGCCGGCAATTGAGCACGATCGTGACCATCGCAGGCCGGGGGCGCGTGCCTTGTCTACCGGACCGGGTGTCTTCCGAATCCGCGCCAAGGCGCCGGTGAGTGCATCGTCGCCGCTTGGAGCTGGTCCCGACGGGACCAGCAAAGTCGCGCCCATGGCGGCGGCCGATCGCGCCGGGAACCCCGGGATGACGCCACAGCCGCGTGCTGACGCACGTCAAGATTATGTCCCGCATGAGCAGACGGCGCGCTTTTCGCGCGATGGCGACCGTGAACCGGGCATTTAAGCCTGGGGGTTCGCCTAATATGCGGGGTTCACCGGCGGTAGATACCCGACTAATAATCTATATATATAGCGGATTAACCGATGGTCAGAGAACTCTTGATTTGCCGCCGGACGAGGCCGCCTGTGCTTCGTTCCGCGTTATGCCTGCAGTTGCTGCGAGACAATGGCCGAGCCACCCGGTTCGGGCGCACTGGGCACTCTCATCCGATCGACACAGCTATCGGCGTTGCGCGGGCAAGCCGGCCAGACTCGACGACGCCCTCGGCCCAGCATCCGAAACATGAGCTCCGTGAGGGCGCCCAGCACGGTGTCTCGCGACATCGAGGTGATTTCGTCGTGCTGCGCCATCAGCCAGGAGCTGTCCAGCATCGCCATGACCACCGGCCCTGCCGCGAAAGAGTCCGCTTGCGGCGGTGTCGCGGCGATCTTGGCGATGCGGTCGCCCAGCGCCGCGGCGGTACGACGATGCGAGCGCGCCACCGCCGCCCGGAATTTGGGATCGTCGGTGAGTCCTCGACGGAGCGGATAACGAAGGCGCCGTTGCGGTCGAGATAGCTGAAGTAGCGGATCACCCAGTCGCGAATCGCGGGCCGTGCCGGCCGGTCTTCCGGCTCGCTGAAGGACTCCACCACCTCCAGCGCTTCAAGATAGGTCGCCGTCCCGAGCTCGACAAAGAGCTCGGTCTTGTCGCGGAAATAGTAGTAGAAGTTGGCCCGGGTGACCTGGGCCAGATCCGTGATATCGCGGATCGTCACTCCGGAGAACCCTTTGCGCGCGAACGCAGTCCGTGCAGCGTCGAGGATCGATTGCCGGGTGCGGTCGGACTTGCGGACTCTGGACTGAGGTGTCGACCGTTCAGACGCCATGGCCGACGGGCTCGGCAGTCGGGCGCTGGCGGTCGGGGTAGAAACCGCTCGCCCAGGCCCGTAGTTGCCGGAAACCCGCTGCCTCCGACGGTGCAAGCCCCGGGGGATCCATGTATTGCTGGCGATCCCAGATCCGGATGTCGTCGGGAAGCGCCAGATTCGCAGCAGCCAGCCGCTCAGCGAAATCGCCGGACTCGGCGTCGATCCAGTAGCCGCCAAAGATGTCCGACGTGGCGTCATCGACCGGGGTGGTGCAGATGGAGATCACGCGTATCCCGTTGTGGGTGTGCTCGCCGTTAAAGTTGACTCCGATGCCCGACCAGTAGATTTCGATGGTGTTCATGGTGTCATCGGGACGGTCCACACACCACCGCTCCAACGCCTGCCGAAGCCGACTTTCGCCGACCAGGTGGCGTCATCGCTGGTTTCCCGCCGCACGGTGGGGCTGACCGGGGTGTGGTGCACGAAGCGAAAGTGGTGCGGATCGACGCCATTTTCCGCGACCACCTGGGGGTGCACCGAGACTTTTGGAACCGCGTGCGGCACTCAGCGGTGAACGGGTGATAGGCGCGTTTCTCGATGTGGGCACCCAAGACTGTGAACGCATCGGGCAGCTCCCATAATGGCTCCCTGGCCGCCGTGTCATGCCAGATGGACACCGATTCGTTGCGTTCGGCAACCGGATACGACCTGACCCGCCGTCCCTTGTTGGGGCGCTTCTCATACGGGATCCGGACGTTGCGGCCATTGCCGTTCCACACCCAGCCGTGAAACGGGCACTGAATCCCCTCGTCGACGACGCAACCACCAAAAGCCAGGTTCGCCCCAAGGTGCTGGCAATGGGCGTCCAACACGCTGAGACGTCCGTCGAGGCCTCGGAAGGCGACCAAATCACGACCGAAGTAGTGCAACGGCACGACGTCACCGACGGCCAGATCAGCGCTCCACGCGACCTAAGCGCATCGATTGCAGGATCCCACCCCAGGCTGTTTTTGACAAATTTGTCAAAAATTTCCGACCTCGGTGCGCTGAAGATCTGGCGGCCGACGCCGAGACAGTGCACAAGCGACAAGTCACAGAGGTGGTCTCAGTGCCAATGGGTTTGCGCTCAACACACCGCGCGTCACCGCCCGGTAGGTCGCGATGCGGCGGCGTTCACAGCCAATGCGGCTGGCTGCCAGCTCACTCCAGCGAGCTTCAGCAACTCACCTTGATCGTGAAGGTCCCCGAATTCCGTGCACTGGGGCTGTCGGTATTGAAACCCTCGGCAACTCCTGTGATGGTGTACGTCTTGCCGGTCATGCTCACTTCGGCCTGGCCCTGGAGATCCTCCAAGTAGGTACCGGTGAAGCCGCCTAAGTTGCGGATGCTGACCACCTTGACGTCGAGGTTGCGCTCATTGTCGACGACCACCGCGACGCCTGCGGCCGGGTCGCCCGTGTTGATGGTCGTGAGTGTCTCGGCGGACGTGCACCGGACGGCGTATGTAGTGGCTGCGTTCGCGTCGTTGATGGTCGTTTGCGCGGTGCCAGGGGGTAAGGCCCCGGGCCGTAGCGGGGCGGCGCCCGGGGCCGAAGAGCACCCGGCGATGCACGCGAGCGATAACGCGGATAGGGACGCGGCCGCGAAACGTTTCTGCACCAGCGCGCCTCCATTTCGTTCGGACACCAGGCCATTGTTGACGGTTACAAGAAATGTAGCCTTGCGCACCCCGTCCGGCGCACAATCCGGCGACGGTGACCCAGGTGCGCCACCTCGACCTTGCCCTGGACGCCGGTTCGATTCGATGGATTCCGTTGAGGTGTTGATTGACAACGCTGGCGTGCTCGGTCTGCCGCTCACGCGAACTGTCGACGGGATCGAAGTGCAGATCGTCGATTGCGCGCAAGAATGTTGGTCATAGGGCTGCCAGTCGTCATCGACGCGCGCTTTCACGACGCCGTTATCTTCCACCTTGACGGCGTGGTCACACGTACCGCATCGCTCCAGGCCGCGGTGTGGGCGGCGGTGTTCGACAGCTTCCTTGTCCGACGGCGCCCAGACTCGCGCGAGGATCACTCCCTCTCGGCGACGACGACTACCGGCACCTCGTAGGCGACAAGCCGCGATATGACGGCGTGACCGACTTCCTCGCTTCCCGGGGAATCTCACTGTCACGAGGTCCGATCGCCGACAGCACAGACGACACTGCGTGCGGGCTCGTCAACCGGCAACAAATGATCTTTCACGAGATGTTGACGGTGTTCCCGTTGTCAACTCGACGGTCGCGATGGCGGGAACGTTCCAGGATGCCGGTATCGCAACCGCCGTCTACTCCACCAGCGGCAACTGTGATCGGATCTTGACCGCCGCCGGGATTGCCGACATGTTCCCGGTCCGCGTCGACGCAAAGGTGGCCGACCAACTGGGCCTGCCCGGCAAGCCGGATCCGGCCGTCTTGCTGGAGGCCGCGCGCAGACTCGGTACGCGTCCGGAGCGGTCGGTCGCCGTCGAGGATGCCGGAGCCGGGGTCGCCGCCGGCCGCGCTGGCGGGTTCGCGCTCGTCATCGGTGTCGGCAAGACGGGACATGCTGAAGAATTGAAGGGCTACGGTGCAGATTCGGTGGTGACCGACCTGGATGAGGTCGCGATCCGCGCGGGCTGCAAGCGGATGTCGGAACTGCCGAATGCGCTCGAGTCCTATGGTCAGCTCGTCGGAGTACTCGGCACCCGGTATCCGATGATGTTCCTCGACTTCGACAGCACGCTGTCCGAGATCGTATCGGACCCAGAGGCGGCCACGCTGGTCGACGGTGCCGCCAAGGCCCTGGAGTACTTGGCCGCTCGGTGCCCGGTCGCGATATTGAGCGGTCGCGATCTGGCGGATGTTCGCGACCGGGTCGGCCTAGCCGGAATCTGGTATGCCGAGTCACGGCTCCGAGTTGGTCGGACCCGACGGCAGTCATTACCAGAACGATGCGGCAACCACCGCGGTGCCCGTTCTGGCGCGAGCCGCGGCCGAACTGCGCGACGAGTTGAAGCTCGTCCCGGGAGCACACGTCGAACGCAAGCGGTTCGCTGTCGCGGTCCATTACCGCAATGTCCCACGAGAGCGCGTCGCTGAGGTGATCGCGGCCACCCACCGGCACGGACGACGAGATGACTTGCGAATAACCAATGGACGCAAGGTCGTTGAGCTACGACCCAACATCGACTGGAATAAAGGCACCGCGCTGGCCTGGATCAGCGATCGCATCAAGCACTCGGGTCGCGTCGTGCCGATCTACATCGGCGACGACCTCACCGACGAAGACGCCTCCGATGCCATTCGATTCGATGGCATCGCGATCGTCGTGCGTCACGACGAAGATGGTGACCGCCGGTCGGCCGCTCAATTCAGCTTGGAGAGCCCTCAACAAGTGTCTGAGCTCGCCCAGCTGGGGATACGGGTGGCTGACCTACGCTCAGCACACGTCTGCAGAGGCATGGGATCTCACGTTCGACGGTTATGACGCGCAAAGCGAAAAGCTTCGCGAGGCGTTGTGCACGGTCGGAAACGGCTACTTCGCCACCGTGGCGCCGCACCGGAATCGAAGGCCAGTCAGGTCCATTACCCGGGCACCTATGCCGCCGGTGTTTACAACCGGCTCGAAGACCTCATCGGCGGCACCAAGACAGACCACGAAAGTCTGGTGAATCTGCCCAACTGGCTTCCGCTGACGTTCCGCATCGACGGCGGAGACTGGTTCGACGTCGACAACGTCACGTTGTTGTCCTACCGCCAGACGCTGGACCTGCGCGGCGCGGTGCTCAGCCGCGAACTGCGGTTCCGCGACGACGCCGGCCGCACCGCATCGGTGACTCAGCACCGTCTCGTGGCGATGAACCAGGCTCACGTCGCCGCCCTGGAGACGACGATCGTCGCCGAGGACTGGTCGGGAACGGTCGAGATTCGTTCGACGCTCGACGGCGACGTACGCAACAGTCTGGTTGAACGCTATCAAGACTTGGCCAGCAACCACCTGCACGGGCTGAAAAAGCTAGCGCTGTCCGAGAATTCGGTGATCATGACCGTCGAGACGACGCAATTACAGATTCCTATCGCACTCGCGGCAAGGAATTCGGTGTGGCACGGCGACGCGCCTGCTCCCGCGACGTATCGACTCTTCGACGAGGAGTTCGAGATCGGGCACGAGATCTTCACCAAGCTCGGGGCGGGTCAGCCGCTGACCGTGGATAAGATCGTCACGCTGGTCACGGGCCGTGACGTCACGACGTCTGAACCGGCGGCCGCGGCGGAGCGCAGGCTCGGCCGACAAGGCCGTTTCGCCGAGATTCGGAATGCGCACACGACCATCTGGGCGCATCTGTGGGAACGGCTGTCCATCGAATTTGACCAGCACGCAGACGAATTGCGCGTCCTACGCCTGCATCTTCTCCACCTGTTGCAGACGGTGTCGTACAACACCGACGATCTCGATGTCGGGGTGCCTGCCCGGGGGCTGCACGGTGAGGCGTAGCGCGGCCACATTTTCTGGGACGAGCTGTTCATCTTCCCGGTGCTGAACCTGCGGCTTCCGGCCGTCACGCGGTCGTTGCGCTGCGCTACCGGTACAGTCGGCTGCTGGAGGCTCGCCGCGCTGCCGAGCTGGCGGGTTACGCCGGTGCGATGTTCCCCTGGCAGTCTGGCAGCGACGGCCGCGAAAAAAGCCCGGAGTTGCACTTGAATCCGCGTTCGGGCCGGTGGCGGCCCGATCCCAGTCATCGTGCGCACCACATCGGCATTGCGATCGCCTACAACGTGTGGCAGTTCTACCAGGTCACCGGGGACTTGGCCTACCTCATCGACTACGGCACCGAGATGCTCGTGGAAATCGCCCGATTCTGGGTCAGTAGAACGACTTACGAGGCCGGGCGTGATCGCTACAACATCAACGGTGTCATCGGACCCGACGAATTCCATACCGGCTACCCGGACCGGCCGTTCGACGGGATCGGCAACAACGCTTACACGAACGTGATGGCGGTTTGGGTGATCTTGCGGGAGCTGGACGCGCTCGCGTTGATGCCGCTGCCCAACCGGCTCGACCTGCGGGAAAAGCTCAGACTCACCAACGAGGAACTCACCCGCTGGGATCAAGTCACCCGACGCATGTTCGTCCCGTTCCATGACGGCGTGATCAGCCAATTCGAGGGCTACGACAAGTTGGCCGAACTGGACTGGGATGGCTACCGCCATCGGTACGGCAACATTCAGCGCCTCGACCGGATTCTCGAAGCCGAGAATGACGACGTCAACCGGTACAAGGCCTCCAAACAGGCCGACGCGTTGATGCTGCTCTACCTGCTATCCGCGGACGAGGTACACGAGCTGCTCGATCGGCTCGGCTACCCGTTCACGGCTGCCCACGTTCGGAAAACGGTCGACTATTACACGGCGCGAACATCGCACGGCTCAACGCTCAGCGGTGTCGTGCATGCCTGGGTCCTCGCCCGGGCCAACCGCGATCGCGCGCTCGAGTTCTTCCAGCAGGTGATCAAGTCCGACATCGCCGACATCCAGGGCGGCACCACATCGGAAGGCGTTCACCTCGCTGCGATGGCAGGCAGCGTCGACCTCATGCAGCGGTGCTTCACCGGGCTGGAAACCCGCGCCGACCGACTCATCCTCAGCCCGCACTGGCCGGAAAAACTTGGAGCCTTAGCCTTCCCGATTCATACCGCGGTCTCCATCTGCACCTGCGGGTCAGCGGAAAGGGCATGATCATCAGCGTGGATCCCCGCGATATGCAAGGGGTCGAAGTCGAGTGCAATGGGCAGAGGAAACGGCTGGCTCCCGGAACCACCGCCCGGTTCTCCTGAATGCTGCTGGGCAGCTGGCGTGCTTCAAGCCTTGTCGATGTAGGCTTGCATGAGCTTCTTGACGAGCCCGGTGTTGTAGATCTTCAGTGCGACAGGCATATTCTGCAGATCTTTCTTGAGCTTCAACAGCTTGAGTGTTTCGTCACCGTAGTCGACCATCAATCTGCAGCCGGTGATGAACGAGGCCATGTTGCTGTTCAGGAACACCAGCGGCTCGGCCATTTCTCGGGGTTGTGCCAATCTGCCGGCGATGCCCGTCTGTTTGATGAGGTTCTCTTCCGAGCCGACCAGCTGGGCGAACTCAGCCCGCATGCCCGTGTTGGTGCTGGCGGGCAGCACCACGTTGACCCGGATGCCCTTTTCGGCAAAGTGCACCATTTTGCTTGCGGCATAAGCATTCATGCACCGCTTGGACAACACGTAGGCAAATGGCCTGAACCCGTCCGCGGGGGCTGTCTTGTGCAGCTCCGCGGTCATCGCCTCCCAGCCCTGGGCCTCGAGAAGTTTCTTGTACTCCCACCGGTACCCCTTCCAGTGGGTCCCGCCGGTGGAGGTGATATAGGCGATCGCGCCGCCGCGGACCACCCGGCTGTCCAGGTACTGCTCGGTGATGTACTTGTTGGCGATGTAGTTCACCGTCACCGTCGTGTGATAGTCCGTCTTGACACCCGATAGTCCGGCAACGCCGAAGAACTTGTCGATCCGGTCCGGGAGGTTCGCAAAGGCGTTATCGATGGCCACTTTCTCACCCAGATCGACCTGGACGAAACCCGCGATGCCCGAGGTGGTGACCTCGTTGGCATCGAGTGCGTACACCTTCGCGCCCAAGTCCACTAGCATCTCGGTGGCTGCCTTGCCCATGCCGGAAGCGGCGCCGGTGATCACACACACCGTGTCCGCATATCCGAAATAGTCATTCATCTCTCACCTTCCATCCCTGCAGGACCAGTTGCGGCCTCAGACAAACCGGGCGGAATGAGAGACCGGCAGCGGCTGCCCGGGATCGACCGCCAGGCAAATCGGGGTGCGACGCATTGCGGATCGCCACCCGAATTCTCACCCGCCGACACAGGACGGGTGTCTCACAGAAACATCATGACGGCCTTCGGTCGGGTGAACTCACGGATAGCCTCGATGCCCCCGAGCCGGCCGAAACCGCTGTGCTTGACGCCGCCGAACGGCAGACCGGGTGTCGGGCCCGCCGATGGCAAACCGTTGACGTAGACCATCCCGCTCTCGATCCCGTCCGCCATGCGATGCACACGCCCGAGATCGTTGGAGTAGACGTAGGCGCCCAGCCCGTAGTCTGAGTCGTTGGCGATACGCAGGGCGTCTGCCTCAGCGTCGAAGCGCATGATGGACAGCACCGGGCCGAAAATCTCTTCACGGGCGATCGGCGCAGAGTGGTCGACATCAGCAAACAGCGTGGGTGCGATGAAATATCCGTCGGCCAACTCCCCTCCCGCCCGCTCCCCGCCGGCGACCAGCTTGCCCTGGCCACTGTCGACCGCATCGGAAATCACGCCCAGGATGCGCTCGGATGCCGTCGCGTTCACGACGGGTCCCATCATCGTCGCCTCCGCGAACGGGTCGCCGAGGACGATCGACGACGCCAACCCGGCGGCCTTTTCGACGAACTCGTCATAGACAGATCCCTGCACCAAGAGCCGCGTGCCAAGGACGCAGCCCTGGCCGCCCATCGTGAACCCGCCCCCGATCGTGCTGGCGACCGCGGCGTCGAGGTCGGCGTCGTCAAAGATGATTGCCGGCGACTTGCCGCCAAGCTCGAGCGCAACGGGTTTGGGACCGCTCTCGGCCGCGGCGACCAGCACGTAGCGGGCACTTTTCGTGCTACCCTCGAAGAACACCTTGTCGACGCCCGCAGAGCGAACCAGCGCTTCCCCCGTCTTCGGCGGTCCCGGCACGATGTTCACCACGCCGGGCGGAAAACCGGCTTCCAGGAACAGCTTTCCCAGGCGCAGGATGGCGTAGGGCGCCAGATGGGAAGGCTTGACGACAATAGTGTTTCCCGCGGCCAGTACCGGACCGAGCACCATGCTCGCGGCGATGATCGGGGCGTTGAACGGTGTCATCGCTCCTACCACACCATAGGGCTCATCCCGGGTGTAAGCGTGCACCGGACGGCCCTGGTCGGCCGGTCGGATCTCCCCGCCGATGCGATCAATCCAGCCCGCGTTGTACTCCAGGAATTCAGCGGCCCACGCCGCCGCCACATCCGTTGCGGTTTTCGGTGTACCCGCATCAATGGTAGTGAGGCTGCCAAGCACATCGGTGTCGCTGCGGACCAGGTCGGCGACCCTAAGCATCAGACGTCGACGTTGGTTCGTTGACATGGCCTTCCAGACAACCAGCGCCTCCCGCGCGGCACTGGTGGCCATCTCGACTTCATGGGGTCCGCCCAGCGGCACCCGTTTGGTTGAGCGGCCGGTGGCCGCATAGGCATGCTCGTATTCGCCGCCCGACCCGTCGGTGACGACGCGATCGCCGATCAGCGCGCCGGGTTCAGGCAGCAGATGCAGGGGCGGTGGGCTGATCGACACCATGTCCTCCTCAGGTGGTCGGGTTGGCACAGTCGTTTTCCGCCAACTCGTCATCGCCGGGCGGCGACCACGAAACCGCGGGTAGATACCAGCACCTCAACATCGGGATGGGCGTGAAGGGCTTCCAGGTGCCATCCGGCTGCGCCAGCCGATCCAAAATGACCGCGAGCGCCGCGGGATTGGCGCCGATCCCCGAGTGGGTGCCCCACACCGCGACGTTCTCGGCCCGGGGGTTCGGCGCTCCCGGTCCGGTCTGGTCGATGCTCAGCTGCCACGGCGCGACACCATCGTTGGGACTGTAGATCGACGTCGCCGGTACCGTCAGCGGCGGGCGGTGATGCTCATGAACCCACAACAGATCCAGCTCGGGTGAGTGCTCTTGGACAAATCGATCCCACCGCTCCCGCCCGAACGGTGCGAATCGGTCGCTTTCGACCATCCGGAAAGGGCTGCCGAGCGAAATGACCTGGCGGATCTTGTCGGGTTTGTCCCGCGCCAACATGCGACCGTAGATGCCGCCCAGGCTCCACCCGATAATGGTGATCTTCGCGTCATGCAACGCGTAGAGCTCGTCAACCCGGGCGCGCATGCCGGCTAGCTTCTCCTCGTTGGCCCCCAGATTGCGGCCCAATCCCCAGCCGTGGGCGTCATACCCGTGCCCGCGCAGGCCCCAACGCAAAATCGCGGTCAACCCATCGCCAACCAAGCCCCCCGGCAGGCACAGAATCGCGTGCGATGGTCCCAGTGGATACATCCTGCGCAACCGCGGAGCCAACGCGAAGTAGCTCGCATACTCCACAGGAAACCGCAGCTCCATCAGTCGCTGCCGCAAGGTGAACGGGCCGACCGGCGAGCGTCCCGGGACTATCGCCTGGTTCATCGCGCTCCTTTGTTGTTCAGCTTGGCGATGGCGGCGCGGTCCAGCTTGCTGAAGCGTTGTGCGGCATGAACGCGTCACGGACGGACAGCTGCAGCACTATCGTCTCTGCACGGTCACGTCGGACTTCTCTCGGTCCCAGGTCGCTTCCGTGGCGCCTTCCCTGCGGAGGAGGTGTTTGAGGACTTTGCCCGTCGGTGTCAGGGGCAGCTGGTCGCGGAACTCGATGAACCGTGGCAAGGCGAAGTAGGGCACTTTGTCGACGGCCCACTCGAACAGGTCCTTGGGCGTGATGAACTCGGCGTCGGCACGCAGCACAACCGTCACCTTGACCTCATCCTCGCTGAGTTCGGACGGCACGGCATGCACCGCCGCTTCGGCGATGGACGGATGGTTGCGGAACACCTCCTCGACCGCTTGGCTGGAAATGTTCTCGCCGCGGCGGCGCAGATAGTCTTCCTTGCGGTCCACGAAGTGCAGCCAGCCGTCGGAGTCGAACCTGCCGAGGTCACCGGTGTGCAGCCAGAGGTTGCGCATCACCTTCAACGTTGCTTCGGGTCGCCGCCAGTAGCCTTCGAACATCACATGGGGCCGTGCCGGGCGGCACACGATCTCGCCGACCTGGCCGTTCGGCAGGTCATGGTCATCGTCGTCGAAAATTCGCACTTCGAAGTCCTCATTGGGCCGGCCCGCGCTGGCCACCGGTGGCTGCTCGCCGGGCCGCGGACAGGCGATGAACGTTGCCTCGGACTGCGCGTAGACCTGGCCGGCCACCAACTGCGCGCCGAAGCGTTCCCGGAAGACCTGTGCAAGCTCCGTAGTCACGGGATTCGCGCCCATCACGCGGAGCTGCCCGTGGCAGCGTTGCATCTCCAGGGAGTCGGGCATGGTCGCCACCAGCGGCGCCATCGCACCGATCAGGTTCGCCTCGGTGGCCCCGGTGCGTTCGATCTCCGACCAGAACTTCGATAATGAGAAGTGTTGCAGAAGGGCCGCACGGGCGCCGACCTGAGCGGTGGCAAGCACGACCACCGCGGTCGCCATCAGATGAAACAGCGGCATCGGCGACCAGACCACCGTGTCCTCGGTGCGCTCGAACATCACGTTGCTGCGCCGCGCGACATTGCAGTAATAGTTGTGGCTTGACATGCAGCCCTTAGCCGGACCAGTGGTCCCCGACGTGTAGATCAAGATGGCCAGGTCCTCAGGGCGCACCGTGTGGGGGGCGAAATCGGTGCCCTCGCGACAAATGTCGGTGACCGGCGCGAGCCGGACGTCGGACGTCGTGCGATCCGGCAAGTCCCCCCGGTAAAGCAACGTGGCAAGGTTGCTGATGCCATCGGCGACGTCGAGAACCCGTTCGGCATAATCCGATTCGGCCACCACGATTTTCGCTGCGGAGTCATCAATCTGGTGGCGCAGGAACTCGCCCCGGTTCGCCGTGTTGACCGGGACCGAGATCGCGCCCAGGAAATTGATTCCGAACCACAGCGTGACCGCGTCGATGTGGTTGTCCAACACCGTGGCCACCGTGTCGCCGCGCCGCACGCCGGCGTCTGCCAGTCCCGCCGCATAGGCGAGGGCGCGATGATAGACCTGCTGGTAAGTCCAGGTCTCACCCGAGAAATCCAGGTATATCCGATCGGACCAGCGCTCGGCGGCGCGGCGGATGACGTCGTTGATCGTGTCCGTCTCGCCGGTGCTCAGCCAACTGCAAAATCGCTGGCCGGGCGCGGCCTGAATCCCATCCTCCGCAGGCGGCATAGCCGCCTCTTCGTTGGTCACCACGTTGTCACCTTTGTTAACGAAGCCCGCGCGGTCTTGAACTCAACAGCCATCGGCGCGAGCTGCGGTGGTGGTCACCATAGCCCACCTGAGCGGCAGCTCGCTGCGACATTGTCGATCCTTGCGGCCCGAGTTTGTGTGACAGAGAACTGCCACACTACACGGCGCAAATGCTACCGACCGCATTTTCGACGGAACGGCCCGCCCACAGCCTCGACGCCGTCGAGGTGATTCCGCCAGGGTGTGATGTCTCCGTTTGACATCGGGTGATGTCATTGGCGTCGATCGTCTCTGGCCGGGCGTACTCGGCTATTTTTCTGTTTCCACCTCAATGCCATCGGCGACGCCACGTTGATGACACGGGATCATCCTGGAGGTGAGCCTATGTCAGTCAGCTGCCACCTCAAGCCACCCGTGCAGGTCAACGCGCGCTGAATCCAGTGTGGTCCGGCAACGCGGAAACACCGGTTCCCATCGGCGCCTTACGCATCGCGGTCATCGCGCACTCGAGCAGCGTCAGCGCAGTCAGGTAGGTGAGCACACAACTGTTGACGACCTCGTCGTCGGGAACCAGGCCATCGGTGCGAAGCCATATCCGGCTCACCGACGACGGACAACCGCTGCGATCGAGCGCGATTGGCGGCGGCGGATCGACATAACGCAGTTCGAACGCGCGTCGCTGCACCCACCAACCGTCGAATTGCGTACGGTGTCAGCTACTGCTTGACCCGCCCACCGGGGTTTCCGGCGCAGGCGCGTCCGGCATGCCGTCCTGATAATCGACGTTGTCAACACTTGCGGTGAACGACGCAATCGCCTTCATCAGGATCTCACCCTCAAGGGCTGCGGTTACCCTGCGGGCAAAGAACGTGCCGCCGTCACGCAGCCCGCTGGCATCGAAATACACAGATACCGAGCGTCGCCGAGCCTCAGCAAGTACAGGTGCAGGCTGTGCGGCCGCCCAGCCCGCGACGGTCTTGCGCGCCGCCAGCAGGGCCTGCGCGGCGATTTGGCCGCCCACGATGTGGTAGTTCGGCGGATCGGGCTGGCTGCCCTCGAACATGCCGTCCCCTATCTCGGTGAGGTCGAACAAGTTCAGCAGTCCGTCAGCGCGGCAAGCATGCTGAGAGGGTAATCAGTCTCTCCGTCGGATTGCCCAGAAGATATGCCCCGCGGTAGGAACGCAAGCACGCATACACATTCTGTCCCCTCCGATAACATTCTTGACACCCTTGTGTCATGACCGGACGATCTGTGCAGCCCGCAAGGCATGAAAGGTGGTGCGGCTATGAGGGGTGGTCCGTCGATCAAACACCTCGACGACGTTCCGGCCGAGGTGATCGGCAAGGCGGTCGCTACTGCAGAGTATTCGACCGCCCTCGACGTCGCGGAGGCCGCACTACTCACCACCAACGCAGACGCGTTGGCGTTGTTGATCGGCGGTCTGGCCGCCAACATGCCATTGGCGCCCAGGCGCACCAACTTCGACGGCACCGGCACAACACAACCTCACAGCCGGTGAGCAGCTGATGCGCTTCGTTACCTCAGTCGAATGCGTGGATGACCTGACGGGCCACATTGTGGATCTGCCGCAACGCGTCGAGCTCGATGGGCAGGTCATCCAGGGCGGGGACCTCCATCGTGGTGGTGACCACCCCTGGTTCCTCGTACTCCCACCGGGCGTGGAACTTATCCCCCAACGCACGCACGGCCACGTTGTCGGAGAGCACCCGGGCGTGGAACCGCTCGATGCCATCGACTCGTGCCGCGATCGCGAGCGCGCCGAGCAAAGTCTCACCGATGCCATGGCCCTGATAGGCGTCGGCGACGGTGATTGCAATCTCAGCCGAGGCCGGGTCGTCTTTATCGCGAATGAAGCGAGCGTCGGCGACCGCGGGTCCGTCGATGCCGTCGGTCGCGACCCAGACGAAGTGGTCGATGTAGTCGACCTCGCACAGGTAGGCCAGAAGCGCCGCGGTGGGAGCGCGGGACGACAGGAAACGCGTGTACAGAGTTTCCGGCGAGACCTCCACCCTGCCCTCGGCAAAGCGTTCAGCGTCGCCGGGCAGGACGGGGCGCAGGGACAGCTCAGTGCCGCCTCTGACCCGGGCCGGGATCGGCGTGATGAATGCGGCTAATCGCTGACGCCCGGTGCGGATCAGCCGCTCGGCGATACCCGGTATCGAGAGCATCGACTCGAAGGCGCTGTGATATCCGACGTAGCCGCGCAACCGATCTTTCGCGATTACTGTCGCGGATCTCGGCGCGTCTCGTAGTAATGCGATTTCCCCGACGATTCCCCCCGCCGGCAGCTCCGTTGCGAACACCTCGCCGTCCAGGCCGGCGTGCCTGATCTCGACTCGGCCGGACGCGATGATCACAAATGACAGCGCATGCTCCCCCTGCCGCATCAACACCTCGCCCGGTTCCGCTTGCAGCGGCACCAGGTTGGTGGCCAGTTCCACCAAATCCTTCGCGGGGATATCGGCAAACACATCCAGCAACGCGAGCTCCTCGGCCCCAACGGCGGTCAAGCCGCTCATGTTGACCCGCTTGCCAACCAGGCGGCAGACATCGGTGTCCGTCCGTTCGGCAAGTGTCGACGGCAGGACGGTATAGCGGTCATCTCGTAATCCCTAGTTCCCCTCGCGGAGCAACTGCCAGCGAAGCGCGGTCACTCGCACGTACGTTACGCGCCGGCAGTGTCGCCCAGCCGTCGAACACCTGAGTGGCGTCCGCATTGACCACCGTTAATGAAAGAAGTCATCCCGGTGATCTGGTTCCGGTTTGCCGGACAGTCCCGAGGCCAACCTGGATCGAAACCGACCGCGGCCCCGACGCCGTCCGGACTACTTGCGACGGGGCGGCGAACACTTCGCACCCCGTATTGGGCTGTCGCTGTGACGGCCGGGTAAGCGACCTACCGGGTAACCCCGGCCGGGGCGTATCGGCGATCGGCGACGACGATGGTCAGCTCAGCGCCCTCGACACCGGCGACGATCGCGGCCATCGGCTCGTCTGCGCGCTGCACCCGCATGTCACCGGCGAGGTATGTGTCGGATCCAATCGAAACGCCGCCAAGAGTCACCACCAGGAACTGCTCGGTCCCGGAGACGCTGGCCGGTCTGATGACCTCACCGGCAACTGCGCGACACATCTGCACCGACGGGCCCGCTTCGCGATCACCGAACGTCGCGGTAACCGGCGTCTTTATGTCGGTGTCGCGCAGCGACCCGAACAGGTAACCGCGCGAGCATCCGCCCAGGCTGGTGTCGATCGCCGGTATGCCTTTCGGTCCGGCGGGATGGGCGTAGCCGTCAGCGTGGGCGGCCCGGAAGTTTCCGCCTCCGTCGATGAGGGTTTCGCGGTCCGCGTCACTGATGATGGTCGGCAACGCGCCGCGACGGTCGCCGATCACCAACACGATCCACGCCGGGTCCGCGGAATCGGGATGTTCACGGTAGACCTTGCCCGCCTCCTGGAACACGTAGTCGCCTGTGTGCAGTGGCTTACCGCCCACATTCCATTCGCCACCGGCCAGCACCCGGAACTGGTCGCTGCCGTGAAAGTGGGGCGGGTCTACGACGTGGCGCCAGTCGAGTGGTTCCTCGGGGAGGCTGGTGACCAGGCCCAGTTGAACGAGCGGACCGGCATCAGGATCACCGATTCCGAAGGTGTAATTCTTGATGGATCCCGCCGGCGTCATCGACGGCCAGTCCTGGTCACGGCGGTAGCTGAGGTCAAGGTGATCACCGTCGAGTTCCAGCAGATTCTGGCCGTCGAACATGGCGTCTGCCCCCGAGCGGCTTGTGGCTGATGGATTACTAATGGAACAGATCCCGTTCTATCCGTCTAGCGTAGGCAGCCCAACCTCGGACCGGTCGGCAATGGTGCAGATTGCACAAATGCTGTCGGAACTGTCTTGTCAACACGGTCGTACCGGTGTTACGTTCGACACAGGTGCGACGCCAAGCGCGGCAGCGCTATTGGTGTAATCGCCGCTGCCGCGTCCGTGCAACGGTCGCCGCCTGCTACGGAAGGAAACGACCGGTCAGTGACCGCCACCGAAGAGTCCCCGTCGAGTCGCTCAGGGGATGACGCCGAGCCCGCCGCGTCGCCGTTCGGCTTGTCGGAGGGCTGGTGGCCGGTAGCGCACAGCCACGAGGTGCACCACCACCCCAACGCTTTCCGGCTGGGTACGCAAGACCTCGCGGTGTATCGCGACCTCGGCGGCGCCGTCCGGGCGGTGGAAGATCGCTGCCCGCACCGGCGGCTCCCGCTGTCAATGGGTCGGCTTACCGAGGATGGCTCGATCCAGTGTCCGTATCACGGCTGGAGCTTCGACGGCGTCACCGGCCGGTGCACTGCAATCCCGAACCTGCGGGCCGACGAGCGCATCCCCAACGGCATCAAGGTTGCGGCATTCTCGGCGGCTGAGAACGTCGCCGAAATGATGGGTTACGGCCTGCGCACCAGCCAGCTGGCTCCGCCGGTCGGGCCGCCAACCGGCGAAGAACCCGACGCGGGCACCACGATGTACGACGCGAGGCTGATCGGCGGGCTGGTGTTCGTCTGGACGGGAACCGACCCGTCGACGGCGAGTCCTGGCGGGTCGACGATCACCCCGTCGGCCGCGTCGGCGGTGAGCGACACCGTCGAAGTCCGGTCGCCATACGCCGCGGTCGCCGAAGCGATCCTGCTCAACCCGGGTGCGGCGCTGGGATTGGGTGCGGTCATCGGCGCCGGCGAGGAATTGTGCGCGCCGGCGGTGCACACGGACCGGCACGCGGTGTCGGTGCAGCGCGAGCGCTGCGCGTACAAATTGCCGCGGCCCTCGACCTTCGATCCACTGAGCCGACGCGTGGTGAAGTCCACGATCACCACCGACGTGACGACCGGGTTCACCCGTGTCGATGTTGCCGCCGGCCGGCGAAACCCGGCGTGCGAGGTCACCATTGGTCTCACACCGGTCGGCACCTATCGCACGGTTGTCCGTTGGCGGGCCGTTCTGCTGGGACCAGCGCACCGCTTCTGGTTTTGGCGTACCAGCGGGCTAGTTGCCGCCCGTCGCTGGTCCGGTCGCGCCACCGACACGGCCGAAGCGCTTTCCGACGCCGCCTCCCGCGGCCATGATCCGGGGGTGCGGGCGCTGCGGTCAGCACGACTTGTTGCGGACGCCCACCCCGACAGCAGCGAGATACCGGGGAGTCACCGATGACCGCCGTTGCCACCCGACCCCGCCGGGCGCCGTCACATTTTCACCCGGCGATTTCGCCCTGCGCGACACCTGGTTCCCGCTGGTGCATTCGTCGCGGGTGGGACGCCGGCCGATTCGCCGTGCCATGCACGGGTCCCCGGTGATCTTCTGGCACGACGGTGAGCGGATCCGCGCCACCGAGGACACTCCGGACACACACCCCGCAGCACCGCCGACACGGCGAGCTGACCCACGGCAGCGGCGAGTACGTCACCTCGCAGCGGTACGGCTACACGTGGGTATGGTTCGGCGATCGGCGTAACGCCTCGACCGACCTCATCTCCCAGGTGCCCCATCTGCCGCTGGAAGGGATGCCCAAGCGCTTCCAGGGGACAGTCGTGTTCGACTGCACGTACGAACTGATCGCCGAGAACCTGCTTGATCTGACGCACGCCGACTTTCTGCACTCGAAGTTGACCGGCGATGCGTTGTCCGAAGACGATGTAGTCGAGGTCGAGTCCACTTCTGAGGTGGTCAGCATGATCCGGACCGCCCGTGGTAGGCCCATCCCGGACGTGCAGGAACCCTTGGTGAAGGGCGCCAAGACACAGAACATCCGGGTGGTGACCGTCACTCGTGTGCGCAGCGGCGTGTGCGTGTTGCACGGCGACTTCAATCCCGGCATGTCCATGCGCATGCTGCATCCGTGTAATCCGGAAACCGCCACCCGGACCCGCACCCCGGTCAGCTACAACCCGAAGTTCATGCCGGCCATCGCGCGGGCCCTGTTTCCGCTCGCCTCCCACATCGTGGGCTGCCAGGACAACTGGGCCGTGCGCAAGCAAAATGCCAACTACGTGGACGGCGACGACAAGCGAGATCTGAGCTCGCGGTTCGACAAGGCCGGCCTGCGCTACCGGAAGGTCTATGCCGCGCTGGTAGCGCGCCAACAAGCCGGCGACTACTCCTATCTGGACTACGGCGACCCCGGTCGCGACGTGAGCGACATCCTTGGCATCAATCGGCGCGCCTGACCGCCACTCGTCAGGCCTGCAGGCACCACGCAAAACAAACGACACAGACCAACCGGAACCGGGAACAGTCAGCCTTGACCCCCGTCAACAGCAGTGGAAATATAGTACAGATAGTGTTCATTTTGTATAACGGCGGACGATGGTCAACCGCTGGGCGCTAACAGCACACATCGACGGGAGTTGTCATGCCCTTGCAGGACTACATGAAGCTGGTATCGGTCGACGACCACCTCATCGAGCATGCACGCGTGTGGCTGGACCGATTGCCCAAGGCCGACCACGAGCAGGCACCGCGCATCATCGAAACAGATGAGGGCGCGCAGGTGTGGACCTACCAGGGCACGATCTATCCCAGCATCGGTCTCAACGCCGTGGCCGGCAAGGACCCCCGGGAGTGGGGCTGGGATCCGGTACGCTTCGACCAGATGATGCCGGGCTGCTACAACTCGACCGAGCGCCTGAAAGACATGGATCTCGACGGCGTTCACACCGGGATGGCCTTCCCGTCCTTCCCGCGCTTCGCCGGCACGCTCTTCCTCGAGGGCGACGACCGCGACCTCGCGCTGCGATGTGTACAGGCCTACAACGACTTCCACATCGAGGAATGGTCGGCGGCCGACCCCGACCGGCTCCCACCCGTGGTGATCCTGCCGGTGTGGGACGTGAACCTTTGCGTCGACGAGCTGCGGCGCACGGTGGCCAAGGGCGCCAAAGGCGTCAGCTTCATCGAGAGCCCGACCCCCCTCGATCTGCCGTCGTTCCACACGAACTACTGGGATCCCCTCTTCAGTGTGGCCGAGGAAGCCGACATTCCGCTCATGATGCACTTCGGCACCTCCGGCACGCGGCCGTTCACCGCGCCCGACGCGCCGGAGGCCACGTTCATCGCGCTGATGGGGCTCAACTCGATGCAGGCGATGATCAACCTGTGCTTCTCCCCGGTGTTTCATCGGCATCCCAACCTCAAGATCGTGCTGGCCGAGGGAGGCATCGGGTGGATGCCGTGGATGCTGGAGCGCGCCGACACCACCTGGGAGCGGCAGCGGTTCTGGCAGGACATCAACCAAGAGGTCAGGCCATCGGAGTTGTTCCGCCGCAACATCTGGGGCTGCTTCATCACCGACAGAACCGGCATCGGTCTGCGGCACGACATCGGCGTCGATCGCATCCTATGGGAGTGCGACTTCCCCCATTCGGATTCGATGTGGCCGAACAGTCGCAAAATACTGGCGGAGGCGGTGCGCGAGGTATCCGACGACGAAGTTCACGCGATCGCCGAACTCAATGCACGGGAACTGTTTCACCTGAAGCCCGCCTGATCATGAGCACTGGCAACGAAGAAGTCGACGAGGTCATCGAGCACGACCAGCTCGCGGATGAAGCCGACCTGCTCACCACTCTGGAAGCCAGTGCCCGCGTGCGAGAATTGCTGCGCGACACCAGAAAAGAACTTACCCAAAGCGAAAGCGCCGGCGCCACCGATCTGGAACTGACTGTACTGCGAGAAAAGGTCGCCCAGCTTGAGGATGCGGTGCAGCGGTACCGTTGACCGCCGCAACACAGCGACTAGACGATGGAAGGTGGATATGAGGGGCGTAAGTGGTATGTCAGTGCTTCTGCGGGTGTTCTGCGTTGCCGCACTATCGGTCGGGTTGGGCGGTGTGACGGTAACCGCAGGAATCACGGGCAAAGCCAAGGCAGCGGGTTACCAGACCCTGATGGTTCCGTCGGGAGCGATGGGCCGTGACATCCCGGTGGCCTTCCTGGCCGGCGGGCCGCACGCGGTCTATCTGCTGGATCCGTTCGACGCCGGCCCGGATGTCAGCAACTGGGTCACCGCGGGTAATGCGATGAACACGCTGGCCGGCAAGGGGATCTCGGTGGTTGCCCCCGCCGGTGGCGCCTACAGCATGTACACCAACTGGGAGCAGGACGGCAGCAAGCAGTGGGATACCTTCCTGTCCAGCGAGCTGCCCGATTGGCTGGCCGCCAACAAGGGCCTCGCACCCGGTGGCCACGCTGTGGTCGGCGCCTCCCAGGGCGGTTACGCAGCGATGGCGCTGACCGCCTTCCACCCTGACCGGTTCGGCTACGCCGGTTCGATGTCGGGTTTTCTCTACCCGTCGGAAACCACGTTGAACGGTGCTATCACCGCGGGCATGCAGAATTTCGGCGGAGTGAACACCCAGGCGATGTGGGGTGCGGCACAGTTGGGCCGGTGGAAGTGGCACGATCCGTACGTGCACGCCGCGTTGCTCGCCCAGAACAACAGCCGGTTATGGGTGTTTAGCCCGCAGACCCTGACCGCCAGCGATCCGGCCTCCATGCTCGGCGTCGCCGACCAGGCCCAGGGCAGCAACCGGATGTTCTACCAGCAGTACCGAAGCGTCGGCGGGAACAACGGCCACTTCGACTTCCCGGTCAGCGGGGACCACGGCTGGGGGACGTGGGGGCCGCAACTGGGTGCTATGTCGGGTGATATCGCCGGTGCCATCCACTAGCGACCGAGGATCGCTAGTTGCTGATGGCCGGTGCGGCGTTGACGTATGTGTCGCTGTCGACCTGAGCGGCGGTGAAGGCCGCAATGTCGGCGCGTCGCACCGTGAAGCCGATCTTGTCGGTTCCGAAGAAGCCTTCGTGCTTGATTCCTTTGGCAGCGCCGTCGCGGGGTGCGATGAACCGAACGATGGTCCAGTCCAGGCCGGAGTTCATGATCAGCGCCGACATGCCCAGCAGCTCCTGGTAGGCGCGCGGGAACACGGTTCGCGCGGTGAAGGCGATCACGCGCGTCTGTAACGTCTTCGCGTCACGACGGTCCAGAACGCTGGGCGTGCCGTTGCCCACGTATCGGCGCACCCCATGGCGCTTCATCGCTGCGAGAATGTTCGAAACACCCTCTACGAGCGGCAGTCCCGTCGCTTTCCGGTCCAGGCTGGGGCCGAGCGCGCTGACTACTGCGTCGGCTCCCGAGACCGCGGTGTCGATGGCATCGGCGTTGGACATCTCACCGACGACAGTGTCGACGCCGGACCGCCACGATGCTGGGATCTTTCCGGGGTTACGGACGTAGACCGTGACCACATGACCCGCAATCAGGAGGTTCTGGACCATCAGTTGACCGATGGCACCGGTCGCGCCGAAAACGGTGACGTGCAAGCGAATATCCTCTCAGCTCAGTGCGGCACCGGCGTCGATGGTCAGCTGAAGACCGGTGACGTATCGGGATTCCTCCGATGCCAGAAACACCACTGCCGCCGAGACATCGGCCGGTTCGATGTAGGGGACCGGCATGGCCTGGATGGCCGAGAACGCGTCGAGCACGTCATCCGTGACAGGGTGTTCCAGATCCGGGCGGAAGAGCCGATACATGCCCTCGCTGTGAAGCATTGCGGTGTTGCAGTTGGTGGGATGCACCGCGTTGACCCTGACACGGCGGCCAGCCAATTGCTTGGCCAGAGCCCGCACATACTGCACGACAAACGATTTGGCCAGCGCGTAGGCCGCTCCACCCGGTCCAGAAGCCGGACTCTCCACAGCCCCGCGGATCGCCGCAACCGATCCCGTCGCTATCAGAGACGCGCCGTCGGGCACTCGCGGAATTGCGGCGCCGAACGTGTTCACCACCCCGACGAAGTCGACGTCGAACCCGTCGACGAACGTCTGCTCGGTCCCGTCGGCGCCCAGCGGCGCGATCCCCGCGTTAGCCACCACCACATCGAGCCCACCCAACTCACCGACGCACTGGTCGACAGCCGATTCCATGGCCGACCGGTCGCGCACATCCGCGCGCACGACGATGGCGCGCCGTTCGAGTTTCTCGATCTGCCGGGCGGTCTCGTCCAGCTCGGCGACCGTGGCCAACGGGTAGTTGTTCGTGCCGATGTCGGCGCACAGGTCGAGGACGACGACATCGGCACCTTCATGGGCCAAGTGGACGGCGTGACTGCGACCTTGACCGCGCCCGGCTCCGGTTACCAAAGCCACCTTGCCAGCCAACCGTCCCGGCATCTTCAGCTCCTCGCAAAGGCGAATTCGATGTGAACACGATATACAGTATGTGTCTTAAGTGGATTATCTCGTCCGGCTGCCGGGGAACGGAGTAGACGATGCGAACCGAGCTGTTCATCGACGGTTCATGGCGCGACGGAGGCCACGGACACACGCTTCCCGTCGAAAATCCGGCCATCGAGGAACAGATCACCGAGGTCGCGCAGGCATCGGTAGCCGATGCGCACCAAGCGATTTCGGCGGCGCGGCGGGCCTTCGACGCCGGCCCGTGGCCGCATCTGCCGGTCGCGGAAAGACAGTCCGTCATGCGGGCCTTCGCCGATGCCGTGGCGGCCCGCTCCGGCGAGCTTATCGATCTGGTGGTGGCCGAGGCGGGTTCCACGATTGCGCTGGCACGAATCGGGCAGGTCGGCGTGCCGCTGGCGCATCTGCGCGATCTGGTCGACCGCGTCATGCCATCCTATCCCACGGTGCGACCCCAGCCACCGACGTTCGGTATCGGTATCGGGCAAGGGGTGGTCAGGCGCGAGCCGGTCGGCGTGGTGTCCGCCATCACCGCGTTCAACTATCCGGTCCTGTTGAGCCTGTTCAAGATCGGCCCCGCGCTAGCAGCCGGGTGCACCGTCGTACTGCGGCCTTCTCCGCTGACTCCGCTTTCGGCACTCGTGCTGGGCGAAGCCGCGCAGGAGGCGGGCCTACCCCCGGGCGCGCTGAACATCGTCACCGGAGACGTCGACGTCGCCACCGTACTGACGTCCGATCCCGGGGTGGACATGGTGTCGTTCACCGGGTCCGACGTGGTCGGCAAGCTCATCCTGGCGCAGGCCGCGCCGAGCGTGAAAAAAGTGGTGCTCGAGTTGGGCGGCAAGTCAGTGAACATCGTCACCGAGGGCGCCGACCTTGACGCCGCCGCGGCGCACGCGGTCCTCAACTTCACCCGGCATTCGGGTCAGGGGTGTGCGGCCTTCACCCGCATTTTGGCTCACCAGTCGATCCACGACGATCTTGTCGAGCGCGTCCTGGCCCGGCTGGACACGACCGTGGTGGGCGACCCGACCGACGAATCAACAGACATGGGGCCCCTGGTCAGCGACAACCAACGCGCGCGGGTGTTGTCCTACATCGAACTGGGACAGGCCGAGGGCGCGAAACTGGCCTTCGGCGGCGGGCGAACAGCAGGCCTGGATCGTGGCTACTACGTCGACCCGACGTTGTTCGTCCAGGCCGACAACGACATGCGGGTTTCCCGTGAAGAGATCTTCGGCCCCGTCGGGGTGGTGATTCCGTTCGCCTCCGACGACGAGGCGGTGGCCATTGCCAACGACTCGCCCTACGGACTGTCCGGATCCATCTGGGATCCCGATCCGGTGCACGCATACGCCCTGGCGGCCCGGCTGCGCACCGGGATGGTGCACATCAACGGCGGCGGCGGCGGAGCGAACCCGCACAGTCCGTTCGGCGGCTACAAACACAGCGGTCTGGGCCGCGAGTGGGGCGAGGCCGGCTACGACGAGTACTTCGAAACCAAGAGCGTTAACTGGGCCGTGCCCGCGAAGAGCTAATTAGCCGCCAACTCGGCGGTATTCAGGCAGGCCAGGGCCGCAATTATCCGGGATACCTCGTCGAGGTCGTCGGTCGGAATGAAGAAGGTCGATGCGGCGGCGCGCAGAATCAGTTCGGACAGCTGACCGCTGGTCAGTTCGCCGGACCGCACGGCCGGCGACGATTCGAGCGCCGGGGTGAGCAGTTCCTCGACGACGGCGACGAATTGGGGGTACACCTGCCGAACGAAATCGACCCCGAAGCTGGGCTCAAGCGAGATAACTTGCACTGCCTCGGGGTGAGTCTGGCGAAAGTAGACGAGCGACTCTACGACCACCCGCACCCGTATGCGCAGGTCGGGTCGCCGTGCCACGGCCGATCTGAGTTCTTCCTGCATCGAGCGCCGGACGTGGTCGGCGATCGCATCGAGCAACTGCTCCTTGTTGCTGAAGTATCGATACAGCGTCCCACGAGAAATCCCGGCCGCTGTCCCGACGTCGCTCATCGATAGTTTGCGCACGCCGCGACGCGCCAGCGCGGACAGCGTCCCATCGAGAATGCGAGCGAGGGTCTCGCTGTTTGCCGTCATCACGCCTCCGGTCCGCTACACCTCCACAGTATGGATCATTTTGAACAATATATGCCCATTTGTCATACCCAGTTGCCTCGGTCACCGAGCCACGACCCGTGCTCTCCAGGAGCGACGTCTCGTGACTCAGTCGGGCCGAACGGTTGACGGATCCCCACAGCGCATCTCACTATAGACAGAGTCTGTTTAAAGTGTCTCATCGCATTCGCGGCCCGCGGGGCGGTCGACAACGTCTGCCGGCGGTCGTCGGGACCGCAACGGGACCCGGAAGGGGACAACGCGTGACCGAACAACTAGACGACCAGGCGCCCAGCGTGAACGCCGCAGATTGCGAACTGATCGACCAATTGGTGCGCCACTTCGATCATCACGACCCTCGTTTGGGTGACTGTTTCAACGCGGTGTATTCCCGCATGATCTCCGAATGCCCAGTGGCCCATAGCGACAAGCATGGCGGCTTCTGGACGCTGTCCAGCTACGAGACCGCGCACTATGCGATGCAGCACTATGAACTGTTCGCCACCGCGCCGTCGGTGAACATCCCCGCCGGACTGGGGCAACGCCGCCCGCTGCTGCCGATGGAGGTCGATCCGCCGGCTCAGTCCAGGTACCGTGCGCTGCTGCTCCCGGTGTTCGCCCCCGGCCGGATGAAGAACATCGAAGGCCACATCCGCGAGGTCGCCGACTCGCTGATCGATTCCTTCATCGACGACGGCGAGTGCGACTTCGTCGCCGACTTCGCCGAGAAGCTGCCGACGGTGATCTTCACCGAGATGATGGACCTGCCGCTGGACCAGGCCTCCCGGTTCCACGACTGGAAAAACATCCTGCTGCACGGCCACCACGACGACTCCGACGGCAGCATCCGTCAGCGCGCCGGCCAGGAACTCAACGAGTATCTGGCCGAACTGCTCGCCGATCGCAAGCAGAACCCGGGCGACGACATCATCAGCACGCTGCATGCCGCCGAGGTCGATGGTGACAAGCTCACCGACGAAGAGATCCTCGACATGACCTATCTGCTGTTCCTGGCCGGGCTCGACACCGTGGCCAGTTCGCTGGGCCTACAGTTTCTGCGGTTGGCTCAGCGGCCCGACCTGCGGGACCAGATCGTCGCCGATCCGGCGATCATTCCGCTGGCGGTCGAGGAGATGTTGCGGGTGGAGTCGTTGATCCTGGCCGGCCGAACGGCGACCCAGGACGTCGAAATCGGTGGGCAGCTGATCCACCAGGGCGATCGGGTGCTGATCAACACGGTTGCCGCCGACCGCGATCCGGCGATGTTCGACGACCCTGACGAGATTCGATTCGACCGCGGACGCAGCCGCCATGTCGCGTTCGGCGTTGGACCGCACCGCTGTGCCGGATCGCATCTGGCACGCATCGAGCTCGCGGTGGCCTACGAACATTGGCATCGCCGCATCCCGACATATCGGCTCAAAGAGGGCGCGCGGATTGTTCGGCACGCCAGTTCGGTGGCCGGCGTGCAGGCCCTGCCGCTGGTCTGGGACCGCTGATGCGGCTGGCCACCTTCACCGTCACCACCGCTCTTGGTCCGGCCCGCCGGCTCGGGTTGCTCGAAGAGGCCGGCACTCTGCTGGACGTCAACGCCGCATACGCGCAGCTGGTCGTTTCCCGACTGGCCGACGACCGGGTACGGCCCGTCGCCGACGCCGTCCTGCCGCCCGACCTGCTGGGATTCCTCGCCAACGGCTCGGTGGGCCGCGACGCGCTCGACGAAGTGCGGGATGCCGAGTTTGGCGCCGACCGCAACGAGTTCGGCCAGCAGCTTCGCTATCGCTTCGATGACATCGAGTTGCTCGCACCGCTGCCGCGCCCGAGGTCGATCCGGGACTGCTCGGCATTCGAGGAGCATGTGCGGAACACGTCCGGGCGGCGCGGGGTCCCCGAGGAGTGGTACCGCCATCCGGTCTACTACAAGGGCAATCCGGCGTCGGTGGTCGGCACCGGAACGCCGGTACGACGCCCGGCCGGTGAGACACGCATGGATTACGAACTGGAGTTCGCCGCCATCATCGGCAGGACGGGCCGCGACATCGCGGTCGGGCGGGCGCTCGATCACGTGGCCGGCTACACCGTGTTCAACGACGTCTCGTGCCGTGACATCCAGCTGGCTGAAATGCGCGCCTTCTTGGGCCCGGCCAAGGGTAAGGACTTCGACGGCGGCAACGTGCTGGGCCCATTTCTGGTGACCCCGGACGATTTCGACCCGACGCAGCCCAACGCCATGGTGGCCCGCGTCGACGGCGAGGAGTGGAGCCGCGGGCACACCGACAGCCTGCACTACTCGGTGCCGGAGATCATCAGCTACATCAGCCGCGACGAAACGCTGTATCCCGGCGACGTGATCGGAGTCGGGACGGTCGGCCGCGGCTGCGGGTTGGAGCTGGGACGGTTTCCGCAGATGGGCCAGGAGGTGACGCTCGAAATCGCCGGGCTGGGCACCCTGCGCAACCGCTTCATCGACACCGACGACACCGAACATCCGATTCGACCGGAAAAGGACACAACGTGCGACGACTCGATGGCAAAGTCGCGGTAATCACCGGCGCGGGAAAGGGAATTGGCCGCGGGATCGCCCGCCGGTTCGCCGGGGAAGGTGCGGCAGCGCTGGTCGCCGAGCGCGACGACGCGGCAGGCAGACAAACCGCGGCCGACATCGAGAAATCCGGCGGGCGGGCGGTGTTCGTCCGCACCGACGTCGGCGTCAAGGCAGATGTGCAGGCGGCCATCGACGGCGCGGTCGACACGTTCGGCAGGCTCGATATCTTGGTGAACAACGCGATCGCGCTGTCACCCAACGTGCTGCTCGAAGAGAAGAGTGACGCCGACCTCGACGCGCTCCTGCACACCGGACTGTGGGGGACGTGGTGGTCGATGCGGGCGGCGCTTCCGCACTTCCGCCGGTTCGGCGGCGGTCGGGTGATCAACCTGTACTCCATCGACGCCGAGGCCGCGGCGTGGCTGCACGTCGACTACAACGCAACCAAGGAGGCCATCCGCGGCCTGACCCGCTCGGCAGCCGCCGAGTAGGGCCGCTACAACGTGTTGGTCAACGCCATCGCCCCGGCTGCCAAGGGAACCGTGTATCACCAACTTGCCGAGGCGATTCCGGGGTTCGCGCAGATGTCGGCGGCACAGAATCCGCTGGGCCGGGTCGGCGATCCAGAGAAGGACATCGCGCCGGTCGCGGTTTTCCTGGCCGGCGGGGATAGTCGCTACGTCACCGGTGAAGTGATACACGTCGACGGCGGCCAACACCTGCCACGCTACAACAGCCGCCCGCCCGGGCTGTGACCGGTGCAATCCGAAAGGGAGTTCATGACAACAAATTTCGTGACGTCGCCGAAGACCTACTACGCGATGGGCGCCTTCATGGCGTTCGACGCGGTGATCTACGCCATTCCGTTGCGGCTCGTCACCGAGGGCCTGGACGCCGTCAACTTTCCCCGCCGCTATCGGTGGATCTTCCCGCCGATCAAAACCGCGGCCGCCATCGGACTGTTCTCGGTGACGCGGTTCCCCGCATTGGCGCGCCTCACCACGGTGATGCTCACCATCTACTTCGCCTTGGCAGTCGGCTCGCATATCCGCGCCCGCGACTTGAGCAGTGGTGCCGTCTCCGCCACTACGCTTCTGGCGACCTTCGCGTCTATGGCTGCCAAAGGACCGCAGCAGCCGGGCGGCTAACGCCCGGCGTCACCCCGGCATGCGCTCGACCTGCAATAGTTCGGTGATGTCGCGGCCTGGGTCAGCGTCGTTTTGGTAAGAGAAGTCACCGGCCAGTTGACGTTCGACGAGCTGCTGCATGCGGATGCGGTATTGCAGCCCGGCGGCGTCGAACTGTGAGCTGACGTCGGGCCGACTACTCGGTTGCAGGTAGCGGCCGTTCTGGGGCCGTAGCATCCTGTCGTCTTGCCGGGCGATGATCGGTGACACCAAGGGAAACGCGTTGCGAGCCAATGCGTTTGCCCCCTTGGGATTGAACGAGAACTTCAGCGTGGTGCGGTCGGTGGACGCTGGAATGAGCGGGTGGAATAACCGGACCGACAGTCCGGGAGAGAAGTTTCCATGCAGGACGACGACACCGCTGCGCAGGTGGACGTGTGTCACGGCGCGCATGTCCTGGCGATCCGACTTGGCGAACCAACGCTGAGCGGGTGGTGTGCGGCGTCCGTTGGCTTCACGGATCATCGTCACCGTTTCCGAGGTCGACTCGACGGTGATCCGATCCTGCTCGCACAGTTCGTCGCCGATCAGTTTCGAATGCAAGAAGTCGACGTGGGTCAGGTCGAGCAGATTCTCGCAAACGAGCTCGTAGGTGCTGTGGAAGGTAAGGGTTCCCCACATGTGCCGGGGCCGCGGGCCGCCGTTTCTGGGCAGGTAGGGGCAGTCCGGAAGTAGGTCTTCGGAGAGATTGTCCGGATCTCCGTACCAAACCCAGACGTAGCCGTAACGCTCGACGACTGTGAACTCCCCTCGTCCGCCGGTGGCTTCCGTCCGCTCCGCATGCCCGGTCGATAGCCGCTGTGGGTGCGACTCCGTGGCGCGGATCCGTCGGTCGCTCGTTCCCCAGATGTAGACGGGCTTGCCGTGCAACTCGTGTGCGCGCGGCCGGCGCCTGATCTGCGGAAGGTGTGCCAACGGAATCCAAGTGTCGCGCAGGGCGACTCGGCCCGGCTCGAACAATCCCGGGGTGATCTTCTTGGGCCGGGCCTGCGTCGATACGCTGAGCTCCCGGGTATCTGCGGTATCTGTCACGGAGATCTCCTATTCGGCGTTCGTGGATGCGAGTTCCGGCACTGCCGGTAAAGCCGGGGACGACGTCGCCCCGAGCCCACGCCATGCACCGAAGGCAGCTTCACTCGTCGCCGTGCCGGCGGCCGTCTTGCAGCGGCGTGACGTGGCGGACGCCGCCTTTGTGGTCAGCGCTTTGAGTGCGTTGTTGCGGGTTCGTACCAACATGTCCCCGCGGCACATCGCACGCCATCGCAACTCCGTGCGGTCCCCGGCTATCGGCGTGGGCGCCACGACCAGTTGGAGCACGGTGACCTCGTCGAGTGCTACCACCGAGATTTCGGTAAGCCCGGTCGTCGCTGAGGTCTCCGAGGTCAGGTCGAACTCGGTGCCCTTGGGTCCGAAAAGGACTCGGCCCAACGCGCCGTGGGCACGGGCGATCCGCCGGGTCAACCGAACTGAGGTCGTCGTCTCCAGTTTTTCGGCACCGCGAGGTTGGATGGCTACACCGAAGATCAGCGCGACCGGATCGCTGAGCAGTCGCGACACGCAATCGCTGTGTGATATCGGCAGCTCAGCGGTTCCGGTGGCGCGAGCGCAAGCGATCGCTGCCTTTACGCTCACCGGGGCGCCCGGTTCGTCGGGGCCGGTCCACACCTGGACCAGTCCGTATCTTTCCTCGGTCGGCCAGGAACCGACCTTGACCCGCGGTGGAAGTCGCTGACCAGCACGATAGTTCGGTATCTTCGTCAGCTGTCCTGAGGCGCCGTCGAAGCACCAGCCGTGATAACCGCACTGCAACGCTCCATGCTCGTTCACCCGACCCAGGGACAGCGGAACACGCCGATGTGGGCACACATCCAGAAGCACTCTGGGGATTCCTCCGGCATCCCGGAATGCCACCAGTTCGTATGCGCCGAGGCGGGTGGCGACTGGTTTGTCGTAAAGCTCTTCGCTGTGTGCCACCGTCCACCACCCCGGGCTTGTGCCGACAACATCGGTCGTCGCCTCCGTCGGCGGCACTTCGTGGCAATCCTCAACGGTCACAATCGTCGTCCCTTCTGGCTGGCAGAGCGCTTTCCGCGCCGGCTAACGAACGGTGTTCCGCACTGATCCGAGCTTCTCGATTGTCGCCTCGACCACCTGGTCACGTTGCAGGTATCGGCCGTCTTCGTGCGCGACGCCGGCCGGTGTCCCGGTGAACAGCACATCGCCGGGCGTAAACCGGGTCCGCTGCGCGACATACTCGACCAGTTCGCCCGGGCCCCACACCAGCGATGACGTTCGATCCTGTTGGCGCACTTCACCGTCGACGGTCAGGGTGAGCTCCAGGTCGGGGTCGCCGTCGCCGATCTCGTCGCGTGTCACGATCCACGGGCCGATAGCGCTGGTGTCGTCAAGCCCCTTGCCGGACAGGAGGTCCATACCGGTGACCGATCCACCGAACTGCAGATCCCGCGCCGAGACGTCGTTGCCCACGCAATAGCCGAGGATTCCCGTCGCGCCGGAATCTCCCGCCCGCAAGGTTTTCCCGAGAACCACCACCAGTTCGACCTCGTAGTCCAGTTGCGACGTCAGCGGCGGGTAGACAATATCGTCGAACGGCCCGATCAACGACTCGTACGGCTTGAGAAAGGCGGCCGGCTGCTCCGGCATCTTCAAGCCAAGGCCCGCAACGTGTTTGGCGTAGGTGGCACCGGCGGCCACCACCTTGGCTCCGGGATCCACGGGCATCAACAGGGACACCGATTCCACATCGACGCTTCGGCCTGTCAGCGGCGGCACCGAGGTGAAATCGGCCATCAGGCTGGGCGCCCAACTCCGCAACGGTCCCTCGATGAGGTCGACACAGCCGTCCCTCAGCACGCCCCAGGACGGCGCTCCGTCGACACCGACTCGTGCAATCCTCATACGTGACTTGCCTTTCGATCGATGTGCAGTAGTTCTCGTAAATCGTTGGCCGTGTCGGCCAGAGCGCGGCGGTCGGGTCGCAGGCCCTGTCCGATAACGGCCCGCGCTGCCCGGACGTCGTCCGCGCAATTGACACCGACTGCGCCGACCAGCACGTCGTCGCGCAGCAACATCGCCGAAAACTCGCTGGAATGCGGGTCGCCGCGGAACACCACGTCGTCGGTGGGTAGCGGACGGCCCGTGACCTGGAGGTTGACGTCGTACTGATCCGACCACACCCACGGCACCTCGGCGTACACTTCGTAGCCCTCCGGATCGGCAGCGGCGATGTTGTGCGCGGCGATCGCGCTCTGATGTTGCGCATTCTGCCAGTGCTCGACGCGAATACGTTGGCCCAGAATTGGATTGGGGTGGTTGGCGATGTCACCCGCGGCGAAGACGTCCGGGGCGCTGGTGCGACAATACTCGTCCACGACTACACCGTTGTCGACGGCCAAGCCCGCCGCTGTGGCCAGCGTCAGATCCGGTAGCAGACCGATCGCGACCACGACGGCGTCGGACTCGAACACAGCGCCGTCCGTCAGTCGAGTGACGACGCCGCACGATCCCGCCACCACCTCGCTCACCGTGGAGTTGACGCGGATGTCGACGCCGTGCGCCGCATGCATGCGCCCATAGATCTCCCCCAGCGCAGAGGGCAGCCCGCGGCCCAGTGGCACGCCGGTTGCCTCGAGCGCCGTCACCTGCGTACCCAGCGTCGCAGCGCTGGCCGCCAGTTCTGCCCCGACGAACCCGGCACCGACGATCAACAGCCGCTTGCCCGGACCCAAATGCTCGCGGATGGCCAGCGCGTCGTCGATGGTCCGCAGCACGTATACGCCGTCCACTGGTCGCTGTTCGGGCAGAACACGGGCTCGTCCCCCAGTGGCCAGCAACAGGGCGTCATACCCGACGGGCTCGCCGTCGCTGAGCACAACCCGGTGAGCGGCCACGTCGAGTTCGGCGACCGCCCTGCCCAATACGAACTCCACATCGCGCTTCTTCCACAGCGCCGCGGGACGCAGGTGCGTCCTGGGAACATCGAACTCTCCGCGGATCAGCTGTTTCGACAGCGGCGGGCGGGAATAGGGAGGGTGGTTCTCGTCTCCGACGACAACGACCCGGCCGTCAAAGCCCTTCGCACGAAGGGCCAGTGCTGCTGTGCCACCTGCCAAACCGGCCCCGACCACGACCACTGTCCGCGTCAAAAGTGTGCCTCGGCTCTTGTGTGCAAATAGGACAAAATATGACTATAGTGTCTCACATCACGTTGGAGAAGGGCCAGAAGAGGACTCCGATGAGCAACGTCACCACCGTCAACCTGCTCGAGGTCGATCGCAACAAATGCTGCGGCTACGGGACGTGCGCCGAATTGTGCCCAGAGATCTTCTCACTGGACGAGAACGGCTTCGTCGTGGCCAATACGACCGAAATTCCCGATGAGCTGCTGGCGGCCGCCGAAGAGGCCGCCTACTGCTGCCCCGAGGAAGTGATCACGGTCCGTAAGGGCAGCGAGTCCGCCGAGTAGACGGCAGTCCCCGGCAGGGCTGCCTCGTCCATGCGTTTACACCCAAGAAGCGAAAGGCTGGTAGTGAGCAGAGACGACGAGCTTGCGGGGATGGTCTCGGTGGTGACCGGCGGCGCCGGTGGCATCGGATCGGCCACCGTGAAGACGCTGCTGGAACTTGGCTCCACCGTGGTGGCCGCCGACTTGCCGGGCACCGACTTCGCGGCGCTGCGGGAGTCGGTGAAGCCCTATGAGGACCGGTTGGACACCCAGGAAGTCGACATCAGCGCCGAGGACAGCGTGATCGCCTTGCTGAAGTCGGTGAAGTCCAGCCATGGCCGCCTCGACGTGCTCGACAACAACGCCGGACTGACCAGTAAGGCGGCCTTCGACTTCGACGTGGTCAACATGGACGTCGCCATGTGGGACGAGATGCAGGCGATCAACGTCCGCGGCACCATGCTGATGTGCAAGCACGCCGTGCCGTTGCTGATCGAAGCCGGCGGCGGATCGATCATCAACATCTCCAGCGACCAGGCACTGTCCGGCGACAGCATGACGGTGGCTTACGGCACCTCCAAAGCGGGTGTCAACGGGCTGACCCGGTTCGTCGCCGCCGCGTACGGCAAGCACTCGATTCGCTGCAACGCCGTCTCCCCCGGGCTGATCACCAGCGAGACCATGCTGGCCACCATGCCCGAACAGCTCCAGAAGATCTTCATCGACAACTGCTTGATCCCGCGGCTCGGCGATCCCGCTGACGTCGCTGAGGCGGTCGCATTCCTGGCGTCCCCGCGATCGAGCTACATCACCGGGCAGGTACTTCAGGTCGATGGCGGTGTCCTGGCGCACCTGCCCACGATGGCCGCGATCAACGCGCTGTTCGCCCAGGCGGTGCAGCAGTCTCCCTGACAACTGAGGGGGCCATCCTAACGGACATATTGAACAGATTTAGTCCCAGGTGTACATTTCATGGCGAGACTTGGATCACACAGCCCAACCGCAACGCGTCCCCCGGAGGAGCGATGACCCTTCTTGACCGCGAACTGCCCACCGCAACCGGGCCCGTTCTTTCCGATGGCACGCCGCTGCGTGACCTCATCGACTACGAGAAACGCGAAGTGTCGATGCGGCTGCTCAGCGACCCCGAGGTCTTCCGCCTCGAGATGAAGAACCTGTTCGGCCGGACCTGGACCCTGCTGGGCCACGAGTCCGAGATACCCCAACCCGGCGACTACATCATGCGTCAGATCGGGCTCGACCCAGTGATCGTCACGCGCGATCGCAAGATGGGTATCAATGTGCTGCTCAACATCTGCACCCACCGCGGCATGCAGATCTGTCGCTCCGAAGGGGGCAAGGGCGCCACGTTCAAGTGTCCGTACCACGGCTGGTCGTTCACCAACGAGGGCCGGTTCCTCGGCGCGCCAATCGCCAAGGAGGAGATGCACGGCAAGATCATGCCGAAGGAGGAACTCGGTCTGCGGAAAGCGCGCGTCGAGACCTACGCGGGCATGATCTTCGCCAACTGGGACGAAAACGCCGAACCCCTCGAGGAGTTCCTCGGCGACATCAAGTTCTACACGAATCTGATGTTCGACCGCAGCGAGGGCGGCCTCGAAGTCCTCGGCCCGCCACAGCGTTTCGTGATCCGGGCCAACTGGAAGTGCGCTGGCGAACAGCACTCCGGGGATGGCTACCACAACCTGACCCTGCACTACTCGCTTCAGGAACTGGAGATGATGGCCGGCGGCGAGGACAAGCCGACGGCCATGGCGGGGGTCAACGTCAGCGCCAACGGCCACGGCCTGCGCTGCATCGACCAGACTGAACCGTTCATCAATCTGATGAAAGACAAGGGCCTGGACCAGATGTCCGTGGTGGAGAAGCTGACCATGCAGCCGCCGCCGGGCATGACCGCCGACCATATTCCGTTCCTGCAGCAGCGGTTCAGCGAAGCCGAGCTGCGCCTGCTCGCCGACTGCCCACCCTGTGTAGGGGGTCTGTTCCCCAATGTCGGCTGCTTCTCGTTGAACATGCCGATGCCCGACGGCATGTCCTCGCTGATCTCCTGGCATGCGTTCGTGCCGCTGTCTCCTGGTGAGTTCGAGTTCTACAACTGGTTCCTGGTCGAGAAGAACGCCTCTCCCGAGCTTCGCGAGCGGATGAGCAACACCTCGAATCTGTCGTTCGGGGTGAGCGGATTCGTCGAGACGGACGACGCCGACACCTGGCCGCAGATGACCAGGATGTCGGAGGGCTACATGGGTTCTCAGCAAAAGATTCGCTATCACGCCTTCTCCGGTGAGCGTGTTCCCGAGAACTGGCCCGGCGGCGGACACGTCTACGAGGGCTTCGGCAAGGACGACAACCAGTGGAACTGGTGGCTCACCTACTTCGACAAGATGCTGAAGGACGCCCGATGACGACCACCGAAGCGCCAGCCACCGAAGCGCCGCCGCAACGAGTGCATTTCGGCGAACCGGAGCACTTCGAGATCGTCGAGTTCCTCGAAGACGAGGCCTACCTGTTGGATTCGGGGAAGTTGCTCGAATGGGTCGGGCTGATGGCCACCGACCTGCGCTACCAGATGCCGGTGCGGTCGACGCGTGACCTGGTCGACGGCTCGGAATTCGCCGAGTCGATGTTCATGTTCGACGAGACGATCCTCACCCTGGGGATCAAGGCCACCCGGCTGGCCGCGACGATGAGCGCCTGGGCGGAGAAGCCGCCGTCGCGCACCAGACGACACGTCACCAACGTCCGGGTATTCCGCGCCGGGGATAACGAATACGAGGTGACCAGCTCGCTGCTGTTGCTGCGCAACCGGTATCAGGAACACAACTACGAGATCATCTCTGCGCGCCGTGTCGATCGCATCCGCCGCCAGGACGGCACGCTGAAGATCGCCAGGCGGGTCATCTACTCCGACCAGGCCACCTTGGGCACCCAGAACCTCGCCGTATTCCTATAACATTCCTATGACGATTCCTATGAGCAGGGCACCGAAGCTGGCACCGGGCACCAGGTTGGTGAGCACTCGCTGCTCCACCCAGGTAATCGTGGTGCGGGCGCCCAATTCGCCGGCGCAGGTCACCTGCGGCGCGGCGCCAATGAAGATCCTCGGTGCCGCCGAACCGCGCACCCTGGGCGCCGTCCCGTCCGGGTCGGGCGGTGTCGAACTCGGAAAGCGTTACAGCGACTCGGAATCCGGGCTGCAACTGCTGTGCACCCAAGCCGGTGCCGGACCTCTCGCCGTCGACGGGCGACAACTCGGCATGACGCACGCAGCCCCGCTGCCGTCATCACACACCACACAGGAGGCACGCTCGTGAAGATCAACACCCTGGGATACCTCGGGTTTGAGTCGCCGGACGCCAAAGAGTGGGAGTCGTTCGGGCCCGAGATCTTCGGTCTCGGCCTCAACGAGCCCGGCGCCGACGGGACCGTATACCTGCGGATGGACGACCGCCATCACCGCATCGCCATACACCCGGGGCCGGAGAATAAACTCGCCTACATCGGCTGGGAGTTGCGCGACCGCAATGCATTCCGCGATGCTGCCGCTGAGCTGGACGCCAAGGGATACCCCTACCAGCTGGCCACGGCCGAGGAATGCGCCGAACGGGCCGTCACGGGCCTCATCCGGCTGCGGGATCCGCACGAATTCGTCCACGAACTATTCTACGCCGCTACGTTCACCGCGGGCTCGTTCCTGCCAGGCAAGCCCCACCATGGTTTCGTAGCAGGAGCCGAGGGAGTCGGGCACGTCGTGATGGTGGTCCCGGAGTGGGGCGACGACATGGACAGCTTCATCAACGACATTCTGGGCATGGAATTGTTCGCCGGCTACCTCACGCCGACCCCGGACGGCGGCGTTTTCGGTCCGCAGTTCTTCCGCTGCAACCCGCGCAGCCACGTGCTCGGATACGTCACCATCCCCGGGCTGCGCGGCGTCCAGCATATCGCTATCGAGGGCAAGAGCCTCGACGACGTGGGCAAGGCCTACGACCTGGTGCAGGAACGCGACATGCAGATCACGATGACACTGGGCCGCCACATGATGGACACGCTGGTGTCGTTCTACATGCGCTCCCCCACCGGGTTCGACATCGAATTCGGCGCCGGCGGTGTCGTCCTAGACGACGAGACGTTCGTCCAGGAGAAGCCGTCAAGCGCCGAAGTGTGGGGCCACAAATTCGTCGCCCAGGGCTGGGCACCCACTGTCAAGCCGATCGCGGCACCGGCGGAATCGGCCGCCCAGTCCTGAGCCGAATCCGCCAAGGACTACAGAGCAATGAGAAAGGTTGTACCCGCTAGTGATCATTGATTTGCACGCCCACCACATCCAACCGAAGATGCTGGACTTCGACCCGTTTTGGGGACCCCGGTTCGCCCCCGACGCCGAGGGTCAGCAGCGCATGACGGTCGGCAAGTGGCAGCTAACGTTGGGCACCAAGGAGGCCAGCCAGGCCCACAAGTCTGGACAGGACTCGTCGCCGATGGAGTGGATGAAGGCGCCGAACCGATTGAAGCAGATGGACGATCGCGGCATCGACAAGGCGGTCGTCTCGGTCCCCGCGCACGCGTTCATGTACCACACCGGCGAGTTCGGCGCTAAGTGGTGCCGGATGGTCAACGACGAGTTCGCCGCGTACTGCGCACAGGCGCCGGACCGGTTGTACTGGTGGGCGCCACTGCCTTTGCAGGATCCCGACGAGGCCCTCAAGGAACTCGACCGGGCAGTCAAACTCGGCGCGCGCGGTGTCAACACCGGTGGCAGAAACCTCGGTGGTTTCGAGTTCCACGACGAGGCGCTGCTGCCGATCTGGAAGCGGTGCGCCGAACTCAATGTGCCGGTGTACGTTCACGGGTTCAACCAGTCCGTCACCTGGGAAGACCCGACCAAGGACCAGTTCGAGACGACGTCGATCGTCGGCTTCTGCTACGACGAGACGGTCGCCTTCTGGAACCTCATCTGCGGCGGCGTGCTGGACAAGGTTCCCGACCTCACCGTGTGCATCACTCACGGTGGCGGTTTCGTCCCCTACCAGATCGGTCGGTTCGACGCGACCGCCGGCAACCTGTCCGACGGGCTGCACAAGAAGCCGTTCCTGAGCTACCTGGAGAACTTCTACTTCGACCCGCTCATCCACGATCCGATCATGCGTCAGGCCGTCATCGACTCGGTCGGTGCGGACCGCCTGCTCTACGGGACCAACTTCAATGGCAGCGACCAGATCCGCGGGTACCTGCTTGAAGGCATGAAGGTCTCCGACGCCGACAGCGCCAAGATCTGTTTCCAGAACGCGTCGTCGCTGCTGGACATCGCGGTCTGAAGCGCCGATATGACCGACTTTTTGCTGTCGGCGGATCTGATGGTCCCCGACCCCGACGGCCATACCAAGCTGCTCGTCGAACGGCTCGGCATCCTGGAACATCCCAACTGGCGTCAGGGCTTTGCCACCCACGGCTACATCGCGCACTTCCTGCGGGTGCACAAGTCGCTGGCGGTGGCACCCACCAGGCTTGAGCCCCAACATCATTGGGAGGTGGAGAAGCCCGTCGACCCGATCTTCTCGGAATACCTGGACAGCCTCCACGAGTTCCAGGGCCGGTTCCGGCCGATCAAGACGCACTCCTGCGTGATCGCCACCGACGGCATCGAGGAGTTGATCGAGAAGCTGCACCGGCGCCGACTGCCGTTCCGGATCGCACCGATCGACGACCGACTGGCCTGGGAGCGGCTGTGGGTGGGTACCACGCCGGAGCAGCCGCGGTACCGGCCCGTGGTCGACGGCGGCCTGTGTTTGGAGTGGCATCCCATCGCGCCGTTGCAGATGCCGCCGGAGACGTTCGGCGAGACCACTCCGCAGCCACGGGATCCGCAACCGGGCCAGATGATCCGGATTGTCAACCGCAGCTTCCTGGTTCGCGATCTCGACGAAACACTGCGGCGCCTCGACACCAATCTTGACATCGTCGCGTCCGGTCCGGTCGAACTCTTCGAGCGCGAGGGCTACCGGCGCGCCCGGATCACCTTCACCGTCGGGCACAGTGCGACGCTCGACCTCATCGAGCCGGTGCGGTGGAACTGCGAAACCGGCCGCTACCTGGCGACGTGGGGACCGGGTCCCTACTACATCCGGATCGCGGTCAACGGACTCGACGCGAAGGCAGATGATCTTCAGACCCGGCAGACCCGCTACACCCGCTTCGACGACAGCGAAGCCGTGGGCGGTCCCTATCTGCAGGTGGATCCGAAGGAACTGAACGGAACTCTGATCGAGTTCGTCGCAGCCTGAGCATGCCTGATCCGCTGATCGCGCCGGTCCCCGATGACGAGCTGTCGCCCGAGGTCGCCGGCGCCATCGCGGCCGCGCGGCACGACGGTGCCCTGTCGTCCACCGTCCTGCCGCGGATCTGGGCACGGCGACCCGAGCTTGCGCAGGCCCAAATCGCTTTGCACAGGCGGTTTTACGACAGCTCCATCCTGCCTGGACGCTTGCTGGAGTTGGTCCGGCTGCGCATCGCGTCGATAAACCAGTGCGAGGTCTGCCAGACCTCGCGCAAGTCGGCGGACGTCAGCGAGGAAGACATCGCCTGCCTGGCGGGTGACGACCCGCGGTTCACGCCGGCTGAACGGGCCGCACTCGCATTCGCCGAGGCGTTCGCGGCCGACCACCTTTGCATCGGACCCGACGACATCGACCGTTTGGGTAGCCACTTCACCACCGATGAGATCGTGGAAATCGCCATGTTCGCGGCCCTGATGGTGGGCAGCGGTCGGCTGGCCTACGTGCTGCGGGCGTTCTGAGAGGCGTTCGTGCACATCGACGTCCACGCCCACGCTTTCATCCCGCACTACCACCAACTGCTTGCCAGTATGGGAATCGTCATCCCCAGCTACACCGCAGACGATGCCGCATCGTCACCAGCTGATGACGCGGTCACCGACGGTGCGGACGCGTTACTCAGACGGATCGCACTAATGGATGACGCCGGCGTTGACCGCCAACTGCTGTCGGCGGTGTTCGCCCCCTATCTCGCCGACCAGGCCGACGCCGTGGCTGCCGCTCGCTGCGTCAACGACGCACATGCCGCGGCGGTGCGCCGACACCCCGATCGCCTGGGCGCCTACGCGGCTCTGCCGTTGCCGCACCTGGATGCGTCGATCGCCGAGCTCGAACGCTGCCTCGACGAGCTCGGCATGGTCGGGGTCGCCCTGCAGTGTGCGTGCCTTGGCGAATCGGTCGTGGCGCAACGTTTCGATCCGCTGTACGAAGAACTGAACCGGCGGGCCGCAGTGCTGTTCTTCCACCCGTGCGTCAACGGTTTGTGCTCTGGACTGATCACGGATTGGGGTTTGGCGCCCACCGCCGGCACCCTCTTCGAAGACAGCACAGTTGCGCTGCACCTGATCGTCCGGCGAATCCCGCAGCGCTTTCCCGACATCACGGTCATCATTGCGCACCTCGGCGGTGGGCTGCCGATGATGCTGAGCCGGTTGGACAACCAGCTGCCGCTGAGCTGTCCGGACCTGCCCGAGAAGCCAAGCCGTACCGCCCGGCGATTCTTCTACGACAGCGTGGGGCATGGTTCAGCAGCCGCATTGCGCTGCGCCGTCGATGCATTCGGTGCGGACCGGATCTTGCTCGGCAGTGACTACCCAGTGCTGCTGGCGTTTGAAAGCTACCGCGACACAGCGAACTACCTACGGGCGAACGGCTTTGGGCCGCCTGCGCTGTCGGAGGTTGTCAGGAACAACGCCGCGCAAATATTCGGCCAGCTCTTTGACCGGAAGGATTAGATGCGAATCGGCAGATTCGGTGATGGCGGCAACGCGTGGTTCTGGGGACTCATCGACCCCGACACCGACACAGTGCGCCGCATCGACGGCGACATCGACAGCTGGGCCGCGATTGCCGCCGCCGAGGACCCGCAACGCCTGCCGCTGAGCAAGGAAAAGGAACTGCTGGCAGGGTTCCGGTTGCTCGCACCGCTGGATCCGGGAGGGCGGGTGTTCGGTGTCGGCGCCAACTACGGCGCGCACTTGGAGAGGTTGGGCGTCACCGAACCGCCCCCCCACCCAACTGCGTTCATGAAGCCCAATTCGGCGATCGTCGGCCCGGGCGACGAGATCCGTTATCCCCAGACAACGGCACAATTGGACTACGAGGTGGAACTCGTGGTCGTCATGGGTGGTGGCTCGTCGGTGCCGTTGCTGGGGTTTACCGTCGGCAATGACATCAGCGCCCGCGACGCCAAAGGGCTCGGCGGGCTTGACCTGTTCAGCATGAAATCTCTGGACCGCACGACACCGGTCGGGCCGTGGATCGTCACCCCGGCCGAGCTGAATACCTCCGGCCAGCCGGAAGTCGACATCGTGTTGCGCGTCAACGGTGAGCGGCGCCAGCACGATAACACTGGGGCGATGGTGTGGCCGGTGCCCGAACTGATCAGCTACGTCAATGAACGTATCGAATTGCGTTGCGGTGACCTGCTCTTCACCGGGACGACCGCCGGTGTCGGGCTTGAGGACGGCCGATTCCTGCAACCGGGAGATGTCGTCGAGACGGAAATCGAGGGCATCGGAATCCTCGGGCAATACCGTGGGACGGCGAATGACCTGAGGCCGCCGTTCCTGCCCGCACGGGTGTCGCAGATCACGTGGTCAACGTGGGTTTGCTCACATCGGGACGTGGCGGTCCCAGATATTGATGCGGCATGAGCCATAATTGGACAAGTAGGACACCAAGTGATCACGCTGTCCCAGTTGGTCACCAAAGACGCAGCAATGGTGGCGCCATTCGGTGGCTGAGTGGCTTGCTAATGAGGTGAAATAATACATGGCCGGAAGTGATCAGCGGTCGGAGAAGACCGTCGATAAGATCGTGGCTGGCACGATGAAGGCGATCACCCGGCAAGGGACACACAAGCTTTCGGTGAGCGACATCTGTGAATCCTCTGGTGTCGCCCGCGGCACCTTCTACCGCTACTTCACCAGCAAAGACGATGTATTGGCCACGCTGGGCCGGCATTTCGAAGACGGGGTCGCCGGCGCGTTCGCGGCTGCGATCGAGGCCAACCCCGACCCTGCGGTCCGTGTCCAGGTGGTGTTGGACACCATCATCGCATACCGCGCCGCCGGCGGGGATTTCGTCCGGATGCTCGATGTGGCACCCGATTTCACGTTGTGGTTCATTCGCGAGACATTCCCGAAACTCGTCGACGCGGTCACCGCGGCGTTGGGTCCGGCCGCTGACGAATCGCCGCTGGTAGTCAGTGGGGCGTTGACGAAGCGCCAACTCGGGGAGCTGTTCTTGCGCAGCGTCATGTCGATGCTGTTTCTGCCGGGTGGCCGCTCCGACGAGGTGCCCGCCATGATCACGTCGTTGTTTCGCGTCGCGCCGCCGGCGGCCACCACACAGCGAGCCAAGCGGCGATCACGCGCGAAGGCCAGCTGACCTTCACCGCGGTTAGCGGGGCGCCATCCGGAGCGCAGTCGTCGATCTCGGCGGGATCGACGTCGTTGCGCTCGAACAATGCCCGCAGAATCTACGCCAGCAGGGTTCGGGCCGATTTTTCGGAATTCTCCTCGCAGCGCTATCGGCCTTGGTCTTGGTCGCGTGGTCGCAAATCTGGCCGACCTCGTTCGATGAGCGGGGGACGGCGCGAATGCGGTCCAGGTAGCCAACCGGCCTCACCGCCAACCTAGTTGAGCGTTAATAGTGATCTCACCGGGTTGCTTGTGCGTGTCGACACCCACAGTCACCTGTGGTTGGGTGGATTCGGCGATGGTGGATTCCATTGCGGCCCTTGCTGACCGGGATTCGGGTTGGGTGAGGGCAGAGCCGCCGGGCGGGGACGATGCTGGTACGGGATGCTTGGTCGCGCTCCTATCAGGTCACTCCTCCGGCGGTTCCGCGCCAGACCAGATGCAGTCGACGGATCTGACAATTGAAGGCACACCACAGCGCTCGCGGCCGGTAAAGAAACGAGTCAGACCACACCGGTCCGGACGCGGACCCTACCGACGCAGCGCCACTCAAGGCCACAGAAACGCCGGTGGTCTTTTAATCCCAGTGAAGAATCTGGCGGATTTCCCTCCGACTGTGGTGCGCCGGACGATGATGCGTCGCGCGACGCGGTCTCAGGTCATGCCCGGGCCGGCCGTGGGGCCCTGTATCGACGCGGTCACCGTGGTCAGCGGAGTTTCCCGGGGTTTGCGCGGCCCCCGCGTTTCAGGTGCGTCGATGGCCTCGAACACGTGCAGGGTGTCGGAGAACTCCTTCATCTCGGCGATCTTGCCGTCGCGGACCTTGAGTGCCATAACGTAGGTGTTGAGATAAGTACCGCCCGAGCTCAGCGGCGCCTCGCTTTCGGCCTCGATCCAGACTCGGTCGTCTTCAGCCGTCACGTCCCCGATGCGCATGGTGATGGGTCCTGCCAGGACTCCTGCGAACATCTTCGCGCTGTCGAAGAATCCCTGCTTGTCCCACCACCCCGATGCCGGCATGGTTCCTGTCAGGAAATAGCGGAAGTCGTCTGCGATCCCCGACGCCACGGTCTGCGCATCGCCGCTGACGAGCGCCTGAAACCAGGCGAGAGCCAGCTCCTTGTTGGTGGCCATCTCGGCTCCCTTCCGTGCGGACCATAGCCGCCTCTCACAATCTGACGTTATGACATAAAAGTCACCAATTGTCTATTATGTTCAGTTCTGACCGGATGAGCCCACCGAAAGGTCGGGGATGGCACACGGCCGTGTGGCTGGCCGTGTTGCTGTGGGTGTCCGATGTGTACAGGAGCAGGCAAACATCGTCGGCGTCCACCGGGGGGCGCCGGTACCCCTCGGCGGGTGCGTCGAGTTGCGACCACGCGCGGTAGCCATCGCCCGGCTCGGCATCCAGTATGACGACATGCTGTAGCGAATCGATCCGCGAAAGCTCTTGCAGCCGTCCGCTGTATACACGATCGATCCGTGCTACTCGGGCATGATCAGCACCTTCGCGCCCGACTGGTCAAGGATGAACGCCACCTCCGTCACACCGTAGATGTGCACGATCGGCACCAGGACCGCGCCGCACAACAACTCCGCCTGATACGAGACCGCACACTCGACACGATTGGTCAGCTGTACCGCCACGGCGTCGCCGGCGCGCACCCCGAGTCGCTGCAGCGACGCCGCCAACGCCAGGGCCCGGCCGCGGACATCGCCTACCGTCGGACTACACACCGCATCGCCGACGACGAAAGTCACCGGCACACCGCCGTATTCGGCCGCCCCGGCTTCAAAGGCGCCCAGGCAGGTACGGTCGGAGTACCAACCGTCGCGATACCACTTGTCGCGCAGGTGACGGTGGTCGAAAGGCATCAGACCGAGGCTACTGTCGGCTACCGGTCGCGCATCAGGCCGTCCGGGAGATCGCGCCATGCCCGCGGGGACCAGCCCATTCACATCGTTCGTCACCGTTCGGGAACGTCGGCACCAACGGCACGACGTATGCTTCCTCCGAGAAACCCCATACCTCGAGGCGCGTGTGGCCGATGGGGTCGCACTTGGGCACACCCGGATAGCCGACACACGTTTCTTCGAGGTCACTCTAGGTCGGCGAAGGATTGGACCACGGATGACATCGGCCAAGAAAGAGTGGGCACGCAGCGACGGTGACCAGTGGGACATCGTCACCAGCGTGGGATATACAGCGCTGGCCGTCGCGGCCATGCGCGCGGTGGCCACCGCGCTTCCACAGCCGTTGGCGCGCGACGACTATGCCGAGTCGTTCGTTCGCGCGTCGGGTGAGCCGTACTTGGTCGGACTGCTCGGGGAATCGGCGGACCACGCGGGCGGATCGATCTCGAACTGGCCGCAGTTCTTCAGCGTCCAGATGCGGTTTTTCGACTCCTTTTTCGGCGACGCGTGCGCCGACGGGGTGCGCCAGGCGGTGATCCTCGCGGCCGGCCTGGACGCGCGAGCGTACCGACTGCAATGGCCTACGGGCACAGAGGTTTATGAGGTAGACCAGCCCAAGGTGCTGGCCTTCAAGTCCCAGGTACTGCGCCAGCAGGGAGCACAACCCCGCGCGGAGCGGCACGAAGTCGCGATCGACATGCGGGACGACTGGATCGGCGCACTCAAGAGCGCTGGGTTCGACTCCGACGTTCCCACCGCTTGGCTGCTCGAAGGCTTGCTGATGTATCTACCCGGCGAGGCCCACGACACCCTGTTCAAGCTCATCGACGATCACTCCGCGCCTGGCAGCAGACTCGCCACCCATGTGTTCGAGAGCACCGGCGACGACTCCCCCGTCGGCATCCTCCCATTGGGCCAGCAATTGAATCCGTTCGCCGAAATCGACATCGCCGGCCTGGTCTACGAGGACGACCGCCTCGACCCCCCGGAATGGTTGACGAGTCGGGGCTGGCGGGTAGCCACCGCCACCGCGAGCGAGCTGAGTCAGCAGTACGGAAAGCCACTTTCCGGGATCTCCGAAGAGCTCGACCGAGTTGCGTCGAAAGCGTCGTACTTGAGCGCCGTCCGTTAGCCTCCACACAGCGCGAACGCGATACGCCGCCTGCAAAACACCAGTCACCCACGGCGGCCCAGAGATGCGGCAGGACCACGCAGCGTGCATCACAAGCTTTACCGCAGGGACTCCAATGCGGCTCGCTCGGAGACATTCCACGGTCGAGTGCCCGACCGGTCTTCGCGAAGAACGACCTGTACCGTGCGGACCGTCGCGCATTTGTCCCCCACGACTGTGGTGATGACGTTCACCGTCGTGAATGACGACGTACCGATCGCGTCGACAACCGCGGTGATCTCCACCGCTTTGTCGGAGAGTTCCACCGGACGGTGATAATCGATCGAATTGTGGACGACCACAATCGATTCCCACGCCTCGGGGAGGACATCCCGAAGAAGGCGGTTGCGTGCCTCCTCCGCGTAGACCAGGAAGACGTTGTTGTTGACGTGACCAACGGGGTCAAGGTCGGTCCACCGCGGCTCGATCCGGAGTACGGCGGTCATGGGTACATCATCCTCGTGCTCCTGGGTCGCAACCTACCGGCATCGTAATCCGCTTGCCTCCAACGTCACTGGTGTGGCACGACGACTGAACGCCGCAAGTGTGGGCGGCGGTGATCAGCTGGTGACATTCGCGAAGGAAAACGATGACAGCACGGATCGCCTCATAGGAAGGGAACCGATCGGCGACAACGCACACGGCTGCCCCTCTTTGAGTGCCGCGTCAGCCTGGCGGGCGATCATCCGCCGACCGGTCTTCTCCGCCAGGTTGACGGTCTCGTCGAGGTCTTCCGGTGTGGCCATCGCATACAGCACGCCGTCGAGTTGGCGGCAGATGTCGACACCGACGATGTCGGCACCCTCCTCGGCCAATCGCACCGCGTGGGAGCGCCCCTGGCCCTTGCCGGCTCCGGTGATGAAGGCGGCGCGACCGTCCATTCTGCCCATGCGCTTCTCTCTATGCTGGCTACTTGAGAACGAATTCGGGTATACGATAACCGCTTTCCCCGAGATCGACGATGCGCAGCGCTACCGGCTGGCCGATTCGGACATCGCCTGGATCGGCATCGATGACGGCGTTGATCCGTAGGCCCGGCTGCTCGGCCAGTTCGATGAGCCCGACGACGTAAGGCGGCACACGGCCAGGAACGAGGGCCTGGCGAATCACGATATAGCTGAAGATCGTGCCATCACCGCTGACCTCCTCGAAGTGCACGGGGCCACCCGTATACCGGCTGCGTTCCAGCGGTGGATGGATCCACTTCCCGGTGTCGTCGCAGCGGCACAGCATGAGCTTGCCGTTCTTCAGGCCCTCCCAGAACGGCGCCGAGTCGGGGTCGGGCACCGGGATCGGCGCCGCCAGTGCGGGATTCGTCATGGGTGCTCCCTGCTGTAGACGTTCGCGCCGCCGAAGGGCCCGCCGCCGGCGGTGACCAGCGCGAGTTGCGCATCCTCGACCTGACGCACACCGGCTGCGTGGCGCAGTTGCAGCGCCGCCTCGTAGTGGTGGTTGAGGCCGTGGATGTAGCCCTCGGACAGCAGGCCACCGTGCGGGTTGACCACCACGTCGCCGCCGTAGGTGGCGCGCCCGGTGGAGAAGAACTTGCCGACTTCGCCCTTCTCGCAGAAGCCGAAGCCCTCCATCGTGGCCATGACGGTGTAGGTGAAGCAGTCGTACATGCAGGCGACGTCCATGTCCGAGGGACTCAGTCCGGTCTTCTTCCAGATCTTCGGACCTGCTGTGCGCGAATACATCTCGGTGGGATCGTCCCATTCTGTCCAGCCCGCTCCGCCTTGGGAGTTCGACGATCCGACCAGCCACATCGGCGGCTGCTTGGTATTGCGGGCGATGTCCTCGCCGGCGATCAGGATGGCCACCGCGCCGTCGACCTCCGAGGTGCAGTCCAGCACCCGGAACGGTTCGTTGATCCAGCGCGCCGCCAGATAGTCGTCCATGGTGAGCGGTTCACGCCGCAGCGCGTGTTCGTTGGGGCCGGCGTGATTGCGCTGGGTGATCACGATCTGGCCGAGATCCTCGCAGGTCGAGCCGTACTCGTGCTGATGTCGGCGGGCCCACATGGCGAACCACTGCGGCGGCACCATGAACCCCGAGACGGTGTCGAACTGGTCGTCGTGCTGCACTTGCATCGGTCCGTCGACATGGCCGAAGCGGTGTCCGGAGCGGCCGTTGAGCGATCGGTAGACGAGCACGGCTTGGCACATGCCCGCCTCGATCACAGCTGCGGCGGTGGCGATCTGGTCGGCCACCAGGTTACCGCCGCCGTACATGGCGTTGGCCCAGGCTAATTCGTCGATACCGAGCGCCCATCCGACGAAGATCGGTTGCTCGGAATCGTTCACCATGTAGGTGCAGATGCCGTCGACGTCGGCCGGTGTCAGCCCGGCGTCGGCGATGGCGTCCCGGCATGCGGCCACGGCCATGCCCCGGGTGGTGCGGCCGGAGTTGCGGGTGTAGGTGGTGCGTCCGATTCCGGCGATGGCACAGGTCATCGAAGATTCTCCGATCTACTTCGGTTCGCGCGGCAGGCACAAGATGCGTTCGGCGATCAGGTTTCTGACGATCTCCGACGTTCCGCCCGCGATCGTCAGGCACCGGCTGAACAGATAGTCGTGCGGGAGTTGCCCTCATGCCGATCAGAACGGCTCGGCCGGCGATACGCAGTCCCAGCTCGGCGACGCGTTGGGCGTGTTCGGCCCCGAAAAGCTTGGCGATGTTGCCCTCGATCCCGGGACCGGCGTCGAAGACGGCCCGCGCAGCCTGCCGAAGGTTCAGCGCCGCCAGCGTGTACGCCTCGATCAGCAGCGCACCGACCTCTCGCGCCAGGCCCGGGTCGTCGGGCCGGTGCCGGGCCAGCAGATCGATCAAAGCGTCGGCGGTGATGGTGACCGAGCCACCGCCGATCGACACCCGCTCGTTGCCGAACGCCGCCATGGCCACACTCCAGCCGTCGTTGACGGCGCCGACCACGTCGCGATCGGGCACGAAGACGTCGTCGAAGAACACCTCGTTGAACAGCGTTTCGCCGGTGATTTCTTTGAGCGGGCGGATCTGGACGCCCGGCGCCGCGAGGTCGATGATCATCGCCGTAATGCCTTTGTGCTTAGGCACGTTCGGATCCGTGCGCACAGTGGCCAGCCCGCGCTGACAGTTCATCGCGTCACTGGTCCAGACCTTCTGGCCGGTGACCACCCAGCCGCCGTCGGTCCTCTTGGCCTTGGTCGCCACCGCGGCGGCATCCGAACCGGCACCCGGCTCGCTGAACAACTGGCACCACCGCAGCTCGCCCTCGAGGCTTGGCCAGGTCAGCCGCTCGATCTGTTCGGCGCTGCCGTGCTGTAACAGCGTGGGCACCACCCATTCGCCGAGTCCGAGATTCGGCTTGTCGAGGCCGTCGAGCACCTCCTCGATCACGAGTTGCTCCATGGAATCAGCGGCCCGCCCATACGGCTTGGGCCAGTGCGGGACCAGGTAACCGCTGCGGGCCCACAACTTGGACTTTTCGCCGGCATCGGCTCGCTCAAGCTCGTCACGGAATTCCTGTGCGGCCCGCCTGTACTGCTCGGCCTCGGGTGGCAGGTCCACGGTGTGGCGCCGCCGCAGCCCTCGGCTATGCAGTTCGATGACCTTGTCGCGCAACGCCTCCGGTCCGTCGACAAAGGTCAGCAACACCGTCGCCCGCCGGACGTAGAGGTGCGTATCGTGCTCCCAGGTGTAGCCGATGCCGCCGTGCACCTGCACGTTCTGCAGCGCCACCCGCTGGTAGGCGGGCAGCACGTGACCGGCTGCCATCGTGACGGCCAGCTCGGCCTCCGGCCCGCGGGCCCGGGCGGCATCCCACGTGACCGCCACCGCCAACTCGGTGTCGACCAGCATGTTCGCGCAGTGATGCTTGACGGCCTGGAACGAACCGATCGGCCGGCCGAACTGCTCGCGCGCGGCCGCATAGGTCGTCGCCATCTCGGTGCATGCCGCCAGGCCGCCAACGGCCTCTGCAGCGGCGAGCAGGCGCACGATCCGGGCCGCTGCCCCGGCGGCGCCCGGGAACACGTCGGCGATGGGCGTCGACGACAATCCCAGGACGGTAACCGGCCGCATCAGCAGGTCGACGGAGTCGACGCGCCGAGCGGTGACAGAGTCGCCGGCCTCGACCAGTACCAGGTCTTCCGCGACGGGGACGAGGAAGACATCGGCGTCAGGTTCTGCCAAGGCGGCGACGGCGTCGGCCAAGATCGCAGAATCTGTTCGGACCGCTTCGCTGCTCGTGCCGATGCCTGCCACCAGGTCACCGGACACGAGGCGCGGCAGCCACCGCTCGCGCTGCTCTTCGGTGCCGGCTTCAGCGATCACCGACGACGCGGCCACCGTCGGCAGGAACGGTCCGCCGATCGCCGCGCGGCCGAGTTGCTCCAGGACAATGGTCAGCTCGGGCAGCCCATAGCCCTGGCCGCCGAATCGCTCCTCGATGTGCAGGCCCAGCCAGCCGGTGGAAACGATCTCTTTCCACAGCCCGTCATCGAGCCACCAACGGCCGCCAGCCGAGGCGTCGAGCAGGATGCGGCGGGCACCCTCCGTCCCCGCGCGCCCGGCCACCATCGCCTTGGCCACGTCGGCCAGCGCGCGGTGATCTTCGGTTATCGCCAAAGGCATTGGCAGCGCTCCATTCTCGTCATTCGTTCGTCACCAGGGATTGCCGTATCGCTCCCGGAACGTCACCGAGGGGGCGGGCCGACGGCGGGGCGGCGACGGTTTCCTTGCGGGTGCGCCGAGGTAGACGGCCGCCATCGGTAGCAGGGTGTCCGGCAGTTCAAGCAGTTCGCGGACGCGGTCGACGCCGAACGTCGTCAGTCCGGTGGTCAGGCAGGAGCCGTAGCCCAGGTCGGCCGTGGCCAGCAGCAGGTTCTGCACCGCCGGGTAGATCGACGACGGCGCGTAGATCTCGGCAACGCGTTCAGTGTCCACACAGACAGCGATGACGACCGGCGCCGCCGCGAATCCTCCTCGGTTGAAGCCGTATTCCAGATCGGCGATCAGCTCCTTGTCGTCGAGGCTGCTCCGGATGAAATCGCCCCCACCGGCGTTCCACGTCTCGGTCCACCAGTCCGCCAGCAGCGACCGCGTCTTCCGGTCGCGGACAACCACGAACGCCCAGGGCTGTGTGTTCTCGGCACTGGGGGCGTGAACCGCGGCCTCCAGGATCTCCTCGATATCGGAGTCGGGCACATCGCCGTCGGGGTCGAATCGTCGGCACGCACGCTGGGAGCGCATGACGGCCAACAGGTCGCCCACTACTGATCAGCCACCCGACGTTCGCCCCGGGGTTTCCAGCCCGTCAGGGAGATAGTGCCCAGGTCAAGCGTTTCGTGCAGCGACATCTTGCCCGCCATGACTCGGTTCAGGAACTCTGACATCACGGTGTCAGGGTCGCGGTCCAGTTCGTAGATCACCAGGTAGCGGTGGGTCGGCGGCGGCAACTGCGCCGGGAGGTCCTCGTCCTCGGGGACCGTGACCTCGGAGAGGTCGTAGCGCTGCGCGGCGACCACGCCGGGCACGTCGAGAACCTCAGGCACATGCTGGGTGTCGTACCAGGTGTTGAAGGCCTCGTCTTGGCCCTGCACAGGGTTGGTGAGCACAAGAAAAAGGTTGTCGGCCACGGGTCACGCCTTTCTGAGCGGGCTTGTCCAGCCCGTCGAGGTCACATTATGACAGTCGACTGTCACAGTCAATGCGCGGTCGGTCCGGAACGTCGAGGTAGATGTGACCGGTTCTCGTTGCGGACCGCCGAACGGCTCGGCTATTCGACGGTTATCGGTTTGGGCACGCGGGCTGGACGACCTCATCCGGCAAGAGTTTGCTGCACTGCGAGCAGTGCTGAAGTAGGCGCTGCTACCGGTCATCGAACCGCGTGCCGTCCGGGCAGGGCCGTGGCGTACCCGGGCCGCAGAATTGCGTGCGCAGATAGGTCGGGTAGGTGCCCGTCGGTCCGGCATACAGCGCGGTCAGGTTGATCGGAACGTCGTAGACCCCGATCGCCACCACGTGCAGGAACCCAGTGACTGCCAACACCCGCAATACCGACTTCATTCGCGGCCCCGCCCACCGAAGCGTTTCCACGCCGCCCTCGACGCGCACCCGGCCTTGCTTGTTCCGGAAGAACATCAACCCACCGCTCGACGTCAGTACCAGCGACCACAAAATCGGACCGTATAAGGGCAATTGGTGAATAGTTCCGGCCCACAGCGTCAGCCCCGGGATGGACGCCGGATATGCCACCACGCCATGACGTACGGCGAAGATCTCCATCGGGAACTCGATCGCGAACACTGCCAGCCACCCACAACAGAACGTGCGGACCGGTCCCAGTGTCGGCCATCGGCGCCGGGCTCGCCCCATCGCCCAGCGACCGACCACGCCCATGGCCAGCGGCATCCAGATGTAGATCATCCCGATCATCAGCACCGGCTCTGCCATCAGCCGCCCGTCCGGGCTCAGCCAGCCCGGGATGGTCTGCGTCCAGTTGCCGAAGTTGACCAGCCCGGCGTTGTAGAACAGCGCGGGCTGAAACCAGTTGATCAGCGGGTCGTGCCACCAGGCGATCGCCGATCCGATCACGATGGCGGCCTCGACACAGAGTTGCCGCTCGCGCAGGCTCTTCCGGACGACGTAGCCGATGGCGGCCAGCGCCAGGATGGGGCAGACGATCTGGAAGGCGGTGATCGCGAACCGCGTGGCCGCGGGGATCGGGTCGGGGCCCGGTTCACCGGTGTCGCGTCGCCGGACACGATCCAGGCTGTGTAGACGTAGGCGGCGAAGACGACACAGATGGCGCCGAGGCTCGACCAAAACAGCACCGGCCGAATGGTCTTGATCTTCGTAGGCTGCGCTACTGTCGGCTCGACGTGGCCGACAAGGCCGGGATTTCTCCAGATCTGTCACTGCTTACGCCTCCTTTGGCGCATTGACCATCACCCAAAGATGACAGTCCGC
>CAWKEM010000002.1:0-126188 GCA_963848535.1 uncultured Actinomycetota bacterium
ATGACGGTGTAGTTGGGGTTTGAATCCGCCGGTTTCTAGTAGCGATCTGGCGATGTAGTTGGTGAGGTTACGGAATCCCAGGGCGGATCCTCGGAGGTGTTCGAGGCGGCCGTTGATCGCTTCGGTCGGCCCGTTGGACGTGCCGGGCCGGTCGAAGTAGGCCAGGACGTCGGCGGCCCGTTTCTTGAGCGTCCGTCCGAGGGTGATCACCTCCTGCAGGGGCTTGGGGACGCCGGTGCTCAGCGTGGTGATCAGCGCGGCCATCATGGTGCGGCCTGTCTTACGGTCGGGGTGTCGGTAGGCGGCCACGGTGCGCTGATACATCGTCCAGGTGGCTTCGACCTCGGCGTGGGCGTCGACGGCGAACAAGGCCGCCAGCCGAGCCCTTTGCTTATCGGTGAGCAGATCGGCCCCAGTCTGCAAGGTCCGTCGGCACGCATAGAGCGGGTTTGTCTTGCGGCCCCGGTGCCCACAGGTGGCCAACTGGACACGGCGCCGGCATTCATCGAGGGCGTTGCCGGCCAGCCGGACCACATGGAAGGGGTCCATCACCGTGGCTGCATCGGGCAGCTCTTCAGCGGTGGCGGTCTTGAAGCCGGAAAATCCGTCCATGGCAACGACTTCCACTCGGTCACGCCAGTCTTGTGGCCGGTCGGCCAGCCATTGTTGGAACGCTTTCTTGGACCGCCCTTCGACCATGTCGAGCAATCGCGCCGGGCCGGAGCCGTCGCGCACCGGGGTCAGGTCGATGATGACGGTGACGTACTTGTCGCCGCGGCGGGTGTGGCGCCACACGTGTTCATCGACGCCAATCACCCGCACACCGTCGAAGCGGGCCGGATCGGCGATGAGTACCCGCTGGCCTTCGGCGAGTACCGCGTTGTTGGCGGTGTTCCACGACACCGCCAGTCCTTCAGCGACCCGGGCCACGCTCAAGTGCTGGCACACAATGGCTTCCAGCGCCCACCGCAGACCCCCACGCGACAACGCGGACCGCGGCTCGGCTGCGGCACTGCTGTCTTGGCGCCACACATGGCGGCAGCCGGCGCATCGGTAGCGGCGCACGGTGACCAACAGCGTGGTGGGCCGCCACCCGAACGGCTCATGAGCCAACCTTCGAGTCACGGTGTCGCGCGGGTTGCCTTCCTCGCCGCATCGCCGACACCATCGATCCTCGTCGATGATCCGACACGCCAACAGTGCCCGGTCAGGCTCAACGCGTTGCCCGGTCACCTCCAGACCGAGCTCACCGAGGCGGCAGAACGTGGTCAGATCAGGGCAAGCGAAGGTAGCGTCAGGCACGTCGAGGTCTTCCAACTGGGCAGTGTGAGAACTCCCATCATCGGAAGACCTCGACCCCTACTCCGGCAACGACGCGCCGACCACCTCTACACCCTCAACTGCGAAGAGCCAAACAGGCTCTTCGTAATTCAGAGTGCATTGACGAGTTGGTGGAGTGCGCCGCTGTGCAGGAGTGAGCGGATGCGGTAGTGGGTGAGGTTGCGGAATCCGAGGGCGTTGCGGCGCATGGCTTCCAGGCGCCCGTTGATGGCTTCGGTGGGGCCGTTGGAGGCGTGGTGGTCGAAGAAGGCCAGGATATCGTCGCGGCGGCGCGATAAGGTGCGGCCGAGTTGGGCGATCTCTTCCAGTCCGGCGGGTACGCCGCGGCGGATCGAGGCGATCAGCCTGGTCATTGCGTTCTTGCCGCGGCGTCGGTTCGGTGTCGGCGTAGGCGGCGATGATCTTCTGATAGATCAGCCAGGCGACTTTGACCGCGAGGTGTTCGTCGGTGTCGAAAACGCTGGTCAGCCGGGCGTACTGGCGGGTGGAGAGCAGCTGCAGGCGGGTGCGGGCGATGCGGCGGATCCCGTAGAGCGGGTCGCCGGTGTGTCCGCGCCGGCCGAGGGTCTGCTGTTGGATGCGTTGGCGGATCAGGTCGAGCTTGGTCCCGGCCAGCGCGACGACGTGGAAGGGGTCCATCACGGTGACCGCATCCGGGATGACCTCGGTGGCGGCGGTCTTGTAGCCGGCGAACCCGTCCATCGCGATGACCTGCACGCCTGCGGCGAAGTCGGCGGGTTGTGCAGCCAACCATGACGCCAGCGCGGTCGCTGAACGACCGGGCACCAGGTCCAGCAGCCGCGCGGGGCCGCTGTGATCGTGGGTCGGGGTCAAATCGATGATCAGCGTGACGAACCCTGCGGCGCCGACGCGCCGGGGCGCCCAGCGGTGCTCGTCGACGCCGATCACCCGCACTCCGGCCAGCCGATCCGGCCCGGCCGCGGCGATCAGGCCGGCGGTCGTGCGCATCGCGATCGTGCTGACGGTATGCCAGGACACGCCCAATTCGGCGGCGATGGCCGAGATGGTGGTGCGGTCGATCATCAACCGCCGCAACACATACCGGGCACACCGACGCGTCGTACGAGGACCGCGGCGCGGCCAGCTTGCCCAGATCCTGATTGAACACCGCGCGCCCACACCCCGGGGTGATGCAGCGGTAGCGGGGTACGGCCACCTGCAGCATCAGCGGGTAGCCGGCCACCGGCAGATCGGTCAGCGGCCGGAGTGACGGTGTCGCGGTAACGACCATCGCGGCCGCAGTCCGGGCAGCGCGGATCACGGGCCACCGGCGCGCAAAAGATCGTCGTGGACTTCTCATCGACGGCGGCGTCGGTGATCGTCACCCCCAACTCAATGGTGCGCATGATCGTGTCGGCAACAACAGACGGCGGGCAGCCAGTAGCCTCAGGCCAAGGGTCACCTCGGTGGTTTTGGTGAAGCAGCGTGTAGGAGCCCGAATCGTCACCCACCGAGGCCCCACCTCAGCTCAACGACACGAATCCCCCGCCGCGGATATCCGCCGACTACCGGTGCACTCTCATTTCCGAAGAGCCGTCAAACAGGCCGGCCAAACTTCATCCGCGCGCCGGAACAATCTTGTGGGGATTACTTCTTCGGCCGCATTAAAACCGTTTGTAGCCGCCTCTTCCAAGCCTACCGCAACGATGTTGTAGAAATATGTAGGCCAGCTTGAAGGCATTGGTGTCACGCCGTCAAATTCAGCCGTCTGGTTATATCTCGAATGGAGCGAAGCCAATGCATCCAGTTGACTTTCAGCCCGCCTCTTATTGATATACGTCTCGTGCGTACAAAAACTGTCGACGGAACTCGTCAAATCACCCAAGATGATCAGGGAGTTCAATGATACCGGATCATACTCCGCAAAGAAGCAGACAGGAGATTCGATATTCAGGTGAGGCCTGATCTTATTGTAGAAAAAAGTTTCTGAGTAGATAGCGCCGCCAATCCCAAGCAGCAATCGATTGTGCAGCCCGTGCGATGCTTTGCAAAACACTGAGTTAGGGAGGTCCGTCTGTTGTCCCTTGACGTTATAAGTCAGCGCAATTTTGCGGCGGTTGGCAGACCCTGAATCGGCCGCCCCCAGTGTCACGGAGGCGACTTCCGCGCCCGGAACGCCGCGGCATAAGACGCTGGTCATCCATTCGGGGGTAATGGCTTCATAGGACAAAGGCAGCTCGCCTATCTTGGCAGGTGCGGTTCGATCCTCAGGTTCGCTTTGGTAAGCGAGTGTGATTTGTTCTAGCAGGTTGGTCACATTGTTTCCTTTTGCTGGAGGATCACGATCGTGTCGAGCGGCGGTCTTCCCAGCTTGCAACTTTCTGTCCGGCGGTGTTCCGCACCTATGTCCGGCGGTTGTTGACGCGTAGCCTTCGAAGCTCGATCTTCGGCTTTAACACCGAGCGCACCGCCTCGATGTCGTGTAGCACACCGACCCCCTTTGGGGCGACCACCGTTCGGGGACACAATGTTTGGTGAGGAACGCTCCCTCTACCGCGAGGCCGGTCAGGCCCGCTGTCGAGGTTCATTCGCAACGGTCGTATTCGGTACCGCGTCCTATTTGGTATTGGTGCGTGCCTGTCGGCGTCCGAATACCTTTCGAATCCTTTGCGTTGGCGACTCGCGCAGCAGCATATTGGCGGTGTTGCGCCCGGGCCAGCCGCTGATGAACGACATCGGGAACGCACCCGAGCCGGAGTGGTAGAGGTTGTCGACAGGTGTCTTGTAGCCGGCCATGGACGGGATCGGCCGCCACGGCCCCATCTGGGAGAGGACGACGTCTGCGTGCTCGTAGTTGCCCTTGTGGACGTGGTAACGCGTCTCGAAATCGTCGGGCGTGGTGATGTGCATATCGATGATGCTGTCCTTGAAACCCGGCGCATACTCCTCACACAGATCGAGGCAGTTGTCGACGTAGGCCTTGGCTTCGACGGCCCAATCCCGGTCGTCGGAGAGCTTGACAGGGGTGTTGAAGGCGTAGCAGTAGAAGCTTTCGCCGCCGCTGCCTTCGGGCACCAGGGTGCGGTCGTCGAACGAGGGCAGGGCCAGCTGCAGCGGGATCTCGTGGGTGAAGTCGCCTGCTATTGCAGCGGTGGTGGCGCGTTTGAGGAAGTCCATGGACGGGCAGATCATCGGCTGGCTGATCGCTTCGTCGGCAACGTTGTGGTTGGGATAGACCGGACGACGATCAAGTGCCGCATCAATTTTGAAGGTGTAGAGGTTGTTGCGCAGGCTCTGCAGGCCGCGGATCTCCTCCTGGGTCTGCTGCGGGACGTACTGCTGGTCGACCATCTTGGTCATCAGCGTGGTGGGATCCACGGCCGCGACGACGTTGTGGGCACGGATGATCTCGCCGTTCTCCAACGTGACGCCGCGGGCCTGGCCGTTCTCAACCAGGATTTCGCGCACTTTCGCGTTGACCCGGACCTGGCCGCCGTGAGCTTGCACGCAGCGTGCCAGTGACTGGGTGAACGCTCCGGTCCCACCGACGGGGTGGCGTACACCCCACTGGTGCAGTCCGGTGAGCAGGGACAGGTGCAATCCGCTTCCCGGCTCGTGGGTCGGACCGAAGTTCGCCAGCGAATAGGTCGCGATCGGTAGCTTGACTTCCTCACGCTCGAAGTATTCGTTGCAGACAGTCTCGATCGAGGAGAGCATGACCCGCGCGCCGCGGGCGATGTTCTTGCGTCCCTTGGCCGCATTTTTGAGGACGTCCCGAATCGCGCCCGGCTTCACCCGAAACGGGTGGCCCTGCAGATAGGGCAGGACCGCCATCAGCGTGTCGGTCAGCTCGTCGACGAGTTGCTCGTATTTGACCGCGTCACGGCGGGAGAACTTGCGGATCTCCTCGAGGGTCTTCGCCCGGTCCTTCCACACTGTGAGGTGCTCACCGTTGGGACCCAACCACGTGGATAAGGTCTTGGGATAGACCCAGCTCAGCCCGTGTTTGTGCAGCTCCAATTCATGGTCCACCGACGGTTCGACCCCGGTGAGCAGGAACTCCAGACTGCACGGGTTGACCTTGTAGCCGGGGGCCCCCGGTAGCTCCAAAGTCCAGGCGAGACCGCCAACTGTATCGCGCGCCTCCAGGACCAGGACGTCCTTGCCAGCCTTGGCGAGGTAGGCCGCGCAAGTCAGGCCGTTATGGCCGGCGCCAACGACGATGGTGTCGTACATACGTTGTCCTTACTTCCCTTGGGGGAGAGTGCTCTTCGGCTCAGAAGAACAGGTTGAGGTTGTTGGCCAGCACGGTGGTGTGGTCGAGGTAGACGGTTCGCGCGGCGATCTGGAAGCTGTCACCGACGCGGCGTAGCACATCGACACGGGCACCGGTGAAGGTCTCAACCTCCCGGTCGGCTCGGTAGCGGTGCGCCTGGAAGCAGCTGCGTGCCGTCAGGTGCCCGTCGTCGCGCCGACTGACCTGCACATTAGTGATCAGGTGGCGCTGGATCGACGGCGGGTCTTCAGTCCAGGCCACTGGGGAGCCCATCCGGACGACCCGTCTTGACAGGATGTCCTTGCCGTCGTCGAAGTGGTACAGGCCGCCATCGCCGAGTTCATCAGAGAACTCGGCAGTGGGCCGGTTGCGCCGGATCGGGACAAGGTAGCGGGTGTCCTCGCTGAACAGTGCCAGCCAGTCGGTGTATCTGCGTTCGTCGATGGCGCGGGCCTCGGCGTAGTAGAACTGCGCGACCTCGTACTGCAGCACCAGGTCGGCGACCTGCGGCTGGCTGGGCGTATCGGTCTGGTTCGGCAGGGTGGTGGTCACTGGCGTACTCCGTCCCGGGCCTTGGCGGCCTCATCGATCTCGGTCCACGTCTCACAGGTCAACATTTCGATCCATCGTTGGTAGAAGCCGCGGGCGGCGACTTCGGAGTAGGCCCGTTGGGTCACCCGTCCGGGGTAGTCGTTGTCGGGTCCCTTGTTCTCCCGGTCGCCCATCTGCACGTTGAGCGGGAACCGCCGCCCCATGGCGCCCTTCATAGTCCGCTGGACCCCGGCCCACACCGCGCTGTCGTCGGCCTCGAACAACCCGCCCGCTCCGAACGCGCGCTGGACGTTATCCGACCATTCCTTCTTCAGCTCCGCCGGAGCCCCGGTCGGCACCAGCTGCCAGGTCCAGATCTCCGACTCATGCGGCCCTACCGGGTGGATCACCCGCAGGTGGTTGAATCCGACGAACGCCACGCAGGTGGGGAACACATCCATGTGCGCGGCCTGCACATCCGCGCGGGCCTTCCCAACCCGCTGCACCGCGGCCGGATACGAATCCTCCATGAACCATTTGCGGGCATTGCTGCCGATGGTCAGCTCAAGGATCGGCCCGTCGGTCCACAATCCGAGCCCATGCCCCTGCGGTGCGGTGAATTGGCGACCGGTGGTCGGCAGCTGCATCTTCGACATGTCCGCGTCCGGCGGGATGACGGCGAGGAACGCCGAGATATGCGCAGTCTCCGGGTGCAGCATGTCGCTGACGAACTGCTCGGCGATGATCTTCCAGTTGGCCTTGATCACCCACTTGTTGACCCCGCCCATCAGCTCCAGGCCACCCTCGAAGCGGTCCAGCACGATGTCGAGATACCAGGCGGCGTCGCCGAGGTACTCCGCCAGCGGCGGCGCGGTCGGATCCCAGGTGCCGAACACCAGACCCTTATAGGTCTCCACCTGGGCCATCGCCGCGCAACCCCACGCCGACTTGTCGAAGCCGTCGGGAAACACGATGTCCTCATGCGAGACGCTGCGCAAACTGCCCGACTGGTCGAAGGACCAACCATGGTAGGAGCAGGTGAACATCTTGGCGTTGCCCGAATCGTGCCGGACCAGCTCGTTGCCGCGATGCCGGCATTGATTGAGCAGGCCCTTGATTGAACCGTCTTGCTGGCGAACAACAATCACCCGGTCCGCGCCGACGTAGGTGTTGAAATAGTCTCCCGGATTCGGGATCTGCTGCTCGGGGCACAACAGCATCCATGCCCGGCCGAAGATTCGATCGAGCTCGAGTCGATAAATCCGCTCATCGGTAAAGATCTGAGGGTGCAATACACCCTCGTCCATGTCGCAGAGCTTGCGAAGATCATCCGGATGCAACTCGATATCACGCATTGGTCAGCCTCCAGCAGTCGGTGCGCGAAGTGGTCCAGCTCACCGTAAGGCATCGGTCACTCCCTATGCAAGGGTTCAATGTTCCCTTATAGTGACGGCGTGGCACTATATCGTGATGATGGCCAGGGCGGACGAACCCCAGCGGCGGCGCAACTCAGCCGAGCTGCGTGCGCTACTACTGGAGGCCGCCAGGGCCGAGTTCGGTACGCGCGGCTACGCGAACACCCCGATCCGCGATGTCGCCAAACGGGCCGGGGTCACGCTCTCGGTGCTGTACCGCCATTTCGAGACCAAAGCCGACCTGTTCTCCGAGGCCGTCCTCGATCCGTTCGTCCGGGGCTTCGAGCAACTCGGCAACGACTGGCTGCGTCAGCTCGCCGAGCCGCTGGCCGACGAGGACCTGATGGAGGTCTTCATCCGGGATATCTACGGCAACCTCTCGGCCCACCAGCACGCACTGGACCAGATGCGCTTTGGACGCGCCGAACTGCCGGAGGCAATGGTGCAGCGGATCCGAATCGCCTTCGAGAAGCTGATTACCCAAATGCGGCTCATGACCGAGCTGGAGGCCCGCCGACGGGGCTGGATGTCCACTCAGGGCGCCGATATGGCCGTTCGCGTCATCCTGGGGATGATCATCGGAATGTCGTCCTACAACTGGCTGTTGCTGGCGGATGCGGACGCCGACGGCAGCGCCGACAAGGCCATTCAGGGCATGGTCAAGCTGGGCCTGTGGGGTATGACCAAAGCCCGCGACTCCGCCGACCCAACTTAGCCGAAGGGGCGGGTAATGGCTGAGATCCTTGGCTGCCGGACCGATGACCTGGCCGACGGTGAATCCCTGAAGGTCAAATGCGATGACCCGGCTATCGCTATCCACCGGGTGAACGGTCAGTTTTTCGCCACCGCCGATTCGTGCACGCACGAGAAATGGTCCCTCGGGGAAGACGGGGCTCTCGAGGGCTATCAGATCGTGTGCTGTCTTCACATGGCCGCATTCGACGTGCGGACCGGCGAGCCCACCCAATTTCCCGCGGTGTGTCCGCTGGCCACTTACCCGGTCCGGGTAGCCGGCGACGAGGTCTGGGTAAAAATCGACTAGCCACCTAATTTAAGGGATACCCGCTCCCTTGATCAGGGTTGTGGTGAAGCTGTACGGTCTGCGGGATGGAGGGGGCGCTGACGTTCCCCTCGGGAGGAGCAGCTGAGGTCATGACGTTGATCTGGTTTGCGCAACCCGGTGGAGTGCTGGGATCTTCCCCGGGCGATGTCGTGTCGAACTCGAGTGACGTGGAGTTGATCTTCACGCTCGCATGCGCCGGCGTCGTACTGGTCGGCCTGGTCGGAATGCTGCTGCACTGGCGAAAAACCGGAAGCGCAATCGGGATCCTGATACTGACCGGCGGGATGTTGGCCATCATCCAGGAGCCGATGGTCGACACCCTGGGCAACATGTACATTCCGCCGTCACACTTCACCCTCTTCACCACCTACGGCCGCGAAATGCCCTGGTTCGCCCCATTTGGCTACGGGCTGTATTTCGGAATCCCCGCGTTCATCTATATTCTCGCCGCTCAGCGCGGCTGGTCACGCCGCGACTTCCAGAAACTGTTCGCTGCGTCGTTCGGCCTCGAGTTGGTGTTTGAGCTGATCGCGGTCAATGGAAACTTCTACTCCTACTACGGCAACCAACCGTTCCGGTTCTTTGAGCTGCCGATCCACTGGATGACGCTGAACATGGCCGCCGCGTGGGTCGCCGCCGCGGCCGTCTACAAGGCCATGCCGTACCTGAAGGGCTGGCGCCAGCTTGCCATTCCGCTCATCGTCCTGTGCACGATCACCGGCTCGTACTACGCGCAGGGCTGGCCCATCTTCAGCGCCCTGCACGCCGAAAACCCGCCCGAGGCTGTGCTCGTGCTCGGTTCGCTGGCCACCGTCGCCCTGGGCATCGCGATCATGCAGACCATGGTCGGTTTTCTGGCCCGGCCCCAAGGGCAGCCGGCGCAGACAGTTTCTGGGCACGCGTCGGCAGCCGAAAAACCCGGCGCGCCTGTAGCCCGATGACCCTGACCGCCAAAGCGCAACTCGTGGGGGCCGCCAGCCGGATCATCGGACACCGCTTGGGTGAACTCGTCACACCCACTGCGTTCCGGGGTGCGGCGACGGTGCCCTCATCAACGGATGAGCTCACCACCACATGGCTGACCCGCGCGCTGTGCGCCGGGTGCGCAGGAGCCGAAGTGGTGGACTTCGAGATCGGCGCCGGCAGCGACGGGACCAGCAGCCGCCGCCCACTGCTGGTGCGCTACAACGAGGCCGGTCGAGCAGCCGGGTTACCGACCGCCCTGTACACGAAGTCCACCCCCGACCTGATGACCCGGTTGTTCTGCGGCTTGAACAATCTGGCGGTCGGCGAGACGGAGTTTTACCTCCGAATCCGTCCCGAGCTGAAAATCGAGACCCCGCATGGCTACTGCGGTGTTTACGATCAGCGCACCTGCCGCTCGATGCTGCTTCTCGAGGATATCGCCGCGACCCGAGGAGCCACCTTCGGCGACCCCACCGTCACCGAAGTCGACCAGCCCAACGCCGAGCGGATGGTCGAGTTGATGGCCACCTATCACGGCGCGCTCTGGGAGGATCCCCGGCTGGACACCCAGTTCACCTGGCTGGCAAGGTCCGAGGACTTCCAACGCCGGATCAACGACATGATGGGCTTCAAACGCATGTTCCACAACGGCCTCAACCGCGCCGCGGACTTCATGCCACCCGCCTTGACAGCCCGGCGCGGCGACCTGTGGGCCGCGCTGATGGCGTCGCTGGAGTTACGAGCGCACGCACCGCAAACCTTCCTGCACCAAGACGTGCATGCCCGAAACTGGTATTTCACCGGCGACAGCCGAATCGGCCTTTACGACTGGCAAGCCTGCGCAAAAGGGTTGTGGGCAGTCGACGTTGCCTACGCGGTCAGCTGCGGACTCACCGTGGAGAGCCGCCAAGCATGGGAAAGCGACCTGCTGGCCCACTATCTGGAAAGACTCGGCACCGAGGGCGGGGATCCACCCAGCTACGACACCGCGTGGACCAGCTACCGCCAGCAGATGATGCACGGCCTTGCTTACTGGCTTGCGACCATCGGGGTCAGCAAGCTGCAGCCTGAGCTACAGCCTCGTGCGGTCGCTGTGGCACACATCGAACGAATGTCACGCGCGGTCGACGACCTGGACACTCTCTACGCTCTGCTGGACTGATCCGGCACACCAGCGCGTCGTCGTCTGCCCCTCGCTTGCCTGTCCTCATCGTCCGTCAGCGACTGTGCGGTCTTCGGCGAAACGGTAAGTCAGCGCAGCAACTACGGGTCTGGGGTAACCGGGCAGTTCACGGGGTGCGCGAGCGCGTACTTCGCGGAAGGTAGGTCAGTGTCGTTGGGCGAGTTCGCGGAACGCCGTTGCGCTACGGCCAGCGTCTCCTGGGCTTATCACGGCTATGAGATGGTCGGGGCTTTCTGCACTGGTGAGGATCTGCCAGTCGAGCACCATTACGCCAACGTCGGGATGGATGTACGTGCTGCGGCTGCGGGGCTGTCTGGCGACTTCCTGCGCCTGCCAGAACCTGCCGAAGCGGGGATCGCGGCGAGGCAGTTCGTCGAGCAGGCCGAGGAACTCTGCGTCGTCGGGGTGGCGGGCTGCTCCGGTTCGCATGATCGCGGTGCAGGCGCGCGCGATCTCGTCCCAGTCGGTGAACCGAGGGCGCAGCCGTTCGTTGAGGTAGATCAGCCGGGCCAGGTTGCGCTCGGAGTCGGGAAGTTCACCGAAGTCGACGAACAACGCGGCGGCATGGTGGTTCCAGGCCAGCACGTGCATGAACGGGTTCATCACGAGTGCCGGCAGGGTGGCGAAGTCCTCGAGCAGCCGTAGCACTCGTGCCGGAACTTGAAGTCCTGTCGTGGATGTCGGCGTCGTGCGGTGCCGGTGCGCGATATCACGCAGGTAGAGTTCCTGTTCCTGATCCAACAGCAGCGCATCCACCAGAGCGGCGAGGACAGTGGGGGAGGGTGCAGGAACCCGGGCCTGTTCCAGCCGAGTGTAGTAGTCGGTGCTGATGTTCGCGCGTTGCGCCACTTCATCGCGGCGCAAGCCCGCCACTCGTCGCCGGCGGCCGGTGCTGTCGAGCCCGACCGCCTCAGGTGGCAGCCCATCGCGGCGTGCCCGCAGAAAGGCTCCCAGCTTTCGTGCATCCTCGCTCATCATCGCAAGTATGGCAATCGGCCGGCGCTGGCACGACGACGGACGTCGCCTTGATATCCCGCACCCCGTCCAACAGAGGGGGAATGCGGTTCCCTGGATAAACCTGGCTCTCTATTCATCGTTCGGCTGGTGTTTGAATCGGCGCTAGACCGGCCCCGCTCGGTCTAGCCCACCTCAAAGGAGAGTCCGATGTCCACTCAGGAAACCACGCCAGCGATGACTCCTACCGAGGCGGCTTTATGGGAGGCATTCACCGGATCGACCTGGGATATGGCCGACATCTTCAGTCTGCTCCGGGAGAACGATCCGGTTTTGTACATTCCGGCACTGGACATGTGGGCCATCAGCCGCTACGACGATGTCGTCGTTGCTCTGCGCGATCCTGAGCGATTTGGTCACCTGCCTGACGATGTGATGGGCGCGGTTCCGGCCGATCTTGCCGACGAGCTGCCCGACGGGTACGCATTGGGCCTTCCCGCCCTCGTCAACACCGACCCGCCCGCGCACACTCGCATTCGTAAGCTGGCCCAAAAAGCATTGACGCCCAAGGCCGTCGGACGCTACGAGGGAATGATCCGCGACGTCGCCAACGAGTTGATCGACTCGTTCATTGCCGACGGACACGCAGATATCGTCGAACGCTTCGCGTTGCCGCTGCCGGTCACCGTGATGGCGAATATCCTCGGTTTTCCCGACGCCGATCACGCCCGGTTCAAGCGCTGGATTCTGGCCACCTTCGAACTTTTCGTCCCGACGCTACCCGCTGAGCGTCGCCACGAGCTGGCCCTGGAGCAGATCGAGCTGAACCGCTATGTGCGTGCCGCGATCCAGCAACGCAAAACCAACCCCGGCGACGACATCATCAGCGGCCTCATCCAGGCCGCCCAAGGCGAAGGCGAGCGCAGTCTTAGCGAAGAGGAGATCCTCGGGATCATCGCGCAACTGACCACTGGCGGCTTCGAAACCACCCAGGGCACGATCGGGCTGGCGCTCGCGGCGCTGTGCGAACACCCCGACGTCTTCGAGCGCGTGCGTGCCGACCCGAATCTGCTGCCAGCGGTTGTCGAGGAGACGATCCGGCGGTACAACCCGGCCAGGGGTATCTTCCGTGTCGCCAAATGCGACGTCGAGTTCAGTGGTCACGCCATCCCGAAGGGAAGCCGGATCTTCGTCCTCATCGGCGCGGCGAACCATGACCCACAGCAGTTCAATTGTCCCCTGGAATTCGACATCGACCGCGACCTGAGCCAGCATGTGGGATTCGGCACCGGTGTGCACAAATGCATCGGCATCGCCGTGGCACGGCTGGACATCCGGATCGCACTGGAATTGTTGATCACCCGACTGCCCAACCTGCGACTCGTGCCAAACCAGGACAAGCCACTGGCGCCGGGCTTCATCTTCTGCACTCCGCAGCGCCTCGAGTTCGAATGGGATGTGCCATGACCGGCTATCTCAACGGCGGCGCGCCGGCCGATATCGGCGACCATCGTGGGGGCCATGAAACCCCAACACGTGCCAGGTGAAAACCAGTATCGGTGAGGCGCTGCCGCACAACCCGGCGCCGCGCAGGTAGTCGTTGTCCCGCCGGGGCCTCGCGGCTGATGGGGCCGTGATCGCCGCGCTCTGCTCTACGGCTTTCGAAGCTCCACGGCGGTCGCCGTGGCGAGGGTGCCACGTTGACGGATTACCCGGCCGGCCGATTGCCGGGCACGAAGGCGGTGACATCGACGTTGGTGAAGAGCCTGTCGCGGCGCACCACGGCGATGTACTCGCCAAGGTCAGGGATCGATCCGGCAGAATGCGAGTCATGGCCAAATCGCTACCTGATGAGATCGCCGAGCGCCTCCGGGGAGTGACCAATCAGCTCACTAGCAGTCGATGGCCAGTCAAGATCAACGACGTCGTTGAGGCCGCAGGCATCCCGCGATCGACCCTCTACTATTACTTCGAGGGCTCAGCCGGGCTGACACGGTTTTTCGTGGATGACCTGCTGAGACAGATTGGGTGCAGGGTTAATGCCGCCGTTTCCGGGCAAGTTACGCCGCCGGAGCAACTGCAGGCTGCTGTGGATGCCGTGTTGTCGTTCGCTGTAGAGAAACCGGTACTTGCCTGGATGTTGATCCGGGCGGTCTTCATTAGCGAGGATCTGGAGCGCCAGATTTGGCAGACTCAGGAGACAGTGGTTGGGTCGCTTCGATCGGTCCTTGAGAGAGGCATTGCAGAGGGCTACTTCATCGCTGTGGATGTCGGCGAGGCGATGGCATCGTTATTTGGCTCAACAGCGCTCGTGTGCCTGTACGCACTTGACAAGGGTGGCCCACCGAACCGGCCCGCTATGAGCCGTGTCGTTACGACGATGTCACTCCGCGGCTTGTGCACCGATAGGTACCGCCCAATGCTTCCGACATAGGTTGCGCTGCGCTGGTAGTTGGCGTCGGTTAATGCGTAACACGGCGCCCGACGTCGTTATAGTCTGCATCGGCTAGAGCCAACTAATGCGGTGTCGGGATCACGGTCGACGCCTACCAAGTCCCTTTGATCCGGCCTTAACGCGTGGCCCCGCGTTCGTCGTTGAGTTTTCGGGTGGCGGTCCTCGTGATCGTCAGGCGCTCACGGGTTCATCTTGAAGCACCGCACCGACAGTCTGCATCGCGATGCGCTTGTGGAGAGCTTGCGCGCCTCGGCTATCCATCCCGGTTCGCATCACGGCCAAACCTTCCCCTCACACCGCCGTTAGGTCGACGTTTCACAACGTCCATTCGCGCCGCCCGTTCCAACGGCAGTCTCGCAATGAACAGCTGGTCACGCTCATCTACGCCGAGCAGACCGGCAACCGCTTCGTCGTTGCGCTCGGCGCTCGGTGGGGGGTGGCTGCGACTCCGCGGCCGAGCCGGGACGTCGCCCGGTGCACCGGTGGAGCGGCTCATGGCCCCCATGGACATCATCATCGGCGTTGCCCCCGCCGGGCGGTTGCACACCACCATGCCCAACCGGGCGTCGCAGTCGCACCGAGGTTCGTGGAGTTTCAACACCGCCCGGATTTAGAGCTAGACACGCGTTCAAGCAACAATCTAAACTTGCTTCTAGTCGAACATTTGTGGAGGTTACCTGTGTCCGTGGGCGCCGAAGTCACGAGTGAAAGCGGTCCTGCGCGAGCAAGCATGAACGGTGCGCCAGATGCTCGCAGGAAATTTGCGGCGCTCAATCCGAACTACCCCAAGGGGTGGTGGATGATCGCGTTCTCCGGAGACGTTGGCCGATCGCGGGTCCGGGCACTCAGAGTGTTGGAGAGCGACGTCGTCCTCTGGCGTGACACCGATGGCGACCTTTCCTGTCAGTCAGCTCACTGCCCTCATCTAGGAGCGCATTTAGGGTACGGGGGCGAGGTTCAGGGAAAGTCGATCCGCTGCCCATTCCATGGATGGCGCTTCGGCTCAGATGGCCAGGTCGTCGACCAGCCGGGGCCGCTGGCCCGCCACCAGCGCAACGGATGCCTCGATAACTTTCGAGTGGTCGAGAGATACGGGGCAATCTTCCTTTGGAACGGTGCTGATGAGCCAGACCACGACATGCCAGATGTGCTTGAGAAACTGGAAGTGTCTGAAGACGATGTCGTCTTCGCCCAGCACCGGTGGTTCCTGCCGTTTCCCGCAAAGTGGTTCGTCGAGAATGTGTGTGACGGCATGCACTTCGCGATCGCGCATGACGCAGCTGAGTGGGGCGAAACAGTTGTTACCGAAGAGACGCCGACCTCGATGGTGATGAGAGATGTTTTGCATGGGCCCCGGCGCTGGTACAGCATCGAGAACGTCAAGCGCAGGTTTTATCGCCGCGAACTGATGAATCTCCTTACGCCGGTCACAAACGACCTGATTATGGAGTCGTATTGCGGCACGCTGCACTTGATCCGGCTACTCGGCGCGGGCAAGCTGGGATCGAATTTCGCGTCATGGACGCCGGTAGACGATACGTCGCATTATCTGATGTCTGTCGTCATCATGCCTAAGATTCGGATCCCGATAGTTGGGCCGCAATTACAGCGGCTGCTGAATTTCGGTATGGCAATAGCCGAGTGGTCGACCGTTGTTCAGGATGCTCCAATCATGCTGCACCGCAAGGAACGAGTTAATCCCGCATATACGCCGTACGATAAAGGCCTCATCAAGTTCCGTCGTTTGTGGGACAGTCGGATAGAAACGAACCAGGATGGCGCGTTGCTCGGTGACGGCATCCATAACAATGGTCTTGCCGCCGGGATACGACTCCAGAAGCGCACACTGCCAGGTGAGGGAAGATCACACTCATGATTACCCGACCCATCGGTTCGCGTGCCGTCAGGGTGCTTTCGCTGCCCATGCTAGCGATACCTATTCTTTTTCTTTGGCTGCGCCGTTTTCGCGGACCCAAGGAACTCTCGCCGCGTGCACTTGCCAAGAACAAGGGCGTGACCACCTGGTCGGCCTGGCGGCAAGGCAACCTTGATCGCACGCCGCTAAAAAGCTTCCCTGACGCATCACTGGGTTGATGCTGGGTTTGATGCCGGCTTCATTGTTGAGGCGTCGCCTGCTGGGACGTCTGGGTGGGCGTAGTAGGCCGCCTCGTATTCGTCGGGTGGGACGTAGCCGAGTTGGCTGTGCAGTCGACGGTGTTGTGCCAGTATCACGGACATACCAGTCGACCATTCCAACGTGACATGCTCGACGTCGTTGATGGTCCGCAACGGGCCGGTGAGGAAGGGGCGAGACCGAAGTTCAGGACGGGGGTAGGACCAACAGGGGCCCGGTCTTGCGGTGTGATGCCCAGCCGACTCCCGTCGGCCCGGAATGCGGCCGCGTTGTGCCCATGCAGTCCGACCGCGCGCCCTTACGCGTGCACTGATGATGGTGCAAACCTCGGCCGAGGTCTCCGGTGGGGACACGGCCGGGCCAAACCCGGTTAGCGCTTCCAGCCGTAAAGTGCGTCCCAGTAGATGTTGGTGAACGATTCCAGGAGTGCCTCAAGTCGCGCGGCATCGGCGTGGCTAATTAGTTGGTAGAGTCCGCGCTCTGTCATCCATAGCAGCCAGGCTGCCATCGTGTCGGGATCACGGTCGGGGCGAGCGAACTTCTGCGACTGAGCTTCTCGGATGTGATTCGCTAGCGCTCGGACCGCATCGTCCATGAGCAATTGGAACCGTTCATGCATCGCGTCGTCGTACGAGGCCGCCTCGACGGCTGCTGCCCATACGTGCCGATGCGGCATGAACGTGCTGAAAATGTCGCGAAAGGCTTCGCGCAGCTCATCTTTCGACGCCGTCGGAGGTAGTTGCCACCATGGACTGGCATGCGCGGTGAGGTCTGCGACCATGTCTTCGAAAAAGCCCTGCAGTAGCGCGCTCTTGTCTTGGAAGTAAACATAGAAGTTGGAGCGCCCTATGCCGGCAGCGGAAACAATCCGGTCGATGGAGAGGTCGGTGTAGCGTTCACCGTCTGCGAGCATTCCCTCAACGCCTCGCAGTAATTGTCCCTGCATCTTCTCGCGACGTTCTTCCTTGGAGCGCCGAAGTGTTCTCTTGGTGACAGATGGCAGGGCTACTACTCCTTCAGCGGCAAGGGTCTTTCAGCGGTACGAGGCAGAACACATTCTATCCGCGAAAACCACATTGTCGGCGGCGGTGAGGTGGATCTGAGAGCATCTCTCACCGCTCTCAGCCGTCATCGGTCGCTCATGCAGGTCCTGGGTTGTCGACGAATCGCATTAGCGGTCAGCACCTCATCACCACAACCCAGCCGAAAAAGTCGAAGGCGGGAAGCCAAAACGATATGGGGATGCCCGCCCGATCCGCCAAGGGCCGGCTGGGCCGGCCAGTCGAATTTGGGGCCAAGGCCCAAGTCGTCGACAATGACAACGGGATCGTGCTCGATCACACCGTCGAGCAGCGCAACCTCGCCGACTCGCCGCAACTGCCTCGGCGGCGCAGCGGGTCAAGAAGCGGGCTGGACGCGCACCGGGCACGGTCACCGCCGACCGCGGCTATGGCCAAGCCAAAGTCGATCGGTAACTCATCGACCTCGGCGTGACCAACGTAGTGATCCCACGCAAGGGCAAACCATCGGAGGTCCGACGCGCCGAGGAAGATCGAAAAATGTCCGGGTTTGGCGCCGTGAAGTGCAAAAGAGCCTTGCGGCGAGCACGCATTGACCCCCGCGGCGCGAGGCGGCGCTTGTTTCGACAGCTCGCGCAGGCTGCGTCGGGCCGGGGATCCCGAAACGATCGCTCCCGTTCGCCCGCGCGTCAAACGTCCTATTCGTCTTGATTGGATGTTTAGGACACCGCGAGGTCGATGGTCGCCAGCACAACGAACACCACCACCACGTAGCCCTCGAACAGTAGTCGAAGGGCGAGTGGGGCTACGCGCACGTCCATGAAATGGATGCCGATAAGCCGCACCTTGAACATCGCGACACCGACAATCAGGATGGCCGCGGCAGACGCGACGCCGGCACCTTGCTCGACTCCGACCAGGAACGAGACAAACGTCAACGCCAGCAATGCGAGCCATACCACCGTAACCCGACGTGTCGCGGTCATCTCAACACCTCACCGCACCAGATAAAACAGCGCAAACAAAACGACCCACAGCAGATCGACCATGTGCCAATAGATTCCACCGCTTTCGCACAACACCACCTGGCGGGCGCTGAGCTGGGGCCGTCGGTTGACGACGATCAGCAGAGTCAATACGGCAATTCCGAGCAGCACGTGAACAAGGTGGATGCCCGTGAAGATAAAGTAATACGAATAAAAATCGCTACCGGCCAACGTCTTGCCCTCCATGAGCAGGTGCGACCATTCGACTGCCTTGATGCCGACGAAGCCCAGACCGCCCGCCAACGCCGCCCCGAACAGCACGGGCGAGCGCTGGTGCTGATTAGAGAGCACCCGCTGGATTCCGAGCGCGACCAACAGCGAGCTGGTCAGCAGCAGAACGGTGTTGGTCGCACCGAGTGCGACATTGAGGCTCTCGTGCGCCCGGGCGAAGGCGTCGCTGTTCTTGCCGCGCGAAAACATGAACGTGGCGAAGAACAGCGCGAAGATCGTCATATCGCCCAGGACAAACACCCAGACGCCTTCCTCGCCCGGGATCCTTCGCCGCGAGGCGCCCTCGGTCACCTCGGTCGTGCGCGCATCCGCCCCGGAATGCGCAGAGGTACCAGCCTCGGCCGTCACGAGCTCACCTGCCCCGCCGAGTGATGTTCCGGAGTCCGGAGCAGGCGCCGTCCCTGCTCGATCGGGTAGAACTCCATAACCTCACCCCATCCCACCCGACCGTCGAAATGCCATTCGGTCATGCACCACCACTGGAACATCGTCGAATAGCCATGCCATTTCAACCAATTGACGCACCGCCCCTCGGCGGTGATCTTACGCCCATCGGCATCCAGGCCTTCGACGCGCACCCGTAGCGGACGGCCGTCAGTTCCCCTGGCCATTGTCCGTCGCGTGCCTCCGACCAAGTTCCTCACCTCTCCGTCCCGCGAGTACCAGCCGAACACGATGTCATAGGCACCGTCCCCGACCGCCTGTGAGGCGCGGGGCCGCGTGTCGAGCGACAACGCGTGGAAACCACTGCCGTCCTCGGCAATACCCCACGGAAAGTCACCGCCCGGATTGTTGACATAGTGCCGCGGACCCCAGGACCGGTCCCGGTTTGACCAGCAGTCAACGTCGATCGACTCACCCGCGATCACCAGGCGGCCCACGATCCGGCCGCGCTGCTCGTAATGGCCGGTTGCCCAGTCGTCAGCCCGCGAGGACTTACCCCATTCCGCGACAAAGGGTTCGGCGACGGCGACCCACTGAAGGTCTACTTCGACGCTGGCGTTGTCGTAGGTGAGCCGGAATTCATGCAGCGGCTCAACGCACTCGACCCTCAATCCGTTCGAAAGCTGGAAGTCGAACATGTCCGCCCCGGCTGGCAGGGGTAGCGGATCACCCCAGTCGTAGTAGAGGCAATCGTAGGAGGCATCGCCGCTTGGATCCCAGATTGCCACGCCCGCAACGGTGTTGGACATGTTGCGGCGATGAAGGATGTAGACCCAACCGCTTAGATTCCGCTCTGGCACCAGGAACGGGAAGTACGCGCTCTCGCTCCAGAACGGATCGTCGTTCATGGCCTGGAACGAGTCATGCCTGGCCTCGATTTCCACGATTACCTCACCTCCGTAATCGGCGCGTTGCCGGCCGTGACATCGCCCCACTGCGATAGGGAGCAGCCCCGATTCGCGGCTAGCCTGATCAGGGCGACGATGGTCACGCAGAGTGCGACGGTCACCGCGGCCCCAGCCCAGCGCACCACCGATGGGACTTCGCTTTTCAGCAGCATGTCGACCGGCCAGCCGGCGGCCCCGTAGACCCCCGCATAGGCCAGGGGCGGGAACAGAACGAAGCTCGCGGCCCGAGGCGCGCCCTTAGCAAGCCGCCTCACGCGATACATCAGCGCGCCCGCGAGCACCGGACCCGCGGCGTTGATCGGGCCCACCCACAACGGCCAGGCATTGGCGATGGGCTGCATGGGCTGGGCACCGTAGTAATAGAACACGCCCACCGCGGTTGTCGGCAGTTCGAACGCCATGTCAAGCAGGACGATCCCGACGAAGAACCACCACAGGTGTCGCCCATCGGGATGGTGAACCAGGCTGCGATAGACCAGATATGCGCCGATCCCCACAAAACCCGGGTAGACGAGGTAGACATACAGCGGCTGGGCATGGTCCATCACGGTGAAAACAACCAGCGGCGAATCCTGCGGATACCAAAGCTGGATGAGGGTGTTGATCCACGGCTCCTCCAGGGCGGCGACGAGGCCACCGGTGAGCGCCAAGACCGGAACAGCCGTTTGATGCCGGCGCGATTCTCTGACCACCCAGGCTGCCGATGCGAGGAAGAACATCGCGCCGACGATGGTGAACAGCCAACTCCACGGCTGTTGGGCGACGGCACCGTACGGTAGGTTCACGATAACTTGGCCCATCGCCGCGACGTCCCCGTCGGATGCATTACTGAGGGTCCGGTCCGGAGCGTCTCGTGTCGATCGTCGCCGGCATGGTCCGCCAACCCCACATCGTTGCGGCGTCGTCGAAGCGCTGGGAGCGCTCAAGATCGACGGTGAAGTCGGGCATCTTGGTCAGGATCTCGCGCATCATGATGTCGAACCAGACTCTGAACATGGTCGAACCGAGACAGACGTGCGGTCCGTCGCCCAACGCGACGTGCGGGCACGACGGCCGATCGATGTCGACGACCGCCGGGTGTTCGAACACGCGCGGATCCCGGTTCGCGGCGGGCAGCCACACCAGGACGCGGTCACCTTTTCGTATCGCCGCCCCCTCCAGGTCGATGTCCCGGGTTGCGGTGCGCGCCAACGAAACAGCCGACGACGTCTGTCGCATCAATTCCTCACATGCCGCGGGAATCAGGCTGTGGTCGGCAGCCAGCCGGGCCCGCAACTCGGCGTCCTGCGCCAGATACAGCAGTGAATTGCCGATCATCGCCGCAGGGTTCTCGGCGCCGCCGATGATCAGTGTGAAGGTGATCCACAGGATCTCTTCATCGTCGAGTTCGAATTCGGGCTTGACGAGATGGCTGACGAGGTCGTCTGTGGCGTTTTCCTTGCGCTGGGCGATGAGCGACTGGATCACACCTACCGCGTGGCCCAGTGCGTCCAAACCTTCCTTCATCTTCGGCGAGTTCACGAAATCGGGATCTGACGCGTACGGCATGACGTTGAGGGCTGCCTGTACCGACTTGATGAACGGGATTCGTTCTTCTTCGGGGAAGCCAAGATATTCAACGATGGCGCCGGCCGGAATCCGATCGGCGATATCGTGCACGACGTCGAAGTCGCCCTTTGCGACGACGTCGTCGATCACGCCGGCGATCATTGCCTCCAGCCTGGGCCGGACCCGCTCGACTGCCGATCTGGTGAACTGGGGCATCAAGATTTTGCGTAACTTGCGGTGATGCGGCGGGTCGACCTCGGCCGGGATGATGCGCGGGCCGATCACGGTGGGAATGGTCACTCCCCCGGTCATCTCCTCGGTCTTCAGCGAGGAGAACAGCACCGGATCGCGCAGAACCCGTTTGGTGAGACTGTGGGACGCCACCACCCAGTACCCGCCGTGACTCTCGGTCCAGAAGATCGGGTGGCCACTGACCTGTGCCAGCACTTCGTCGCGATGGTGTGACGTGAAGGCGGAGTGATGGTCGAATGCCAGCGTAGGTGCCGCCACGGAAGCCGACGTAGCTGTTGTCATCGGATCTCCTTGATTCCTAGTGTCTTTGGCGGTAGTCAGGTGGGGTCATCGCGGGGACCGCGGCCTCCCGAGAGGACAGTCCCTCGCCGATCAGGTCCGCGGCGATGATCAGCGTTCGCATCGACGTTGTCTCCCTGGCGAATTCGGGAATTTCGATGCGCGGTTGCAAGGCTCTTACGGGCGCTCGGTCACACGTCCCATTCAAATTCGAGCCTTTCGGGACGGTGGAAGATCATGCCCTGCTGCACCCGTATTTCCTGGTCGGGAACCAATCGCAGGTTGGGCAGTCTAGTGATCGCAGCCTCTATGGCCACTTTCATGTCCAGCCGGGCCACCCACTGACCGATGCACGTGTGGGGACCGAGGCCGAAATGTATGCTCTTGCGCATTTCGGTGGGATCGCGATCGATATCGAACCGCTCCGGGCAGCCGAACACGGTGTCGTCATTGTTGGCCGACTGCACCATCGCGAAGATGTTGGAGCCCTTCGCGATCTTGTGCCCGCGGATCTCGACGTCCTCTTTCACGCGCCGCACGATCCCGCGCGCAGGCGTGAGCCGCCGCAACGATTCCTCCACCACCTTGGGCACCAGCGACAAGTCGTCGCGAACCCTGGCAAAAAGCTCCCGATCTTCACACAGCTTGTACAGCGAGAAGCTGATGCCGCCAGCACTCGTCTCGAAACCCGCGATGACCAGCTGACCCACGACACCGAGTATTTCGCGATCGGTGAGGCTCTTTTCGTTCTGCTCCTGGGCCAGGATCAGTCCACTGATCAGATCATCGCCGGGGGATTTCCGCCGATGCGCGATGGCTTCCTCCAGATACTGATTGAACGCGACCTGATCACGCGCCAGTTCCAGCCGCCGTTCGTCCGAAATGGTCGGGACGAACAACTCGGTGATGCCCAACGTCCACTGATGGAACTTCTGATGGTCTTCCGCGGGCACGCCCAGGATCTTGATGAGGACGTGCACCGGCATCGGTGTGGCGTAGTTGTCCACCAGGTCAGCGCGCCCATTAGCCTCAATGGCGTCAATGAGGCGGTTCGCCGCGTCCCGAATGACTCCCTCGCGAGCCTTGATCGCGCCCGGCGTCAGCGGTTTGGCGGCGAGCTTGCGAATGCGGTTGTGCTCTGGTGGATCGGTGTTGACAAGCGCCGGCTGCCACGGAGCGTAGCCGTGCGGCAGGGCGTCTTTGAGTTCGTCGGGCACCTCGCCGACCAGATCACCGGGCATGCAGCCGAACCGATCGATGTCTTCGACGACGGCACGGATGTCGTCGTAGCGGCTGATCACCCATGCGTCGAGCTCGGGCACATGTAGCACCGGCGCGTGTTCGCGCAGCTGCCCGAACAGCGCGCAAGTGTCCCACGTGCTCCGGAATACCTCCATCATCGACGGCTGCGCGTCCGTCTGCGTCTGTTCACTCATCCGAGAAGTCCTTCCACCAAATGCTTGTTCCATATGGTCACAGCCGGCCCTCAGTGCCCTCGGGTCATGGCCGGTTGACTGATCCCGAACACCGGTGTCCCGCTGACCCGCGTCACCGCCGCCACCGGGTCTTGCGGACTACTTCCGGTACGGCGGGTAGTCCGGTGAGTCCGGGAAGCATTGCAACAGTCCCGGGTCCTTGTCCAGCAGCCGCCGCCAGTACTTGCGGTAGTGCCGAAACGTCATGAAGTCCTGGTCCTCCCCGTAGACCACCTGGCCGTCGTACTCCCACTTCACCATCGACCACCAATTGAGGATGTCGCTGTTGATGGGCCACTTCAGCCAGTTCATGGTCTGACCGACGGCGTGCAACTCGCGGCCGAGCTCGTCGACGCAGTCAATGACCTGCGTGAGCACTCGGCCGTCACGGCCACGGGTGGCCCGGCGCGTGCCCTCGACCACCTGGGCCTTGATCCCGTCGCGGATGTAGAAGCCCGTGGTCACCGTCTCCGTCGTCCCGTCGATGGGATCCTCGTCGAACGAGAGAGCGGTCTGGGGGTCATAGAGATGCCATCCGCTCTGAGCAGAGGCGAAGACGTAGGGCCACCCGGCGCGGAGGGGATCCTTGACGTCGGCATGGCGAGGTCCCCAGCCGCGGTCGCGCAGTGCGCCACAGTCGATTTCGATCGTCTCACCCGCGATTTCAACCGTTCCGTTGAACCAGCCAGCATGCTCGTAGTGCCCGACCGAGAAGTCCGCGTCCCTTGCGACCCAGTTCTTGATGCCCGGGTCCTCCTCGCCGCTCTTCGAGAGCTTCATGTAGTGCGGCTCTGCCAGAGCCGTCCAGGTGAGGTCTATTTTCACCCCGTGGCGGTCGTACCCGAGGCGGTACTCCTTCTGCGGCTCGATCATCTTGCAGCGCAGCGAGTTCGATAGCTCGAAGTCATACATCTGTGCGCCATCCGGGATCGCGAGGTGCTGGTCCCAGCCGTAGTAGAGACAGTTGTACACGTCCTCACCCGTGTGGTCCCACATCGCCGGACCCGCCACGACCAGGTTCATGTTCGGCCGGAAATAGAAGTAGACGAAGCCGCACAGGTTCCGCTCCGGCACGGTGAACCCGAACAGGCTGTTCTCGCTCCAGTAGGGGTCGTTGCTGCGCTTGTGAAATTGCTCGTCAGCGAGGTCGATCTTGTCGTTCCAGGCCATGTCCTGCTCCTAGTTCGTTGTTGGGCTGATCGGCGAGAGAGCGCAGAAGCGATCGCGGCAGACAGGTTTCGTTTGTGCTGTGGTCATGCCAGCCGGGCGGCCTGCGGGGCCTCGAGTTCCAGTGCCATGTCGGCGTAGCGACGGATCTGGTCGACGATGACACGGTCGCCGCGTTCGGTGGATTCGACTTGACTGGCCATGCCGACGAAAAGGAAGACGGCATACATCGCGCCCTCGCGGTAGGCCGCCCAGCAGGCATCAAAATCAAAGCCCTCGACACCCGCACTCTGCAGCCGTCGGTGGTAGTCCGCGATCAGGTCGCGCTCAGAAGCGAGCCGGTCCGCGGTCGACAACGACGATCCCAGGAAGTACGCCGGGTCAAGGCCCGGAGGGCCCAGCCGGACCGTCTGGAAATCGATCACCGCCACACGCGCATTGTCTGGATCCGTCGAGAACATCAGGTTGTCGCTGCGGAAGTCACCGTGCTGTACGACTGTCGGCGCCTTCCAGCTGCGCACCCACTCCCCCGCACGGGGAACCACCGACTCAAACAACGAGATGTGAGCCGGGTCCAGTTGATCGCCGAATCGGGTGATAAACGGCTTCAAGCCTGCCGGCAGGGCGTCGAACACGCCGATCGTGCGGCGAGGGTCCACAAGCCACTCAAGTTTCGACACAGCCGTTGAGTTCCACAGGGGTGCCTGGAATTTCACCAATTCGCCAAGCCCGCTTGCACATTCGTCGATCGTGCTCGCCGTCAGCACGTCACCTGGACGCATATCACGACTGAGATCCTCGAGGACCAAGGTGAATGTGGCGGCGTCGTCGGCGAGTTGAGCTAAGTAGCAGGTCGCCAAGCCCATGTCCGGGACCAGCGGGGCGACGTCCTGATAGAAACGTGTCTCGAGTTCGTACATGCCCATCGCCAGAGCCAGGCCCAAACTGCCCGGGTCATCCGTCGGGAACTTGACCACGACGGACCCCGGCGCGCTTGTCTTTCCGCTGTAGGTCAACTTTGCCCGAACCATGCGGGCGATGAGCCCGCCGTCGATGGGTTCGAGGTCTACGGCCACCAGATCTGACTCAGTCAATAACCCTGCCTGGTCGAGCACGCCCCTGAACCAGTCCACGGTCATCGCCTCAGGAGTGGTGACCACCGGAATCACCTGACGATCAACTACTGGCCTGCGAGCATGTGCCGAACGGGCTTGAGTCATCGATGTCGTCTCCTGACAGGGTCAAGGTGGTTGGCTGAACGTCACGCCCGATCACCGGGCCAGATTAATCAAAGCTAGATTAAAATCCCTGACCCCGGCAGTACGTACAAGTTATCCGTACATTTTGTACGAGGCCGGGTGTGTTGTCAATCACTGGTGGGGACTGATGTGCGCGGCAGCACTCGTGCGGCCAAGATACTCATCGTGCGTTTTCGGTTGCCCGGTAGCAATCGACGCGATGGGCCAGCAGCCGGCGCGAACGCTGGTCCAGCACCGGGGCTAAACACAGCTTGCCTTCGTCAGTGCGTTCAAGTGGTGTGCTCGGATTCCGCGCCGCGAAACACACCATGGGCTCCCTCGAAAACTTCGTGTGGCAGAAGGTAATCCGATGGCGGAAGAAACTGCACCGCTGGAACTGGCGAGACGTCCGCCGACACCACACCGGCCGCGGTGGCCGCTGGGTGCGACCCTCAGCGGATGGGATCGAACTGTTCAACCTCGCCTCGGTACGCATCAGTCGGTACCGCTACCGCGGCAACACGATCCCCAACCCCTGGACCCTGGCCAACCACGCCTGACGGCAGACACCGTGGAGAGCCCGCTGCGTGGAAACACGCAGGGCGGGTTCGGCGAGCGGCCTGGGGAAACGGACCGATGGCAACATCGGCACCGCGCCCCAGGCCGACTCAACCACGGTGCTGTGTCTCGACGAGATTGAGCAAGACGGTGATTGCCGCTCGGATCTATCTGCCCTGTCGGGCTGCCGGCAGACCGCTGTCGCCACCAGGACGACGTCGAGTCCCCACCGGTCTCTCCAAGGCATCTAAGACACAGCAGACGAGGTGATCGACACTAAAACCAACACCCAGCACCGGCCCGGCACGAAGCACCTCGATCGCAGATACTCCTGTCTTGGCGGGCGGTTTCGGGGGTTCGGTCAGCGGCGGTGCATTCGCGGAATCCGGCGGATACCTGGGAAATCCCTCGGGGTGCAACTCCCTTCGGCGGCCGCCTCGACAATCCGGACTCTCCGATTGCGCATGCTTGCCTCGGCGAGGCCTAGCGTCGCTCGACCGATAGGACCGACAGCGGGAAAGCAGGCATCACATCGAGCGCGCGGCGCAGTCGTTTGTCAAACGGGCGCGAACTCGGCAGCTCACCGCAGCGCTTCACGTGAAGCGACCGGCGGACGAGGCTCATGCGGCCCGTTGGTGGAGGTTGAGTCCGATCCTTCGTCGGCGCCCGTGACCGCCGGTTCGTCCTCATAGTGAGTGTTGTTGATTGCCCTGATTGTGAGCACAGTGATCACCACGAACCAGGCGAAGAAGTCCGTCATGGGTATCCACCAGGAAAAGAGCCCGTTCCATGCGAACGGCCCGGTTTTGAAAAAGACCAGGAGCAGCGCCATGACCTGAGCGAATCCCATAAACACGCTCAGGTATCCCGACCAACGAGGATACAGAGGACGTTCAGCGCCGTCAGAGAGGATGGAGAGGCCGACGGTGACTACCCAGGTAACAAAGGGAGCGAATCCGATGACGAAGCCGATCCAGCCGAAGTCATTGATCAACCTGATCGATTCGTCCGACCAGGTGTCCGGCCGAAACGCAGCGGTCCAGAAGCAGATGATCGGGAGGATGATCAGAAGGACGGCCGAGGCATAACTTGAGATCTGGAAATACGTGATGGTCGGCGCGACCCCCTTGATTCGACGGGTCTGCCCCACAATGCCCGAACCAAACGCCAGAAAGAACATCGTGCCGATGTAACACAGCAGCAGGCCGGCCCGGATGGCGTTGGTGTGGTCGCGATAGATGGCGGCCGTCTGAGCCGCAGTATTCGCGGGACTCAGTGGCGGGACGAAGCGGGCGATCCCCACGAAGCCCACAAAAAACAGAATCGCAAAGACGATGCCTCCCCAGGCACATATCAACTCTATAGCGCGCTTCATTGCCCGCCTTCCTTTACTGCCAATGTTTTCGAGCCGTATCCGTACGACACAAGCATTGCTGGCGCTGCTCGACCGCTCGCGATCCATCCTGATACAGGCACCAGGTCAAAGAATTACTCGGACACTCTATTCGGACAGTATGTATTGCAACGAAACGTGCTGTCAATCACAACCAGCCGTGTGGCTGCCTTGCGGCACTGACCGATCCAGCTACCCCTCGGGCCGCTGCTCCCGATCGCCCACGCACCCGACGAAAATCAGCGTGTGCCCTCGTAGAGGGTCTGCCACACCACCGCCGTCACACCTTCCAGCGCGCTATCGGGCAACTCGCCACCGTCTCCAACCAGCTGGTAAAGCCCCCGTTCGAACATCCAGGCCAGCCACGGGGTGACTGACGGAATATCGATGTCAGCGCGGATGGTGCCATCGCGCTGCTGAGGAACGAAGCTGTCGTTCATATCTTGGAACCGACGCTGCATGACGGCCGCGTACTCGTCGCGCACACGTGGGTCGTAGGCCGCCGCCTCAATGACGGCAGACAGCATTCGCCCATGCTGCCGATATGCCTGAGCAAGTCGAGACAGGGCTTGCCGCAGATCCTTGCGAGCGGCGGTGGCCGGAAGCTCGAACCACTCAGACGCGGCGCCCCCGATCTCCTGGGTCACTCGGTCCATCAACTCGACCATCAATGCACCCTTGTCCTCGAAATACACATAGAACGTGGACCGTGCGATCTCTGCCTCGGTGATGAGCTGCTCGACGCTGATCTCCGAAAATGCTGAACCATCCGCGAGCAGGCGCTCAACGATCACGAACAGACGCTGAGCAATCTCCTCGCGGCGCACCGCCCGAGTGACCTTTGCCCTACGCGTGACGGCAGCCATGTCATCCCTTCCCGATCATCGGCCAACCCACCAAAAGCCCAAGCCGTCGCCGCTCAAGCGCCGAAGGCTGAACGGTGATCCGGGCCCATCCACGGCCTTGTTAGCGGGCATGCGAAGACAAGTGCTCCGCCGGCGCGGCGGATGCACGCCCACCATCACCGAACAGCACCGCCCGTCTGGTCGCAACAATCATGATGCAGAACCACGCGGTAAACACCGCGAACGGTATCCACCAGACAAACAGCCCATTCCATGCAAGCGGCCCCCGTTTGAGAAAGAACGCGCCGAACGCGGGCAGGAACGAGATGCTAATCCACAGTTGCAAGTAGCCGACCCAGCGCGGGAACGCCGGCTGCGGCCGATCGTCGGCGAATATTGCGATCGCCAGAGTCACATACTGCACGATGAACGGGGCAATCGGAGTGATGAACAGCAACCAGCCAAGGTCCACCAATGCCTGCGTAATCTCGGGGTTACGCTCCGGCCGGAATGCCGCCGTCGCCCAGAGCATCGCGGGCAAAAAGAATGTCGACGCCGCCATGACGCCGGCGGCGAGCTGGACTCCGAACAGGAAATGCGAGCGGCCCTCAATCTCCTTGATCAGATCTGCCAATACGACGGTCCATGGCAGATAACAAGCCGATCCGACGCTCATCAAGACCATCCCGATAAGTATCGGAACCGCACGGGCACGGAAGAGATCGGCTATCTGCTGTGCTCCATCCGAGGGCGGCAGAGGTGGTATCCAGCGAGCGAAGAAAACGAAACCGACTAGCCACAACAGGAAGAACGCCACAGCGCTCCACACACCAACGAGGCGCATCGTAGTCTTCATGAACAGATAACCATACGCGCTATTCGAACATACTGTTTCTAGTTCGATGGTCCTGTAGAGGGTCAAGTCCATGGACGTGGTGTACGGCGTCGTCTTGTGATTCTTCGACTTCGGGTTTGAGGCGGTTAGTGCCGCCGGGGCGGGCTGCGGTGGACCAACATCGATTTTGACGCCAAGACGTTAACCATTGGCCCGACCCGAATCAGCGTCGACGGCAAGGCCGTTGAGCAGGATGACGCCAAATCGGAAGATTCCCACCGCGTGCTGCCCATCCCAGAACCGCTGTTGGTCGAGTTGAAAGCGGCGAAAAAACGGCAGGCCTCCGAAAAGCTGACACTCGGCGCCGCCTACGCCGACCTCGGTTACGTGGTGTGCAACGAAGCCGGGCAGCCTTATCACCCCAACACACTGTCCAAGATGTGGGCCAACGCCGTCGCCGCGGTCGGTGTGCCTCGGATCCGGCTGCACGACGCTCGCCATACCTGCGGCACCACGATGCATCTGCGGGGCGTCCCGGCCGCGGTGATAGCGGCCTGGCTCGGCCACGCCGACGTGGCGTTCACGATGCGAACGTATGTGCACTCGCAGCCCAACGCGCTGGCCGACGGCGCGCAGAGTTTGGCACGAGTTGTGACAATCCGTGACAACTCCGCCGGCGCCTGATAACAAGGAACCTATTTGCGCTGGTAGAAAGCGCGCCCGAAGAGATTCGAACTCCCAACCTTCTGATCCGTAGTCAGATGCTCTATCCGTTGAGCTACGGGCGCCTGTCTTCAGTTGTCTTGCGTGGCGGAGGCGAGAGGATTTGAACCTCCGGTCCCCTTTGAGGGGGACAACTCATTAGCAGTGAGCCCCATTCGGCCGCTCTGGCACGCCTCCATCGGACTTTCTGAGGGTACCCGACCCCTTTCCCGGTCTCCCGGTCTCCCGGAACCGCCGGAGGCATAGCGTACACAGCGCCGACATATGCTGTCGAAGTGACCGCCCGCCTGCGCCCCGAGCTGGTCGGGCTCCCGGTCTATATTCCCGGCAAGACGGTGCCGGGTTCTATCAAACTGGCCAGCAACGAGACGGTGTTCGGCCCGCTGCCGAGCATCCGCACGGCCATCGAGAAAGCCACTGACAACGTCAACCGCTACCCGGACAACGCCTGCGTGCAGCTCAAGGCGGCGCTGGCCAAGCACCTGGGTTCGGATTTTGCTCCCGAGCACGTGAGCGTCGGCTGTGGCTCTGTCAGTTTGTGCCAGCAGCTGGTTCAGATCAGCGCCGCGGCCGGCGACGAGGTGGTGATGGGCTGGCACAGCTTCGAGCTGTATCCGCCGCTGGTCCAGGTCTCCGGTGCAACCTCCGTCAAAGTGCCGTTGACCGACCACACCCACGACCTCGACGCAATGCTTGCCGCGATCACCGAGCGCACCCGGCTGATCTTCGTCTGCAACCCCAACAATCCGACGTCCACGGTCGTCAACCCGGACGCCCTGACCCGCTTCGTCGATGCGGTTCCGCCGCACATCCTGATCGCCATCGACGAGGCCTACGTCGAATACATCCGCGACGGCATGGCACCGGACAGCTTGGAGTTGGCCCGCGCCCACGACAACGTCGTTGTGCTGCGGACCTTTTCGAAGGCGTACGGGCTGGCGGGGTTACGCGTCGGCTACGCAATAGGCCATCCCGACCTGATCACCGCACTGGACAAGGTCTTCGTGCCGTTCTCCGTGACGAACGTCTCGCAGGCCGCCGCCATCGCCGCACTGGACGTCGCCGACGAGCTACTGGCCCGCACCGACGCACTGGTCGTCGAGCGCGCCCGGGTCAGCGCCGGTTTGCGAGACGCCGGGTACACCCTGCCACCCACGCAGGCCAACTTCGTCTGGCTTCCGCTGGGACCCCGCACCATGGACTTCGTGGAGCAGGCGGCCAATGCGCGCCTGGTGGTGCGCCCGTTCGCGCCCGACGGTGTACGCGTCACCATCGGAGCACCGGAAGAAAACGACGCCCTGTTGCGGTTTGCCCGCGACTGGATCGCCCACACCGAACCGTAAGGAGTAGTCAGTGAGCCTGCCCCGAAAGATGTTCACCGAGTTCAAAGAACGCAGCGGCGACATCCCCGATGCCGAGCTCGACGAATTCTGGGCGACCCTTGAGCCCGCGACCATCGACGCAATGATCGGCGAGTGGAAGGGCGGCGAGTTCCGTACCGGCCACAAGATGAACGGCCAGCTCGAGAAGGCCGGGTGGTTCGGCAAGACGTTCAAATCGGCCGGCGACGTCCAGCCGTTGGTCTGTCTGGACGCCGACGGGAACAAGTTCTCCAACGTGGCGATGGGCAAGGGCGAGGCCAGCCTGTGGCTGGAGGACTTCCGCGGTGAAGTCACCGCAACGATGGTCTACGACGGCCAGCCCGTACACGATCACTTCAAAAAGATCGACGACGACGCGGTGATGGGCATCATGAACGGCAAGGGCGTCCTGGATAACGGCCGGTATTACTACTTCTACCTGGAACGGGTGTAGCACCCGGGCTCGAGCGTGACGCTGGCTTCACGCTCGACGACCAGGGTGACGCTGGCCTCACGTTCGGCAGGGGCGCCGGGGCACAAAGCTATCTGGCCGGGTCGCGGCCGGTGAACGCCAGCAGTTGGTCCAGGGCGTCGGCATCTGCGGGCACGTCGACTGGGTCCCCGAATCCGGCCATGCCGCGTACCTCCGGCCTGATCACCTTGCGGGCCAACCGCAACACGTATTCGCCCAGCGGTTCCTGGGCCTTGACGTCATGTCCCACCGCCGCGGCGTAATCCCAGGCGTGGACGAGGAATTCGAGCGACAGGATGGCGCAGGCATCCTTGGCGGGCATCTCGCCGTTGCCGAAGGGCACGTTGCCGTCGAGCCCCCGGCGGTGCCACGCGTCCAGGGCCGGCCGGGCCGCGGCGACGACCTGCCGTTCCACGGAATCATCGCTTGCCGACACATCCGGAATGTCCGCCCCCGCCATGCCGCCGATGGCCTTGATCGAGTTCAGCAGATGCCCGGTCAACTGCGCCACGTTGAATTCTGTGCACGGTGTTTGGCGGGACATGTCGTCGCCGGCGATGGTGTGCAGCACTCGCTGCAGCACCCGCAGCGACGCTTCGGCGCTGTCCAACTCGTCGGTCGGTGGGGAATCCGGTCCGGGTCGCAAATCAGGAGACATAAGCACCACGCTACGGTCTCGATATGGGCGAGACATACGAATCCGTCACCGTCGAAATCAAAGACCAGGTTGCACAGGTGACGCTGATCGGACCAGGCAAGGGCAACGCGATGGGACCCGCCTTCTGGTCGGAGATGCCAGAGCTGTTCGCAGCACTGGACGCCGACCGTGAGGTGCGGGCCATCGTCATCACCGGATCGGGCAAGAACTTCAGCTACGGCCTGGATGTGCCCGCGATGGGGGGGTCGTTCACCTCGCTGCTGGCCGACGGCGCGCTGGCCCGCGCGCGCGCGGATTTCCACCGCGAGGTGCTACGGATGCAAAAGGCCATCAACGCCGTCGCCGACTGCCGCACCCCCACCATCGCGTCGGTGCACGGCTGGTGCATCGGGGGCGGCGTCGACCTGATCTCGGCGGTCGACATCCGCTATGCCAGCACTGACGCCAAGTTCTCGGTCCGCGAGGTCAAACTGGCCATCGTCGCCGACGTCGGCAGCCTGGCCCGCCTGCCATTGATCTTGAACGACGGACACCTGCGCGAGCTCGCACTGACCGGCAAGGATATCGACGCGCACCGCGCCGAGAAGATCGGCCTGGTCAACGATGTGTTCGCCGACGCCGATGCGACGCTGGCCGCCGCCCACGCCACCGCCGCCGAGATCGCCGCCAACCCACCGCTGACCGTGCACGGCATCAAGGACGTCCTTGACCAGCAACGCATTTCCGCGGTCTCGGAGAGCCTGCGCTACGTGGCGGCCTGGAACGCGGCCTTCCTGCCGTCCAAGGACCTGACCGAAGGCATCTCGGCGACGTTCGCCAAGCGTCCGCCACAGTTCACCGGGGAGTAGTGCGCCGGCACGTACCCTCGCGGGGGTGGCGAACATGACCCGCGCCGGCGACGATGCGGAGCGAAGTGATGAAGAGGAGCGGCGCCGGTGACCGCTGACGGCAGGATCCGCGTCCCGGCCGACTTGGACCCGGTGACGGCGATCGGCGACGAGGACCACTCCGAAATTGACAGCGCTGCCGTCGATCGGATCTGGCAGGCCGCGCGCCACTGGTACCAGGCCGGCATGCACCCGGCGATCCAGTTGTGCATCCGACGGCACGGGAAAGTGGTGCTCAACCGCGCGATCGGCCATGGCTGGGGCAACGCACCCACCGATCCGCCCGATGCCGAGCAGATTCCCGTCACGACGGACACACCGTTCTGTGTGTATTCGGCGGCCAAGGCCGTGACCGCGACCGTCGTGCACATGCTCGTCGAGCGAGGCGTCTTCTCACTCGATGACCGCGTCTGCGACTACATCCCCGGCTACACCAGCCACGGCAAGCATCGCACCACGATCCGGCACGTGTTGACCCACAGTGCCGGTGTGCCGTTTCCGACCGGGCCCAAGCCGGACCTCAAGCGCGCGGACGACCACGAATACGCCCAACAGATGCTCGGCGAACTGCGGCCGGTCTACCGGCCGGGATTGGTCCACATCTACCACGCGCTGACCTGGGGGCCGCTGATGCGCGAGATCGTCCACGCGGCCACCGGCAAGGAAATCCGCGAGATCCTCGCCACCGAGATCCTCGACCCGCTGGGCTTCCGGTGGACCAACTTCGGCGTCGCCAAAGAAGACCTGCCCTTGGTCGCGCCGAGTCACGCCACCGGCCGTCCGTTGCCCCCGGTTATCGCCCAGATTTTCCGCAAGGCGATCGGCGGAACCGTGCACGAGATCATCCCGTACACCAACACTCCGGGGTTCCTCACCACCATCATCCCGTCGTCCAACACGGTGTCGACCGCGAACGAGATGTCACGGTTGGCTGAAATCTGGCGTCGGGGCGGCGAACTCGACGGCGTACGAGTGATGAGCCCGGAAACCCTGCGCGGTGCGGTCGCCGAATCCCGGCGGTTGCGACCGGATTTCTCCGTCGGGCTGATGCCGGCTCGTTGGGGTACCGGGTTCATCCTGGGAACGGACCGGTTCGGACCGTTCGGGCGCAACGCGCCCGCCGCGTTCGGTCATCTCGGCCTGGTCAACATCGCGATCTGGGCCGACCCCGAGCGCGGACTGGCCGCCGGGTTGGTCAGCAGCGGCAAGCCCGGGCGGGATCCCGAAGGCCGCCGCTACACCGCCCTGATGGACATGATCGCCGCCGAGATGCCCACCGGTTGACCACGCAGGGCACGGCTGCTTACCGAGTGCTCTTTGCTGGCGGAAGTCAATCACGACGGCGAGTGGTCCTTCTTCGACGACACCGAGGGTGATCGCAGCTGACGGTGTTTGCGCCTGGACTCGGCGGGCAACCCCAAGGCATGGAATCTGACCGCTTCCGTCGGTTGCTGGACGCACCCGGGCCATTCGCGTCGGTTTACTTCGACGACTCGCATGACACCCACGATGCCGCCGCTCAGCTCGACCTCAAGTGGCGTGCGCTGTGCGAACAGCTCGAGCAGCAGGGCGCCGGGGAATCCGTCACCATCGAGATCGGGCAGGCCGTAATGGGTTTGCGGGCGCCCATCGGGCGCAGCGGCCGCGCAGTGGTAGCCACCGCCGAGGGCGTCCTGGCCAACGAGCACCTGATCAGGCCCACCGCCGAGACGGTCGTGCGCGTCTCTGACTTGCCCTACATCGTGCCCATTCTGGAACTCGGCTTCGACCATCCGGACCATCTGTTGGTGGTGGTCGACCACACCGGCGCCGAAATCGCCACCCGCATCGACGGCACTCTGCGATCCGAAACCGTCGACGGCGGCGGCTACTCCGTACACAAAGCCTCCGGAGCTGAAACCGCGGGATACGGCGATCGCCAGCTACGCACCGACGAAGCCGCCCGAAAGAACCTGCGGGCTGTCGCCGACCGGGTCGGTGAGCTCATGGAGGACACGGCCATCGAGTTGATCTTCGTGGTCGGTGAGGTTCGATCCCGCTCGGATCTGCTGGCAACACTGCCGGAACGGATGCGCGACCGGGCGGTCCCGCTACAGGTGGGCGCACGACACGGCGGACACGACCAGGAACAGGTTCAGCGGGCCATCGAAGCCGAGTTCGTCAAGCGACGGCTGAACGTCATCGATAATGCCGCCGAACGCTTCACCGCCGAGGTCGGCCGCCAATCCGGGCTGGCCGCCGAGGGACTCGGCGCCGTTTGCTCAGCCCTGCGCCAGGGTGCGGTGGAAACGATGATCATCGTCGACGGGATCGAGGACCTGACCGTCGTCGCCGACCAAGAGCTGACGACCGTTGCCCCGAACGCCGACGTGCTGTCCGAACAGGGCGCCGCTCCCGCCAAGACGATTCGGGCCGACGAGGCGCTGCCACTGTTCGCGACTTCCGTCGGGGCGTCCCTGGTGCGCACCGACGAGCGGATCGCCCCGGCCGACGGCATTGGCGCGGTCCTGCGTTACGCGCCGACGCTGCACCCCACACCCCGCTGACCCGGCGGCGGAAAAACGGCGGTGGCGGAGGTGTGTGAGTTCACGACATCGTTCACACCTGTCTCGGGACATCGTTCACAGCCGAGGACAAGGGTTGAGCGATGGGAATGCCGCAGCTGGTCGTCACGGCCGTGTTGGTCGAAGGACGTAGTAAAAGTGAGGTTGCCCGCGAGTACGGGGTCTCGCGACGCTGGGTGATTACCCTCGTTCAGCGCTACCTGACCGAGGGCCAGGCCGGTCTGCAACCCCGCTCACGGCGACCGCTACACAGCCCGGGGCGTACCGCACGACACCTCGAAAATGAGATCGTCGAGCTCCGCAAGGAACTCGAGCGCAATGGACATGAAGCCGGCCCCGCCACGATCGCGTTTCACCTCCAGCAACGCCACAGCACCAGCCCTGCAGTATCGACGATCTGGCGGATCCTCTGCGCCCGAGGCTTTGTCACCCCCCAGCCGCACAAACGCCCCAAGAGCAGCTACATCCGCTTCCAGGCCGAACAACCCAACGAACGCTGGCAACTCGACATCACCCATTGGGCACTCGCCGACGGCACCGATGTCGAGATCCTCAACATCCTCGACGACCATTCCCGGCTCTGCTTAGGCAGCGACACCCAACCCGTGTTCAAAGCCCACGACGTGGACCGCAGCTACCGCAAAGCCGCCGCCGCCCACGGCAATCCGGCCAGCCTGCTCAGCGACAACGGAGCCGTCTTCACCGGCCGCTACCGCGGCACCGGCCGAGTCGCCCTTGAAGTCACCCTGCACGCCCACGGCATCGGCTTCCGCCACTCCCGCCCCTACCATCCGCAGACCTGCGGCAAGGTCGAACGCTTCCACCAGACCCTCAAAAAATGGCTCACCCACCAAAGCCCCGCCCGGACCGTCGCCCAACTACAAGTCCAGCTCGACACCTTCGCCACCTACTACAACACCGTCCGACCCCACCGCGCGCTCGGACGGCGCACCCCGCAACAGGCCTACCTGGCAAGGCCCAAAGCAACCCCGACCGGCATCCCCCTGCACAGCGGCGCCTACCGCATCCGCCACGACCGCATCGACAGCAACGGCAAGCTCACCCTGCGCCACAACAGCCGCCTCCACCACATAGGAATGGGCCGCAGACACGCCGGCACCAACGTCCTGATATTGGTCCACGACCTACACATCCGGGTCCTGACCAACAACGGCCAACTACTGCGAGAACTCCAACTCGACCCGACGAAAAACTACCAACCACAAACAAAACCGTGAACGATGTCCCAAGACACCTGTGCACGATGTCCCGAGACATCACAACGGCGGTGGCGGAGGGATTTGAACCCCCGGACGGTTTTAGCCGTCTCTCGCTTTCAAGGCGAGTGCATTAGGCCGCTCTGCCACGCCACCGCTGATAAGGGTAACGGCGCGGCCTGTTGGCTCGGAGGGCCGCCGGGCTGTGCCGGGCCGGATAGTAGCGTGGGCCAGCATGCGCGCCATCGTCGCTGAATCCTCCGACAAATTCTCGTGGCAAGAAGTCCGCGATGTTTCCGCCGGGCCGGGCGAGGTCCTGGTCAAGGTCGCCGCAGCCGGCGTGAACCGCGCCGACCTGTTGCAGGCCGCCGGTAAATACCCACCACCACCGGGAGTAAGCGACATCATCGGCATGGAGGCGTCCGGCGTCGTCTCCGACGTCGGCTCGGGCGTGGCCGGATGGTCTGCCGGACAACAAGTCTGCGCTTTGCTGGCCGGCGGCGGATACGCCGAATACGTCGCCGTTCCGGCCGGTCAGGTGATGCCGGTTCCCGACGGTGTCGACCTGGTCGAGGCGGCCGGTCTCCCGGAAGTGGCCTGCACGGTGTGGTCGAACCTGGTGATGATCGCTCACCTCGGCGAAGGCCAGCTCCTGCTGGTTCACGGCGGAGCCAGCGGCATCGGAACCCACGCGATCCAGGTCGCCCGAGCGTTGGGCGCCCGGGTGGCCGTCACAGCCGGATCAGCGGAGAAGCTGCAATTCTGCCGCGAGTTGGGCGCCGAAATCACCATCAACTACCGCGACGAGGACTTCGTCGCACGGTTGCGGGAGGAGACCAACGGCGCCGACGTGATCCTCGACATCGTGGGCGCCGCCTACCTGGACCGCAATATCGACGCCCTGGCCGCCGACGGGCAGCTGGTTGTTATCGGCATGCAGGGCGGGGTGAAGGGCGAGCTCAATCTCGGCAAGCTGCTCAGCAAACGGGCGCGGGTTATCGGCACCACGCTGCGGGCCCGGCCGGTGACCGGCCCGCACAGCAAAAGCGAGATCGTGCAAGCGGTGACGGCCTCGGTGTGGCCGATGATTGCCGACGGGCGGGTCCGGCCGATCATCGGCGCCCGCATGCCCATCCAGCAGGCCGCTGAGGCACACCAACGGCTGGTGGCCGGCAAGGTGACCGGGAAGATCGTGCTGACCGTCGAGGGCTGAGAGCCGGATCGCGAGCGTAGCGCTATTGCGAATTCAGGGCGGCATTTTCGCACTGACGTTACGCTCGCGGCACGAATCAACCCAGTGACGCCAGCGCCCGCACCAACTGGTCCACTTCAGCCCTCGTCGAATAGTGCGCCAGCCCGACGGTGACGGCGCCGCCGATGTCGTTGACGCCCAGTACGTCGAGTGCGCGTGAAGTCTTGTTGGAGACAGCCAGAATTCCGTTGTCCGCCAGGCGCTGCACCACCCGCTCGGCGGGCACCTCGTGCACGGCGAAACTGACCACCGGTATCCGCACCTCCGGACGGCCGATCAGCATCACCAACGGCAGAGACCGCAGAGACACCATCAGGTAGTCGAACACCCGATTCAGATACGCGGCGGCGGATTGCATCGACACCGACAGGCGTTCGCGCCGGGTGCCGCGGGCGGATTCGTCGAGTGCAGCCAGATACTCGATGCTGGCGACGACCCCGGCCAGCAGACCGAACTGGTGCCCGCCCACCTCCAAGCGCCCCGGGCCGGTGGCGTAGGGATCCGTGGAGACGGAGTTGAACGAGTTGATCAGCCTCGAATCGCGAAACACGATCGCGCCGATCGGCGGTCCGCCCCACGCGGCAGCGTTGACCGCCACCACGTCGGCGTCGGTTTCTTTGACGTCGAGTAATCGGTACGGCGCCGCAGCGGAATGGTCGAGCACCACCAACCCGCCGACGTCGTGTACCAGCTTGGTCATCGCCCTCAGATCGGTGACCGTGCCCAGCGTCGCCGACGCGGAGGCGACGGCGACCAGCCTGGTCGATTTCCCGATCAGGCTCTCCCACTGCCAGGTCGGCAGCTCACCGGTCTCGATGTCGACCTCGGCCCACTTCACCTTGGCGCCATAGCGGTGTGCCGCCCGCAGCCACGGGGCGATGTTGGCCTCGTCGTCGAGGCGGCTGACGATCACCTCGTAGCCGAGGCCGGTCCGTGAGGACGACGCTTCGGCCAGCGATGACAACAAGATGGCGCGATCGGCGCCCAGCACGACGCCCGCCGGGTCGGCATTGAACAGGTCGGCCACCGCCGCACGCGCCGCGTCCAAGACCGCGGCGCTGCGCTGCGCTGACGGGTGTGCACCCACTGCGCTGGCGCCCGATCTGCGGAAAGCCGTCGAAACGGTGGTCGCAACGGAATCGGGAATCAGCATCCCCGCGGGTGCGTCGAAATGCACCCATCCGTCACCCAGCGACGGATGCAGTCCGCGCACCCGGGCGACGTCGTAAGCCATGCCAGCCACCTTAGAGCTTCCGCATTTTCCGCGAAATCGTGACGGTAGCGGGTGCCACAGACGTTACCGCCAGACGCGGCCTCCCGAGTCCGGTCACCCGGCCAGCCATACTAGTCGAGTGGGACTCTGGTTCGGAACGCTGATCGCATTGATCCTGCTGATCGCGCCGGGGACGATCGTCGCACGAATCAGTCAGCTAACCTGGCCCGTCGCCATCGCGGTAGGTCCGGTGCTGACCTACGGCATGGTCACGCTGGCCATCATCCCGTTCGGCGCGCTCGGAATCCCTTGGAACGGTTGGACTGCGCTGGCCACGCTGGCCGTGGTGTGCCTGCTGATGACGGGCCTGCAGCTGCTGCTTGCCCGCTATCGCGACACCGAGGCCGAAGCCCGAGGCATCAGTCGCTGGCCGGCGGCGACGGTAGCAGCCGGTGTGCTGTTGGGCGCTCTGCTGATCATGTGGGCGGCCTATCGCGGCATCGTGCACTGGCAGTCCATTCCGAGCACCTGGGACGCCGTCTGGCACGCCAACACCGTGCGCTTCATCCTGGACACCGGCCAGGCGTCGTCCACCCACATGGGTGAGCTGCGCAACGTCGAAACGCACCAGACGCTGTATTACCCGTCGGTGTTCCACGCGCTGGTCGCGGTGTTCTGTCAGCTGACCGGGGCGGCGCCGACCACCGGCTACACCCTGAGTTCGATAGCGGCGTCAGTGTGGCTGTTTCCGTCCAGCGCGGCGATGCTCACCTGGCGTCTGATGCGCCCGGTCAGCCCAGAATGGCGTACCGCGGGGGCGGCGGCCACCGCGGCCGCGCTGTCGGCATCGTTCACCGCGGTGCCCTACGTCGAGTTCGGCGTCGCCGCGATGCCCAACCTGGCCGCCTACGGCCTCGCGGTGCCGACGATGGTGTTGATCATGTCGACGTTGCGCCACCGGGACCGCATCCCGGCGGCCGTTCTGGCGCTGGTGGGCACCTTCTCGGTGCACATCACCGGCGGGTTCATCGTCATCCTGTTCGTGGTGGCCTGGTGGCTTTTGGACGCGTTGTGGCATCCGGTGCGTAGCCGGTTCGCTGATTCCTTGACATTGGCGGGGGTTGCTGCGGCTGTCGGGTTGATCCTGTTGCCACAGTTCATCAGTGTCCGGCAACAAGAAGACATCATTGCCGGGCACTCTTTCCTCACCCACCTCAGTAAGAAGCAAGGAATTTTCAACGCCATTTTCCAGCACTCTCGCCACCTCAACGACTTCCCGGTCCAGTACGCGCTGATCGTGCTAGCAGGCCTGGGCGGGATCATTCTCCTGAGCAAGAGGATCTGGTGGCCACTGGCGGTCTGGTTGCTGCTGGTCGTGGTGGACGTCGACGCGGGAAACCCGCTGCGTGGCCCGGTCGGGACGCTGGCCGGGGGATTCGGCGAGTTTTTCTACAAAGATCCGCGCCGGATCTCGGCCGCCATCACACTGCTGCTGACGCCGATGGCAGGTATTGCGCTGTTCGCGATCGTCATGGTGGTGGTGGCCGGCGCCAAGCGTGTCACCGACCGGTTCAAACCGCTGCCCGCGCCGGTCTGGGTCTCGGCAACGGCCGTTTTGCTGGTGGTGACCACCGTCTTCGCTGCCCGGCACTACTTTTACCGGCACCTGGTCTTGTTCGGGGACAAATACGACTCGGTGATGATCGACCAGCGAGACCTCATGGCCATGGCCTATCTGGCCACGCTGCCCGGTGCCCACAGCACCCTGATCGGCAACGGCAACACCGACGGCACCGCGTGGATGTACGCCGTTGCCGACCTGCACCCGCTGTGGACCCACTACGACTTCCCACAGCAGATGGGCCCCGGCCACTACCGGTTCTTCTTCTGGGCCTATGCCAACAGAGGTGACTCCGATCCGCGGGTGGTCGAGGCGATCAAGGCACTCAACATCCGCTACATCCTGACCAGCACGCCGACGGTCCGGGGGTTTGCGGTACCCGAAGGACTAGTGTCACTGGACAAATCGAAGTCGTGGGTGATGATCTACGACAACGGTGGAGCCCGAATCTACGAATGGCGCGGAAATGCCGCGGCGTCACACTCTTAGTTCCGCAAAGGATGGTGATGGATTGAGTACCGGCAACGAGGACGACGGCGTCGAGATCATCGGCGGCGTCGATCCGCGGATCATGACGGCACCTGAAGAGGACTCAGAGGGGCACTCCCTGACCGATCTGGTCGAGCAGCCTGCCAAGGTGATGCGAATCGGCACCATGATCAAGCAACTGCTCGAGGAAGTGCGTGCCGCACCGCTCGACGACGCCAGCCGCAACCGCCTGCGCGAGATCCACGCCACCAGCATCCGCGAACTCGAAGACGGCCTGGCACCGGAACTTCGCGAGGAACTCGATCGCCTCACCCTGCCGTTCAGCGAAGACACCACACCGTCGGATGCCGAACTGCGCATCGCCCAGGCACAACTGGTCGGCTGGCTGGAAGGGCTGTTCCACGGCATCCAGACGGCGCTGTTCGCCCAGCAGATGGCTGCCCGCGCGCAGCTGGAACAGATGCGCCAGGGCGCCCTCCCTCCGGGCATGGGCAAACCGGGGCAGGGCGGGGCCGGACACGGGCAGTACCTGTAAGCAGACTTAAGTAGTTCATGGTGCCGGGTCCTGGTCCTCATATCGAGACACACAATGCGTGGGTGGAATTTCCCATCTTCGACGCCAAGTCGCGTTCCCTGAAGAAGGCCTTCCTGGGCAAGGCCGGCGGCACGATCGGCCGCACCAACTCCAACGTGGTTGTGATCGAGGCATTGCGAGACATCACCATGTCGCTTGAGTTGGGCGACCGGGTCGGCCTGGTCGGCCACAACGGGGCCGGGAAATCGACTCTGCTGCGCCTGCTTTCGGGCATCTACGAACCCACTCGGGGCTGGGCGAAGGTCACCGGTCGGGTCGCGCCGGTCTTCGATCTCGGGATCGGCATGGACCCCGAGATCTCCGGCTACGAGAACATCATCATCCGCGGCCTGTTCCTCGGGCAGACCCGTAAGCAGATGCTGTCCAAGGTCGACGAGATCGCGGAGTTCACCGAGCTGGGTGATTACTTGTCGATGCCGCTGCGCACCTACTCCACCGGGATGCGGGTCCGGCTGGCGATGGGCGTGGTCACCAGCATCGACCCCGAGATCTTGCTGCTCGACGAAGGCATCGGCGCGGTGGACGCCGACTTCCTGAAGAAGGCACAGTCCCGGTTGCAGAGCCTGGTGGAGCGTTCCGGAATCCTGGTTTTCGCCAGCCACTCCAACGATTTCCTGGCCCGGCTGTGCAAGACCGCGATGTGGATCGACCACGGAGTCATCCGGATGTCCGGCGGCATCGAAGACGTGGTGCGCGCTTATGAGGGTGAGGACGCGGCCCGGCACGTCCGCGAGGTGCTGGCCGAGACCCAGCACGCGACCCGGGCCGACAAGCCGCTGGCGCAAAGAGTGCCCGGGGATGAGTGAGTCCGTCTTCGCCGTCGTCGTCACCCACCGGCGCCCCGACGAGCTGGCCAAGTCGCTGGATGTGCTGAGCACCCAAACCCGGTTACCAGATCATTTGGTCGTTGTCGATAACGATGGTTCCGGCGCCAGCCGGGTCCGTGATCTGGTCGCCGGCCAGCCGATTCCGACCACCTATTTGGGGTCTCACCGAAACCTCGGTGGCGCAGGTGGTTTCGCGCTCGGTATGTTGCACGCGTTGGCGCAGGGGGCCGATTGGGTGTGGCTGGCCGACGACGACGGGCGCCCGCAGGACTCTCACGTCCTGGCGACCCTGCTGGCTTGCGCCGAGAAGTACGGGCTGGCCGAGGTTTCACCGATGGTGTGCAATATGGACGACCCGCAGCGGCTGGCGTTTCCGCTGCGACGCGGCCTGGTATGGCGCAGGCGCGCAAGCGAATTACGTACCGAAGCCGGGCAGGATCTGCTGCGCGGGATCGCGTCGTTGTTCAACGGCGCGCTGTTTCGGGCATCCACCCTGGAAGCGATCGGTGTCCCGGACCTGCGGCTGTTCATCCGGGGTGACGAGGTGGAGATGCACCGCCGGCTGGTGCGCTCGGGTTTGCCGTTCGGCACCTGCCTGGACGCGGTCTACCTGCATCCCTGCGGATCCGACGAATTCCGCCCGATTCTGGGAGGCCGGATGCACACCCAGTATCCCGACGATGCCACCAAGCGGTTCTTCACCTACCGCAACCGCGGCTACCTGCTGGCGCAACCAGGACTGCGCAAACTGCTGGCTCAGGAATGGCTCCGGTTCGGCTGGTTCTTCCTGGTGACCCGCCGCGATCCCAAGGGCCTGCGGGAATGGATTCGATTGCGCCGCTTGGGACGCCGGGAGCAATTCGGCAAACCGGACGCTGGAGGAACCGCATGACGTTCATCGACGCGGCGGCACAGTCGCGGACACTTGCCCGCGCCCGAGGCGATCTGGCCGACGGCTTTCGTCGTCACGAACTGTGGCTGCACCTGGGCTGGCAGGACATCAAACAGCGCTACCGCCGCTCGGTACTGGGACCGTTCTGGATCACCATCGCGACCGGAACCACAGCCGTCGCGATGGGCGGCCTGTATTCGAAGCTGTTCCACCTCGAGCTGTCCGTGCACCTGCCGTACGTGACGCTGGGGCTGATCATCTGGAACATGATCAACGCCGCCATCCTGGAGGGCGCCGACGTGTTCGTCGCCAACGAGGGACTGATCAAGCAATTGCCGACGCCGCTGAGCGTGCACGTCTACCGGCTGGTGTGGCGGCAGATGATCCTGTTCGCGCACAACATCGTCATCTACGTCGTCGTTGCGATCATCTTTCCCAAGCCGTGGTCATGGGCCGATCTCTCGGTCATCCCGGCGCTGGGACTGATCGTGCTCAACTGCGTATGGGTGTCACTGTGTTTCGGCATCCTGGCGACCCGCTACCGCGACATCGGTCCATTGCTGTTCTCGGTCGTGCAGCTGCTGTTCTTCATGACGCCGATCATCTGGAACGACGACACGTTGCGGCAGCAGGGCGCCGGCCGCTGGTCGAGCATCGTCGAACTCAACCCGCTGCTGCACTATCTCGATATTGTTCGCGCCCCGTTGCTGGGCGCCCATCAGGAATTGCGGCACTGGGCCGTGGTGGTGGTGCTGACCACCATCGGCTGGGTGCTGGCGGGCTTCGCGATGCGCCAATACCGCGCCCGGGTTCCTTATTGGGTCTAAACGACGTACGCGACGCGATCTGCATTTAGCTACGCGAGAAATGAGCGAAACACCACCGCCAAGGTCATCCAGCGCGGCGGAATCACTCCGGCTATATTTACGCGTCGTCGGCTTCCCTGGGTAACTTTTCCTTCGGCATGACTCCACCCTATTGTTTCCAAGGTCAGGAGCCTCGACCTGTGCGTCGCGAGCATCGCTGTCATCGCCATGCCGGACACGGCAGCTCGCCGTTTAACGGGGTCGATCCGGGCGCTCAAAATCAGCTTGCTGAAGTACTCCGCGAACGGTACTCGGTGTTGCACGCAGTAGAGACCTCCCAGTTCGCCGACAGGAGGCAGATCACGGCCTCGCAGCTGACGCTCGCTTGCCGCAGCGGATCCTTCCAGCGCTCACCCGGCTGGATTCCGACGTCTGGATGCGAGTCGAGGAAGATCCGGTCGGCCAACGGGGGTCCTGCTCAACCAGCCACTACCGCAATGTCATCGGTTGCCGGTTATCCAAGCTCGAATGACTCATAAAGATGCGGGGCATGTCATCACCGATCCAACCATGCGACGTTGTCGGCAGCCACACTCGGACGTGTACTACCTCGCCACCCGCTATTAACGCCCGTCGAGGATTCTGTGCTTCTCGGCCTCGAATTCCGCTTCGGTCAGCGCGCCGGAATCCCGAAGCGCCACCAGCGTTTTGAGTTGCTCGATCTTGATGCCCTCGTCAGTGGGTGTCTTGCCGTCGCCACCGGCGCGAGCGGCGACCTCGGTGCTCGAGTCGAAGGTCAGCGGACCCGTTGCGGGCGGGTGATCTGCAACCCCAACCGGCGTCGCCCCCGTCTGCTCCACCGACGCGCCAGGCGACGAGGAACCGGGCCAACCGCTGGGTGGTTCTGCGGCGGGGGAAACCGGTATCGGGCCGGAGGTAGGTGCGGGACCCTGGGTCGGACCGGTGAAAACTGTTGGCCCGCCTGTGGGTCCGCGATACCGGCGGTTTTTGCGGCGCCAAACCAGCACCATCGCAACCACCGCAGCCGCCAGCACGACAACACCGCCGACGACGTAAAGAATCGTCTTCAAGGGCGACGAGGTCGACACGTCCCCGAATTGGTCGCGGGCCTTGGTTGCGTTCGTCTTGAATACGGCGGCCTGCTGGTAGCTAGGCGCCAGCGCAAGAATCTTGTCGAAGGTAGCGATCGCCGATGTGTAATGGCCGGCGTAGTAATCGTTGAGGCCTTTGCGGAACTGGACGTCGAGGGGACCCAGCCCGGCCTTGACCCCGGACCGGTTAAGCAACTCGGTGAGCCCTGATGCGGGCGCGATGAAGTTGAACGGCTGCGTCTCTCCTGCGGGCCCGCGGCTGTTGATGCCCACAACCCGGCCGTCGAGCCCGACGGTTGGCCCGCCGCTCATTCCGCCCGACAACGCGGCGTTGGTCTCATAGACGGGCACGGATCCGGCGGTCTTCTTGGCGCTGACGGTGCCATCCTTGTTGTCGGGATCCATCGACGGGTCGGTGATCTGATCCGTGCTACCGGGATAACCGACGGAGATGATCTGTTCACCGACCTGCACTTCGGTGTCTGTGGCGAGCTCGCTCGAAGCCATGTCGCTGGTCTCCACCTTCAACAGCGCCACATCGCCCTGTGACACCGGACGGAAGTCGACGACCCTGGCGGGAAGGGATTGCGGCTTCACCCCCACGGCGCCACCGCTCAGAACGGTGAAGGTCTGGTCAATCGGGGATCCGCCGACCTGGCCCTCGATCTTCCAATTCGCCATCCCGTAATCAAAGAGCTTGTCGGGGTCGATCGACGGATCCTGCTGGGCGTCCTTCTGCACGATCGCCTTGATGATTTCGCCCCGCATCCCCTCCGCGCCGGGATCCACGCAGTGGCCGGCCGTCGCCACATAGCCTGACGTATTGACCACGAAACCGGTACACCGGAAGCCCAGCTTGACCGGTTGTTCCACATCGGTGAACCATCCCTTGTTATCCCCCACGTAAGCGCTCACGTCCTGGTTCAGGTAGATCACTGCTGGACGGATCAGATTTTCGGCCTTCTGCACCGGGGTAGCCTGCGGTCGACCCGATCCGCCATCGGCCCAGGCCGGTGGGGCGCCCAGTACCGCAAAGCCCACTACGGACAGCACGGTGCACGTTGATCTGAGTCGATCGCGAAGGTGAGCGCTCATTGGGATTCATCGCTTTCTGCTGGGCACGCGGCTTGAATTCACGGTCACGCAACCGCGGACGCAGCCCCTAGAGCCGAAAGGCTCTACTTCAGATGACTTCGTACCGCCAACGCTGTCGACCCTTGAGGCGACTAAGCGCGCCATCAAACAGCGGTATCGCCGTCGGTTCTGGGACCGTTCAGCCGCCTGTACTCGCGGCTACGAATCTGGTTGCCACCGACACGTTTCGCCTCATACATCGCGGTGCCCGGGTCGCTAGCGAGCTCAGTCGCCATCAGAGTGTGGGCTCGATCCGGCGACACCCCGAGGGCGCGCGAGCGTGCGCACGCAGGCCACAGCTCCTCGGCGGCGACCCCGCGCCCCTGAAAACATGACTATTCGAATCAACTTGGAGTTTATTGGGATGAGCTGATAAACGAATGGTCAGGCGCGTCCCGGCATGGCCGGCATCGCGCCCCGCGCTTTGCGGCGGGCATACAACCCAGGTTATATCTCGTTGCAAACTGGCCGGACTGGGTTTGCCCGCGGCTACACCACTTAGTCCCGGGAGTAGCCCCATGTCTGTCATCACCGCCGACACCACCGCCCCCGACAAGCGCGGCATGTGGGCCAACTCCGGCTTCGAGGACCTGGTTCAGTACAACGACGGCTTTCGTACCCAGCTGATCGGCACCGCCGAACAGGTCGCCGAGCGCATCGTCGCCTACCGCAAGTTGGGTGTCGATCTGATCCTGGCCGGGTTTCTGCACTACCACGAGGAAGTTGATGCGTTCGGCCGACAGGTGCTGCCGCTGGTACGGGAATTGGAGATCGCCGCCGGCCTCGACCCCGCCGCGGCGCCGGCCGCGCCGGTGGTGGTGTCGTGAACGCCGACGTGGACTGTCCACTGGGCTTAGAGCCCTTCGGTAGTCACGCGGAGGCCGTCGCGGCCGCTGAGGCGTTCGCCGCCGCCGTCCGGCCCGGCGCGGCCGACCGGGATCGGGCCGGCGCCGTGCCGCGTGCCGAGCTGGCCGGCTTCGACCGCTCCGGCCTGCCGACAATCACGGTGCCGGCGGCCGACGGCGGCGCCGGACTGGGACCGCGCACGGTGGCAGAGGTGATCCGGATGATCGCCACCGCGGACCCGGCACTGGCCCAGATCCCGCAGGGTCATCTCCTGGCCGTCGACATCCTTGCCTTGCTGGGTACGCCGTATCAGCGTGAACGGATCCTGCCCGCAGTGGTCGAGGGTGGGCGCATCGCACCGGTGCTGGCCGAGCGCGGCGGGCATCATGCCCAGGACCTGAAGACCCGCCTGGTGCCTGACGGCACGGCCTACCGGCTGGAGGGCGTCAAGTACTACTGCACTGGCGCGATCACCTCGCGCTGGCTGGCGGCCAGCGCGCTCGACCCCGACGGTCGCTTGGTGCTGGCATTCGTGGAGCGCGACGCCCCGGGTGTGGCCGTCGATGAGGACTGGGCCGCGATGGGTCAGCGGGCCACGGTCAGCGGGACGACCACCTTGGACGGGGTTCGCGTCGATCCAAAGCTGGTGGTGCCGTACTGGTCGGCCTTTACCGGCCCGCAACTACTTGGCGCCAGGGCGCAGTTGGTCCACACGGCGATCGAGGTCGGCATCGCCGAGGGCGCCCTGGCCGATGCCGGCGAGTTCATCCGCACCCGAAGCCGGCCGTTCTTCGAGGCGGTGCGATTCGGGCAGGTCAGCAGCGCCACCGACGATCCCCATACCGTGCTGCGCTTCGGCGAGCTCACCACCCGGACACGGGCCGCGACCCAGCTGCTCCGCTGGGCCGCCGAGGTGCTTGAAGAGGTGGGGCTCCGGCCGGCTGACGCCAAGGCCGCCGCGCACGGGTCGATCGCGGTGGCGCAGGCCAAGGCTTTCGGCAGCGATGTCGCCGTTGACGTGGCCAGCCAGGTGTTTGCGCTCACCGGCACCAGCGGCACCGACCGACGCTTCGACCTGGACCGTCACTGGCGCAACGCTCGTACGCACAGCGTGCATGATCCGGTCGACTGGAAATACCACCACATCGGAGCCTGGGAACTCGCGGGTATCCCGCCGCCCAACCATGGCCAGATCTAGCGCCGCCTCGCGCGGACCCGCGATGGAATCCACTCGGGCAAGAAGGTAAAGCCGTCCACTACCACGTCACCAAACTCGCTGGGATCCTGTTCTTTCCGGCCGGCATCAGCCAAGTCCGCATTGCCGCCGACGCCGACACCATCCTTCGAGCAACGCTAGCTTGCCCCTCGGGCGCTGCGCCGCAATGGGTTTGCGCCGCGCCAGTCGGTAGAGCGTGCCGGCCTTGTCCCACAACACCTTTTGACGCCTGCGTCGCCGGCCGACTCGGCAATGGGGTTTTAAGTCGTGGCCACTGAAGGGTTGATAATCCGATTCAGTGAGATTGGATGCGCCCGGGTGTAACTCGGGTAAGCCAGCCGGCTCATCTGGAGAGCGATCCTGGTGCACTCTTTTCTCTGCTCACCGCGGCGGAATTACCGCGGTGAGAAAAGCATCACGACTAACCCTTGATCATGTGTATAACTGACTGAGACTTCTTGCCGGATACCGGTGGCGGCCACCCGATGGTGGTGCAACACTGAAACGCTACAAATCACCAGAGCGCTCCGGGACAAACAGGTTGCGGGTGCGCTGCGAAAGGTCGAGGGACGTGGGCAAAAAAGTCCAATCAGCGGCGGATGCGGCGCGGGAGAACCTCGCCGCGGAGCTGGAGCGGCTGCGGCAGCGGCATTATCGCCTTGAGGGCGAAGTCAAAAACGATCGCGGCATGGTGGGTGATCACGGGGACGCGGCCGAGGCGATACAGCGCGCCGACGAACTGGTCGTCCTTACAGAGCGGATCAATGAACTGGACCGGCGATTGCGGGCCGGGCCGTCGAACTCCGACGAATCCACAACGCTCCCCGGCGGTACCGAGGTGACCGTGCGATTCCCTGACGGTGAAGTCGTCACGATGTACGTCATCTCCATCGTCGAAGAGACACCCGCCGGCCGGGAAGCTGAGACGTTGACCGCTCGCAGTCCGTTGGCCCAGGCCCTTGCCGGACATCAGCCGGGCGACACGGTGACCTACTCGACGCCGCAAGGCGAGAACCAGGTCGAATTGATCGCGGTCAAGCTGCCCAATTAGCGCGCCCGGGGCGCCCGGTGGCCCCGTTAGACTCCCCCCAATGGAACCCCCCTTGCTCCCCCTTGAGTCCGGTGCCGCGCCGCGATCGCACCTGGATCTGACGACGCAAGTGTGGCGTTTCGTTATCACCGGTGGTCTGGCGGCGATCGTCGATTTCAGCGTCTACGTGACGCTGTACAAAGCGGTGGGCTTGCAGGTTGACCTGTCGAAATTCATCAGCGTCGTCATCGGCACCATCACCGCCTATCTCATCAATCGCCGATGGACGTTTCAGGCGGCACCGAGCACCGCCCGGTTCATCGCGGTCATGGTTCTCTACCTCATTACCTTCGCCGTTCAGGTCGGGCTCAACCATCTGTGCCTTGCACTTTTGCACTACCGGGGGTGGGCGATCCCGGTTGCGTTCGTGGTCGCGCAGGGCACCGCGACGGTAATTAACTTCATCGTTCAGCGAGCCGTGATCTTCCGCATCCGCTGAGCCGAGCCGCCAGGCGGTACCCTCTTTGACGATGTCGAGCACTGACGCTTCCCCGACGGCTTTTACCAAGCCCACCCGGCTGACCGGGTGGGGCCGCACCGCGCCGTCGGTGGCAGACGTGCTCCATACGCCCGATCCCGAGGTGATCGCTAAGGCGGTGGCCCGGGTCGCCGACTCAGGCGGTAGGGGGGTTATCGCACGTGGGCTGGGCCGGTCCTACGGTGACAACGCGCAAAACGGCGGCGGCCTGGTGATCGATATGACCCAGCTGCACACCATCCACTCGATAAGCGCCGACACCGGGTTGGCCGACCTTGACGCCGGGGTCAACCTCGACCAGCTGATGAAAGCTGCCCTGCCGTTCGGGCTGTGGGTCCCGGTGCTACCGGGAACCCGGCAGGTCACCATCGGAGGCGCGATCGCCTCCGATATCCACGGCAAGAACCATCACAGCGCGGGTAGCTTCGGCAACCACGTGCGCAGCATGGAGCTGTTGACCGCGGACGGTCAGATCCGCCACCTCACCCCAGCTGGTGAGGGTTCCGTGCTGTTCTGGGCCACGGTCGGGGGCAACGGCCTGACCGGCATCATCCTGCGGGCCACCGTCAAGATGACACCCACGGAGACAGCGTATTTCATCGCCGACGGCGACGTCACCCCCAGCCTCGACGAGACCATCGCGTTTCACAGCGACGGCAGCGAGGCCAACTACACGTACTCCAGCGCCTGGTTCGATGCCATCAGCCCGCCACCGAAGCTCGGACGCGCGGCCATCTCCCGCGGCTCGTTGGCAAGGCTCGACCAGCTGCCGGAGAAGCTGCAACGCAATCCCCTGAAATTCGATGCACCACAATTCTTTACGGCGCCCGACATCTTCCCCAACGGGCTTGGCAATAAGCTGATCTTCGGCGCGATGACCGAGCTTTGGTACCGGAAATCCGGCACCTACCGCGGCAAGGTTCAGAATTTGACGCAGTTTTACCACCCATTGGACATGGTCGGGGAATGGAACCGTGCCTACGGTTCGGTCGGTTTCGGGCAATACCAGTTCGTGGTGCCAGTCGAAGCCGTAGAGGAATTCAAGGGCATCATGAACGACATCCAGCGCTCCGGCCACTATTCGTTCCTCAACGTGTTCAAGCTCTTCGGGCCTGGCAACCGCGCACCGCTGAGCTTCCCCATTCCGGGCTGGAACGTCTGCGTCGACTTCCAGATCAAGCCGGGGCTCAACGCATTCCTCAACGAACTCGACCGTCGGGTACTGGAATTCGGCGGGCGGGTTTATACCGCCAAGGACTCGCGCGTGAGTGCCGACACCTTTCAAGCCATGTACCCGCGCATCGACGAGTGGATCGCCGTGCGCCGCAAGGTCGACCCCTTGCGGGTGTTCGCCTCCGACATGGCCCGACGTTTGGAGTTGCTCTAGATGGTGCTCGACGCCGTAGGAAATCCACAGACCATCCTGCTGCTTGGCGGCACGTCCGAGATCGGGCTGGCCATCTGCGAACGTTACCTGCAGAACGCGCACGCGCGTATCGTGCTGGCCGCCATGCCCAATGACCCGGGCCGCGAGGACGCGGTGGCGCAGATGAAGGCGGCGGGCGCCCGGTCGGTGGAGCTGATCGATTTCGAAGCCACCGATCCCGAGAGTCATCCGAAGATGATCGACCAGGCGTTCGCGGGTGGCGACGTCGACGTGGCCATTGTGGCGTTCGGTTTACTCGGGGACGCCGAAGAACTGTGGCAAGACCAGCGCAAAGCCGTGCAGATCGCCGAAATCAACTACACCGCAGCGGTTTCGGTGGGAGTGTTGCTGGGCGAGAAGATGCGCGCCCAGGGCTTCGGTCAGATCATCGCGATGAGCACGGTGGCCGGAGAGCGGGTCCGCCGATCCAACTTCGTCTACGGTTCCACCAAGGCCGGCCTGGACGGGTTCTACCTGGGCTTGTCAGAGGCGTTGCGCGAGTATGGAGTTCACGTTCTGGTGATCCGTCCCGGTCAGGTGCGTACCCGGATGAGCGCCCATGTCAAGGAAGCTCCACTAACCGTCGACAAGGAGTACGTCGCCAACCTCGCGGTGACCGCGGCCGCAAAGGGTAAGGAATTGGTTTGGGCACCAGCAGCATTCCGGTATGTGATGATGGTGTTGCGACACATCCCGCGGAGCATCTTCCGCAAGCTGCCAATATAACCATGCGCAACGCACTGGCCAGTCTCGGTCAGATGGCCCTGGCGGCGGTGGCGGCCACAGGAGTCGCGGTGGTGTCGCTGATCGCCATTGCCGGGGTCCAGTGGCCGGCCTTTCCGTCGTCCAACCAACTGCACGCGCTGACCACCGTCGGGCAGGTCGGCTGCCTGGCCGGGCTGGTCGCTATCGGCTGGGTGTGGCGGCGTGGCGGGCACCGGCGCTCTTATCGGCTGCTCGCCCGGCTGGGCGGGCTGGTGTTCGTGTCGGCGTTCACCGTCGTGACGCTGGGCATGCCGCTGGGGGCCACCAGGCTGTATCTGTTCGGCATCTCCGTCGACCAGCAGTTCCGCACCGAGTACCTGACCCGGTTCGCCGACAGCCCCGCACTGCAGGACATGACCTATATCGGGCTGCCGCCGTTCTACCCGCCGGGCTGGTTCTGGATCGGCGGGCGGGTCGCGGCGCTGACCGGAACACCGGCCTGGGAAATCTTCAAGCCGTGGGCCATCACCTCGATCACCGTCGCGGTCGCCGTCGCGCTGGTGCTGTGGTGGCGGATGATCCGCTTCGAGTACGCGCTGATCGTCACGACCGCGACCGCGGCAGCGACGCTGGCCTACGGCTCGCCCGAGCCGTACGCCGCGATGATCACGATGGTACTGCCGCCGATGCTGGTGCTGACCTGGTCGGGTCTGCGGGCCCGCGAGCGTCACGCCACAGTCACGCTGGAGGCCGAGCGTGACGACAGCGTCACGCTCGAGCTGAGGGCGGGCGGCTGGGCGGCGGTGGTGGGCGCCGGGATATTCCTCGGCCTCGCGGCCACCTGGTACAACCTGCTGGTGGGCCTCAGCGCGTTCACGTTTGCGCTGATGGCGCTGCTGCTGGCCGGCCTGCGCTGGCGGCAGGGCAGCGTCAGGGACGCGTTCGACCCGTTGCGCCGGCTGGCCGTCATCGCGGTTATCGCAGCGGCCATCGCGAGCACCACCTGGATGCCGTTTCTGTTGCGCGCAGCCCACAGCCCGGTCAGCAACAGCGGCAGCGCCTTCCATTACCTGCCGGCCGACGGCTCCGAGCTGACCTTCCCGATGCTGCAGTTCTCGCTGCTGGGAGCCGTCTGCATGCTGGGCACCCTGTGGCTGGTGATGCGTGCCCGTTCGTCGGTGCGAGCGGGCGCCTTAGCCGTCGGCGTGCTGTCCATCTATCTGTGGTCCCTGTTGTCGATGCTGACCACGCTGGCGCGCACCACTCTGCTGTCGTTTCGGCTGCAGCCCACGTTGACCGTGCTGCTGGTCGCCGCCGGGGCGTTCGGCTTCGTCGAGACCACTCAAGCGTTAGCGGCCTACGGCCGCGAACGGGGCTGGGGCCGGGCCTTGGAAAGAGCGGTAGTCCCGGTGGCCGGCGCCATCGGGCTGGCCGCCGCGATCGCGTTCAGCCAAGACATTCCCGACGTGCTGCGGCCGGATCTCACGATCGCCTACACCGACACCGACGGCCACGGCCAGCGCGGCGACCGGCGTCCGCCGGGCTCGGAGAAGTTTTACCCGGCCATCGACGCCGCCATCATGCAGGTGACCGGCAAACCGCGGGATCAGACCGTGGTGATGACCGCCGACTACAGCTTCCTGTCCTACTACCCCTATTGGGGATTTCAGGGGCTGACGTCGCACTACGCCAACCCGCTGGCGCAGTTCGACCTGCGGGCCGCGCAGATCACGAAGTGGTCCAAGCTCAAGACCTCCGACGAGTTGATCCACGCGCTGGACACGTCGCCCTGGGCGCCGCCCACGGTGTTTCTCATGCGCCGCGGCGCGAACGGCAACTACACCCTGCGGCTGGCTGAGGACGTGTATCCCAACCAGCCCAATGTCCGGCGGTACACCGTCGATCTGCGGGCCACCCTATTCGCCAATCCGCGTTTCGTCGTCGACAGCATCGGCCCGTTCGTGCTGGCCATTCGCAGGCCGTCGGTCCAGCCAGTGACAGGCGGCTGATGGCCACCGCAACCCCGCCGAAAACGGCCGAAGAACTACCATCTACCTCCGTGAGCGACACGGGAGCTAATCGCCGGATCGCTCGGGTGGTTGCTATCGTCGCCGGTCTGCTCGGGGCCCTGCTGGCGATCGCCACACCTGTGCTGCCGGTGAACCAGACCACCGCCCAACTGAACTGGCCGCAGAACGGGACGTTCGAAAGCGTCGAGGCACCGCTGATCGGCTACGTGGCCACCGATTTGAACATCACCGTGCCGTGTGCGGCCGCCGCCGGGCTGGCCGGACCACAGAACTCGGGCAAGACGGTGCTGTTGTCGACAGTGCCCAAGCAGGCCCCCAAGGCCGTCGACCGCGGGCTACTGATTCTGCGCGCCAATGACGATCTGGTGCTCGTGGTGCGCAACGTGCCGGTGGTCTCTGCCCCGTTGAGCCAGGTGCTCAGCCCGGCCTGCCAGCGCCTGACCTTTACCGCGCACGCCGAGCGGGTCACCGCCGAATTCGTAGGCCTGAAGCAAGGGCCCAACGCCGAGCACCCCGGCTCACCGCTGCGCGGCGAGCGCAGCGGCTACGACTTCCGGCCGCAAATCGTGGGCATATTCACCGATCTGGCCGGGCCGGCGCCGTCTGGCCTGAGCTTGTCAGCGACCATCGACACCCGTTACAGCAGCAGGCCCACCCCGCTGAAACTGGCCGCGATGATCCTCGGGCTGGTGCTGACCGCTGCGGCCCTGATCGCGCTGCACATTCTCGACACCGCCGACGGCATCCGGCACCGCCACTTCCTGCCTTCGCGGTGGTGGTCGATCGGCGGCCTGGATGCCCTCGTCATCGCCGTGCTGGGGTGGTGGCATTTCGTCGGCGCGAACACCTCCGACGACGGCTACATCCTGACCATGGCCCGGGTATCCGAGCACGCCGGTTATATGGCCAACTACTACCGCTGGTTCGGTACCCCCGAAGCGCCGTTCGGTTGGTACTACGACCTGCTGGCGGTGTGGGCGCATGTCAGCACCACCAGCATCTGGATGCGGTTGCCCACCCTGGTATTGGCGCTGATGTGCTGGTGGCTGATCAGCCGTGAAGTCATCCCGCGGCTGGGCGACGCCGTCAAGAAGAACCGGGCCGCGGCGTGGACGGCGGCGGGCATGTTCCTGGCGGTCTGGTTACCGCTCGACAACGGCCTGCGGCCCGAGCCGATCATCGCGCTCGGCATCCTCCTGACCTGGTGTTCGGTGGAGCGCGCCGTGGCCACCAGCAGGCTGTTGCCGGTGGCGATCGCCTGCATCATCGGCGCACTGACCCTATTCTCCGGGCCGACCGGTATCGCCTCAATCGGTGCGCTGCTGGTCGCGATCGGGCCGCTGCGCACCATCCTGCACCGCAGGTCCAGGCAGTTCGGTGGACTGCCGCTGGTCGCCCCCATCGTGGCTGCGGCCACCGTCACGGCGATCCTGATCTTCCGCGACCAGACCCTGGCCGGCGAGATCCAGGCCACCGCTCTCAAGCGTGCCGTCGGGCCCAGCCTGAGCTGGTTCGACGAGCACCTCCGCTACGAGCGGCTGTTCATGGCCAGCCCCGACGGGTCAGTTGCCCGACGCTTCGCGGTGCTGGCGCTGATTCTCGCGCTCGGGATATCGGTGGCAATGTCGTTGCGCAAGGGCAAAATTCCGGGCACGGCCACCGGACCAAGCCGCCGCATCATCGGCATCACCATTATCTCGTTCCTCGCGATGATGTTCACTCCCACCAAATGGACACACCACTTCGGGGTGTTCGCCGGGCTGGCCGGATCTCTGGGGGCGCTGGCCGCGGTCGCGGTCACGGCCGGGGCCATGCGCTCGCGCCGCAACCGCACCGTGTTCACCGCCGTGGTGCTGTTCTTGATGGCGTTGTCCTTCGCCAGCGTCAACGGCTGGTGGTACGTGTCCAATTTCGGTGTGCCATGGTCGAATTCGTTTCCGCAATGGCATTACGCCTTTGCCACCATGCTGCTCGGCCTGACCGTGCTGGTGCTGCTGGCGGCGGCGTGGTTCCACTTCACGGCTACCGATAACAGATCTTTGAACATCGAGCGAACCCGGTATGGCAAACGGCTCGCCGCAATCATTCAGTCCCCGTTGGCGATTGCCGCATGGCTACTGGTGATCTTCGAGGTGATGTCGCTGACCCTGGGCATGACCGACCAGTATCCGGCGTGGTCGGTGGGCCGGTCGAACCTGCAGGCGTTCCCGGTTTTGGGGACCGGCAAGACCTGCGGACTGGCCGAGGATGTGCTGGTGGAGCAGGATCCCAACGCCGGCATGCTGCCCCCGGTGACGGGCCCGGTGGCCGACGCTCTGGGCGCCGGCCTGTCGGAAGCCTTCACGCCCAACGGTATTCCGGCTGACGTGCGCGCGGACCCGGTGATGGAACGCCCGGGTGACCGGAGTTTCGTCAACGACGACGGGCTGGTCACCGATAGCGAGGCCGGCACCGAAGGCGGTACCAGCGCCGCACCGGGAATCAACGGCTCCCGCGCTCAGCTGCCCTACAACCTGGATCCGGCCCGCACACCGGTGCTGGGCAGCTGGCGGTCCGGCATCCAGATTCCCGCCAGGCTGCGGTCCGGTTGGTACCGACTTCCGGCACGGGACAAGGCGGGACCGCTGCTGGTCGTGAGTGCGGCCGGCCGCTTCGACCCCCGCGAGGTCCAGGTGCAGTGGGCCACCGATGACCAAGCGGCCGGCGGACACCCCGGCGGGTCGTTCCAGTTCGCTGACGTCGGGGCGTCGCCGGCCTGGCGCAACCTGCGGTTAGCACTGTCCGCGATCCCGACCAGCGCCACCCAGATCCGCCTGGTCGCCAACGACGAAGATCTGGCGCCCCAACACTGGATTGCGCTCACGCCGCCGCGAATTCCGCAGCTGCGCACGCTGCAGGATGTGGTGGACTCGCGGGACCCGGTGTTCCTGGACTGGCTGGTCGGACTGGCGTTCCCGTGCCAGCGACCGTTCGGCCATCAAAACGGCGTCGACGAGACACCGAAATGGCGCATTCTGCCGGACCGATTCGGCGCCGAAGCCAATTCGCCGGTGATGGACAACAACGGCGGCGGCCCGCTGGGCGTCACCGAGCTGCTGCTCAAGGCGACCACGGTGGCCAGTTACTTAAAAGACGACTGGTCGCGGGACTGGGGCGCGTTGCAACGGTTGACGCCCTACTACCCCGATGCCCGGCCCGCGCAGCTCCAGCTGGGGACGGCGACGCGCAGCGGACTGTGGAACCCGGCACCGCTCAGGCACTAGAGGCACAACAAGCTTCTGCCCCGCGCCCAGTTGATGCCGGTGTCAATCTGGAAGCGGGGCAGAAGGGGTGCTGTTGGCTCAGGGGATAAGGGCGCGCAGCGGGTGTGTTATGGACCAGACGGGGTGCAGGACGTCAGCGGCGTAATGGCGCAGCGGGTGGAGGGGTCCGCTGAATGGAACATACGGATCAGCGGATGCGACGGCCGGCACCAGCGATCCGGCAAGTGACAGGGCGACGGTACCCAAGACGACACCTGCCGCAATGCGGAGCTTGGAGACCTTCTTCGCCTTGGTGTCTGGTTTGGCGTCTGCGTCGGCGATGTTGTTGGCGTTCATGGTTGTGATTCCTTATCTGTGAATTCCGGGTCGGTCGTGGTGGCCGATGACACCAAGGTTGCCGCAGCCGGCTTGCCATATCTTCGAGAAATTCTTGCGAAATTCTTGCGTTTCGCTCAGCCAGCGGCCGAGAGGCGAAAACCGCAGGTCCTCCTGCGCGGATTCGGTAGCCCCTCATTGCCGACCGGCGGAGCGCTCCGCATGGCGATGGCCGACCGCCCGGCTGGGCGAATAACCCTCAGGCTGAGCGGATTTCGAAGATGAACTCGCTGCTGCCGATGCAAATGTGGTCACCATCGGTGAGGGTGGCGCTGGGGTGTATGCGGCGGCCCTGCACCTCAACACCATTCGTCGAGCGCAGATCGGTGATCACGAAACCCGTTCCGGTGTCGACAATTACGGCATGATGGCGGCTGACCTCAGTGTCGTCGAGAACGATGTCGTTGTCTTCAAGGCGCCCAATCCGGGTGGTCGCGCCGTTGAGCAGGTATTGGCGTCCGGCCTTGTCGCGCAGCCGGGCGATAGCGGGTCCGCTGACCGCCGGCATCCCCGGGGCGGCCGGTCCCCACGGTGCGACGCTTTGCCGGTGGGTGGTCAGGGCGATCTGTTTGGGCCGTTTGATGCCTAACGGCTCCTGACGCAGGATCCGCTCGTGCAATGCACTCACGGTGGGACCCGGGTCAATGCCAAGCCCGTCGGCCAGCGCCGTCCTCAGCCGCCGATAGGCGCGGAGGGCGTCGGATTGGCGCTCGGTGACGTAGTAGGCGGTGATCAGTTGCGCCCACAGCGGCTCGTGGTAGGGGTATTGCGCGGTGAGCGCTTCGAGCTCACCGATGACGCCTCCGGGGCGTCCACAGGCTATCTCCGCCTCGGCAAGGGCGGTGTGCGCGGCCACCTTGTCTTCCATGAGGGCGGCGGCGAATGCATCGACGAAGGCGAAATCGCGTAAGTCGTCGAGGACTGGCCCGCGCCATTCGCCCAGCGCGGCCGTCAGGCGACTGCTGGCTTCCTCCCATCGTCCCGCGGCGGCGGCCCGCACTCCGGCGTTCTTTTCGGTGCGGAAACGCCCCAGATCGCAGTCGGCGTCAGCGACGCTGAGTTGATACCCCGGCGGTGCGCTCGCGAGCACCGTGTACGGGTGGCACCCAGCGCTACGGAGTAGCCGGCGCAGGGTGGACACGTAGGACTGAATGCTGGTCCGCGCTGCCGGCACCGGATCCCGGCCCCACACCCCATCGATCAACGAGTCGACGGACACCGGCCGGTTGCGGTTTATCAGGAGCATGGCCAGCACCGCCCGCTGTTTCGGGGCGCCCAACGGCACCGGAGTCCCGTTGGCCGTCATCAGTAACGGCCCCAGGACACCAAACCCGAGACCTGGGTTCCTCATCGCGCTGCCAGCCTCCCGGGTTACGACGGCCTAAAGCCCCTATTTTGGACGCATCGACGCGATGCAGCCCGCTTTGACGGTTTTGTCGCGCGGCGAGCCACGTCGGGGATCTTCGGCGCTATCGCGTTGCCCGATCGTCCCGACGACGTCGTTGAGCAGTGTTATCAGCCGCTCGACGGCGAGGAGGCGGTGGGCAGCCGCACCCGTGTGTTCGCACACCCGGACGCGGCTGTTGACGACATTGCCTCGGCGGTGCGCTCATGGTGGGTCTCTCCCCCGAAACGTACTACATGCTGGTGAGCGCTGCGCGGCCGTGCATCCCCACCGGACAAAGCGGCGTCGCTTACGATCGACCCTCGTGCCCCCCGACGGTAATGAGCGATCGCAACGGATCTCGCGCTTGATCGCCGTCGTCGCGGGGATCGTGGGCCTGTTGTCGTGCGCGATCGTCCCGTTGCTTCCGGTGAAGCAGACCACGGCGACCGTGCTGTGGCCTCAGAGCATCGCGGACGGGCACGTCACCCAGGTCACCGCACCACTGGTGTCCGGGGCGCCGCGCGCGCTCGACATCTCCATCCCTTGCGCGGCGATGGCCACTCTGCCCACCAGCGGCGGCTTAGTGGTCTCGACCCTGCCGACCGGTGGCGTCGACACCGGCAAAAACGGGCTGTTCGTGCGCGCCGATAAAGACGTGATCGTCGTGGCGTTCCGGGACACGGTGGCCGCCGTGGCACAGCGCACGGCGGTCGCCTCCGGAGCCTGCAGCGTGCTGCACACCTGGGCCGACGCCGGCGGAGCGGGCGCGGACTTCGTCGGCATACCCGGCGCCTCCGGGATCCTGCCGGCCGAGAAGAAACCCCAGGTCGGCGGGATATTCACGGACCTGAAGGTGCCCGCCCAGCCGGGGTTGTCGGCCCGCGTCGACATCGACACCCGATTCATCACGGCGCCCACCGCCATCAAGAAGATCGTGATGGTCTTAGCCGTGCTGGCGGTCCTGGTCGCGATCCTCGCGCTGGCCACTCTGGACCGCCACAGCCGAGGCGCCACCCTCATCAACTGGCGCTCCCCGATTGCCTGGCTGTCCCGCTACCGGCCGCGTGAGCACCGCGTCTCGCGGTGGCGCGTGGGTGTCACGAACTGGATCGCCGACCTGGGAGTGATCGCAACACTGCTGCTGTGGCATGTCATCGGCGCCACCTCGTCGGATGACGGCTACAACCTGACCATCGCCCGGGTCGCGCCGAAAGCCGGCTACGTCGCCAACTACTACCGCTACTTCGGGACGACGGAGGCACCGTTCGACTGGTATCTGGGAGTGCTGTCCAAATTGGCGGCGGTGAGCACCGCCGGTGTGTGGATGCGGCTACCGGCCACGCTGGCCGGCATCGCGTGCTGGCTGATCATCGGCCATTGGATGCTGCGGCGGCTGGGACCGGGAAAGGGCGGCCTGGCGACCAACCGGGTAGCGGTGCTGACCGCGGGCGCGGTATTCCTGGCCGCCTGGCTGCCATTCAACAACGGCCTGCGGCCCGAGCCGCTGATCGCGCTGGGCGTGCTAGTCACCTGGGTGTTGGTGGAACGCGCGATCGCGCTGGGGCGGCTCGCTCCCGCCGCGGTCGCGATCGTGGTGGCGATGCTCACCGCGACGCTGGCGCCGCAGGGATTGATCGCCCTGGCCGCGCTGCTGACCGGGGCCCGGGCCATCGCCCGGACGATCCGGCGGCGCCGGGCCACCGACGGGCTGCTGGCTCCGCTGGCGGCCCTGGCGGCCGCGTTGTCGCTGATCACCGTGGTGGTGTTCCGCAGTGAAACGTTGGCCGCGGTCGCCGAGTCGGCTCGCATCAAGTACGCGGTCGGTCCGACGATCGCGTGGTACCAGGACTTCCTGCGCTACTACTTCCTCACGGTGGAGAGCAACGCCGAGGGATCGATGTCGCGGCGATTCGCGGTGCTGGTGATGCTGCTGTGCCTGTTCGGGGTGCTCGTGGTGTTGCTGCGCCGCGGCCGGGTCCCGGGCCTGGCCAGCGGCCCGGCGTGGCGGTTGATCGGTACCACCGCGATCGGCCTGCTGCTGCTGCATTTCACGCCGACGAAGTGGGCAGTGCAGTTCGGCGCATTCGCCGGACTGGCCGGCGCCCTGGGCGCGGTCACGGCGTTCATCTTCGCCCGCATCGGCCTGCACAGCCGCCGCAATCTCACGCTGTACGTCACCGCACTGCTGTTCGTGCTGGCGTGGGCGACCTCGGGGATCAACGGCTGGTTCGGGGTCAACAACTACGGGGTCCCGTGGTATGACATCGAGCCCGTCATCGCCAGCCACCCGGTGACGTCGATGTTCCTGACGCTGTCGATCCTGACCGGGCTCCTGGCCGCCTGGTATCACTTCCGCATGGACTACGCCGGGCACACCGAGGTCAAAAACAACCGGCGCAACCGCGTGCTGGCCTCCACCCCGCTGCTCGTCGTGGCCTCGATCATGGTCCTGGGCGAGGTCGGCTCGCTGGCCAAGGGCGCCGTCTTCCGCTACCCGCTCTACACCACCGCCAAGGCCAACCTGGCCGCAATCACATCGGGGCTATCGTCCACCAGCTGCGCGATGGGCGATGACGTGCTGGCCGAGCCGGACCCGAATGCGGGCCTGCTACAGCCGGTTCCGGGACAGCAGTTCGGGCCCGCGGGCCCGCTCGGGGGGATCAACCCCGTCGGCTTCAAGCCGGAAGGGGTGGGCGATGACCTGAGGTCCGACCCGGTGGTGACCAAACCGGGGGTGGTGAATTCCGACGCGTCACCCAACAAGCCCAACGCCACCATGAGTGACTCCGCGGGCACGGCCGGCGGGAAAGGCCCGGTCGGGGTGAACGGGTCGCACGCGGCACTACCGTTCGGCCTCGACCCGGCCCGCACGCCGGTGATGGGCAGCTACGGCGAAAATTCGCTGGCCGCCACCGCGACCTCGGCCTGGTACCAGTTGCCTCCCGATTGGAAAGAGCGCAGTCCGGACCGGCCGCTGGTGGTGGTCTCCGCCGCCGGTGCTATCTGGTCGTACAAAGAGGATGGCACCTTCACGTACGGGCAGTCGCTGAAATTGCAGTGGGGCGTCACCCGGCCCGACGGCACCACCCAGCCGCTCGCGGAGGTGCAGCCGATCGACATCGGGCCGCAGCCGGCGTGGCGCAACCTGCGGTTCCCGCTGGCCTGGGCGCCGCCGGAGGCCAACGTGGCGCGCATCGTCGCCTACGACCCGAACCTGAGCTCCGAGCAGTGGTTCGCGTTCACGCCGCCGCGTGTCCCGGTGCTGCAGACCCTGCAGCAATTGATCGGATCGCACACGCCGGTGCTGATGGACATCGCGACCGCCGCAAACTTCCCCTGCCAGCGGCCGTTCTCCGAACACCTTGGCGTTGCCGAACTTCCGCAGTACCGCATCCTGCCCGACCACAAACAGACGGCGGCGTCGTCGAATGGGTGGCAGGCCAGCGAGACCGGCGGCCCGTTCCTGTTCACTCAGGCAATGCTGCGCACCTCGACGATCTCGACGTACCTGCGCGGCGACTGGTATCGCGACTGGGGATCGGTCGAGCAGTACTACGCCTTGGTCCCGGCTGATCAGGCGCCGGACGCCGTCATCGAACAGGGTGTGATTACAGTGCCCGGCTGGAGCCGGCAGGGACCGATTCGGGCCCTGCCGTGAACCGCCCCGTGAGCGTCATGAATCGCGCAGACCAAGCGGGCACCCGTGACGATGTGCGGGTGATGCGGTGGGTCGCGACGATCGCGGGGCTGATCGGTTTCGTGCTGTCGGTCACGACACCGCTGATGCCCATTGTGCAGACCACCGCGATGCTGAACTGGCCGCAAAACGGCCAATTGAACAGCGTTACCGCACCGCTGATTTCGCTGACGCCGGTCGACGTGACGGCGACCGTACCGTGCTCGGTGGTGCGCGACCTGCCGCCCGACGGCGGAGTGGTCCTGAGTACGGCGCCCAAGAAGGGCAAGGACGCCGCGCTCAACGCGTTGTTCGTCGTCGTCAGCAGCCAGCGCGTCGACGTCACCGACCGCAATGTGGTGATCGCCAGCGTGCCTCGGGACCAGGCGGCCGGGGGCGCAGGTGCCCCCGGATGTTCCAGCATCGAGATCACCTCCACACAAGCCGGCACCTTCGCCACCTTCGTCGGGTTGACCGATCCGGCGGGCAAGCCGGTGCGCGGCGGCTTCCCCGATCCCAACCTGCGGCCGCAGATCGTCGGGGTGTTCACGGATCTGACCGGTCCCGCTCCGCCCGGGCTGCGGTTTTCGGCGACCATCGACACCCGGTTCTCCACCACACCCACGACGCTGAAACTGGTCGCGATGGTGCTGGCGATCGTGTCCACCATCGTCGCACTGGTCGCGCTGTGGCGCCTGGACCAGTTGGACGGGCGCCGCATGCACCGGTTGATTCCGACCCGCTGGCGCAAGTTCACGCTGATCGACGCCACGGTGATATTCGGCTTCCTGCTGTGGCACGTGATCGGCGCGAATTCCTCCGACGACGGCTACATCCTGGGCATGGCCCGGGTCGCCGACCACGCCGGATACATGTCCAACTACTTCCGCTGGTTCGGCAGCCCGGAGGACCCGTTCGGCTGGTACTACAACCTGCTGGCGCTGATGACCCACGTCAGCGACGGCAGCCTGTGGATGCGACTGCCCGACCTGGTCGCCGGGCTGGTCTGCTGGCTGCTGCTGTCGCGTGAGGTGTTGCCCCGGTTGGGACCGGCGGTGACGGGCAGCACGGCCGCCAACTGGGCGGCCGGCATGGTGCTGCTCACCGCGTGGATGCCGTTCAACAACGGCCTTCGTCCCGAGCCGATCATCGCCCTCGGGTCGCTGATCACCTACGTGCTGATCGAGCGCTCCATGTGCGCCTCCCGGCTGACGCCCGCGGCGCTGGCGGTGATCACGGCGGCGTTCACCCTAGGGGTGCAACCCACCGGCCTGATCGCGGTGGCCGCCCTGGTTGCCGGTGGCCGCCCGATCCTGCGGATCTTCGTGCACAGGCATCGCCTGGTCGGCACCTGGCCTCTGGTGGCCCCGATGCTGGCCGCGGGGTCGGTCATCCTCACCGTGGTCTTCGCCGACCAGACACTGTCAACGGTGTTGGAAGCCACCAGGATTCGCACTGCGATCGGTCCCAGTCAGGCGTGGTATACCGAGAACCTACGCTACTACTACCTCATCCTGCCGACCGTCGACGGTTCGCTGTCGCGCCGATTCGGCTTCCTGATCACCGCGCTGTGTCTGTTCACCGCCGTGTTCATCATGTTGCGGCGCAAGCGAATCCCCGGTGTGGCCCGCGGGCCGGCGTGGCGGCTGATGGGTGTCATCTTCGGGACCATGTTCTTCCTGATGTTCACCCCGACGAAGTGGGTGCACCACTTCGGGCTGTTCGCCGCGGTAGGCGGGGCGATGGCCGCGTTGACCACGGTGCTCGTGTCGCCGAAGGTGCTGCGCTGGTCGCGCAACCGCATGGCCTTCGTGGCGGCGCTGTTGTTCCTGATGGCGCTGTGCTTCGCCACCACCAACGGCTGGTGGTACGTCTCCAGTTACGGCGTCCCGTTCAACAGCGTCATGCCGAGGATCGGCGGAATCACCGTCAGCACAATGTTTTTCGTTCTGTTCGCGATCGCGGCTCTCTGGGCGATATGGTTGCACTTCGCGCCGAGGGATCGCGGCGAGGGCCGGCTGGCACGGGCGGTGACGACCGCGCCCATCCCTCTCGCGGCCGGATTCATGGCGCTTGTGTTCATCGCATCCATGGTCGCCGGAATCGTGCGCCAGTACCCCACCTACTCCAATGGCTGGGCCAACTTGCGCGAATTCGCCGGGGGCTGCGCACTGGCCGACGACGTGCTCGTCGAGCCGGACAGCAACGCCGGCTTTATGGCGCCGCTGCCCGGCAATTACGGCCCGCTGGGCGCGCTCGGTGGTGTCAACCCAACAGGGTTCACCCCCAACGGCGTACCGGAACGTACCGTGGCTGAGGCGGTCCAGGAGACATTAGTGCCGCAGCCCGGCACCGACTACGACTGGTATGGGCCGAAAAAGCTGACGGCGCCCGGCATCAACGGGTCGCTGGTGCCACTGCCCTACGGGCTGGACCCCGGCCAGGTCCCGCTGGCGGGCACCTACACCACCGGAGCCCAGCAGCAGAGCAGGCTGACGTCGGCGTGGTACCAGCTGCCCAAGCCGGACGACGGGCACCCCCTGCTGGTGGTGACCGCCGCGGGCAAGATCGCGGGCAACAGCGTGCTGCACGGACATACCTCGGGCCAGACAGTGGTGCTGGAATACGGCAAGCCCGGTCCCGGCGGTGATGTGGTGCCGGCCGGGCGGCTGGTGCCCTACGACCTGAACGGGGACCAGCCGAAGGCATGGCGCAACCTACGCTTCGCCCGGTCTCAGATGCCCGCTGACGCGGTCGCGGTCCGGGTGGTCGCCGAGGACCTGTCCCTGACACCGGAAGACTGGATAGCGGTGACCCCGCCGCGGGTGCCGGAACTTCGCTCCGTGCAGGAATACATCGGCTCGTCGCAGCCGGTGCTGCTGGACTGGGCGGTCGGGCTGGCCTTCCCGTGCCAACACCCGATGCTGCACGTCAACGGCGTCACCGAGATCCCCAAGTTCCGCATCACACCGGACTACAACGCGAAGAAGCAGGACACCGACACCTGGGAGGACGGCGTCAACGGCGGCCTGCTGGGCATCACCGACCTGTTGCTGCGGGCCCACGTGATGTCCACCTACCTGTCCCGCGACTGGGGCCGCGACTGGGGATCACTGCGCAAGTTCGACACCATCGCGGATGCGCATCCCGCGCAGCTCGACCTGGGTACGGCAACCCGCACCGGATGGTGGTCGCCCGGAGAGATCCGGATCAAGCCGTAAAGCGATTGCGTGCCGGAATTTGATAATCCCCGCCCCGGTAATTCGTCATCAGTCAAATAAAAGCGCAATTTACGTTCGCGTAATTCCCTGTAAAAAGTTTAATTCGGCCATGGGCGGGTCAATACCTAATTGCTTGTGAGCAGGCTGACAAAAAGGTACAAAGGTGACCCGATGCACACACTGGCACGCCTAGGGACATGCGCGGCGGCAATCGCTGTGGTGGTCAGTCCGGCGGCGACATTCGACATCATCACGGCCGCCGCCGACGGCGGCACGACGGTCGTTTTGGACGCACGGCTCCGGCGGTGCGATTTCAGCCCGACGAGGACGGTGCCGATGGTGCCCCACACGGCGCTCGGCACCGGTTCCGTGCTGATACATACCGCCGGGCCACAAGCAATCGCCGAAGTACATCTGGTGGACGCCCCTGACCCGGGAACCCACTTCGACGTCGGCCTCATCCAGGAACCTCTCCCGTCGTCGGCCACCTGTGGACCGGGGGATCCGGGCACCGCGTTCACCGGCCTGGACACCGACGCCTCGGGCAGCGGAACCGTGACCGTTCAAGACACCATTCGGCCCGGCACGACGGGCGTCTGGGTAATCATCGAGCGGTCGAACGCCAACTCGCAGAATCCGGCCGAGTTCTACACGTCTGAGTTTGTGGTACCGGTATAAAGCGCCACGCGCTGGCTATTTGTCACCGTGGTGGGTCAGTTCGGACTGCACCATGCCGGCCTTGTGCCGTGCCCGTTCGTCGGCCTTTTCCTGTTCGGCCGCGGTGACGATGAGGGCGTCCGAGCCCGGAAACACCGTTGCCACATGGCCGCTGGCAAGCCAGCGCACCACGTACGGCGGCGCGCCATCGGCCCCGTGCACCTCGGTGATCAGGCCACGCTGATCCGCCAACTCCGTCGTCGTGCCCTTGATCACGAGCCAGTCACCCACGTTCGCATTCACCATCGGCTCCTCTAGATCGTCGATTTTTTTCGCATCGTTGGTTGTGCTGGCCCGATCATGCGCCCCGACTGGCCCGCGCAGCGAGTGCCATAGGTCACCGCCGGCCAACATCCATGGCGCCGTGACAACCGCAAGCCACCGGCGCCGAGGACGAACGCCCCGCACGAACGGGACTTCGGTCCCTAGCTCGACGCTTCGGTCAAATGATCCGATACAGGGGTCTACTTGGAGGCACCGCAATGAACGCCACACAGCAGTCGCAGGACAGGACACGTTTTTTCTCCCGCGTACTCGGTCCTTTCCTGGTCATTCTCGACGTGTCGGCTATAGTGCGTGCCTCGGACATGCAGGCGCTGCTGTCGCAGTACGAGGCGAATTCATTGTGGACCTTTGTCACCGGCGCCTTTGTTCTGCTGTTCGGTCTGATCATCGTCGCCGGCCACCAGTACTGGCGGGGCGCCGCGGCGATCACCGTGTCCCTGCTGGGATGGCTTATCGTGCTGCGCGGGCTGTTGCTGGTGGCCTTCCCGCAGGCTTTCGTCTCGGTGGCCCACAGCATGATCGGCGCGCAAGCGTGGTGGGTGACGCTCTGCGTCGTCTTGGCTCTGATCGGGCTGTACCTGACCTATGTCGGCTGGGCGCCGGCACCGAGCCGCCCGACGCCGCAAGCGGCAAGCGGGAACCCCGATCTCCCGCGGGCTGCGTGACCGGCACGGTGTCGATGTCACAGCGGCCAGCCCGTCAGGGCCTAACATCCGACGAAGCCACCGGCGACATCGGCTTCGTTTTGCGTACCGACGTCCCCGACGAGTTCGACACGTCAGCAGCCGTCGCCGACGCAGCGGTGGAGGATACGGCAACGCTGGCGCGCGGATCGGGCATGCTCATCGTGAAGCGGGGTCCCAACGCCGGATCGCAGTTCCGCTTGAATCAGCCCGTCATGTCCGCCGGCCGGCATCCCGCCAGTGAAATCTTCCTCGACGACATCACCGTCAGCCGCAGGCATGCCGAGTTCCGAAAAGAGAACGGCAAATTCCGCGTCGTTGACCTCGGCAGCCTGAACGACACCTATGTCAACCGTGAACCCGTCGACTCTGCGGTGCTGGCTAACGGCGACGAAATTCAGATCGGTAATTTCCGGCTGGTTTTCCTCGTCGGGCCGGCCACGCATTGACACCGATGAGGAGGCTCTCGTGAGCGGTGCACCCGGCGTCCAGCAAGGCGTCGTCGACCAGGTCCTGGCCGCGGCCGGAATCCTGCAGTCTGTCGAACCCGGCGCCGCGTCCGCCTTGATCAAACAGCTGCATCCAGCCGAATTCAGAGCGGGTGAAACACTTTTCGCCGAGGGCGACCCGGGTGACCGGGTCTACATCATCGTTGCGGGCAAGGTCAAAATCAGCCTTCGCGGCCCGGGCGGCCGCACGAATCTCCGCGCGATCATGGGCCCAACCGACATCTTCGGCGAGCTGGCGGTGTTTGATCCCGGCCCTCGAACCTGCACCGCCACGGCGATCACCAACGTGTGGACGGTGTGGTTGGACCGTGCCACGTTGCGAGCCTGGATGGCCCGCTGGCCGATGATCGCCGAGCAGCTGCTGCAGGGGCTGACCCAGCGGCTACGAGACACCGAGGACGAACTGGTCGAGCTGGTTTCCGCCGATGTCGCCGGCCGCGTCGCTCACCAGCTGCTGCTGCTGGGCCAGCGCTTCGGCCGACCCGAGGGCGAAGCGCTGCGGGTCGTGCACGAGCTCAGCCAGGACGAGATCGCCCAACTTGTCGGTGCCGACCGGGCATCGGTCAACAAAGCGCTGCGCGTTTTCTCAGCCCGCGGCTGGATCCGCGTGCAAGGCAAGAGCGTCCTGATTGTTGATGCCGACGCGCTGGCCCGCCGCGCCGCCAACAGCGGATCGGGCCCCGACCCGAGCCGGCGCCGACGGCCGCTGCGCGCCACCGCGTGAGATCCGGTGTGCCCGCCGCGCCGGGCCGAAGCGTCTTCCACCCGGGGTCCCCGCTGTAATAGCGTCGCGTGATGAGCGACTACGCCTTCGAGGCCGTGGACCGGCTGCCGTTCTCCACTCCGGAGAAGTCGCAGCGCTACCAAACCGAAAGCTACCGCGGCGCCGTCGGCCTCAATTGGTATCTCAGCGACCCCACCTTGCGGTTCACCATGGCCTACTACCTGCAGCCCGACGAGCTGGCGCTCGCCGAACGCCACTTGACGAGCATGGGTGAGCTGATGGGCGGTCCGGTGGCGCGGTGGGCCGAGGAGACCGATCGCAATCCGCCCCGGCTGGAGCGCTACGACCGGTGGGGACACGACATCGGCCAGGTCGCCATGCCCGCGTCGTTCACACAGTCCAAGCACGCGATCCTGGATGCTCAGCAGGCGCTGCGCGCCGAAGCGCGAGCCGCCAAAGTCAGCTCGTCGCTGCCTCTGTTCGCGTCCAACTATCTGCTCAACCAGGCCGATATCGGGATGGGCTGCGCGCTCGGCACCGGCGGCGGCATGGTCCAGTCGCTGGTGGCGGCCCACGCGCCGGCCGATGTGCGTGAGCACGTGCTGGCCAAATTCGCCTCCGGCGAGTGGGCGGGCGAGACGGCGCAGCTGCTGACGGAACGGACCGGCGGCTCCGACCTGGGAGCACTCGAGACGACGGCGACCCGCAACGGGGACGCGTGGCTGCTGAACGGCTTCAAGTGGTTTGCGTCCAACTGCGCCGGGGAAGCGTTCGTCGTGCTGGCCAAGCCCGAGGGCGCTCCCGACTCGAGCCGTGGCGTCGCCAACTTCCTCGTGCTCCGCACCCGCCGCGACGGTTCGCGCAACGGTATTCGGGTGCGCCGGCTCAAGGACAAGCTCGGCACCCGCTCAGTGGCCTCCGGCGAGGTCGAGTTCGTCGACGCCGAGGCGTTCCTGCTGTCCGGCGAGCCCAGCTCCGACGCCGGCCCGTCCGACGGCAAGGGGCTCGGCCGCATGATGGAGCTGACCAACGCCGCGCGCCTGGGTATCGCCCTGTTCGGCCTGGGCAACGCGCGCCGTGCCCTGGTGGAGTCACTGTGTTACGCCCGACAGCGGCGGGCGTTCGGCGGGGCGCTCATCGACAAGCCGCTGATGCGCCGCAAGCTCGCCGAGATGATCGTCGACGTCGAAGCGGCGCTGGCGCTGGTTTTCGACGGCACCGGCGCCACCAACCACCGCCAGGCCCGCAGTTTGCGGCAACGCATCGCGGTGCCGGTCACCAAGCTCAAGGTGTGCCGGCTGGGGATCACCGCGGCGTCGGATGCGATCGAGATCCACGGCGGCAACGGCTACATCGAGACCTGGCCGGTGGCCCGGCTGCTGCGCGACGCGCAGGTCAACACCATCTGGGAGGGCCCCGACAACATCCTGTGCCTGGACGTGCGGCGCGGGATCGAGCAGACCCGGGCGCACGAGACGCTGCTGGCACGGCTGCGCGATGCAGTGTCGGTGTCCGACGACGACGAAACCACCCGGCTGGTCGCCGGCCGCATCGAGGACCTCGACGCGGCGATCACGGCCTGGGGCAAACTCGACCGGGAGACCGCCGAGGCGCGGTTGTTCCCGCTGGCCCAGTTCATGGGCGACGTCTACGCCGCGGCGTTGCTGACCGAGCAGGCCGCCTGGGAGCGGGCCACCCGCGGCGCTGACCGCAAGGCACTGGTCGCCCGGCTGTACGCCCAGCGTTATCTGGCCGATCGCGGGCCGCTGCGCGGCATTGACGCCGACTCCGACGAGGCGCTGGACCGTTTCGACGAACTCGTCGACGGCGCGCTGAAGATGTAGGCAGAGCTGCGATTAGGAGTCATCATGACCATTTCCGGGCGAGTCATCGACCTGCACGGCCCGGTATCGGGTTACCACAATTTTCACCCCGACGTCAGCCTGAACTTCCAGTGCAACCGCTTTCTGGAATGGATCGGGCCTGAGGCGCATGACGAGATCGCCGCGGCCGTCAGCAATGTCGGCAACTACGAACAGTGGATCGAGGCGTTTCTCGCCCTGGCCGCACAGACACGCGCCGCGGGTCGAGTCTTTGCGGCCGCGTATTACGACCGCGCGGCAGAGTTCTTCATCCCCCCGCAGGATCCGCGCAAGGCGGCCGCCCGGGCACGATTCCTCGAGACGATGCGCGAGCAGTACGGCGTTCACCCCGATCGGATTCCCTACCAGGGTGCGTGGCTGCCCGCCTACGACCTCCGCCCTGAGCAGTCGTCCACCAAACAGACGATGGTCGTGTTCGGCGGCTACGACAGCTACATCGAGGAGTTCTTACCCATGCTCGCCGCCATCACCGCGGCCGGCTACCGGGTGATCGCGTTCGAAGGCCCCGGCCAGGGCAGTGCGCTCGAGGACGCCGGCCTGGTGCTCACCCATGAATGGGAGCGCCCCGTGGCCGCGATCCTCGACCATTACGGCCTCGACGACGTGACTGCCATTGGAATCTCACTGGGCGGCGGGTTGGTGATCCGGGCGGCGGCATTCGAACCGCGGATCCGGCGTGCCGTCGCGTGGGACATCCTTGATGACTTTCTTGAGGCTATCGGACGGCTCATAGCACCCGGTGCAGCGCAGGTAATCGGTGCTCTGCTCACGCTGCGTGCCCGCCGGATCGTCAACGCCGCGAGTGCGCGCGCGACCCGTTCGCCCGTTTCGCAATGGGGGCTGTGGCAGGGCATGCACATCACCGGTACCACCTCGCCCTATGACTTTTTCGCGTTCGTCCGCGCGCTGACGACCCGCTCGATCTCCGGGCGGGTAACCGCCGACGTACTGCTGCTTGCCGGGACCGACGACCATTACGTGCCGCTGCACCAGCTACACCGCCAAGCACGCAGCCTCACGGCCGCCCGATCGGTCACCACCCGGGTATTCACGGCCGCCGAGCAGGCGAGCAATCACTGCCAGATCGGCAACGTCGGCGCCGCCGTGCGCACCATCCTGTCCTGGATTGACACCATCACCTAACGGGACGTCACGGGCAACGCTAGTTCTCACCCGCGAGCAGACGCAAAAGCCCCCGACACGCCGAAGAATCGGGCGCTTTTGCGTCTGCTCGCGGGAACTACTACAGGGGCAGCAGGCTGTGCTTGCGACCGACGCGCCACCACAACTGCTTGTCCCGCAGCAGATGCATCGACTTGCGTATCAGCAACCGGGTCTGGTGCGGGTCGATGACGGCGTCGATGAACCCGCGTTCGGCGGCGATCCACGGGGTCGCCATATTGAGGTTGTAGCCCTCGATGAAGTCCTTCTTGATCTGCTGCGCCTCGGGCGCGTTCGGGTCTGGGAACCGCTTCATCAGCAACTGTGCTGCACCGTCGGCGCCGATCACCGCGATGCGCGCAGTGGGCCAGGCGAAGTTGAAGTCGGCGGTCAGCTGCTTAGAGCCCATCACGGCGTAGGCGCCGCCATAGGACTTGCGGATCGTGATCGTCACCTTGGGCACATCGGCTTCGACGACCGCGGACAGGAACCGCCCGCCGCGCTTGATGATCCCGTTCTTCTCCTGCTCCACCCCCGGTAGGAATCCGGGCGTATCCACCACGAAGACCAGCGGGATCTCGAACATATCGCAGAACCGAATGAACCTCGCCGCCTTGTCGGACGCTTCGTTGTCGATCGCCCCCGCCATGTGCATGGGCTGGTTGGCCACCACTCCGACCGGGCGACCGTCGACGCGGGCGTAGCCGGTGATGATCGACTGGCCACCCTGCGCGGCGACGTCGAGGAAGTCGCCGTCGTCGAAGATCCGCAGCAGGATCTCGTGCATGTCGTAGGCCGCGTTGTCGGAGTCCGGAATGATCGAGTCGAGTTCCAGGTCGGTCGGGGTGATCTCCGGCTCCAGCCCGGGGTTGACGATCGGCGGTTTGTCGAAGCAGTTGGACGGCAGAAACGACAGGTAGTCGCGCACGTACTGGAACGCGGCGGCCTCGGACTCCACCACCTGGTGGATATTGCCGTAGCGCGCCTGGTAGTCGGCGCCACCCAGTTCGTCGAGGCTGACGTCCTCGCCGGTCACGTCCTTGATGACGTCGGGACCGGTGACGAACATGTAGCCCTGGTCGCGCACCGCGACCACCAGATCCGTCTGGATAGGCGAATACACCGCTCCCCCAGCACATTTGCCGAGGATGACGGAGATCTGCGGCACAATTCCGGACAGCAGCTCGTGGCGGCGACCCAGCTCGGCGTACCAGGCCAGCGAGGTGGCCGTGTCCTGGATGCGCGCTCCGGCGGAGTCGTTGATGCCGACGATCGGGCAGCCGACCATCGCGCACCACTCCATCAGCCGGGCCACCTTGCGGCCGAACATCTCGCCGACCGAGCCCTGGAACACCGTCTGGTCGTGAGAGAACACCCCGACCGGCCGGCCGTTGATCATGGCGTGACCGGTGACCACGCCGTCGCCATACAGCGCGCCGGGATCGTTGGGGGTTTTGGCCAGCGCCCCGACCTCCAGGAAAGTGCCCGGATCGACCAGCGCGTGAATGCGGGCGCGGGCGCTCGGGATGCCCTTCTTGTCGCGCTTGGCGGCGGCCTTCTCACCGCCGGGCTCTTTGGCCAGCTCCAGGCGAGCATGCAGCTCGGTCAGCTTCTCGGCTGTCGTGTGAGCGCGAGAAGGCTCTGCACCTGTCACTACTTGCCTACCTCACTCGTCCGGCGGCGTTCCGCTTCGATCTTGTCCAGCGCCTCGGTCATGTGTGCGCCCACCTTGGCGATGATCGGCTCGTCGATGGCCTGGATGTGCTCGCCACCGATCGGCACGACCTCGAGGTCGGACACGTAATCGCCCCAGCCGCCGTCCGGCTTGCGAACGGCGTACCGCGGTTCGAACATGATCGCGTCGTCATGGTAGCGATCGGCCATGTAGAGGGTGACATGCCCGTCGTAGGGCTGGATCTCGGCGGTGTCGATTGCCCGATTGTCGAGGTACGACGTGCGCTGGTGTTCGATGATCCCGGCCGGGATCTGCACACCGCTCTCCCTGACGGCCTCGAGCACGAACCGGATCTGACCCTCGTCGTCGAGCTCCTCGAGCTGCTCGTACGGGATCGCCGGGATGGTGACGTTGAACGTCTTCTCGGCGAACCGCGCGTAGCGCTCCCAGCGCTTGCGGATCTCCTCCTTGGTCTGCGGGATCTCCTCGCCCGCGCGCACGGCGTCGATCAGCCCCACCCACCGGACGTCCTTGCCCAGCCGCTTCAGCCCGATCGCGCACGCATAGGCCAGCACACCGCCCAGCGACCAGCCGGCCAGAATGTAGGGCCCGTCACCCTGCATCTCGACCAGCTTCGGCACGTAGGCCGCCGCGCGCTCTTCGATCGTCCCTTCGACCCGCTCGAGGCCGTACATCGGAGTGTCCGCCGGCAGCCGGTTGAGTAACGGCTCGTAGACGACGGTCGAGCCGCCGGCCGGATGGAACACGAACACCGGCACCTTCGAATCGTCGTCGGACCGTGCCCGCAAGGTGCGAACGAACCCGTCGACCACGCCGGCCTCCAGATAGCTACGCAGCTTGTCGGCCAGCGCCTCGATGTTCTCCGACGTCAGCACGTCCTCGGCGGTGATCGGACCGTCGGCGCGCTCCGAAAGCCGCTGCGCCATCTTGGCGGCGGTGGCGTCGTCCAGCTTGGGCAGCTTGTTGAAAATGCCGCCCGGGGACTTGCCCGTGACGATCGCCCAGGTGGCGAAGGTGACCCGCTCGGCGGCGTCGCGCGGCGGCACGTCGGAGTTGAGCGCCTTGGCAACCGCCTGCTGGTTGAGCGCGTCGGCGGCGCCCTTGAGATCCGGAGCCGAAGTGGGCTGTCCGCCGTTGGCCTTGGGGCCCGACGGGTCCGTCGGCGGTGGCGGAATCGGCACGTCCGTGGCCGGGGGCGCCGCCGCCGTCTCCGGTTCCGCTTGCGGATCGGCAGCCGGCGCCGTCACGGTGCCGGGCGTCGCGCCGCTGGGTACTTCCGCCTGCACCCTGGCGATCTCCTCGGCTATTTCGGAGGCCGTCTCCGCCTGCTGGTACTCGTGCAGCTGCTCGACCTCGTCACGGTGCTCGACCGCGTACTCGATCAGCTTCTCCACGTTGTAGAGGTTGGCGTCGCGCACCGCCTGCAGCTGGATCGGCGGCAGGTCGAAGTCGTACTCGACGCGGTTCTTGATCCGCACCGCCATCAGCGAGTCCAGGCCCAGCTCGATCAGCGGCACCTCCCACGGCAAGTCCTCGGGCTCGTAACCCATGGCCGCCCCGACGATCAGGCCCAGCCGCTCGCCGATGGTCTCACCGGAATCCGGTGACCATCTGCCCATGCCGGACGGCATGTAGCGGTTGGTCAGGCTGTCCGCGAGGGTTTCCGCTTCGGGTTCTCCGGCGTCTGCCGCGGGTGCGACCGGCGTGGTCACCGCTGCGGCCGCGATCGCCGCAGCGGCGCCGACGACGGTGGGCAACGTCCCAGCGGCTTGACCGGCCCGGGCGACCAGCGCGTCGTACACCAGCGTGAAGGACTCGTCGATGCGGGCGTGCACCTGAACCGACGCGCCGCCGGGGTGCCGCGTCATCGTCGTCACCAGCCGGGCGCCTTCGCCGGCTACCGCGCGCTGCTCGGTCGCCGTCAGCTGTGCGTCCGGCAGCACTTGGGCCGCAGCGGCCCGCACCAACGCGGCCAGATCCGTCGTGCCCTTCCGCGGCGCGTACTCCCACACGTGGCGGCCGTCCGGCAGCGCGACATGGTTCCCCGGCATGAGCACCGAACCGTCGCCGGAGAAGTGCACGTCCAGCCAGTGCTCTTTGCGCTTGAACCGGGTCGGCGGGATGTTGGCGTAGTCCTGGGGTCCGGCAGCGGGGGTGAACAGGGTCCAGATGTCCAGGTCGTGGCCGTAGACATAGAGCTGCGCCATGGCCGAGATCATCGACTCGACTTCGTCTTGCTTGCGGGCCAGCGTCGGGATCAGCTGGGCCTCATGCAGTCCCGCCGACGCCGTGGTCAGACCCACCTGCATCAGCGCCACCGGGTTGGGCGCCAACTCCACGAAGGTGGTGTGGCCGCTGTCGACGGCGTTGCGGACGCCGTGGGTGAAGTAGACGCTGTGGCGCAGACCCTTCTTCCAGTAATCCACGTCGTGGATCGGCTCACCGCCGGGCTTGATGTAGCTGCCCTCGTGCACCGTCGAGAAGATCCCGGCCGTCGGGCTCATCGGCTTGATGCCCTGCAGCTCCGCGGCGAGCTCGCCGAGCAGCGGATCCATCTGCGAGGTGTGGCTGGCGCCCTTGGTCGCGAACTTGCGGGCGAACTTGCCCTCGGATTCCGCGCGGGCGATGATCGCGTCCACCTGGTCGGGGGGGCCGCCGATGACGGTCTGGGTGGGTGCGGCGTAGACGCACACTTCCAGGTCGGGGAAGTCGGAGAACACCGTTTTGATCTCGTCGGCGGAGTACTCCACCAGCGCCATCAGCCGGATGTACTCGCCGAACAGCATCGCCTCGCCCTCGCCCATCAGGTGCGAGCGAGAGCAGATCGCCCGGGTGGCGTCCTGCAGCGACAGGCCGCCGGCGAAGTAGGCCGACGCGGCTTCGCCCAGCGATTGGCCGATGACCGCGGCGGGCTTGGCGCCGTGATGCTTGAGCAGCTCACCCAGCGCGATCTGGATCGCGAAGATGGTGACCTGGGTGGTTTCGATGCCGTAGTCCTGCGAGTCGTCCAGGATCAGTTCGAGCACCGAGTAGCCCAGCTCGTCCTGGACCAGGGCGTCGACCTTCTCGATCCACTCGGCGAAAACCTCGTCGCGCAGATACAGGCTCTTGCCCATCTTGCGATGCTGCGCGCCGAATCCGGCCAGCACCCAGACCGGACCGTTGCTGACCGGCCCGTCAACGCTGAAGACGTTCGGCCGCTGCTTGCCCTCGGCGACCGCCCGCAGTCCCTTGATGGCCTCCTCGTGGTCGTGAGCCAGCACCACCGCGCGGGAGCGGCCGTGGTTGCGGCGCGACAGCGACCGCCCGATCGATTCCAGCGACGATGCCTGGCCTTCGGGGCTTTCCATCCAGTCAGCCAGCTCAGCGGCTGCGGCTTTCTTGCGGGACGTCAAGAACGCCGACACCGCGAGCGGGATCAGCGGCGGCAAAACCTCTTCTGCCGCAAGCTCTTGCAGCGCGATCTCCTTGAGCCGCAGCACTTCCTCGGTGACGCCCGGCAGCTCGTACTCCGGCTCCTCACCAGCTGGTACGTCGCTGATGATCTCGCCGTATTCGTCGAAGTGCAGCGCGTGCCCTTCAAGGGCGGGCGCCTCGACCAGTCCACTTTCAGTGGGCGTCTGAGCTTCCGGCTCCGGCTCCCGCTCCACCGCGTCGCACGGCAGGACCTCGCGAACCACGATGTGCGCGTTGGCGCCGCCGAAACCGAAGCTCGACACCCCGGCCAGCGCGTAGCCGCCGTAGCGGGGCCAGTCGGTAGCCGTGTCGATCACCTTCAAGTGCAGCGCGTCGAAGTCGATGTACGGGCTGGGTCCGGCGAAGTTGATCGACGGCGGCAGCTTGTCATGCTGCAGCGCCAGCACGACCTTCGCCATGCTGGCCGCACCGGCGGCCGACTCCAGGTGTCCGACATTGGTTTTCACCGCACCCAGCAGCACTGGCCGATCGGCGGGACGACCCTTGCCGATCACGCGGCCCAGCGCCTCGGCCTCGATCGGGTCACCAAGGACCGTGCCGGTACCGTGCGCCTCGACGTAGTCGACGTTGCGCGGATCGATGCCGGCGTCCTTGTAGGCCCGGCGCAGCACCTCAGCCTGCGCATCCTGGTTGGGCGCGATCAGGCCGTTGGACCGGCCGTCGTGGTTGACCGCGCTGCCGGCGATAACCGCCAGGATCTGGTCGCCGTCGCGGCGGGCGTCATCGACCCGCTTGAGCACCAGCATGCCAGCGCCCTCGGAGCGGGTGTAGCCGTCGGCATCTGAGGAGAACGACTTGATCCGGCCGTCGGGTGCCAGCACCGCGCCGATCTCGTCGAAACCAAGCGTCACCACCGGGGTGATCAGCGCGTTCACTCCGCCCGCGACGACCACATCGGCTTCGCCGTTGCGCAGCGCCTGCACGCCCTGGTGCATGGCCACCAGCGAACTCGAGCACGCGGTGTCGATGGTGACCGAGGGCCCGCGAAAGTCGAAGAAGTACGACACCCGGTTGGCGATGATGGAACTGCTGGTCCCGGTAATCGCGTAGGGGTGTGCGGTCGTCGGATCGGAGACGGCCAAGAACTGGTAATCGTTCGTCGAGCTGCCGATGTACACGCCGACTGCCTGACCGCGCAGGCTCGATGCCGGGATGCGGGCGTACTCGAGTGCCTCCCAGGTCAACTCGAGCGCCATCCGCTGCTGGGGGTCGATGTTGTCGGCTTCGGTCTTGGCTACCGCGAAGAACTCCGAGTCGAAGCCCTTGATGTCCTTCAAATAGCCACCGCGGGTGTGGGCCTGCGCGACTCGCTGGGCCAGCCGCGGCTCTTCAAGGAATTCCGACCAGCGGCCTTCGGGCAGGTCGGTGATGGCGTCGCGGCCTTCCAGCAGCGCCTGCCAAGTCTCCTCGGGGCTGTTCATGTCGCCGGGCAGCCGGGTGGCCAAGCCCACGATCGCGATGTCGACGCGCTCGGCCGGGCCGTTGCGCGACCAGTCGACGGTGTCGACGCCGTCGTCGGCTCTTTCTGGCTCGCCCTCGACGATCCGGGTCGCCAGCGCCTCGATGGTCGGGTGCTGGAAAGCTACCGCAACCGAGAGCGTGACGCCGGTCATGTCCTCGATGTCGGCTGCCATTGCCACGGCATCCCGCGACGACAAGCCCAGCTCCACCATCGGCACCGACTCGTCGATCCCGTCGGGCGACTGCCCGACGGCCTTACCCACCCAGTTGCGCAGCCACTGCCGCATCTCGGGGACCGTCATCTCGGCCTTCTTGGCAGGTACGTCCCCCCCGGTGTGTCCGGAGTTGTCCAGCACGTCAGATTCAGTGTCAGCCATGGTTCTGCGGATTCAGTCTGTTGAGCCGGCGAAGGCGGTCGGGGAGCCGACACCGCTGCGCAGACTGCCGTCGAGGTAGGCGGCACGGCAGGCGCGGCGCCCGATCTTGCCGCTGGACGTGCGGGGAATCGTTCCGGCCTGCACCAGCAACAGGTCGCGGACGGTGACCCCATGGCGCACGGCGATGGCCGCCCGGATGTCGTCGGCGATGGGCTGGTAGTCGAGCTTGTGCGTACCCGCGGCGCGCTCGGCGACGATCACCAGCTGTTCGGAGGTGTCCTCGGGATCGAACTTCAGGCCGGTGTGTGGGTTGTCGAATACCACCTGGGGCAGTTGGTTGGCCGGGACCGAGAAGGCGGCCACGTAACCGGTGCGCAGCGCCTTGCTGGCTTCCTGCGCCGAATACTCGAGGTCCTGCGGGTAGTGGTTGCGGCCGTCGATGATGACCAGGTCCTTGATGCGGCCCGCTATATAGAGGTGGCCCTTGTGGTAGGTGCCGTAGTCGCCGGTGCTTACCCACAGTCCGTCATCGGCGGCGCCCTCGGCATGCGACTGGCTGATACGCGACTTGAGGATGTTGTGGAAGACCTCGTTGGTCTCTGCTTCTTTACCCCAGTAGCCGCTACCCAGGTTCTGGCCGTGCAACCAGATCTCGCCGATGTGATCGTCCGACAGCTCGGTGGCCGTATCGGGATCGACGATCACCGCCCATTCGTCGACACCGATGACGCCCGCGGAGACCTGCGCGACGGCGTTCGGTGCGTCGGCGGCCACTTCGACGAACCGTTGGTTGTTGAGCTCGTCGCGGTCGACATGGATGACCGTGGGCGCCTCGTCCATCGGTGTGGTGGAGACGAACAGCGTCGCCTCGGCCAGACCGTAAGAGGGCTTGATCGCGGTCTCCCGCAGACCGTAGGGCGCAAACGCTTCGTAGAACTTACGCATCGACGCCGGGGACACCGGCTCGCTGCCGTTCAGGATCGCTTTGACGTTGCTCAGGTCCAGCGGCGGCTCGCCCTCCTTGGGCACACCGCGCACCGCGGCATGCTCGAAGGCGAAGTTCGGTGCGACGGTGAAGACTTCACATTCCGGGGCGTCGTCGGGCTTGCGCGCCATCTCCCGGATCCACCGGCCGGGCCGGCGCACGAACGCGGCCGGCGTCATGAAGGTGAAGTTGTGACCGAGCACAGGGGACAGCAGCGCCGTGATCAGGCCCATGTCATGGAAGAACGGTAGCCAGCTCAGGCCGCGGTCGCCTTCTTTGCCTTCGAGTCCCTGCAGCACCTGCAGCACGTTGGTGGGCAAGTTCAGATGGGTGATCTGCACGCCGGTCGGGACCCGGGTGGAGCCGGAGGTGTATTGCAGGTAAGCGATGGTGTCCTCGGTGGAATCCGGCTCCTGCCAGGTGGAGGCGACCTCGTTGGGCACCGCATCGACCGCGATGACGCGGGGCCGCTCTTTGGCCGCGCGGCCGCGGATGAACTTGCGGACCCCTTCAGCGGCGTCGGTGGTGGTCAGGATCGTCGTGGGGGTGCAGTCGTCGAGCACGGCATGCAAACGACCGACGTGGCCCGGTTCGGCCGGGTCGAACAACGGCACCGCGATCCGATCGGCATACAGTGCGCCGAAGAAGGCAATGAGATAGTCCAGGTTCTGCGGGCACAGGATGGCGATGCGGTCACCCGGCTGCGTGACCTGTTGCAGGCGGGCGCCCACGGCGCGGTTGCGGGCGCTGAAGTCGGACCACGAGATGTCGCGCTCGACACCGTCACGTTCTGTGGAGAAGTCCAGGAACCGATAGGCCAACTTGTCGCCACGAACCCTCGCCCACTTCTCAACGTGACGAACCAGGTTGGTGTTATCCGGGAACCTGATCTTTCCATTCACGATGAATGGGTTGTGGTACGCCATGCCGTTCTCTCCTGTCGGAACACTTCTTCTCGGTCGCCTTCGCCGACGGTACTTCTCGGGCCGGCTACGCCGGCGATTGCACCTGCACACAGGCCGGTCCCCCGCACGGCATACGCTGCGGAGCGCCAGCCGATGCCAGCTTCGACCCCGATCGGGTCAACGACGAAACTCTTATAGCTCTTAGCTTTCTCTTAATGTTAAGGGCCGGTGCGCGGCAGACCAAATCACAAGGTACCGCTGATCTCGCCCTGCACCGGGCTACCTGGCGGCCATGTCATCCGTGTTTGGGGTGTGGCGCGTTTGCGATGAGCCCGTGGGCCCAGTTCAACGTCCAATCGGTTGCCGGGACTCCGTCCAAACTCCAAAACTGTGTCGTGGCATACAGCGCGTGAACTGGCTGGCCGGCACCCCCGGCCAGCGTGTTCAACGTATTCGGCAGGTTGGCCACGCTAAACGCCTCGTCCGGCGCGGCGCAGATGAGGTCACCCGGGGCGCAGATCTCGTTGCTTTTGCCGTTGAGCGCACCGAAACCACCCGGGCGCGCACCGGTCATGGTCAAACCGAGCCCGGACAGCATCGGCACTTCTTGCAAGGTGACCTCAGCGCCCTGGCCCGGCGGGTTGGGCCCGATATCGTTGCCCACTCCCGGCTGGCGACGACCATCGGCGATCAGCATCACACCGAGTACCAGGTCGTCATCAACGGGCCCGCGGCCATTGCCGATGTCGCTGGCGATGTCGCCGGCAATCACCGCGCCCTGGGAGAAGCCCATCAACACGTAACTGGTCAACGGGCACTTGTTGTTCATGTCGGTCATCGCCTGGACCGTCCCGCGGGTGCCTTCCGCCCGGCTGCTGTCATAGGACATTTGCGTGTCACCGCTCAACGGATTGTGGAACTGCGCCGTGTACGCCACGGTGTAGGTCTGCACCCGGGAGGCGGGGAACTGCTCGGAGATGGGCCCAGTCACTTTGCGCAGCAATGCATTCGGGAACTGTATCGGGTTAAATGGATCGTCCTGCGGGGAGGACTCCCAGGTACCGGGCACGGTGATCAACTGCACATCGGGGCAGGAAGCATCTTGAGAAGCGGGCCGCGGCTTGTGCGGGTGGGTGGTGGTCGACGACGGGGGCAGGACACCCGGCGGCACCGCGCTGGGCGGCGATTCCGGCTTGCGCAGCAAGACCACCACCGCCGCGATGACCAACAACACGACGCCAGCCACCGTGAGGGCGGCAACCCAGGCGAGGATTCGGTGGCGCTTACGCCGGGCGTTGGTAGCCATGTTCCCCCGCTAGCAGCGTCGGCAGCTCCGCCGAAAGTCCGCGGTGCCGCCGCGAGCTGAAGTGGCGACCCGCGCATCGATCGTCTGGCCCCTTCGCCGCGTGGCTACGCGGCAGTTCCTCCCTGTGCTGCACGCCCTACACGGTACCGGCTTGTCGCGCGGCACCGTCCGACTAGCGAATGGCCCCGGCGATATCGCCCGACATGGCACCCAGCTCCGGGGCCCATGAGCCCCAACCGTTATCGCCACCGCCCGGCAAGTCGAAGTGGCCGTTGTGCCCGCCGACGCTGCGGTACTGCTGGTAGAACATCCGGCTGTTGCCCATCGCCTCCCCGGCCTGGCCGATCATCGCGGCGGGGTCACTCGCGCCCGTGTTGGTCGGGCTGTAGACCCACACGCGGGTGTTGTTCTGCGCCAGCAGCGCGGCGTGCACGTACGGGTCATGCCACTTCCACCGGCCCAGCTGCGGGGCGCCCCACATCCCATTGCCGTCCACACCGCCGAATTGCTGCAGGCCGGCCAGGATCGACCCACCCGTGGTGGTGTTCGACGGGTAGAGGAATCCCGACATCGAGCCGGCGAAGCCGAACCGGTCGGGGTGGAACGCGGCGAGCGCCATCGCGGCATAGCCGCCCTGAGACGCACCGACGGCGGCATGCCCTCCGGGCGCCAGGCCTTTGTTGGCTGCGAGCCAGTCGGGTAGCTCGCCGGAGAGGAAGGTATCCCACTGCTTACTGCCGTCCTGCTCCCAGTTGGTGTACATGCTGTAGGCACCGCCGGCGGGCGCCACCACCGAGATCCCCTTGCCGGCCAGCGTATTCATCGCATTACCGGCGGTGACCCAGCCGCTCACATCCGGGGCGGCGTCGAAGGGATCCAGCAGATAGACCGCGTGCGGCCCGCCGGCCAGGAAGGCCACCGGGATGTCACGGCCCATCGCTGCCGACGGCACCATCAGGGTTTGGTAGCCGGCAGCCCCGGCTTTGCCGGCGGGTCCTGCCGTCACCGTCACACCGGCCAGCCCGACCGCTAGCGCGGCAACGCCGAACGCCCGCAGAATCGCTGACAGGACCTGTACGACCCGCATGTCCACCCTCCATCGTGTAGTCGCTGTCTGCACAGTAGCCAGCGCCGCATCACGCCCAGCCTGCAGGGTAGTGATATAGAGCACACCTGGGCGCGGCCGACAAAATGATGGCGGCGATCCCGAAGGATCGCCGCCATCAGTCGTGGTGCGAAGGGTTAGGTGCCCTGGTTGGTAGCGGTGCCGGTGCCGCCGGTGTTGGGCGTGGCGCCCAGCGAGCGCTGAAGGTCGGGCTTCATGGCGTTGACCTGTGCACCCCAGTACGGCCAGTCGTGCGTGCCGTTGGCGTCGAAGTTGAACACCGCGTTGTGGCCACCGGCGCCGTTGTAGGCGTCCTGGAACTTCAGGTTGCTCGTCCGCACGAAACCCTCGAGGAACTTCGCGGGCAGGTTGTCACCACCGAGGTCCGACGGCTTGCCGTTACCGCAGTACACCCAGATGCGGGTGTTGTTGGCGACCAGCTTGCCGACCTGCAGCGACGGGTCGTTGCGCGCCCACGCCGGGTCCTCCTTCGGCCCCCACATGTCCGCGGCCTTGTAGCCGCCGGCGTCGCCCATGGAAAGGCCGATCAGCGACGGGCCCATGCCCTGCGACGGGTCCAGCAGCGCCGACAGCGAGCCGGCGTAGATGAACTGGTCGGGGTGGTAGGCCGCCAAGATCAGCGCCGACGACCCCGCCATCGACAGACCGACCGCGGCGCTGCCGGTCGGCTTGACCTGCCTTTGCGCCGACAGGTACTGCGGCAGCTCGCTGGTCAGGAAGGTTTCCCACTTGTAGGTGGTGCAGCCGGCCTTACCGCACGCAGGCTTGTACCAGTCGGAGTAGAAGCTGGACTGGCCGCCGACCGGCATGATGACCGACAGACCCGACTGGTAGTACCACTCGAACGCGGGGGTGTTGATGTCCCAGCCGTTGTAGTCCTCCTGCGCGCGCATACCGTCGAGCAGGTACACCGCCGGCGAGTTGACGCCGCCGCTTTGGAACTGAATCTTGATGTCACGGCCCATCGCTGCGGAGGGCACCTGCAGGTACTCCACCGGCAGACCCGGGCGCGAGAACGCCCCAGCGGTCGCCGAGCCCCCTACGGCGCCAATCAGACCCGATAGCAGGGCCGCCCCAACGGCCCCCACCACGAGCTGGCGCGGCATACGTGCCACGGCGCCGCGAAACCTGTCGACTAACGTCATCCTTGCTTCCTCATCCTTTCGACGCATCCTTCGTCTGGACGCATTCTCGATTGGGTCGGACTGACCGCGCTTGGGCGCAGCAGTGCCCGTGTAGTCAACCACACCTCCGGTCGTCCGGTCGCATCGAGGCGAACCCGCAAAGTTTCATTCGGCCATCATTCCCAGCGGTTTTCAAATTAAACCTGTGCGTAAGACATCGCGTTTTCGCATGTGCCTGACCGTCGTTGTCAGCTGGTGAGAGCCCAAATGTGATGTTGCTGTCAATTTTTGGCAACCGCCGGTGGTGCTTTGTTTTCAGGTACGCCGAAAATCCTTCTGCCGGGCGTTCACTCGCGAGGCGGCGGTGGGCCGGCGTCGGGTATCGGGAGCCCACACCTGGCCAGCTCGTAGAGCGGAACGCGGTCGATCCGGTACTTGGTGAATTCGTAGGCATGCACCACGTTGGAGACGAACCGGTGCAGCGTCATCGGGGCGCGCACCGAGCTCAGCACCGCCTTTGTCTCGGGACATTGCAGGGCCGTCACCGCTTCGGCGACCCACTGCTGGTCCAGATACCCTGGAATACCCGGGTACACCTTTACCCAGGGGCCGTCGGCGACGACCCAATCCGGGAAGAGGTTCTTGTCATGGCCGATCCGGCCGTGCTTCAGCCGCTCGGTGTGCTGCGCGAGCGGGTTTGCCAGACCGATCTGGTCGATCACCCTGACATCGAGCCCGACGTTCATGCCGACCATGCCCAGGTTGGTGAAAAATACTGCATGCTGCGGTGTTTGGGGCGTCTCGCTGCCCGGCTGCGGCTGCAGCATCGGTACGAGGTCCCATTGAATATAGTTGCCAGACGGCAACAACAGCGCACCGTCCGGGGTGTTGTCCAGCGCTGTCAGGATGGCGGCCATCCTCGGATAATCCAGGTAGTCGGCGGCGGTCAGCGGATGCGCGTGCCCGGTGGCCTGCGCATAGAAGCGGCGCTCGTCGACGATTCCGGAGTAGGTGACGTGGGTGGCGTCGTCGCCCATCCCGGGTGAGTTTGCCGCCCAGAGCGACCAGCCTGCCACGCCCAGCCAGAGCAAGCTGGCGGCACCGGCCACCCAATAACCCGTCTCCCGTGAATAGTCCTGACCGTCGGGAATCATCACCGGGATGACAGCCACCGGAGCCAGCAAACAAAACAGCGGCGCCAGCAATACCCGCCCGTGCATGAAGTCGCCGCCTTGCCGAATCCAGTAGAGCGCCTGCAGCAGTCCGCTCACCAGGACAAAGGCCACCACTGCCGGCGGGCTTTGCACCGCTCGGGCGAGCCGGCCGTAATTGGGCGCCAGCGCGGGGCGCAGGAAAGACGGCCGGCGCCGTGCTGTCATCAACACCACGCCCAGCGGCACGAGGAGCACCACGGGCACCCACACCGCGTACGGCGCGTCGAAGTTCGAGAGATAGATCATGCCCTGGGACCACTTGTCACCGGCCGCATCCTTGGCCAGGGCGGTGCCGGGCACCAACAGGGCGTAGTAGCCCATCCGGAAGATCTCGTAGGCGACCGGCAGGAATCCTCCGGCCACCACGATCAGCACGCGACGGCGCCACGTTCGGGCCGCGATCAACATCATGATCAGCGCCAGCCCGCCCATCAGCGCCAGCTCGGGCCGGACCAGGACGCTGAACCCGGCGACGAAGGCCAGCGCACCGATGAAGACCTGCTTTTCCGGACGGTTCCGCACCGGCTGCGCCCAGCGCACCATCATCCACCACAGCACGCCCAGGTAGGCCAGCGTCAACCCGCTCTCCAGGCCGGACGTGGCAAAGTCACGCGACGGCGGCAACGCGATGTACACCAACGCCCCGGCGGGCAGCATGATGGCTTTGCGGCCCCGCAGGCTGGGCGCATACAGCCGGCCGGCACCCAGCATGAGTACCGCCGCACCCAGCACCGACAGCACCAGAGCCAGCGCCAACGCGACATATTCCATCCGCATCGGGCCGCCGACCCAACCACCCACATACATCAGATAGGTCCATGCCGTGGAGGTGTTCGCCTCGACCCGCTCGCCCTGATTGAAAACCGGCCCGTTGCCGGCCAGCAGATTGCGCACCGTGCGCAGCACGATCAGCCCGTCGTCGGCGATCCAACGTCGCTGCCAACTGCCCCAGGCGAACAGCACGGCGACTACGGCCACGCTGACCCACAGACTGATCCGCACCACAGCGTGGTACGGGAACAACGGCCGACCAATCCGCCTGGCCACCGGCCGGCGGCGCACCACCCCCGCCTTAAGAGCCTTCAGTTCGGGGCTAGCCGAAGGCAACGGCGGCTCCAACTGTTGCGATCCACGCCAGTGCCAGCAGCTGCAGGACCCGGTCACGCAGCGCGATGTCTTCGGGCTCCCCGGCCAGCCCGCCGTCCACGTCGACGGCGTAGCGCAGGATCGCGATGGTGAACGGGACCATCGACACCGCGAACCAGGACCCCGAACGGCGGTCACGCTCGAACGCCCAGAGCCCGTAGCACACCACCACCGCGGTCGCCGACATCGTCCACACGAATCTCAGATAGGTGCTGGTGTAGCTTTCCAGCGCCTTGCGGATCCTGGCGCCCGTGCGCTCCGCGACTTGCAGCTCGGCGTAGCGTTTGCCGGCCACCATGAACAGTGACCCGAACGCGACGAACAGCAAAAACCATTGCGACAATGGGATTTTCGTGGCAGCGCCCCCGGCAATGGCCCGGATCAAATAGGCCGACGACACAATGCAGATGTCCATCACCGCTTGGTGTTTGAGGCCGAAGCAATACGCCAGCTGCATGGCGAGGTAGACGGCCATCACCAGCGCCAGGTTCGGGGTCAGCCACCAGGAGATCGCCAGCGAGGTCGCGCCCAGCACCGCGGCGAGGATATAGGCCAGCCACTCCGGCACCACACCGGCCGCGATCGGGCGGAACCGCTTGGTGGGGTGCTCCCGGTCGGCGTCGACGTCACGCACGTCGTTGATCAGGTATATCGACGAGGCCGCCAGGCAGAACACCACGAATGCCACGGACACCTTGGTCAGCACCTCGGCGTAGTCGTAGCGGACCGAGCCGCCCAGCGCGGCCAGTGGCGCAGCCAGCACCAGCACGTTCTTCACCCATTGCCGCGGGCGCATCGCCTTGACCACCCCGATGATCAGGTTGGCCGGAGGTCTGGTCACTACGTCTTCACTCATTCGTCCCACCTTTGATCCGGTCGTCGAGCCGGACGGCGATCCCCGCGATGACGGCGCCGAGAGCGACGCCGAAGGCCACGTCGCTGGGATAGTGCACTCCCAGCAGTATCCGCGACAGCGCCATCGGGGGTACCAAGACCGCGGGCAGCGGCAGCCCGGTGGTACGGCCCATCAGGATGGCCGCGGCCGTGGTGGAGGTGGCGTGTGCCGACGGGAAACTCAGCTGACTGGGTGTGGCGACATTCACCGCGACGGCCGGATGATGCGGCCGCCTGCGCCGCACCAGCCGCTTGATCACCACCGCGGCCGCGTGCGCGGCGAAAGCGCCGGCCCCCGCCACCAGCCAATCCCGGCGACGCCTCGGCATCAGCACCGCACCGAGCACCGCCACGGCCACCCAGCCGATGCCGTGTTCCCCGAAGTGGGACAGTCCTCGCGCCGTGGTCAGCAGAACCGGGCGGTCACCCAGGGCGGACTGGATGGCCACCATCGCCGCCACTTCACCGCGCGGAGCGGCCGATTCAGGCATGCCCTGGCTCTTTTGTGGTGGGGGGGTCTGCTGCCGGCTGGGGGTACCCCCCGCTTGCGGGGGACAAGGCCGTCTCCCACTTCTGCTTGCTGGACAGCACCGGCAGCGCATCCCGGTACACCCTGCGCATCTCGTCGAACCGGCTCACCAGCCGACGCTGGCGGCGCAGCGAGGCCAGCAGCAGCGCGAACATCTTGCGCCGGTCGCGTTGGCGGTAGACCACGCCGCACCCGTCGGCTGTGGTGACGGTGGCGCCGTCGACCGTGCACAGCCGGAACCAGCGTGCATCCTGGGTCGGCACATTGAACTCCGGCCGCTGGTGGTGGGCCGGATCGGCAGCGGTCATGTTGTGCAGAACTCCGCGGGCCAGTCGGTAACCAATGGAGAGCGGGTTCACCGGCGGCTTCATCGCCCTGCTCTGATGCGACGGCGGCGGCAGCTCGCTCGCCGCCGGCAGGACCACCGCATCCGGGTATTCCTTGCGCATGCGGTGCACTTCCGACAGCGCCGATTCCAGGATCGAGAAGATGTGCTCAGGGCCGGCCAGGAAGTCATCGATGGCCTTGTTCTGGATGGCGACCGTTGAATATTCAAGGCAGGCAAGGTGTTTCAGCGTTGCCTTGAGGTGGCTGCGGACCAGCCCGGTGACGTCGCCGTCCCAGTGCATCGCCGCGACCACCAGCCGGTTGCGCAGATGGAAGTAGGCCTGCCAGTCGATGGCGTCATCCTTGTCGCTCCAGGCCATGTGCCAGATCGCTGCGCCGGGCAGGGTGACCGTGGGGTAACCGTGCTCGGCGGCCCGCAGGCCGTAGTCGGCATCGTCCCATTTGATGAACAGCGGCAGCGGCTGTCCCAGCTCCTCGGCGACCTGCCGCGGGATCATGCACGTCCACCAGCCGTTGTAGTCGACGTCGATGCGGCGGTGTAGCAGCTTGCTTCGATCGTCGTTGTCGTTCAACGGATATTCGGCGAAGTCGTGGTCGTACTCGGCGTGCGGCGCGGCGGTCCACATGAAGTTCGACCGGTCCACCACCTCGCCCATGATGTGCAGGTGCGACGGCTCCTGCAGGTTGAGCATCTGACCACCCACCAGCATGGGGGTCTTGGCGAACCGGTGCATCGCCAACACCCGCAGGATCGAGTCGGGCTCGATGCGGATGTCGTCGTCCATGAACAGAATTTGTTGGCAGTCGGTGTTTTTCAGCGCCTCGTACATCACCCGGCTGTAGCCGCCCGAACCGCCGAGGTTGGGCTGGTTGTGGATGGAAAGCCGATTGCCCAGTCGCGCAGCCGCCGCAGGGAAGTCGGGATGATCACGCACCTTGCGTGCACCTTGGTCGGGCACGATCACCGCCCCGATCACCTCGTCCACCAGCGGGTCCCCGGTCAGTTCGCGCAACGCGTTGACGCAGTCCGCGGGGCGGTTGAAGGTGGGAATGCCGACCGTGATGTTGGCCTTGCCCGGCGCCGGCTCGGTGGCATACCACCCGCCGCTGTGCAAGGTGACCGCGGTGTCGGTGGTGATGTCGAACCAGATCCAGCCGCCGTCCTCGAACGGCTGCAGCCCCACCTCGACTTCCACGACCTGGGGTTGATCCTCGGTGCCGGCGAACTGGCGACCCTCGATGAAGATGCGTGCGCCGGTGGCCTTGGTCCGGTAGACGTCGACGCGCCCGGCTCCGGTCAGCTCGACGCGCAGCACCACCGATCTACAGATCGACCAGCGGCGCCAGTAGCTGGCCGGGAAGGCATTGAAATAGGTGGCGAACGACACCTCGGACTCCCCGCCGATCTGCAGCGAGGTGCGGCTTGTCGCGTGCGCGCGCCGGGCGTTGGTGGTCGACTCCTCGAGGTAGAGCTTGCGGACGTCGAGGGGCTCCCCCGGGCGAGGCAGGATGATTCGGGAGAGCAGGCTCACCGCACTCATTTGCGCACGCCCTCCTCCAGCAGCGGAGCGCCGTCGCGCAGATGCGCGGCGAGGACGTTGTCGTACATATTCAGCGCGCTGGCAATGGCCATGTGCATATCCAGATATTGATAGGTGCCCAGCCGCCCGCCGAAAAGCACCTTCGATGCGTCGGTTTCCGACTTCGCCCTGGCCCGATAGGCGGCCAACAGCGCGCGGTCGGCCTCGGTGTTGATCGGATAGTAGGGCTCGTCGCCGTCTTCGGCGAACCGGGAGTATTCCCGCATGATCACCGTCTTGTCGGTCGGGTAGTCGCGCTCGGGATGGAAGTGGCGGAACTCGTGGATGCGGGTGTACGGCACGTCGAGATCGTTGTAGTTCATCACCGAAGTGCCCTGAAAATCGCCGATCGGCAGCACTTCCGTCTCGAAGTCCAGGGTGCGCCAGCCGAGTTGGCCTTCGGCGTAGTCGAAGTAGCGGTCCAGCGGGCCGGTGTACACCACCGGTGCCCCGGGACTGTCGGCGCGCAGTTGGTCGCGGACGTCGAACCAGTCGGTGTTCAGCCTCACCTCGATGCGATCGTCGGCGGCCATTTTCGTCAACCACGCGGTGTAGCCGTCGACCGGCAAACCCTCGTAGGTGTCGCTGAAGTACCGGTTGTCAAAGGTGTAGCGCACCGGTAGCCGGGTGATGTTGGACGCCGGAAGTTCCTTTGGGTCGGTCTGCCACTGTTTGGCGGTGTAACCCTTGACGAACGCCTCGTAGAGCGGCCGGCCGATGAGCGAGATGGCCTTCTCTTCGAGGTTCTGTGCGGCTTCGGTGTTGATCTCAGCGGCCTGTTCCGCAATGAGCTGCCGCGCCTGCTGCGGAGTGAAGTACTTGCCGAAGAACTGGGACACCAGGCCCAGGCCCATCGGAAACTGGTACGCCTGCCCGTTGTGCATTGCGAAAACCCGGTGCCGATAGTCGGTGAACTCGGTGAACTGCCGGACGTAATCCCAGACCCTCTTGTTAGAGGTGTGGAAGAGATGGGCCCCGTACTTGTGGACCTCGATGCCGGTCTGCGGCTCGGCCTCGGAATACGCGTTGCCACCGATATGCGGGCGCCGCTCGACGACGAGCACGCGCTTCCCGAGTTGGGTAGCCACGCGCTCGGCAATGGTCAGACCGAAGAATCCGGAGCCGACGACGAGAAGATCGAAACGAGCGGTCATCGGTTGCCTAGGGTATCCGACCGCGGGGGCCTAACCCATTTGGCGAGCCTGGGAAGTCGCGGTCGAGCCAGGTAACGACGGCCGTGGGAGGCCTGGAATCCGCGGTTACAGCCAGGGTCGCAATTGCCTCACGATTCAATATCGCCACTCCAGTCACACCACTCTCACTCGTACCATCAACTTGTGTGGTTCATGCCGGATAGGACGGGCAGGACACGCCGACACAACACATAGTCCAGACTGAGGAGACTTCCGTGCCGAACCGACGCCGACGCAAGCTTTCGACAGCCATGAGCGCGGTAGCCGCCCTGGCAGTCGCGAGTCCTTGCGCATACTTCCTTGTTTATGAGTCGACCGCGGGCGACAAGCCGCCCGAGCATCACGAATTCAAGCAGGCGGCGCAGATAACCGACTTGCCCGGCGAGCTGATGGGCGCGCTGTCGCAGGGACTGTCGCAGTTCGGGATCAACTTGCCCCCGGTGCCTGCCTTGGGCGGAGCCGGCGGAGCCGGTGCCACCACTCCGGGGCTGCTGACCAGCCCGGGGTTGGGCACTTCCGGTCTCGGCACTTCCGGTCTCGGCACCCCCGGGCTGACCAGCCCGGGTCTAACCAGCCCCGGTTTGACCAGCCCCGGCCTGACCAGCCCCGGTTTGACCAGCCCGGGTCTGTCACCGACGACACCGGGGCTCACCGCGCCCGGCGCGCTGCCGACAACTCCGGGTGCGGGGCTGAACCCGGCCCTGAGCAACCCCGGGCTCACCAGCCCGGCTGGAATCGTGCCGGGGATGGGCAGTCCCACACTCGCTCCCAGCGAAGTGCCGATCACCACGCCGACCGGATTGGAGCCGGGTGTCGGCGGCACCTACCCGATCATCGGTGATCCGTCGACGCTGGGCAGCGCGTCGCCGATAGGGACCTCCACCGGCAGCGGAACTTCGGGCGGCGGTGGGCTGATCAGCGACGTGATGCAAGCCGCCAACCAGTTGGGCGCCGGTCAAGCCATCGACCTGCTCAAGGGTCTGGTGATGCCGGCGATCATGCAGGGCGTCCAGCACGGCGGCGCGGGCGCACTACCGGGTGCCGCGGGCGCACTCCCGGGCGCCGCGGGCGCACTGCCCGGTGCCGCGGGCGCATTGCCTGGGGCCGCGGGCGCACTCCCGGCCGCCGCGGGCGCACTCCCGGGCGCCGCAGGCGCACTCCCGGCTGCCGCGGGTGCCCTCCCGGTGCCTCCCGTCTAGCCTGGCGAACCTGTCACCCGACGGCACCGCAGAGCCGCGCATGGATGCGGGACGCAGCAACCCGCCCAGCAACCCAAGCTCTGCGGTGCCGTCGAATCACTTCGCGGACTTTGCGCACCCGCAAACTCGTGTCGTCTCATAGATAACATTAGAAACACACGTAACATCAGCTGGTGTCCCGTAGCCGCGCGCCGACGATGCTGCTCACCGCGATGGCAGCGACCGTCGTCATCGTCTCGTGGGTGGCGGACGCGACCCGCGACCGCGGCGTTCCCACTCCGCCCCCGCCGGTTCGCGGCACCCAAATGGCCGAGCAGCCGCTGATCGGGCTCGGAAGCGGTGTCACGGTTCGCGAACTCACCCAGGACACACCGTTTTCCCTGGTCGCTCTCACCGGCGATCTGGCCGGCACGTCCACCCGGGTTCGCGCAAAGCACCCCGACGGTTCGTGGGGACCCTGGTATCAGACCGAGTACGAAACCGCGGCGCCCGACGCGGTGAACCCGGCAGGCGGCGAAGGAATGGCCGGGGCGGGCCCGGCTGGACCCATCGAAGGGCCCCGCAGTACAGATCCGGTGTTCGTCGGTACCACCAAGACCGTCCAGATCGCGGTCACCCGCCCGATCGACGCGCCGGTGACCCAGCCACCTGCCGCGCCAGCCAGCGTCTCGCCTGACAAAAACGGTCTGGGCTACAAGCCGGCGTCCAAGGAACAGCCCTTCGGGCAGAACATCTCGGCCATCCTCATCTCCCCGCCGCAAGCGCCGGCCCAAACGCAGTGGACGCCGCCCTCCGGAGTCATGATGCCCGGCCAAGCGCCCAGCATCATCAGCCGGGAGGAGTGGGGCGCCGACGAGTCGCTACGATGCGGTACGCCCCAGTACGACAACGGGATTCGTGCCGCAGTCATCCACCACACCGCGGGCAGCAACGACTACTCCCCGCTTGAATCGGCCGGCATCGTCAAGGCCATCTACACCTACCACAGCAAAACCCTGGGCTGGTGCGACATCGCCTACAACGCGCTGGTCGACAAGTACGGCCAAGTGTTCGAGGGCAGCGCCGGAGGGCTCACCAAAGCGGTCGAGGGTTTCCACACCGGCGGATTCAACCGCAACACCTGGGGTGTGGCGATGATCGGCAACTTCGACGACGTACCGCCGACGCCGATCCAACTGCGAACCGTGGGCCGGCTGCTCGGCTGGCGGCTGGGCATGGACGGCGTCGACCCCAAAGGCACGGTGGCACTGGAGTCAGCCGGTAGCCACTACACCACCTTCGCGGCCGGCACCATAGCGACGCTGCCTACCATCTTCACCCACCGCGACGTCGGAAACACCGACTGCCCGGGCAACGCCGCCTACGCGTTGATGGACGAAATCCGAGATATCGCATCGCATTTCAACGATCCGCCGGAAGAGTTGATCAAGGCTCTGCAGGGCGGCGCGATCTACGAGCACTGGCAGGAGATCGGCGGCATGAATAGCGTGCTGGGTGCACCTACCTCGCCGGAAGACAGCGCCGAAGGTGATGCCCGATATGTCACTTTCGCCAAGGGTGCGATGTACTGGTCACCCGAGACCGGCGCCCAACCGGTCACCGGCGCCATCTACAACGCGTGGGCTTCGCTGAGCTACGAACGTGGTCCGCTGGGATTGCCGACCAGCGCGGAAATCCAAGAGCCACTGCAGATTACGCAGAACTTCCAGCATGGAACGTTGAACTACGAGCGGCTCACCGGCAACGTCACCGACGTCGTCTACGGGATCACGACGCCAGTGTCGACACAATCCCCGAGCGGCCCGACAGTGCCGCTCGAACACTTCTCGTTACCCGCTCATCCCGCCGCCGCCTAGCCCCGGGTCCGGCAGAGCCACGGCGCCCCGGTCGGGATTGGCACGGCTGCTCAGCCCGATGGTGCTGCTAAAGCCACCAGCGTTCCAGCACCCGTCCCACCCCGTCGTCACTGTTGGGCGCGGTGACCTCGTCGGCGGCGGCCAGCACCTCGGGATGGGCGTTACCCATCGCCACCCCATGACCTGCCCACCGCAACATCGGCAGGTCGTTGGGCATGTCGCCGAAGGCGACCACCTCGTCGCTGATGATGCCCAGCGGTCTGGCGACCTCTTCCACGCCGGTGGCCTTGCTGATTCCCAGCGGCACGATCTCCACCAGCCCGTCATTGGTGGAGTAGGTGATATCGCCCTCGATCCCGACGTGCTTTGCCAGTTCGGCAGCCATATCGGCGCTGCGGGCGCCGGTTCGGCGGATGAGCAGCTTGATCGCCGGCGAGCTCAGCAGGTCTTCGATCGACACCTCGGTGTTGTCCGGGTTCAGCCATGCGTGCTCGTAGCCCGGCGAGCTGATGAACTGGGGAGTCGCCGTGTCGTGGGCCCGTTCGCCGATGCGCTCGACGGCCAGACCAGCGCCCGGGATGACGCGAGTCGCGAGCTCGGCCAACTCGGCCAGGGTGTCGACGGCCAGCGTGCGTGCCGACAGCACCCGGTCGGTCGCGGGGTCATAGACGACGGCCCCGTTGGCGCACACCGCCGTCGGCGCGAAACCGAGTGCCTCCACGACGGGGCGTATCCACCGCGGGGGGCGGCCGGTTGCCACGATGAAGTACGCACCGGCGGCGACCGCGGCAAGCACGGCGTTGCGGGTGCGCGGGGTGATCGTTTCGTTTTCGTCGAACAACGTGCCGTCGACGTCGCAGGCGATCAGCGCCGGCAAGGTCATCGAGAGGGTCCGCCTTCGCTATCAGCCGGTGTCGTCAATGCAGCCCGCTTTGGTTCTGCCCCGGTCGCGTCACGCCGTCGGTTCCGTACTTCTTAGCCCGCTCCTGCAACTCGGCCAAGCGGATCGCCCTGGAATCTTCCTGGGTGGGCGCGGCGCCGCCCAGCCGCCGCGGCACCCAGAACTCGCCCTCCGGATGCGGATACGACTCCTGTACCCGGTACAGCAACGCGCTCATCGCCTCACGTAGCGTCGCATTGAGTTGCTCGGCGGTGCCTCGCGGCGGCAGCGGCTGCCCGGCGGCGACGGTGATCGGAACTTTGTTGCGGAACACCTTCTTGGGGTGATCTTTGGGCCAAATCCGATGGGCACCCCAGACGATCACCGGAACGATCGGCACCTGGGCCTCCAGCGCCATCCGGGCTGCTCCGGTCTTGAATGCCCGCAGTTCGAGACTGCGGCTGATGGTGGCTTCGGGATGCATCCCGATGAGCTCGCCTTGCCGCAGCCGTTGTACGGCCACCTCGACGGCGTCGTGTCCCGACCTGCGGTCCACCGGAATGAGCCTGGCGTGCTTGATGACGTAATTGGCCGCCTTCACATCCGCCATCTCCGCCTTGATCATGAAGTACATCCGGCGGCCCCGCTCACGGACGGCGAACAATGACGGAAGCCAGTCAAGGTAGCTGGTGTGGTTCTGGGCAAGTAACGCACCGCCACGAGCAGGAATGTTCTCGAGGCCGTGGAAGGTGAACTTGGTTCCCTGCATCGCGACAAGCGGCGGGACGATCAATTCCCCAAACCGGTAAAAACGCTCTGCCATATATTTCTCCTCCCCTACCGCGATTGCTGCGGAGCACGGCTCGCGGCTCTCGCCGCAGCCTCGTCGGCGTCCAGTTGAGCCGCCTCCGCCACGGACGGCGCACCGCCGCCCAGCCGGCGCGGCACCCAGTACGCCCCAGCTTGATGCGGGTACCGCTGTTGCACCCGGTATAGCAGCGCGGTCATAGCTTCGCGCAGTGCGGCGTCGGTCTCCGCGACGTCGTCGACGGGCTGCAACGGCGCACCCACCTGCACCATGACGGGCATCTTGTGGCGGCCCAGCTGCCGTGGGTGCCCCTTGGTCCAGATCCGCTGGGCGCCCCAGACGATCAACGGCACGATGGGGACGCGTGCTTCAATCGCCATCCGGGCAGCCCCTGTCTTGAATTCCTTGAGCTCGAAGCTGCGGCTGATGGTGGCCTCCGGGTACACCGCGACCAGTTCTCCTTCGCGCAGCCGCTGCACGGCCACCGCGTAAGCGTCCGCCCCGGAGCTGCGGTCCACTGGAATCGCGCGGGCGTGCCTGATCAGGAAGTTGACCACCGTCACCTGCTGCATCTCGGCTTTGATCATGTACCTGAGCCGACGGCGACGGCGACGCATGGCCAGCCCGGCCGGCAGAAAGTCGACGTAGCTAGTGTGGTTGATCGCCACCACGGCGCCGCCCCGGTCCGGGATGTTCTCCTCGCCGCTGTAGCTGATCCGGGTGCCAGTGGCAGAAACCGCCAGACGCGCGAGAATCTCGAGCGTGCGGAAGGTCGGCTCCACCATCGGTCGCTACTCCGGTGCCCCCGCGGCCTGGGCGCGACGCGTCGCCCGAACGGCTGCTTCCTCGGCGTCCAGCCGGGCTGCTTCAGCCAACGACGGGGCACCACCGCCCAGTCGGCGCGGCACCCAGAACTCACCGGCAGGATGCGGCCCGTACATTTCCTGCACCCGTTCCAGCAAATGCTGCATCCGTGAGTGCAGGAGTGCGTTCAGTTCCGCCGTGCCCAGCGTCGGCTGAATCGGTTCGCCGACGAGCACCGTGATGGGCACCTTGGGGCGCCACAGCTTCTTGGGGTGGCCCTTGGTCCAGATCCGCTGCGCACCCCAGACGATCACCGGAATGATCGGCACCCCTGCTTCGACCGCCATGCGGGCGGCGCCCGTCTTGAATTCCTTGATCTCGAAGCTGCGGCTGATCGTCGCTTCAGGGTAGACGCCGACGAGCTCACCGTCCTTCAGCATCCTGACGGCGGCTTCGTAGGACGCGACACCCTCTTGCCGGTCTACCGGGATGTGCTGCAGACTGCGCATGATCGGCCCGGTGATCTTGTGCCCGAACACCTCTTGCTTGGCCATGAACCGCACCTTGCGGCCAAGGCCCTGCCGGTAGGCGGGCAAACCCGCGAAGGTGAAGTCGAGGTAGCCGGTGTGGTTGATCGCAATAACTGCGCCACCGCTTTTAGGCAGGTTTTCGACACCCGTGACAGTGACCTTCAGCCCCTGTATGCGCCAGACCAGGCGGGCAAGCTGAATCACACTCCCGTAAACCGGTTCCACAGCTGTTCAGCCTAGTGCTCCCGGCTGTGAGCCGCCTAGGCCACCGAAAAGGGCCACTCTTGTCCAGCTAAGGCGATGGCCGGCATCGCCGGACGTTGCGGAGCGCGCCGATCGGGCGGCCGCGGCGGCAGGCCGAAGAGGGGGGCCTCGCGCTAAGCTCGGGGACGCAAAAGCCGTACCCCGAAAAAGCACCGAAAGGTATCTGTGCAGGTCACCAGCGTAGGCCACGCCGGATTTCTCATCGAGACCACCGCGGGCAGCATCCTGTGCGACCCCTGGGTCAATCCCGCCTACTTCGCGTCCTGGTTCCCGTTCCCGGACAACAGCTCGCTGGACTGGGACAGCCTGGGCGCCTGCGACTACCTGTATGTCTCGCACCTGCACAAGGATCACTTCGACCCGAAGAACCTGGCCGAGCACGTCAACAAGGACGCGGTGGTGCTGCTGCCCGACTTTCCCGTGCCTGACCTGCGAAATGAGTTGCAGAAGCTAGGGTTTCACCGGTTCTTCGAGACCAGCGACTCGGTCAAGCACCGGATCAGTGGCCCCAAGGGCGACCTCGACGTCATGGTCATCGCCCTGCGGGCTCCCGCCGACGGCCCGATCGGCGATTCGGCGCTGGTGGTTTCCGACGGCGTCACAACGGTCTTCAATATGAACGACGCCCGGCCGATCGATTTGGATGTGCTGACATCCGAGTTCGGAAACGTCGACGTGCACATGCTGCAGTACTCCGGCGCGATCTGGTACCCGGTGGTCTATGACATGCCGGCCCGCGCCAAGGAGTCGTTCGGCATCCAGAAACGTCAGCGCGGCATGGACCGCGCTCGCCAGTACATCGCCCAGGTAGGGGCTACCTGGGTAGTACCGTCGGCGGGCCCGCCGTGCTTTTTGGACCCCGAGTTGCGCCACCTCAACGACGACCACGGGGACCCGGCCAACATCTTTCCCGACCAGATGGTGTTCCTGGACCAGATGCGCACCCACGGCCACGGCCGCGGCCTGCTGATGGTCCCCGGGTCGACCGCCGACTTCACCGGAGCGACCCTGAATTCACTGACCCATCCGCTACCCGCCGACCTGGGGGCACGCCCTGATTGCGGGGAAGTCGAGGCGATCTTCACCACCGGAAAGTCGGCCTACATCGCCGACTATGCCGAGCGGATGGCGCCCGTCATCGCCGCGGAGCGGGCGAGCTGGGCTCCCGCCACGGGCGAACCGCTCCTGGAACAGCTGCGCGCGCTGTTCGAGCCGATCATGCTGCAGAGCGACGAAATCTGCGATGGCATCGGCTACCCCGTCGAACTGGTGATGGGTTCCGAAACGGTGATTCTGGACTTCCCGAAACGAGCAGTGCGGGAACGGGTTCCCGACGAAAAAGTCCGTTACGGATTCGCGATAGCGCCGGAGTTGGTCCGCACCGTGCTGCGCGATCACGAACCGGACTGGGTCAACACCATCTTCTTGTCCACCCGCTTCACGGCATGGCGGGTCGGTGGCTACAACGAATATCTGTACACATTTTTCAAGTGCCTGACCGACGAACGGATCGCCTACGCTGACGGATGGTTCGCCGAGACCCACGATGACTCCGCGTCGATCACCCTGGACGGCTGGGAGATTCAGCGTCGTTGCCCGCATCTCAAAGCCGACCTATCGAAATTCGGTGTGATAGAGGACAACACGTTGACCTGCAACCTGCACGGGTGGCAGTGGCGATTGGAAGACGGCCGCTGCCTGACCGCACGAGGCCACCAACTGCGGAGCTCCCGCGGATGAGCGAAACCTACGACGACGGCTTGGTCCAGCTGGATCGGGCAGCGATCACGTTGCGCCGCTACCACTTTCCCTCTGGCACATCGAAGGTTATCGCGCTGGACATGATTCGTGGGTACAAAGCCGAGGCGCTCGGCCTTTTCACGCAACGGTTCCGTGTCTGGGGCAGCTCGGACCTTCGCCGGTGGCTGCCGCTGGACATCCAACGGCCATTGAAGTCGACATTGATCACCCTGGATGTGCCAGGGGCACGGTATCGCCCGGCATTCACGCCAACGCGCCCGGACGAGTTCACCGCCCTGCTCGACGAGCTGCTGCGCCACCGCGGTTAGCGGCGCGCTGCGCGCTCAGCGGCCGAGGTCGACGAGTGCCTGGTGGGCCGCGTTGTAGCCGGGAATGAACGTGATCCCCGGCCCGCCCTGGCAACCCGCGCTGCCCAGGTACAGCCCGTCGACCGGAATCGGCTGGCCGAGAAAACCTTTCGGCCCAGGCCGGTTGGGGCCGATCTGGTCGGGGTTCAACAGCCCATGGCAGTAGTCGCCCCCCGGCGCTCCGAACATCACGCCCATGTGCTTGGGCGTGAACGTGGTGTGCCGGATGATGCTGCGTTCGAAATTCGGCGCGAGCCGGGTGATCTTGTCGATCACTCGCTGGCCCATTTCGACCTTCGCCTGGCCATAGTCAACGTTGCCCTCGATGGGGAACCACAACGCGAACGCCGACGCGGCGTGCTTACCGTCGGGCGCCAGGTCCGGGTCATTCTGCGAAGGAATCTGCAACACCAGCGTCGGGTCGGCCGGAACAATCCCGCGGCGGCAGTCCTCCCACTGCTGCTGAACTTCTTCCGGCGTGCAGAAAAGGCCTATCGATGCCTGCATGGCCGGGTCGTTGAGCGCCTCGTAGGGCGCGGCAAACGCGGGCGCTTCGTCCAGCGCGAAGTGCATCTGCAGGTAACTGCCGCGGTGGTCGATGCGTGCATACCGCTCCCGGATGTCGGCGGGCAACACCGCCGGATCGATCAGCTCGTTGAGGGTGACGTCGGGCGCGATGCCGGACACCACGATGGGGGCGGTCAATGTGTCTCCGGCCTCGGTGCGCACTCCACTCACCCGGCCGTCGGCGACCAGGATTTCGGTCACCTTGGCGCGCAGCCGAACTTCACCGCCGTGGCTGGTGAGCAGTTCGCTCAGATGCGAGGTGAGCGCGCCGATGCCGCCGCGCAGTTTCTTCATCTGAAGGTTGTCCCCGTCGGGCATCGCCAGGCCGAAGGCGAGTGCCGCCGCGCTGCCCGGCGTGGCCGGTCCGCGGTAGAGGGTGTTGACGGCCAGTACCGTCATGGAGCCGCGCAGCGCACCATGCTTCTCGCGGTCGGGCAGATAGCGGTCCAACACGTCGGTAACCGAACCGAACAGCATGTCGTCGATAGCTGAGCGTTCGAATTCGTTTGTGGCACAGGCGTACATCTCGTCGAAGGTTTTGGGTGGCGCCCCCACCTCGAACCGGCCCAGTGCTCGCGCCGGCGCTTGACTCCAGGCCATCAACCCCGCCATTCCGTTGACGGCCTCTGCCCCGTGCACCTCGTTGAGGTGAGTGAACAATTTGATCGGGTCGCTGTACTGCACCATCGGGTCGTCACCGACACCGCGCAAGGCGACCGACATGACCTCCAAGTCGATCGCAGGCAGAGTGTCCAGGCTCAGCTCGCCGGTCACCACCGACGACGTCGGGAACTGCACCGAGCCGGCGATCTCGAACCGGTACCCGTTGAAAAGCTCGACCGTGGAAGCCATCCCACCGGCATAGAGCTTGGCGTCCAAACACACGGTGCGCAGTCCCGCCTTCTGCAGCAGCACCGCTGCGGCCAGTCCGTTATGCCCAGCGCCGATAACGATCGCGTCATAGCTGTTTTCAGAACCAGTCATCTTCAGCCCTCCAGCAGTGGAGGCTGGCATGGACGCCACGTTTTGTCAATTATGACGAAACTGTGTTTTCAGGCGCCCGCGTCCCAGGCCTCGGTGATGCCGGCCCGCAGCGACTCCAGCGCAAGGTGGCAGACCCGCGCCAGTTCGCCCAGTGATCGATCGTCGGCGAGCATCCAGAATTCCATCGCGCCGAATACGGCGGCCGCGATGCAGCGGGCGGTCACTGTCGCGCGCAACCGGGCATCCGACGTCTGATTCGCTGTGCAGCTACGCGCAAGCAACTGGGCTTGGACGGCATCGGCGAAGTCGGCCTGGACTTCCTGCATGTGCCGCACGATGCGGCCGGGGTCGAGCTCTCCATCCCTCAGCGCGGCGATTTTGGTCACGGCCTCAACGTCATACGGGAAGGAGAAAATCGCCGCCTGGACGGAATCGATGATCGGCTCATCGGGGGGTCTGGCGTCCAGCGCCGCGCGGAACCAGTTCAGCCCGGTGTAGTCGGCAAACAGCAAGTCATGCTTGGACTTGAAGTGGCGGTAGAACGTCCGCAGCGACACCCCTGCGTCTTCCGCGATCTGCTCGGCGGAGGTGTCCTCGACCCCCTGGGCCAGGAATCGAACCAGTGCAGCCTGACGCAGCGCCTCCCGAGTGCGTTCGCTACGCGCTGTCTGCGCGGGCCGGATCATGGCTGTAAGGTACCTCGGTCCGACTCCCGCCCGAGTTCTGTCAATATTGACAAAACTTGGCGGTGCGATGAGACTGCGGCCATGGTTTCGCTTCTCGTTCACGCAGTACTCGGGCTCGCCGTCATCGGCTGGATCGTCGCGTCGAACTCAAGGGTTTTCGCCCGGCCTGCAGGCGGACCGATGTTCTCGCCGCTGGAATCGGTGTACTACGTCGTCGGAATCGCGTCGGTCGTCTTGGGCTGGTGGTTCAACGTCCACTTCGTGCAGCAGTACGCCCACGGGTCCACCAACCCGATCTGGGGTCCCGGCAGCTGGGCTGACTACCTGCGGCTGATGTTCACCAATCCGGCCGCATGTTCGGCCAGCCAGGACTACACGATCGCCAATGTGATTCTGCTGCCGCTGTTTACCATCGTGGACGGCTATCGCCGTGGCCTTCGCCGCCCCTGGCTGTTCTTCGTGTCCAGCCTGTTCACCAGCTTCGCGTTCGCGTTCGCCTTCTACTTCGCCACCATCGAGCGGCAGCACCGGCACGCGCAGGCCCGCGACAAGGTGAATGCCTAGGGCCTCAGCGCTTTTGGGGCTCCAGCACCTCGGTGCCCACGAACGGCACCAGCGCCTGCGGCACCCGCACGCTGCCGTCGGGCTGTTGATGGTTCTCCAGGATCGCAACCAGCCACCGGGTGGTGCCCAGCGTGCCGTTGAGCGTGGCCGCGATCTGCGGCTTGCCGGCGGCATCCCGGTAGCGCGTCGCCAGCCGGCGCGCCTGAAAGGTGGTGCAGTTCGACGTCGATGTTAGCTCGCGGTAGGTCCCCTGCGTGGGAACCCATGCCTCGCAATCGAACTTGCGGGCCGCCGACGAGCCGAGATCGCCGGCGGCCACGTCGATCACCCGGTACGGCACCTCGATACGGGCCAGCATCTCGCGTTGCCAGCCCAGCAGCCGTTCATGTTCGGCCTCGGCGTCGGCGGGCGCGCAGTAGACGAACGCCTCCACCTTGTCGAACTGGTGCACCCGGATGATCCCGCGGGTGTCCTTGCCGTAGCTGCCGGCCTCACGCCGGAAACACGACGACCAGCCCGCGTACCGTAGCGGCCCGCCGGACAGGTCCAGAATCTCGTCGGCATGGTAGCCGGCCAGCGGCACTTCCGACGTGCCCACCAGGTACAGGTCGTCGGCTTCCACGCGGTACACCTCGTCGGCGTGCGCGCCCAGAAATCCGGTGCCGGCCATGACCTCGGGGCGCACCAGCACCGGCGGGATCATCGGGATGAAGCCGTTGTCGACGGTCAGCCGCAGGGCCAGCTGCAGCAGGCCCAGCTGAAGCAGCGCACCCCGACCGGTCAGGAAGTAGAACCGCGAGCCGGACACCTTGGCGCCGCGCTGCATGTCGATCAGCCCCAGCGACTCCCCCAGTTCCAGGTGATCCTTGGGATTCTGCATCGCCGCCGGCTCGCCGACCACGTCGAGCACCCGGTAGTCGTCCTCCCCGCCGGCAGGCACCCCGTCGATGACGACGTTCGAGATCGCCATATGTGCGGCCGTGAACGCCGTCTCGGCCTCGCTCTGGGCGGTTTCGGCGGCCTTCACCTGCTCGGCGAGCTCCTTGGCGCGCGCCAGCAAGGCAGGGCGCTCGTCGGCTGCGGCGGCGCCGACGCCCCTGCTGACAGACTTCTGTTCAGCGCGCAGCGCATCGGCGGACGAAATCGCGGCCCGCCGGGCGGCGTCGGCCGTCACCAAGGCGTCTACCAGCGCCGGGTCTTCACCACGGCTGAGTTGGGAGCGGCGCACGGCATCGGGGTCTTCCCGGAGCAGCTTCAGGTCGATCACGGCCGCAACACTACTTTTCCGTGCCGCAGTCGGATGGCGAAGCGTCCCGAAGGGCCAATCCCGCGGCATCACATCTGCAACATTTGTCACGCGACTTAGCCGCCCCTGTCAGAATGGACGCGATGACGCAAGCGCCCGAGAAGGAAGTTTCGGAAGCCTCGGAGGTCTCGAAGGACTCGGAGGGCTCAGAGACTGACGCCCCCGCCGCCGAGCCGGAGCAATCACCGGCCGGATTACGGTGGCCGCGTAGTTTGCAGGCGACGGCAACGCGACGAACGCTGCTGCTCACCGCGCTCGGCGGCCTGTTGATCGCCGGCCTGGTCACCGCGATTCCGGTCGTGGGCTCCGGACCGGGACGGCTCGCCGGCTATATCGACAGCAATCCGGTGCCCAGCACCGGGACCAAGGGCAGTGCGGCCGTCAACCGAGCCACCAGCGGTGATTGCCTGATGTGGCCGGACAGTTCTCCGGAGTCGGCGAGCATCGTCAACTGCGCGGACGACCACAAGTTCGAAGTCGCCGAGTCCGTCGATATGCGGACTTTTCCCGGCTCCGAGTACGGGCCCAACGCCGATCCCCCGTCACCGGCTCGCATTGAGCAGATCACCCAGGAGCAGTGCGAGGCCTCCGTCCGCAACTATCTGGGACCCAAGTTGGATCCCACCAGCAAGTTCACCGTCAGCCTGCTCTGGCCGGGTGAGCGCGCCTGGCGCCAGTCCGGCGACCGCCGCATGCTGTGCGGTCTGCAGCTGCCCGGCGCCAATAACCAGCAGGAGGCCTTCAAAGGCAAGGTAGCCGACGTCGACCAGTCCAAGGTCTGGCCGGCGGGCACCTGCCTGGGAATCGACATGACCACCAACCAGCCGATCGATGTTCCGGTCGACTGCGCTTCCCCGCACGCGATGGAGGTCACCGGCACGGTCAACCTGGCCGAGAAGTTCCCCGCTGCCCTGCCCGCGGAGCCCGACCAGGACGGGTTCGTCAAGGATTCCTGCACCAAGATGACGGACGCGTACCTCGCGCCCACCGAGTTGCGCACCACCACCCTGACGCTGATCTACCCCACCGTGTCGCTGTCCAGCTGGGCGGCGGGCAGCCGTGAGGTGGCGTGCAGCATCGGCGCGACGTTGGGCAATGGCGGCTGGGCCACCCTGTTGAACAGCGCCAAGGGCCAGCTGCTGATCAACGGTCAGCCACCGGTACCACCGCCCGACATCCCCGAAGAGCGGCTCGCGCCGCCGATACCCCTTCAGATTCCGGCTCAGGTTCCGGCTCAGGTTCCCGCGAGCCCCCCCAGCGCTCCGCCGAACCCCGTCCCGCCGAACAATCAACACCTCCCCCAGCAACAGCCGGTTGTGACCCCTCAGCGGTCGCCGGCGGCACAGGCTCCGGCGACTCAGGCACCGCAGAATGCTCCGCAACCGGCCGACGGCGGAGCGCCCCCGCCGGCCAACCCGGCACCCGAGGCACCCCCGCCGGCCAACCCGGCACCGGAGGCACCTCCGGCCGAGCCCGCACCGGGAGGCTAGCCGGGTGTCCGTGCGGATGGATCCGCACCGGTTCGACGAGCTGGTCTCCGACGCACTCGACCTGATCCCGCCCAAGCTGGCGGCGGCCATGGACAACGTCGTGGTTCTGGTCGAAGACCGTCACCCCGAGGATGCCGAATTGCTCGGGCGCTACGTTGGGGTGGCGCTGACCGAGCGGGACTCCGACTATTTCGGATCGCTACCGGACACCATCACGATCTACCGCGAGGCACTGCTGGACGTCTGTGAATCCGACGACGATGTGGTCGAGGAGGTGGCGGTCACGGTGATCCACGAAATCGCCCACCACTTCGGCATCGACGACCAACGGCTGGACGAGCTGGGCTGGGCCTGACGACCCCTGAACCGCAGAGTTTTCCATGGGCGCGGCATCGTGGATTTGTCAGCCACCGGTGCTATGAACGGCGTATGAGCTCTGACTGCCGCGACTGCCGGGCGGGCTTAGATCACTGCCACGGCACCGTCATTCGCCATTCACTGCGCCGGTGGGAATGCACCGAGGCGGACTGCGACGGCCCGGAGCTGTTGCCGCACGCGTTCGTCATCGACTGTGACGCCGTCGGCTGCGGATGCGCTGAATCGGTAGCCCTCGCCGTGTGATCGGCCGTCAGCCCATCGGGTCGATGCTCGAGCGCACCGCGTCCGCGACCGGGTTGGCCTCGGCTTCGGGATAGAACGGTGGTGTCAGGGCTCCCCACCGCACACAACTCCACCGCCCGTCGGTGATCGGTGCCAACACCACCGATTCGGCGTTGGCGAGGTGGTTGTCCAAGGCGAAGTTGGCGTCTACTCCGGCCAGCACCGCCGCGGCCAGCCGGATCGCCGCGCCATGGCTGACGACGACGATGTCGCCGTTCCAGTCCTGGTCGTCCAGGTGGCGCAGGCGCAGGTCGGTGAGCACCGGCACGTAGCGGTCCAGCACGTCGTTGCCGGTCTCCCCACCGGGTAGCGGCACGTCGAGATCGCCGCGATGCCATCGGTCGTAGATCGCGTTGAATTCCGCGACCGCCTCGTCGTCGCTGCGGTTCTCCAGCGACCCGACCTGCACCTCGTGCACGCCGAAAACCTCGATGGCGGCCATTTCGAGTTCGATGCCGATCACCCCGGCGGTCTGCGACGCCCGGGTGGCCACCGAGTGCGCCAGGATCGCCGGCCGTTCTGAACCGCGGGCAAACGCCCGGGCCTGGTCGCGGCCCAACGGCGTCAGCTCCGCGCCGGGCGGGCGGGTGTCCAGCCTGCGCTCAACGTTGCCGTAGGACTGGCCATGTCGCAGCAACACCAAACGACCACTCACGGCGCAAGCTCCCCGGCCCCGAAGTTTTGGGCTTGCTCGGGTTTGCCTGCCCGCAGCCGCGCCAGCCAGCGCGACGCCTCGTCCGCCGGCGGTGGCACCACGCCGGAGGGTGAACCGGTCGGCCAAGACCCCAGGTATCGCACATCGGCACAACGACGGTGCAGCGCCTTGAGTGCCTCGGCGACCGCGTCGTCATCGATGTGGCCCACACAGTCGGCGAAGAACAGGTAGGTGCCGAGTTGGGTTCTGGTAGGCCTGGATTCGATCCGGGTCAGGTCGATGCCGCGGATACCGAACTCGGCCAACGCCGCCAGCAGCGCGCCGGGCGCGTTGTCGATGCGTAAAACCACCGACGTTCGATCGGCGCCGGTGCGAGCCGGCGGCGGCCCCGGCGGCCCAACCAGAACGAACCGGGTGCGCGCGTTGGGTTCGTCGACAACGCCGTCGGCCAGGACGGCCAGTCCCCAATGGGTGGCGGCCAGCGGCGAGGTCACCGCCGCGTCGGCCTGCCCGTCGGCCACCTGGCGCGCCGCGTCGCCATTGGAGTACGCCGGGCGCAGTTCGACGCCGGGCAGATGGGCGGTGAGCCACTGCCGCACTTGCGCCGCCGCGACCGGGAAGGCTGCCACCGTACGTACGTCGGCGGCGCAAGGGCTGGTTCCGAGGCCGGGTTTGACGACGATGCTGAAGGCCACGTCCAGCGTGGTCTCGGCGAACACCTGCAGGGGCGAACCGATGGCCAGGCTGTCCAGCGTGGGCATCACCGACCCGTCGATCGAGTTCTCGATCGGGACGCACGCGTAATCGGCATCGCCGTCCCGGACAGCGTCCAGCGCCGCCGGGGTGCTGTCGATCGGCAACCGCCGCAATACATCCGAGCCCTGCGCGGGGACCAGACCGGCGGCCGTGATCTGCAGCAGCGCCGACTCGGTGAAGGTCCCTTGGGGACCGAGGTATGCGATGCGGACCACGTCTCAACCCTAACGGCGCCCGGCGCCAATCACGTCTTGCGCCCATCCCGCCATCTAAGTTAACTTAGCCTTACCTAATTCTAAGGAGAATGGTGTTAACGCTGAGCTGCCCCGCGCCGACCACCGCAGAACGTATTCGTAGCGCCTGCACCCGGGCCGGCGGCGCACTGTTGGCCATCGAGCATCCACAGGTGCACCAGGATCCGGTCGCCACCCCCGTGCACCACTTGCTGCACGACGGATCCTTTGCCGTAGCGCTTCCCGTCGACCGCGATCGGGCGGATGGTCGCCCTGTCTCCGGATCGCAAGCACTGCTCGAGCTGACCGACTACGCGCCGCTTCCCCTGCGAGAACCGGTCCGTTCGCTGGTGTGGGTGCGCGGACGCCTGCAGCAGGTCCCCCCGGAGGCGCTGCCCGAGATGCTCGACCACATCGCCGCTGAGCATCCCGATCCGGCGCTGCTGCAAGTCGAGACCCCGATGTCCGGGCCCTACCAGGGAGAGGAGCCCCGGTACACACTGCTGCGGCTCGAGATCGCATCCGTGGTCGTCACCGACGCCACCGGCGCCGAGCGCGTCAGCGTCGGGGACCTGCTGGCAGCCCGGCCGGACCCGTTCTGCGAGATCGAGTCAAGCTTGCTCTGGCACTTGGACACCGCGTACAACGACGTGGTTGCGCGGCTGGTCTCCAAGCTGCCCGCTCCGTTGCGACGCGGGCACGTCCGCCCGCTCGGGCTCGACCGGTACGGTGTGCGGTTTCGCGTGGAAGGCGACGACGGCGACCATGACGTCCGGCTGCCGTTCCACAAGCCGGTGGACGACATGACCGGGCTGAGCCAGGCCATCCGGGTGCTGATGGGTTGTCCGTTCATCAACGGGCTGCGCGCCCGCCGGTAGCCACGCTCGTGCCTTCTGTGGTTACGGTCGGCTCACTGGCCGCGAGTCCAGGCACGCGTACGTTATCTCACGTGAATGGCGACCGATCACCGCAGCGTCGGCCTCTACCGCCGATCGTGCCGGCCGAAGCGCGTCCGGAGCCGTCGCAGGTGATTCGCCGCGCATCCGGCCGGGCGCCGGTGGCCGCCGATCAGACGGTGCCGCTGCACCGGGCGCCGACGCCGCGCCCGGCAGTCGACGCGTCGCCTCCATCAGCTCCCCCGCCGCGACCGAGCGCGCCTGCATCGCGGTCCCGGCCGTCGGCGCGGTCCGCGCCTCCGCCGCCACCCGTCGCGCCGCGGGTGCGCCATAAGCGCAGCAGGCGCCGCTGGGGACGGATGGTGGCGTTGAGCCTGCTAATCGTCTTGGTGCTGGCCGGGGGCGGGTTCCTCGGCGGTGCCGTGTGGTTCGACACGAGGCTGCACCGCGAGCAGGTACTGACCGACTATCCCGATCGGCCCGGGCCCGGCCGCGGAACCAACTGGCTGCTGGTCGGCTCGGACAGCCGCCAAGGTCTCACCCCCGAACAGCAGCAGGACCTGGCTACCGGCGGTGACATCGGCAGCGGTCGAACCGACACGATCCTGTTCGTACACGTGCCGCAGTTATGGTCCGGAACCCCGACGACGATGGTGTCGATACCGCGCGACTCGTACGTACCGATCCCGGGTCATGGCAAGGACAAGATCAACGCCGCGTTCGCGATGGGCGGGGCGCCCTTGCTGACGCAGACCGTCGAGCAGGCCACCGGGCTACGCCTGGACCACTACGCCGAGATCGGGTTCAGCGGGTTCGCCGCCCTGGTCGACGCGCTCGGCGGCGTGACCGTATGCCCCACTGCCGCGCTGAACGACCCGCTAGCCGGAATCGACCTGCCGGCCGGCTGCCAGAAGCTGAGCGGCCGGAACGCGCTTGGATACGTCAGGACGCGCGACACACCGCGAGCAGATCTGGACCGGATGGTCAACCAACGGCAGTTCTTGTCGGCGCTGTTGCGGGGCGCCGACAACCCGGCGGTGTGGCTCAATCCGTGGCGGTGGTACGCGGTGCCGCGCGCGGCAGCCGACGCCCTGACCGTTGACCAAAGCGATCACGTATGGGATCTGGCCCGGCTTGGCTGGGCGCTGCACGGACCCACCACCACCATGACCGTGCCGATCGGTGAATTCACCAACAGCGACGCCGGGTCGGTGGTGGTGTGGAACCACGACGAGGCCGCCAAGTTGTTCGACGCTTTGGCGTCGGACGCACCCGTACCGGCCATCCCACCCGATGGTCAGCAATAGCGGTCCTCTCGGTCGGCGAAAGGTGCCGGCGTTCAGGAACGGGGTTTTGCCGAATCAGCTGCTGGCCTGGCCGGCGCGGCCGTTCTCCAGCCAGGCCTTCGTGCGACCCGGGTGATTAGTGGCAAGCCAGGCCACGCCAACGTCCCGGCAGAAGTCGATGTCCTCGTAGTCGTCGACGTTCCAGCAATACACCGCCCTGCCCTGGGCGACGGCACGGTCCACGAGTTGCGGATATTCCCTCAACGCCGACAGCGACGGCCCGACGGCGGTGGCGCCGACGGCAGTCGCCGCGCTGCTGGCCAGGTAACGGGCGGTTCTGCCGAGCAGCACCGTCGGCAGCAGCGGTGCGGCTCGCCGGATCCGCCAGACCGCGGCCGCCGAGAACGACATCACCACTGCGCGGGACCGGTCGGCGGAGGCGGGCGCGGCTATGCCGAAGCGGTGCAGCAGCGCCAGAAGCTTGCTTTCCACCAGTGAGCCGTACCGGACGGGGTGCTTGGTCTCGATGAAGATCTTCACCGGCCGGTGCCAGTCCAGAACGAGCGAAACCAGGGCGTCCAGCGTCAGCAGACTGGTATCCCCGTGCATGCCGTCCGCACGCCAGCTCTCGTGCCACGCTCCGTACTCGAGCTCGCGCAGCTGAGCCAGCGTCATAGTGCTGACCAAGCCGGCTCCGGTGGAGGTCCGGTCCAGCCGGCGGTCATGCACGCAAACCAGATGGCCGTCGCGGGTCAGGCGGACATCACATTCCACGCCGTCGGCGCCCTCTTTGAGGGCGAGGTCATAGGCAGCCAGCGTGTGTTCGGGCCGAGCGGCCGAAGCGCCACGGTGGGCAACCACAAAGGGATGCCCGGCGAGCACCTCTTCGGCCCACGTCATACCACTATGCTGCCGGTTCCTGCCCCTCCGACTCAACCGGGACAACCGATGCGGGCGCCTCGGGCCGATCTGGTTGATCCGAGCCGACCACGATCCAGCGGTGCGCGGGCCTTTCGACCGGTTTGCCCTCAAATCCCTCGAAGACCCGGGCAGCGGCGGCCACGGTGGCTGCGGCAAGCAGGTAGGCAAACACCATCATGACGGTGTTGTTCGCGATGCCCTGGGCGTCAGTGGCAAAGCTGGTGATAATGGCGAAGATCGAAACCGTGTAGCTGAACACCCAGGCGATCCACCACTGGACGATGGGTCTTCGTAGCCGGGCATAGTGCTCTTCGAGGAATGCCAGCTCGATGATGTACACCGGGGCCCACAGCAGATTGGCCAGCGGCACCACGCAGCCGGCCCACAGCGCGCGGACGGAGCGCTGCTCCGGCAAGCCGTGATGCGAGAACACGGCGGCCCTTCGCGCGATCAGCCACCGGATCAGCAGCACGCCGGCGGCGATCACCGCCACGATCGCGGCCACACTGGCCAGCAGGCTGAGCCAGTCTGCGGCTATGGCCACCACCGAGTTCAGCAACGTGCTCCGGTTGATCACCAACAGCACATACCGCACCACATAGACCAGGGCGGCGATACTGAGCACCAGCACGCTCACGAACAGTGTGGTGCGAACGCGCGCCGCCGACGGTGTTGTCTGCATAGGCGTTTCGGCTAACGCGGGTGCCTGGGCGACGCGGTCGGTCAAGCCCCAACGCGGCATCACGGCATAGCGCGGTGTGGGGCCGCGGGAACGTCGTCCGTGTCGCGCGGGCGGCGCGGCGCCTGGGCGCAGGGCTATCCAGCGGTAGCCGGGCGGCAGCTGCAGCGGTGTGCGCCGCCACCCGGAACCCACCGGCGGTGGAGCCGGGGGCGGGGTCCCGTGCGTGCTCCACCGTGGGTCGGCGGCCAGCACGTCCGCCAAGGGCGCCAGCAGCGCCCCCCGACAGCGGGGACACCACTCGCGTCGCCGGTCACGCACGTTCCACCGGGTGCCGCACTGGGAGCACACCTGGATCACCGGACCAGCCTAGCTCCGGTGATCATGCGGGCCGCGCAGGCGGCCTGCGGGGCCGAACGAAAGAGCCGCTCCCGCAACTACCCGGCGACCGATGGCTATCCACAGTTTCCACAGGTTTATCCACAAGCCGCTTTGGGTATGGATAGGCTTAGTACTGCCGCTTCCGGTTAACTGGCACTAAACCTGTGGATAACAAACCGGGTATACAAGCGCGCCATCGACAGCCGGGGCCAGTCCTCGAGCGAAATGGATTGCCTTACTAACCACCGGATTTCAGCCCGCGCGCCCAGCGGTTCGGCCCTCTTACCCTCGCCGGCAGGTGACCACCGGTCACCCGCAACCCGCAGTTCAGCGAGCCATTTCTCAAGCCCGTCGCAAAGCGCTATGATCGCGAGCGCCAACAGAAGTTTGTGACTCACCTCACTTTGGAGCGAGGTGGGGGCGGGTGAAAGGCGATCTATGGCCACGCATTCGTTCGGTCCGGGTTCACCGGCCCCGTCGAAGTCATGCTCCGGCTCGCCCGCGTGGAACCACAGTTACAGCATCGCCGCATTGCGGGCCGGGCTGATCGCATTGGCGTTGTTGGCGGTTCTGGCCGTCATAGTCTTGTCTTGAGGTCCCGCCCGAACGGGTATCCCGATTACCGTCTCATAGCGGTCATTCTTGCGGTGTGCGCTGTCATAGAGCAGGGTTGATAACGGCTTGCCGCCGCGTGGCAGCCCCGCGCGAACGATCGACAAAATGACAACCGAAGAAAGGAAAGACGTGGCTGAATACACCCTGCCAGACTTGGACTGGGACTACGGAGCGCTGGAACCACACATCTCTGGCCAGATCAACGAGCTTCACCACAGTAAGCACCACGCCACTTACGTCAAGGGCGCCAATGACGCCATCGCCAAACTCGAAGAGGCACGCGCCAAGGACGACCACTCCACGATCCTGCTGAACGAGAAGAACCTGGCGTTCAACCTGGCTGGTCACGTCAACCACACCATCTGGTGGAAGAACTTGTCCCCGAACGGTGGCGACAAGCCGACCGGCGAGCTCGCCGCAGCCATCGACGACGCCTTCGGGTCGTTCGACAACTTCCGTGCGCAGTTCCACGCAGCCGCCACCACCGTGCAGGGGTCGGGATGGGCGGCGCTCGGCTGGGACACACTCGGCAACCAGCTGTTGATATTCCAGGTATACGACCACCAGACGAACTTTCCGCTCGGCATCGTGCCGCTGCTGCTGCTCGACATGTGGGAGCACGCCTTCTACCTGCAGTACAAGAACGTCAAGGTCGACTTCGCTAAAGCGTTCTGGAATGTTGTGAACTGGGAGGATGTGCAGTCGCGCTACGCGGCGGCAGTATCGAAAACCCAGGGGCTGATTTTCGGCTGAAACCCTCTGCGAAGGCTGGGGCGCCGCGCGGATCGCGTGGCGCCCTTGCTTTTGCCGCGCGTTTGTCAGGCCGCTCAACAGCGCGAGCGCAAGTGGCCGTGTCGAGTTGCACGGCGCCTAAACCGCAGGCATTCTGAATTATTCGAGCTACCAGTGTGGTTATTCGAACGGAGGCGTCGCGCGGAGGTCGAAATGGAAACTGGGTCAGACCGGCCAATAGGGGTTACCCCCTTCCATTCTCGTGGCGCCCTGAAAGGGTTCGTGATCTCCGGGCGTTGGCCCGACTCAACGAAAGAATGGGCCCAACTGCTCATGGTCGCGGTCAGAGTCGCGTCCTTGCCCGGATTACTCTCCACCACAACGGTGTTCGGCGCCCGCGAGGAGTTGCCTGACGAACCTGAGCCGGGCACCGTCGGCCTGGTGCTGGCCGAGGGCACGGTCTTCGGTGAATCAGCCATCCAACCGGGCTATTTCGCTGATCATCAGCCGCCCGCATTGCTGATGCTGCATCCCCCTTCGGAAACCATGCCTTCGCTGCCGGAATGCACCGGGGCAGCGTCGGGATGTGTACTACTGCCGGGATTGCCGTATCTGGGATTAGAGCATCGGGCGGCCTGGGTGGAGGCCGAAGCCGACGGCACCATCACGTCGATGGTGAGCCGCGTCGGTGTCGACCCAATCAGCCATCCCGACACGGCGATTCTGGCAATGCTGCTTGCGGCATAGCGAGACCAACGAGTGAGTTCGGCCGTCGAATCGGCGGATACGGGTTCCCGAACTTAAGCGCCTTTCTGGCGCGCACCAGCATCGCCCGTTAACCTGGGAGCGTTAGCGAAGGGGAGTAGCCCCGAATCGTCGAGTCGACATACTGGCGCATAGCCCGGCTGGCGAACCGGTCGAATCAGACCGGTGGGCGAGACCTTCGACCGGAGTTCGATGGCCGAGTGGCCATCGACGACGTGTCGAAAGGTCGCCCTGCATGCTCGCCGCCACTTTGCTAAGTCTCGGGGTGGTTTTCCTTGCCGAACTCGGCGACCGGTCCCAGCTCATCACCATGACCTACGTGCTGCGCTACCGATGGTGGGTGGTGCTGACGGGGGTGGCGGTGGCCGCGTTCATGGTGCACGGGGTCTCGGTAACGATCGGCCACTTTCTGGGCACCGCGGTGCCGGCGCGTCCGATGGCCTTCGCGTCGGCAATCGCCTTCCTCCTGAGTTCGGACATTTGGCTTAGTAAGCCACGTTGATCCCGAGGTTCTGCAGGGTCTGGCGTTGAGGCTGGGGTATTTCGGGTGGGAATGTCTGGGTGGCGCCGTTGATGACGATGGTCGCCGAGCGCAGCGGTCGTAGTTGCTTGATGACGTTGGCGATGGCCAGGCCACTGCGTTCCTGGATGCAGTGCGCGACAGCCAGGGCGGTGAACACGATCGTCAGGTGAGCTTCGATCGCGTCGCGGGTGCGGTGGAACATCGGCCGGGCCGCCAGGTCCGTCTTCGACATCCGAAACGCCTTCTCGACGTGCCACAGGTCGTGATACTTGGCGATCACCTCACCAGCGGGCATCGCATCGGCGGCGATGTTGGTGACGTAGCCCTTGAGCCCGACCAGTGACTGTGCACGGGCCAGGCTGGCCTCATCGAGGATGCGGGCACCGGCGGCGACCTTGACGAACCGAGTCGATTTCGCGGCGCGTTCACCGTTGATGACGGCTTTGGCTCGGGCTTCTTGGGCGTGCAGAGTCTTCTGATCACGGCGGGCTCGTTTGGCTGAGTAGGCCCAGATCGCCCGCCATGCCCCGGGGTGCTGCTCGGGGTCCCAGACGGGTTCGGCACGCTTGTTCGTGTCGTTGACGACCGTCTTGCCGTGCCGGGGTGTGACGGTGTCGATGATCTGCCTGTCGGTGAAAACATCACCGTGCCAATGGAAATGGGAAGCGAGATCGATCGGAGCCTTGACTGTGCGGGAACCGACGATGAATCCCAAACCGGCGTCATCGAGGGCGGTGAGGTTGGCCGCTGAGAGCATGCCGGCATCAGCAGCCACCACCATCGGCGTCTGGCCCAGATCGTGGCGTGCAGCGAACGCGGTGATGATCGGCACGATGGTGGTGGTTTCTGCGGTGTTGCCCTCAAAGCAGCCGATCTCCAACGGGAACCCGGTGCGATCGACCAGTAAGCCGACCACGATCTGCGGATCGATGCGACGTTCCTTCGAATAGCCGACCTTGCGCAGGTCGTCTTCGTTCTCGGCCTCGAAGTACAACGTGGTCACGTCGTAGAGCAGCAGGCTCAGCCCACCCCGATCAGCGGCATGGGTGAAGCACTTGGCCGCGACCGCGTCCCGGTAACCATGGGCGTTGACCCTGGCGAGGTGTCGTTGAATCGTCCTGTACGACACCGTGTCTGCACCCAGATCGGTCAGCACCCGCAGGGAATCAACCTTGCTGGTGGGCTCCACGATCCGAGCGATCACCAAATCCCGGAACACCGCATCATCGACGACATCGAACCCGACCCAGTCATAGATCGCACCAACCACGTCGTAAAGCAGCCGCGAATGGGTCGCCGCGGTCCGGCCCGGGGCCGCCGGGGCGCCCTTGGGGACACCCGGCGATAACGTCAGCGTGCCGGTCCGCCAGTCAGCGATATCGGTCACGCGCTCAGTGCGCACGGAAACCTCGAAGTCGAGGACATCCTGATCGCCAGTCGCGATCCGACGTGCCCGCTCGAGCAGGACACCCAGCTCAGCGTCGGTATGGGCAGAACCAACGTGCTCCACCAGCTCGTCACGACGACCGGACTTGCGCATCACCTGTACCGCCACCGCACCCGAAGCGGTGCGCACCTTGCGCACGAACACCCACCGGACCCTACCCGCTTAGTAAGCCAAAACCCGCCGACCACAACCCAAACGTGCAGGTCACAGCGATTCCAGACGCAAAAACCTACGGAGGTGTCCTAACTCAGCAATTCGGCGTTCCCGGCGGGCGCACCGTGGTGGGCGAAGATTCGGCGGTGCTCACCTGTTGTGGTCAGCTTGAGAACGGCGTGATGATGGAGGGGTTCGTCGTGGTCGTCCCCGAAAAGACCTTGGTGCCTTGAGCCTGTAAGTCAGCATGGTGGCGGAGGGCTTCCACGGGAACCGTGGATTGGTGCTGTGAGCCCGTGCGTCAGACTTCCGACTCTTCTGCCCTTCCCACGACGGACACCTTCACATAGTGGGCCGCGGGAGAAGGGAGCGGTGCAGTGGATGTAATTCATCCGCGCTGCGCGGGCTTGGATATTTCGAAGAAGGACGCAAAGGTGTGCGTCCGCATCAACGGCGCCGGCCGCCGCAAAACCAGCGAAACGGTGACGACATGGAGATCTACGACTCGTCAGATTATGTCGTTGCGGGATCATCTTGCTGCACAACAGGTTACGTGCGTGGTGATGGAAGCCACCAGTGACTACTGGAAACCGTTCTACTACCTACTGGAAGACCTGCCTGGAGTGGAGGTGATGCTGGTCAACGCTCGGCATGTGAAGAACTTGCCGGGCCGCAAGACCGACGTCGCCGACGCCACCTGGCTGGCCCAGCTCGGCGCGCATGGGTTGGTCCGTGGGTCGTTCGTGCCACCCGAGCCGGTCCGGCAGTTACGGGACCTGACCCGCACCCGTACCGCGGTCACCCGTGAACGCACCCGGGAGATCCAACGGTTGGAGAAGCTGCTTGAAGACGCCGGGATCAAACTGTCCTCAGTGGCCGCTGACCTGACAGGGGTGTCCGGGCGGGCGATGCTGGAAGCCTTGATTACCGGCGAGAGCACCCCGGCGGCGATGGCCGACTTGGCCAAGAAACGGATGCGCGTGAAAATCCCGCAGCTGACCGAAGCCCTGTACGGTCGGTTCACCAGCCATCACGCATTTTTGACCCGCATGCACCTGGATCTGATCGATCAGCACACTGCGGCGATCGAGCAGCTCACCGAACGGATCGAGGTGGTGATCGAACCCTTTCGTCATTTCCGGGACCTGATCTGCACCATCCCCGGTATCGGCGGGCGCACCGCCGACATCGTCGTCGCCGAAACCGGAGCCGACATGACCAAATTCGCCACTGCACAACATCTCGCGTCGTGGGCGGGGACGACCCCGGGTAACAACGAGTCGGCCGGCCAGGTCAAATCCCGCCGAACCCGGCCCGGTAACCCGTACCTGCAAGGTGCCCTCGGTACCGCAGCGATGTCGATCTCCCACACCCACGGCACCTACCTGGCCGCCAAGTATCGACGCGTCGCCACCCGCCGTGGCCCACTGAAAGCCAACGTCGCCGTCCAACGGGCACTGCTCGTCGCGATCTGGAACATGGGCATGACCAACACCGCCTACCACGATCCCGGCGGCGACTACTTCACCCGCCTTAACCCGCAGAGAACTCGAAACAAGGCCGTCCACCAGCTCGAAGCCATGGGCTACCGCGTCACCCTTGACCAAGCATCCTGACCGAGCCACTCACCCCGCGAGCTCCCCTCACGGGAATCTTCTCGTCAGGTTAAGCGCCTTTCTGGCGCGCACCAGCATCGCCCGTTAACCTGGGAGCGTTAGCGAAGGGGAGTAGCCCCGAATCGTCGAGTCGACATACTGGCGCATAGCCCGGCTGGCGAACCGGTCGAATCAGACCGGTGGGCGAGACCTTCGACCGGAGTTCGATGGCCGAGTGGCCATCGACGACGTGTCGAAAGGTCGCCCTGCATGCTCGCCGCCACTTTGCTAAGTCTCGGGGTGGTTTTCCTTGCCGAACTCGGCGACCGGTCCCAGCTCATCACCATGACCTACGTGCTGCGCTACCGATGGTGGGTGGTGCTGACGGGGGTGGCGGTGGCCGCGTTCATGGTGCACGGGGTCTCGGTAACGATCGGCCACTTTCTGGGCACCGCGGTGCCGGCGCGTCCGATGGCCTTCGCGTCGGCAATCGCCTTCCTGATATTTGCGGTATGGGCCTGGCGTGAGGGCGCGGGCGCAGACGAGAGCGTCTCGACCGCGCCCGAACCCCGGTTCGCGCTACTGACCGTGGTGTCGTCGTTCGCACTCGCCGAAATGAGCGACAAGACCACGCTGGCGACGGTGACGCTGGCCAGCGACCACAACTGGGCCGGCGTGTGGATCGGCACGACCCTGGGCATGGTGTTGGCCGACGGTCTGGCGATTGGGGTGGGGATGCTGCTGCATCAGCGCCTTCCGAAGCGGTTACTGCACCTTTTGGCCAGCCTGCTGTTCCTGATGTTCGGGTTATGGATGCTGTTGGACGGCGCGATGGGCTTTCGCTCGGTGGCCATCGCCGTGACCGCGGCGGTGGCGTTGACCGCCGCAACGGTACCGGCGGCGCAAACCGTGCGGCGGCGCAGAGCCGAAGCCTTACTCGCCGAGCGTCCACCCGACATCGGGTAAGGCCCCGATGGGCGCCTCTCCCCCGCTTTCCATGGTGTCCGACGGCTGACCGCGGCGGTGTCTCGGCGGGCCATCCGCTGCACCCCGGGCCCGTTGCATGCCGGCCGGGCGGAACCGACAGCAAAGCACGCTTTCGAAGGTTGTGCATTGCTGTCCGGCCGCTGTGCGACCTCCCAGCACTCTGCGACCGATCGTTTCGCGGATCATCAGGTTGACGGTCCGCCACCCCGGCCCCGATGCCTAATTCTGCGGATAACCTGTGAGTTTTGTCGATTTTATGGACACCACAGTGAATCAGTTAGACGCTCGTCGAGTGCGGAGTCGGCAAGCGTCAGCTACGCCCGTACCCAAACCGCTCGGGTTTGCACCTGATTACGGACACCAAGGCTCGCTACCATGATCAGCAAATACACCTAGGTAATAGTTCACTTCTACAGCCAAGTGGAGGTCATACCGATGAGCACGACATTCGCTGCCCGCCTGAATCGCCTGTTCGACACGGTGTATCCACCCGGGCGCGGGCCGCACACCTCCGCAGAAGTGATCGCGGCGCTCAAAGCGGAAGGCATCACGATGTCGGCTCCCTACCTGTCGCAGCTGCGTTCCGGTAATCGCACCAACCCGTCGGTAGCGACCATGGCCGCTTTAGCCAACTTCTTCCGTATCAAGCCGGCCTACTTCACCGACGACGAGTACTACGAGAAGCTCGACAAGGAGTTATCGTGGCTGGCCGCGATGCGCGATGACGGCATGCGCCGCATCGCGCTGCGTGCCGCTGAGTTGTCCGCCGAGGCCCGGCAGCAAGTCATGGAGCGGGTCGAAGAGCTGCACCGCGCGGAGCACCTCGACGCCTAAGCCTGCTACGGCTGTGCAGCCCGGACCTGGAGGGCTGCCGCCGGCTCATTCCCATTAGGGTTGCTCACGGATCGCGTACACGCCACAGCGATAATCCACGAGATACCGGGAGGCGGCCGGGAATGGGCCTGTTCCGCAAGCGAAAGAGTCGCGCCACGCGTCGCGCCGAAGCCCGTGCGATCAAGGCCCGCGCAAAGCTGGAGGCCAAGCTGGCCGCCAAGAACGAGGCTCGCCGTATCAAGGGCGACCGGCGGGCCGCCGACAAGGCACTCAAGGCGCAGATCAAATCGGAGCGGGACAGCGACCGGGCCGCGCTGAAAGTCGCCGAGGCCGAGCTCAAAGCGGCCCGGAGGGCAAGTTGTTGTCACCGACGCGAATCCGCCGGACCCTGACCGTGTCTCGGCTGCTCGCACCGATCTTGACGCCGCTGATATACCGGGCCGCCATGGCGGCGCGCGCGCTGATCGACCAGCGTCGCGCGGATCAACTGGGGATTCCGCTGGCGCAGATCGGCCAGTTCTCCGGCCACGGCGCCCAGCTGTCGGCCCGGATTGCCGGGGCGGAAAAGTCTTTGCGGATGGTGCAAGACAAGAAACCCAAGGACACCGAGACCAAGCAGTTCGTGTCCGCCATCACCCAACGGCTCAGCGATCTGTCGGCGGCCGTCACCGCGGCGGAGAACATGCCGGCCGCGCGTCGTCGGGCGGCCCATGCCGCCATCTCGTCGCAGCTCGACGGCATCGAGGCGGACCTGATGGCCCGGCTCGGGTTGACGTGATGGGCCTGACCGGTGACCACACCCGATCACGCTCGCTGATCCGCCGACGCCCATGACACACCTGACGGTTATCGCGCGGGTTGGCCTGCTGCTGGCCGCCCTGCTGTGGATCGCCACACTGAATGCACAAGCGGCGTCCGCGCACGCTGCGCGGGTATCGACCGAGCCCGCGGAGAATGCGGTCCTCGCGGCCGGTCCCAAGCGGGTGAGCGCGACCTTCAACGATCAGTTGCAGACCGCGTTCGCGGCCATGACGGTCGTCGGGCCCGACGGCAACGAGTGGTCCACCGGGAACCCGACAGTTCAGGGCGCGACGCTCGGCATCGGCCTGCGACCGCTCGGACCGGCCGGGACCTATACGGTGAACTACCGGGTGACGTCTGATGATGGCCACGTGGTGTCCGGATCCTGGTCGTTTCGGCTGATGGCGCCCGGCACCGGCACGCCCGGACCTGCCGCCGCCGGCACCGATGCCGACGGCGGCGTCCCGGCCTGGCCGTTTGTGGTGGCAATAGTGGCAATCGTCGGTGCCGGCGCGCTGTGGGCGGTGCGTCGCAGGCCGTGACCTGCCCTGGTGGCCCAGGCGCCGCGGCGCGTCCTGGCATGATGGGACGCGCGTACCCGGTGCGCTAGAAAAGCGAGAGAAAGCCCAAAGGAGCGGCCGCATGGCAGACCCGCAGGATCCATCCAACAGCGAAGCCGAGGGCGCAGCGACTCCGCCGGAGAAGAAACCTGCTGCCAAGGCGGTCAAGAAGACCGCAAAAGCGCCCGCCAAAAAAGCCCCGGCCAAAAAGGCGCCCGCCAAAAAAGCACCGGCCAAAAAGGCACCGGCGAAGAAGGCGCCCGCCAAAAGCCCGGATCACCCGACAATGCCGGAAAAGCCGGCCGAGCAACCGCTGGGCATCCAGCAGCTGCCGGAAACCAACGGCCAACTTGCTGCTGCCGCCAAAGACGTTGCAGCTCAAGCGAAGTCAACCGTTGAATCCGCCAATGATCCAGTCTCGCCCAACGTGCCGGCGCCGACGTCCAGCCAATCCCCGGTGCCGCTGATTGTTGCCCTGACCCTCAGCCTGGTGGCTATCCTGCTCATCCGCCAGCTGCGTCGCCGCTGAAGGCCGCCACAGGCGCTAGCGTGTCAGAAGTGACCGTGTCATTTAAGGCAACCGCCGACCTCGTGGACAGCATCGGGCCCGACGTACGCAGCTGCGACCTGCAGTTCCGCCAGTTCGGCGGCCGCTCCGAATTCGCCGGGCCGATCAGCACCGTGCGCTGTTTCCAGGACAATGCGCTGCTGAGGTCGGTGCTCTCGCAGCCGACTACGGGCGGCGTACTGGTGATCGACGGCGGCGGCTCGCTGCACACCGCACTGGTCGGCGACGTCATCGCCGAACTGGCCCGCACCAACGGCTGGGCCGGACTGGTCGTCAACGGTGCGGTGCGTGATGCCGCTGCGCTGCGCGGCATCGACATCGGTATCAAGGCGTTGGGCACCAATCCCCGCAAAAGCACCAAGACCGGGGCCGGACAGCGTGACGTCGAGGTCAGTCTGGGCGGGGTGACGTTTGCGCCGGGTGAGATCGCCTACAGCGACGACGACGGCATCGTCGTTGTGTAGCCGCTAAACCCCCACTGCGGCAGGCTTCTTGGCGAATCGCAGGCCCTCGTCGTCGATCTTGCCGTGCCGGATCAGCCGGATGTCACGCAGGTAGTTCTGGTTCAGCCGCCATGGCGTGCGCGAGCCCTGCTTGGGCAACTCGTCCAGCGAACGCAGCACGTAGCCCGGGGTGAACTCCATGAATGGGCGCTCCTCGACGTCTGATCCCGGGCGATCGACCACCACGGTGTCAAAACCGTTGGCGTCCAGGTAATTCAGCAGCCGGCAGGCGAACTCCGACACCAAATCGGCCTTCAGCGTCCACGATGCGTTGGTGTATCCAACCGTGTAGACCATATTGGGCAGCCCGGACAGCATCATGCCCTTGTAAGCCATCGTTTTGGTGAGGTCCACCGGTTGCCCGTCGACGGTGACAGTGGCGCCACCGAACAACTGCAGCTTCAAACCCGTTGCGGTGATGATGATATCGGCGGGCAGTTCGCGGCCCGAGTTGAGCCTGATGCCGGTAGCGGTGAACCGGTCAATGGTGTCGGTGACCATCTCCGCCTTTCCGTGCCGGATGGCGCGGAACAAGTCGCCGTTGGGCACCAGGCACAGCCGCTGATCCCACGGGTTGTATTGCGGGCCGAAGTGCTTCTGCACGTCATAGCCCTGGGGCAGCTGGCGCTCGGCGTAGCCGAGGAGGAGTTTCGCATGCGCCGCGGCCACTTCCGGCACGCACCGTACAGCGCCGCCTGCCGGAGCACGTTCTTCCAGCGAACGGCGGCGTAGGCCATGTTGTCGGGCAGCCACTGGTTGAGCCGGTCGGCCATTTTGTCGTTGGCCGGCTGCGAGACGATGTAGGTCGGTGAGCGTTGCAGCATCGTGACGTGCTTGGCACCCGAATTCGCCAGTGCCGGAACTAAAGTGACCGCGGTGGCGCCACTGCCGATCACCACGACGTTCTTGTCGGCGTAATCGAGGTCTTCGGGCCAGTGCTGCGGATGGATGATGGGGCCGGTGAAATCCTCCGAGCCCGGGAATGACGGCGCGAAACCCTGCTCGTAGTTGTAATAGCCGCTGCACAAAATCAGGAAGGTGCAGGTGATCTCGCTTGGCGCACCAAGGCTTTCGATATGGAGGGTCCAGCGGTTGTCCGCGTTCGACCAGTCGGCGCTGACAACCTTCTGGTTGAGCCGGATGTGCTTGTCGATGCCATACATCGCCGCGGTGCTCTTGACGTACTCGAGGATCGGCCCACCATCGGCGATGGCTTGGCGCTCCGTCCACGGACGAAACCTGAAGCCCAGCGTGTACATGTCGGAGTCGGAACGGATGCCCGGGTAGCGGAACAGGTCCCAGGTGCCACCCATGGCTTCTCGCTTCTCCAGGATGGCGTAGCTCTTGGTCGGGCAGCGGTCCTGCAGGTGCCAGGCCGCGCTGACCCCGGAGATGCCGGCGCCCACGATGACCACGTCAAGGTGCTCAGTCATGGCGTCACGCTATCAACGCTGTGTCGACACAGTCAACGCTGTGTCGAAACTTTCAACACAGAGTAAGCTGCCCGTCGTGACCATCCCCGCGGCCAGCCAGACCTCTCGGGGCCGGCGCAGCGCCCGCCCGTCCGGTGACGAGCGTGAGCTGGCGATCCTCGCCACCGCCGAGCGGCTTCTCGAGCATCGTCCGCTGGCCGACATCTCGGTGGATGACCTGGCCAAAGGCGCCGGCATCTCGAGGCCGACGTTCTACTTTTATTTCCCGTCCAAGGAAGCTGTGCTGTTGACGCTGCTGGACCGGGTGGTCAACGAGGCCGACAGCGCGCTGGAGAGTCTTTCGGCAGAGCCGGACACGGACCGCGACAGGATGTGGCGCACCGGCATCAACGTGTTCTTCGAAACGTTCGGTTCCCACAAGGCGGTTACCCGGGCCGGTCAGGCCGCTAGAGACACCAGCGCGGAAGGTCGGGAACTGTGGTCGACATTCATGCAGAAGTGGATCGTCCACACCGCCGCCGTGATCGAAGCCGAGCGCGAGCGCGGTGCCGCGCCGGACACGCTGCCCGCCCTGGAACTGGCCACCGCCCTCAACCTGATGAATGAGCGGACGCTGTTTGCGGCATTGCCGCCGGACGACCGTCCGTCCCGGAGGCCCGGGTGCTGGACACCCTGGGGTACATCTGGGTCGCCAGCATCTACGGTGAGGCCCACTAGCTGTAACTCCCAGACAGGTTGTGAACGGCGTGGCTAGCGGTATGTAGGTGAGGACCTCCGGTATCGGTGTGGTTACCACACGCACATCGATCCCGGGAGGTCCTCATGTCCCACGCTAATGCTTCGTTGACTCCGCGGGGCCGGTTGCGGCTGGCTCGTTGTGTTGTCGAGGAGGGTTGGACGCTGCGCCGGGTTGCTGAGCGGTTCCAAGTGTTCACCGGCCACGGCCAAGAAATGGGCCGACCGCTACCGGGCCGGCGGCCCAGCAGCGATGGTGGACCGCTCCAGTCGCCCGCACCACACTCCGCGCCGACTGGCCCAGCGCCGGGAACGTCGGATCATCAAGGTGCGGTTCATCCATCGGTGGGGAGCCCACCGTATCGCCGCGCACCTGCGGCTGGCCCGCTCGACGGTGGAAGCGGTGCTACGCCGCTACCAGATGCCGCTGCTGGGCCATCTGGACCAGAACACCGGGCTTCCGGTGCGCCGGCCCAAACCTCGCCGCTACGAACACCCCGCTCCCGGCGACATGGTCCATCTCGACATCAAGAAGCTGGGCCGCATCCCTGACGGGGGTGGGCACCGCAACTGGGTCGCCAAGCCGGTCGGCGCAACCGCACCGGCATGGGGTACTCGTACCTGCATCACGCGGTCGACGATCATTCCCGGCTGGCGTATTCGGAGATCCTCGACGATGAACGCAAGGAGACCGCCGCCGCGTTCTGGAAATGCGCCAATGCGTTCTTCGCCAATCACCAGGATGACTGTGAAGCGAGTGCTGACCGACAACGGATCGTGTTACCGGTCAAAGCTTTTCGCCGAGACACTAGGCCCCGACATCAGCCATAAGAAGACCCGGCCCTACCAGCCACAGACCAACGGGAAAGTCGAGAGATTCAACCGCACCCTGGCCGCTGAATGGGCCTACGCGCAGACCTACCGGTCCGAGTCCGACCGCGCCGCGACCTACCAGAACTGGCTGCATCACTACAATCACCACCGACCCCACACTGGCATCGGCGGAAAAACACCCATCGACCGCCTACACGTTCACAACCTGCCCGTG
>CAWKEM010000003.1:0-53965 GCA_963848535.1 uncultured Actinomycetota bacterium
GGGGCGAGGCCGGGAGGGTGGGACGACTCGCCGTCGGCGCAGGGGTGGGTCATGACGTGGTCGAGCAGCGCCTCGAGGCTGGCCTTGGCCAGGCAGACGACACTGTCGGCGGCGCCGTAGTAGATCCGGATCGTGTCGCCGTCGTCGTCGAGGATCCAGCCGCACGGGAAGACGACATCGGGCACGTCGCCGGAGCGTTCGTAGCTCGCCGGCGGACCGAAGACCCACTCGTTGCCGCGAGCGATCACCCGGGTCGGGTCGTCGCGGTCGAGCAGCGCCAGCCCGAGCCGGTAGATCGCTCCCGCCACGGTCGTGCGGACGCCGTGGTAACAGAGCAGCCAGCCGGCCTGGGTGAGCAGCGGCGGGGGGCCCAGGCCGACCTTGTTGGCGTCCCACCAGCCGCCGCGACGGGCCGGCAGCAGGACCTTGGCGTCGCCCAAGTGGCGGAGATCGGGACTCCACGACAGCCAGATGTGCGCTCCCAGTCCCGGCATCTGTGCTGTCGGCCGGTGGATCAGCGCCCACCGGCCACCGAAGGTGGTCGGGAACAACGCCGCGTCCTTGTCCTCGGGGGGCTGCAGGACGCCGCGACGGTCGAAGTGCACGAAGTCGCGTGTGGATGCGAGCAGGATCAGCGGTCCGGTGGCGGAGTAGCCGGTGTACACGATGAGGTACTCGTCGCCGACCCGGGTGATCCGGGGTCCTCGATACCCCAGGCCTCCTCCGAGGTCGAGGTCTGCGCGAACATTCCCCGATCGTGCTCCACGCTCCAGTCGCCGTAGCCGTCGGGGCTTCGGGCGACCACCAGATGGGACAGGCCGGTGCGGTCTCCACCCGCAACAGCAGGAGGGTCTGGCCTTCGAAGACCGTCGCACCGGGGTTGAACACGGCGTTGACCATCCATGGCAAGTCACCGGCGGTGATGATCGGATTGTCGGGATGGCGCACGAACATCTCGGCCGGGCCACCCCGCGACGGCGCAAGCCGGTCGGCGGAGGTCATGCGACGAAGACCTGGGCCCGGGGGGAAGCCACCTCATGGGCTCGTCGCAGTGCCGTGAGGAACGCGAGGGTCGACTCGGCGCCCTGGTTGACGTTGGGCCCGTCGACTTGCAGCCCGTCGAAGCAACCCCCGGTTCGATCGTCGAACATGGCCACGCCGAGGTCGTTTCGACCGGTGAACCACTGGGCTGACCGGATCGTCGCTTCGGCCCAGTCGGGCTGGCCGGTCACGGTGAACGCCCGCGCCGCGGCATCGGCCATGGCGCCCGCCTCGATCGGTTGCTGGTCGAACGCCGTCGCGGTTCGCCGATGCTCCAGCCATGGGTCGGCGTGAAGCTGAAGTGACCCTCGGGCGCCGTCTCCTCGGCGACGAGCCAGTCCAGGAGCCGCAACCCCGTCCGCTCGAATCTGGTGTCGTTGAGCATCGCTCCCGCCGCCAGCAGGCATTCGGGCAGCAGCGCGTTGGCGTAGCGCAAGCGCGCCTCGGGCCAGTGCCGGTGGCCGGTGGCCTGCTGGATCATCGTCGCGGCGTCGCCGAGCAGCTGGGCGGCCTCGGGTTGGTCCGGGTCGTCGGCGAGCGCGGCCGCGGCGCCGAGTGCGGCGTACGCCATGGCGTGAGGCCACGGTGAGCGAAACAAGGTCGTCTTCGAGAACAGTTCCCGAGCCCCTTCGGTGACGTGGCGGGGCGCAGTCGACGCGGCGGCGACACCCAGGCCGAAGATCGCACGGCCACAGGCGTCGTCGGAGATATCGCGGTCGGTGAACCGGCGGTCGTGGCCCATGCGCAGCGCGAATCGTCCGCTGCCCAGGTGCAGGTGCCCAAGGAACGCCAGGTAGATCTCGCTAAGCCGGTCAGCAGCGGGGTCGTCCCAGCGGCAGGTCAGGGCCAGCGCGCGCCCGGCATCGTCGCTGCAATAGCCGTGCGCTGGTCGGGGCATCGCTGCGCGGGCGTGCTCGAAGAGCCCGGTCTCATCGGTCATCCGGACCAGGTGACGCAGGTCGGGCATCGGCAGGTTCATGCCGCCATCCGATCGGCGAGCAGGTCGTGGATCACCGCGAGGTACCGCTTCGCGACGACAGGCCAGCGCAAACCCGCGCCCACGCGGGCGGCCTCCTGGTGCATTGCGTGGGCAAGGTCGGGCCGCGTGAGGATCCGGCGCAGCGCATCGGCCATCGCCTGGTCGTCGCCGTGGCGCACGAGCAGGCCTGCCCCCGATGCCAGCGCTTCGACAGCGTGGGGGAACCTCGTGGCGACGACCGGCTTGCCCGCAGCGAGGGCCTCCACGAGGACCCCGGAGGTGACCTGGTCGCGGGAGTCATAGGGCAAGAGCACGACGTCGGCGCTACGGATCAGCGCGGCCAACGACGAGACAGGGCGGTACGTGCCGTCGAAGACGACGCGGTCGGCGATGCCCAGCTCGACGGCGGATCGCGCCAGCATCTCCCGGTAACGTTCCCCCTGAGCCGCTCGGACCTTGGGATGGGTCTCCCCGGCGATGAGATACGTCGGCGTCGGGGTCAGGTCGCCGAGTCTGGACATCGCCGCGACGCCGTGCTCGAGGCCCTTGCCAGGTCCGACCAATCCCCAGCTCAGCACCAGCGGCTTGCCATGGTGGTGGCGCTGCTCGCCGATGCCGGGCTCGGTCCAGGCGCCGTGCGGGATCACAATGACCCGCTCCGGATCGTTGATCGCGTAGTTGTGGAGCCGCCAACGCGCCGCCTCGGTCTGCGTGACCGTCACATCGGCCAGCTCGATGATCTCCTCGAGCACCGCACGCTGGTGTGCGGTGGGGTCGGCCAGGACGGTGTGGAGCACCACGATGCTGGGGGTCGTCGTTGTCCGCAGCAGGTCGAGGACCTCGTCGCCGTCGGGTCCCCCGTAGATCCCGTACTCGTGCTGGAGGATGACGAGGTCGGCATCCTCGACGGTGTCGCGCACCCGATGCAGCGACGCGGCGTCGCCGGCGATCCAATCGATCGTGGTTCGCGCCGCACCGCCGGTCGGTTCGCGTCGCTGGATGAGGCGGATGACCACGGGTTGCACCGCGCGGCCCGCGTGGCTGATCGAACGCACCATCGACTCGGTGAACGTCGCCAGGCCGCACTGTGTCGGTGGGAAAGTCCCCACGAAGGCGATGTGAAGCGCCTCTTGCCGGTCGGTACCGCCGCTTCTCAACGGCGCGGGGAATCGAGTCGACACCACATCATGGTTCCCTTCGGTCCGCCTGTCCGCCATCTTGGCGGTCGACGTGACGTCAGACCAGGGACGAAAGTCCCGACTATTTAGTCTCGACTATCTATCTGAAACCGGTTCTGGGGTGTAGACCTGTTACCGACCCGGTTCTGATTGGGATTTCAGGCAAGGGTGTGCAGTGGTGTCGAGGGAGCTACTCATGGCGGTCGCGTCACGAGTCGAGTGGTATGCGGCGATCCGTCGGGATGCCCGCGCCGGGATTCGGGCCGCAAGGTCGAACGCAAGCACGGTATGGGGTATTGATCCTGTACAGACGAGGGCTCGAGAACGATTCCTGCTCGGGTTTCCTGCAGGCCGATCCGCAATATGCGGGTGCAATAGCCTCATAAAGCTCGCAGCGTCCGCGCCAATCGAATGGGCAGCGCTACGGATCCTCATGTTGGATGGGTTATGTGGAACGGCAAAGCGGCGGTGCTATACACCACGTGTCCCAGTCGGACCCCCATAGCTGCTTCTATTCCGCATCGCGGAACATAGTCGAGCCCATCAACGCTGTCCTTGGCCCGCAGCGAAGTACTCCGGAAGGAGGATGTGTTGGCTCCTGACCCTGGCGATCCGGAATCGATCGAATCGGTAATCAACGACTACGGCGGGTTAAGAGGCTCTTCGGAAATGAGAGTGCACCGGTAGTCGGCGGATATCCGGGCGGGGGGTTCGTGTCGTTGAGCTGAGGTGGGGCCTCGGTGGGTGACGATTCAGGCTCCTACACGCTGCTTCACCAAAACCACCGAGGTGACCCTTGGCCGAGGTTACTGGCTGCCCGCCGTCTGTTGTTGCCGACACGATCATGCGCACCGTTGAGTTGGGGGTGACGATCACCGACGCCGCTGTCGATGAGAAGTCCACGACGATCTTTTGTGCCCCGGTGGCCCGTGATCCACGCTGTCCAGATTGCGGCCAGGATGGTCGTTACCGCGACACGGTGGTCCGGCCGCTGACTGATCTGCCGGTGGCCGGCTACCCGCTGATGCTGCAGGTGGCCGTACCGCGCTATCGCTGCAGCACACCGGGGTGCGGGCGCGCGGTGTTCAATCAGGATCTGGGCAAGCTGGCCGCTCCACGGTCCTCGACGACGCGTCGGTGTGCCCGGTATGTGTTGCGGCGGTTGATGATCGATCGCACCACCATCGCAGCGATCGCCGCTGAACTCGGGGTGTCTTGGCATACCGTCAGCTCGATCGCGATGCAGGCGACCGCGGGCCTGATCGCCGCGGCCGGGCCGGATCGGTTGGCCGGAGTGCAGGTGATCGGCGTCGACGAGCACCGCTGGGCGCCGCGGCGCCTCGGCGCGGCAGGGTTTGTGACACTGATCATCGATCTGACACCTGTGCGCGATCACCGTGGCCCCGCGCGGCTGCTGGACCTGGTGCCCGGTCGTTCGGCGACCGCGCTGGCGTCATGGTTGGCTGCTCAACCCGTTGACTTCGCCCAAGCTGTGCAGGTCATCGCGATGGACGGGTTCGCCGGCTATAAGACCGCCGCCACCGAGGTCCTCCCGGATGCGGTCACTGTGATGGATCCCTTCCACGTCGTCGCGCTGGCCGGGACCAAGCTTGACTTGATCCGCCAACGCATCCAACAGCAGACCCTCGGTCGGCGGGGTCACACCGGCGACCCGCTCTACGGGATCCGCCGTATCGCCCGGACCCGCCTGCAGCTGCTCTCCACCCGCCAGTACGCCCGACTGAACAGCGTTTTCGACGCCGAGGAACACCTCGCGGTCAAAGTCGCCTGGCTGATCTATCAGAAGATCATCGCCGCCTACGCCGACCCGAACCGACGTCGCGGCAAGAAAGCAATGACCAGGCTGATCGCCTCCATCCGTCGCGGCGTACCCGCAGGATTGGAAGAGATCGCCCAACTCGGCCGCACCTTATCGCGCCGCCGCGACGATATCCTGGCCTTCTTCGACCACCACGCCTCCAACGGCCCCACCGAAGCCATCAACGGGCGCCTGGAAGCCATGCGCCGCAACGCCCTCGGATTCCGCAACCTTACCCACTACCGAATCCGCTCACTCCTACACAGCGGCGCACTCCACCAACTCGTCAATGCACTCTGATTTACGAAGAGCCGGTTAAGAATGTGCATTCTGGCGTCTGGGTCGAGCGAACGACGACGCGAATTGATAACCTCCGAACGTACCCATATCTCGGCTCGCTTGAGAACGTCCCGGCGCATGGCGTCACTTTCGGCGTGGATACGCTGGCTTCGTCGGCCAGAACAATACTCATTCTCCTGGGTGAGGAAAAGGCGACGGCCTACAGGAGGGGTAGATCTGTGAATCAGTACGACCCTTTATGCCTGCTGCAATCAGCCATGAGTGCGGGTCCCCAGAGGTGTATTTCGATAGAGGTGCAGCAGGTTTGAAGGACGCGGGTGAATTAGGATGACGGCTGAGCGGTTGATGAAACCGTACCGTGTGGCGATGTTCGATCTCGACGGTACGCTCGCGGCGTCAAAGAGTGAGATTTCACCCGCCATGGTTCACATGCTCCGCGCCCTGCTCTCAGCTATCGATGTGTGCATTATTTCTGGCGGAAGCTTCGAGCAGTTTGACGCGCAAGTACTACGGCACCTCGGCGAGTTCTGTGACCTCAAGCTTGACTTAGGACATGGTCTGAGGTTTTTCCGACCGGTAACGCTGTGACCTGTGGGTTTGGTGGCAAGAGTGTGCTGTTTGGGGTACTAGGCGGGTAGGTTCGGGCGGGTGGCGTACGTGCGGAAGGTGCGCACGACCTCCGGCGCGGTCGCGGTGCAGGTCGCGCGCAAGGAGTGCGGCCAGGTGGTGATCTTGGCCCATCTCGGTTCCGCGCATACCGATGCTGAGCTGGGAATTCTGCTCGAACGGGCCCGCGGGATCCTCGCCGGTGGTCAGCACGCCCTCGATATCGAGGTGGCCGCGCGTGCTCAATCCCTGGCTGATGTCCCCGACTATCGGGAACCGACGCTGTTGGAGGTGTCGGCGCCCAAGGTGGCCCCGGTGGCACCGCCGGGCCGAACGACGGCGACGCATTCCCGGCTGCTCTACGACGTGATCGGCGGGGTGTATGACTGGCTGGGCTTCGGCATTGTTGCCGATCGGGTGTTCCGGGATCTGGTGATCGCCCGGATCGTGGAGCCGACCAGCAAGCTCGACGCCTCCCGGGTGCTGGCTGATATGGGTGCAAACACGGTGTCCTACCGCACAATTCAGCGTCATCTCGATCAGATGAGGCCCGGGAACTACAGGAATCTGATCGCCGAGAAATGCTTGTCCTACGCCTCTGACTGCGGCGGGCTGAGCCTGCTGCTTTATGACGTGACGACGCTGTACTTCGAGGCCGAGTCCGAAGACGACTTGCGCAAGGTCGGCTATTCGAAGGAGCGTCGGGTAGATCCGCAGATCGTGGTCGGGCTGTTGGTGGACCGGACCGGGTTCCCGCTGGAAATCGGCTGCTACGAAGGCAATACGGCCGAGACCACGACAATTGTGCCGATCGTCAAAGGCTTTATCGAACGCCACGGGCTGACGGGCACGCCGATGGTGGTGGCCGCTGATGCCGGCATGCTCTCGGCGGCCAACCTTAAAGCTCTCGATGAGCTGGGGTTATCGTTCATTGTCGGTTCCCGAACAACCAAGGCGCCCGGGGATCTGGAGTCCCATTTCCATTGGCACGGTGACCTGTTCACCGACGGACAGATCATCGACACCGTCACACCTCGGTACGGCAACACTAAAGTGGCTCTTCCGGAAATGGAGTGCAGGTACGGGTGGCGGATATCCGCGCCCGGAGGTCGTGTCGGTGAGCTGAGACGGGCCCCGGTCGGCAGAGGATGCAGGTGTCTACGCCGCATTCGTGCCTACCGGGGAGCCCTGTGTCTGACCCTACTTCGTCTATTGCTGCTGTTGTTGCCGACACGATCATCCGCACCGTGGAGTTGGGGGTGACGATCACCGATGCCGCGGTCGACGGCGATATCACGGTGGTGTTCTGCGACCTGCTCAACGACGGCCGCCAGCTCTGCCCCGGTTGCGGTAGTGAGGGCATCTACCGCGACACGGTCGTGCGGAAGGTCACCGATGTTCCGGTCGTCGGTCATCCGCTACGGCTGCGGGTCCGGGTGCCGCGCTACCGCTGCACGGCGACCGGTTGTGATCGGGAAGTGTTCGCCCACAACACCGATCGGCTCGCCCGCCGCGGATGGACGACCACTCGGCGGTGCGCCCGCTACATCCTGCGCAGGCTGATGATCGACCGCGCCACCGTGGCGGCGGTGGCCCGTGAACTCGGGTTGTCCTGGGACACCGTCAACACCATCGCCATGGACGCCACCCAGATGATCGTGGCTGCCGACACCACCCGCCTCGATGGGGTGCGGGTCATCGGTGTTGACGAGCACCGCTGGTCACACACCCGCCACACCGACGGGGATGGGTTCGTCACGGTGATCATCGACTTGACCCCCGTGCTCGACGGCACGGGTCGGGCGCGGCTGTTGGACATGGTGGCAGGGCGCTCGGCGGCGGCCCTGAAGTCTTGGCTGGCCACCCAGTCGCCGGCGTTCCGCGATCAGGTCGAGGTGGTGGCCATGGACGGGTTCGGTGGCTACAAGACCGCAGCAGCCGAGCAGCTGCCCGAGGCGACAACGGTGATGGATCCCTTCCACGTCGTCGCCCTAGCCGGCGCCAAGCTGGATGTGTGCCGCCAACGCATCCAACAGCAGACCTGCGGGCACCGCGGCCGCACCGGAGACCCGCTCTACGGCGTGCGGCGCACCCTGCGCACCCGGCTGCCGCTGCTGAGTACCCGTCAGCAATCCCGGTTGACCAGTGTGTTCGCCGACGACAACCATCTCGCTGTCCTGATCACCTGGAGCGTCTACCAGCGCATCATCGCCGCCTATAGCCACACCGACCGGCGCCGCGGAAAGACCATGATGACCGCGATCATCGACTCGCTACGCCGCGCGGTACCCGCAGCGCTTGAGGAACTAGCCCAACTCGGCCGCACCCTGCACCGGCGCCGCCACGACGTACTGGCCTACTTCGACCACCACGCCTCCAACGGACCCACCGAAGCCATCAACGGCCGCCTCGAAGCCTTGCGCCGCAACGCCCTCGGATTCCGCAACCTCACCCACTACCGAATCCGCTCACTCCTGCACTGCGGCAACCTCACCCAACAGATCAATGCACTCTGATTCCGGAAGAGCCACTAAAGTTAACAACACCGCGCTGCGTGCTGAACCGGTGTGGAACCCCGAGGCGCACCCGGGTGCGTGGCGGGCGATCTGGGCATACTCAGCCAAACGAGCCCGCCGCGACCAGAAGACACTGGCTGCCCAAGAAGCCCGCGCCAGAGCGATCGTTGACGGCGACAAGAAAGCCAAATCAGCGCGGTTCGTCAAAGTCCGCGGCGATGACCGAAAGTTCGATGAGACCGCGCTGGCTCGCGCACAGTCCCTCGTTGGCCTCAAAGGATATGTCACCAACGTGGCCGCATCGGTGATGCCGGCGGCCGAGGTGATCGCCAAGTACCACGACCTGTGGCACGTCGAGAAGTCATTTCGTATGTCCAAGAACGATCTTCGTGCCAGGCCGGTGTTCCATTACACTCGCGATGCCATCGAGGCGCACTTGACCATCGTGTTCACCGCCCTGGCCGTCTCGCACTGCATACAGACGCGCAGCGGCCTGGCCATCGGCAAGGTGATCAAGCAGCTGAGGCCGCTGCGCAGCGCGACCATCACCATCAACGGCGCCACCCAGACCTTCCCACCGGAAATCCCCCAGGCTCAGCGCGAAATCTTGGCCCACCTCGGCATCGAACCGGGGTACTAGGCCAAATGTCCTAAGTCGGGCGGTTGATGAAACCGTACCGTGTGGCGATGTTCGATCTCGACGGTACGCTCGCGGCGTCAAAGAGTGAGATTTCACCCGCCATGGTTCACATGCTCCGCGCCCTGCTCTCAGCTATCGATGTGTGCATTATTTCTGGCGGAAGCTTCGAGCAGTTTGACGCGCAAGTACTACGGCACCTCGGCGAGTTCTGTGACCTCAAGCGCCTGCACTTAATGCCCACGTGCGGGACCCGTTATCTGCGATGGGAAGGAGGGGCCTGGGACGAAGTGTATTTTGAGAAGCTGTCTTCCGACGAGAAGAATCGCGCGTTCGAAGTGCTTCGGAACGGGGCGGAGAAGCTCGGCTTCTGGACGAACGATACTTGGGGTCCCGCACTTGAGGATCGCGGCAGCCAAGTCACATATTCTGCGCTTGGCCAGAGCGCACCCGTTGACGTGAAATCAGCGTGGGATCCGGACAACTCAAAGAAAGAATCGTTGCGCAAGTTTGCAGCGGAGAGACTCCCAGATCTTGAGGTCAAAAGTGGCGGCTCGACCTCGATCGATGTAACTAGGCGCGGTATCGATAAGGCCTACGGAGCGAGGAAGCTCATGTTGGCACTTCGTCTGACCGAACGTGAGATTCTCTTCTTTGGCGACCGGTTGGACCCGGGCGGCAACGACTATCCCATTAAGGCAATGGGTATCGATTGCATCGAGGTTCACGGCTGGAGTGACACGATTTCGAAGGTGACGAAGGCGTTTGGCGATCTATTGAGTTAATTCTGCGAACTTGCCGCAAGCGGAAGCCGCTTTTGTCCACCGGCTAGGATGAACGTTCGAGTAGTACGCTTAGTTCGCGTAGACGAGAGACGAGTTCGTCATACAATTCTGACGAAATGAGTAGATCCGCGTGAACAGGGCCTACAGAATTCATGCCCGTGAGGCTGAGCAGTACCTTGTCGCTCCTACTCTTGGGAGGCATCGACATCTCGCGTGAATATCCCAAACCCTGGACCGATGAGATCATGCAGGCAGCTTGCGGTGATGGTCGACCGCCCGGCCCGCGCTGGGCGGCTTCGGCTTCGCGATGATCGGTGTGGCGGCGATGCTGTCCACCGCGTCGGCGATCAACGCCACCCTCTACGGATCCGCGCGGATGACCTACACCATCGCAAAATCCCGCGAGCTGCCGGCCCAACTCGACCGACCGGTCTGGAACCAGCCCCTAGAAGGGCTGCTGATCACCGCGGCAGCGACCGTCGTGCTCGCCAACGTGCTGGACCTCGAAGCGATCTCCACCATGGGAAGCGCCGGGTTCCTCATCATCTTCGCCGCCGTCAACCTCGCCGAGGCCCACACCGCCCGAAGGCGGGGATCAACCCCATGGATCTCAGTGGTGGCCGCCATGGCGTGTGTCGCGGCATTGGCCGCGCTCATCGCCAAGAGCAGCCTCGACTCCGTCAGTGTCTTGGTCGCGATGGTCGCATTGTCCTTCAGCATCGAGGCAACCTTCCGAAAAATCAGCGGCAGGCCCATCCACGCATAGGCGACGCATCGACGCGCACACGCACGCAACGCTCGACCGCCCAGCCGCAGGCTCGAGGCCGGGCGTTGACGGGAAGGAGCCATGCGGAGTTGACTTGATCCCGACAGCAGCCTCAGTCCGCGGTGATCGTGGGCGCGGTGGGGTTCGGGGCGGCGGGATCACCCGAACCGGGCTTTCCAACGGCGGATGCCCGATACACCGAGGACAGACGCTGTCGCAGAAATGACCAGACATGACCGGAGGGTCCAGCTCCGGATTCACTAGTCCTGCTCGCGGAAGGACGACGACATGACCCAGACACACAGTGTCCCGCAGGAGCGGCACGTCGTGACAGAGCCAACATTGAGCCCCGAGTTGCTGCAGAAAATGGATGCCTATTGGCGCGCAGCGAATTATCTGTCGGTCGGCCAGCTGTACCTGTATGACAATCCGCTGCTGAAACGGCCGCTGACGTTGTCCGATGTGAAGCCGCTCGTTGTTGGCCATTGGGGCACCACGCCGGGCCAGAACTTCATCTATGTACACCTGAACCGGGTGATCACGACCTATGACCTGGACATGTTCTACATCTCTGGGCCGGGCCACGGCGGGCCCGCGTTGGTGGCCAACACCTATCTGGAGGGCTCCTACAGCGAGGTTTATCCCGACATCACTCAGGACGAGGCCGGGCTGAAGAAACTGTTCACCCAGTTCTCGTTCCCGGGTGGGATCTCCAGCCATGTCGCCCCGACCACGCCGGGATCGATTCACGAGGGCGGTGAACTCGGGTACTCGTTGAGCCACGCCGTCGGGGCGGTATTCGACAACCCGGAGCTGATCGTGGCGTGCGTGATCGGCGACGGCGAAGCCGAAACCGGGCCGTTGGCCACCGCGTGGCAGTCCACCAAGTTCCTCAACCCGATCAGCGACGGCGCTGTCCTGCCGATTCTTCATCTCAACGGTTACAAGATCAGCAACCCGACTGTGCTGGCCCGCATCGAGCACGAGGAGCTCGAGCAGTTCTTGCGCGGCTGCGGCTGGGAACCGTATTTTGTCGAAGGCGACGACCCTGCGGTGATGCACGAGTTGATGGCCGCCACGCTGGATCGCGTCATCGAGCGGATCCACGCGATCCGCGATCACGCGCGCCGCAACAACGACCCGACCCGGCCGCGTTGGCCGATGATCGTGCTGCGCTCACCGAAGGGATGGACCGGGCCGCGGATGGTCGACGGTCTGCAGGTCGAGGGGACGTTCCGCGCGCACCAGGTTCCGCTGTTGGTGGGCGCAGAGCACCCCGAACACGTCGCCCAGCTCGAAGAGTGGATGAAAAGCTATAAGCCTGAGGAGCTTTTCGACGATGCCGGGCGACTCGTGTCGGCCCTGGCGGCGCTGGCCCCCCGGGGTGCCCGACGGATGGGCGCGAACCCGCACACCAATGGCGGCCTGCTGCTGCGTGAGTTGGCGATGCCTGACTTCCGCGTCCACGCCATGCACGTGCCGGCCCCGGGCGCGGTCGAGGCCGAAGACACCCGGGTGCTGGGCGCTTTCCTTCGCGATGTGACGGCCCTCAATGAGGATCGCCGCAACTTTCGGGTCTTCGGCCCCGACGAGACGCTGTCGAACATGTTGGGCGCCCTGTTTGAGGCCACCAACCGTCAGTGGGACGCCCGCACGCTGGACAACGATGAGTTCCTCGCCCCCGCCGGGCGGGTTGTGGACTCGATGCTCAGCGAGCATCAGTGCCAGGGCTGGCTGGAGGGCTACCTGCTCACCGGCCGTCACGGTCTGTTCAACTGCTACGAGGCGTTCATCCACATCGTTGATTCGATGTTCAACCAGCACGCCAAGTGGCTCAAGGTAACCAAAGAGCTGCGCTGGCGGCGCGACATCGCGTCGCTGAACTACCTGCTGGCTTCCCACGTCTGGCAGCAGGACCACAACGGCTTCACCCACCAGGACCCTGGTTTCTTGGACCACGTCGTGAACAAGAAAGCCGACATCGTTCGGGTGTACCTGCCGCCGGACGCCAATTGCCTGCTCTCGGTTGCCGATCACTGCCTGCGCAGCCGCCACTACGTCAACGTTGTCGTCGCGGGCAAACGCCCGATGCCGCAATGGCTGACGATGGAGGAGGCCGTCATCCACTGCACGCAAGGCGCCGGTATCTGGACGTGGGCCGGCACCGACGCGGGGGCCGAACCCGATGTTGTCCTGGCCTGCTGCGGCGACACCTCCACCCTGGAGGTGCTGGCCACGGCCTCGATCCTGCGCGAGCATCTGCCCGACCTGAAGGTCCGGGTGGTCAATGTCGTTGATCTGATGAAGCTGCAGCCCGAGACCGAACACCCGCACGGACTCAGCGACCGGGATTACGATTCGCTGTTCACCACCGACAAGCACATCATCTTCGCGTTTCATGGCTATCCGTGGCTGATTCACCGTCTCACCTACCGGCGAACCAACCGCAACCTGCACGTGCGCGGCTACAACGAGGAGGGCACCATCACCACGCCCTTCGACATGCGCGTGCAAAACCGGCTGGACCGCTTCCACCTGGTCCAAGACGTGATCGATCGGCTCCCCCAACTCGGCGCCACGGGTGACTATCTGAAACAGTCGATGCGCGACAAGCTGGTCGAGCACCAGATCTACATCGATCGACACGGAAAAGACATGCCCGAAATCCTCAACTGGTCATGGTCAACCCGCAACGACTGAGCTCCGCACACATCGTCTTTATCGTGCTCGTCGCCAACGCGGTGGTGTGCTTCTCCGAACAACACCAGGCGGGCAACGCAATTGACCCAAATGAAGGCGAAGCCGGCGATCACCACCAGCGCAAAGCAGGGTCACCCACGCTGACGGTGGTGGCAAATTCTGGTCACCATCTGCGACGCTGACAGTGTTCGTCCCGCGCGCGGCCGCCCTGAGCAACGGACATGCGACATGACCAGGAGGCGAAGTTGTCGGCGCAGTGGAAGAGGCTGGCGGAGGCTACCCGGGTAGAGCCGGGGTCCAAGGTGGACCTGGCCAAGGACTTCGATCCCGGCCGCTACGACCAACAGCTTCGAAAAGACCACGGCGCCGCGGTGCTGGCTGAGGCGAAGGCGGCGCTGCTGGATTTGCAGGACCGCTTCTTCGCCCAGGCCGACCGGTCGCTGCTGATCGTCCTTCAGGCGATCGACGCGGCCGGTAAGGACGGCACGATCAAGCACGTCATGAGCGGTCTTAACCCCGAGGGTGTCGACGTGTACAGCTTCAAAACGCCATCGGCGACCGAGCGGGCACATGACTACCTGTGGCGCCACCAAAGGTCGCTGCCGGAACTGGGCCGCATCGCGGTGTTCAACCGCTCCCACTACGAGAACGTACTGATCACCCGGGTACACCCCGAGACGTTATGGCCACGCACCGCAGTGCTCGACGCTGGGGACATCTGGCAGCGGCGGTATCGCGACATCAACGACTGGGAGCGCTACCTCACCTACAACGGGACCGTCATCGTCAAACTGTTTCTCAACGTCTCCAAGGGCGAACAGGCGCGCCGGTTCCTTGAGCGCATCGACGAACCCGAGAAGAACTGGAAGTTCTCCGTCGCGGATCTACGCGAGCGCGCGTTCTGGGACGACTACCAACGGGCCTTTCAAGACATGCTCAGCCACACCAGCACCGACTGGGCACCCTGGCATGTGATCCCCGCAAACCACAAATGGTTTAGCCACGTGTCGACTTCCGCAGTGCTGTTGGAGACGCTGCGGGATCTCCACCCGCACTATCCGCAGTCGACGCTGCCGCCAAAGCCGAGCTGGCAGACGCAAAGAAGGAGTTGGTGGGCAACGACACTGACGCGGCCACACAGTCGTCATGACAAGCTGGACCCGCATGCACCCACGTCGACGGGGCGCACCGACATACCACGGACGGGTACTCACGAGACCGCGGTACGGCCGGATCGGCCCCAACGCCGCGCTGGCCGCGCCATGGTGAACCGGCTCACCCCTCCAAAGTTACGACGTCGAACCTGTGGGCCCGGTGCAGCGGCGGCGGGGCTTCCGGCTGGAAGGCGTTGACCCGCTGGCGGTATCGGGACGTGGCGGCGAAGCCGAGGACGTCGTTGAGACGTCAGCCGCGTCGGAGGCTCGCCCAGGCGGGCTTTCAACCCCAGACCAGGCGGCGGCGTTGCGCTTCCCAGGCGCCGTCCGTCTTTACCGGAGCCGGTGCTTCTGCGACCGTAGACACCGGGCCGATCCGAAGGCCGCGGACACCGGGGTTCGGCATGGCTTCGGGCCGTCGGCGCGTGGACTGGATAAGGAGGAGGACGGTCGGTGGCCGACGCAGTCGATTTGAAGGCGGTTCCGCTGTCTGAAGTGTTGACGGAGCTGGACAGTTCGCCGCAGGGATTGACCTCGGCGCAGGCGCAATCGCGGTTGGCGCGGTATGGGCCCAACGAGATCATCGAGAAGCACCGCAACCCGGTGCTGGAGTTTTTGGGCTATTTCTGGGCGCCGATCCCCTGGATGATCGAGGTCGCGCTGGTGTTGTCGGTGCTGGTGAAGCATTGGACCGACGCGATCATCATCGGGGCGCTGCTGGCGATGAACGGGCTGGTGGCCTTCGTCGAGGAGCACCAGGCGGCCAATGCGATCGCCGCGCTCAAGCAGCGGCTCGCGGCGTCGGCGCGGGTGCTGCGCGACCGGACGTGGGTAACAGTAGCGGTGCGCGAGCTGGTGCCCGGTGACGTGGTGCGAGTCCGCTTGGGTGATGTGATGCCCGCCGATCTGCGGGTGCTCGACGAGGTGTCGCTTGAGGTGGATCAGTCCGCGCTGACCGGGGAATCGCTGGCTGTCACCCGTGGGCTGGGGGATGCGCTGTATTCGGGGTCGGTGCTGGTGCGCGGTGAGGGCGATGCAGTCATCTACGCCACCGGCGCGTCGTCGTACATGGGCGAAACCACCGCCCTGGTCGAGACCGCGGGCACGGTCAGCCATTTTCAGCGCGCGGTGCTGCGCATCGGCAACTACCTAATCGTGATCGCGGCGGCGTTGGTGACCTTGACCGTGGTGGTCTCGTTGATCCGGGGCAACCCGGTGCTGCAGACGCTGGAGTTCGCGCTGGTGGTCACCATCGCCTCGGTTCCAGTGGCGCTGCCGGCGGTGTTGTCGGTGACCATGGCAGTCGGGGCGCGCAAGTTGGCCCACCAGCAGGCGGTGGTCAGCCATCTGCCCGCCGTCGAGGAACTCGGCGGCATCGACGTGTTGTGCTCGGACAAGACCGGCACCCTGACCCAGAACCGGCTCGCGCTGGCCGCCCGCTGGAGCGCACCCGGTGTTGCCGATCACCAGTTGCTCGCCGCGGCGGCGCTGGCCTCGCGCGCCGAGGACCACGACCCGATCGATCTGGCCATCCTGGCCGTGGCCGACCAGGTTCCCGCCGTGCAGGTGCAGCAATTCGCGCCGTTTGATCCGGTGGTCAAACGCACCGAAGCGACCCTGCAAGCCCCCGATGGGCAGCAGTTTCGGGTCAGCAAGGGCGCCCCGCAGGTGATCGCCGCCCTGTGCGACGCCGACGGCGCCACGTCCGAGATCGGCGCGGTAGTCGAGGAATTCGCCAGCCATGGTCACCGGTCACTCGGGGTGGCCCGCGCCGAGGGCGACGGGCCGTGGCGGCTATTGGGAGTGCTCGCGCTGGCCGACCCGCCCCGCGAGGACTCGGCGGCCACCATCACCGCCGCGCGCCAGCAGGGCATCGACGTCAAGATGGTGACCGGCGACCAGGTCGCCATCGGCAAAGAGATCGCCCGCCAGGTCGGGCTGGGTGATCACATCCTCGACGCCGCCGCGCTGGACACCCACGAAGACGACGGTGCGTTGGGTGCTCGGGTCGAGAGCGTTGATGGGTTCGCCCAGGTGTTCCCCGAACACAAGTACCGCATCGTACGGCTGCTGCAGGCCCGTGGCCACATCGTCGGGATGACCGGCGACGGGGTCAACGACGCTCCCGCGCTCAAACAAGCCGACGCCGGGATCGCCGTGGCCGGGGCCACCGACGCCGCGCGCGCCGCCGCCGACGTGGTGCTGCTGGCCCCTGGGCTGTCGGTGATCGTGGCGGCCATCCGCCAGGCCCGCGAAATCTTTGCACGGATGACCAGCTACGCCACCTATCGCATCGCCGAAACCATTCGCGTGCTGCTGCTGATCACCCTGGCCATTGTGGTCATGAACTTCTTTCCGGTCACCGCGGTGATGATCGTGTTCCTCGCGCTGCTCAACGACGGCGCCATCCTGACCATCGCCTACGACAACGTCCGCGGCTCACCCAAGCCCGCCGCCTGGGACATGCGCGGCGTGCTCATCCTGGCCACCGCCCTGGGCCTGATGGGGGTGGCCGAAACGTTTCTGCTTTTGGCGCTCGCCGAGAAGGTGTTCGGCCTGCACCATGCCATCCGCACCCTGATCTACCTCAAACTGTCGGTCTCCGGGCATCTGACCATCTTCGTCACCCGCACCCGCGGCCCGTTCTGGTCACGACCGGCACCCGCACGGATACTGCTTGTCGCGGTCGTCGGAACACAAACCATCGCCACCCTGATCGCGGTCTACGGCGCACTGATGACACCGCTGGGGTGGGGCCTGGCCGGCGTGGTCTGGGCCTACGCACTGTTCTGGTTCCTGATCGAAGACCGCGTCAAACTCGCCACCAACTGGTGGCTGGACCGACACCCCGCCCGGCCGGCCCAGCGAACCACCACCGAAGCTGCCCCTCGGGCCGCCCCGGTCACCCCGCAATAACCTCCAACGGCTTTCACCGCTCATCGGAGATCACGCGGGGGCGCTTCGCCGAGCCCTATCCCCACTGTGCCCACCCCCGGCTTAGGGCCGGCTAGGGTCAGCAGGACCTCCAGCGGCGTGGCCTTGCACCGCCGAGCTGACCACGGTTACCTCGCCGACCGCCTAGTGGCCCAGGATGCGGCAGGCCGCCACTTCCAGCATGCCCGCCATCGAGGATGTGCAGATCGGTGCTACACATGGTGACCGCGATCGACGTGTATTAGCGCATCGGTAGCTTCATTAACGGTGGCGTCGCAACCGTCTTGAGCTTCGGTTGTGTTGTGCGCCAGTCGAGGCAGAAACCCGCGCGGTGGCACTTTCATCGGGTCGGCGCCAGCTGTTGTTCCACCTGCAGGACTTGGCGGGTGGTCTTGACCACCGTGTCGGGATTGAGGCTCATCGACTCGATGCCGACCCGGACCAGGAACTCGGCCATGTCGGGGTAATCCGACGGTGCTTGTCCGCACAGCCCCGAGTGGATTCCGTTGCGGCGGCAGCCCTCCACCGCGAGGCGAATCATTTCCTTGACACCCTGGTCGCGTTCGTCGTAGTCGAACGCGACGATCTCGCTGTCACGATCGACGCCGAGAGTGAGCTGAGTCAGGTCGTTGGAGCCTATGGAGAAGCCGTCGAAGCGCTTGGCGAATTCATCGATCAGGATCACGTTGTTCGGGATCTCGCACATCGCGTACACCTTCAGACCGTTCTCGCCGCGCCGCAGACCCAGTTGGGCCATCGTCTGGAGAACCAGGTCCGCCTCGGCCACTCGGCGCACGAACGGGAGCATGAGCACGACGTTGGTCAGGCCCATCTGCTCGCGCACGCGTCTCATCGCGCGGCACTCCAGCGCGAAGCCTTCGGCATAGGCGGGATGCGCGTAGCGCGAAGCGCCGCGAAAGCCCAGCATTGGGTTACTCTCGGCTGGCTCGAAGCCTGGTCCGCCGATCAGGCTGGCGTACTCGTTGGTCTTGAAGTCCGACATCCGGACCACCACAGGCTTGGGCCAGAAGGCCGCGGCGATCGTGCCGATTCCTTCGGAGAGGCGTTCCACGAAGAACGCGCCTCCATCGGGGTAGCCCTGCGTCAGATGCTCGATCGTCCGGCGAGCCTCGGGGTCCTCGACCTTCTCGGGATGCAGCAGGGCCAGCGGGTGGACCTTGATGTACTCGCTAATGATGAACTCCATCCGAGCCAGTCCGACCCCGTCGTTAGGCAGGAACGACGTCTTGAAGGCCAGGTCGGGGTTCCCGAGGTTGACCATGATCTGGGTGCGCGGCCGCTCCATGTCAGTCACGTCGGTGCGATCCACGTGGAAGGCCACCTCGCCCCGGTACACCCGCCCCGACTCGCCCTCGGCGCACGACACCGTCACGACCTGGCCATCGGGCACGCAGGTGGTCGCGTCACCCACGCCGACCACAGCGGGGATGCCAAGCTCGCGGGCGACGATCGCCGCATGGCACGTGCGTCCCCCGCGGTTCGTCACAATCGCGGCGGCGATCTTCATCACCGGCTCCCAGTCAGGCGTGGTGCTGTCGGCCACCAGTACCTCGCCGGGCCGGAACTCCGACAAGTGCGTGGGGTTCTCGATCCGCTTCGCCGCCCCTGAGGCGATTTTTTCGCCGACCGAGCGCCCCTCGGCGATGATCTCGCCCCGCCCGTCGAGCACATAGCTCTCCAGCGCCGTCGCGCTGCGCTGGGAGGCCACCGTCTCCGGGCGGGCCTGCACGACGTAGAGCTTTCCATCGAGACCGTCCTTGGCCCACTCCATATCCATCGGGCGCCCGTAGTGCGCCTCGATCGTGCACGCGTAGCCGGCCAGCTCCAAGACGTCCTCATCGGTGAGGCAAAAACGAGCACGGTCGGCCTTGGGCGCGGGGATGTTGCGGGTGGTGTACTTCGTCTGACCCTCGACGAAAATCATCTTCACCGCCTTATCGCCCAGGAGGCGGCGCAACACGGCGCGATGGCCGGCGAGAAAGGTCGGCTTGTGGACGTAGAACTCGTCGGGATCGACGGCGCCCTGGACCACGTTCTCGCCCAGGCCATAGGAGCCGGTCACCAGCACCACGTCACGAAAACCCGACTCGGTGTCCAGGGAGAACATCACCCCCGACGCGGAGAGGTCGGAGCGCACCATCTTCATCACGCCGATCGACAGTGACACCTTGAAGTGGTCGAAGCCCTGGTCGACTCGGTAATGAATCGCGCGATCAGTGAACAGGCTGGCATAACAACGGCGGCACGCATCGAGGAGACTCTCCGCGCCCTTGATGTTGAGATACGAATCCTGCTGGCCGGCAAAGCTCGCCGTCGGTAGGTCCTCGGCGGTCGCCGAGCTCCGCACGGCCAGACTCACATCCTCGCCGTACTCCTGCTGAAGCTTGCGGTAGGCGTCCAAAATCTCGGCGGCCAGGTCGTCGGGCAGCCCGGCGCCGTAGACGATCTCCCGGACACGCTTGCCCCTGCGCGCCAGCGCGGTGACGTCGCTGGGGTCGAGCTCGTCGAGCTCGGCGTGCAGAAGATCCCAGGCGTTGGCCTTGTCCAGCATGTAGCGATAGGCCTGGGCCGTGATGGCGAACCCGTGCGGGACGCGCACCCCCTTATCCGAAAGCTTCTGGAACATCTCACCCAGCGAGGCGTTCTTCCCGCCGACGAGCGGCACGTCATCGATGCCGAACTCCTCGAAAAAGCGAACGTAGGTGGACGTGCTCATGATCAGTCCTTCCGTAGCGTGTCAAGCAGCCGCGCGGCATCGAGCCCCACCCACGTGTCGTGCAGGGTTGAGATGGCCCGGTGTCGCTGCCCGAGGCCCCCGTCCGGGCGCTGCAGCATCGCCAGGCTGGTCGCCGCTGCGTCGGGGCAGGTCAGGCGAAGACCGAGCGCCTCACAGATCGCCAGGCCGCCCCAGAGCGCGCCGGCCGACACCGTCCTGGAGTGAGTCCCGAAGCGCAGACCCAGGGTCGGGTCCTCGCTTCGGGCCAACAGCGCCTCGACGCCGGCCCGCGCGCCGGCACCGAGCTCCAGACCGAGCTGTGTCGTGAGATGCAGCGCGACCGCGGTCGTCTCGAGGTCCGCTCCGGGGCGCGCCCAGCCTCCCTGCGGATCGCGGGCCTCCTCGAGGGTTCGGGTGAAGGCCTCACGCGTCGGGGGATCCAGTTCCGCGCGGATCAAGCCGAGGAGCTCCCCCACATGGCCGAGGTCAGTGACCGCGCCGGACCAGTCCCGAGCCGCCGGCCGCCGCAGCAGCACGCCCACCCGACGCCAGAGCCACACAACGGGAGATCGACGCGGCTCGGCACCCAGCACATCGAGACCGCGCAGCGCCGCCCATCCGATAGTGAGCGTCGGGTAACCGCCGTCCTCATCCTGCAAGCTGCGCAAAAAGCGCTCGGTGCGCTCGGGTTCGGGCGGTTCGACGCCGAGCAGCCGCAGCGACTCCAGCGCCGCCAACGTGTCGGGCGCGTTCGGCTCCTCCACGCCCCAGTTCGGTGTCCGGTAGAAGCAGTAGCCACCCTCGGGTGTACGCCGACTCAGGACATATCGCAGCACGGCTTGTCGGTCGAGCGCTGAGATAACCGCAGGCGGCGCCGAACACAGTGTCACAAAAGCCAAGATCCCACGACAGGACACTCAGAACGAGGGTCCAAGGTCACGCAGATCGGTCACGGGCCGCCGGAAAAGGCTATTTGGTCCTCCTGAAGTTGTGGCTATGGCTTCGCCTGACGCTCGTTGAGGCGCCGTGCTGCACGCGATTATTGGCCGACCACGACGACGACTGCCCCCCTTGTCGGGCACAAACGGGCATGAAGGGTCATGACCAATCATGGAGGGGCCGTTGCGGTGTTGGCCCAAGGACAGGGTCGGCCGCTCAACCCGCGGTCAACGCCTGGCCACGCGGCGTGGATCCGCTACAAGCACAGCTCGACGCGCCAAGGCAAAGCGCGGGCGCCCGCGCACTTCCCTGTGCGCCAACGCAAAAGGCCTATCCATGCCGGTCGACCGCATCGGCCGGCATCAACCCACGCCTCACAGGTAGCGAAATTGGCGCACTGATCGAGCGGGATCCTGACAACGCCGAACAGTACAGGCGGCCACTACGGGCCTGCTCAACAGGTGGACGTTTTTGGCTTCGTATTGATAATAAAGAAAATCCTCACGATCAACACCGCTGTGCACCTCGACGGCACGAGCTGCAACCGTATCGGCCGAGATGGTTACGCGACCATTTCAGGGTTTTGATCTGTCGGCAGCGATTCGCTTCGACGCCTCGTGCACGGCGGTACAGACCCGGTCCAAATATCCGAGGATGATCTCGCCGGCGTCGGGTGAGAGCGGGGCAGCGAGCTCGTCGAGACGAGCATTGCCGTCACGGTACAACGCGGTGAGACGCTCGAACCCACTGGGCTCGACCTGAACGCTGCGGCGGTCATTGACGTCAGGTCGGCGCACCACCCAACCGGCGTTCTCCAACCGCGTCAACACGCCGGTCATGGTGGCCGGATGGATACTCATGCGCCGCGCCAACGACGTCGGCGATTGCGTGCCGTGGCGGGCCAAGACGTCCAGGACGTCAAGGTCGGATTCGTTCAAACCGGTCGCCGCCGCGACACGGCGTGTGCTCACCGCTAGCTCGATACGCAACTGGCGCAGTGTGTTTCGTAGCGCATCGGCCACTTCCTGTGTGGCGCGGGCATTTTCGCCATCCGGCGTGGTCGAGTCCGGCGCAATAGAAGCCGGTTTCGGGTCTCCCATCGGCCAGACCTACCTAGCCCAAGGACTCGGACGTACAGGGGCGGCGGTCAGTCATGTGCACTCCTCGCACGTCGCCGGACCGGCCCGCGGACGGGCACCTCGGACTTGGCCGTTCCATTGGTTAGGGACAGCTCTCGACCGCATGAACGGGCCGCGCGCCCGGGATCGATACCCCGGGCGCGTGGACCAAACGCGAGCTCACCGATTTCCGGAATGGATGCTCCTGATACGCATGGATCTCTCGATTTAATATGGGCTTCATATTATATGACATCCATATTAGAGTGGAAGATGTCGGATCGCCATCGCGTGCGTTAGGCCGGGCAGCGACCCCGGCAAGAGAGGAATATCGAATGTCCGACAACGGAACTGACGATCCCGCCGGTGGCGACGAGCTGCCGTCACCTTTATCAACGTGATCGAGATCCCCGCCAAGCAGATCGACAAATTCGTAGCCGGCTGGCGGGAGCGGGCACGCATCATGAGCACACTGCCCGGATTCCGGGACTACCAACTACACCAAGCCCTGCTCCCGGAATCTCGGTTCCAGCTGGTTGTCGTGGCGCACTGGGACAGCACTGCCGCATTTCAGTCGGCGATCGCCGACCCGGAGTTTCTGTCGCGAATGCGGGAAACCGAATCAGGCCCGGACCTCGACGTCACCGGAAATCCCGCGCTGTACCGAGTGGTTGTCAGCGACTATGCAAAGAAATAGGTCCCGCTCGTGCGTCGTCGGTGCCGCAGGCTCTTCGACCCCATTCGCCCGCGGCACGGACCACCCGGCGGGTGGATGGCCGTCGCCTCGCCGCCATGACCTGGCACTGCCCGTGCGTTCAGGCCCCGGACATCCACATCAGGCCATATCCGGGACGGCCGATCAGCGCTGACAGGAGAAAACATGGTCAAAGACAAGCACATTGCTCGTCGACGGCTTTCCCGTACCTTCGCTGTAGGCGCCTGTGGCCTGGTCGGCGTACTGGCAACGGTTCTGGCCTCCCCGGTACTGATGCCCAGAATCATCAGACACCACCCCGAGTGGCTCAGGCACGGGTCCTTCAAGAGGTATGCCGAGTTCCGGCGCAAACACGCCGGTCATCGACATTCCGCCACCGCACTTCTCACCCACGTTGGGCGTCGCACAGGGAAGCCCTATCGAACGCCGGTGGGTGCTCAACCCTATGGTGACGGCTTCGTCGTGTCACTGCCCTACGGCAGCCAAACCGACTGGTGTCGCAATGTGGCGGCAGCCGCTAGGTGCGAGCTGACTTGGAAAGGACGCAAGTACCAGCTGGTACGCCCCGAGATCATCGCCGGATCGCGGGTGTTTCCGACATTGCCGGCTTTGCCGCGGATTGTGTTGCACGGCGCTGGCATCCAAGAGTTCCTTTGGCTCCACAAGAGCACCGTCGACGACGAAGACGCCACCGTTGATGGAAAGTGACGACCTAGCACATACCGGTGATTCAGGGTGCGCACACGAAACGGCCTATTCGGCCGACCCGACAAACGCTACGACGGACATTCGAAGGCGACCATGACGACGACCGACATCACGCGGGGAAGACACATGCTGTTAACCACGTTCCGCCGAAACGGCACCGGAGTGGCCACACCTGTTTGGACGGTCGCGGTCAGTGACGGCCGAATCGGCATGTGGACCGGAGCGGGCACCGGAAAGTACAAGCGTCTGCGCAACAACCCCCACGTCACAATCCAGTCCTGCACCGCCAGAGGGAAGCCAAAGCCAGGCGCGGCGATTCTCCACGGCACCGCGGAGATCGTCCAGGCCGGTCCTCTGTTCAACGAGGTACGTGCCAGCATCCGCGCGAAGTACCGGTGGCTCATTCCCATCGTCAAACGCGTCAGCCGGCTACAAGGACGTTACAAGCGCGGGCAGTCATTTGGAGATACCGTCGGCCTGATCAGCATCGCTTGAGGTGGATGATGGGTCGGCTCGCCGTTTCCCGTTGTCGCGATGACTTTTTCGTATCCCGGGGCGGGCGCCGGACGCCTCTTGGGCCAGCCCGGCGGCGATATCGAACGCGGCGCTCCCGCGGGTACTGACCGAAGACCCGCTGAGTTGGTGACTTTGTACTGCTGTCGACCGGCTCGCGCCGACCCGAGGATGATGATACGTCTACTAGTCAGGAGCAGCCATGATCGATTACGAACTGGACAAGGCCCACTCGATCCTTCGCGTGCGGCCGGAATCCTCGCTCGACAAGAGCGACTTCGCTGAACTCGCCAAAGTCGTTGACCCCGAGATCGAGGCGGGCGGTGCTCTCGCCGGGCTTATCATCGACGCGCCGCGCTTTCCGGGGTGGGATAGTTTCGGCGCGCTGGTGACTCACATGCGGTTCGTGCGCGATCACCACAGGCATGTCAAGAAGATCGCAGTCGTGACCGACTCGCACCTCGGCGATTTCACCGAGCATCTGGCCTCGCATTTCATCGCCGCAGAAATCCGCCCCTTCCCCGCCGGTCAGGTCGAGCAGGCCCGACACTGGATTATCGGTGACGAGTAACACGCCGAGTTACTGTGGGCACGCCGCGAAGACCTTGCCAGCGCGGGATTCCGTACTGCGCCGGTGACGAGCAGTGCTGGTCACTGAGCTGATGACAGCGTCGGAACCCATTGGTACGCGAGCCCTCGCGCCAGTTGGTCGGGGTTTGCCGTGTGGCTCGATCCGAGTCCGCTCACCCGGTAGGCTATTGGGCCGCGGTTGCGATCGGTGTCGGCGGCCGCTCGCGCTTAGCACCTGCGCAATGCCCCAGTGCGGAGTTGCTCTGGTCCGTTACCACCCAGCAAAGGTCATCGGGGGTTTGGCGGGCGCCGGCGCTGCCCGGAATCCAAGGCTCGGTGGCGCTTATGCATCCGAGTAAAGCCAGGCGACAGGCGCGCCGCCAACGGATTCGGCCTCGATCACGACTTGATCTACTTCAAACTCGATCTCGGGTCGCTGCTTATCACCGCTGTCGCGACCGCAGTGATCGCCAACATGCTTGATCTGCAAAGCATCTCCACAATGGGCAGAGCCAGGCGGCATGGTCGGTGGCGGGATCTTCGCGGTGCTCGGAGGGGGTGATGAGCATAGTCAGGTGACGCGGCCTATTTTGGTCCGCCCGGCGCCCGCTCCCATCCTGCTGGCGGCCATCATCAGAACCCAGGCGATCGCCACCTTGATCGCCATGTAGGGGTCACTCATGACGCCGCTGGGCCGGGTTTAGGCCCGGTTTAGGCCGCTGTCGTGTGGGGCTATGCACTGTTTTGTTCCCATCGAAGACCGCGTCAAAGTGGCCACCCACCGCTGGCTCGGCCGCCAACCCGGCCGCCCACACCGAAACCGGCTGCAACTGGATCGCATTCGGGCTTGACTAGCGGCGGCGCGGGTATGGTTAGGTCTCTTGCGTGGCGCCCTGGCCTGCGTTCGTCATTGCGGGTGCAGCGTTGGGCTCGTTGAGTGGTGCATTCGGGGTGGGCGGGTCGTCACTGGCAACACCGCTGCTGTCTTTGCTCGGTGTGCCTGGTCTGATGGCGGTGGCCTCGCCGCTTCCGGCGACGTTGCCGACGGCAGTGATGGCTGCTTGGCCCTACCTGCGCCAGGGCCATGTCCGCCCGCCGGCGGCAGTGTGGTCGTTGTTGGGCGCAGTCCCAGCCGCGGTGACCGGCGCGATGCTGTCGCGGCTAGCCGGCGGTGACGTTCTGCTGGTCGCGTCCGGGGTTGTCCTTATCGTCGTCGGCGCGAGGGTGCTGCGCCCGGTTTCTGAGAGTGCTCATCGCGCCGGTGAGGCCCGGCGCAAGAACCGTCCCATGCTGGTGGCCGTGTCTGCGGCGGTCGGGCTCTTCACCGGACTGCTGGCCAACGGCGGCGGGTTTCTGCTCGTACCGATGTTCCTGCTGCTTTTCGGCCTGACCATGCTTGAAGCGTCAGGCACGAGTCTGGCAGTGATCGCTGTGCTGGCGATACCGACGACCGCAACACACTGGGCTCTCGGACATATCGACTGGACTGTGGCTGCAGCACTCACAGTCGGGGCGACCCCGGCCAGCGCGGTGACTGCCGCATACACCCAACACGTGGACGGCACCAAGTTGCAGAAGGCCTTCGGCTGGTTCTTGATCGTCAGCGGAGCGGCCTTCACCCTGTACCGCCTGACCGAATGAATCGATCGCGACCAGCTTCTCTCTGCAGCTAAGGGCAACACAAACCACGCCTGCCGAGATGTCTTACGCATGACACTGACGCTTGGAACATTACTGGCAAACTGGTGGTCCCATGACCGTGGCTAAACCCAGCTCAAACCGGTCCCATCACCTGAATCGCCCTGGAAATGCTGGAGGCTCCTGACCTTGGAAACGAGGATGCAGGTATGCCCAAAGAACAGTCTCCTGGGAAGCCGACGACACGCCGATACAGTCCGGAAGAGAAGGCCGCCGCGGTGCGGATGGTGCGGGCGTTGCGCGCCGAACTGGGTACCGAGCAGGGAACCGTGCAACGGGTAGCCCGCCAGCTCGGCTACGGCGTCGAGTCGGTAAGGATGTGGGTGCGCCAGGCAGATATCGATGAAGGATTAGCTCCAGGGGTATCGACCGCAGAGTCGGCGCGGGTCAAGGAACTCGAGCAAGAAAACCGAGAACTCAAGCGCGCCAACGAGATTCTGAAGCGAGCGGCCAGTTTCTTCGGGGCGGAGCTCGACCGCCAACACAAGAAATAGTCGACTTCATCGACGACAACCGCGAGGAGTTCGGGGTCGAGCCCATCTGCACCGTCCTGCGATCAGCAGGGGTGTCGGTGGCTCCGAGCACCTACTACGCGGCCAAGTCCCGCGGTCCGTCGCAGCGGGCCCAGCGGGACGCCGTCCTGGGTCCGGCCCTGGTCCAGTTGTGGAAGGACAACTACTGCGTCTACGGGGCGCACAAGCTCTGGAAAACGGCACGCCGGGCCGGTCACGACGTGGGCCGCGATCAGGTTGCCCGGCTGATGCGGGCCGCCGGCATCGAAGGGGTGCGTCGCGGCAAACGGGTCCGCACTACCAAGCCCGACCCTGGCGCCGGGCGGCATCTCGATCTGGTCAAGCGCAACTTCACCGCGACTGCCCCCAACCAGTTGTGGGTCACCGACCTGACCTACGTCCCGACGTGGGCCGGCGTGGCCTACGTCTGCTTCATCACCGACGCGTTCAGTCGGATGATCGTCGGCTGGCGGGTCGCGTCGAACATGCGGACCACGATGGTGCTCGACGCGATTGAGATGGCCCGCTGGTCACGCGGAAATACGTTGCCGGGCTTGACATGTCACTCTGACGCCGGATCGCAATTCACGTCCGTTCGCTACGGTGAACGCCTCGCCGAGATCGGTGCGGTGCCCTCCATCGGATCCGTCGGGGACAGCTTCGATAACGCCCTGGCCGAAACGGTGAACGGATACTACAAGTCTGAGCTGATCTACGGACCGACCCGCACCGGCCCCTGGAAGACCGTCGAGGATGTCGAACTGGCCACCCTGAGCTGGGTGCACTGGCACAACACAGCGCGTCTGCACGGCTACCTCAACGACCTACCGCCCACAGAGTTCGAAGCCATCTTCTACGCTACGAAACGGACCGACCAACCCCTGGTCGAAATCCAATAGCCCGAGCCTCCACCGGAACCAGGGCGTTTCAACCCGTGGCGGGCGACAGCTCAGCTCTTCGTATACGCGGTTACACGACGGTGTCGGTTGTTACGGGCGTAGGGATTTCGGGGTTGGCTTCAGCGGTGATCTCGTCGGTGTGGGTGTCGTAGTCAAACACTGGGAACCCAAGCCATTTTTAGTTTGCCTTCTGGCTTTCGATTATGGCCGGCGGTCCGCTGCGTGCAAGGCCACGGCCTCCGCTTCGCTACGGGCACAAGGCTCGCACAGTTCCCGCTGCGCTCGCAAAGCTCGCTTGCGGAAACTGTGCGCCCGGACATTGCGCTCCGCGGCCCTGATGCCGGCCCAAATCTTCAGTGCCAGAAGGCAAACAGAACGGGCGGCCACATGGACGCCTTCCACCCTCACACAGAAAGGTCCAATCATGACCGACACTGCCCCCATCACCGAGGTTGCAGACAACAGCACTGGCCAGCCGGTCGGCACACTGGAACACCTCGACCCGCACACGCTGATCCTGGACACCAATGTTCGCGACGAGGCCGAAGTCGACGCACAGTTCGTAGCCAGCATCAAAGAACACGGTGTGCTGATCCCGATCGCCGCCGTCCGTGGCGAGGATGGACAGGTCCGCGTGCGCTCCGGCCAGCGCCGAACCCTCGCCGCGCGCGAAGCCGGACTCACCACTGTGCCGGTCTATGTCCGGCCCATCACCGCCGGCGACGAACCGGCCCGACTGGTCGAACGTGTTGCCGAGCAGATCGTGGAAAACGACCACCGCAGGCAGCTCACCGACGTCCAGCGGGCACGCGGTATCCAGCAGATGATCGACGCCGGAATGTCGGTCACCAAGGTCGCCAAGAAATTGGCGATCGTCAAGGAGACGATCAAGGCCGCAGACACCGCCGCTAAGTCGACCGTCGCGATGGACGCCCTGGCCAGCGGTCAGCTCAGTCTCATCGAAGCAGCTGCGATCACCGAAATCATTGTTATGTGGACAGACGCGCGGGCGGCATGTCAGACCACGGTGGTGAAGTGAAGCCGTGAGGGTTCTGGTGGACCGAGACGACGGTTTCGTTCGTTCTGTTCTGCTCGCTGATGACGAGGGAACACCGATAGTCGTTGCGTGCCGATTCCTGGAATATCTAGTTGAAACGGGCTGTAGTCCGAACACCGCGGTCGCTTACGCCTATGACCTCCGGTATCTCTTCGAGTTCTTCGCCGAGCGCGAACTCGACTGGGCCCAGTTCCGGCCGTCCGTGGCCTTCGACCTGCTGGGCTGGCTGCGCCGGCGTCCCTGCCGACGACGTGTGCAGCAACTGAGCCTCTCCACCACCGGACCGCAGGGACGGCTGTTGGCGCCAGCCACCGTTGCTCGAGCCCTCGCTGCTGTGTCGAGCTTCTATGAATGGGCCGTTGCCACAGAGCGTTTCGGTGGCGACAATCCTCTGCACCGCCGACGTGATCTCGCGCTGGCGAGAGTTCCCAATCGGCACCAGCCCTTCACGGGATCCGCCAGCCGTCAGCAACCGATCCGGCGCGACGTGCGGGTTCGAGTGCCGTCGCGACTTCCGCGGCCGATGAGCGATGCAGAGGTCACCGCGCTGCTGGACGGCATGACGAATCTGCGCGATCTCGCCATGGTATTGCTCATGCTGGACGGCGGCTTGCGGCCCGGCGAGGTGCTCGGGCTACACCTGGAAGACATCGCCTACGGTCGTCGACGCGTCACTGTCCGAAAGCGTGATGATCATCCCCACGGGGCGCGACAAAAGTCCCGGCGAGAACGGGTGGTCGATCTCCTCGAGCCACGCACTCTCGACGCAGTGAACCGATACGTTCTTCACGAGCGCCCGCTGGAAGCCGAGACACCATTTGTATTCCTCGTCGGAGGGCGCGGCAAGAGGCGCACCAAGCCGCTGTCGTACGCGGCCTTCGTTCGGATGTTCGCACGCCGGCTAGATGCCCTGGGGATTCGTACCGCCGACATGACGCCGCACGCGTTGCGCCATACCCACGCAACAGCAATGTGGGAAGCGGGTATGCGCGAGCTGTCCCTCCAGCAGCGGTTAGGCCATGCGAGTCCCGAGTCAACCCGCATTTACACACGTGTTTCCGACTCAGAAGTGCGGTCCGATTACGTAACAGCATTGAGGTCCGTGAAATGACCTCAGCAGAACCACTATTGAGTGGTGCCCCAGGCTCGGCGCCACGGGTACATGCCGCTGAGGCGGAGTACAAGGCGTGGATTTACCAGCACATCCCTCATCCCGCCGCGCGCTGGCATCGCATGCTGATCTATCGGCGGTTCATCGAATCGTTTCCCGTCCTGTCTAGGTGGTTCGACTCACCATTACAGCTACGCCTCGGCTTTTCAGGCGGTCCCGTCTGGACCAAAGGCCGGACCACTGCCCACGAGGCGATCGGCTATCTGGCGTATTTGTCACTCGTCAGAGGCATTTGCCTAGACTACGAGTATCTCTTGGCGCGCCAGTTCACCCGGCTGTCCAGCCGGGCAGCCGGCGGTGACGGGCTCGGGGTCGACTGGAAGATGTTCGATACGTCGGTCGGGCGCCTGGTGCAATTGGGTTACGCCGAGCCCAACGCTCGCGCTCATCTCACGTGGGGATTGACTCGGATTCTGCTGCGTAGAGGCGATCCCGACATCGAGGCGATCACCGGCGCCGATGTTTTCGAGCTTGCAGAAGCCATTCGTGCCTACGGTGCTCGAGACGACTTCGTTGCGTTACGCACGGCGATGCATCCCCGCGTTGCGGTCGACGGCGGCGCCGCCGACCGCTATATCAAGAACCACCTCAACAAAGTCCACGCCACCCACGTGTTGTTGTTCAATATCGGCCAAGTCGTCGAACCACCAACATGGGGCACCGTCGCGAAGGTTGCGGACTGGTCCGATCGCCTGCTGCCGGAACCATGCCCACTACACATCCGAATGGTCGTCGAGCGCTACCTGCGTCTGCGCCTGGATGCCAAGTTTGATCGACCGCAAACGGTGCGTCAATCACGAGAAAGCCTCCGCCGATTCATCAACTGGCTCAGCGCCGAGCACCCCGACATCGAGAATCTGTCGGGCGTCGACCGCGGAATCGCCGAAGAATACTTGCAGTGGCTGCCGACATATATCAGCAAAAACACCGGCCAGCCGTTGGCAGTTACGACACTCAAACATGAGGTCAATGCGCTCGCGGCGTTCTGCCGGGACACCGCCGTTTGGGGCTGGAGCGATATCCCTGGCAAGCCGTTGTTCACTCTTCGCGACACCCCACGCCGCCCAGAATCAATACCGCGGTACCTACCGGCTCATGAGCTAGACGCGGTGGTATCCGCTATCTATGAACTCGAGGACCCGCACCAGCGTGCGGCGCTGCTGCTCGTTCGGTGGTCCGGCGCACGCCGAGACGAGATTCGACGCTTGACCATCGACTGCCTGGACACCTACTCCGACGGCCACCCCCGGCTGCGCATACCAGTCGGAAAGGGTCACGCTGAGCGCATGATCCCGTTGCACCCGGATGCCGCCGACGCCCTCAAGGAGGTCATCGAAATCGCCAAGGCGCAGAACGCGATCGCCCGCCGAGACAGTTCGGTTGGCAGAGTGGTGAATCATGTGTTCGTCCGACGCGGCAAGCTGCTCTCGGCCACAACGTTATTCGACAAACCGCTGCGCGACATCTGCGTGAAACTCGGACTCGTTGGCGCCGACGGCAGACAGACCGTCAGCGCGCACCGATTCCGACACACCATCGGTACCCAGCTCGCTGAAGGCGGTGCACGTATTCAAACGATCATGGCGGTCCTCGGACACCGCAGCGCGAACATGGCGATGATCTATGCCCGAATCTCCGACCCCGAAGTACGCCGACAATACGAAAGCGCCCTGGCCGGCGGAAATCGGATCGCCGGCCCAGCTGTAGAAGCGCTCTTGAGCGGCAAACTTGAGGATGCAGCAGTTCACTGGCTGCAGACAAACTTTCTCAAAACTCAACTGGAACTGGGCCATTGTCTACGCCTACCAGCGGAGGGGCCGTGCGAGTGCGACCTGGCGCTGAACTGCCCCAAGTTCCTGACCACCAGTGAGTACGCGCCGCGACTGCGCGCTCGACTCGAAACTGAGCAGGTGCTGATCGCCGACGCGCGTTCTCGGGGTTGGGAACGCGAAGTTGAGCGCCACGAAGCCACCTGCCGGCGGTTGCGGCGGCTGCTAAGTGAGGTGGATCCCTCGGAATCTGGCCCTAAGGAGAATCCACGCACTGATCGTCGACGTTCTGACGTTGGCGCATCGACGTCGACATCTTGATCCTCGGCGTGTCGCCTTTGGCTACGGCCGATCCATTGCGAAGCTTACCAATGGTTGCCAACAGCCACGTTGCGGCGTGTCGTTCCATCTGGTTGTCGGTGCTGTGTGGTATTCCAGAGTTGTCCGGCCGCACGGAGGTGTTGTCGGAGTGCAGCTGTGGAGATTGATATGCAGTACCACTACTGGGATCTCGGGGATCAGAGTCCGGGGACCATCGTTCGAGTAACACTGTCCGGTGACGCCCCGAACGTCCGTCTGTTGGACAGCGCTAACTATCGCGCATTCCAGCGCGGTGAGCGGCACCAATGCACGGGCGGTCACGCCACACGGTCGCCGGTGCAGTTGGCAATTCCTCATTACGGCCACTGGTTTGTCGTCGTGGACTTTGGGGGCCTCGCCGGGCGTGGTCGCGCAGCTGTAGAGATCATCTCCGCGGCCTAACCCAACTGTGTCGCGTGGCGTGAAGAGCCCTTGCGCACGAGGCCTGCAGATGTCTAGTCACGCGAGAGGCCGAACTATCGACTACTTAACCGCCGGACTGCTGGCGACCCCAAAGGCAAGTAGTCCACTACTCTAGCGGTGCGCAGCGCCGCGGCGGGACGCTTTAGCAATGTCGGAGACGATCGGCAGCCTGAAACGCCCACAATTAGTGCCAGCGTTAAAGTGCATTGCTGCCGGCGCGCCTGAAAACGGTCGTTGCCAAATCGAGGCTTCACATTATGTGACCTTGGACCCTCGTTTTCGAGGTGTTAAACCCCTATCGTCGCATGGGCCCGGCACCACGTTCCGATTGTGCGTTCCACCTTGGGACGATTCATCAACATCCGTGTCACGACTTCCGCAACATGGCACGTGAACACCAAGTAAACGTCGAGGACGAGCGCTTTGGAAAGGGAGAGCAATGAGGCTCATCGATTTTTCTGCGCGCAATATACCGCCGGATCAAATCAAGTCGCGTGGCTATGACGGTGTAATCGGCTACGTTTCGGAGTCCCGGCCGGGGGCTAACTTCGGCGCAAAGCCGATCACCCGCGAGTATGCCGACGCGCTGCGCGCTGCGGGCCTGCACATCGTCAGTAATTTTCAGTATGGAAAGGCTGGCGAATCAGCACCCTCGGATTTCAGCCGCGGCTTCCACGGTGGAGTGCAGGACGCACACTCCGCGCTGCGCTTGCACGAGGCCGCCGGCGGTCCAAAATCCGCGCCGATCTTCTTCAGCATCGACGACGACATCACCCTGCCAACCTGGAACAACATCGCCGTCGAGTGGTTTCGGGGCATCAACTCGATCCTCGGCGCGGCGCGCACCGGCATATACGGGCACTCCCGGGTGTGCGCGTGGGCGATTGAGGACGGCGTTATCGGGCTCTCGACGACCCCCGGCCGGCGCTGGGTATGGCAGACCAAGGCGTGGTCGCTTGGCGAGCGGGAGCCCGCAGCGGTGCTCTATCAGGACGTGATCGACACCAAGTCCAACCCCGGCCCCCTCGTCGGCGACACGCACGTCGATGTCAGCGAGGTCCTGGCCGCCGATTACGGGCAATGGGATCTGGACCGACCCGCGTCACCCACGCTGACGCCGCCGCGGTTCGTCGAGAGCACCGATATACGCAGCCCCTACCACGGCCCGCGTAACGCCCGGGTGCTGTGGTTTGTGCTGCACACCGAGGATGGAAACAGCGCGTCGGGGCGCAACCTCGCCCACTATCTGACCGACAACAAGGACCAAGTCTCCTACCACTATGTCGTTGACAACGACGGGGATGTGTTCGATGTCGTCGACACCAACCAGTTGGCAAATTCGCTGTTCGAGCCGGGTAACTCGAAATCGGTCAATCTGGCCTTCGCGGGATCCTGGGCGAGCTGGTCGCGCCAGACATGGTTCGACCGGATGCAGCACGGCATCGACATCGCCGCCTTCATCGCGGTTCGCGACGCACGCCGTTACGGGCTGGCACCCCGGGTGATCAGTCCCGAGGAGGCGTCACGCGGCGAGACCGGAATCACTGACCACAACGGCGTGGCGATCGCGACCGGAATCAAAAACCACCACACCGACGTCGGACCCGGCTTTCCGTGGGACTACTTCGCGCGCAAGGTCGCCGAGTTCGCCGCACTGCCGCCGGCAGCGGTCGGGTCGGGGTCACCCGAGCAGACGTTCCCCGGATCCGCGATTACCCAAGGCGCGGTCGGCAAACACGTCGCCTTGATTCAGGAGCGGCTCAACACCGCGGCCGGCGCCGGACTGCTGGTCGACGGCGAGTTCGCACCGCTGACGGGCCGCGCGGTCACCGCGTTTCAGAAGAGCCGCGGTCTGCTCGCCGACGGCGCGGTCGGGCGCCAGACCCGAGCGCAGCTATTCCAGGCCCAGCCTGAGACCACACAGGCTCTCGCCGCGATGCCACCCCGCTGGGTCACCGGCCCGGGCATCACCACATCTGTCGGCATGGAGGCCGCGGATCTCGGCATCATGCGATGGGATCCCGCCCGCAATGCGATCGCGGCGATGTTCGGCGACAACTTCAGCTTCGTTGGCATGCAAGGGGAATGGCAGTCACCGTCGATTGTGATGTACGACAACAACTACAACGTCCTCGGTATCCCGGAGGCAGGCAACCGGATCGACCCCAATCGTAACCGCCGCCAGTTGTGGCCCTACCCGCACAACAACCGCGATTACAACACCGTGCTGCCGTGCGACTTCATCCGGGTTGGCGACTGGTGGTATGCCGCGGTGATGCTCAGCCGAGGCGACATCGCCGCCGGGACGGGTGAGCAGTACATGACCGAGTTCTGGCGATCGCGTGACCTGGTCAGCTGGGAGGGACCGATCCTGCAACTGGATCACCGCCGCCCGGGGCATCCCGGAAACACCATGCTGACCTTCGACCAGATCGGCGACTACGTCTACATTTTCGGGACCGGAGGACTGGCCCGCGACAAGCCCATCTGGATGTGGCGGAACCCGGCCAACCAGTTCCCGCTCGGCTATTGGGAACCGTGGGGCTTCAACGGGCAAGGCTGGGGCTGGGGAATCCCCAACGAGAACACCCCGATACTCGAGGGCCAGTACGGGGAACTGTCCTTCCGCTATCTTCAAGACAACTGCGTGTTGTCCTATTTCGACCGCGGGGCATACAAGCAGCAAGCCAGGACGGTTGCGCGCCCTGAGGACAACTGGCGTGACGGGGCCAACGTTGTCGACTACGCCTTCGGTGTGGACATTCCGAATCTGTACGGCGGTTACATCTCCCCGCTGAGCCACCTCGACGAGCCTGACGGCATGGCCTTCTTCGTCAGCCAGTGGATCGACCGCGACAACTACCGGGTGATGCTGGTCCAAGACACCCTGCAGACACGGGCAGGACTCGGCGAAGAGTTGGTAGCCCAACAGACAATCGCCTTGCCGGAGATCGCACCGCGGCCCCCCGCCGTGGCAGCTCGCAGCACAGCCGCGCCCCCATCCGAGGGTGAACAGCTTGTCGGAGCGATGAAAGACTTTGCAGGGCCGCGGTGGGTGACCGGGCCGGGCATCACCTCGGGTGTTGGCATGGATGCCGCGGATCTGGGCATCATGCGGTGGGACCCTGCCCGCAATGCGATCGCGGCGATGTTTGGCGACAACTTCCCAAACGTAGGCATGACGGGCGTGCCCTGGGAGTCTCCGTCAATCGTCATGTACGACCGCGACTACAACGTGCGGGGAATCCCGACGCCCGGCAACGGCATCGCTATGGCTCCGCGCCGCCAGCTGTGGCCCTACCCGCATAACAACAGCGACTACTCCACGATCCTGCCCTGCGACTTCATCCGGATCGGCGACTGGTGGTATGTCGCGGTGATGGTGAGCACCCAACCCCTGTGGGCACACGGTGCCCAGTTCCGGACCGAATTCTGGCGCTCACATGACTTGGTCGACTGGTGGCAGGCCTCAGGGGGCCAGCCGCTGCTGAAGCTCGATCATGTCGGGGATGGCCTTCCCGTGCACCCCGGCGCAGGCGTGCTGACCACGCATCCCGGCAACATCATGCTGACCTTCGACCAGATCGACGACTACGTCTATATCTTTGGAACCGGAGGAATCGAGCGAAAGTATGGCATTTGGATGTGGAGGAACCCGGCCAGCCAGTTCCCGCTCGGCTGGTGGGAGCCGTGGGGATGGGACGGTACCCACTGGGACTGGAATATCCCCAACGAGAACAGCCCGATACTCGAGGGCGCCTACGGGGAACTGAGCTTCCGCTACATCGAAGGCAACTGCGTGTTGTCCTATTTCGACGCCGGCAGTTACCGGCAAGAGGCCAGGACCGTGAAAAACCCCTGGGATGATTGGCGCGACACGCAGGGCCACGTCGTGTACGCCTCGGGCGTGGACATTCCCGACACACCCACCATTGAGCAGCTGTATGGGGGATACATCTCACCGCTGAGCCGCCTCAATGAGCCCAATGGCATGGCTTTCTTTGTGAGCAAGTGGCACGGCAATGACAACTATCGCGTCTATCTGGTCCGCAACACCCTTTGGGCGCAGGGCGAACTTGGCGAGGGGTTAGCCGCCCAAGAGCTGATCGCAGCGTCGCCAATGATCGCCGCTGACAGCACAAAGTCACGACAACACGGTGACGACCACCGTCAACGGCATAACGACGAGGCCGGCGCCGCGCAAAACCCCACGAAACGCAGTGCATCGAAGAAAGCGGCCCAAGGCGCCGCAGCGGCAAAGAGTGTGAAAGGCGAAGCACCGACAAAGAGCACGACAAGCGTTACAGCGCCCAAGGATCGGTCCCGCGCGGTGTCAAAGACCGCGCCACGTCGAACGGCGGGCACAATGTCGTCGGCCAACGCGCGAACCAGTGGTCGATAACCTCGGCGATCAATGCCATCTGCCGTCCTTGTGAAAGAGCTTGGGGCACCGAGTTTGCACTGCTGCTTTTGCTGCGCCGCGTAACCCTCGATCAACGGATTAACGACCCATAGGTCTGGAAGGCAGGTCGAATAATGCGGAAATGGATGCTCGCTGTGCGGTCATGGATGACCCGCACCGTCCGAACATGGCTTGCTCTTATCGCGATCGTCGCCGGATCGCTTGTGGCTGCGCGGTGGTTTTCCGCTGCAGCCGTACGTGATCTCCCCCGATATGCCTACGGCGACCGGGGCAACTCTCCCGGGGCCGTACCGGCATGGATGGTTGCTGTCCAGCAGCAGCTACCCGCTGCACTATCCGCCGACGTCTGGCTCATTGTCGGCTGGGGGCTGGTGCTCGGCGGGTTTGCCTGGATTTTCCGGCTGTGGGCGGTTTCCCAGTTCGGGCGAGCGACCTCGGGCTACGTGCTTGCCGCCGTCGGGATTGTGGTGGCCGCCGAAGTCACAGAGGATGGGCTGCTTTATCTGACATTGCACGACAGGCCCAACCCGACGCTGCTTGTTGTCGCGACGGCAGCGACAGCAACGATCAAATGGTGCGCCGTACTCCTGGCGATAGGCGGGATACCGGCCACCGTTGGGATCGCCGGACGGGCTTTCATGGCATGGTGTCGGATGCACGTGCTCAAGCCGCCTTCGATGCCGCGTGGCGTTAAGTGGTGGAACTACGTCCTAGCGGAGCCGGAGCTGCCGTCGGATCCGACCGTATCTGAGATTAAGGAGGAGGAAGGGAGCTGGGTCAGAGCCTATAACGTGCCCGGCGCACAGGAAGTCATCGCGAGCCGGAAAGGCCAACGGGTGCAAGGCATTTGCTTGTCGGGTGGTGGAGTGCGGTCGGCCTGTATCGCGATGGGCGCCATGCAGGAATTTTCGAAAGCCCCGCCGCTTGACCCAGCCGATGTGAATGCAAGACCCGGGGACCCGGGACCCCGACTGATCGACACCGTTGACTACGTGATTTCGGTGTCCGGCGGCGGCTTCAGCGCTGGGGCGCGACTACTGGCCGTGAAACCGCCGGAGGGAAGCAACGATTCGCCGCCGCGGTTGTCCCAGCGATTCGAGGAAGGATCGCCGGAATTCGACCATTTCCGTCGGGGCTCAAGCTATATCGCTGACTCGCCGGCGGCACTGATCCGAGCGTTGGCTGAAGTTCTCAAGAACTTGCTCGCATCGATGCTCATCCTGTTCACCATTCCGGTCATGCTGGGATGGGGAACCGGGCTTCTGCTCGCTTACCCCTACTTCTCGTTCGCCGCATTCGTTCCTGTGCCGAAAGCGAACTTCGACACCGAGATCAAGCCGAAACACCCCGACTATTTGATGGCGCTGATCGACCATCCAGCGTCATGGTGTGCGGTGGTGTTCTTCGCCATCGTCGCGGTGGTGCTCACAATGTTGGCGATCGTGGCGGAGTGGATTTGGTACGGTCCGCGCAGCGGAAGGTGGCGGATGAGGCTGCTGCGCGCGGCCCGGGGCAGCGCGGTTTTCGCCGTGCTGGTTCTGACAGTGATCGCCGGACTGCCCTGGCTGATGCGGCTCTGTTCGAAGGTGAGCGATCACGCCGCCAGTCATGCCGGCACAACGGCTGCAACCATCACGGGCGTCGTGGGCCTGAACTACTTGACGGCGATCGTCGCGATGGCATGGAAGAAGCGCAGCACGCTGCCGATCGGCGAGGTGACCAAGCCGTCGTGGTGGAAACGGGTTCTGCCGCCAGCTGTTCTGCAACTATCTCTGGTGCTGTTGACCTTGGCGGTCTTGCTGGTGGTGTGGTTGATCACGCTGGGCAGCTTTGCGGCCGGCATCTTTCGACACGTCACATCCGACGAGTACGGGGCGAAGATCCACAACGTGCCCTACTGGCCATTGTGGCTCGCAGGGCTGGCCCTGACGGCGTTATGCATCGGACTGATGGACGTCACGTCGTTGAGCTTGCATCCGTTCTACCGGCTGAGGTTAATGCGGACGTTCGCAGTCCGACGTGTGCAGATATCGGCTGCCGCCAAGGATTGGCGGGCGGAACGCTACCCGGAAACCGAGTGGACATGGCTTAACGGCGATACTGACAAAGACAAATATGGGCGTGCGCCAGGTGGCCGCCCTCGGTTCGTGTTCACCGCTGCAGCGGCCCTGAGCGGTGACGCCAAACCAGCGCCCGGACTGAATGCGGTGTCCTATGTGTTGAGCGCTGACCACATCGGCGGCCCCGAGCTCGGATGGTTCAAGACTAAGGAGCTGTTTGAGGTAGCGCCGCCGCGAATCAAAGGGGACCTCACGGTCCTTGCCTCGATCGCGGTGAGCGGCGCTGCGTTCGCATCGGCGATGGGCAGGCAGGACAAGGGATTTCAAAAATTGCTTGCGGTCTCGGGAGCGCGGCTGGGAACCTGGCTGCCCAACCCCCGCTTCGCGGCCAAGCTGGCCTGCGCTGGAAATGGAAACTGCGTCGACCATAGGGACAATGACAAGCCGTGGCCGAAGTCGCTGCCCACAATCCGTGGTGCCGGGTACTTCTACCGCGAACTGTTTGGCATCAACTCCGGCGACGCGCGGCTCGTCCAGGTCACCGACGGCGGCCACTACGAGAACTTAGGCCTGGTGGAAGCGTTGCGCCGGCGTTGCCGGCTAATCTTCTGCATCGACGGCGGCGGCGACACTCCGCCGCTGCTCAGCTCGTTGGGCGATGCGATGCGGCTCGCCGAATACGAGCTGGGCGTGACGATCACGTTCAACAAAAACGACGATTACGCCGTCGACAACGTCGCCCCGGGTTCAGGTAGACAGTTCGGGGAGGGACACGCGTTGGCGAGCCTGAACAGCCGGCTTACCAAGGGAACTGTGGTGGCCGGCCTAATCACCTACCCGCCGGCCGCCGGACTTCCAAACCCCACCGGCGTGCTGATCTTTGCAAAAGCCGTTCTTTGGGAAGGCAGTCCGCAATGGCTTTTGACCTACGCCGCATCGAGCAACGTTTTTCCTCATGACTCGACGACCGACCAATGGTTTAACGAGGGCCAGTTCGCCGCGTACACCGAGCTAGGAAGGATCATGGGAAGGGAAGCGTTGAAGTGCGCGACAGCATTCGCGGGCGACAAGCTGCCCTGAACGGTGGATTTGTCAGTAAACCTGGCGCCGAAATCGGTGGCGCACTTCGAGTCCGTTGTCGATCGCATGCTGCGGCGAATCGGCCAGCACGATAGCTACCACGCTGGGTGTGATCCGTGCGACGCCTTGAGCTTTCCGATGTGCTGGCCGCGTGCCGGACGCAATTCTCGCAATCCACGGCTTGAATAACCCCGCGAGCGCCTACCCTGACCTTCAACCGTGCTGCGTCATCCAACAAGGAGGTTGGGCGAATGTTTCTCCGTGCAGCTTTCATCGCGGCAGCCATCGCCACGGCTACGGTCGGTTGGGCACCACCGTCTAACGCGCAATCGCCCATCGCAACGGCCATCACTGCGCCGACATCCCCGGTTATCTCCGCCGATGATCAATGTGGGGACGGCTTGGAGTGGAGTAAAACAGTTGGCCGCTGCTTACCCGTACCGACAGCGGCACCGACGGGCACGTGTCGAACTGGAAGTCCATCGCCCAGATGACGTTCGGACGAATCGGTGACATCGCGCCAACAGCGACACCAACGCCGTCAAACGCTTCTTCTTGCGGCGCTGCGGCACCTGCAGGCCCTCCTCCCGCCACAGACGGCGGATGCGCTTGTTGTTGACCTTCCAGCCGGCTCGGCGGGCCATCTTGGCTGCCCGTCGCCACCCCCAGCGAGGCCGCTCGGTGGAAAACCGGCGCAGCCAGACACCCAACTCGGAACGTGGGCCGACGGCGGCTTACCGGTAAGAGTGGTTCGATTCTGTACATCGGGCGATCCATCGTCGAAATGGCCATCTATGGCCTTCTGTGCGGGTCGCTAAACGTGGTTGACACATTCACCTTCGAGATGCCCAGACTGAACGATGATGGCTCGCTCGGCGGTGTCGATATTGATCTCAGAATGGTGCACGTTCCTGAGGATTACGAAAACCGTCAGGGTGTCCACGAGCCACGCAATTCCCGGATTAACTTGCCTGCGCGTCAACAGGATCAGCGGGTGTACTCGACGTCGAAGCGCAAAACCTACCCGTTCTCGCCAAACGGTAGTCAGCAGATCTGAGGCGCGCGCCGACGGCGCAAGGCACTAGTCGCTGTGAAACGCCCTGGTTCCGGTGGAGGCTCGGGCTATTGGATTTCGACCAGGGGTTGGTCGGTCCGTTTCGTAGCGTAGAAGATGGCTTCGAACTCTGTGGGCGGTAGGTCGTTGAGGTAGCCGTGCAGACGCGCTGTGTTGTGCCAGTGCACCCAGCTCAGGGTGGCCAGTTCGACATCCTCGACGGTCTTCCAGGGGCCGGTGCGGGTCGGTCCGTAGATCAGCTCAGACTTGTAGTATCCGTTCACCGTTTCGGCCAGGGCGTTATCGAAGCTGTCCCCGACGGATCCGATGGAGGGCACCGCACCGATCTCGGCGAGGCGTTCACCGTAGCGAACGGACGTGAATTGCGATCCGGCGTCAGAGTGACATGTCAAGCCCGGCAACGTATTTCCGCGTGACCAGCGGGCCATCTCAATCGCGTCGAGCACCATCGTGGTCCGCATGTTCGACGCGACCCGCCAGCCGACGATCATCCGACTGAACGCGTCGGTGATGAAGCAGACGTAGGCCACGCCGGCCCACGTCGGGACGTAGGTCAGGTCGGTGACCCACAACTGGTTGGGGGCAGTCGCGGTGAAGTTGCGCTTGACCAGATCGAGATGCCGCCCGGCGCCAGGGTCGGGCTTGGTAGTGCGGACCCGTTTGCCGCGACGCACCCCTTCGATGCCGGCGGCCCGCATCAGCCGGGCAACCTGATCGCGGCCCACGTCGTGACCGGCCCGGCGTGCCGTTTTCCAGAGCTTGTGCGCCCCGTAGACGCAGTAGTTGTCCTTCCACAACTGGACCAGGGCCGGACCCAGGACGGCGTCCCGCTGGGCCCGCTGCGACGGACCGCGGGACTTGGCCGCGTAGTAGGTGCTCGGAGCCACCGACACCCCTGCTGATCGCAGGACGGTGCAGATGGGCTCGACCCCGAACTCCTCGCGGTTGTCGTCGATGAAGTCGACTATTTCTTGTGTTGGCGGTCGAGCTCCGCCCCGAAGAAACTGGCCGCTCGCTTCAGAATCTCGTTGGCGCGCTTGAGTTCTCGGTTTTCTTGCTCGAGTTCCTTGACCCGCGCCGACTCTGCGGTCGATACCCCTGGAGCTAATCCTTCATCGATATCTGCCTGGCGCACCCACATCCTTACCGACTCGACGCCGTAGCCGAGCTGGCGGGCTACCCGTTGCACGGTTCCCTGCTCGGTACCCAGTTCGGCGCGCAACGCCCGCACCATCCGCACCGCGGCGGCCTTCTCTTCCGGACTGTATCGGCGTGTCGTCGGCTTCCCAGGAGACTGTTCTTTGGGCATACCTGCATCCTCGTTTCCAAGGTCAGGAGCCTCCAGCATTTCCAGGGCGATTCACTGGCTTGGACCTCAAGGAGCTGCGTGACGTTGCGCTCGCGTTGATGTTTGACCTTCGCCCGAGCGCGGGCAGGCGACCGTTCCAAATGGCTGCAGGCAGACTTACTCTGTCGGAGACTGGTGTTGATGCTGCTCAGCAGGTCGCGGAGCCGCGTGTTCTCATCTACCAGATGTGTGCCCTCGTGATCGCAGAGTCGGCCCGTTAGATCAGCGATTAGGGCGTCGCGTTCGCGGATGGAAGCGCGGAGCGATTTGGTAAGTGCTTCTGCGTTGAGGGCTCTTTCCCGCCACTCTGCGGCGTCTTGACCCTGACCAGGTTCCTCGTAAGTAGTTGTGACGAGCGCAGTTTGGGACGCGTTGCGCGCCTCTAGGACCGATCGGGTGAGCTCCGGTCGGCGTTTGTCGTAAACGAAAGTCTTACCGACATCGGCGAGCTCGCAGATATCCTCGACGGTGAAAGGTGTGCCACTGCGCACGAGTTTGACCAGCGCCTTGCGTACGCGCGTCTCACATTCGGCGCTATGCCGACCTCGAGCCTCGATTGCTTCAATTGGTCGTCTGCTTGGGCCGCTCACTCGTTGCCCCCGGCTCCGTGTTTGTCGAGTTGCGTGTCTCGGGGTGCGCACCAGGCCTCTGCGTTCGTGGCGCTTGATGACGCCTTGCACTCAGGGACTGCTCGCCCACTTCGCTGTTCGGCGCGAGCATCTTGTAAGAACCGCGTTCCGACCGGTGAGGAACCCTGCGAAGGGAATATTTGACCGTTCTGCATCACACGGTTCCTCACGTCCGCTCAACTGTCCCGAACGCAGAAGTATCATCCGTCCGTCACACTCGCTGGGAGGCGCGCCGCGAAGGTCACTAGCGTGTTTGCACCGGGTGGAATGACCGACCCCAAGTGGTCTTCCCTTGACAAACCCAATTGTCCACATAATCGAGGACATGCCCGGCGCGGTCGAGCGACTGCTTAACGTCGCCGGCACTCGACGGTTCGAGCACTCGGTCGCTCAGCTGCGCGAGGAGCGGGCCAGCGCGGAGGCCGAAGCCCAAGCCGCACAGACCTGGACCGAACGCGGCTTCACCATCCTTGCGCAGCGTCCCGAATCGTGGGATCAGGCCTGCATACCGCTGCGGTTCTTGTTGACCGCTGAAGGTAGTGCTGCCGATGAGCAGGCCGTGACCGATCCGGCGCACTGGGCCGTGCTGCTCTATGAGGACACAGCCCTCTGCGATGTGGACACCGGCGAGCTCGTCGATGAGGACGCCGTGGATTGGGATACCGAGGATCAGCCCGACGTCACCCCCGCAGAAGGTCTACGCCACGCCAACACCGTCACCGAGACAACAGTGTTCGAGCCGGAGTACTTCTGCCTCGACTACCGCGCGGCCGGACTGACGCCGGACACGTGGTTTGCCCGCAACGCCGGGATGGTCGATATCGAGACCGATCCGAGTGTTGATCTCGACGATGAGGCACGAGAGGCGGCACGCCAGAAGGCACAAGCTGAGCGGGCCGAGGCGGAAAAGCGGGAGCGGCGCAAGGTTTTGGCGCTCAACAGGCTCGGCGATGCCGCAATCGGTGTACGCAGGGAGTTCGTCAAAAAGCTCTTAGCTCGCAAGACGCCACCTAAAGGGGCCGCGATGTTCATCGCCGGCTGCTTGGCCCGCGACAGCTACCTGCTGACCAACCACAATGCGCTGGACACGACCGCAGAACTGCTCGGGGTAGACAGCGCCAAGGCTGTGGTCAAGCTGGTGGCCGATCTGCCGGCCAACGGCGACGGTCGCGCCCAGGTTCTCGCCCTGGCGCTCGTCCTCGGGGCACTGGAATCCCGCACCCCCAGGGACGCCTGGCGTAATGCGACACCCAGCTGGAACCACCACGTCAGCAGCGGCGATTACCTGCGCTGGCTGGTCGGCAACGATTACCCCGTGGCTCCGGTGGAGGAAGTCATCACCGGGGCCAAAGACGCCGAAAGCGTCTACACCCAGTATTTGGCCGACGCGGTAAAGGAGTAACACCAGCCGGTGGGGTCAGGGCTTAGGCTCTGGCCCCACCACCCCACTGCATGTAAGCGCCTAACGGCGCTCGGCCCGACGTTACGTCTCGGGCCGAATGTTGTTCTGCCTTCTGACCTTTCGATTCTGACCGGCCGGACCACTACACGCAAGGCACCCGGCCTCCGCGCTGCTGCGAGCCCTCTGGGCTCGCGAACTTTTCCTCGAGCCGCTCGCTGACGCTCCCTGGGAAAACTTCGCGCCCCGGCCGAGCCTTGCGCTGCGACGGCCCACTGGCCGGTCCACATCTTCAGTGCCAGAAGGCGAAGAAAACAGGCTCTTCGTAAATCAGAGTGCATTGACGAGTTGGTGGAGTGCGCCGCTGTGTAGGAGTGAGCGGATTCGGTAGTGGGTAAGGTTGCGGAATCCGAGGGCGTTGCGGCGCATGGCTTCCAGGCGCCCGTTGATGGCTTCGGTGGGGCCGTTGGAGGCGTGGTGGTCGAAGAAGGCCAGGATATCGTCGCGGCGGCGCGATAAGGTGCGGCCGAGTTGGGCGATCTCTTCCAATCCTGCGGGTACGCCGCGACGGATGGAGGCGATCAGCCTGGTCATTGCTTTCTTGCCGCGACGTCGGTTCGGGTCGGCGTAGGCGGCGATGATCTTCTGATAGATCAGCCAGGCGACTTTGACCGCGAGGTGTTCCTCGGCGTCGAAAACGCTGTTCAGTCGGGCGTACTGGCGGGTGGAGAGCAGCTGCAGGCGGGTCCGGGCGATACGGCGGATCCCGTAGAGCGGGTCGCCGGTGTGACCCCGCCGACCGAGGGTCTGCTGTTGGATGCGTTGGCGGATCAAGTCAAGCTTGGTCCCGGCCAGCGCGACGACGTGGAAGGGATCCATCACAGTGACCGCATCCGGGAGGACCTCGGTGGCGGCGGTCTTATAGCCGGCGAACCCGTCCATCGCGATGACCTGCACAGCTTGGGCGAAGTCAACGGGTTGAGCAGCCAACCATGACGCCAGCGCGGTCGCCGAACGACCGGGCACCAGGTCCAGCAGCCGCGCGGGGCCACGGTGATCGCGCACAGGTGTCAGATCGATGATCAGTGTCACAAACCCTGCCGCGCCGAGGCGCCGCGGCGCCCAGCGGTGCTCGTCGACGCCGATCACCTGCACTCCGGCCAACCGATCCGGCCCGGCCGCGGCGATCAGGCCCGCGGTCGCCTGCATCGCGATCGAGCTGACGGTATGCCAGGACACCAGCCTCCGAAATCTGCCGATGCCCGCCGAGCTCACCGAGGCGCTGCGGGCACTGCGGACCCGCCAGAAGGCCGAGGCGCTGGCCCTGGGCGTCCCGTGGTCCGATGACCGGCTGATCGCGGTGCACGAGGACGGCGCGCAGATACGTCCGGAGTGGTACTCCGACCAGTTTCAGCGGTTGCGCCAGCGTGCCGGTTTGCGTCGTATCAAGCTGCACGGTCTGCGGAACACCAGCGTGACGCTGATGCTCGACCAGCGCCACCCGGTGCACATCGTGGCGGCGTGGCACGGTCACGACCCGGCGGTGTCGCTGTCGATCTACTCCGACGCCAAAGCCGACGAGCTGCGGGCAGCGGGCGCGTCGCTGTTCGGCTGAGTTAGGCCCACCGGTGGCCCACCGCCCACCTCTTGGGACATTCTTGGGCCACTGGGGCACTGGCTGCGGTTTCGCTTTGGATCTCCGGCGGTGTGACAACTGCCTCTGACCCGGGATTATCTCTTGTGGAGCTAAGGGGACTCGAACCCCTGACCCCCACACTGCCAGTGTGGTGCGCTACCAGCTGCGCCATAGCCCCGAAAAGTTGTGCTCATCGAAGCTACACCACCGGCAACCGGCCTTCAAAGTTGCTGGTCAGGCGAGCTCAATGTCCGCTTCTGCCGGCACCAGACCGGCCGGCTCGACTGCCATCCGCGTTTCCGGCGCCAGCACCCAGCCGGCGGCCGCGATCAGCAGGACGATCCCGCTGATTCCGAAGTCCCAGCCAAAGCTCAGCTCCTCGGCGATCCAACCGACCGCCGTCGAGCCGACGATGGCACCCAGATCGGACATCATCTGCACCGCCGCCACCGGAGTGCCCGCGCGCGCCTCACTGCCGAGGATGTCGGCGACCGCGGCCTGCAGCGGTGACATGAAGATGCCCGTCGTCGCACCCGACACGAACGCCACGGCCAGAAACGCCGGCAACGACGACACGACGCCCAGCCAGATCGTCGCCACACCGGAGGCCGCCAGGCCGACGATCAACAAAGTGCGCCGTCCCATCCGGTCGGACAGGTAGCCGCTGGGTATGACGGCCAGCGCATTGCCGGCCGCGAACGCCGCAAGCACCACGCCGATGACGCCGACGCCGCGGCCCATGATGTCGGAGATGAACAGCGGCACCAGCGCGATGCGCAGCCCAAACGCGGACCAGCCGGTCGCGAAATTGGACAACAGCGCCGACCAGTACGCGCGGTTCCGCAGCGCCTCTCGCATCGTCACCGCTGATCGTGTCGGCGGCGCGGGCGCGGCCAGCGCCGAATGCCGCAAGCCGTAGAACAGCACCACTGCCACGCCCAGCAGTGCGGCGCCGTAGAGGAGGAACGGCGCCGTCAACCCCCAGCCCGCAATCAGGCTGCCGACCGCCGGCCCACCGACTGCGCCCAACATGAACGAGGTGGTGAACATGCCCGCGATCCGCCCGCGCGCGTCGGCCGGGCTGATGTGGATCATCAGACCAAACGCCGAGACAAAAAACATCGTCGACCCGATGCCGTTGAGAGCACGGAAGAACAGCAACTGCCAGTACGTATGGGCAAACCCGCACGCGGCGGTGGAGAACGCCACGACCAGCAAACCACTGATGTAGATCCGCCGCTCGCCCAACCGCTGTACCAGCAAGCCGCTCATCGGCGCAAAACACAAGCGCGTCAACGAAAATATGGTGATGACGAAAGTCACCGCGTTGATGCTGACCCCAAAGGTACGGGCATAGGACGGCAACACCGGCGAAATGACGCCGTAGCCCAGCGCGATCATGATATTCGCCCAGCTGAGGACCCAGACTTCGCGGGGCAGCCCCGCAGAACCGAACCCACAACCCCCCGGGCGGGCGAGGCGGAGGGAAAAGGTCACCCGATGACTTTATTCACCACCTCGCGCGCAGTTTCCTGCACCTCGGCCAAATGCTCGGGACCGCGGAAAGACTCCGCGTAAATTTTGTAGACGTCCTCGGTGCCCGAGGGTCGTGCGGCAAACCACGCGTTGGCCGTCGTCACCTTCAGTCCGCCCAGCGGCGCACCGTTGCCGGGCGCGGACGTCAGCTTCGCGGTGATCGGCTCACCGGCCAACTCGGTCGCCGTCACCTGGTCAGGTGAGAGCTTGGCCAGTCGGGCCTTCTGGTCACGATCGGCGGGCGCGTCGACCCGCGCGTAGAACGGGGTGCCGTATTCGTTGGCGAGCGCCTGATACCGCTGCGACGGTGTGGCGCCGGTGACGGCCAGGATCTCCGAAGCCAGTAGCGCCATGATGATGCCGTCCTTGTCGGTGGTCCAGACCGAGCCGTCGCGCCGCAGGAACGAGGCCCCCGCCGACTCCTCGCCGCCGAAGCCCAAGGTGGCGCCGATCAATCCGTCGACGAACCACTTGAAGCCGACCGGCACCTCGACGAGCTTGCGGCCGATGCCGGCGACCACGCGGTCGATGATGGAGGAACTCACCGCGGTCTTGCCGACGGCGACGCCGGCCGGCCAAGATGGCCGGTGGGTGTACAGGTAGTCGATGGCCACCGCCAGATAGTGATTCGGATTCAGTAGCCCCTCATCGGGGGTGACGATGCCGTGGCGGTCGGCGTCGGCGTCGTTGCCGGTGGCGATCTGGTAGCGGTCGCGGTTGGCGATCAGCGACGCCATCGCGTCCGGCGAGCTGCAGTCCATCCGGATTTTTCCGTCGGTGTCCAGCGTCATGAACCGCCAGGTCGCGTCGACCAGCGGATTGACCACGGTCAACTCGAGGTTGTGCCGCTGGGCGATCTCGCCCCAGTAGTCCACGCTTGCCCCGCCGAGCGGGTCAGCCCCGATCCGCACCCCGGCCGCGCGGATCGCGGCGACATCGACAACGTTGGGCAGGTCGTCGACATAGTTGCCCATATAGTCGTGGCGCTGCACGGTCTGCAGCGCGCGGGCCAGCGGAATGCGCTTCACCTCCGACCTGTCACGCAGAATCTCGTTGGCGCGCTTGGCGATTGCATTGGTCGCGTCGCTGTCCGCCGGGCCGCCGTGAGGCGGGTTGTACTTGAAGCCGCCGTCGGGCGGCGGGTTGTGCGACGGTGTCACCACGATTCCGTCGGCCAGCGCGTCGCTGCGGCCGCGGTTGTAGTCGAGAATCGCGTGACTGATCGCCGGCGTCGGCGTATACCGGTCCCTCGAATCGACCATGACCACAACGTCGTTGGCCCCCAGCACCTCCAGCGCCGACACCCAAGCCGGCTCCGAGAGACCATGCGTGTCACGGCCGATGAACAACGGCCCGGTGGTGCCGTGAGCGGCACGGTACTCGACGATGGCCTGGGTGATCGCCAGAATATGGGCCTCGTTGAACGCTCCGTTGAGCGCCGAGCCGCGATGACCCGACGTCCCGAACACCACCCGCTGAGCGACGTCGTCGGGATCGGGTTCGATCGAGTAGTACGAAGTGACTAGGTGAGGCAGATCGACGAGGTCTTCGGGCTGGGCCGGCTGACCGGCACGCGGGTTGGCCACCATGGCTACCAATTGTGCCTGCTCTCCACGTCTACGGCTTTGCGAGTCTCGCCCACCCACAACTCCCGCTACGCTGCGAAGCGCACAACAGCAAACCGGCAGCAAACCGAAGGGAATCGGCGCGTGGCACACGACTATCGTGAGTTGGCCGCGGTTTTTGCCGGTGGAGGGCTCGGCGCCCTGGCCCGGACCGCGCTAGGCACCGTTACCATTCGCGACCCGGCGCACTGGCCATGGCACACGTTCACCGTCAACATCGTCGGCACCTTCCTGGTGGGGTACTTCACCACCCGACTGCTGGAGCGGCTGCCCTTGTCGAGCTATCGGCGCCCGCTGCTCGGAACCGGATTCTGCGGCGGGCTGACCACTTTCTCGAGGGTGCCGACCGAGGTACTCAAGATGATCGAACACGGCCATTGGGTCCTGGCCATCAGCTACACCGTGACCAGCATCGTGCTGGGATTGGTTGCGGTGCATTTGGCCACCAAATTGGTTCGCCGGGTGCAGGTGCGCGGATGACGATCGTGGCGGCCGACTTAACCACCACAGCCACGACTGTCGCACTGTGGGTTGGCGTGGTGCTCATCGGCGGCATCGGGTCGGTGCTGCGTTTCCTGGTGGACCGCACGGTGTCCCGCCGGCTGGCCAGGCCGTTTCCATTCGGCACGCTTGTCGTGAACACCAGTGGGGCCGTGCTGCTCGGGCTGCTGGGTGGCCTGGCGCTGAGCAAGAATGCGGCCCTGCTGGCCGAAACCGCGTTCGTCGGCGCCTACACCACATTCTCCACCTGGATGCTCGAAACTCAGCGGCTCGGCGAGGAACGCCAGACGTGGGCTGCGCTCACCAATATCGTGGTCAGCCTGGTGCTCGGTCTGGCCGCGGCGCGACTCGGGCAATGGGTTGCGGAGCAGATATGAAACGGGTGACCGGGCCCGGCCGTCAGGGCTCGCGGCAGCGGGGCACGTCGTCAGGAGTGCGGGGTAGCGCATACAGCGCCATCCGCCGATTCGACATGTCGTGCTCGCCCAGGAATACGCAGCCTCCACGCTCACAGAAGCTGCGCGCCAAGACGTTGCGATGGTCGGGATCGAACATGATCCGGCAACACCGCGGATCGAGACCGAAGACGCCGGCCAACAAGTGCGGCAGCAAGTAAGCGACGTGTCCCCGTTTCATGTACTCCAAATCGGCGACCGCGACGTGCAGACCTAAATCGTAGGGGTCGTGCTCGTATCGGGTAGCGATGGAATCCTTTGCCGCCCTGTATATTTCGATGTATCCGCGGTCTACTCCGTCTAGGCTGCCCACGAACGGGCGGGAAAAGCTGCTCTCGATTTGCGCACGCAGGTAACGATGCCACCACGCGGCCGGCCGCGCGTACTCCCACGACTCGGCCAAGTGCGGCCGGTTCATCCACTCGGCGATCAGCTCGGCATCGGCATCGGGGTCGGCCAGACGCAGACCGTACGGCTCGGGCAGCTCTGGTAGGGGCGGCGGCGGGACGTTACGGACCTCGTCGGAGATATCGGTCAGTTCCCGCCGCAGTATGGGCTTGGCGTCAGTCATATCAACGGGCGAGCCTACTCAAGCCGTCGCCGCTCTAGGACAACGCGGTCATCCATCGGCCGGCCGGCGCCGAAACCCAGCCAGTGGCGGCCTCCGGGCGGTCCGGCAGCGATTCCCAGGACATGCAATCCCAGGCCGCATCGCACGATCGCCTCACGCATGGCAGACGGTGGCCGGAGGCGTTTAACGGCCTTTCAGGACGTTCGCCAGGACGGCCGCGGGGCTGATGTCCAGGTCGCGAGTTGCGGTGACCAGGGTGACGACGCCGCCCCGGGTCAGCTTGCGCAGCTCTTCCAGCGCCGGGCTGCCGCGCAATTCGGCTTCATAGCGCGATACCCGCCCGCGGGTCATCCTTGCGCACGCCACGGGGCCAGACGCGATCGACCAGGACCCGCTGGCCGTCGTCGGGACTGGCATCGTCGTACACCCGCGCCACCCGGATCCGGTTCCCGGTGCTTACCCGGCCAGAGTAGCGGCGTCCGTGTCAGTGCCCCCGATTACCATCGAACGTATGTTCGCAGATTTATCCGCCGTGGACCCGATGGCCGACGAATCGGCCCTGATCGAGCGCATCGCTGAATTGGAAAGAATCAAGTCCGCAGCGGCAGCGGGCCAGGCCCGAGCGGCGGCCGCCGTGGATGCGGCACGCCGGACCGCCGAAGAGGCCGCCGGCTTGCCCGCCGCGCAGCGTGGACGCGGGGTGGCCAGCGAGATCGCGCTGGCGCGACGAGACTCACCCGCGCGCGGCGGCCGGCATCTGGGCTTCGCCAAAGCCCTGGTGCACGAGATGCCGCACACGCTGGCGGCGCTGGAATCCGGGATGCTGTCCGAGTGGCGGGCCACCCTGATCGTGCGCGAGACCGCCTGCCTGGATGTCGAGGACCGGCGTTCGTTGGATGCGGAGTTGTGTGCTGACGCCGGCAGGTTGAACGGAATGGGCGACGCGCGAGTGGCCGCCGCGGCGAAGGCGATCGCCTACCGACTGGACCCGCATGCCGTCGTCGAGCGGGCGGCCAGGGCCGAGAACGACCGCACGGTCACCATTCGGCCGGCGCCCGACACCATGACGTATCTGACCGCATTGTTGCCGGTGGCCCAAGGGGTTTCGGTGTACGCGGCGCTGCGGCGTGCGGCAGACACCCGCTGCGACGGGCGCTCACGCGGGCAGCTGATGGCAGACACCTTGGTCGAACGGGTCACCGGCCGCGAAGCGACGGTCCCGACTCCCATCGCCGTCAACCTCGTCCTCTCGGATGAAACGCTGCTGGGCGGTGACAACACGCCGGCCGATGTCTGCGGCTATGGACCCATCCCTGCGGCGGTTGCCCGCGCAATGGTCTGCGGCGCTGTCGCCGACCGGCGCTCCCGGGCGACGCTGCGTAGGCTCTACGCGCATCCTCGGACCGGGGCGCTGGTGGCGATGGAGTCGCGGGCGCGGCTTTTTCCGCGCGGTCTGGCCGCCTTCATCGAGTTGCGCGATCGACGTTGCCGTACTCCTTACTGCGACGCGCCGATCCGACATCGCGATCATGCGCAACCGCGGGCCGAAGGCGGGCCCACCACTGCGGACAACGGTCTCGGGTTGTGTGAGCGCTGCAACTACACGAAGGAAGTGCCCGGCTGGCGGGTCAGCACGGGTATCGACGAAAAACACACTCACACAGCTCAATTCATTACCCCGACAGGCAAAAGCTACCGGTCGGTGGCCCCACCGCGCGCACCCACGATCGCATTCAGTGATGTTGAAGTCCGAATCGGTATCGCGCTGGCGCGGCATGCCGCGTAGGGCGGAAGAAACCGGTTCAGGCCGTCATCCTTGGCCGGTGAGGTGCTCGACGTCGATGACTTCGCCGCGATTGATGCTGACCCAATCGCGCCCATCGAGGTACGGACGCAGACTCCGGCCGATGAGCTCAACATCGGCCGGCCCTTTGGGCCGCTGAAGTTCGTAGACGTGCGGCAGCTCAGCCATGCCGGTGACGACACTCCACAGCTTCAGGGAGTCCGACCCGGTCGGCGGGTCAACCAATACCGGCCCAAACAGGCACTGTCCCAACAGGAAGAGCGTTGGTACACCGTATCCGCCCGCGTCGACGACCCTCTGATGGTCGGCACGAACGTCGTCGTGAGTGGTGGGGTCGTCCAGCGCCGCATCCAAAATCGTCGCATCGACGCCGATATCGCTCAGCAGGCGTCGGGCAACCGCGGTATCATGTCGTTTGCCGCCCAGGGTGTGCAGTTCATGTCCGATCGCGGCATACCACCGGTCCACCAAGGCCATGTCTGTTGGCGCAGCAGTGCCCCGATCCGCATCAACGACCAGCCGTAGGACCACTCTCGTTCCCACGGATGCTTCTTGCCCTCTGCCCGGTTGACCTCTTCGAGACTGAAGAAACGCCAATTGACGGTGATGCCCAGCTGTTCGCGCACGTCGCGGATCCACAACGAGGTCTGGTAGGCGAACGGGCACATCGGGTCGAAGTGAAAATCCACGGCAACGCTCATCAGAAGTGGTCCTCGGCTCAGTAGTGATACGTGTCCGACGGCGCGGGCGAGTGAACCTGTTCGTCCTCGAAGTCCGACACTTCGATGCCGTAAGCGCGAGCCAGCTCGAGGATCTTGGTGGCCCGGGCGATGCGCGGTAGGTCGGAGCCGTTTCGGATCTCTCCCCCGTCGCGTTCGAACTCGCCGAAGAACTCTTTCGCCCAGGCGATTTCGTCTTGTGACGGCGATAGTCCCTCATTGACGACGGAACATTGTTCCGGCGCAAGGCAGATCTTTCCCGTCATCCCATACTCGACGGAGACCGCCGTGGCCTCGATCAGCTTCAGCGGATTGGAGCCGATGGTGGGACCGTCGATCGCGCTGGGCAGGTTGGCCGCCTTCGACGCGATCGTGAAACGTGATCGGGTGTAGGCCAGGGTGGCCGGTCTTCTCCAAAACCGGTGTCGCGACGGAAGTCGCCGATGCCGAAGGCGAGCCGGAAGGTGCCCTTGGCGGCCGCGATCTCGGTGATGCGCTCC
>CAWKEM010000004.1:0-671720 GCA_963848535.1 uncultured Actinomycetota bacterium
CCTGGCAAACCGTTGACGGCCCAGCGCGAGCTCTACTTTCACCTGATGAACAGGGGCTGAACAATTCCGAAGCATGTCGGCTGGTCGGGATTCATCGCAAGACCGGTCAGCGATGGGAACGGGCGTCGTCACCGCGCCAGGGGCCGCGAGTACTACTACGGCCCATCACCGCGCCGCCGCCCACAGTCTCGGCGAGGTTTTTATCCGAGGACGAACGCATCCGCATCGCTGACCTGCATCGCCTGGGCTGGTCGAAACGGGCGATCGCCCGCAAGCTGGGCCGCGACCCGTCCACGATCAGCCGCGAACTTCGCCGCAACGCCGATCCGGTCACCGGCTCCTATCGGCCCTTCACTGCACACCGGCGCGCCCTGGGCCGCCGGCCGCGACCACGACCGGCCAAGTTGGCTGCCGATGTGGAGCTGCGCACAATGGTGCAACAGCTGCTGGACCGGTGGTGGAGTCCCGAGCAGATCAGCCACGAGCTGCGCAACCGCTTCCCAGACCAGCCGGAGAGGCATCTGGTCCCGAAACCATCTATCAGGCCATCTATGTGCAAGGACGCGGCGACGCCTAACTGCACCGCGCCCTGCGCACCGGCCGCTTGCGCCGCCCCCCCCCCCCCCTTCCCGCGGATTGCGCCGTGAACTGCACCGCGCCCTGCGCACCGGCCGGGCTATGCGCCGACCACGACGCGGCGCAACCGCGTTGCCGGCCGGCAAGATTCCCGGGATGGTCATGATCAGCGAGCGCCCCGCCGAAGCCGCCGACCGGGCCGTGCCCGGCCACTGGGAGGGAGATCTTATCGTCGGCGCCAGCCATGGTTCGGTGATCGGCACCCTGGTGGAACGCTCGACCCGTTACGTGATGCTGCTGCACCTACCCGACGGCGGCAACGCCACCGCCGTCCGTGATGCGCTGATCACCACCCTGGGCACGCTGCCGACGCAGCTGCGGCGCTCATTGACCTGGGATCAGGGTAAGGAACTGGCCCGCCACCGCGAATTCAGCCTCGCCACCGACATCCAGGTCTACTTCTGCGATCCGCACTCACCATGGCAACGCGGATCGAATGAGAACACCAACGGCCTGCTGCGCCAGTACTTTCCCAAGGGCACCGACCGTCGGTACACACCGCCGGCGATCTCACCGCCGTCGCGGCCGCACTCAACACCCGACCCCGCAAAACACTGGACTGGCAAACACCGGCCCAACGCCTCGATAAGCTACTCGCACAAGCTCATTGACCACCAGTGTTGCAACGACCGCTAAAATTCACCGCCAATGATGGGACCACCTGACTGGCTGTTTTGCCAGTTATGGGACCGCCCCGGCGTGGCGTGGGTTCTTCCGGTTGTTGGGCCGCTGTATTGGCCTGATGAGCTACCGGGAGGTATCGGTGATCGAGATCGTGGAAATGCTGCGGCTGTGGCTGCAGGGGTTGGGGTTGCGGGAGGTGGCCCGGCTCTCGGGCACCGATCGTAAAACGGTGCGACGCTACGTCGACCGGGCACGGGCCTGCGGGCTCGACCGTGACGGCGGAGACAGTCAGCTCACCGATGAGCTGCTCGCGGCGGTGATCGCCGAGGTTCGCCCGCACCGGCCGACCGGCAAGAGCCTTGCCTGGGAGACGATCGCCGCTGAGCATGAGCAGATCAAGGCGTGGCTCAAAGACGGGTTGACGTTGACCAAGATCCACACGCTGCTTGGCCGCCGGGGTGTGGTGGTGTCGTATCGGACATTGCACCGTTACGCCACAACTGAATTGGGATTCGGGCGGCGCCAAGCCACGGTGCCGGTGGCCGACTGCGAACCCGGTGCGGAGGTGCAGGTCGACTTCGGCCGCCTCGGTCTGCTCATCGATGCTGGTGATGGGCGGCGCCGGGTGGTGCACGGGTTGATCTTCACCGCGGTGTATTCGCGGCACATGTTCGTCTGGCCCACCTACCGCCAGACCCTTAACGATGTGATCGCCGGGTTCGAAGCGGCGTGGGTGTTCTTCGGCGGGGTGTTCGCGGTGGTGATCCCCGACAACATGAAAGCCATCGTCACCACCGCACACGCGACCGAACCCCGGCTCAATGACGCGTTCCGGGAGTATGCCCAGGCCCGCGGGTTCGCTGTTGACCCGACGCGGGTCCGCAGCCCCAAAGATAAGGGCTTGGCTTCATAGTGCACCTCCTGGGGCGGGTGGGGTGTGAACTCGCTTTCTAAGCGGGCTGCCTTGTCGGGTGGTGAGGCGGGGGTCGCCGGGTGTGGGTGGTTGGTAGAGGCGCTCGTTCTTGTCGTTTGCCTTGTGGGAGTTGAGGATTCCGGCTCGGGTCCAGTTCTTGATGGTGGTGCGGTGCACGTAGAGATGTTGCGCGAGTTCGTTGGCGGTGAGCAAGCCTTGGGCGCGGAGCCGATCGGCGTGGCTAGGTAGATGGTACTTGCGGCGGATGTGAACGACGATGCCTGCGGTGAACGGCTTGCCTTCGCCGGAATGGTGTCCGTCGGCGTTGAGTGCTTCGGCGGTTTCGGCGTCGGTGTGGGTGTCGAGGAGCCGGTCGAGCTCGGCGAGGGTGTCGGGGCGGGTTTGGCGGGCTTGCCAGGATGGGGGTGGGATCGCAACGACAAGGCTGTGGGTCTGCCCGCCACGCAGGCGCACGTGCAGGTGGATGCTGTCGGTCTTGTGCAGGGTGACGTCGTCGACCAGGAGGCGGACCATGCGTTTGCGGTTGCGCTGTTGGGTATTTGGGTTGGACCAGAGGGCGGGGAAATCTGTTGCCAGCGAACGGATTCGGTCCTTCAGCTCGTCGGTGAGGGTGGCCGTGGCGGCGGCGCTGGCGCGTTCGTAGTCCTCGTGCGCGGTCTGCAGGGCTCGTAGCGCGTCGTTCCAGTCGGCTTCGAGGCTGTCGGCGACCAGCCGGTTGTCCGGGTCGACGGCCAGGTAGCGGCGACGAGCCAGGTCGGCGCGGTGGCGGGCGCGTTCGACGTGCCCGCGGCGCAGTGCGTCGGCTTCGGCCGCGCGGGTGTCTAGTTCGGCCTGCACGGTCAGGGCGACCTCGAGCGCGTGCGGGGTGAGGGTGTCGAGCAGCAGGCCGCCGACGGCGGCGTCGACGGTGCCGCCGGGGATGGTTTGGCAGCGTTGCGCACCGTCTTGGATGCAGCGATTCATGCATTGGTAGTCGGGGACTTCGACGCCGCGGCGGGTGTGGTAGCGCACGGTCATCCGGCGTCCGCAGCGCCCGCAGATGGCCAGGCCCTGTAGCAGCGCGGTTCCCTCGCGGGCGGGGCCGGCGGCGCGGTCCTGGCCGTGCGCGGTCGCATTGCCCAGCAGCAGCTTCTGGTTGGTCTCGTACTGGTCCCAGCTGATGTAGCCGGGGTGGGCGTCGCGGATCAGCGCGGTCCACTGCTCGCGCGGCACGAGTTGGTAGCTCTTCTTGCCGTTGCCAGCGAGGCGTTCGCGGCGGCGGCCGTAGGCGAACGCGCCGGCGTAGCGGGGGTTGTGCAGGGTGCGCAGCACCCGCCAGTGCTGCAGCGGCATCCAGGCCAGCTCGCCCTTGTGGGCACCGGTGCGCACCCGTACCGGGAACAGCAGCCCGTCGGCGTTGAACTGCTGCACGGTCGCCCGTGCCGAGCCGGTGCGGGCGAACAGGGTGAACACGTGCCGGATGGCTTGTTGAACACCGGTATCGGGGTCGAGCACGACCTTGCCGGTGGGATCGTAGACCAGGCCGACGGGCAGGCCCATCTGCAGTTCGCCGCGGCGGGCCTTGGACAGCTGGCCGCCGATGAGGCGGGCCCGGATGAAGTGCAGTTCGGCCTCGCTCATGGTGCCCTTGAGCCCGAGCAGCAGCCGGTCATTGAAGTCGGTCGGGTCATACAGCCCGTCCTCGTCGCAGATCAACGTGGCCGACATGGCGCAGATCTCGAGCAGTCGGTGCCAGTCGGCGTTGTTGCGCGCCAGCCGCGACACCTCCAGACCCAACACGATCCCGGCCCGACCCATGCCGACCTCGGCGACCAGATGCTGGAAGCCTTCCCGGTCGGCGGCGCTGGCGCCGGACTGGCCCTGGTCGGTGTCGATGGTGACGATCGCCTCGGCTTGCCAGCCCAGTGCGATCGCTTTCTGCCGCAATGCGTATTGGCGGGTGGCGGATTCGGTGTTGGTCAGCACCTGCCGCAGTGTCGATTGGCGCACATACAGGTAGGCGGTGCGGGCCAGGTGCGCGCCGGTCACCTTCGCCGCGGTCTGCTCGCTCACCGCCGGTTATCCCTGTGTGGCAACGGCGAGCGCCATCGAGGCCAGCAGCCCGACCAGCTCGGCCTCAACACCCCCGGCAAGGCGCGACGCTGCCCGGGTGGGCGGGGGCGGTGAGACCGTCGGGACGGTCGCCTGGCGGACCCGCAGCCATGCCGCAACACCACGCTGCTGCAGCACCCCCAGCCCCAACCGCCACCCATCGGCATCGCCGCGCAGCGCGCGCACGCGCAGCTGCTCATACCCGTCCACAACGTCGGAGCCATCACCGCCCGTATCGTCGATGTCATTGCCCGCCTCCACTTTTGGGACTCTCAGCGCGGGCTAGGGCCCGCTCCACCGACCGCGGGTGCACCCTGATCGCGAATTTGGCCGCGATCGCATCAGCCAGCTGCGCCGACCCGATGCCGGGATCCTGCTCGCGCAGCCGCAGGGCGTAGGCGATGACCTCGTCGGTGAGCTTGTGCGCGCGCCGCGGGCCGGGCTTGGCCGGCACCAGCGCGCCCAGCCCGTGGCGGTCCACCGCGGCGGCGGCCTCGTAGTACGACGGCCGGGAGAACCCGAACGTGGCCGCCGCGGCCGTGACCGGGGCGCCGTCGACCCGTACTCGGCGCACCATCTCGTATTTGACCTGCACCAGATCGCGGGCATCGAAGAACTCCGAGGACGCGAACTGTTCGTCGCGCACTGCCTCCGGGCGGGGATTCAGCGTCCGCGTCTCGGCTAACGCCGCCTCCTTCGCATCCGGCTTACGCTTCCGCGCCACAACGCACCTCCCAACTCTTGTGTAAGAACGATTATGCCGCCACATGTTGACGAATCGATGTCCGACACGCCCAGCACGCCGCGAAATCACAGTTATGTAACTCAACAACTGCGGCAATTACAGATCAGCCAATGGCATCCCCACGCTTCTGGCGGCATAATCTACCTAACATCGGCGGCATAATTCTGTTTACAGTCGTTCAGTCGGATAGCCCGTCGATCAACCGCCGCAGTTCGACCAGATCGGCGAACCGGAACGGCGACCGGCCCGCGGCCATCGTGACGAACGCGTCCGGCTCGGCTGCATCCGTCCAGCCCACCGGCAGCGAGAACTGCCGGCCGTCCTCGTCGAGGAAGAACACCCGATCCTCCGACCACGTCTGCCGAACCGCCAGAAACACAAACTCCCGCCCGGACCACGGATGAAACGGGTGCGTCACCCGAACAGTTCGCTGATCACCGACCGGATCGAGCGCAGTTGATAACGTGGAACAAGCCGCGGGTAGAACGCATGGTGCAGTACGTGCGGTCGAATTTCTATGCCGGAGAACACTTCCGGGATCTCCGGGATTGCCGGGAACGGGCGCGGCTGTGGTGTGCGCAGACCGCCGGGTTGCGGATTCATGGCACCACCCGGCTGCGCCCGGCCGAGGTGTTCGCCGCCGAGGAACTCCCTGCGCTGGGACCGGTGCCTGAGGATGTGTTCGACATCCCGGTCTGGACGTATCCCAAGGTCGCCCCAGACCGGCATGTGCAGATCGCCAAAGCGCTCTACAGCGTGCCCGGCGAGTTGGTCGGCAAGCGGATCGAGGCCCGCACGGATGCGCACGCGGTGAAGCTGTACTGGCGTGGTGAGTTGATCAAGGTCCACCCCGTCATGGCCCCGGGCCGGCGGCACACCGACCCCGCTGATCTGCCCGCGCACGTGTCGGTCTATGCGATGCGCGACATCAATGCGCTGCAGCGCAAGGCTGCTGCCCACGGCACCCACGTCGGCACCTACGCCGCCGCCGTGTTGGAACACCCGCTGCCGTGGACCAAGATGCGCCAGGTCTACCGGCTGCTGGGGCTGGTGCGCCGCCACAGCGCCGCCGCCGTGGAGGACGCCTGCCGGCGTGCCTTGGATGCCGAAGTCATCGACGTCGGACTGATCGAGCGGATCGTGACCCGCGGCGGCGGTGAACAGATGCCCCTGATACCGAAACCACCCGGGGCGGCGTCCAGGTTCGTGCGGGATGGCTCCGACTTCTCGGTCCGCAGACCCTCATGAGCCCGGCCCGCCCCGATGCCGCACCGGCGGTCAAACCGATCGAGGTCTCCGGCGAGCTCAAAGCGTTGATGCGCCGCCTCAAACTCGGTCAGCTGCTCGACACCCTCCCGGAGCGGCTGGCGCTGGCCCGCACCAACCGGCTGCCGCACCACGACTTTTTGGAGCTGTTGTTCGCTGATGAGGTCACCCGCCGCGACCGCGAGTCCGCGACGCGGCGGGCCAAGGCTGCCCACCTCGATCCTGCGATGCAACTCCAAGCCTGGGACGACTCCACCGCCGTGGCGTTCGATCAGCAATTGTGGGCCGAGCTGATCTCGCTGCGGTTCCTCGCCGATGCCTACAACGTGCTCGTCATGGGCCCGGTCGGCGTGGGAAAGACGTTCCTGGCCAACGCCTTAGGCCACATCGCGGTACGACGGCTTCACAGCGTGCACACCGAACGGGCCGACAAACTGTTCAAACGCCTGCGTGGAGCACGCCTGGACGGCAGCTACGAAGACGAGATGCGCAAACTGCACCGCGTCGAGCTATTGATCATCGACGATCTGGCACTGCACCGCCTGGAAGCCACCGAGACCACCGACTTCTACGAGATCATCGTCGAACGCCACCGCAAGGCTTCGACGATCATCACCAGCAACCGCGAACCGCCCGAGATCCTGACCATGATGGCCGATCCTCTGCTGGCTCAATCCGCGATGGACCGCCTGCAATCAGCGGCCTACGAACTCGTCGTCGAAGGCCAGTCCTACCGGCAACGCCAAAAGCCCCGACCGCAAAAGCCGGCCCCTCCGACTCCGTCGGATTGACCGGCAACCACCCCATCGGTCACCATCAACGCACGGCCTAGAACCGGAACAACCCGGTCCCATGCTGATGGCAAACCAGAGGTCCCATCACCCTGGCAGGCGACATCCGGTCCCGAAAGAAAACGAAGTCGTGATGGACATCCATTACGCCGCTTTGAATCCGGCCGACCGGATGATGGCAGAGAGGCGGTACCCGTATCCGGTCTACCCTCCTCCGCCGCACGTGCTGGGGCGGGATGGCGTGGGGACAGTGATTCAAGTTGGTAAAGGCGTTAAGGATATGCACGTGGGGGACCAACGCGTCCTTCTGCGCAGCGATGTCGGACTTCTCCGCTGGGGCACCTTCGCCGAGCAAGTGTCGATGCCGGCAAATGCCTTAGCCGAGATCCCCGCAGGCTGGACCGAAGAGCAGTCGTCGGGCGCCGCCGTTGTTTTCTATCGGCATACCGTGCGCTCACCATGTGGGAGCCGCTCGAGCCGAACTCAGTGGTGCTGGTCAGCGGCGCATCGGGAGGAGTGGGAGTTGCGACTGTGCAACTGGCGACGGCCATGGGCCACACGGTCGTAGCGCTCTCGCGCAGCGACGAAAAGCAACAGCGCCTTAAGCAGATCGGTGCGACTTTTACGTTTAGTCCTGCGGACCCGCAGTGGCGAGCTGGCGTAAAGGAGGCCTTGGATTCGCGAGGGGTCAACCTGGCGGTTGACACCATCGGGGGCAAGCTGCTGCCCGAAGTCATAGATAGCATGGGCGAATCGGGAAGAATTAGTTTGGTAGGAGAACTCGGAGGTCCGGTGCCCAATTTTTACACGGGCACGCTCTTTTCTCGCTGGCTGAGGATTGGCGCCATGGCTCTCAGCTACTACACACCGGAGCAACACCGCGCTGCTTGGCAAGACCTCGTGGCCATAATGGCCAGGTCCGGAGCGCGACCACTAGTCGACCACGTGTTCCCGTTCCATCAGCTGCCGCAAGCCTTCGAACGCCTAGCCGGCGGCCCGATGGGGAAAGTGGTACTTAGCTGCTAGCAGCACCACCGAAACTGTCAGCGCCACCGCGTAACATCACCCACCGAAGCCGAACCTTCGCCCGGAAGATTTACACCGGACTCCGGACGCCACCCTCCTGCCTGCGGCGAGGCCGCTGACACGCTGCAGGCGTACTGGGGCCCGCAGGTCCCGCACCCGAAGCGGATGAGTCTTCCGACCGAATACGCCACGCTGGTCGCCTCGATCATCGAGAACGACTACCTCAACGGGGAGGTGATCAGGCTCGACGGGGCGTTGCGGTTCCCGCCGAAGTAGTCGCACACGGTCGGACCGGTTTGCTGGATTCCCGAAGACGCGTTGGGCTGACGTCGGGCTAATCGAGGGGCTGACGAGTTTCGCCGCGGCTTCGGTCCCGCACGGCAGATTGTCCGAGAGAAACGCCACGAATTCACCGAAAGCCCTCGAGGCCGGGCGTTAAAGGCAGGTGGGGTATTCACGCGCATCTTTATCGATTACGCTTCATTTTATCGCTATTGAAATAGCGGTGTCCTGACGATTGAAGAATTACCATCTCTGAGATGGTGTGTGCAATGGTGTCGGGCACTCCGTAGCAAGGTCGCTTTCCGACTGAACTTTTCTCGTTCTCGCCATACGGCATACATTTGGGTCGCCATTGACTGGTCGCCAGGCGGCCGGCTTGCAAGCACTTGCGGTCAAGCGTTCCACCAAGCCCGCGAGGCTCCGCGCAGCGCATTGGCCCGGTGATTCGTCGACGCCGCCGGCGCGATGTTCAACGAGGTTGTGGAACATTTACGCCAGCCGGACCGGCCCACTGGATCACCTAAGAGCCGCAGCCAAATTGATGTTCGACCTCAGTTGTCCGGATCGAATCGCTGAGGGTCGCTGATCACCGACTCGGCTGCCCGGGTGGTTGGTGCTCGCACCGGGCCCAGGTTAAGTAGGCCCTGCAAGCCGGTCACAGCTGATAGCACAGTCGAGAGCGACGTCGGCCGTATCGAGTCGCACTATCGGTCCGGCGGCCATAAGCCCATCACCGCAGACGAGGTATGGGACTTTTGCGGGGGTTCATAGGCGCAGCTGAGAATTATGTTTCTATTTTGAAAGAACACGGCTTACACTATGAGTGTGCCTGATCTATGGAACGATCTTCTCTCCTGCCTGAATCTATTGCCCATCGACGATGATGAGCAGCCCGCAAAGAGCGACATGATGGTATTTGAGGGCAGTAACCAACAGCTGGATACCACCGGTTATTCGGCGGCCAGATTCTTGGTCAGTTCATCCGCGCGGCGAGCCTGACGTGCCCCGACAAGACGGTCAAATCGCTGCGCACTGTGTTCGCTCGGGAAGGCCGGTCCGACGAACCAGTCCACTACGAGGTGACCCTCCATCACCAGGGCCGGTCCTTTGCTGCTCTGGCGATCACCGCTCGGCAGGACTCCAGAGTTTTGGCAAGCACATCGATCTGCATGCATGCACCAGAGGGTGGGCCGGACCGCCAGACCGTTGCCGACATCCCTGGCGTGCTGGGGGCCGATCATCGAATCGCACTCGATCCCATCCCGTGGGAGACCCGGTCAGCCGACGACACGACTTCGGGGCCGCCCGAGTTCAAGCTGTGGATGCGGACCCCGTCCGTCGGCCCCGATCTGGCCCCGGCATTGACCGCCTACGCCACCGATCTCACCCTCATCGGAACCGCCTTGCGGTCTCTGGAGGGCTTCAGTCAGAAAGGCAACGGCACAGCGTTCACCTCCGCCGTTACCTCCCACACCCTGTGGTTCCACCGGCCCTTTCGGACTGACCAATGGTTGCTGCTGCGCCAGCGCAGTCCGCTGATGGCCCACCGCCGATCGTTTGGTATGGGCGACGTTCTCACCGAGGATGGATGGCTGGTCGCTTCTTACGCCCAAGAGGCGTTGCTCCGGTTCCCGCACTGACTTGCTTTGGCGCTCATGGAGATCGCGGTGTGATAGCGCGACAGCTACCCACAAGGAGAAATGGGTCATGAACAACCGAGGTGGCGTCGGAAGCGAAGTACTCACCGACGAAGACCTGGGCGAACCGCTGACCTATCCCGTCGACGCGTTCATTTCCCGGGAGTACGCGGCGGCCGAGGATGAGCTGCTGTGGTCCAAGGTCTGGCAGATGGCTGGGTTGCGTCCCAGGCTCGGTGTAAATGACCGCACGGCTTCGGTTCCTGGTTGAGATGTTAGGCGACGGCTCCGACACTTTCCGGCGTTGCGGCGTTGGGGCCGGTCGTGGGTTGGCGGAGCTGAGTCGGTGGGTCGAACAGCTGATGGCGCAGGTCGGCGAGCAGCCGGGTGCCGGTGGGGGGCATGGCCATGCCGCGCCAGCCGCGAGAGGCACGGTCGAGGACCGCCCAGACGAGGTTGAGACACGACGCTTCGCCGGGTAGCCGGCCGATTACCTTGACTCTGCGGCGGGTCTCGCCGAAGGTGCGTTCGATGAAGTTGGAGTGCCGGATCCGGCGGTGGTGCTCGAGCGGGAAGCGCAGGTAGCTGGTCAGCTGCTCGCGGTCGGACAGCAGGCACTTGACCGCCGAGGGGAACGCCCGGTTGTAGGTGTCGGCGAAGGCGTCGATGCGGCGTTGCACGGCCGCGACGAGTTCGGGTCCGGGCGTCGTTGCGGCGGCGGTCAGCTCGTCGGTGTCGAAGATCGCCCAGTAGGCGTCGCGGATTTCGGTCTGCGCCTCGGCGGGCACCTTCGCGAGCAAGTTCCGGCATCGGTGAATAAGGCAACGCTGTCGCAGCGAGCGGGGCAGTGCGGTCTCGGCAGCGTTGATCAGCCCGGCGGCGCCGTCGGAGATGACCAGCAGCGGCGGGCGCAGCCCACGCGCCCGCAGTTCGTCGAGGAAGTCGCCCCAGGCGTCGGTCGACTCGCTGCCGCCGGCCGCGAGCGCGACGAACACCGGGGCGCCGGTGGTGGTGATGCCCCACGCCGCGAGCACCGGCTCGGCGCGGGCACCGGCATGCATCTTGAACATGCTGGCGTCCAGGAACAGGTAGTCCAGCTCGAGGTCGTCCAGTCGCCGGTTCGACCATCGTTCGAACTCCTCGGCGATGGCTTGGCAAACCCGCGAGACCGTCGACTTCGACAGCGCCGCTTCAGCACCGAGGGCGTCGGCGAGGGTGTTCTCCACGTCGCGGACCGACAGTCCGCGCACGAACCCGGCGATGACCAGCGTCTCCAGCGCATTGGACTTGGTGATGCCCTTGCCGAACAACTGGCTGGCGAACGCCTCGGCGGTGCCGCGCAGCTTGGGCCGTGCCACGGTCACCGGCCCGGCCGTCGTCTTGATAGTGGTCTGGCAGAAGCCGTTGCGGCTTCCCGGTCGGGCGTCCGGGCAGTCCACGGCGCGCTGGTAGCGAGCGCGGCCCAAGAACATCTCGACCTCAGCCTCGACCGCGGTCTGGATGATCAACCGCGCACCGAGGCGCGCGACCTCCTCGATGATCTCTGATAACTCTCGCGGGCCGTCGAACAAGGCGTCGATCTCGCCACGGATCCGGTCGGTGGGTGATACTCGTGTTGGCACGGGCGTAGTCCTTCCTTCGTTGAGTTGGTAGCTCTTGAAGGAACCTACGTCCGTCGTCATTTACACCGGCGGATGGACGCGACCGATGGCTGGCCGCGTGGAAGACGTGCCCGAAGTGGGTAACTTCATCACTTACAACGTCGGCGATGAATCCATCGTCATCATCCGCACGTCACCGGACACACTGAAGGCCTTCTACAACGTCTGCCCCCACCGCGGCCGGCAGCTGGTCAATACGCCAGATGACGTCAACTGTGTCATAGGGAAGAAGCGGACTTTTGTCTGTGGCTTCCACGGCTGGACCTTCGACCGCGAAGGCAAGAACACCTCCATCCTTGACAAGGAGGACTGGAAAGGTGCCCTGACTCCGGAACGTATCTGCCTTTCCGAGGTTAAGGTGGATACCTGGGGCGGCTGGATATACATCAACATGAATCAGGACTCCGGGCCGCTGCGAGATTTCCTGGAACCCGCGGCTGGCATCCTCGATTATTTCGAGTTCGACAAGATGCGCTACAAGTGGCGTCAGTGGGTCGTCTATCCCTGTAACTGGAAGACAGCCATCGAGGCGTTCATGGAGCCCTATCACGTGGCAGGTACTCATCCTCAGCTGCTGAAATACGGCCAGTACTACGCCTACAGCAAGCCCTACGGCCTGCAAGGAGTGAGTGGTTTCGACGAGCGCGATCCGAGCATGACAATGAGTCAGAGCAGCTCGGTCACCCGCGCCGGTCTGGGTGATCCTCGCATATCGACCTATGAGCTTGCTCGAGAAAACTACGAGACAGTCAACTACGCAGCCTCCACTGAAACGCTGGTCAATGCGGCAAAGCGACTCGTTGACGAACTGCCGGAGGGCACGCCGGCGGCGGAAGTCATTAACCATTGGATGGCCTCTGCCAAGGCCGACGACGCCGCCCGCGGCGTCATCTGGCCGGAAATTCCGCCGGAAGTGATGGGCGATGCGGGCCTCGCCTGGAGCCTTTTCCCCAATCAGACGATTTTGCAGGGCGTTACCTTCGCCCTCTGTTACCGCGTCCGGCCCTATGGTGACGACCCCCACAAATGTATTTTTGAATCCTATGCGCTGGAACGCTTTCCGGAGGGGCAGGAGCCGAAAACCGAATGGGTATACGCCGAGCCTTCGGCAGAACATTGGGGTTCGGTGTTGGCGCAGGACTTCGGCAACATGGAGTGGGTTCAGAAGGGTATGAAATCTCGTGGTTTCCGCGGCCCGCTGCCCAACCCGCACCAAGAACAGAAGATCACCAATTTCCATCGCCACCTGGCGAGATTCATGGGCGTAGGTGCGCCGCGCAAACTGGACGAGACGAAGCGACCTGCTGGTGTCGATTTCTAGCCGAAACGAAGTGGTTGGATGCATCGCAAACCCATGGCCTCGGGTCACTCATGAGCGTACCGCTGGGTGGGTGGGTTTCGATGAGTCTCGTTGGGTGGCCACCGAGAATGGCCGGCTAGCTGTTCTGACCTGAGAGGTTAGGTACGCGGGTGGCGGGTGGTTGGCCGCCGAGTGCGGTGTGGCCGCGGTGGTGATTGTAGGTGTGTAGCCAGGTGCTGAATTCGTCGCAGCGTTCGGTGTCGCTTCGGTAGAGCCGGGCGTAGGCCCATTCGTCGGCCAGGGTTCGGTGGAATCGCTCAACTTTGCCGTTGGTCTGGGGCCGGTAGGGCCGGGTGCGTCGATGCGTGATGTCACCGAGCGCGTCTCGGAAGGCGTGCGAGCGATAGCATGATCCGTTGTCGGTCAACACGTTTCGAACTTCGATACCGTTTTGTGTGAACCACGAGTTCGCGCGGATCCAGAATGCGGCTGCGGTATCTTTGCGTTCATCGGCCAGCAGCTCGCTATAGGCCAGTCGTGAGTGTCCATCGATCGCGGTGTGCAGGAAATGATGCCCACGCAGCGGATGGTGGTTCTTGCTGCGGCGACCCGAACTCTTATCGGCCTGGGCGTTGCGATTGCCGATGGTGCGGCCCAGCATCCGCCAGCCGCCACCGGCCGGGATCTTGCCGAGTTTCTTGACATCGATGTGCACCATGTCCCCGCACGCGGCCGGCTCCATCCTGCGGACAACCTGCCCGGTGGGACGGTCCAACCAGCGCAGTTTGGCCAGGCCGTAGCGGGTCAGTACCCGGTGCACAGTGGACGGCTGCAGTCCCAGCAGGTAACCGATCCGCGCCGGCCCCCAGCGGCGCAGCACACGGACTTTGATGATCCTGCGCTCGGTGCGGGTGGGTGTCTGGTTCGGGCTGTAGTGCGGCCGTGAGCTGCGATCAGCCATCCCCGCCGCCCCGAAGGTGCGGTAACGGCGGGCCCATCGATTCGCCGTCGTCGCTGAGACCTGGAACCGTTCGGCAGCGCGGCGAAGCGTCCAACCCTGTTCGACGACACAGCGAGCCAACCGCAGACGGCCGGTTTCTGACAGCGGAGCATTACGGTGGACCACGAAGACCTCCTAGTGAGAAATGCGTTCCATAGACAGCTCGCACTTCACTCGGAGGTCTTCGTCATGTCACCACGCCACGCCGTCATCACCAACGTCCGTGGTCAGAACAGCTGATATAGATCGGGGGGGTCCTTCACAAACGCCTCCGGAGGTGTCAGGAAGGGATCTGTAAGTGATTCCTTTTGATGGTCCGTGTGTTCGCGCACGCGGGTTTTCCTGACACGCCCCGGAGGTGTTGTTATGCCTGTGCATCTTGCCCCAGTTCGGTGTAAATGACCGCACGGCTTCGGTTCCTGGTTGAGATGTTAGGCGACGGCTCCGACACTTTCCGGCGTTGCGGTGTTGGGGCCGGTCGTGGGTTGGCGGAGCTGAGTCGGTGGGTCGAACAGCTGATGGCGCAGGTCGGCGAGCAGCCGGGTGCCGGTGGGGGGCATGGCCATGCCGCGCCAGCCGCGAGAGGCACGGTCGAGGACCGCCAGACGAGGTTGAGACACGACGCTTCGCCGGGTAGCCGGCCGATTACCTTGACTCTGCGGCGGGTCTCGCCGAAGGTGCGTTCGATGAAGTTGGAGTGCGGATCCGGCGGTGGTGCTCGAGCGGGAAGCGCAGGTAGCTGGTCAGCTGCTCGCGGTCGGACAGCAGGCACTTGACCGCCGAGGGGACGCCCGGTTGTAGGTGTCGGCGAAGGCGTCGATGCGGCGTTGCACGGCCGCGACGAGTTCGGGTCCGGGCGTCGTTGCGGCGGCGGTCAGCTCGTCGGTGTCGAAGATCGCCCAGTAGGCGTCGCGGATTTCGGTCTGCGCCTCGGCGGGCACCTTCGCGAGCAGTTCCGGCATCGGTGAATAAGGCAACGCTGTCGCAGCGAGCGGGGCAGTGCGGTCTCGGCAGGTTGATCAGCCCGGCGGCGCCGTCGGAGATGACCAGCAGCGGCGGGCGCAGCCACGCGCCGCAGTTCGTCGAGGAAGTCGCCCAGGCGTCGGTCGACTCGCTGCCGCGGCCGCGAGCGCGACGAACACCGGGGCGCCGGTGGTGGTGATGCCACGCCGCGAGCACCGGCTCGGCGCGGGCACGGCATGCATCTTGAACATGCTGGCGTCCAGGAACAGGTAGTCCAGCTCGAGGTCGTCCAGTCGCCGGTTCGACCATCGTTGAACTCTCGGCGATGGCTTGGCAAACCCGCGAGACCGTCGACTTCGACAGCGCCGCTTCAGCACGAGGGCGTCGGCGAGGGTGTCTCACGTCGCGGACCGACAGTCCGCGCACGAACCGGCGATGACCAGCGTTCCAGCGCATTGGACTTGGTGATGCCTTGCCGAACAACTGGCTGGCGAACGCCTCGGCGGTGCCGCGCAGCTTGGGCGTGCACGGTACCGGCCGGCCGTCGTTTGATAGTGGTCTGGCAGAAGCCGTTGCGGCTTCCCGGTGGGCGTCGGGCAGTCCACGGCGCGCTGGTAGCGAGCGCGGCCAAGAACATCTCGACCTCAGCCTCGACCGCGGTCTGGATGATCAACCGCGCACCGAGGCGCGCGACCCTCGATGATCTCTGATAACTCTCGCGGGCCGTGAACAAGGCGTCGATCTCGCACGGATCCGGTCGGTGGGTGATACTCGTGTTGGCACGGGCGTAGTCCTTCCTTCGTTGAGTTGGTAGCTCTTGAAGGAACCTACGTCCGTCGTCATTTACACCGGCGGAGCCCCAGTCACGTTGTCTACGATCGTCGTTGCCGTTGATGTGGGCAAGACCTCGGCGGTGCTCTCGGCGACGGATAGCGCCCGTCAGCGTGTGTTCGGTCCGGTTGAGTTCGCGATGACCCGTTCGGACCTGGCCGCGACTGTGCACCGGGTGAGCGCAATTGTCCCGCTGTCTGCGCAGGTCAAGGTTGGTATTGAAGCGGCGGGCCACTACCATCGCCCGGTGCTGGATTATCGGTGGCCGGCCGGGTGGGAGGTTTTGGAGTTCAATCCCGCCCATGTCGCCGAGCAACGCCGTGTGGCGGGCCGGCGGCGAGTTAAGACCGATGTCATCGACTTGGAAGCGATCACCGAGCTGGTGCTGGCCGGGCGGGGCCGGTTGGTCAGCGACCGCGAGGTGCGCATCGGTGAGTTGGCGGCCTGGGCTGCCCATCGATCGCGGCGGGTAGCCACGCGCAGCGCGACCAAGAATCAGCTGCTGGGTCAACTCGACCGCGCGTTTCCGGGGTTGACGCGGGCGTTGCCCGATGTGCTGGGCACCAAGATCGGTCGGCTGGTCGCCGCTGAGTTCGCCGACCCGGCCCGGCTGTCGGCGCTGGGTGTGAGCCGACTGATCCGGTTCGCCGCGGTCCGCGACGTGGCGGTGCGCCGCCCGGTCGCCGAACGTGTGGTGAGCGCGGCCCGCGACGCATTACCGACCCGCGACGGTGTGGTGGCCCGTCGGGTACTGGCCGCCGATTTGGGGTTGTTGGCTGATTTGGACACCCAAATCGAGAGCGCCGAGTGTGAACTGGCCGCATTGTTGCCGCTCAGCCCGTTCGCGACGTTGACCTCGGTTCCCGGCTGGGGTGTAGTCCGGGTGTCCAATTATGCTGCTGCCCTGGGGGATCCGGGCCGGTGGCCAGGACCCCGGCAGGTGTATCGGGCGTCGGGACTCTCACCGATGCAATACGAATCCGCCGGTAAACGCCGTGACGGAAAGATCAGCCGCGAGGGCAGTGTGGCGCTGCGCCGAGCCCTGATCGACCTCGGTATCGGTCTGTGGCTCACTGAACCGGCCGCCAAAGCTTATGCCGCCGAACTGAAATCACGCGGTAAGCACGGCGGGGTCATCGGCTGCGCGCTGGCGCACCGCGCCACCCGCATCGCCTACGCGCTGGTCCGCGATCACGCTACCTACGACCCATCCCGCTGGGCCTGACCAGCGCGTGGGCTTTCCATCGGTCCCGGCCCTCGGCGCCGGAGCTGTCCACCTGCAGCGCCCGCAGCGCAGCGAGGACGAGCGAGGTGGACAGCGACGAGCACCGGCGCACCCTGCCCGGACGAGGAAACCCACCCCTTCGACCCACGGGAGGCAACACCACCCTCGAACTGCCCCTGCACAAACTGCGCCCGGTAGTGCCAGGCTGGAAGGACGACGAAGGGCCGGATTAGATGCCGTAACCGCTATGGCGGGCCCGACAGGGTTACGCCGAAGCTAGCTTGGCACCCGGCCCTTCGCCTTCACAGCAGCCCGAACGACGCCAGATGACCCACCAACCGTGAGGTCGCATATATCAGCGTGGGCGCTCCGGCACTCCTCACAGCACACCGCACTCCGGCCAGGTCTTCAACGCCAGCAACCACCGGCGGCAATGCCCCACGCATAACCCCCATGACTTGACATGCCCTACAGCCAGCTAGCTGACTGCGCTACATCCAGGAGAGCGTGAACGGGTAGGTGTAGGTTCCGGCCGGTGCACCGTCGCAGCCCGTTGCGAATGAGCTGTCCAGAACACCAGCTAGCGTCGTTGCATCCCATGAGTAGACGTCATGGGTGGGAATGGTGGGACCGTAGTAGACGTCACCGCAGCGCAGACCATCGGGAACGTCGACGGTCAATGTGTACCGGCCATTGGCCAGGAGCGCATCCCCTTCGTAGCCGAACGCCTTCGCTACCGGCATGGCTATAGCGCTCACGTGGGCGCATCCAGGCACTGGGGCCAGGCTGCCGCTTAGCTTGCATGGCGAGATCGCCCACGCCCAGGTGTGGAAGTCGTACCTGCCTGCGACAGCAAGGTTGTAGTTGCCGATTGGCATGTCGGCCAGGGCAACCGGTGCGAGGGCCACCGCAGCCGATGCGTATACGACGCTGAGTGCCAGGGTTCGCATATTTTTCCTCCATTACCTGCAGTCGCAGTGACGATCATCTACCTTTATCCGTGATCGGCACACGCCAGCCCGCCGTCGTCGGGCCATCTTCAGGATTTGCGACGAACTGAACAGGCGCAAGGCTTTGGGCGCATCCACGAGAATTAGTATAAATAGTTGACTCGGTCGCCTGTCTGAGGTTAGCTGGGGAGTCGCTACCGGTGAGCCAACGTATGTTTCAACCTGTCGGGTAAAGGGAGCGCCGATGCCGCACTCTGTCGCCCGCCCGCTGGCGGGTTTCATCACGATTGCCGTGACCGTTGGCATCGTCGCGTTTGCCGCGACCATGTTTCGGGGCGGCTTCAGCAAAGCAACGGTTCCGGTTACCGTGTTGTCGACGCGCGCCGGCCTGGTGATGAATCCGGATGCCAGGGTACAAATGCGTGGCGTCCAGGTCGGCAACGTGGCCTCCATAGAGGAGCGGTCCGACGGCCAAGCCGTCCTGCACCTGGCGATGGATCGCTCTGCACTGCCATCCATTCCGGCCAACGTACTTGTCGACATCGCGTCAACGACGGTCTTCGGCGCCAAGTTCGTCGAGCTCTTACCTCCCGCGGACCCCTCGCCGCAGAACCTCGGCGCCGGCCAGGTCCTGGAAGCCACGCATGTCACCGTCGAGATCAACACCATATTCCAGCAACTGACGTCGGTGCTGTCGAAGATCGAGCCGGACAAGCTCAGCGAAACCCTCGGTGCGATTGCGTCCGCATTCAACGGCCGGGGCGCACAGTTCGGCCAGACGCTCAGTGATGTGAATGCGTTTCTGGCCAAGGTTAACCCAAGCCTACCGAACCTGAGCCACGACATCGCGGCCACACCGGCAGTGGCGAGAGCCTACGCCGACGCGGCGCCCGACTTGACGAAGATCGCCGACAACGCGGCGACGGTGAGCCAGACCATCGTCGACGAGCGAAGGAACCTCGACGCCCTTTTGATCAGCTCGATCGGTCTGGCCGACATCGGTAACGAAGTTGTGGGTGGCAACAGACGGGCGCTGACGGACGTGCTGCGCCTGCTGCTGCCGACCACCGACCTTGCCGACCGGTACCACGAAGCGCTGACCTGTGCTGTCGCGGGCATGGTGCCACTCGCCAATTCCCCGCCAATGCCGGTGCCGGGGATCTTGGTGTCGGTCGGATTGCCGTTCCCTCCGGAACGCTATCGCTACCCGCACGACTTGCCGAAGGTGGCCGCCACGGGTGGCCCGCATTGCGCCGATATGGGCCTGCCCAACTTGCCGTTCGAAGGGCGACCGCCGTTCTTGGTCGCCGACGTCGGCGCCAATCCGTGGCAGTACGGAAACCAGGGAATCTTGTTGAACTCTGATGCCCTCAAGCAGCTTTTGTACGGGCCGATCGACGGACCACCACGCAACTCCGCACAGATCGGGCAGCCCGGATGACGGGTTCGTGGCGCACGATCGTCAAGTTCGCGGTCTTCGCACTGGTGATGGGGATGCTGACTGCATTTCTGTTTGTCACCTTCGGCCAGTACCGAACCGGCTCGACGACAACGTATTCCGCGGTCTTCTCCGACGTGTCGCGAATCAAGGCAGGAGACTCCGTCCGAGTGGCCGGAGTCCGAGTGGGCACGGTGGGGGGCCTGTCGATGCGGCCAGACAAGAAGGTCGTGGTGGAGTTCAACGCCGATCGTAAGATTGTGCTGACCACCGGCACCAAGGTGATGGTTCGCTACCTCAATCTGGTCGGTGATCGCTATCTCGAACTCGTCGACGGGCCCGGTTCGACCAGATTGCTGCCGGGTGGGTCACAGATCCCGGCTGACCGGACCGCGCCGGCTCTTGACCTTGACTTGTTGCTCGGCGGGCTCAAACCCGTTATCCGAGGCCTGAACCCGGACGACGTCAACGCGCTCAGCGTATCTCTGCTGCAGATTCTGCAGGGTCAAGGCGGAGAATTGGAGTCGTTGCTGTCAAACACATCGTCGTTCACGAATGCGTTGGCCGACAACAATCAAACCGTCGAGCAACTGATCGACAATCTACGCACACTGCTGGGCACGCTTACCAAAGAGGGCACTAACTTCTCCGCCGCGATCGACCGCCTTGAGCGCCTGGTCGGCGAGTTGGCGTCGCAGCGCGATCCGATTGGTGCCGCCATTGATTCACTGGACAGGGGAACGGCGTCGTTGACGGATCTGCTGGCCCAGGCTCGCCCACCGCTAGCCGGTACCATCCGCCAGTTGAATCGCTTGGCCCCGTTGCTGGATCAGGGTAAGGATGATCTCGACGCGGCCATACAGCGAGCACCCCACAATTACCACAAACTCGTGCGGAGCAGTGCATACGGCAGCTTCATCCAATTTTACATCTGCGGCCTTACACTGCGGGTCAGCGATCTTCAGGGCCGCACCGCGGAGTTCCCTTGGCTGAAACAAGAAGGCGGAAGGTGCGCTGAACCCTGATGTTCAAGTACCGCGGATCTCACCTCGTCAAGGCGGGCTTTATGGGGTTCGTCCTGATCATGCTCGTGATCGCCATCGGGCTTCAGCCCGAGCTGCTGATCTCGTGGGCGAGTGCGGTCACATACCAGGCAGTGTTCACCGAAGCGGGCGGCCTCGTCGTCGGCAACGATGTGACGCTATCGGGCATGAAAGTTGGCTCGGTGCAGGATGTTTCGCTGCGACGCGGCAGGGCGCTGGTCACCTTCAGCATGAATAGTACGTTGCTACTCGGCTCCGAGACCACCGCGCACATCCGCACCGGATCGCTGCTGGGCAAGCGAGTGCTGACCCTGGAGTCGGCAGGAACCGCCACTATGAGACCACACACCGTCATCCCAGTCTCGCGTACGTCCTCGCCGTATTCACTGACCGACGCTGTGAACGACCTCACGACAAACGTCGCCGGTACCGACACCGAATCGCTCAACCAGTCCCTGGCGACGTTGTCACAGACTATCGATCAGATCGCACCGCAACTCGGACCGACCTTCGATGGCCTGACCCGATTGTCGCAGTCGCTCAACGGCCGCAACCGGAATCTGGATGATCTGCTCAAGAGTGCCGCCGACGTCAGCGGGATCCTGTCGCAGCGCAGCCAGCAGGTCAACAGGCTCATTCTCAACGCGAACGACCTGCTCGAGGTCCTCAATGATCGGCGGGAGGTGATCGCCGAACTGCTCGCCAACATATCAGCGGTTTCTCGACAGCTCTCCGGCCTGGTCCACGACAACGAACGGGAGCTGACACCGGCGCTGCAGAAACTGAACTCGGTGACGGCGATGCTGGAGAAAGAACGCGATGCCATCGGTAAGACCCTGCCCGGGTTGGCGAAGTACGAGCTTACGCAAGGCGAAGTCGTGTCCAGCGGCGCCGACTACAACGCGTTGGTCGCCAACCTGGATATGCCAGAACTCCTGCAGCCGTTCTTGGACTATGCGTTCGGATTCCGCAGGGGTGTCAACAGCGGTCAACCCCCGGATCAGGCTGGGCCGCGAGCTGAGTTCCCGTTCCCGTACAACGGTATTCCCCAGCCAGGGGACCACCCGTGATGTCCCGCAAGCGGTTTGCGGGCGTGCTTGCGCTCGCCTTGGCAGCGCTGCTCATCGCCGGCACAGCGGTTCTTATCCGCCAAACCTTTTGGCGGCCGAGCACGATCACCGCCTTCTTCTCCACTGCCACCGGAATATACCCGGGTGACGACGTACGGGTCGCGGGCATCAAGGTCGGCACCATCGCTGTCATCCGACCGAGGGGAACACGGACTGAGGTGACAATGCGGGTCGATCACACAGTTCCCATTCCCGCGGATGCCAAAGCGGTGATCGTGGCGCCGAATCTGGTTGCAGCCCGCTATGTCCAACTCACACCGGCATACGAGTCCAGCGGGCCGACGATGCCAGACGGCGCGGTGATCCCCATAGAGCGAACGGCCGTGCCAGTCGAATGGGACGAGGTGAAAACGCAACTGATGCGGCTGGCCACCGAATTGGGGCCCAACAGCAAGGTTTCCACCACCTCGGTCGGGCGTTTCATCGACAGCGCGGCCAACGCACTCGGCGGTAACGGCGACAAGCTGCGGCAGGCAATCGCTCAACTGTCCGGGGTAGGACGGATCCTGGCCGACGGCAGCGGCAATATCGCCGACACCATCAAGAATCTGCAGACGTTCGTCACGGCGCTGCACGACAGCGGCCAACAGATCGTTCAGTTCCAGAATCGGCTCGCCACGCTGAGTAGCGTGCTCAATGACAGCAGGTCCAATCTGGACGCGGCACTAAAAGACCTGTCCGTTGCCATAGGTGATGTGCAGCGTTTCGTCGCACACAACCGTGACCAGGCCTCCGAGCAAATCCAGCGGCTCGCCAACGTGACACAAAACCTTGCCGATCACAGCATGGATCTGCAGAATATTCTGCACGTGGCGCCCAATGCCTTTGCCAACGCCTACAACATCTACAACCCGGACACCGGTGCCGTCTCCGGGGCGTTCGTGCTCAACAATTTCTCAAATCCGGTCCACTTCATCTGTTCGGTGATCGGCGGTATCGAGAACGTCACCGCGCCGGAGACGGGAAAACTGTGTGCGGAATACCTCGGTCCGGCGCTGGAGGTGATGAACTTCAACTACCTGCCGTTCGCGTTCGACCCTGTCCTGCGAAAGTCGGCAAGCCCGGGCAATATCATTTACGCCGAGCCGAATCTGGCACCCGGCGGCGCCGGACCCAAGCCCGGGCCACCGGAGCTACCGCCTGTGGTTTCGGCGTACACCGGGCTGAACAACGACGTACCGCCACCCCCGGGATATGGGCAGCCCCCCGTGGTGGCGCCGGGCCCATCGGCGCCGGATCATCTGCCGGCCTATCCGTCACCCGCATTGTTCCCGGGAGCTCCCGTCCCGACGGTCAGCAATGTGCCCGATATGCTGCTTCCCCCAGAAAGGCCGTCATCGTGAAAGATTGCGGACCACTACGGCGGACGCTGGTCATCGCGTGCTGTGCCATGCTGACTGTCACCGGATGTGCTTTCCATGGCCTGAACTCGCTGCCGCTTCCCGGCGTGGAAGGACGCGGCCCGGGCGCCGAGGTCTACCACGTCGAGATCGCGAATGTCGGCACGCTGGAATCGAATTCACCGGTACTGATCAACAACGTCGTGGTGGGCAGTGTGGGCCCGATGACGGTGCAAGGATGGCACGCCGACGTCGAGATCTCGGTCAAGCCCGGTGTGGTGGTTCCCGCCAATGCGGTGGCCAGGGTGGGGCAGACCAGTCTGCTGGGATCAATGCACCTCTCGCTCGATCCGCCGCCGGGGCAGCGACCGACCGGACGATCCCAACCCGGTGCCACCATACCGTTGAATCGGTCATCGACGTATCCATCGACCGAGCAGACGCTGTCGTCGCTGTCGGCTGTCGTGAACGGCGGGGGGCTGGGGCAGATCGGTGACATCATCCACAACTTCAACGCCGCGCTGTCCGGACACGAAGGTGAAATCCGGGACCTGCTCTCGCGGCTGGACAAATTCGTTGCTGTGCTGAACCAACAGCAGGACAACATCATCGCGTCAATTCAGGATCTCAATCAGTTTGCCGGAACCTTCGCCGGGCAACGCGACGTCGTCGAGCGGGCACTGGAAAAAATTCCGCCGGCGCTGGATGTCTTGATCAGAGAGCGGCCGCACATCACCACGGCACTCGACAAGCTGCGGGTGTTCAGCGACACCGCCACCGCGCTGGTGGGCGACACCAAGGCCGATCTGGTCAAGAACCTGAAGAGCCTCGAGCCGGCCATTCGCGCGCTCGCGGATGTCGGACCGGACCTGGACACCGCGCTCGCCTATGCGCCGACGTTCCCCTACACCCAGAACCTCATCGATCGAACGTTCCGGGGTGACTTCGCCAACCTGTACGCCGTTCTGGACCTCACCGTTCCGCGCATGAAGCGGACATTGTTGCTCGGCACCCGATGGGGCCAGGAGGGCGCGAAGCTGGTCCCGGCGCCGGGGGACCCCTGGTACCTGAACTACAGCTACCCGCCACCTGGCGGTGGTGTAGTGCCGTCATCGGGCGGGCCGACGCAGGCTGTTTCCGCGCCGCAGGCGGGCTGGCCGTGGCTTCCCGCCTTGACACCAAACCCCTCCGGTACACCGGCGCAAGCCGAGCCGGTCAAGGCGATAACGGACTTCCCGCCCCAGGATGAGGGTGGCCGCTGATGCTGACACGATTGGTCCGCATCCAGTTGGGGATCTTCACGATTGCGTCGATCGTCGGCATGCTGGTGATGATCGTCAGCTACATGCAGGCACCAACCCTGCTCGGTATCGGCCACATCACGGTGAAGATGGAGTTGCCCACCACCGGCGGCCTGTACCGCTTCAGCAACGTCACCTATCGCGGAGTGCAGGTCGGCAAGGTCACCGGGATCAGGCTGACACGCAACAGTGCAGAGGTAACGCTGTCCCTCAACAGCTCACCAAAGATCCCGGCAGACCTGGAAGCCCAGGTGCACAGCGTCTCGGCGGTAGGTGAACAGTACGTCGACCTGCGCCCACATACCGAATCCGGGCCGTACCTTCGCGATGGTTCGGTGATCTCGATGCGCGACACTGCTATCCCGCAGCCGGTCGGTCCGATGCTCGACCGGATCAGCGCCCTTGTCGCCAGTATCCCCGGCGACAAGCTCGGCGACTTGCTCGACGAGTCGTTCAAAGCCTTCAACGGCTCGGGCTACGACCTCGGATCCTTGATGGACTCGGCAGCGATAATCAGCCGTGACAGCAACCGCGTCGCCGACCGCACCCGCACCCTCATTGATGACAGCAGAACGTTTCTCGACTCACAGGCCCAGACCACCGACGCGATCCGGCTGTGGGCGCACAGCCTGGCCGGAGTGACCGCGCAAACCGTCACGGACGACCCCCAAATCCGCAGGCTGCTGGATACCGGACCCGGCTCGGCCCAAGAGGTGGCACGGCTACTGAACCAGGTGAAACCCACGCTGCCGGTGCTACTGGCCAATCTCAGGACTATCGGCCAGATCGGCGTGACCTACAACCCATCACTTGAGCAGCTGTTGGTGCTGTTGCCGCCGTACGTTGCGACCACGGCGGCGGCTAGTTCGTTGAACAACCCGACCGGGTTGCCCATGGGTGACTTCGCCGTCGCTATGGAAGATCCAACACCGTGTACGGTGGGCTTTCTGCCACCGTCATCGTGGCGGTCGCCCGCCAACACCAGCGAGATCGACACCCCCGACGGGCTTTATTGCAAGCTGCCGCAGGACTCACCGAGCTCGGTTCGCGGCGCCCGCAACTACCCCTGCATGGGCCACCCCGGAAAGCGCGCGCCAACGGTCGAAATCTGCGATAGCGACAAGCCTTACGAGCCGTTGGCGATGCGCCAGCATGCCCTTGGCCCCTATCCGCTGGATCCGAACCTGCTGTCTCAAGGGATCCCGCCCGATGACCGAATCAACCTCGGCGACCGCATCTTCGGCCCGGTGGAGGGGACACCGTTGCCCCACGGCTTACCGCCGCCAGGCGGACCGGGGCAGACCTCGCCACCGCGGACAGACGTTTCGCCTCCTGCGCCTGTTGAGGCTCCCTCACTTGGGAATGGAACCGGCGGAGGCCCTCAGCCCGCGGCACCGAGTGCGTTCACACCCAATGGGGCTCGTCGTGCCCCGGTCGCTGTCGCTCGCTACGATCCCCAGACGGGCCACTACCTCGCTCCCAATGGCCGCCTTTATCAGCAGTCCGACTTGGTGGCCGGCATGAAGCCCAAGTCGTGGAAGGACATGATGCTGCCTTCCTAGGACAGGGCAATGCCACGTTGCGGTTTACACGTTTGATCGCAGCTTGGCCGCATGTTCGGCGGCAATGTAGGCGAAGGTCATGGCGGGCCCGAGCGTGACACCGGGACCGGGATAAGACTTGCCCATGATCGAGGCCGTCACGTTGCCGGAGGCGTACAGCCCTTCGATCGGCTTGCCTTCCCGACTGAGCACCTGAGCATCGGCGTCGGTGACGTACCCGCCCTTGGTGCCGAGATCGCCCGCGTGCACCTGCGCGGCATAGAAAGGCGCGCGCTCGATCGGACCGAGGTTCGGGTTGGGCTTCTGGGCGGGATCACCCCAGTGGCGGTCGTACTTCGATTCGCCGCGATGGAAGTCCTCGTCGACCCCCGTCCTGGCGAAGGCGTTGAAGCGTTGCACCGTGCCCAGCAGATCGGCTGCGTCGATACCGCATTCGCCGGCCAGCTCGGCAAGGCTCGTCGCTTTCTTGAGAAAGCCACTCTTGGTCATCCACCGCGGTGTGATGCCCGGCGGGCTGCCCAGAAACGGGTACTTTTTGCGGTGGCGGGATTCGAAGATGAGCCACACCGGCTCGCCGCCGCGCCGCACGATGGCGCGCGCGAAATGGTAGTAATCCCATGACTCGTTGACGAAGCGCTTGCCATCTGAACCGACGCAAAGGCCGAACGGCACCGAGCGTTCGAAATGCGACGGCGACGGCGACCCGTCAGGCATCAGGTACGTGGTGCTCCACCACGCGTCGTCGGACAGCTCCGTCATGGCGCCAATGCGCTCGGCCATCTTGATGGCGTCGCCGGTGTCTTCAGGGCAGGCGCTCGACAGCGCCCCGGTGATGTGGTGCTGCTGCCGGCGCATTTCGTCGTCGTGGGCGAAGCCACCCGCGCACAGGATTACGCCGGCCCGTGCCGCCACGCGGCGGGGGCGTCCGTTGGAGCGGACGACCGCACCCAGCGCCTTGCCCTCGTCGACCACGACATCCTCCAGGCTCGTCTCGAGCCAGACCGGAACGTGATACCGCTGCAAGATGACCATCAACTGGGCGACCAGGCTGTTGCCGGCTCCCAGTGGCGCCTGACCGACGAGCTTGCGGCCATAGTGGCGTAGTAAGACATAGCCCAACCTGCGCCGGTTGCCCTTCCCCATTTGCGGCAGGTCCGCGAGCTGAACCGCGTAGGGAAAAGCGCTGGGCCGCAACGTCTTGAGCCACGGGCCAAGCTTCTTACCGTTGAAGACCTGCTCGTCCAGACACCGTCCGAGCGCGGCGTGCGGGTCTTCGGACACGTAGTCGGGGTGCCCGGTTTCGGCCTGCCATTGCATGCCCGCTTCGATCAGCTCGTCGACCATCCGCGGTGCATTCTCGACGAACGCGACCTGCCGGTCCGGTGAGGTCGCAAGACCGTCGGGCGGAACCACGTTGCGCAGAAACTGGATCGCGCTTTCCGCGGAGTCGTGGCAGCCAGCCTTGAGCATCAGCTGGTTCGCAGGCACCCAGACGCCGCCGAGGGATAAGGCCGAGGTGCCTCCCCACACCCCCGCCTTCTCGATGATGAGCGGTTTAAGGCCCCGTCGCGCGGCGATAATGCCTGCCGTCAGCCCGGCGGCGCCGCTACCCACAATGACGACGTCATAGGCGTCGTCCCAGTCATTCGATTGCGAAGCACGTCGATCGCCCACTTGTCATCACTCCCTAATGGCGCTCTGTCTTAAGCGTTTTCGTTGCGACGTCGATCTAAGCCGCCTGGCGTCTCGGGAGTCACCGGGGTTCCGCTCGGTGCACCGTTCGCCAGTGGATCAGGCCCCGTGATAGCCGTCGCTGACCGTCTTGTACTGCGTGTACTGCCACAGGCCCGTCTCTCGGCCGAAGTCCTGGCCGATGCCGCTTTCCTTGTATCCGCCGAAGGGTCCGTCGACGTCCGAGCTGGCCAGGTTGTGGCTGTTGACCCACGTGGTGCCGGCCTCGAGGCGCGAGCCGATGGCGAAGGCCTTATCGATGTCGCGCGACCATACCGAACTGGCCAGGCCATAGGGCGAGTCGTTGGCCCGGCGAACGGCTTCGTCGATGTCGGCGAACTTCATCAGCGGGAGAATGGGACCCATTTGCTCGCAAGTCACCACCGCCGCGTGGTCGGCCGGGTTCAGCACGAGGTGGGGCAGCATGAAGTAGCCATTGCCGGCGTCGGTGCCCCCGGCGTAGGAGCCGAGTTGGACGACATCGAGGCCAGCGTCTTTAGTTTCCGCGAGCAGCGCCGTGACCTTCTTGAACTGGCGCTCGTTGTTCAGGGGTCCCATCGTCACCCCAGGCCGTGATCCATCGCCCACGATGATCCGGTCGACGACGGCCCGCAGCTTGTCGACCAGCTCGTCGTAGCGCGACTCGTGCACGTAGAGCCGCTTGATGGCAAAACAGATCTGGCCGGCATCGGCGAACGCGCCGTTGGCGATACGGGCGATGGCCTGCTCGTCGAGCTCGGCATCGTCAAGAACGAGCGCGGCATCGTTGCCACCCAGCTCCAGCGTGACACCCGCCAAATGCGCCGCCGCGTCGGCCATTACCGCCTTGCCGGTCTCGGTGCTGCCGACAAACGCCACCTTGCGCACGCGCGAGTCCTTGACGAGGGCCGAGCCGACCTCCGGACCGAACCCCGACACTATGTTCAGGACACCGGGAGGAAACACCGCAGCGACCGCTGCGAGGCATTCCAGAGTAGCCAGCGGTGAGAACTCGGGAACCTTGACGACCATGGTGTTGCCGGCCATCAACGCGGGGCCGATCTTCGCACAGGCCAGGCCGACGGGGAAGTTCCACGGGACGATCGCCGCGCACACCCCGATGGGCTGCTTTTGTACCCGCAGGCGACGGGTCTCGTTGTCGAGTATCTTCTCCTCGAGCCACTCGGCGTGCGGCGCGTAGTAGCCGAGCGTCATTGCCCCCATTTGAAAGTCGATGAACGACTCCATCAGAGTCTTGCCGTTCTCGGCGGTCAACACCGGCATCAAATCGGTGCTGCGCTCGTTGACGGTGCCGGCGGCCTGCATGAGCAGTGCGCCCCGTTCGGCCGCCGGGGTGTCCCGCCACGCAGGAAACGCCTCGACGGCAGCCTCGGCCGCGCTAGCCGCGTGAGCCGCCGATCCGTTGGGATAGCGGCCGACGATCGTGTTGAGGTCCGCGGGATTACGGACCTCGATCCAGTCATCACTGATGGCCGGCTTGCCAGCGATGGTCATCGTCGGCTCGATGGGCACAGTGGCCCCCTTTCTTCGGGTGCGCCCGGTCAGAGGTGGGCGTTGGTGATCGACTGCAGCTGCGTGTAGCTGTCGATGGCGTACCTACCCCCCTCGGGGCCGCAACCGCTCTGCTTGGCGCCACAGGTCGGGGAGTCGGGGTGCAACGCGAATATGCTGTGCGCGTTGACGAACGTCATGCCGGCTTCCAGCCGCTCGGCCAAGGCGAAGGCGCGCTCCTCGTCTGCGGACCACACCGAGGATCCCAACCCATACTCGGTGCTGTTCGCCCGCGCGATGGCTTCGTCGTCGGAGGAGAACTTCATGATCGGCAGGATCGGCGACATCTGCTCAGTTGCAACGACGCTCAGGTCCTCTGCGGGATCAAGCACCAGGTGTGGCAGCATAAAATAGCCATCCTTGACGTTGGTGCCCTCCGCATAGCGGCCCAGCTGCACGCAGTCGGCGCCGGCCTTGGTTTCGGCGAGCAGTTTGGTGACCTTGTCGTATTGGCGCGAGTTATTGATCGGGCCCATCGTCACCTCGGGCCGGGTGCCGTCACCGACGACGATTTGATCGACGGCGGCCCGTAGTTTGTCGACCAGCTCGTCGTAGCGACTCTCGTGAACGTAGAGCCGCTTGACGTCGATGCAGATCTGGCCGGTGTGCATGAAGGCACCGGTGACCAGCCGCCCAATCGCCTGTTCGGAGAGGTCGACGTCGTCGAGGAGGATCGCCGCGTCATTGCCGCCAAGCTCGAGCGATAGCCGAGCCAGGTGGCCGGCGGCATCGGTCATGATCTGCCGGCCTGTTTCCGTGCTCCCGGTGAACGAGACCTTGCGCACCCTGGGATGGGTAACCAGCGCACGGCCGATCTCCGGGCCGAACCCGGAGACGACGTTCAAAACGCCTGGTGGAAGGAGCGAGGCCATCTCACCGAGGGCCTGCAGGGTGGCCAGCGGACCGAACTCGGGCACCTTGACGATCAAGGTGTTGCCCGCGAGAAGCGCCGGGCCGATCTTGAGGCTTGCGATGATAAGTGGGAAGTTCCAGGGCACTATCCCGACGCAGACGCCCAGCGGCTGTTTGCGGACGACGAGCCGGCCGTGTTCATCGTCTATGACGCTGCCTGCCACCCATTCGGGGTGTGACCCGTAGGTTGAGACGTTCTGTCCCCCCACCGCGAAGTCGATCGCGGATTCGCTTAAGAGCTTGCCGTTTTCGGCCGTCAGCAAGGCCACCCAGTCACTGGGCGCTTCGGCCAGCACGGCGCCGGCCCTGGTGAGTAGCGCCGCTCGCTCCTCCACCGGCATTGCCCGCCAGTTCGGAAACGCTGCCGACGCGGCCTCGACGGCCATCGATGCGTGCGCAGCGGTTCCGCTCGGGAACCGGCCGACCACCGTACTCAGGTGAGCCGGGTTGGGCACCGTGACCCACTCATCGGCGGTGACCGGCTTGCCGCCGATCGTCATGTGCCCTTCAAAGCTCACTGCCGCGACTTCCTTTCTGGAGTGCAACGCTCGGCGCTGGGACCCGGGACCGTGTGCCGTCTGGCTCAGCTACCGCCGCATGGGTCCGTTTCCTAACAACTAACCGGAGACAGACGACCGAGTCAACTATTTCGGGGCCTTGTGCGTGCGGGGCTCAGCGCTCCGACAGAAGGCCTTCGTCGACGAGGAGCCCGGGCGGGCTCGACCCTGATGGGCAACATCCCGGCAGCGACGACGGAGCCGCAGCGCCCGGCAGCCCCGGCCAATGTGATGGCGAATCTTGCATTTATCGACTTTCAGTTGTCCTGCATCTTCCGTGGTTGCGGGAGCTCCGCATTTGATTTCCCCGGCGGGGTGATGGCTTCGCGATGCCGAAGTGAAACGCAGGGGCTCCGCATCGATCGCTGCAGAAACGTAGCTTGCTTTTCGACGCGAGCGTTGTAATATCAGCATCAACGTTGACGAGTGAGAGGAAACCCCGTGACAACTGCAGCGCCAGCAGGGACTCTCGAAGTGCGCGTCGAGGGTGACGGGCCGGACATCCTCGTGCTGCCGAGCTTCGTCGGCCCGTACTGGACACCGGCGCTGGACGAACTGGCGTCGTCGTTTCGCGTGCACCTGCTGCAACTCCCGGGCTTTGGCGACTTCGCCGTCCCGCCGGAAGCGCGCCGGGTGCCCGACCTGGCGACGGTCTTGAAGGTCGCGTTGGCCGACGCCGGCTTGCTCGGAGCGTCGGTGATCGGCCATTCGTTCGGCGGTTGGTTGGCTATGGAGCTGGCGCTGCTGGCGCCGCCGCCGAAACTCGTCCTCGTCGATGCCCTGGGATTCCGCATCAAGGGTGAGCCTCGTGAGGACATTTTCGATCGTCCGCGCGATACGGTGCTCGACCTGGTGTACGCCGATCGGTCGGTGGCACCGACGAATTGGGAAGCGGTCCAGGATCGGCGCAACGTGGCGTCGTTGGCGAGATACGGCTGGAATCCATACCTGTGCGACCTGTCGCTGGCCAACCGTGCTGCCGCAATCTCGTCCCCGACGCTGGTGGTGTGGGGAGCGAAGGATCAAGTTGTTCCGGCCAGCCATGCGCAACTGATCGCCGGCGCCATCCCGGGCGCGCGGATGGAGGTGTTGCCCGGGGCCGGCCACGATCCACTCACTGACGACCCGTCGGGCTTCGCCACCGCGGTGAAGCGGTTTCTGAGCACCGAGGAGCACTGAGATGAAGTTCTACGCATTCCACTTCATGCCCTACCCGTTCCTGGAGGAGGGCTTCAAGGACAAGTACCAGTCGGACTGGGTGACCTATCCGAACAGCAACTACGACCCGGTGGTGGGTCACCAGTTGTATTCGACCTATATCGATCAGTTGGTCTATGCGGCCGAGTTGGGCTTCGACGGCATAACCGTGAACGAGCATCATCAGACGTCGTACGGGTTGATGCCCTCGCCCAACATCATCGCGGCGATGCTGGTGCAACGCACGATGGGTATGCCGACCAAGGTCGGGATCCTGGGCAATGCTTTGCCGTTGCGGCAGAATCCGCTGCGCATCGCCGAGGAACTGGCGATGCTCGACGTGATCAGCGGCGGGCGGATGATCAGCGGGTTCGTGCGGGGCATCGGCGCGGAGTACCACAGCTTCGGCGTCAACCCGGCCGAGTCACGGGACCGTTTCCGCGAGGCCCACGACGTGATCGTGAAAGCTTGGTCGGAGCCTGGCCCCTTTTCGTTCGAAGGTGAGTTCTTCAACTATCGCTACGTGAACACCTGGCCGCGGCCGTTCCAGCGCCCGCACCCGGAGGTCTGGGCGCCCTCGACGGGCAGCGGCGAGACGGTGGTCTGGGCCGCCGAACGGGCCTACACCTACGTTCAGGTCTTCTCTCCGATCAAGAGCGTCGCGAAGATCTTCGAGGAGTACCGCGACGCCGCGGCCAAGTTCGGAATTCCGGACCCGTCTAGCCGTTTGGGCTGGGCGCCGGCGGTCTATGTCGCCGACAGCGACGCCCAAGCTGAAGACGAGTTCTGGCCGCAGGCCGATATGTACTTCAACAACTTGTTCCCCAACCCGATGCACCGTCTCTTCCCGCCGAACTACATGGAGGAAAAGACACTCGAGCGGGTGCTGTCGCTGCGCGGTGACCTGGACAAGTCGACCGACTTCAACACCTTGAAATCGAACTACACGGCCATCGTGGGCAGCCCGGAGACCGTGATCGGCATGCTCGAGGAAGCCCACGATATGCTCGGCTTTGAGCACCTCGTGATGTACGTCCACATGGGCGGTCTCAGCGATGAGTTGACGCGCAACAACATTCGCCGCATCGCCACCGAGATCATGCCGAAATTGCGTGACCACCAGAGCAAGCGAGATGCAGCCGTCGGCGCCCCGAGAGCGTGAACATGTGACCGGCCTCAACATCGGAGCAATCACCGTCACGCCGGTGGTCGACAGCGTGGTCCGCCTCGTACCGACGCAGGCCTACGAAAACACCTCGGCCGTCGATTGGTCGCGCCATAACGCGCTGCTCGACGATGAGGGCATGCTCCGGCTCGCGCTCGGCGGCTATGTCGTACGGTCCGCTGACCGCGTCATCCTCGTCGACGCGGGTGTGGGTCCGGAGGATCGCGTCGGCAAGAACGCGACGATGCCCGGGGGCAGGATGCTGGACAACCTGCAAGCGTCGGGTACGGCTCCCGGGGAGATCACCGACGTGGTCTTCACCCACTTGCACGTCGATCACGTGGGGTGGGGCGCGGTCGGCGACAAGATCATGTTCCCCAACGCGACTTACCGCTGCCACCAGGCCGATTGGGACTACTTCACCAACGGTGGAGCGATGGGTGCGCCGGAGAAGCTCGCGGTGATGGCGCCGGTGATGGAGTGCTGGAGCGCCACCAAGACGTTGGCGCCCGGTCTCGACGTCGTCGATGCCCCGGGGCATACGCCCGGGTCGTCGATCGTGGTCCTCTCCGACGGCGATGAGCGCGGTGTTCTGCTCGGCGATGTCGTGCACTGCCCGGCTGAACTCACTGAGGACGAGTGGGAGACCATCGGTGACGTCGACCCAGCGCTTGCGCGCCGGACTGCGACGCAGCTCGCCAAGGAGTACGAGGGCAGCGATGTCACCATCGGCGCCGCGCACTTCAGCGACCTGCGATTCGGACGGTTACTGACGGGCGAGCGGCGGAGAAGGTGGGTTTACACATGACAGGGGCAGCGTCGCGGGCGGACCTCGAGCGCACGGCCAGCGCGTATGGCGCTGAGGCCGAACGCTATCGGGCCGCTGGCGAGTGGGGGAACCAGACGATCGTCGAGGTCTTTCGTGGCCATGTCGAGCGCCGTCCGGCGGCACTCGCGGTAGCCACCGTCGAGGGCGCGCTGACGTACTCCGAGCTCGACCGGCGTTCGGATGCGCTGGCGCTGGGCCTAGTCGAGGCCGGGCTGCAGCCCGGCGATCCGGTCATCTTCCAGATGGGTAACGAGCTGCAAACCGTGATCGTGTTCTACGGTGCGCTCAAGGCGGGGCTCATTCCGGTCTGCAGCATCCCGAACCATCGCCTGCACGAGGTCAGCCATATTGCGGCGGCGACGGGGGCACGGGCCCATGTATTTCAGGCCGACTACCGCACGTACGACCTCGCCGGCTTGAGCGCCGAGCTGGCCGATCAGTGTCCGGATATCGCGGTGCGCATTGTGACGCGGGGCGAATCGTCCCGGGGGACAAGGTCACTCGACGAGCTGATGGCTAACGCCGACCCTGAGCGTGCCCGGGCGGTGGTGGACGAGATCCAGCGGCAGCTGTCGCCGGAAGGTGTCGCGCTGTTTCAGCTTTCGGGTGGGACCACGGGTGTGCCGAAGGTGATCCCGCACACGCATTCCGGGTATTTGTCGATCGCTTCGCGCTGGTCACGAAACTTCGGGTGGGACGAGCAGACCGTCACCCTGCACTTCTTGCCGGTGATGCACCATGCGGGTCTCGGAACGGTGATGGTGCCAACGCATTTCGTCGGTGGCACGGTGGTCTTGGGTCGTTCGGTAGATGCCGAGCTGTTGGTAGGGCTGATTGAGCGCTACCGGGTGACGTGGATGCACTTCAACATGGCGGCGTTCAAGCCCCTGATGGACTACAGCGCCCGAGTCGACTGCGACTTCAGCTCGATCAAGCATTTCATGTGGGTGTTCGTGCGCCCGGAGATGTCGGCGCAGGCCGAAAAGATGCTGGGGGCGGTCGCGATCGGCAGCTTCGGTGCGGGCGAGGGGGTGCACCTGTCGGCCCGGCCGGATGACCCGCCGGAGATCCGCCGCTATAGCGCGGGCTCGACAATCGGCGCGCATGATGAGGTCGTGATCCGGGATCCCGACAGCGAAGAGCCCGTCCCTGACGGGCAGGTGGGGGAGCTGACCTTCCGCGGCCCCAGCGTGATCCGCTCGTATCTGTCCCCGGAGCACTCGGCGACGGCCTTCACCTCAGACGGCTTTTATCGCAGCGGCGACCTCGGGCATGTGGAGATGATCGTCGGCCGCCGCTGCTATGTGGTGGACGGCCGGCTCAAGGACCAAATCAGCCGGGGCGGTGAGAAGGTGATGGCCGCTGAACTGGAGTTACTTCTCCACGATCACCCCGAGGTGCGGGAGGCGGCCGCGATCGGGATACCCGATCCAGCATTGGGTGAACGGATCTGTGTGGTTGTGGTGCCCGAGGTTGCTGGGGTGGATCCCGAGGAATTGCGCAAGCGGCTGGTCGAGCACCTCGACACGCGCGATGTCGCCAAGTTCAAGTGGCCCGAACGTGTCGTGTTGGTCGATGAGCTACCCAAGACGGGGGTGGGAAAGGTTCGCAAGGATGTTCTGCGCAGCTGGGTCGAATCCGGCGGCGCGCCAGAGAAAGTGAGGAACTGACCATGACCGTGAAACTCGCGGGAGGGATGCGCGGTGTCGATCACGTCGCCTACCCGACCTGGAAGCTGCCCGAGACCATTCGTTTCTATCGCGATGTGCTGGGATTCCCGCTCAAGCACTGCATCCTGGCACCGGGGTGGGGAAATGACCCGCACCCTGACTTTGCGCATTTCTTCTTCGACATTGGCGCCGGTGGAACCATTGCGTTTTTCTACTACTTCAACACTCCGGAGTATCGGGACCCGAACATCCCGGACCGCATCAACCGGGCACGTCACCTCGCGCTGGCGGTCGACACTGTCGAAGAGCTCGATCACTATCAAAAGCGCATCGAAGACGGCGGCTATCAGCTGCGGTTCCGCATCATGCATGAGCTGATCGAGTCGATCTATGTCTGGGATCCCAACGGCTATGGGATCGAGATCTCCCGGCCGCTGCGGCCCCTGCAGGAAGCCGACACCATCGACACCGAGCTGAGCATCCAGGCCCTCATCGATGTGACGCAAGGCCCAGAGCCGACGCTGGCGAAGGTATGGGAGCGCAAGGCCGAACTCATCGCCGAAAGGTTGGGGGTCAGCAATGTCTAGTGTGTTTTTCCCCGACATCCCCGAGACCGAGCCGATCTGGAAGCGTGCCGTCGGGGACAGTGAGTTCGAGGTCCGACACGTCGGCCCCTATGTCGAGTTGCGATTCCCCGACGGGATCACCATCGACCGGCGCAGCACCGGCACGCGGCACGCCGTGTGGTACAGCTGCCTGGGTGCCCTGGAGCACGCCCACGTCGTGCAGTTCGACAAGGACGCGCTGCGCATCGTGGCCAACAGCGCATCGTGACCGCGCCGACCAAGCGGCTGGGCTACCGGCCGCGGATGGAGCCGGGTCCGATGCCCGACGGTGTGACGACGACCGTCACCGCGGTCAAGACCGCCGACGACGCCTCGGCCCCGGGCGTCCTCTACACCGTCGAGGGCGCGACCATGGCGGTCACGTTGATGCACCCGCGTCAGGATTTGGCGCGGCACCACCTGATCCCGACCTTGCTGGATGCGGGTTTTGCGGTGTGGGCCCAAGGTTCGCGAACCGTGAACAACGACCTGACCCTCATTCATGAGGAGGCCGTTCTGGATGCGGCCGCGGGGTTTGCGCAGCTGCGCGACCGTGGTTTTGAGCACATCGTCGCCTGCGGGCCGTCGGGTGGCGCGGCGCTGTACGCCTTTTATGTCCAGCAGGCCAGCCGGGCGCCCGAAGACCGCATCACGGTGACACCCGGCGGCAAGCCGATCCCGCTCAATAAGGCGACGATTCCGGTCCCCGACGCCGTGGTTTTCCTCGCCGCGCACCCTGGGCAGGGCGAATTACTGCTGGGTTGCATCGACGGCGCGGTTGCCGATGAGGCTGATCCGCTGTCTACGGTAAGCGAACTGGATATCTTCGATGAGGCCAATGGTTTTCGTGAGCCACCGACCAGCTCGCAGTACTCGCCGGAGTTTCTCGACCGGTACCGTGAGGCGCAGCGGGCCAGGGTGGCGCGCATCGATGCGCATGCCCGCTATTTGATCGCCGAGCGCTTAGATGCCAAGGCGCGGTTCAAGACAAGTAAGCGGACCGTCGACCGTCGGGCCAGCGTCATGTCGAAGGTCATCACGGTGTATCGCACCGACGCCGACCCGCGCACGCTGGACCTGTCCCTGGACCCGTCGGATCGGCCCTACGGGTCGATTCACGGCCGTCGCCCGGACACGATCAACTTCGGGATCACCGGCTTCGGACGGTTGACCACCGCCGACGCCTGGCTGTCCACCTGGTCGGGGCTGTCCTCGAACGCGGGTTTCATCACCTGCGCGCCCGAGGTCACCATCCCGAGCCTGTTCATCGAATACACGGGCGACCAGGCCACTTTCCCGTCGGTGGCGCGCGGGATGTTCGACGCGATCGGGGCCGCCGACAAGACCCACGAGCGCATCGTCGGCACCCACTTCGGCGGATCACCCAGCCCCGACGGCCCGCCCGGTGGCGCACTATCAGCCACGACCATCATCGACTGGCTGCGCCAGCGCTTCCCCAGCACCTGAGCCGCTGGAGCCATGACTTGACCTCAATTGTCGATGCTCTCGACCGGATTCCGGCAGGAGGGCGCATCATCGCCGGCGCCTACTGCGGCGGACCGACATCGCTGCTGCGCGGTGTCGCCGAGCGCAGCTCAGGCCGCGGGTGGCAGCTGTGCGCCGGCCTGCTGCTCGACGACGGAGGCGTATACGAGGCGGCGGGCTCCGGTGACCTTCGGCTTATGACCTGGCATGTCACCGGAGCGGGCCGCGACCTAGTCGAGCGGGGCCTCCTGGACTACCTGCCCGTGCGAGCATCTCAGCTCGAAAAACACATCGCGACATGGGATCTCGACGCAGCGCTGATCCGCGTTACGCCACCGGACGCCGACGGCTGGTGCAGTCTTGGACCCTCCGCCGGATACACGCTCACCGCAATCAAGACCGCTAAGTTGTGCATCGCCGAAGTCGACGAAGCGCTTCCGCGCACCTTCGGCCAATCGCGGGTGCACGCGTCGGCGCTGGATGCCATGGTGCCGTCGACGACCCAAACCCCCATGTACCGGTCGCCCGAACCCGACGACATCAGCCGGGCAATCGCCCGGCATGTTCTCACCCTGTTACCGGACCGTCCCGTGCTGCAGGTCGGCATCGGAGCGACGACCGAAACGATCGTCACTGCGCTGGCCGAAGCGGGCGTCGACCGGTTGCGGTTCGTGGGCATGGGCACCGACGCCATGGTCGACCTCTTCGAGCGCGGCCTTCTCGATGACCGGCAACCGGCGATCGAGTCGCCCGATCTGCTTGGGACACAACGGCTGATGCGCTTCGCCCACGAAAACCCCGTCGTCGGTGTCTTGCCCTCCAGCGTGGCCCACTCGCCGCAGTGGCTGGCCCAGCACCAGCGGTTAATATCGGTCAACACCGCGGTCGAGATCGACCTATCCGGGCAGCTCAACAGCGAAGTTGTGGCCGGACGGCAGATCGCCGGCATCGGCGGATCCATCGACTTCGTCGAGGCCGCGACCCACTCAGCTGGTGGTCGGCGGATCATTGCCCTTCCGTCGACGACCCGCGACGGGCGCCACTCGCGGATCGTGCCGCGGCTCGACGCGAACGCAACCGTCACTATTCCGCGGGGAATGGTCGACATTGTGGTCACCGAACACGGCATCGCGCAACTCGACGGCAAGACGCTGCGGCAGCGAGCCGAGGCGCTCATCGATGTCGCAGCGCCGCAGCACAGACAAACCCTCGGCGATGCTCTACGACAGCCAGCGGCGATATGAAAATGCAAGGAGCAGAAAGCATGCACAAGGTCGATGAACTGGCCTATATCGGGATCGCGGCGAACGACCTCGACGCGTGGTCGACCTACGCCCAGGAGGTGCTCGGGCATGAGGTCACCGCCGACAGCGACAGCCACAACCTGTACCTGCGCATGGACGAGCGCCACCACCGGTTCATCGTCCATCCGGCCGACAACGAGCCCGAGGACGTCTCCTACGTCGGGTGGCAGGTCCGCGATGCCGCAATGATGGATGCCGTCGCCGCTCGGCTGGTGACCGCCGGGGTCAATGTCGTCGACGGCAAGCCGGAGGAAGCAGCCATCAGGCGAGTGCTTGGCTTCGTGCATTTCACCGATCCGCACTCGGGCGTGCGAATGGAGTTGGCATATGGGCCCGAAGTGACCTTCCAGCCTTCGTATCTGCCGTCTCGACCTATCTCCGGATACGTCACCGGCGCACAGGGCCTCGGCCACTTCGTCACCTATGTCCCAGATGTCGACGCCGCCGAGGACTTCTACAGCCAGACCTTGGGCTTTTCCACCTCTGACTCGCCGAACTTCCCCGGCGTCGGCAAAATCGCGTCCTTCATGTACTGCAACCCGAGGCATCATTCGCTGGCATTCTTCGGCAACCCGCAGCCACGGCGCCGCACCTATCACGTGATGCTCGAGCACACCAGCATCGACGACGTCGGCTCGGCATTCGACATCTGCCAAGCACAAGGCAACGTGAAAGTCCAACTCGGCCGGCACAACAACGACCGGATGTTCTCCTTCTACGCCCAGAACCCTTCCGGCTGGCTGTTCGAGTTCGGCTGGGGCGCCCGCACCATCGACCCGGACACATTCGCCGTCGAGTACTACACCGTCGGCGGTGGCAGCGGCATGGGTGAGTGGGGTCACGCCGGCCTCGCGGAATCGGTTTTCTGAGGTGGTCGGCTCGTTGATTGGTATTCAGGGTGTGGGTGCGGCGGCGCCGTCGCTGCGGCTTGCTGCCGGCGATGTCGCTGCCGCATGGGGTTCACGGGGTGGCAAGGGGCAGGCGGCGATCTGCGGGGCCGACGAGGATGCGCTGACGTTGTCGTGGCTGGCGGTGGTGCGCGCGCTGGCGAATGCGGGTCGTTCGCCGGAGGAGATCGACGGGTTGTGGTGGGGCACCAGCCGGCCTCCGTTCGCAGAGGGGCCAAGCCTGGCCATGCTCGGATCCGCGCTGCGGCTGCGCAGCGACGTCGCGGGCGCGCTGCTGAGCGGATCGGCGCACGCGGGAATGGAAGCCCTTGTCGCGGCGTGGGATTCCGTCGCGGCCGGACATGTTCGCACCGCGGTTGTGGTCGCCGGTGATGCGGTGGTTCCGGGCCCCGGTACGCCGTGGGAGTCGCGCGTTGGGGCGGGAGCGGTGGCCCTGTTGCTCACCGCCGACGCGGGTCCCGCCGCGCTGGCGTCGGTGACCCGGCGGAGCCGCCCGGTGCTGGATCGCTACCGAGGCGACGGTGAGGCGTCGACCCGAGATTTCTACGACCCCCGCCTATTTCGTGAGGAAGTGTTCTTGCCACTGCTCACCGATGTCGCGAGCGGAACCGGTAACGCGGACTTGTGGTCGCTGCCCGATCCAGACGGCAAACTCGGCGCCGTGCTTGCTCGCCGGCTTGGAGCGGACGCGTCGGCGTCCGCGTCGGTCTATGCCGAGCTTGGCGACACCGGCGCGGCGGCGCCGCTGCTGGGCCTGCGCGGCGCACTGCGTGCGCCCGGCCGGGCCGCGGTGGTCGGCTACGGCGGTGGACGCGCAACGGGTGTAGCCGTCGAGGTCAGCGAGCCGGTTCCCGGTTCGGCTGACGAACTCGGGGCCGGCGTGGCCGTCAGCTACCCTGAGGCGTTGCGCGCTCGAGGCCAGCTGCTGCCCTCTGGTGAGTCGGTCCCGATGGGGGTGCCGCCGGGCAGTGCAGCCTTCGTGCGTGGGGGTGTGGAAATGCTTGCGTTGCAAGGTGGTCGGTGTGTTGAATGCGGGACTCTCAATGTGCCGCCGTCGGTGCACCCCGCGTGCATCGGGTGCGGCGGCGAGAAGTTCGAGGTGCGTGACCTCGAGCGGGCCGGCACGATCCACACCTTCAGCGTGAACCACTCGATGCCGGCGCCGTTCGTGGCGCCACTTCCGCTGCTCATTGTCGACCTCGACGACGGAGCCCGGGTGCAGTTCCAAGGCTTTCCCGAAGACGCGCCGAACCTCGCCGTCGGCGACCGGGTCGAGCTGGTGTTGCGTCGCTACGCCGTCGAGCGCGGCGTCCCGGTCTATGGCTACAAAGCACGGAGGGTCCGGTCATGAGCTGGAATCGCGTGGCGGCGGTCGGCGCCGGTCTGATCAAGTTCGGCGAGTTGCACCAGCAGAGCTTCGAGCAGATGGCAGCGGGCGCGTTCGAGGCGGCGCTGGCCTCGGTCGACAAGGGGATGTCGCGCAGCGCCATCGACTTCGCGGTGGTGGCCACGCAGCGGACGACGCTGTGGGGCCACGAGAGCATCTCCGGCAACACCGTGCCGTCGGTGCTGGGATTGAACGGCATCGCGTGCACGCGGGTGGAGAACGCTTGTCCCACCGGCAGTGACGCGTTTCGGATCGGCGCCATGGCGGTTGCCAGTGGCGTCTACGACTGCGTGCTCGTCATCGGCGTGGAGAAGATGCGCGACAAGTCGCCCGAGGAGGGACTGCTGTCCCGTGCCGCGGGCGGCCATCCCCTCTACCAGCGGGGTGAGTCGGCCCCGGCGTTGTTCGCGCCCTTTGCGACGCGGCACATGCACGAGTTCGGCACCACTCGCGAGATGCTGGCCAGTGTCGCGGTCAAAAACCACCACAACGGCGTGCTGGACCCGTATGCGCATTTTCAGAACGAGGTGACCGTCGAGCAGGTGCTAAGCGGCCCGCCGGTGTGCCATCCGCTGCACCTTTTGGACTGTTGCCCGCAGACCGATGGTGCGGCGGCGGTGATCCTGGTCGCGGCCGAGCGTGCTCACGAATTCACCGACAAGCCGGTGTATATCGCCGGGTTCGCGATGGCGTCGGATCACCCGTGGATGCACGAGAAGTCCTCCTACCTCGGGTTCAAGGCCACCACCTTGGCCGCCGAGCGCGCCTACCGGATGGCCGGGCTGGGCCCGGCCGACATCGACATGGCCGAGGTGCACGACTGTTTCACGATCACCGAGATCCTTGATATCGAGGACCTCGGCTTCGTCGAAAAAGGCAAGGGCGGCATCGCCTCGATCGAGGGAGAGACCGCACTCGGTGGCCGGATTCCGATCAACACCAGTGGCGGGCTGCTCGCCAAGGGACACCCGATCGGGGCCACCGGAGTCGCGCAGCTCACCGAGTGCTGGTGGCAGCTGCGCGGTGAAGCCGACCAGCGCCAAGTCGACATCCGCCGCGGCAACGTCCTGCAGCACAACGTCGGCGGCCGCGGATCCGGCGTAGCGGTCGTCAACATCCTCACCACCAACACCGCATGATCCATCTGGTGAAGCCGAACTTGGAGGAGAAGTGAGCCCGGAGGAAGTCGTGCGCGCGGAATTGAGCGCGTGGGGCCGTCGCGATGTCGACGAGATCGTGAGCCACTTCAGCGTCGACGCGGTGTGGGAAAACGTTCCCCTTGGTGTTGCGAACGGGCACAGCGAGATCCGCGAACTGGTCGAGCAGTACATCAGTCGCATTTCCCACTTCGACTGCGAGATCGTAAATTTGGCCACCGCGGGCAATGTCGTACTCACCGAACGCGTGGATCGTTTCGTCTTCGACGGCACACCGATCGATGCGCGATGCATGGGAGCGTTCGAGGTAACCGGAGACAAGATCAGCGCCTGGCGTGACTACTTCGACAACCATCACTAGTCATTCTCGCTACTCACTGCCACCGGCCGAACAGGAGATCATCCATGCCAGAAGCTGTCATCGTGTCGGCGTTGCGCACGCCAGTCGGCACCGCGTTCAAGGGAACGTTGCGTGACACCACTGCTTACGAGTTGGCGCATCATGTCGTCAGTAACGCTGCAGCGGAACTGGATTCGATTCCTATCGACGATGTGATCCTCGCCGAGGGTATGCACGGTGGGGGCGTGATCGCGCGTCACGCCGCGCTCACAGCGGGGTTGACCGCGGTGCCGGGGTTGGCCGTCAACCGGCATTGCGCGGCCGGCCTGGCGGCGGTGCAGGGCGCGGCCGCCAGTGTGCGTGCGGGCATGGATCAACTGATCCTCGCCGGCGGTGTCAATTCCACGTCGACGGCGCCCAAGTCGCAGATGCGGAATGGACAGGACTGGATCGACTGGTTCCCGCCGACCCATCCCGACCGGCGTGACGCACCCAACATGGACATGTCGATCACGGTGGGGTGGAACGCGGCGGTCAAGGCCGGCGTGAGCCGCGAGGAGATGGATGCCTGGGCGTTGCGTTCGCACCGCAACGCCATAGCCGCCATCGATGAGGGGCGGTTCAAGGAGGAGATCGTCCCGATCGAGACCCCGCACGGGTTGTTCTCGGTCGACGAGCATCCGCGCCGCGACACCAGCATGGAGAAGCTGGCAGCGCTCAAACCGGTGCACCCCGAGATCGAGGGTTTCTCGATCACCGCCGGTAACGCCAGCGGCGGCAATGACGCCGCGGCGGTGCTGGCCATCGCCAGTGAGCGGCTTGGCCTGCCGGTTCTGGCCACCGTGCGCGCGTGGGCGTCGGTCGGTGTCGACCCTGCCGACACCGGACTGGCACCGGTCGAGGCGATCCCGAAGGCCCTTGCCCGAGCTGGTATTTCACTTGATGATGTCGATCTGTTCGAGATCAACGAGGCGTTTGCGTCGATGTGTGTGGCCACCATCAAGCTGCTCGACATCGACCCCGACTTGGTCAACGTCAACGGCAGCGGCTGCTCGCTGGGCCACCCGATCGCGGCCACCGGTGCGCGCATGCTGGTCACCCTGGTCTACGAACTGCGCCGTCGAGGCGGTGGCATCGGGGTCGCGGCCATGTGCGTCGGAGGCGGCATGGGGTCCGCCACCGTCCTCGAGGTCCCCGCACCCTGACGGGCAGTCGCTTGTCCGGCGTTACCGCGTGGCGGCTCAGTCTTTGGCGGTGGCGCGTTGGATCAGCTCGGTGCCCTCGCGGATGAGTTCGAGTCCACGTTCCACCGGGCTGCCCCGCCGTCGGGTCGGGTCCACGACCCCGTGCAGGATGACGTCGACGGCCAGCCGCGTTGCCTCCTCAGGAGAGGTGTCTGCGGTCGCCGCATAGTGGCCCTGCAGCCCGCTGAGCGCGGAGATGATCGTCAACCCGGTAGCGCGCTCGTCGTGCGCACGCAGGTAGCCCTGTTCTGCTCCCTCCCTAAGGGTTTGGACGAGCAAATCTAGAAAAGCCAGCCGAGATTCGTGGTCCCGGACGCGGGCGTCCTCGGGTAGCGCGGCCTCGTCGCGCAGCAAGATCCGCACCCACACGGGGTGGGCACTGATGAGGGTGGCGAGGCCGAGCATGAGCGCGGTGAGCCGCTGCACCGGATCGCCATCGAGCTCGCGCAGCTCCTCCGTGATGACGTCACGCTGCTTGGTCAACATGTCAACGCCGGCCGCAAGGATCTGCTCTCGGTTATCGAAGTAGTGGTAAAGCGACGGCCGTGCCATCCCGATCGCATCGGCGATGTCCTGCAGGGTGGTCTGGTTGAAGCCCTTCTGGTCGAACAGGTCGCTGGCCGCTTCCAGGATCGCCTGTTCCATTTTTCCAAAGCTCACGCCGCGCGGCTTCGTCATTGTTCTCTCCACGACACTCGTTGGAACGCCACGAAACCCTGCAACCTGGATTCCGCAGTGGACACCACATCTTGACACTCAACACCAGTGTAGTAATCTCGTCATTAACGTTGATACCGGCGAGTGGGTCGGATTTAGCGAAGGGGTGTGGGCGCGCGGCGTGACGGCCCAAGGAAGGACCGGCAGTGCACGACCACAGATGCGATGTTGCGGTAATCGGCGGAGGTCTGGCCGGTTCCGCGGCAGCCCTCGCGTTTGCCAGACGGGGGTGCGCGGTGCGGCTGTTCGAACGCCGCGATCTCGCGCGGGACCCCAATCGAGGGGACATCCTCCACGCCCCCACAGTGGAGGTGCTGCGGCAGCTGGGCGTTCTGGACTTCCTCGAGGCTCGAGGCGCGGCTAGGTGGCACGGTCTCGAGTTCGTGGACTCTGGGGGAACATTCTCGGTTGGCTCGGAGATTCGCGAGTCCTGGTTGCTCAATCACGCTGAGATGGAAGCGGTGTTCCTGGAGGCGGCAGAATCGGCCGGCGCTGTCGTGCAACCGGACCGGGTACGCGCGCTCGAGCGTGATGACGACGCGGCCGGCTGGCGGCTGGCCACCGACAACGGAACGACGAACGCTCGCTTGGTAGTAGGTGCCGACGGCGCCGATTCCCTCACCCGCGCGGCGCTGGGTATCCCGCTCGAAGATGTGTACGAGTACGAGAACTGGATCGTCGTGCTGCACAGCCCGACTCCGTCGTGGCTTCGGCGCGACTACGGTTGGACTCTGCTGCATCCCGAGGGAACGGTGTGGCTTCTTCCGACCACGCCGGTCGGCCGCCACCGGGTGGTGCTCACGGTACGGCGAGGCGAAGCCAGAGAGTGGATGGCCTTGAGCGAGGAGCAGATTCGCGACCGGTTGGCGCAACGCCATCCGGGGCTCGGCGAACTCGAGCTGAACAAGCGCGGCGGATCGCACATCTATCGCATCAAGCGCCAGCATGCTGCCAGCTACTCGGGGCCCCGGGCAGCACTCACCGGTGATGCCGCGCACACGATTCACCCGGTCGGCGGCCAGGGCCTGAACATCGCCATCCAGGACTCGGCCAAGCTCGCCGATCTGCTTGGCACCGTGCTGCTCGACGACCAGGCATCCGAGCAAGCGTTCACCGATGCGCTGGCCGAATACGAGGCGATCCGGCGTCCGATCAACACCGCCACGATCCAGCTCGCCCACGCGGGCTCGCTGATCGCCGGCCCTGGCCAGGAGCCCTATGAGAAGGCGGTCGAGTTCTACAGCAAGGCGGCCTCAGACCCGGGCTGGGTGCGGCAGTACCAGGCCAATTTCGGCGGTCGGGTGAGCTGACATGGAACATGAGCGGATCGAGAAGCACGCATGTTGAGCGCACATGACTTCGAGGGTGTCTACGGAATCTTGCCGACACCAGCCAAGGAGGGGGCGGACCGTTGGGACGCCACCGACACGGTCGATCTCGACGAAACTGCCCGGCTGACCGAGAAGCTCATCGCTGACGGCTGCAGCGGTCTCCTCGCCCTCGGGACGACGGGCGAGTGTGCCACTCTCACCGGGGACGAGTTCGAGGCGTTCGCCGACTGCCTGCTGTCCACTGTCGGCAAGCGGGTGCCCGTCCTGGTCGGCGCTACAGCCTTGGGCACTCATGAAACGGTGCGGCGGATGAAGTTTCTGCGGGACCGCGGGGCCGACGGCACCATGCTGGGGCTTCCCATGTGGCAGCCGTGCAGCGAGGCGCAGGCGGTCAAGTTCTACGCCTCGATCTCCGAGGCCTTCTCCGACATGGCGATCATGGTCTACGCCAACCAGCACGCCTTCCGGTTTTCGTTCCCCGTCTCGTTCTGGGGTGCGGTTGTCGCGGCGGCGCCGACGGTCACCAGCGCGAAGTTCGCCAACCCCGCCACCTACCTGGAGTGCTTGGCGGCGTCGAAGCGCAAGGTCAACTTCCTGCCGATCGACTCGATGGCGCTCATGTTCGCTCAGCTGGCACCGGACGCCATGACCGCGCTGTGGGCCACCGCCGCATCCATGGGGCCGCAGCCTTGCGTCGCGCTGATGGATGCGATAGACGCGAAAGACCTCGACCGGGCCGGCGAGATCACCAAGGAGATCGCCTGGGCGAACGAAACCTTTATCCCGGGCGGCAATCTCGAGGAGTTCGGTAAGTTCAACCTGCAGCTCGAGAAGATCCGGTTCAACGAGGCCGGGTACTGCAATGCCGGCCCGATCCGGCCGCCCTACGATCTCGTGCCGGAGGACTACGCCGAGGGTGCCCGTGAATGCGGCCGTCGCTGGGCCGAGTTGGTGAAGAAGTACACATCGACAGGAGTCAGGCAGTGACTACCACGCCGGAGGTTCCCAAGCTTCCCGACGACGAGAAGCTCGTCGCCGACTTGGTCGGCACGATAGACCCGAATGACCTGGCGAGCCTGGTGTTTCCGCTGTCCAGATTCCAGCAGTTCGACGAGAAGCTGCCTACCGTGGTGCTCGGCTATACCGCCGGCCAGATCGGTGTCTGTGTGTGGAACCTGGAGCCGGGTCAGCAGAACGACTATCACGTGCACCCGACCACCGAGCACCTGCATATCTTCATCGAAGGCGAATGCGAGTACACGCTGGGCGATCAGCCTCCGGTCATCACGCGCGTCGGTGACGCCGTTATGGTCCCGGCTGGGATCCCGCACGGCATCCGCAACATCAGCGACAAACGGGCGTCCTACGTCGCCGTCGCAAGTCCGGGCCCGTACCAAAAGCACCGCGTTGAGCGACCAAAGAGAGGCTAGATCCCGCATGACACAAACTGTGGCTTCAGGGCAGCGGTTCCCGCTGATCACACAGGAGGCGCTCGACGCGCTGCGGTCACGAATCGGCCAGCCGTTCGACAGACCGACCCCGCACGTCACCGAGGCGACGGCCGACTCGATCCGGCACTGGGTCCTCGGAATCGGTGACACCAACCCGCTGTGGCTTGATCCCGAGTACGCCCGCAGCACGCGGTGGGGTGGAATCACGGCGCCGGGAACGTTTCTCTACGCCTTCGACCGGGTGGTCAGCGGGTACGTGAGCGGTCTCCCCGGCATCCACGCGATGTTTGCCGGCACGGACTGGCAGTGGCACGCACCGATCCGCCTCGGCGATCGGATCGAAGCACAGCCGGTCCTCAAAGACCTCCTCGAGCTGAAGAGCACCTTCTCCGGACGCTCGGTGAAGCAGACCTACCGGGTCACCTTCGTCAACCAAAATGGTGAGCTGGTCTGCGAGGCGGACTCCTGGTGCATCCGGACCCAGCGTGACGTGGCAAGGGAGCGCGCCACCCGGGAGGCCGTGAAACCCAAGGTGTGGTCCCCGGACGAGATCGCCGAGATCGACGGCCACTACGCGAACTACCAGCGGCGGGGCGCCACCCCGCGCTACTGGGAGGACGTGCGTGACGGCGAGACATTGCCGACGATGCTCAAGGGACCCAGCACGGTGACCAGCTTCGTGTGTTTCACCCAGGGGTGGGGGAGCCTATATGTGAAGGCGCACGGTCCCGCGTTCGAGATGTTCCGCGAACACCCGGCACTGGGCATCCCCAACGATCTGGGGATTCCCGAGCCACCCGAGCGGGTGCACTGGGACTCCGAGCTGGCCCGCGCGGTCGGCGTGCCCGCGGCCTACGACTATGGGCCGGAACGCATTTCGTGGCTCGGTCACCTGATGACCGACTGGATCGGCGACGACGGGTTCCTCAATCGGCTCAACGTGCAGGTCCGGAAGCACAACATCATCGGCGATCTGACCGTGTGCAATGGGACCGTCACCCGCAAGTGGGCGGAGGACGGCAAGCACTTCGTCGAGGTCCGGGTGATAGCCGAGAACCAGCGCGGCGAGCACACGGCGATCGGCACGGCGGTCGCCACGCTGCCGTCGAAGGGACAGTAGGTCGATCGACCATGCCTTTTGGCCCATGGAGCGATCACGTCGTGACGGGCGAGGTCAACGGGCACCCCTGCCTGCTGTATGCCGATCGGGTTCGCTCGTTGGGGGAGGTGCTGGCGGAGTCGTGGCGCTGGGCCGATCGGGAGTACCTGATCCAGGGCGATCGTCGCGTCACATTCCGTGATCACGAACGTGCCGTGCAACGGGCGGCCCGTGGGCTGTGGCGCGCCGGTGTCCGCCCGGGCGATCGGGTCGGATTGTTTGCGGCCAACAGCCCCGACTGGGTGGCGGTGTTCCATGGCGCCCTGAGTTTCGGTGCCGTCGCAGCCCCGCTCAACGGCTGGTGGTCGGCCGACGATGCACGTCAGGCCTGCGACCTGATATCCCCTGCCCTGGTGGTGGCCGACGAACGCCGGGCGGCCAAGCTGCCGTCGACGGTGCAGGTTGCCGATTTCGCCGACATCATCTCGGGCTACGACGGGAATGCTGGTGATCCGCTGCCCGCCGTCACCGACGAAAACACTTCGGCCATAATCCTTTTCACTGCGGGCACCACCGGCTACCCCAAGGGCGCGGTGCTTTCTCACCGCGCTTTGATCGCGAACCTGCAGACGCTGCTGGTCGTGTCGCGCAAGTTGCCCGATCAGATCTCCGACGACATCGAGCCGAGCGTAACGCTTGTCGGGCTGCCGCTGTTTCACATCGGTGCGATCCAACTGCTTCTCGTGCCGCTGATGACCGGGAGCAAGGTGGTCTTCCTGGAGGGCAGGTTCGACCCCGGGGTCTTCCTGCGTCTGGTCGAGTCCGAGGGCGTGACGATGTTCTCCGGTGTCCCGACCATGATGGAGCGCATCCTTGCCCACCCCGAACTAGAGGACCATGACCTGTCGTCGCTGCGGACGATCGTGCTCGGGGGTTCGCCGGTCAGTGGCGAGTTGCTCGAGCGCATCGGCGTGGCATTGCCCAATGCCCGGCGACGGGTGGGCCAGACCTACGGGCTGACCGAGGCCGGCGGCGTTGTCAGCACTGGCGTCGGTGCCGACATCGAGTCGCACCCTGGATGCTCTGGCCGACTCGCCCCGGTCGTCGAGGCCCGAGTCGGTGACCGCGATAAGGACGGCACCGGCGAGCTGCTGGTGCGCTCCCCGGCCGGCATGGACGGCTACTGGGGTGTACCGGGCGATCCGACGATCACCGCAGACGGTTGGATACGCACCGGTGACATCGGCCGGGTCGACGACGACAGATATCTCTACATCACCGGGCGGTCGAAGGAGATCATCATCCGGGGCGGAGAGAACGTCTCGGCGTCCGCCGTCGAGGCAGCGCTGGCCAGACACCCCGCGATTGCCGAAGCCGCCGTCGTCGGCCTGCCCGACCCCGACCTCGGTGAAGTCGTCGCCGCCGCGGTCACTATCGCTGACGGCCAGGCGCCGTCCATCGCCGAGCTTGACCAGTGGGCCCGAAAGAACCTGGCCCACTTTGCCATTCCAGCCCGGTGGTGGATCCGCTCACACCTGCCGACCAACGACGCCGGCAAAGTCCTCAAGCGTGAGTTGATCGCGTCCTGGCCACAAGATGCCGTGACCGGTCGACTAGGCGCCTGATAATCACAAATCGAAGGGAGTGGACGGTGTCGTCGGATACAGATCTGTCGTGGGCGTCGGCGATCGTCCGGTCCTTCGAGCCGTACTCGTTCGTGCGGTTCCATCGTGAGCAGCTCCCGGAGCTCGTCGAGCGGCGAGGACATCTGGCCGCTGCCGACCTGGCTGGCGTGCCCCCCCTCGCGTTCCGTTGCAACGGGATCGTGTTCACCTGGTTGGCCACGGAGCGCGGTGTCGAGGTTCGGGAGGGCGACGCAGACGCCGCAACCGTGGTGGAGCTGTCCGAAGAGACGTTCTCGGAGTTCCTTCACGAGTTGCTGACCGTGAGGGGTGCGGGGAACACAGGGCGGGCGCGGGTGGTGCGCGGTGACTTGGCGGGTTGGCAGCGTTGGGAGCCAGCGATCCAGTCGTTGTGCTCCGGCCGGGAGATCTATGGGCCGGCGGTGCGGCAAATGCTCGTGGACCGCGCCGGCGAGCCATTGGACCTGCACCGCGAGTATTCGATCGATGATGACCTCGATGAGATGCGCCATTTCTTCGGACTCGCGGGTTACCTGCATCTGAAAGGGGTGTTCACCCGAGACGAGGTCGAGCGTTATGGCGCCGAGATCGAGAGGGCGCGAGAACGGACGACGCCAGATGACCCAACGTCGTGGTGGTCGGTGAATGCCGACGGTGACGAAGTGGTGACTCGGATCAACTATCTCGGTCGTCACTCAACATTGCTCGCGGACCTAGCCCATGATCGGCGTCTGCGTCGCTGCGCGGATATCGCTGGCCGGGATCTGCAGGTGTGTGTCGATCGGCTCGACGGGCCGATGGTGTTCATCAAGAACTCCAATGTCGTGAAGGGCAACGGTGATCTCGGCTGGCACATCGACCCCACACTCGGCGGAGGCCCGGTTATTTGTCCCTTCATTCAGGTTGGTATCCAGCTTGATCACGCCAACCCGGCCAACGGACAACTGCTCGTGCTTGCCGGCTCGCACCGGTATACGAAGCACAATCTGGCCTGGGGCGACGAGGACGGTCTGCCGCTTGTTGCGATCGAGACCGAACCGGGTGACGTCACGATCCACGACGCTTACGCGCTGCACACCACCCCGCCGCCGACGGGCGACGATGCAGGCCGGCGCGTCCTCTATTACACGTTCGCCGAGCAGAAGACGTTCGACTGGATACCCGCCGACCATCACTACAACGACGGACTCTTTCGAAGAGCGTCGGACTACCAGGCGTTTACTAACACGACGGCCACGTACTAGAGCTACGTACCGATGAAGAGGGATTGTTTGACGAAACTTGTTTTCTACAAATGTTTTTTGCACTTCCACGCCAGTGGGGCCAAAAATGCGGTACCCAGCTTCCGGAGGGTATCCGTACCCACCGCGTCGAGGTCAGAATCTTCACATCTATCGAAGCAATTGCGGGAGATGGCTATTGGCTACCGAACTCGAGGCTGAGCAACGACCGCTGCGCGACGCCGCCCGAAAGTTCCTCGACCACCATGCTTCTTCGGCGAAGGTGCACGAGATCGCTTCGGCCGCACCCGCGCTGGACCGGTCCTACTGGTCGGCGGCCACCGACTTGGGCTGGACGTCGCTGCTGGTGCCCGAAGCGTTAGGGGGCGGCAGCATCAGCGGCCGTCCGTTCGCCGACCTCTGCGTGTTGGCCGACGAGTCCGGCCGACACGTCGCGCCGGGGCCGCTCGTTCCATGCAATGTCGTGGCCTGGGTGCTGGCGCACGCGAATACCGATCAGCACGGCGACGCCCTGGCGGCGATCGTCGATGGAAGCGCGGTGGCGGCCTGGGCGCTCGCGGAAGGCAACCGCTGGGACCCGGACGCGGTCGCCACTCGCGCCGAACGCACCACAGAGGGTTACGTCATCACTGGAGTCAAGAACGTCGTCGAGGCGGCTCCGGACGCGGACCTGTTTCTTGTCACCGCGCGTGTCGAGGATGGCATCGGACACTTCCTGGTCGAGCGCTCCCGGCCGGGCGTCGCCGTGCTACCGCAACGCGGCCTGGATCCAACGCGCGCGTTCGGCACCGTCGAGTTCGCGGCGACCCATGTTCCGGAGACAGCCCGCTGCACAGGGGATCTCACCGAACTGGCCTACTGTGCGGCGATTGCCATCCAAGCTGCCGAGACAGCCGCATCGATGCAGCACGTCTTCCACATGACGATCGACTGGGTCACCCACCGGTACGCCTTCGGCCGGGTGATCGGCTCCTATCAGTCCATCAAGCACCGCCTGGCCGAATATTTGTTAGCGGTGGAAGCCGCGGCCGGGGTCACTGCCGGTCTCGCCGCGGCGTTGGACGCAGGATCGCCGGATGCATCCCAGCTCGCAAGCACGGCAAAGGTTCACATCGGTGATGCCGCTGTCGCGCTCGTGCAGGACGCCATACAGATCCACGGCGGGATCGGGATGACCTGGGAACACGACCTGCATCTGCACCTGCGCCGCGCGTCGACCAACCGTGTCGTCTACGGCGGTCCCGCCGAGCACCGCGAGCGGCTGTGCCGGCTGGCCGGAGTGTAGGGGAGGTTGACATGAACACCGAGACAGACGTCTTTGACGACCGCCCCGCTGTACCAACCGATTTGGATGAGTTTCGTGCGCATGTCCGACGCTGGCTGCCGGGCAACCTGCCCAGGATCGGCGAGCAGTCTCACCCCGGCGAACCGATCGAAGAACAGGCCGCGCGACACCGCGTCCTGCAGCGACGGCTGTGGGACGCACATCTGGCCGGCATCTGCTATCCGCGCGAGTACGGCGGCCTTGGTCTGAGCCGCGAACACCAGGCCGCATTCCTTGACGAGACAGCCGGATTCGAGTTGCCGACCATCATGGCGGTTACCCATGCGGTGATCTTGCCGACGCTGCTTGACTTCGGTTCAGCCGAGCAGTGCGCCGCCCGCGTGCCCGCCGGGTTGCGCGGCGACGAGATCGCCGTGCAATTGCTTTCCGAGCCCAGCGGCGGTTCGGACATGGCGGCCGCACTCACCCGGGCCATCAAGGATCACCACATCTTCATCGTCAACGGTGCGAAGATCTGGAGCACGGGAGCCCACGTCGCCGACTACGGACTCCTACTCGCCCGTACCGATCCCGAGTTTCCAAAACACCGTGGGCTGTCGATGTTTATCGTGCCGCTCGATGCCGAAGGCGTAACGGTCAATCCGATCCGGCTCGGGACCGGGGCGAGCGAGTTCTGTGAGGAGTTCTTCGACGACGTCAAGATTCCGGTGAGCAATCTAGTCGGCGAATTCAACGACGGCTGGACCGTGGCGTCGCGCGTGCTCTTTCACGAGCGCAACATGGTGGGCGACAGCGGCCTAAATGACTCGCGGTACACGCCGGCAGGCGAAGAACGTGACGATCCACTGGTGGCGCTCGTGCAGCGACTGGGCATCGCGGCCGACCCCGGGGTCCGCCAATTGCTGGGAGAAGCGCTCACACTGGCCCACCTGAAGCGTCCCGCCATCGAGCACATCAGCCAGGGGCTTCGGTCCGGCCGGTTCCCGGGTCCGGGTGCCAGCCTGCTCAAACTGCTCAGCTCGCACATCGGTTACCGCCGCTTGGAAATCGGCATGCAGATAGCCGGTAACAGTGGGATCGTCTGGGACGGCGTCGACGAGGAGTCAGCCGGTATTCAGTGGCTGGGCGCACGCGCCCACACCCTCGCCGGGGGCACCACCGAGATGCAACTCAACCAAATCAGTGAGCGGGTGCTGGGCCTGCCGCGTGACCCGTCGACCGACCGCGAACTGCCGTTCTCGCAGCTGCCGCACAACTAGGCGTCCGTCCACCGTATTACCTGGCTGGGCCTTGCCGTCGGCGGTCTCTGCAGCCAAAGAAGCGGCGCCGCCGGGTGTTACAGCCGCCCTTCGGTGCGTAGTTGGGGATGGACCCAGTCCGGAGAACGTCGCTCTTTGAAAGCGCGAAAGCCCTCGACGGCCTCGTCGCCCTGCATGCTGGTGCTCATGCCGATACGGTCGTACAGGCCCAGGTAGGAGTCCAGGCTGGACTTGACCAAAGCTCGGGCCCCCGGCGCGGTGCGACAGCATTGGGCCAGCACCTCGCGCGCGGCGCCCATCAGCTCGTCGTGGGGAACCACTCGGGCGACCATGCCCCAGTCCAGTGCTTCCTGTGCGCTGAGCACGCGGCCGGTGAACATCAGATCCCGAGTGCGGACCGGCCCGATGAGACGCGCCAGCATCTGGCTGTAGTAGGTGTCGGCAATACCGCGGAACAGTTCCGGGACGCGGAAGGTGGCGCGGTCGCTGACGACGGCGACGTCGCTGCACAGCGCGATCTGCAATCCGCCGCCCTGGCACAGGCCGTTGACCGCGGACACCACCGGCTTGGCTGAGGTGCGCAGCGCATCAAACGGGGTGGCGTCCATCCCCAGTGCGGCGCCGAACGTGATCCAGTTATCCGTGCCACCGCCGCCCAAATCGCCACCGGGGGCGAAGACATCGCCGCTGCCGGTGATCAGCAGTCCGGCTAGGTCGGGGTCCTCGTTGACGCGACCGATGGCGTAGCGGATGCCGAAGTACATTGCTCCCGTCATGGCGTTGCGCGCTTCGGGGCGGTCCAGGGTACAGACCGCGAACGGACCCTCCCGCTCGAATTTCAGAAAGGGGGTCCCGAGCCAATCTCCGTCGGGCGGCCGAGGATTCTGCTCGAGTGCCGGATTCGCCGTCATGAAATCTCCTTAGGTGTTGGGATATCGCTGCGGGTAAGCAAGACATCAGCTTTTGGTGAGACTACTCACTCGTCCGGAATAAGGGCTTGTGTCGCAAGGGCAGAAGGGCTACATCGCCACGTGGCCCGCGTCGACCGGCATTGCCACCCCGGTTACATAACGGGCTTTCGAGCTGGCGAGCCACACAACAGCATTGGTAACGTCCTCAGGCTCCACGCAGGGGACCGGTAGCAGATTTCCGGCCAATGACGACAGGTTGTCCTGCATCACCTCCATCATGTAGTCGTTGACGGTCATCGGCGACGCAACCCCGGTGGGATGCACAGAGTTGACCCGGATGCTGTGGGCGGCATAGGCATTGGCGGCAGAACGCATCAGTCCCACCACGCCGTGTTTGGATGCTGTGTAGGCGAACATGGCGGCGCTGCCGTCCCCACCGCGCCCGACCATCCCGGATACCGAACTGGTCAGGATGATCGATCCGCCCTGACCCTTGCGAATGATTGACGGCACGGTGGCTGCGATGGTGTGCCACACCCCGTTGAGATTGGTGTCGACGATGTCCCGGTACAGCTGCTCGTCGGTGGGGTCCTTGCGCCCGATCGCGACCACCCCGGCATTGGCCACGACGATGTCTATCTCGCCGAGTTCGTCGATGCCTGCCTGCACACCGGCCTGCATCGGGGCGAGATCGCGCACATCGGCGATTACCGGCACCGCGCGGCGCCCGGTGGCCCGCACCAGCTCGACTGTCTCGTCCAGGTCGGCTTTGGTGGCCAACGGGTAGGGGATCGATTCGATATCAGCACATCGGTCGATCGCGATGATGTCGGCCCCCTCGGCGGCCAACGCGACCGCGTGACTCCGCCCCTGCCCCCTGGCAGCGCCGGTCACGACGGCGACGCTGTTAGTGAGGTCTCCCATGATTGCCCTTTCTTCGATGTACGCGACAGCCGTTGTGGTGCGCGCTCACGGGTCGGTGTGTGCGGCATCCCCGATAGTCGTATGTCATTTCAATCCGAGTGGTCACGAGCTGGTATGGCGGTGCCGTCACGGAATCCCAAGTGCCCCCGGTCCCCAGCGCCTGCACCCCACCGCTAGCGGAGCTTGCTCAAGATGGTGTCGGCGAACTCCTCGATCGGAGCGCGGTAACGCTCGGCGTCCAGCTTAAAGCCGTCGTGCGCCCCGGCGACCATATCGCTGGCCAAGGCCCAGGGGCTACACAACAGCGCGGTGACACCGATGTCCTCAGCACGCTTGAACAAGTCGACGGACGGTGGCTCGAGAATTCCCAGCGAGATGCCGAACGGCTCGTTGTCGCGTCCGTACTCGCGGCGCAGGGCGTCGAGTCTGCCGACGAAGTGCACAGCGTCGTCCCAGCTGTAGACGCTGCCGACCCAGCCGTCACAGAGCCGCGCGGCACGTCGCAGGGCCGCCTCGGACTCGCCGCCACACAGAATCGGTACCGGCATGTCGGGATGGGGTTCGATCATCAACTCCGGCACCTGGTAGTACTGCCCGCTCCAGGACACCCACCCACCACGCCACAGCTCGCGCAGCGCGTCGATCATCTCGTCGAGCCGCTTGCCGCGGTTGCTGAAATCCTGGCCCATCAACTCGAATTCTTCGCGCATCCAACCCGCGCCGACGGTCAATGACACCCGGTCTCCTGAGACGACCGCGGCCGTGGCGACCTGTTTGGCGACCTCCAGCAGGGGGCGGGCCGGGGCGATGTAGACGGCGGTGCTGAACTTCAGCCGTGTCGTCACCGCGGCCATCGCGCCGATCAAAACCCACGCGTCCGGCCAGGCGGTATCTGGTGACCACATCGGCTTGCCGGTCGGTGATGGATACGGCGACGTCAACTCCCGCGGATAGATGAGGTGATCGGAGACCACGACCCCGTCGAAGCCTGCCTCATCGAGCATGCGAGCCACCGCAACCGATTCCGTGGTCTTCATGAACGCGGTGCCGGTCCAGATTTCCATGATTATCGCCGCCTCGCTTCAGGACGCCTCGCTACGGTGGCCGACATGGCCTGGCGCCCAAGCTGTCTAGTAATACTGCAGCGCAACGCCGCCCCTGCGCCCCAGCCAGCCAATACCCCGAGGTGGTTCTTCGCTCTCCAGCATGCGAACGCGTACGCCTCCCGGAGCGCCCCGTCATTCCGCACTGGCGCTCCTTGCCGCTTCGGCGGGTGCGACGGCTGGGGGGTTGACGAACCAGACGCTGTCTTCGCGCAGATAGCTGCTGCGCCAGCCCTCGGGTGTGCGGACTAGTTGGTGGTTGTAATAGCCACCACAGGAACTGAGTTCAGCGCTTCCGGGCAATTGCATGGGGTTGTAGAACATGGCTCGCACGAATGCGGTGTCGCCATCGATGTCGAGTTCGATATTCGTGATGTAGTGCATGGTCATCGGTATCGCCTCAAATCCCCGGGCCAGCCAGTCGGCGACCTCGTCGCGGGTGCCGGCGATCGCTCCGGCTGAGGAGTAGTCGATGCGCGCGTCGTCGGTGAACACCGACCTGTACAAATTCCAATCTTTGGTGTCGACCGCGGCTGCGTATCTGGTTAATAGTGCGGCGATTTCGAGCTCGTCGCTGATCCGTTGCAGATCCATCCGTGCGCGTCCTTAAGTCGGTAGTCCGATGGTCTTGATCTCGAGATACTCCTTGAATCCCTCTTCGCCGTTGCGCCGCCCCAAGCCGCTCTGCTTGGTACCACCGAACGGGCTGGTGATCCCGAAGTGGCTCTTGCCGTTGATGGTGACGTTGCCGGTACGCATACGCAGTGCGACGCCGAGCGCGCGCTCGACATAGACACTGCTGACCTCACCGGACAACCCGTAGATCGAGTTGTTGGCGATCGCGATGGCCTCATCGTCGGTGTCGTAGGACGTCACGGTCAGCACCGGCCCGAAGATCTCCTCCTGGGCTACACGCGCATCGGGATCCACATCGGCCAACAGGGTGGGCTGTACGTAGTAGCCGACGGGCAGGCTCTCCGGGACGCCGCCGCCGGTGATCACCCGGGCGCCCGACTCGATGCCACTGCGGATCAGCCCCAATACTTTCTGCCGCTGAGTTTCGCTGATCTGCGGTCCCTGCATGACACCGGGATCCCAGGGGTCACCAACCGGGAAGGCCTCCATGCTGGCTTTGAGGATTTCGAGACCCTCGGCGTAGCGACTGCGTGGCAACAAGATTCGACTGGGTAAGATACAGCTTTGCCCCGACATCACGCACGCCATCATCGCCGCCATGGGAAGGCAGGCATTCAAGTCGGCGTCGTCAAGAACGATGTGAGCTGATTTGCCGCCCAACTCCAACAGCGTCTTCTTCACCGTCGGCGCAGCGGCGGCCAGAATCGCCCGACCGGTAGCCGTCGACCCGGTGAAGGTGATCATGTCCACCCGCGGATCGGCCGACAACGCTGCACCCACCTCGTTGGCGTTCGAGACCACCACGTTGAACACACCAGCGGGGATGTCGGTCTCTTCGGCGACGATACGGCCCAGCTCGGTTCCCGACCAGGGCGTCAGCTGGGCAGGCTTGAGAACCACGGTGTTACCGGCCATCAACGCCGGCACCGTCTCGGCGATGTTCAGATAGAAGGGCACATTCCAGGGTGTGATCGCCCCCACCACACCGACTGCGTCGTAGTGAATCTTGCGGTTCGCCGGACCCAGCACGGTGTCGTGCACACCGGTGTCTTGCAGATACAAAAAGGCGCGGCCATGGTTGGCCCAGTGTTCGACCTCACCGATCGGATCCTCGATCTGGCTGCCCGTCACGCTGATCGGACAGCCCACCTCGGTCACCAGGATCCGGCGCAGGCGTTCTTTGTCGCGCTCCAGCGCGTCATGCAATTGGGTCAGGCAGTGGTACCGGAACTCCACATCGCGTGACCAGCGTGTGGTGTCGAACGCCCGCCGTGCTGCCCCGACGGCACGCTCCATATCGGCCACGGTGCCATCGGTCGCCTGACCCACCACCTGTTCGCCGGCCGGATGGATAACATCGAACTTCGCGCCGCCCCCGGTGTGCTGGAGCTCACCATCGATGAGCATTCGCTCATCGCCGGCCAACACACCAGTTTCCGTCTGCGCTCCCGTCACACGCCACTCCTTCGTTCCGCATGCCAGCCGCCGTCAGAGGCTGATTCACGAGGAATCTGCCTTGCCCCGTGTCGGTCGGCACTCTAACAACTTAGAGAGATCTGGGGCAAGGTGTTACAGGTCGCCATCCCGACAACGCCTGCTGATTGCGGCTTAAGTCCGGTCGGAGGACTTGCGAGTGTCACGGGTCCTATTAACGCGAATCGGCGGCCGACGATGGCCACAATCAACCTTCCCGTGAACGCGGCTGGTGTCATAGGTGGCGCCAATGCCGGCGACGATGCCCGACATGAGCATGTCGAGTTGCTCGGCGGTTCTTAAGGTGCGTTCGCCGCTGGCGAGGGCCAACATGACGCCACCGATGAACTTCATCACGACATAGGCCTGGACATCGAGCAGCTCCGGGTCAGGTTCGCTGTCATGGTGCTGTAACTGCAGAACGGTGTCGCGGATCAGGTCTAAGAATCGCTCGGAATTGTGTGTGAATGTCATATCCAACACCGGGTCGCGGCCTGCCTGTAGCTCAAGGGCGTATCGGGCTTTGGCTCTGGTTGATCGAGCACCGGACGCGGATCGCATCACGAGGGTGGCCAGACCTGACGGGCTCTGTTGTCCGTCGTGCCCGTCGCACGCAGTCGAGGGTTTCGCCGCTGCGACCAAGTCCTTGAGCTCCAGTTCGGCGACGCGGGCAGCCACGGCGTGGAGCAAGGCCGAGCGGGTGCGAAAATAGAACGACGTCGTGCCGGAGGGTACGCCCGCCTTCCGGTCGACTTTGGGGTGGCTGACGCCCTTGACGCCGTCTTCGGCCAGCAGTTGGATCGCCGCATCGCAGAGTTCTCGGCGGCGCAGTTCAGGGTTCGGCTTTCGTCGCATGTTGCCTGTGCAGTATAGGTATGCCGGGCCCGAGCTGTGCCCCGCTGGGCGGTTGAAGGCTTGGGCGGATTGGAGTCTGCACGTCCACGGTGCCAACGTGGCGACGGTGACCGAAGCCCTTTCGGTTCAGGACTCTGCGCCAACCGCACCGCGTGGGTGCGGCCTGACCGCGCGCCGCATCGGTGACGCTTTACCTATGGAGTGCCTTGCGCTCAGACAATCTGTGATTGCGGTAAGCACAAGTTTTTCCAAGCCGAACAGGCACTTTCGTGCATTACACACCCGAATCACCCGCCGAGCCGCGAAATGCCGAGTTTAATGCGAAGACCTTCGGGTCGACTTGCGTGGCCGGTGTGAGCCTTGGTGCTGTCCGTCCCCAGAGGGTGATGCGCGCACCGATGTGGTGTTCAGGGTCAGGGCGTCGACCATCAGCCGCAGGTAGCGCCGGCGCGCCGGTTTGGGCTGGTTCATTGCGACCGAGGCGGTCGTGACCATGGCCACGAACGTGGCCACCTCGTCGGCCGTCAGGTCGGGCCGGAGGATGCCCGACGCCTGGCACTGGAGGATGATGTCGTCGAATAGGTCGCGGTCGCGTGTGATGAAATCGGCGGTCAGGTTTGCCAGGTCATCCAGCGAAGCCAAGAGTGGCCGTTGCTCGAACATCACGTCTTCGAGGTGAACGAGGGCATCAACGTACAACTCCGGCGCAGGGTTGCCGCACAGGGCGAGAATTGCCGGTTTGACCTGGCTCACAAATATGTCCTCGTACACCGCGGCCGCCAGTACCTGCCGATTGGGAAAATGCCGGTACAGCGTCGCATCCGAGACGCCGGCCGCGGATGCGACGCGGCTCATGGTCGCCGCCGCCCCCTCCTTCGCGAATACCTTTCGGGCGGCTGTGATTATCCGGCCGATGTTGGCTGCGACGTCTGACCGGCCTTGAGTCATCCGCGTAGTCCAATGAACGTGCATCGGCAACCCCTAGCTAAGTCGGTGACAGAACCAATTTGACCAAAGTGCTAGCCAACTCTTACTTGAGAGCTTACTCTCACTGCATTGCTCGACCAGGCGGTCTTGCGGCATCGATGATTTCGATGGTCGATCGGTCCTCAGGAGGTCCCATGGGTGAGTTCGACACGACGGCTTTCTTCACCGACGAATCCCTGCTCGTCGACCCCTACAGCTATTACGCCCAACATCGCTCGCAGTGCCCGGTGAGTTTCGACGCGCGGCAGGGCATCCTGGCGGTCACCGGTTACGACCAAGCGATGGAGGTGTACCGCGACGTTGCCGGCTTCTCGGCGTGTAATGCGGTGATCGGCCCGTTCGCCGGACTTCCGTTCGAGCCGGCCGGTGATGACATCGGCGACCAGATCGCCCAGCATCGCAACGAGATGCCGTTCAGCGACTTCCTGGCTACCCTCGATCCGCCGGAGCATGGGCGTGTCCGGGGTTTGCTCAGCCGGCTGATGACGCCGCGGCGGCTCAAGGAGAACGAGTCGTTCATGTGGTCGCTGGCCGACCGCCAACTCGACGAGTTCGTCGAGTCGGGCAGCTGTGAGTTCTTCAGGCAGTATGCTCAGCCGTTTTCTTTGTTGGTGATCGCTGATCTGCTCGGTGTGCCCGCGGAGGACCATGATGCATTCAAGAGGCAGCTGTCGGAAGAGTCGGCTGCGACGGCCGGAAGCCAAGAGGTCGAGCACAATCCTCTCGCGTTCTACGAGGAGCGGTTCACCGCTTATATCGAGGACCGCCGCCGTAATCCCCGTGACGACGTGTTGACCGCACTGGCGCAGGCGAAATATCCCGACGGCTCGACTCCGGAAATTGTGGATGTTGTTCGCCTGTCCACCTTCTTGTTTGCGGCGGGGCAGGAAACCTCCAGCAAGATGCTCACCTTTGCAGTCCAGATTCTCGCCGAGCGTCCGGACTTGCAGCAGCAGCTGAGCACCGATCGCAGCCTTATTCCGAATTTTCTCGAGGAGACGCTGCGGATCGAAAGTCCGCTCAAGACCCACTTCCGGTTGGCGAGCAAGACCACCACGATCGGCGGTGTACCGACGCGAGCAGGCACCACGATCATGCTCTTACCCGGGGCCGCAAACCACGACCCCGCCCACTTCGAGGATCCCGACGAATTCCGTCTCGACCGTCCCAACGTCCGGGACCACCTCGCGTTCGGCCGCGGCATCCACGTGTGCCCAGGCGCGCCGTTGGCGCGGGTCGAGGGCCATGTCAGCCTCGAGCGCATTTTGACCCGGATGGCCGATATCAAGATCTCGGAGGCCGAGCATGGTCCGGTCGATGACCGCCGCTACGCCTACGAACCGATGTTCATCATGCGCGGTCTCAAAGCGCTGCACATCGAATTCAGCCCCGTCTCGTGAAGCGGGTCGTCGTCATCGGCTTCGAATGCAGCTCATCTGTTATTGACCGCCATCCCCAAAGGGTAAGGGAGACAACGCCGTGAGCGACGGTACTGCCACCGACAACGATCGGAAGCAAAAGCACCTTTATCACTTCGATCGGCACACCCCCGAGTACCGGTTCGTGTTCGGAAAAGTCACCGAGGATCTGCACGAGAAGTGTCCGGTGGCGTGGTCGGACACCTATGGTGGGCATTGGGTGGCCAGCAGCAGCGATGCGGTGTTCGAGCTGGCTCGTTGTCCGCATATCTCCAATGACCACGACATCAACGGTGAGCGTCGCGGTTATCAGGGGATCACCATTCCTGCGAAACCGGCTCCGGTCCGGGCCGGCATGCTGGAGATGGACGATCCCGAGCACCGCTGGTATCGCAATGTGCTCAACCCGTATTTGTCGCCGGCGGCGGTCAAGCGGTGGGAGCCGTTCGTCGATGAGGTGGTGCGCGCCAGCATCGATGAGAAGATCGAGTCGGGCCGTATCGATTTCGTTGATGATCTGGCTAATATCGCGCCGGCTGTGCTGACGCTGGCGATGATGGGCATTCCGTTGAAGAAGTGGTTGCTCTACAGTGAGCCCACCCACGCCATGGTCTACACCCCCGAACACTCCCCTGAGGCGGCGCGGGTTTTCGAGCAGCAGAAGCAGATGGTCATGGATTTGCTTGGCAATGTCGCCGAGATTCGACAAACGCCTCGCCCGGGACTGGTCAACGCCCTCATCGAGATGCGAATCGACGGTGAACCTGCGCCCGAACTCGAGATCGTCGGCATGCTGGGGCTGCTCATCGGCGGCGGGTTTGACACGACCACTGCCCTGACCGCCCATGCGCTGGAATGGCTTGCGCACCATCCCGAGCAGCGTGAACTGCTGAGCAGGCAGCGGGACATGCTGCTGAATCCTGCGACCGAGGAGTTCCTCCGCTTCTTCACCCCGGCACCCGGCGATGGGCGGACGTTCTCTGAGGATGTCGAGATCGACGGCATCCACTTCAAGGAAGGGGAGCGGCTGTGGATCTCGTGGGCGATGGCCAATCGGGATCCGGCAGTGTTTCCCAATCCCAATGAGATCGTCTTGGACCGCAAGGGTAATCGGCACTTCAGCTTCGGACTTGGTGTGCACCGCTGCATCGGGTCGAACGTGGGACGCGCCGTGTTCAAGTCGATGCTCAACGCGGTGCTCGACCGGCTGCCCGATTACCAGTGCGATCCTGATGGCACGGTGCACTACGAGACCATCGGTGTCATCCAGGGCATGCGGCATCTACCGGCCACCTTTACGCCAGGCAAACGCCTCGGGCCGGGCCTGAAAGAAACCCTGGACAAACTCCAAAAGATCTGCGACGACCAAGAACTCGCCCGACCCATCACGGAACGCAAACAAACCGCACGGATCAACTGAGCATGCTTCTGGTGCGGATCAGCGGTTGTGGCAGGACACCGTGCGCGATGGGTGGGCAAAAGCAGCCGCGTATCCAGCACCAAGCCTGAAATCCAGCTTCGGTGCATCGAGGACGTCGCCTTTACCGATCAATCGCTGACCGCGGCGAACGAGAACGTGCGCACCCGCGAAGAGCGCACCGCGACAATGGTCTTGTCTTCGGCGCCGACGCCCGAAGTTCTTGTCACAGTGCCCTGGACAATGAATCCACGGATCGCGCTGTAGGTGGTGAAACTGTCTGCCACCAAACACGCCGGTGAACTATTGTCGAGAGCCACATCGCCACAACCGCTTAACGATACGTCCCAGATCCCGTCGGATGCGCCGAGCACCTGGGTTGGCAGGGCGATCAGTTGACCGTCCTCTTCGATGCATAAAGCCCCGGTGGGTAGATTTCTCAAGAAATCGGCGAGTTCGGTTGATGTCATCGCCGCCGGCCCGCGTCGAGCTTCATTGCGTTTCGTCATTACCCACCTCCGAGGCCGAGGCCAGACTAGTGGCCACGACACTGTGCAGTTTGATGCGGATGATGCAGCGCTTTCCTGTCAACAGCCGATGCCGGACTTTCGCGACGACCGAGCCGGGCACTCGTGTGTCGCGAGAGGAGGCAGGGACCAATTCATCCACTTCCGCGGGGGAGGGCTGGTACATCTCGGCACGCCCCTTTAACGACACCCATGCAGCGTCGCGCTGTGGGTCTGACATCACGACGCACGCGACCTCGGGATGGGCGCGCAGATTGGCGACCTTGGCGCTCTTGGTATAGGTGGTGAACAGCAAATGACCATCCGTATAGCCAACGGTCAGCATTGCGTAGCCCATCGGATGGCCAGCCTCGTCACGACAGAATAGGAATGCACGGTGGTACTGGCGGAGAAATCGACTGATCTCGTCCGACCGAACTCCTTGCGTCACAGTGGCTCCCATCATCGGCTCTGCCGCGTGAGGTAACACTAGCTGTTGTCGTTATGCCGCCCTGTCAGCCGAACGCGCTCGGCCAGGCCTGCTGGAATTTTGGCTCACGTTTCTCGGCGAAGGCGCGTGGTCCTTCATGCACGTCGCCGGACAACAGCACCCGATGAACGACCGCCTCGTAGTAGCGCTGCTGCTCGGCGATCAACGCATCCCGCCAGAACTTCAGTATCTGCTTAGTGCCCCACACCGCCGCCTGGGAGTTTTTCGCGATGGTCTCCGCTCTTTCGAGCGCCGTTTCGATCAGCTTGTCCCGCGGTACGACGCGTTGTACCAGCCCGAGCCGAAAGGCTTCATCGGCGGGCAGCCGGTCTCCGGTGAGCATGAGCTCCATGACGGCACCGATCGGCATGAGGCGGGGCAGCACATTGACCGCCACCCCGGCGATGATGCCGCGCTTCACCTCGGACAGGCCGAACCAGGCATGCTCGGCTGCGATCCGAAAGTCGCAGGAGATCGCGAGTTCCGTTCCGGTGCCGACGGCCAGGCCGTTGATCGCGGCGATGGTCACCTTCTCGCAGGCGGCGATACCTGCGATGTCGGGCGCGGGGGAGATCGGTAACCTGCCGCCACCCTCCACGTCGGTCGCCATCGCCTTCAGGTCGGCACCGGCACAGAACGCCTTGTCGCCCGCCGCGGTGATGATGGCGACGTATTGGTCGGGGTCGGCCTGAAACTCGGCAAGCCCTTGCTCGAGTTCGGCCGCGTCGGCGAGTCCGATGGCGTTCATGCGGTCGGGCTTGTTGATCGTGAAGATCGTGGTGTGCCCCTGCTTCTCCACCATGATGTTTGGCACGGCATCCCCTCAAGCATCGAATCTTAGACAGGTATCAAAGTATAAGACCGGTTTCTCGTGGGCAAGCATTGCACACTTGCTTCCGTACCAAGGGTATTCGTTCATGTCGTGGCGGTTTGAGCAGCGCTATTGACAGCGTGCACATTGTTGGATAAACATCAAACCGAAAAATATCTGAGTGAGTCGTCTGATTCGACCGGTGACCGCAGCGAGGATGGCTGGATGGTGCGTAAGCTTCGCGAGGCGGCTATCGCGGGGGTTTACCAGACGAAGCAGGGCGATCTGTCCGACCGCGCTCAGCCCGACGTCTGGTTCGAGTGCGCCAAAGGCGCATGTGACGACGCGGGCATCAGCCTGGGCGATATCGATGGCCTGATCATGGACGGCCCCGAAGGAGTGGGCATCCGATCCATGCTGCCCGCAGCGGCCCTGGGCTACGACCTGCTCGGTAAGCCGATTCGTTTTCATGCCTCGAGCTCGGTCGGTGCGTCCGCCGCTGCTTCGGGGGTGAACCTCGCGGTTTACGCGGTATCGGTGGGGCTGGCTGAGGCCGTTGTCATCGTCAACGCGGTGGCCGGCCGCCCGGAGGGCTTTTCGAGCGCCAACCGCGATGAGGCCATCGCGGCGATGGCCAAGTTGAGCGGTCCGTACGAATACGTCTACGGAACCACCCGGGTTTCCGACTACGCGGTGCTGGCGCGCCGGCACATGTACGAGTACGGCACGACGTCCGAGCAACTTGCCGAAGTCGCGGTGGCTCAGCGTTACGGGGCCACGCTGCATCCGCTGTCCTGCAACGGGCATCGCGGCGCAATCACCGTCGACGATGTCGTCGGCTCACGCATGATCGCCGACCCACTGCACCTACTGGATTGCTGTGCCATCAACCAGGGGGGCGGCGCGATCGTCGTCACCTCCGCCGCCAGCGTGCGAGACAACAAGAAAAACAAGCCCATCGGGCTGCTCGGCTACGGCGAAGGGCACAGCCACATCGACCCTAACTCCGCGCCGTCGCTGGCGTTCTTCGGCGCGGCCCAGCTCGCTGCTGACACCGCCTTCGCGCACGCCGGCATCTCACGTGACGACATCGACGTCGCCGGACTCGGTGACCACTTCACGATCAACCTGCTGTTCGGCATCGAGGCGGCCGGATTCTGCAAACCCGGCGAAGGCGGCCCCTTCGTCGAGAACGGAGCGCTGAAGGTCGGTGGTCGCCTCCCCACCAACACCGCCGGCGGCTTTCTGTCGTTCAGCCATGCCGGTGCATGCGGCATCTTCACGCTGATCGAGGTCGTCGAGCAACTCCGCGGGACCGCCGGTGCGCGCCAGGTCGCCAACGCCAAGTTCGGCTATCTCAGCGGCTCGGGCGGTGCCATGCAGAACAACTACTCGGCCGTCCTCGGGGAGGTCTGAGGTTGATGAGCAGCGACGAGAAATTCCTCCCAGAGGGGGTGCCCGGTTGGCAACAGCCGTTCTGGGACTCACTGCGGGAGCGCAACATCAAGGTCCAGCGGTGCACGCCGTGTGGAGCATTCCGGCACGTGCCGAAGGAGATCTGCGCCAAGTGCCATTCGACGTCATACTCCTGGGAGCCGGTATCGGGGCGCGGCGTCGTCTACACCTACACAATCGTGCACCGCGCACCGACGCCCGCCTATCAGGCCGCCGCGCCGTACGCGATCGTGCACGCGGCGATGGACGAGGGGTTCCGGATGGTCGGAGCGATGACCGGGGTCGATCCCGACGCTATCGAGATCGGTGCTCCGGTACGCGTCGTGTACACCGACCTATCCCCGGACTGGACCATCGTGGAATTCGAACCGGCAACTGACACAAAAGAATTGGTGGACAATGCCCGCGACAACTGAGAAAGGGCCGGCACCGATGATCGACGCACTCTTCATCGACGGCCAGTGGCGCCCGGCCGCGTCGAAGTCGACCTTCCCTGTGACGAATCCAGCCACCGGTGAGGTGTTGGCCGAAGTCTCCGACGCATCGGTCGACGATGTCGGGGCCGCGATCGCGGCAGCCGATGCGGCTTTCCCGGCGTGGTCGAAACGCACGGCATATGAGCGAGCCGAGGTGCTGTTCGAGGCGCACCGACGCATGCTCGAGCGCTCGGAACAGCTGGCCAAGCTGATGACCGAGGAGCAGGGCAAGCCGATTCGCGCCGCGGGGATCGAGGTCAAGTATGCCGCCGACTTCCTGACCTGGTTCGCCGAGGAGGCGAAACGGGTTTACGGACAGACGATCCCGTCGGCGCGAGCCGACCAGCGCTTCATGGTGTTGCACCAGCCAGTCGGCGTGGTAGGTGCTATCACCCCCTGGAACTATCCGGTATCGATGATCACGCGCAAGGTTGCGCCAGCATTGGCGGGCGGTTGCACGGTGGTGCTCAAGGCCGCCGAACAGACTCCGCTGTGCGCGATCGAAGTGTTCCGGATCCTCGAGGAGTCCGGCGTCCCGCCCGGCGTCGTCAATCTGGTGACGACGTCGGACCCTGCCCCAGTCGGCGCGGAGTTCGTCAGCAACCCGGCGGTCGCGAAACTGACCTTCACGGGTTCAACATCGGTCGGCAAGCTGCTCGCGCGCGGCGCCGGCGAGCAGATGAAGCGGTTCTCCATGGAACTGGGCGGGCACGCACCCTTCATCGTCTTCGAGGACGCCGACCCGGGGCACGCCGCCAAGGGCGCCGCGATGGTCAAGGTGCTCAACACCGGGCAAGCCTGCATTTCCCCGAATCGCCTCTATGTGCACCGCTCGATCAAGGACGCCTTTCTCAAGGTGCTCGTCGAGCGGGTGGCGAAGATGAAGGCCGGCAGCGGTTTGACCGAGGGTGTGAGCATCGGCCCGCTCATCGACTCCGACGCGCTGGACCGGATGCAGCGCCAGGTCGATGACGCGGTGAGCAAGGGTGCGGTCGTCGAGACCGGTGGCAACCGGCTGACCGACGAGGGGCTGGAACGCGGATTCTTCTTCGCGCCAACGGTTCTCAGCGGCGTGACCGATGCCATGGACATCTACCGGGAAGAGACGTTTGGCCCCCTTGCACCGGTAATCGTCTTCGACGACGAAGACGAGGTCATCGCCATGGCCAACGACACCAAGTATGGGCTGGCGTCATACGTTTACACGCAGAACCTCGCCCGCGCGTGGCGGGTGGTCGAGCAACTGCGGTTCGGCATGGTCGGAGTCAACGACATCAACCCCACCTCGGCAGCTGCCCCGTTCGGCGGAGTCAAACAAAGCGGGCAAGGCCGGGAGGGGGCGCACGAAGGGATTATGGAGTACCTCGACACGAAACTGGTGGGCTTCAGTATCTGATGACCGCGCAACAAACCCGGCCGGCGTTGGACCGGCTGATGAATCCGAGAACGGTTGCGTTCGTGGGGATCGCCGAGGAATCGCGCTGGGCGTATGCGGTGAAATACTCGCTCGAGGCCGATGCGGAGTTCTTCTTTGTCCATCACAAGGCGGAGCAGGTCTTCGGGCATCGGGCGTATCCCGATCTACGGGCAATAGGGCAGCCGGTCGATGCGGTCTTTCTTGCGCTGGGCGCCGAACGCACGGTCGACGCGGTGGAACAGGCCGCCGAAATCGGTGCCGGGGGGGTGATCACCTGCGCCGCCGGCTTCGCCGAACTCGGTGACGAGGGTGTTCGCCTCCAGCAGCGCATGGTCGAGGGTGCCCGGGCGGGCAACATGCCGGTGGTCGGTCCCAACGGTGTGGGTCTGATGAACGTGCCAGGCAAACTGCACCTGAGCATGCTGCCAATCTTTCGACGCCGGGTCGGCGGGCTGTCGGCCGCGACACACAGCGGCGCGATGATCGAGGCGATGGCCGCTGCGGCCTCGCGAGCGGGTGGCGTCGGGTTCAACCTGCTGGTGTCGGCGGGCAACGAAGCCGTCACCGACGTCGCCGACTATCTGGACTACTTCGCCGGCGACGATGCCACCCGGATCGTGGCACTGGCGATCGAGAAGATCCGGCGCCCGGAGGCCTTCTTCGACGCGGCCAGTCGCTGTTTGGAGGCCGGCAAACCGATCGTCGCAATCAAACTCGGCCGCAGCGAGCGGACGCAGCGCATGGCCGCGTCACACACCGGAACACTGACCGGCGACGCCTGGGTCTACGACGTCGCATTCAAGCAGGCGGGCATCCTGCCCGCCACCGACATCGACGATCTCATCGACCGCGTGCAGTTTCTCGAACAGCTCCCGCGTAAGCGCTGGACGGAAGTGCGGGGCCTGGCGATCCTCACGGCCACCGGTGGTTTCGCCCAGCTGGCCAGCGACCTTGCCGAAGTCGAGGGGGTGGACGTGCCCGAAGTGGAGCGCCTTCGCCCCTTCGTCGCTGACACCATCCCTGGCGGTGCGGTGACGAATCCCTTGGACATCACGGGTTTCGCCGGCGTCATCGACGGGCTGTGGCGCAAGGTGCTGACGGAGTATTCCGCTGCGCCCGAGTTCGATGCTCTGCTGTTCAGCAGCCAGCATGCAGAGTGGAACGAGCCGCTTTTCGCCGACATCGAGTTCGCCGAATTCGGGGCGGCCAGCGACAAGCCGTTCGTCATCGCGCCACTGGCCGGCCAGGGCGGGCAGTGGTTGGAGAAGTATCGCGCCGACGGGATCGCAGTGGGCAACGGGCTGCGTGGCTGTCTGCGCGGCCTGTACACCATGGGTGCCTTCACGCGCCTGCGTCCCGGGTCCCGCGTACGACCTCCCACCGAGATTTCGTTGCTGCCTCGACCCCAGGACGATCCGGTCGCCGCCCCGGAAGGCTCGATGCTCCCGTTCACAGCGACGATGGACCTGCTTGCTCGCGCTGGAATTCCCACTGCGCCATATCATTTGATAGCAGCGGATGGGGCTGCCTCGCCGCCGTCGTTCGCCGGGCCGTACGTGGTGAAGCTGGCCGACGTCGCTCACCGAACCGAACACGGCGCCGTACGACTGGGCGTCGAGGCCGCTGCGCTCGGCGCGGCCGTCGGCGATCTGCGAGCCATCGCCGTCTCCCATGGGCTGCCCACCTTGATCGCGGTCCAACCCATGATCTCGGGCTACGGCGAGGCGTTCATCGGAATCAACGGGCAAAGCGAACTGGGCCCGTTGGTCGTGTTCGGCCTGGGCGGCGTATTCGTCGAGGTGATGCGCAAGATCGGTGGCCGGATGGCGCCGATGAGCAGTGAGGACGCCGCTGAGCTGATCGACGAGTTCAGCGACACCGGTGTGCTCGACGGCTTCCGCGGTTCTCCGCCGTGGGATCGCGGCGCGCTGGCTTCGGTGCTGAAGGCGGCCTCGCTGCTTGCCGCCGGAGGCCGGACATGGATCGAGTCGATTGACATCAACCCGTTGATCGTGACCGCCGACGGACCCATCGCCGTCGACGGGTTGTGTCTGTTGAGGTCACCAGGTTAGTAGCGTTTCGTCGTTTTGCGCAGCTTTTTGATGCGCCGCCTTGGCGTCCTTGTGGTTATGCCTGCGGCGCGACGAAGACCAATGATTGACGCGGCCCTGCCGCAGTCGCCGTGGTTGTGGCGCAAGGGCCCCACGTCAGACCCATACCACGATGTCCCGCACAAAACCGCCGAACGAGCGATACCTCGGGCACTTCGGGTCGTAGCACAGGAATTGGCCGTGCCTTCAGTCGTGCCACCCTGTAAATGCTGGGCCGCTCGGGTCTGAGCGGGGGCTCGCGCCCCCGTTTCGCCCTGACGTTTTCTTCGACTTCCTTGTTGGTCTTGCCGTTGGCTTCGCGGATCTCGCGCTGCGACGGTTTCAGTATGCTGAAGTGGTACTTGTCGGCCAGCTCGGCCAGCCGCGCGACTTCGTCGGCGCGCTCTTCCTCGCGGTGCTCGCGCCTCAGATGTCCCTGATGCAGCCGCAGTCCAGCTGCATGCGCGATGGGTACGCCTTTTCCGGCACCGAATAGTGCACGCCGAACAAGAAATTGGCTACCGGGCCCTTCAGCAGATTGCGGTGGTGCGAGTCCTCCCACTCGGCGACCAACTGTTCGCGAGGGATGGGCTCGCCCGGCAGCTTCCGTTCAACCGGAAGGGTCATATCGTTTCCTCCTGAGGGAATCGTCGAGTTCTTCCGCTTGGATGAACAAGCGCCGGCCGATCTTGACTAGCGACAGTTCGCCTGCCTTGACTAGCGCGTAGAACGTGGTGCGGCTGATGTCGTCCAGCTGCTGCCGGGCGTCGTTGACCGGCGTCAGGTGCCGCATGTGTTTCTTGTTGCACCACGGGCACAGAGCGAAATCTTCCTTTGACACGTTTGGACGTTCAACCACTCGTGCCGGCGGCGTTGGGCGCTGCTGCTCGATGGCTGCCTGTGCGGCCTCGTTGATGAGGTCGTGCGGTGCCTGGGCGAGCCGGTCGACGGCGTCACTCATGATCGCCGCTTCCGTCTTCGCGGCGGCTCGTTGATGGGACGCATCAGCTGCTCGTCAATCTCATTGAGGTCGACCCTGATGACGCTGTTGCCTGTCGCTGGGGATGACGATGATGGCGTTATTGATGTTGACGACGATCCGACGATGAGAACGGCCCCGGTCGGCCTGGTGAGCGGGGCCGTGGTGGGCGTGGTGACGGGGTGCCCGTCGGGTTGATGACGCGCTCACATGTTTTTGCGGATGTTGTCCTACTACATCAGCTGGCACATGAAACAAGCACTGGTCCCGATCCTGTTCTATGACAACGACAAACACGGCGCGACGGCAAAGCGCACTGGCCCCGTCGCCGCGGCCGAGCGCTCCGATGCCGCCCTCACCAAAGCAGCCCGCAAACGCACGGAAGACGACTACCCAGTTCCCCCTCCGGCCTAGGCTTAGTTCTTGACGGCCTTAACCAACAACTGAAATAGCACCGGTTGTGGAGGGCCACATGCTTGGTCAATTCATCCGTTCGACGAGCGATCAAACCGCTGCGCACGGACCCTGCCCTCGTCGGTGCCGCGCTTACTTGAGCATGCTGCCGGCGTCGATTGGCAGCGTGACGCCGGTGATGTAGCGGGATTCGTCCGAGGCAAGGAACAGCACGGCATTGCTGATGTCCTCCGGTTCCACCCAGGGAATCGGCGGCGTGTGGAATGTCTGGCTGATCGGGGCGACGTCCGCGGGGCCGGGATTCTCCAGATCGGGGCGGAACGTGCGGTAGGTGGCCTCGTTCATCACCATCGGCGTGTTCGTGTGTGTGGGGTGCACCGAGTTGACCCGGATCATGTGCTGACCCAATTCGACGGCGAAGGTGCGCATCAGGCCCACCATGCCGTGCTTGGTGGTGACGTACTGGCCCATGTTGGGGTAGGTCTTCAGCCCGGCCACCGAACTGGTCAGGATGACCGAACCGCCCCGGCCGCTCGCCACCAGGTGCGGCACACCGGCCTTCACGGTCTTCCAGGTCCCGCTCAGGTTGACGTCGACCGTGGCCTGCCACTTCTCCGCGGTGCCTTGGTCCAGCGTGCCACCATCGCTATCGGCGATGCCCGCATTGGCCACGATGATGTCCAGCCGGCCCAGTTGCTCCACGCCGCTGTCCAACGCGGCCTTCAGGCCGGCGTAGTCACGTATGTCGATTTCCGCGGTGACGATGCGGCGGTCCAGCCCCTTGACCAGATCGGCGGTCTCGGCCAGATCCTCGGGCGTGGACGGCGGCGCCGACGACCCGAAGAGTGGCTTGCACACGTCGATGGCGATGATGTCGGCGCCCTCCTGCGCCAACCGCACCGCGTGGCTGCGGCCCTGACCACGTGCCGCACCGGTGATGAACGCGACCTTGCCCTCGACACGTCCGGCCATCACAGGTTGCCCACTTCCAGCTCCAGGTACTCGGTGAACTTCGCCTTTGCGGCGTCGCGCTTGCGCGGGATCCATTCGCTGGGCCACATGTCGTCACTGGCCTTGTAGTCGTGCAGCACTTGGCGGGCCTTGAGCATCAACTGATGCGGGGCCACGTATGGCGCAGCACCGCATGGCAACTCACCTAACCGCAGATAGAAAACCGAGTCGACCATGTTGTTCGGTCGTGGTAGGGGGTGCTTGAATCTGCCGGCCGGTCTCATGGGACGCAATCCGTCTCGACTCATGTCGGGATGACGTAGGAGACCACCCCCGAGATGGTCTTGATTGCCGCAATTCCCTTAAGTACCGTTCTGCCCAGTGTGGTCCATCCTCACGCGACGGGCGTGAATTCGATGTGCAGTTCGGTGAGTCCGCGGACGAAGAACAAGGGTACGTAGGTGTAGCGGCGGGCATCGACTGGCCCGTGATGGGCCTCGGAGATCCTGATGTCAGCCATCCGAGACAAGATACGCTCGAGGCTGACGCAGCCCTCGACACGAGCCAGCGGTGCACCCGGGCAAGTGTGGATACCACGCCCGAACGCGACATGCTCCCGGATGTTGGGACGGTCGATGCGGAATTCATCGGGCTGCTCGAAGTGCGCGGGGTCACGGTTGGACGCCCCGGGCAAAAGCATGATCGTCGTACCCGCTGGCGTTGGCACGCCCCCGATGGTCGTGGTCTTGCTCGCCAGCCGGAAATGGCACTTGATTGGGCTTTCTATCCGTAGCGTTTCTTCGAGGAAGTTCGGGATCAAGCTGTGGTCCTCGCGCAGTTGCTGCTGAAGGTCGGGGTGCTCGGCGATCACCTGAAGTGCGAACGTGAGCATCTTGCTGGTGGTCTCCTGCCCTGCAGCGAACAGGAACGTGGCAAGGCGGACGACGTCCATGATTTCCGGCATCGACTCGTCGGGATACTTCGCCAGAGCCAGGGAGGTCAAGACGTCGCCGCTGGGATTACGGCGACGGTCCTCGATGTAGGCGGTGAACCGCTCCTCGAGGAACTGCAGGGGATTGTGCGGGACGACCTGACTCTCGTTCATCCCGCTGGTCAGTGCGGTCTGATTCGCCAGGAACGCGTCGTGGTCTTCGGCTGGGACGCCGAGGAGATCGGCGATGACGAGCATGGAAAACGTCTGGGCATACTGACTGAAGAACTCGCAGCTGCCCGCCTGGACGAACTCGTCGAGTTGGCGGTCAGCCAGCGACCACATGAACGACTCGTTCTCCTTGAGCCGTCGGGGCGTCATCAGCTTGCTGAGCAGTCCACGTACGCGACCGTGTTGTGGGGGGTCGAGGGTGGCCAGGAAGTCGCTGAACGGCATCTGGTCGCGATGTTGTCGAATCTGTTCGCTGATGTCATCTCCGGCCGGCTCAAAGGGAAGCCCCAAGACCGGACCGATCACCGCATTACACGCGGAAAAGTCCGCGGCGTCGTGATACACCGCCATTGCCTCGTCATAACCGGTCACCGCCAGGATCCCCTGCTGGCGGTTCAGGCTCACCGGACACTGGGATCGCTGATCGGCGTAGTATCCGTACGGGTCGGCGATCAGCGATGGGTCGGAAAAGAAGTTGAGCGAATCGAACTCACTCATGGGCGGGCCTCCTCAGCGCCATATGACCGCACGGCTTATTCAGTTTATTCAGTGCTTGCGGCTCTGACCCTCTTCGAGGGTGATCGCTTGTTCGGGGCAGCACAACGCAGCTCGTTGCGCTTCGGCTAGTTGGTGTTCCGCGATCGCGCCGTCACCGATCGTTTGCCCGTAGCCGCGCTCGTCATCGGTGAACAACTCGGGGAAGAGCGCGTAACAACGGCCGTTTCCGCTACAGCGGTCGTAGTCGATCACGAGCCGCATCACGACCTGCCACGTGTCACTGGGAACCTCAGTGGCAACGAGGCAAGCCGTAGGGTGCCCGCCGGCCACTTCACTTCTGGTTCGAATCCCGGTGCTATTTCGTACTCGGGGATCAGCTTGTGGAATTCTTCGACGACCAGGCGTAGCTCCCTGCGGGCCAGATGTGAGCCCAGGCAGCGGTGGATCCCACCCCCGAAGGTCATGTGCCCCAAGCCCGAGTGTGCGAGATCGAACGCGTCGGCGTTCTGGTATCGGTCGGGTTCGCGGTTGGCCGTGCCTAAATAGACCAGGACCGATGCACCCGCCGGAATCCGAACGCCGCACACCTCAACGTCCTGAGTGGTGACTCGATGGACGTCCGGGGCGGGTGGCTCGAGCCGCAGCACCTCCTCCACGACGGGCCCCACCAACGCAGGATCCGCGATCAGCGACCGGCGCAGATCTGGGTTCAAAGCCAGGTGTCGCATGGTGAACCCGATCGCTGCGGCGACCGTGTCGAGCCCAGCGATGGTGAGGACGAACACGAAGCCGAGCAGCTCCTCGTTAGACCAGGCCTCATCGCCCTCGAGTGCCAGGATGCGGCCGAGCACGTCGCCGCTGGGAGCCCGGCGCTTCTCGTCGATGCAGCCCTGAAGATAGGTGAGCAACGCGGTGGCGGCTTCCACGACCAGCGGGGAGGGCTCGGCAGTGGCGACCCCGAGTGAGTTGTCGAAGATTGTCTCGGCCCAATCGATGAGCTGGTCGCGATCGGCGAGAGGCAACCCGAAGAACGTGAGAAACACCTGCGCCGGGAAGAGCTGGGCGACGTCGGCGACGATGTCGCACTCGCCCTTGTCGGCGAAAGCGGCGATGAGATCCCTGATCTGGGCCCGCAGGTCGTCTTCCATGGCGTTGATGACGCGAGGGGAGAACATCGGGTCGAGGATCCGCCGATACTTGGTGTGCTCCGGCCGGTCGATCGCCACCGGCACCATCGGCATCGGAATGCCTGAGGCGGCTTGTGTTGCCCCGGCCGAGGAGAAGATCTCGGGGTGGTGTTGGGCGAAACGCACTGCTTCAGCGCTGGTCAGCATCCAGCTGCCATCCGCCGCCTGGAACACCTCGCCAGATGAGCTGACGAACCGAAATGCTGACGTCCGGTCCCTCGCCATCGGGACGTCTTCCAGCCGAAATGTCGACACGAACAACTACCTCCTCGGTAGTGATCAGGGGAGCAATGCGGCTCTACATCTATCGAGAATTTTGCCGCGAGTACACTTGTATTGAAGCCAGTCCTTGTGCATGATGTCAAGCAGCCAGCGCCCGGTCGCTGGTCTAAACCAATAGCTTTGGATCGTCGGCTGGAAAGTCCTGGAAAGTCGTTGTGCGTTGTGTGACCCGACGGCAAGGAGGCGCAATAAGTGTGACAGATATTGGTTCAATTGTTGATTCCGATCGTGGGTCCTCCGTGGGTTCGTCTGATGAGGCGGTGTTGGGGATCAATTCCGCTGAGGTCCGCGCGAAGGTTCCGTTCGCGATGCGGGAACCGGTTTATGTGCCTAAGGAGCGGTACTACTCCAGAGAGTTCTTCGACCTGGAGAAGGAACACTTTTGGCCTCATGTGTGGCAGATGGCGGCGCGTGAGGAGGAATTGCCCAATCCTGGTGACTTCGTGGAGTACGAGATCACCGGCAAGTCGATCCTGCTGGTGCGCCAGACCGACGGGTCGATCAAGGCGTTGCACAACGCGTGCCGGCATCGCGCGACAGAGCTGGCCAAGGGCTCGGGGCGTTTGCCGGGCGGGCAGCTGGTGTGCCCGTTCCATGGATGGCGCTGGAACCTGGACGGGTCGAACTCGTTTGTCTTCAAGGAATCGGCGTTCGACCCGCAGTGTCTTAAGCCCGATGATCTGCGTCTTCGGGAGTGCTTGGTGGAGACCTGGTCTGGTCACGTCTGGATCAACATGGACCTGGACGCCCCACCTTTGATGGAGGCCCTGTCGCCTGTGGCCGAGCTGCTCGACGGTGTCGGCGTGGGCAACATGCGGGTCAAGTGGTGGAAGAAGGGCATTCTCAACGCCAATTGGAAGATGGCCCAGGAGGCTTTCTTTGAGGCCTACCACGTCATGCAGACCCACCCCCAGCTTCTGATGGGCGGCGGCGAACAGGCCGGCGAGTTCTTCGCCGCGTGCGTTGACTATGCGGCGCTCAAGAACGGCCACGCTCGCTTCCAAAGCGCGCCTGACGCCCAGCCTTTCGAAAACGGCGAACAGTTCATCGCCTACGCCCGGCTGTTGGTGGATGGTCAGGACGCCATGACGCTCGACCGCGACGTCCGCATCTTCGAGGGCCTGCGCAACACCATCGGGGTGGACAATCCCGACTTCGCGAATGCTGCTGTCGCTGCGTTATACGACTACGCTGCGGGCGCGGGTATCCCGATGGCGCCGATCTCGGAGGAGATGGCCCTCTGGGGTGGGGACGTCTTCATGTTCCCGAACTACGTCCTGCTCCCGATGTATGGCAACTGCCTGTGTTATCGCAGCCGGCCTTACAACGATGACCCGGAATGGTGCCAGTTCGATGTCTGGTCATTGACCACGTATCCGACCGGTCAGGAACCTGAGCGAGCCGAACTGCTCGGTGTGTTCGACAAGAACGATACCGAGCATTGGGGGCTCATTCCTCGCCAGGACTTCTCCAACATCGAGGCCCAGCAGCGCGGCTTGCACACTGTTGGCTTCGATCACCTTCTGCTGTCGAACAAATACGAGATCTCGATCGCCAATATGCACGAAGAACTGGACCGCCGCCTGGCCGACCGCATGTAGGCCCGACACCACCGCAGCGTCGCGCACCGCATGGCCTCTGTGACACGTTTCGGTGCAGAAGGATCCGACTGCACTGTCCCCTCTACCGACTTGGCACGAAAGGATGTAGTTGGATGACCGTTACCTCGGCGACGACAGCGGCGAATCAGGATGTTGCCCGGCGCTTGTTCTCGATCATGGCGCTTGCGCAGGCGGTCGATGATCGGCTGCGGCGCGGTATCGCCAGCGGTGAGTTCGTGACGGTGATCTGGCCGTCGCGCGGCCAGGAGGCCATTGCCGCGGGTTTGGGCGTGGCCCTGCGCCGCGATGATCGCCTGGTCACCACGTATCGGGGCCTGCATGATCTGGTCGGCAAGGGCGTGCCCCTGACTGAGGTGATCGGGGAGGTTCTGGGGCGCCGCATCGGCGCCTCGGGCGGCAAGGGCGGGACGATGCACATCAGCTGCCCGGAGGCCGGTGTGATGCTGTGTAGCGGGATCGTTGGGGCGGGAGTGCCTGTGGCGGTGGGTCTGGCGCTGGCGGCCAGGCAGCAGGGCGCTGATCGGGTGGCCGCGGTGTGCTTCGGTGATGGGGCCACTAACACGGGTTCGTTCCACGAAGGGATGAACTTGGCCTCGACCTGGCAGCTGCCGGTCATCTTCATCTGCCAGAACAATCTGTTTGCTGAGATGACGCCGATCGCGGAGACGATGCACATCGCGCAGGTCGCTGACCGTGCGCTGGCGTATGCGATGCCCGGGTACCGCATCGACGGCAACGATCCCGAGGCGGTGTGTGAGGCGGTGTCCGCGGCGGCCGAGCGTGGCCGCAACGGGGGTGGGCCCACCTTGTTGGAGTGCGTCACTTTTCGTTTCAAAGGCCACTACTTCGGCGACACGATGGCCTACATCCCGCCCGAGCAGCTGGCCGCCGCTGAGGCCGCTGACCCGATACCGCGCTACCGGCGCAAGCTGGTGGAGACCGGTGTGTTGACCGAGGCTGAACTGAGCGCGATCGAGCAGGACGCGGTGGAGCAAGTCGAGGCGGCAGTCCGGCAGGTCGTTGCTGCCCCTGTTCCTGATCCCGACGAGATCGACCGCGACTTCTTCTTGGACATGGAGGGCATCCCGGCATGACCGCGTCGACTGGCACGACGACCCTGACGATGGCAGCGGCGCTGAACCAGGCGCTCGACGAGGCGCTGGCCGCTGACCCACGGGTGTTCCTGCTCGGCGAGGATCTCGCCGACCCTGCCGGCGGGGTGTCGGGTGTGACGTCGGGGTTGTCCACCAAACACGGCCGTGAGCGCGTCCTGGACACCCCGATCTCAGAGGCCGCGATCGTTGGTGCGGCGATCGGCGCGGCGATCGAGGGGCAGATCCCCGTGGCCGAGATCATGATCGTGGACTTCATCACCATCGCAATGGACATGATCGTCAACATCGCGGCCAAAGCCAGGTTCACCTCAGCGGGCCGCACACCGTGCCCGCTTACGGTGCGGACCGCGAGTTTTGCTGGGATGGGCACTGGAGCGACGCACTCGCAGACGCTGGAGGCCTGGTTCATGCACGTCCCCGGGCTCAAGGTCGTCGTGCCCAGCACCCCGGCTGACGCGAAGGGACTGTTGAAGGCGGCGATCTTCGACCCTGATCCGTGCCTGTTCCTGGAAACGGTCGCGCTGTATGGAAAGAGCGGCCAGGTGCCCATCGGTGACCATCTGATCGAACTGGGCAAGGCCGACATCAAACGACCGGGCCGCGACGTCACGATCGTCAGCTATGGTCGCGCCGCCATCGATGCACTGGCCGCTGCCGAACAGCTTGCAGCAGATGGTGTCGACGCCGAGGTGCTCGATCTGCGCACGCTGGTGCCGCTGGACATGGAGACGGTCCTGGAGTCGGTAGCGCGCACCGGCCGGGCGGTGGTGGCCCACTATGCCGTCGAGTTCGCCGGGCCCGGCGCGGAGCTGGCCGCGCAGATCAACACCAAACTGTTCGGTCGGCTGAAGGCTCCGGTCGCGCGAGTCGGCTCTCGCTACCGCCCCATCCCGGCTGCGGCGGGCCTGGAAAGCGAGGTCTTCCCAAACGCCGGGAAAATCGCGGCGGCGGTTCGCGCGACTGTCGGGTTTAGCCGATGAAGACAGTTCCCGTGCGGATGCCGAAACTGTCGATGGCGGTCACCGAAGGCACGTTTTTGGAGTGGCTGGTCGGTGACGGCGAATCCGTCGCGGCAGAACAACCGCTCTACACAGTCGCAACCGACAAGGTGGAAACCGAGGTTCCCTCGCCCGCCACCGGGATCCTGCGGCACGGCGAGGCGGAAACGGAGGTTGTGTACCCGGTAGGTGCCCAACTGGCGATGATCGAGGTCGCTGATGACGAATAGGGAGGTTGCTGCCATGGCTGACGGGGACTATGTGACCGACTTTTTGGTCGTCGGCAGCGGCGGTGGGCTCGCCGGCGCGGTTGCCGCCACGGTGGCCGGCCTCGATGTGCTGGTGATCGAGAAAAGCGAGTACGTCGGCGGGTCGACCGGGATGTCCGGGGGAGTGATGTGGTTGCCTAACAACCCGCTGATGCAGCGCGAAGGCGTAGCGGACTCGCTCGACGAGGCGTTGCGCTACTTCGCTGACGTTGTCGGCGACGCCGGTTCTGCCTCCTCGGACGCACGTCGGCACGCATACATCACCGAAGGCATCGAGATGGTCCGCATGCTGGAGCAGCAGGGCATGCGGTTCGTGCGCTGTGAGGGCTACTCCGACTACTACGCCCAGGTGCGCGGCATCGCCGGTGGGTCGGTGCGGGGACGTGCCATCGAGTGCGTGCCGACTGACACGCGGCGGATCGGACCGCTGGCGAAACGGCTACGTCCATCGATTGCCGCCCCGCTGGTGCTTCGTACCGGGGAAGCCGCACATTCGTCATTGATCCGCAATCGCCGCGGTATGACGCTTGCGGCACGAGTCGCTGCGCGCACAGCGTGGGGACGACTTCGCAACCAGCGGCTGACCACCAACGGGGCTGCCCTCATCACGCAGCTGGTGGAGGTGCTGCAGCGCCATAAGGTGCCCATCTGGACCGAGACGGCGTTCGTTGATCTGATCACTGCGGACGGGCGCATCGTGGGGGCGACGGTGCGTCGCGAGGGACGCGCTGTCCGCATCCTGGCTCGGCGAGGCGTGTTGCTCTCCGCCGGTGGTTTCTCACACAACAGCGTGATGCGACAAAGATATGGCCAGCACCCCAACGACGGCAGCTGGACGAGCGCCAACCCCGGCGACACCGGTGAAGTTCTGGAAACCGTCATCGGACATGGCGCCGCAGCTGACCTGTTGGACGACTCGTGGTGGATCCCCACGATCCTCGGGCCGGGCGACACCAGTCGGATGATCATCGGGGAACGCTCACGGCCCGGCTCGATCATCGTCGACGCATCCGGACAGCGGTACTTCAACGAGGCCGTCTCCTACATGGAAGCGGGCCAACAGATGTACAAGCGCGAGCGCGAAGCCGGGGGAGGCGTGCCGTCCTGGCTCGTCTTCGACGCCCGGCACCGCTCCCACTACCCGCTAGGCACCATACCGCCAGGATGGACCCCGAAGAAATGGTTCGATGGCGGGTACCTCAAACGCAGCGACACGCTGGCCGGGCTAGCGCAGCAGTGCGGGATGGACCCGGCGACGCTTAACGCGACGATTGAGCGGGTCAACCGCTTCGCCGCCGCAGGTGTCGATGAGGACTTCCACCGCGGCGAAGGTGCGCACGAGCGCTACCAGGGCGACCCCGGGCACCAGCCCAACCCGTGCCTGGGTCCACTGGACAAGCCACCCTTCTACGCGATACATCTCTACCCCGGTGACGTCGGAACCTCCGGGGGCCTGCTGTGCGACGAGCACTCACAGGTGCTGCGCGTCAACGGTCACGTCATGCCCGGTTTGTACGCGGCCGGCAACCTGACCGCGTCAGTGATGGGCCGGGCCTATCCAGGCGCGGGAGCAAGCATCGGAGCATCGGCCGTCTTCTCGTTCATCGCAGCACAACACGCGGCGAGCCACCCGGCAACCGCGGCTGGTCCCGCTGACGAGCTTCCAGACGCTCGATCGACTACCACTTGAGGCGCGTTGAACCAGCCACACAGCGGAGTCGACAGCCCGGACTGCGGACCTCCTGTCTACCGAGTTCACTCACCGGAAACTGCACGACCCTGGTGGCGTCTGTTCTCGACCCGGGTCTTCTGGGCGCAGACGATACGCACGATTCAGACGGTGTCAGGTTAGGGGGGCCGCACGCCCGGTTTCTCGACGGTTACCCCGTCCGCCATCACCGTGAGCCGGCAACCGAGTCGGATGCCCGGCCGGCGCGCCGGTGCCGGTAGCCACGTCTGCATCGCCTCGGACTCCTGGTCGTCGGCGGGCACGACGAACTCCTCGCCGGCGATGATGCGCACCCGGCACTGCATACAGGTTGCCTGCCCGAAGCAGGTCGTCGGCCAGTGGTATCCGAGTCGCCAGGCTGCCTCCGCCACCGACTCGCCGCGTCGCACGCAAATCTCTTCACCCAAGGGCTCGATACGCACGAGGGGCAACGTCTGGTCCTACGGCATTTGGTTTGGGCCGATGACCGGTGCGCCGGTGGCGTCCATGATCAGGTCGATGTTCTCGGCGATGTCCTCTGCCGTGATCGCGTCCTTGGTCAGGCCCTCGCTGAGCACTACAGCCAGACGCGCCACCCGGCCAGCAGTCACGAACAACACCTCACCGTTGAGCGGGCACGACTCGTGGGCCAGGAACGCGGCCGCGGGCGCGTTGATCTCCGGCGGCATCGCCGCTTTCAACTGCTCGATCACCTCGGGAGGCTGATCGAACGTTTCGCTTAGGGCGTCCCCCATTCGCGTGGCGGCGCGAGGGGCCAGACAGTTGACCCTGATGCCGTGGTTGATCCCTTCGACAGCAAGGTTGCGGGAGAGCCCGAAGATCGCCGCTTTGGCAGCGCCGTAGCTCGACAACAGCGGGATGCCCAGCATCGATTCCGAGGTGGTGTTGACGATGCGTCCATAGCCGGCGGCGACGAGGTGAGGCCAGGCCGCCCTGGTGACGAACAGCGTGCCGAAATAATGGACGTCGATCATCGCCCGGAACTGCTCGGTCGTGATTGTTTCGAAGGGAGCGGGTGCGAAGATGCCGGCGTTGTTGATGACGATGTCGAGCCTGCCGAACGCCTCGAGAGCGGTGGCGACGACGGATACCGCACCCGCTTCGTCGGACACTGAGGCGTAGCTCGCCACGGCCTGGCCCCCGGCGGCTTGGATCTCTCCTACGACGTCGTCTGCGGGTTGCGTCGATGCGCTGCCGCCGTCGATCTGGCAGCCGACGTCGGCCACCACCACCCGGGCCCCTCGCGACGCGAGCAGAAGCGCGTGGGTACGCCCGATTCCGCGACCGGCGCCAGTGACGACGGCCACGCGTCCGTCGAACCGAAGCTCGTTCATGTCGTCTCCCATCAGTGCGGTCGTCTGGTTGCTGTTAGACACAATGCCGTAGAAGCCGCTCGCGGTCTGTCGTCCCTCGACCCGCACGCCTCGCCCATGCCGTCCAGCCCATACGAGCGTACTGTATACGGGTCTTGGCCGACAATGCGGCACGCTTCCACAACAGGCGTAACGCCAGGTCTAATGCCGGAAGGAGCCCGAGATGCCTCCGTCGTGGCGTCGACTTCGATGGTTCGAGCTATTGAGAGCGGGCGGGGCGGCCCGGCAGTGCCGCAGCCACTGCGCGGTCAATCTGATGTCGGTCACCCCGAAGTCCTCCTGGCGGTGGGTGCGCACCCTGCTGCACTTTATCTTTGACCAGCCAGATGCGAAATCCCTTGTAGCCCAATATAATCGAGTACTCGACGCACTGGCGGACAAGTTACCGAAGGTGGCCGAGCACCTCAACGCCACCTGTCATGAGCTGCTGGCCTTCACCGCCTTACCCAAGCAGATCTGGCGCTAAACCTGGTTTGGACAACGATCCCCTATCCGCGACGCCTCAACAAAGAGATCCGCCGCCGCACCGACGTCGTCGGCATCTTCCCCGACCGCGCCGCCATCATCGGCCTCGTCGGCGCCGTGCTTGCCGAACAACAGGACGAATGGATCGAAGGCCGCCGCTACTTCGGCCTCGACGTCCTCAACCGATCCCGTGCGGCGCTCACCAGCACCGACGAGCCTGCCGGTCAGCAACCCACCACGACACCAGCACTGACCGCCTAAACTGCCACCCGAAGGGTCACGCGATCGAGCGAACTCTTACACCACGTCTCTGGGCTTGGCCCCGGAGGCCTTCTGGCGGTGTTGTATTCGTCGATGAACGCGGCCACTGCCCGTCTGGCCTGCTCGCGGGTGAGGAAGTGTCGCCGGCTGAGCAGCTCGAATTCGAGGGTTGAGTTGAACGATTCGCTGACGGTGTTGTCGAGGGCTTGACCAGCCAATTTCTGGTGCGGGGTTGCCCTCGAGTCCGGCGTATTCAGGCCGAGCCGGTTGTTGGGCGTCGTTCGAGTTTGCGGAGTTGTTCGTCGTGTCGTTGGACGGTGGCGGCGACGGCTTGGAGGGCTGTGCGGAGGTGGGCGATCTCGCTGGTCAGTCCGGGCAGGGCGCGTGCCTCGGCTTGTTTACATAGCGCAGGACCAACGCGCAGATCTCGGCGTGGCCTGCAGTCATTCCGAACGACGCCTCTATCAGCATCCACTTGGGCAGTGAAGCGATGAGAACCAAGACGGAGGCAGGCGACAGGCCCTCTTTGGGTATGTCTAACCTCTCCCAGTTCTCGGTCAGCGCCTTAAGCTGGACCTGGCGGGATTGCTTGACGACCTCTGTAATCTCCGCATGGATACGCTTACGATGATTAGCGAGCGCTATGAACTCCATCAGCAGGGCAGCGGAGGCCTCCTCACCGCCGTACTCCCAAAGGATGCCCAGTGTGTCGTCCGGATCGGCGCGCAACGCCTCCACCAACCTCTCGAGATTCCGCTCGCCGTACCGCCGAAGCACAGCGATGAACAGGTCGTCGAGCGTCGGAAAGTGGTGTTGAACCGCTCCCAGAGAAACAGCCGCTGTGGCCGCGACGTTACGATAAGAGACTGCCGCGTACCCGTCTTCGAGCATGATCCTCTCTGCGCTGTCCATCACCACAGCGCGGATCGATCTCTTGTCTCCGACCTGATTGAGGGGTGTCATGACCCGCATGTTCCTCCTTCAAGCCGTGGTAGATGTCGCCACCTCGAATCATTATGCGGCATGCCGACTCCCGGGGGAGTCGGTCACTATCGGTCACTAGCGAACCTTGGTCGCTAGAACGTTGAGATTTGTCCTGAGTTTTTAGGCTGCGTTCGGCAGGAATCGGGCTTGGTCGACAGTTTCGGTGATGTGAATGTCTATGGTACGTAATGCCTTTTGTAACGGCGGTGGTGCGGGGGCCTGGTCTGCGGCAAGCAGCGGCCGCAGCAAGCGGTCGTGCAGTTTGGTGTAGAAGATCGCAAACCGCAGCCCGTCGCCGGTGAGCCGGTACAGGTTGCAGCCTGGGACTCGGGTGATCAGCCCGTTGACCCACAGCCGGGCCAGGTCGTAGCCGGCCTGCTCGGCGGTGCGACCTACACCACCAAACTCTGCGGTGTCGCACCATTGGAAGCCTCCAGCGGCAACACCGTGCGCCACCGACTCAACCGCGGCGAAAACAGAGATGCCAACCGCGCCCTGCACATCATCTGCGTCGTACGGATGCGCCGCCACCAACCCACTCTCGACTACCTCGGCCGCCGCATCGGCGAAGGCAGGACCAAACCCGAAATCATGCGTTGCATAAAGAGATACATCGCCCGCGAGGTCTACCACGCCGTCCTGCCGCGGCGCCAAGAAATCCCTGCTGAAACCATTGCCACAACATAGGAGATCCCTGGTATCACGTCTCTCATCTGCTCGGAGTCAGCGACATCGACGCCGTTCAAATCGCGCGCTGTCACCACATGCGGCGGCCAGTTCCCCGCCACGCTGCCCATCGAGATCGGCGATCAGACCTCTGCGCCTGCGCGATGAACTTCTGCACTATTGCGTGGCCGAGTCCTGACGCCCTACCGGTGCAGTGGCGATCTTCCCGGCCAGTTCATCGGTCACTTCGCCCTCTTTCGTACCGGCCTACGCACTGAGATTGACGTCTTGTAGAACAAGTCCGACTAAACGGGCTGCAGGAGATGTTAGGCTCGGCGTTCGCGTCGCGGTTAAGAATCCACTGAGCAGCGCGAAGTGTCAATGCGATCGTATTGCTTTGCTGGTAGACCGCGGTGTACGGTCGTTTGCACCTTTCGAGGCGGCCAGCCTGGGGCTGAAAACTGGCACTACGCGCAAACGTGGGATTGGAGCCACAGCGATGACGGACTGCGTCGTCGGCCGCTATGCAGGCGCACGCATCCCTCGGGTGGAGGACGCTCGGTTGCTCACCGGGCATGGCACGTTTGTTGACGACGTCACCCGGCCCGGCATGCTGCACGCTTGCTTTGTGCGCAGCCCGTTTGCCCACGCGCGTATCAACGGCATCGACACGTCGGCGGCACTGGCCCTGCCAGGTGTGCACGCGGTGTTCACCGCCGCCGACCTCAACCCGGACGTCAGGGAGGCCTGGCACGCGGTCGTCGGCAAGGACGTCCCGGACACGCCGCGCCCGCCGCTGGCCGAGGGCGAGGCGAAGTTCGTCGGCGACCCGGTCGCGCTCGTCGTCGCGGAGAGCCGCTACATCGCCGAGGACGCGATGGATCTCGTCGACGTCGACTACGAGCCGCTGCCCGCCATCGCCGACTTCACCAAAGCCGTTGGGTCCGACGTCGTGGTGCACGACACCTACCCCGACAACGTCGCTGGCGGCATGGCCGGAGCGCCGCCGGACGAAGAAACGTTCGCCTCGGCCGCGCATGTCGTTGAGGAGAACGTCTACCAGCAGATCTATGCGCCGGTGCCGATCGAGACGCGTGGCCTGGTCGTCGAGTGGGAGGCCGCCTCCGGTGAGCTGACCATGTGGGCGTCCACGCAGATCCCCCACGAACTGCGGGCGTTTTGCGCGCGCCTGCTGGGCATTCCGGCGCAGCGCGTCCGGGTCATCATGCGTGACGCGGGCGGTGGCTTCGGTCAGAAGGTCGTGCCAATGCGCGAGGACATGTGCATCATGCTGGCGGCCCGCAAAGTGCCCAGGGCGCTGAAGTGGATCGAGGATCGCCGCGAAAACCTGATGTCGGCCGGGCAAGCTCGCCACGTCGACGGCAAGGCCAGGATGGCATTCGACGACGACGGCACCATCCTGGCCGCCGACATCGACTTCGTCCAGGACATCGGCGCGTACCCGACGCCGTACCCGGTGCTGACCACGGCCGCCATCGGCATGTTCTTCCCGGGCCCGTACCGGGTACCGAAAGCCAGCTTCAACTACAAGACGGTGTTCTCCAACACCGCCGGGTTGGCGGCCTACCGCGGTCCCTGGCAGTACGAAACCCTGGCCCGCGAAATCCTGCTGGACATCGCGGCGCGCAAGATGGGAATGGACCCTGTCGAGCTACGGCGTCGCAACATCTTGCGGGGCGACGAGATGCCCTACTTCAACCCCAATGGCATGCCCTATGACCATGTCGCCCCGGCGGACACCTTTGAGCAGGCGGTGAAGATCCTCGATCACGAGGGCTTCCGCAAGGAGCAGGCCGAGGCCTTGGCACAGGGCCGCTACCTCGGTGTCGGCTTCTCGGCATACATCGAGCCGACCGCCGGCGCGGTCGGCAACCTGGCCACCGAGGGGGCGACGATCCGCATGGAGTCGACCGGCAAGATCAACGTCTACGTCAACGGCGGGTCGACCGGTAACAGCATCGAAACCACGGTGGTGCAACTGACCGCCGATGCGCTCGGCGCCGACATCAGCGATGTCGCCACCATCCAGGGCGACACCGCGGTAACGCCGTACGGCGCCGGCGCCCAGGGCAGCCGCAGCGGCCCGATGACGGCCGGTGCCGTCAACGAGGTGGCCACGATGCTCCGCAAACAGATCGTGGCGATCGCAGCTCATTACCTCGGCGCTGAGGAATCGCAGATCGAGTTCGCCGGTTCGCGTGCGAGCGTGCGCGACGATTCGTCGAAGAGCGTGAGCTTCGCCGACCTTGCCTACCGCGCCTATTACGAACCGCAGCAGTTGCCGGCGGGGATGTCGGCATCGCTGGAGGCCACCGCGCGCTACACCTCCCAGGCGCCGTTCACCTGGGCCAACGCAACCCATGCGTGCACGTGCGAAGTGGATGTCAAGACCGGCCACGTCACGTTGACGCGCTACATCGTCAGCGAGGACGTCGGCCCGATGATCAACCCCAACGTGGTTGAAGGTCAGATCGCCGGCGGCACCGTCCAGGGTATCGGCGGGGCGCTGCTGGAGAACTTCGTCTACAACGACGACGGCAACCCGCTGTCGTCCACGTTCGTCGACTACCTTCTGCCAACCGCCACCGAAGTCCCGCCGATCGAGTTCGGGCATGTCGAGATTCCCGGCCCGGGAGTGGGCGGCTACAAGGGCGTCGGCGAAGGCGGCGCGATCGGCTCGACGCCCGCAGTGATCAACGCGATCAACGATGCGCTGGCGCCGCTCGGCGTGACGCTGACCCGGTTGCCCGCCAGCCCCGCTGCCATAGTCGACTTGATCGAACAAGCCGCGACGTAAGGACCAGTAGTGGAATTTGTCAACGAGTTTCGCGTACCAGTGTCGATCGACCAGGCCTGGGAGGCGCTCACCGACGTAGAGCGGGTCGTGCCGTGCATTCCGGGCACGCAGCTGCTGTCCGTCGATGGCGACGAGTTCACCGGCACGGTCAAGGTCAAGGTCGGGCCGATCACCGCGCAGTACAAGGGAAAGGCCTCTTTCCAGGCGAAGGACGCAGCCGCGCGCCGCGCAGTGATCAAAGCCGACGGCAAGGAGACCCGCGGCCAGGGCAACGCCTCGGCGGTGGTAACAGCGAAGCTGCAGGACGAGGGTGACAACACGTCCTGCGTGCTCACCACCGACCTCACGATCTCTGGCAAGGCAGCGCAGTTCGGACGCGGCGTGCTCTCGGATGTGGCCACCAAGCTCATCGGGCAGTTCGCCGAACGCCTCGAGGCCGACTTGCTCGCGGGTTCGACAACCGCGTCCCCCACCGCCCAAGCGCCGCAGGCGCCGACCGCTCTCCCGCATACCGACAACGCCGCATCCGTCGACCTTCTCAGCGTGGTCGCGGTTCCGGTGGCCAAGCGCGTGCTGCCCGTGGTCGGCGCTCTGGCCGTCGGAGTCGCGATCGGATATTTGTTGGGCCGGCGCCGGTGAAGGCCGCCCCGTTCGACTATCACCGGCCCGACAGCACCGAGGGCGCCGCACAGATGCTCGCCGAATTCGGCGAAGACGCGAAGATTCTGGCCGGCGGCCAAAGCCTGGTTCCGATGCTCGCGCTGCGATTGGCGTTCTTCGATCACCTGATCGACATCACGCGACTGGACGATCTGAAAGGCGTCGAGCGCCGTGACGGCACGGTGTGGATCGGCGCGGCGACCACCGACGCCATTGTCGGCGCCGACGCGCAGATCAGTACTGCGGTGCCGCTGCTCACCCGGGTGACCCCGTTGGTCGGTCACTTCCAGATCCGCAGCCGCGGCACCTTCGGCGGCTCGATCGCGCACGCCGACCCTGCGGGGGAATACCCCGCGGTGGCGCTGGCCCTCGACGCGGACGTCGAAACCGTCTCCCCACGCGGACGCCGGGCGATCCCGGCCGCCGAGTTCTTCACCGGTTTGTGGGAGACGGCTCTTGAACCCGACGAGGTGCTCACCGGGGTCCGGTTTCCGGTGTGGACGGGCCGTTGCGGGTTTGCTGTGCAGGAGTTCGCCCGTCGCCACGGCGATTTCGCGATAGCGGGTGCGGTTCTGGCCCTCGAACTCGACGGCGACGACCGGGTGTCCCGTTGTGGTATCGGCTTGCTGGGCCTGGGGTCCACCCCCCGACGTGCCTCGGCGGCCGACGCGGCCATCGTCGGCCGCGCGGTCACCGACGTCACACCCGAAGAACTCGGCGAACTCGCGATGACCGGACTCGATGACGTCCCCGCCGATCTGCAAGGGTCGGCCGCCTACCGCACCCGCGTCGGCGCCGAGATGGTGGCGCGGGCCTGGGCGGAAGCGATCGAAGAGGCCAGCACGGAGGCGATCAATGCATGAGCGGCCGGTCCGGATGACAGTCAACGGGCACGACACCGAGGCCAGCGTCGAACCGCGGATGACGCTGGCGGATTTTCTCCGTGAGCGCTGCGGTCTGACCGGGACCCACCTCGGCTGCGAACACGGCGCATGCGGTGCCTGCACCGTGCTGCTCGACGGCGCCGCGGTCCGCTCCTGCCTGATCTTCGCCGTGCAAGCCGAGGGCACCGAGGTGACGACGGTCGAAGGCGTCGCGTCCGCCGACGGCGAGCTGTCACCGGTACAGGCGGCGCTACGGGAGTGCCACGGACTGCAATGCGGTTTCTGCACACCGGGTTTCGTCATGTCGATCACCGCGCTGCTGAGGGCCAACCCGCAGCCCAGCGACGAGGAGATACGGCAGGGCCTGTCCGGCAACTTCTGCCGCTGCACGGGCTACCAGGGCATCATCAACGCCGTGCACCGCGCCGCCGAAACTACTTCAGACAGCATCCCGCGTCGATCGGCAACGTCACACCGGTGACGTAGCGGGCCTCGTCGGAAGCCAAGAACAGCACCGCATACGCGAGTCCAAGAAGTATGGTTGTCGTACTACGAGAAGCAGCGTGTCAAAAAAGAGAGCATCGTTATCAAACCGGGGTTGAGGCCGCCCAGGGATGGCGCCAGCGACTATGCGTGACGTCCTGGCGGAGCTGATGTCGATCTGGCGGGCCGGTGGCACGGCCGGTATCGCCACGGTGGTCCGCACGGTGCGCTCGGCACCGCGGCCGCCGGGCGCCGCGATGGTGGTTGCTCCGGACGGGACGGTCGCCGGGTCGGTCTCTGGTGGTTGCGTGGAGGCGGCGGTGTACGAACTCGCCACCGAGGTGATGCGAACCGGACGGCCGCAGCTCCAGCGCTACGGCGTCAGCGCCGACGATCCGTTCGCTGTCGGGCTCACCTGCGGCGGAGAGATCGACGTCTTCGCCGAACCGATCTCCCAAGCCACCTTTCCGCAACTGCAGACGCTGGCCGACGACATCTCCGCGCACCGCCCGACCGCTGTCGCGACCGTTGTCGCCCACCCGGACCCCGCCTGGATTGGGCGCAGGCTGGCCATCACGGCGGACTCAGTCGACGGATCGCTCGGGTCGGCACGCTCCGACGTTGCTGTCACCGACGACGCCCGGGGCCTGCTAGCCGCCGGGCGCACCGGCGTGCTCACCTACGGGCCGGATGGTCAGCGCCAAGACGTCGGCATGGAAGTCTTCGTGGCCAGCCACGCACCACCACCCAGGATGCTGATCTTCGGTGCGATCGACTTCGCCGCGGCCCTGGCGCGCCAGGGAGCCTTCCTCGGCTATTGGGTCACCGTGTGCGACGCCCGGCCGGCCTTTGCGACACCGGCGCGATTCCCGACCGCCGACGAGGTCGTCGTCGACTGGCCCCACCGCTATCTGGCGGGGCAGGCCGAGCAGGGCGCGATCGATGCCCGGACCGTCATCTGCGTGCTCACCCACGACCCCAAGTTCGACGTCCCGGTCCTGCAGGTGGCGTTGCGCTTGCCCCAGGTGGGCTACGTCGGCGCCATGGGCTCGCGGCATACTCACGATGACCGGCTGAACCGGTTGCGGGCGGCGGGCTTGACGGAAATCGAGTTGAGCCGGCTAGCCAGTCCGATCGGCCTGGACCTGGGCGCTCGCACGCCGGAGGAAACCGCCGTGTCGATCGCCGCCGAGATCATCGCGCGGTTTTGGGGCGGTGGTGGGCGTCCACTGACCGAGGTGGACGGTCGCATCCACCACGACGGCGCCCCATGAACGCTCCCGTGGTCGGGGTGTTGCTGGCCGCCGGCGCCGGACGACGGTATGGGAAACCCAAAGTGCTGGTCGACGGCTGGCTCGACACCGCGGTGCGCGCGCTCCGCGAGGGTGGTTGCGACGACGTCGTTCTGGTTCTCGGCGCGGCGGAAGTCCCGGTCCCGCCGGGTGTTACGGCGATCACCGCCCCGCAGTGGCATGAGGGCCTAAGCGCCTCGGTGCGCACCGGTCTGGCCCAGGCCGAGCGGATGGGCGCGGACTACGCCGTCCTGCACGTCATCGACACCCCCGATGTCGGTGCCGCGGTGGTGACCCGAGTCCTCGAGCGCGCGGTGGCATCGGGCAGCGGGCTCGCGCGCGCGTATTTCGGCGACCGGCCGGGCCATCCCGTCGTCATCGCGCGCCGGCACTGGCCGGGCGTGCTAGCCCGGATCTCCGGGGACCAGGGCGCCGCCGCCTACCTGCGCACCAACCCAGACGTCGAGATCGTCGACTGCAGCGACCTCGCGAGCGGCCGCGACGTCGACGAACCGGCGTGACCAACCTGAAACTGCTGTGCCTCTACCACCTTTGGTGAAGGCGTTCTACACCGGAGTTGGCAGCTGGGCTGATGAGCAGCTGCCCGACGGAATGGTGATTTAGACGGCCCCGACGGGGCACATCTACACCACGAAATACACCACGAAATCAGGTGGCAGCATTTTCTTCCCGCAGTTAGCCTTGCCGACCGGCGAGCTCACCCTGCCGCCCGGGAACCGACGGCCTGACCTCAACCGCCGGCTGATGATGGCGACTCGCAAGAGAACTCGCGCTCAAGACCGCCGATACCGCATCACCGCCGAACGGCGCATCGACGAAACCCGCATCGCCGAAGAACGGCAATACGAGGCCTGGTTGGCCGCCACCTACGAACCGCCGCCCTTCTGAAGCAGTCGACTGGAGTCTCTGGCCACTGAAACGTCGCCGGCGTCGCCGCTCGATACGATCGGTGCGTGCAGCTTGGCTATGTGACCGACGCCAATGGTCAGGTGCTCAGCCAGGAGGGCATGCCGATGGAAGGCCTCTATGCTTCGGGCAATGTCACGGCGTCGGTCATGGGTAAGTCCTATCCCGGCCCGGCGTCACGCTGGGCCCCGCCATGACCTTCGCCTACCTGGCGGCCGAACACGCGGCAAGGCGGCCCCACGCGAGTCACGCACGTCCGTGATCCACCCTTAAAAATTCGATGTGGAGATCTGCCGTTGGAAACTGAACTCGAGGTTGACCAACGACCGCTGCGGGATGCTGCGCGGAAGTTCCTCGACCACCATGTTTCGTCGGCGCAGGTGCACGGGATCGCCTCTGCCACGCCAAGGCTGGATCGGTCCTACTGGGCGGCGGCAACCGAATTGGGTTGGACGTCGCTGCTGATGCCCGAGGAGCTAGGGGGCGGAAGTATCAGCGGCCGCCCGTTCGCGGACCTCGCCGTGCTGGCCGATGAGTCGGGGGCGCCATGTCGCGCCGGGGCCGCTCGTGCCCTGCAATGTCGTCGCATGGGCTTTGTCGCAGGCGAATACAGATCAACACCGCGATTCCCTGGCGGCGATTGTCGATGGAAGCGCGGTGGCGGCCTGGGCGCTGGCGGAGGGCGGCGGCGGCGGGGATCCGGGCACCGTGACCACCCGCGCCGAGCGCAGCCGAGACGGATATGTCATCAGCGGCGTCACGCAAGTCGTCGAGGCGGCCCCCGTTGCCGACCTGTTCCTCGTCATGGCCGCGTGATGAGGACGGCGTCGGTCAATTCCTGATCGAGAAGTCCGCGGCGGGTGTCGACGGGTTATGTCTGTTGAGATCACCAGGTGAGTAGCGTTCCGTCGTTTTGCGCCTCGTCCTTGCCGCCACGCCGCCGGCGCGACGAGGATCCGTGGTTAACGCGGCCCTGGCGTACCGGCCTTGGCTGTGGTGCCAAGGCCCACAACTCGTTCACGAGCTCGTCGATCACCTCGCGGTTCAATGAGTAGAAGAAATTTCGGCCAGCTTTCCGCGCGCGGATCAACCCGGCATTCACCAGGATTTTCGTGTGGTAGGAGATCGTCGGCTTCGACAGCGTGAGGGTCGATTCGAGTACCGCGCAGGGCAATTCGTCCGTGGCGGCCATCTGCCGGATGATCTCCCAGCGAGTCGGATCACTCAGCGCTTTCATCACGTCGGTGGCGGCCGGGGTGGGAATCCCGCGCTGTCTCATCGGCTTCCCCGGGGGGACCGTCGATGCTGGCACACGAAAGAACTCACTCCTGGTCATCCCTGCCCGCCTGCAACATCGCGGGCGGCAAGGCCCTCAGCGTCCCTTGAACTGGGCCGGCCGGCGTTCCCGGCGCGCCGCAATGCCTTCGTGCAGGTCGTCTGTCGCCATCGTCACCGGCTGCGCCAGCGCCTCCCAGCGCAGGCTCGCGTCCAAGCCGTCCGCGGCATGCTCAAGCCCGACCTTGGTCAGCCGTGTCGCGATCGGGGCGGCTTTGGCGATTCCGTCGGCCACTTCGAGGCTGTGCTCGATGACGTCGTCGACGACATCGCTGACCAGTCCCCAGTGCAGCGCCTCCTCCGAATCGACGAGCCGGCTCGTGTACAGCATCTCCCGAGCCCGCGCCATGCCGACGACTTCCGGAAGCAGGTAATTCACGCCCATACCGCCGTGCGTGCCCAGCGAGTTGAACGGCGCGCTGAACGTGGCTCGTGGGCTTGCGTAGCGGAGATCGCAGGCCAGCGCGAGGCAGAGTCCGGCGCCGATGGCAGGCCCGTTCACCGCCGCCACGACAGGTACCGGCAGGCGGCGTGGCATCAGCCAAGCCTCGTAGAAGGGCACCATCTTGTCGCGCAGCTCATCGGGGGTGTTGTGGTCGTCGCTGCCCTGGTCCAGGAAGGACAGGTCGGCGCCGGAACAAAACGAGGTGCCCGCCCCAGTCAGCACAACTGCGCGGACCCGCTTATCCGCCCCGATCTTGGCCATCGCCTGGCGCCAGACCTCGGTCATCTGCTCGGTCATCGCGTTGCGCACATTCGGCAGATTAAGGGTCACCAATCGGACCCAGGGCGAGGGCTCGTCGACGACGACTTCGGTACGGGCCCGCTTCATCGGTCTCCGATCGTTAGGGAGGCGCGCGGAACGACTGTTCTGCATCCTTGAAACTATCTTGCGACGCAGCTGCGAGCGCCGAGAAGCGTCGAGATTGCGCTCAGGGCTTGTGAAACCGACGGCCGCTCAACGGCCTACGGTGCTATCCCGGCACAGAATGAGGTCGGCGGCGCGTTCGGCCACCATGATGACCGGCGCGTTGGTGTTGCCGCTGGTGATGGTGGGGAACACCGACGCGTCAACGACGCGCAGGCCGTCGATGCCACGCAGCCGCAGCTGCGGATCTACCACCGCATCATCGTCGGATCCCATTCGGCAGGTCCCGACCGGATGGAACGGGCGGAACGACTGCTGGCGCAGGTAAGTTGTCCACTGCTCGTCGGTCTGCACATCGTCGCCGGGCATCTCCTCGACGACCTGCTTGGCCTGCATCACCGGAGTGTGGAAAATCTCCCGCGCCTGGCGGCATGCGGCGATCAGCTCCGGCATGTCCTCGTCGCCGACCAGCGAGTGCTCGATCAGCGGCGCGGCGGACGGATCGCTGGAGCCCAGCCGAATGGTGCCGCGGCCCTTGGGGTGGACGCAGCTGGGATACACCATCACGCGCCTCGGAACGATCTTCACGTTGTAGAGTCCGTGGGCGCCATCCTCGGCGTCGGCGTTTTTGTCCCGGGTGAATTCCATACCGACGGGCATCAGGATGATCTCGGTTTCGGTGGGCCGCGCCCCGGTCAGCGGCGCAAACACGACGGCGGCGCCGCCGCCCAAGGTGAGGGCGCCTTGGCCTCGAACCAGGAAGTCGATGCCGTGGCGGATGGCACGCTGCGGCCGCAGTTCCTCGGCGAGGGTATCGGCGGTGGTGCGGTAGCGCATCAGGCCGTAGGCATGCTCCTGCAGGTTGGTGCCCACGGCTGGTCGATCCAGGCGCACATCGATGCCGTGTGCCTGCAGATGTTCGGCGGGCCCGATGCCTGAGAGCATCAGCAGTTTCGGCGACGACAGCGCTCCTGCGCTGACGATCACCTCCGCGGAGGCACGCGCCGTCAGGGGGCGGCCGCGGTGCCGGTACTCCACGCCGGTGGCGCGGGTGCCCTCGATGCACACCTGGGTCACCAAAGCCTGGGTGCGGATCGTGAGGTTGGGACGCTTGCGGATTGGGGCCAGATAGGCGCGGGCCGTGCTGCTGCGAAACCCACGTCGCTGGGACAGCTGCGCGCGCGAAACACCTTGCTGGCGTTCGCCGTTGTAATCGGGATTCAGCTGGTGGCCAGCCGCCACTGCCGCGCGCAGGAAGTCGTCGACGACTTCGAGTGGCATGGTGACTTTATTGACGCCGACCGGTCCACTGGCTCCGCGGCGCGGGCTCGGCCCGTCGGCATAGGTCTCGGAGCGCTCGAAGTAGGGCAGGACATCGTCGTATGCCCAGCCGGGGCAACCGTGTTCGTCGCGCCAGCCGTCGAAATCGGAGCGTTCCCCGCGCACCCAGAACATCATGTTCACGGAGCTCCCTCCGCCGAGCACCTTTCCGGCGGCCCAGTTGTCGAGCATCCCGTTGCGTGACGGGTCGGGCGTGCCGGCGTAGTGCCAGTCGAACTTCTCGGGCAGCCGCGCGACGCCCGCCGGGATGCGGATCAGCGGGTGGCGGTCCCAGCCCCCGGCCTCCAGCAGCAACACACTCGTGGAGGGGTCGGCCGACAACCGGTTAGCCAGCACGCAGCCCGCCGACCCGCCACCGACGATCACGTAGTCCCATTCCGCGCGTTTATCGTTGCGTGCGTGTCGACCGTTGATGCTCATACGCGGTTGTCTCCCTTGCAGCAGTGAAAGGCGGGCACTCATCGGACACTATAGAAAATAGTTGACTCGGTCGTCGATCTAATGTTGGCTTGCCCTAGGAATGGCCGCTGCCACGCGTCCACGTAGCGCTGAGGAATGAGATTGACGATGGTGCCGACCCGGCTGGGATTGATCGTGCCGAGTTCGAACACGACGATGGAGACCGAGCTGCCGGAGATGTTCGCGCGGCGGGCACGGCTGTTCCCCGAGGAGCGGTTCACGTTTCATTCCAGCCGGATGCGGATGCTGGAGGTGACGGCCGAGGCCCTGTTGCAGATGGACCGGGATAGCAATCGGTGTGTGGTCGAGCTCGCCGATGCGCAGTGCGACGCGATGGCCTACGCCTGTTTGGTGGCGATCATGTCGCAAGGTCCTGGTGTGCATGTGGGCGCCGAGGCGCGGCTGGCCGACGTGGCCCGTGCGGAGGGCTGTGATGCGCCGGTGGTGTCCAGTGCGGGTGCGTTGGTGCGGGGTTTGGCGGCGCTGGGCGCCCGGCGGATCGCGATGATCACTCCGTATGTGCCCGCGCTGACGCAGAAGGTGTGTGACTACCTGCAGGACGCCGGGGTGGAGGTGGTGGACGTGATCAGCCGTGGCATTGCCGACAACTGCGCCGTCGGGCGGTTGGACCCGGTGGATCTATTGCCCATCGCGGCGCGGCTGCAAAGCAGCGGTTGTGACGCCGTGGTGTTGTCGGCGTGCGTGCAGATGCCGTCGCTGGCGGCGATCCCGGAGGTGGAGGCGCGGCTCGAACTGCCGGTGTTGTCCGCGGCGACCGCGACCACCCATGAGCTGTTAACCGGGTTGGGTCGTGCGGCGGTGGTGCCCGACGCGGGGTACCTGTTGAGCAAGGAATTCGCTTGCTGACGACCGCTCACGCAACAGGTGCGCAGGGAATAGTTGACCCGGTCATCAATAGAACGATCGTTGTATAGGTGTTATCGCCACCGTCAAGCACGCAGGAGGTCGTGAATGACTAGCATCGCCATGCAGCGTGAGTATGACGCCATTGATTTGTCGGCGGATAGCCTGTGGGCGGGTCGGTCTGAGGAGCGGGATCGGTTGTTCGCTGAGTTGCGCCGGGATCGCCCGGTGTCGTGGCAGCGTCCGATCGTTACCCCGATGATGGCGTTGTTGGGTCAGGAGCCTCCGCCGGGCTACTGGGCGGTGGTGCGGCTTGATGACATCGTGACGGTGAGCCGTAACGCCGATGTGTTCTCCAATGCCAGCGGGGTGATGTTCGAGGACCTGCCCGAGGAGGTTCGGAAAACCTCGTTTCTGCTGGCGATGGACGAGCCGCAGCACGGCAACTACCGCCGGATCGTCAGCTCGGTGTTCACCCCCAAGCGGTTGGCCCTGATCCGTGATCAGATCCAGAACCAGGCGCGCCAGATCGTCGACGGCATCGCGCGGCGCTCCGAGGACGTCGAGTTTGTCAGTCACGTGTCCGCGCGGCTGCCGTTGTGGACGATCTCGGAAATGGTTGGCGTGCCGCAGGAATGGCATGACGAGATCCGCGATGCGGCCAGCGGATTGGTGGGCTGGAACGATGACGAGATCCTTGGTGATCTGGATCCGCCGACCCTGATGGCCAACGCGGTCATGACCCTGCGCACCAGGTGTCAGCAGATCGTCGACGCCCGGCGCAGCAAACCCGAGGACGATCTGATCAGCGCATTGGTGGCGGCCGAGGTCGACGGGGAGCGGTTGACCGATGAGGACATCTCGTACTTTTTCACGCTGCTGTGCGTGGCGGGCAGCGATGCGCCCATGCACACCACCACCCATACGTTGCGGGCGTTGACCGCCCGCCCTGACCAGCGGGCTTATCTGCTGGAGGACCTGGACGGGCGCATCGATGTCGCGGTCGAGGAGTTCGTCCGGTGGGCCACGCCGGCGATGACGTTTCGCCGGACCGCACTGCAGCGGTTCGAATTGTCCGGCGCCACGATCGAACCGGGGGACCGGGTCATCATCTTCTTGACTTCGGGTAATCGCGATGAGAAGCACTTCGTGGACCCGTTCCGTTTCGACATCACTCGTAAACCAAACCCGCACATCGGGTTCGGCGGGCGGGGTCCGCACTATTGCCTGGGCAGTCACGTCGCCAAGATGCAGATCAAAGCGATCGTCACCGAACTGTTCCGGCGGCTGCCCGACATTCACACCGTCGGCGAACCCGAGTATCTGGCGGGTACCTTCATCAACGGGATCAAGCGCCAACACGTGCGATTCACACCGGAGTGATAGCAGTGAAAATTGCAATCGATCTGACCAAGTGCACCGGAATGGGTCTGTGTGAGGTAACCGCGCCGTCGATCTTCGAAGTGGGTGACGACGGGCAGGCACATCTCATCGCCGACCCCGTCTCCGACGACGACGCCGCAGCCGTCGAAGAAGCCGTACGCAACTGCCCCACCATGGCGCTGTCGCTGCGGCGTTGACATTCGCCGCAGGTAATTATCTTGCTAGGTTGAATCTTTCGCGGGCTCGATGCTGGAAATGATCATCTCGAGCCACGCGCGGTAGAGGTCCTCCCCATCGAGCTGGCTGGCCAGGGTGATGCCCTCGTTCGTCGCCAACAGCACCCGGGCCATCGTTGTCGCCGGTATGCGTAACCTGCCGCCGAGTCGCGCCACGCTCTCGGTCAGGTAGTCGCTGAGCCAACGGACCGTCTCGAGTCGTTGGGCGGCCAGGTGTTCGCGGGCTTCGGGGCTGCGCAGCAAGAAGAGCGTTAATTCGTGGACCAGTCCTTCATCATCGTGCGCGGTAAGGACGATCAGCTGCGTGGCTTCATCAATGCCTGCCGGCATCGCGGCAACATGCGGTGCAAGGGCACCGGGAACGCCAAACGCGGATTCCTGTGCCAGTACCACCTGTGGTCCTACGATCTCGAAGGACAAATGCAGGGAGCGCTGCGGGAGCAGGAGAACTCCATAACCCGCGAGGACAAGGACGAGAACGCGCTGTTACAGGTCTCGGTCGACACCTTCGGCGGCTTCATCTTCTGCGATGAACCGCGATCCGCGCAAGTTCTCCGATCCCGATACCTTCGACGTCGAGCGCGCCAACGCACGCCAGCACGTCGCGTTCGGGCGTGGGCCGCACAGCTGTCCGGGCGTTCCGCTCGCCCGCGCCGAGGCCAAGATCAGCCTGCAGCGCCTGCTCGAACGAACCTCGAACATCTGGATCGACGAGGACAAGCACGGCCCCAAGGGCAATCGCCCATATAACTACCTGCCGACGTTCATTCCGCGTGGCCTCACTCGACTCCACATCTGCTTCGAATAGGCTTTGTTCTTATGCCCTTTCAGGGAACCGCCGCGATCGTCACCGGCGGCGCGTCCGGTCTCGGCCTGGCCATCGCCGAGGCGCTCGTCGCGCGCGGCACCAACGTCGCGATCTTCGACGTCCAGCGAGATGCGTTACAGGCAGAGGTCACGCGGCTGCGCGCTGACAGCGGCAAGGTCAGCGGTCACCTTGTCGACGTCTCCGATCGCGCCCAGGTCCGAACTGCCGTAAACGAGGTGCGAGCCGAGCTCGGGCCGGTGCTGATCCTGGTCAACAGCGCCGGTGTCGAGCAGTTCGGCAAGTTCGCCGAGATCACCGACGACGAGTGGGACCGTATCATGGCAGTGAACCTGCGCGGACCGTTCATCTGCACGCAGGAGGTGCTGCCCGACATGACGGCCGCCAACTGGGGCCGCATCGTGAACATCTCGTCGTCGAGCGCGCAGGGCGGGCAGTCACGGATGGCGGCCTACGTCAGCTCCAAGGCCGGGCTGATCGGGCTCACCAAGAGTCTGGCGCTCGAGCTGGGTCCGAAGGGCATCACGGTCAACACCGTGCCGCCCGGGATGGTGGTCACCCCGATGCTGGAAAAGGCCATCGCCGAGGGCCGCTTCACCGAATCCCTCGAACATTTCGCCGCCATCACACCGGTGCGTCGGGCCGGCCGGCCCGAGGATATCGCCAACGCCGTGATCTTCCTGTGTGCAGACGAATCGTCGTACATCACCGGCCAAGTCATTCCCGTCAACGGAGGTCGCAGGACATGAACACACCCGAACAGCGACTGCAGCCGATACCGGCCGAGGCGTGGGGTGAGGCGGAGTACACCGCCTTCGGTGCATTACTCGGCGTACCGGGTGAGAAGGCGCCCCGGGCCGGCTCGGGAGACCCTCTAGATCCGCTCCGATTCGACATCATCGGTCTGCTGGTGCGCCACCCCGAGATGGCCCGTGCCTTCCTGACTTTCAACGGGTTTTTGCTGCACCGCGGCGAGCTGCCGGCGCGGCTGCGCGAGCTGACGATCCTACGGGTCGCGCAGCATCATCGGTCAGCCTACGAATGGGGCCAGCACGTCCGAATGGCGCCGCGCAACGACATTTCTGAGGAGGACATCGCCCGCCTTGTCCGCGGCAACGACGGGTTCGAGGGCGTCGACCGGCTCGTGCTGGATGCGACCGACGAGTTGCTCGCCGAGGGCCACGCACGCTGGGAGACCTGGCAGGCGCTCGCCGAGTCGCTGGGCGAGCACGCCGCGATGGAGTTCATCTTCGTCGTCGGGGTCTACGTGCTGACGGCGATGGCATTTGGAACCTGGGGTCTGTCACCGGCGCCCGACAGCCCGCCGTTGCCTACCCCTTGAGATCCGGCATGACCTTGTCGGCGAATAGCTTTAGCTGTTCGTAGACGAGTTCGTACGGCAGGCCTCCGAAGCTGAAGTTCGCGAGCATTTCGTAGTCGCCCACCATCTCCTTGCGGATGTGGTGGTGCTCCACCAGCGCCTCGGGTGTGCCAATCATGTTGCCAGCGATGTAATCCCGGTAGGCCTTGTCAGGTCCGCCGGCCGCTTCGGCGGCCGCACCCATGTTCGCGTAGGTGGAGTAGGACGGCAGTTCCTTGAAGTGGTCGCTCATGAACTCGTAATGGTTGGCGACCGTGGCGAACATCTTGGAGAAGTACTTGTCGCAGTATTCGGTGACGCGTTGCTTGTCGTCAAAGCACAGCACGAAGTCCGAAATGATGAATGGAGGTGGGGTCGTGCCGTGTAACTTTTCGAAGGTTTCGCGGTAGTGCTTGATCTCGGGGATAGCGTTGCGCCAATCGCCCTGTGAGAAGCGCAGCGTCTTGAGGCCATAGTTGGCCGCGACCTCCACTGAGGACGGCGACATGCTCACCATGACGGTTCGCCCCTTGAACGACTTGAACGGCCGCGGCCGGATCTCGGTGCGCGGGATTTGGTACCACTTGGTGTCGGCCTCAACGATGCCCGTCTCGATGCCGGTCATGATGATCAGGGCAGCCTCGTCGAACATTTCGCGCGAATCGGCCAATTCCACTCCGAACGAGCGGAACTCCCGGCGCGCGGCGCCTCGGCCCATCCCGAGGATCAGTCGGCCTTCGGAAAGGATGTCGAGTTCGATGGTCTGTTCCACGACTCGCAGCGGATTGTTCCAGGGCAGGATGACCGCGGCGGTGATGAGATCGATCCTGCTGGTCTTGGCCGCTATGTAGGACAGCACCTGGAAGGGGTCCGGGCACGCCGCGTAGTCGGTGAAGTGGTGTTCGACCGGACCGACGTAGTCGAATCCCATGGCCTCGGCTTCGACGGCCAGATTCGTTTCCTGCATGAAGGTCTGGACGTCAGGCAATCCGTGCAGGTTCTGATATCCCAGGTGCAGTCCTACTCTCATGTCCGGCCTCCCAGTCCGGTCGAGGGCGTCTGCGCCGAAGCGGGCGACTGCCCGGGTGTTAGTCGATCGACTAACAGGCACCATACGATGCCGCTGCGTTCGGAGCAAGCCTGTAGTTATACAGGTGACCGACTCTACTAGTTTTGAAGGGTAGGGCATAGTTCTCGGCTCGGTTGCATTGGCGTTATGCCGGTCTCCGGGCATGGTGTTGGGGCACACTGACACATTGGGTGTCCGGCGGGACGCCCGGGAAGGCCGGGAATCGACATGACGACGCTGACAGGCAAAGTCGCGGTGGTGACCGGCGCGAGCCGGGGGATTGGTAAAGGTATCGCGCTGGCGCTGGGCGCCAAGGGTGCCACCGTCTACGTCACCGGACGCACCGTGTCGCCACGCGTCCACTCGCTGCCTGGCACGGTCGGCGAGACGGCAGCAGAGATCGACCGGCGCGGCGGAACCGGGATCGCCGTGCGGGTGGACCATTCCGACGACGAGCAGGTCGCGGCGCTCTTCGACCAGGTCCGGCGCGAGCAGGGCAGGCTCGACATCCTGGTCAACAACGCGTTCGCCATACCCGAGGACCTGACCGAGCCGAAGCCGTTCTGGGAGAAGCCACTCAGCAACTGGGACATGGTCGACGTCGGCGTCCGCTCCAACTTCGTTGCCGCGTGGCATGCGGCACAGATCATGACCGGCCAGCGGTCCGGGTTGATCGTCGCCATCTCGGGCTATGTCGGTGTGGCTTACACCTACGGTGTCGTCTTCGGGATGTGCAAGGCGGCGGTCGATCGGATGGCCCGGGACATGGCGATCGACCTCCAGCCGCACAAGGTCGCCTCGATTGCGCTCTGGCAAGGCTTGACGCTCACCGAACGGGCGCAATTCAACCTCGCGCGGAATCCCGAGATGACGAAGGCGACGGTGACCAACCCCGCCATCGCGTGTTCGCCCGAGTTCCCCGGCCTGGTGATCGCCGCACTGGCCACCGACCCGCAGTTGATGCGACGCTCCGGGGGCACCTTCATCACCGCCGAGCTCGCCGCCGAGTACGGCATCACCGACCTTGACGGCAAGGTCATCCCCTCGCTGCGCGCGCAACGCGGCTCCCCGATTTGGCAACCGATCGCAGATCGCGGAACGCGGGGTTAGTCGCACGCATAATTCGGGCTTGTCTGAGAAATGCGGCCACCGTATGGTGCGTGTTAGGCGGCTGACTAAACAGCTCGTGCAGAGCGGTCCAGAGGAGATCGAGTGTGGCGGTGAAGAGTCCCAGCGACGTGTACTACGACCCGTTCAATCCCGAGATCGACGCTGACCCCTACCCGGTGTATCACCGGATGCGCGAAGAGGCGCCGCTCTACTACAACGACCAGCACGACTTCTATGCCGTCAGCCGGGCCGACGACGTGGAACGCGTCCTTCTCGACAACGAGACCTTCATCTCGGGTCGCGGGGGAATCCTGGAGTTCATTCGCGCCGACATCACGATGCCACCCGGGATGTTCGTCTACGAAGACCCGCCCATCCACACCAAGCACCGGCGGGTACTCGCGGGGGTGTTCACTCCCCGCAGGATCGCGGAGCTGGAGCCCAAGATCCGCGCCTTCTGCGCCCGCAGTATGGACTCCGTCGTCGGTGCGGGCCGGTTCGACTTCATCGCCGATCTCGGCGCTCAGGTGCCGATGCGGACGATGGGGATGCTGCTGGGTATTCCGGAGGCGGACCAGGAGTCTCATCGCCGGGAGACGGACAAAAGCTTGCGCACCGAGGAGGGCGAGCCGCTGGATCCTCAGGAGGGATTCGGCAGTGGTGAGTCGTTCGCGGAGTACATCGACTGGCGTGCGGCGCACCCCTCTGACGACCTCATGACCGACCTGCTCAATGGCGAGGTCACCGACGATGACGGAACCACCCGGCGCTTGACACGTGCGGAAGTGTTGACCTACACCACACTTCTCGCCAGTGCCGGCGCCGAGACGACCGGCCACCTGATCGCCTGGACCGGCAAGGTGTTGGCTGAGCATCCCGATCAGCGGCGCGAACTGGTCGCAGACCCCTCGCTGATCCCGCAGGCCATCGAAGAGGTGTTGCGCTTCGAACCGCCGGGGCATCAGTTCGCGCGCTATGTGAGCACGGATGCCGCGTTCTACGGCCACACCGTGCCGGAGGGCAGCATCATGTTGTTTCTCATGGCTTCGGCCAACCGCGACGACCGCCGATTCGCTGGCGGTGACCACTTCGACATCCACCGCGAGCCCGTCAAGCACGTGAGCTTCGGAATCGGCGCGCACTACTGTTTGGGCGCGGCCCTGGCTCGGCTCGAGGGCCGGATTGCCTTGGAGGAGCTGCTGAAACGCTTCCCCGAGTGGCACATCGACATCGACAACGCCAGGATGGCGTCATCGTCGGCGCTGCGGGGATGGGACACGCTTCCCGCGGTGATCCCCTAGCGGCCAAAGTAACGAACGCTATGGCCGGCGAAAGTGGGGGATGACCTCTCGCGCAAACAATTCCATGCCGGCCCGGATCTGGTCGGGCGGCATCCCCGGTAGCGCCATGCCGCACACCAGATCGGTCAGCCGTGAGCTTGCCCGGTATTCCTCGATCTGGGCGATAACGTCGTCCGGCGTGCCGACCAGCACGGGTTCGCCGAAGAAGTCGAAGGACTGCTTGCGGATGATCTCCTCGACCGATGGCAGCGGCGCGGCCCGTTCGGTCGCACCTTCGGCCTCGGCGGTCCACTGCAAATAGCCGGCCGCCATGTAGCGCAACGGTTTTGCCGCGATTTCCCAGGCCCGTTCGCGGGTGGACGCGACGAAGGTCGGCCGCATCGCGGCGACGTGGAAATCGTGCGGATCCTTCCCGTTGGCGCGCAGCGCGTCGTCGTAGACGCTGACCGATCTCGGGCCACCGGTGAGGAAGTGCAGGCCCATCCGCGCGGCCCGCTCCACGGCCTTCGGCGCTGTCCCACCGACCCAGATCGGTGGGTGCGGCCGCTGCAGCGCGGGCGGGGAGATGCGGATGCCGCGCAGCGTGATGTAGCGCCCGTCGATCGTGACGGACTCACCCGACAGCAGCCTGCGGACGATCATCAGGTTCTCCTGCATGCGCCCGGCGCGTTCGCGGGCGGGGATGCCCTGATCGTCGAACTCGCCTGTCCGGTATCCCAGCCCCACTCCGAGGTCGAACCGCCCGCCGGAGATGAGGTCGAGCGTGGCGGTGTCCTCCGCGACCCGCACCGGGTTGTGCAGCGGCAGCAACAGCAAAAACGTCCCGATGCGAATCCGTTGCGTCCGTGCGGCGATGGCGGCGCCGATCGGCAACAGCGAAGGGGAGTAGCCGTCGTCGATGAAGTGATGCTCGGTGAGCCACGCCTCGTCGAAGCCCATCCGCTCGGAATCGACGATGAGGTCAAGGTGCGAGCGATAGAGCGCGTCCCAGCCCACGCGGGCCCACTCGGGATTGCGGAACGGCCAGAGCACCCCGAATCGCAACGTCATCGACCCTTGCGGCGCCCGCGCGTGCGCCGCTTTCCTTCCAGCTGGCTGATCAGCCGTTCGACCACCGCGATCGTTGGGGCGTGACCGAGGTTGAGGCCATACGAGTGCTCTTCGCCCATGAACCGCGCCGCCCCGTCCATCAACAGCATCACCGCCTCGGCGGGCCATTGCGCGGTGTCGACCCCATACTTCGCCAGAATCGTCGATAGCCGTTCGAACTGCTGGCGCCGGAACCGCACCGAGAACTCCTTCATCTCCGCCATGACCGCCTTGCGGTGGTTGCCCAGGGCGAGGAACTCCACGTTGAGCGTGGTATTGGTTTGGTCGCGGATCAGGTCCCACAGGGCCCACAGCGGCTGCTCGGAGGCCAGCGCCTCGGCTTGCCGGTCCAGGCTGCGCGCCGCGCTGCGCCGGAAAACCTCCAAGAAGAGCTCGTCCATCGGGCCGAAGTAGTAGTAGACGAGCCCGGGGTTCACACCCGCTTCGGCGGCCACCCGGCGCGACGTCACGGCCGCATATCCTTCGCTGAGCATGAGCCGCTCGGTGGCGTCGAGCAACGCCGTCCGGGCGTCGAGCTCCCGCACGTCATCTGAGGGAATCGACGCCATGACTGCAACCTCCGCGTAGCCCACCTAGCACCCGCAGACTACGTCATCCGGGCGCCGGGATCGCCTGGCGCGAGGCCCATCCCGAGCAGCCACCGGGCGTGCCGGTCCATCATGACGTCGTATTCTCCGTGCACCGCATGCGTCGACAGCATCGCGATGTCGGACGACATGCGGCGCAGCTGATTGTCCGACCGGTAACCGCTGGATCCGTTGCCGTCGACCAGATCCCGCAACGTGTCGCGCACCGTATGCAGGACGGTCGCACCGTGCAGCCCGGCGCGCGCTTCCTCCTCGAGCGTCTGCGGCGTTCCACGACGGGCGATCCGGAGTACCTCCTCGGTCGCAGCATCGCGCACCAGGCGCATGATGCGCGCGGTCTGGTAGGCGTTGACCCACCGCAGCCGGGCGGCCGGGCGCTCGATCCGGGGTGGGCTGTTCACTCCCGATGCGCTGCCCAGGCGCTCCCGGGTGATCTCCACCGCGGCATCGAGCGCGCCAACGCACAACGAGGACAATCCATACCGCAATGCGGAGAACGGCAGATGCACGACCTCGTCTACGTGGAACGTGCCCCGGTGATTGCTGGCCGACATCGCCGCGCCGAACGGGATGGCCCAGCTCTGCGGGACGACGGCGTCGATCGCGGTGATGGTGACGCTGCCGGTGGCAGCCATCGATGCGACCTCCCAGTCGTCGATGATCTCCAGTTGCTCTCGCGGCAGGATCACCCACTGCAGCTCTTGGTCGCCGTCGATGATCACCGGCACCAGCGCGTGCGAGGCGTGCAACATTCCCGTCGCGTAGCCCCAGCTGCCGTTGACGCGTAGCTGTCCACCCGACTGCTCGGCCGTGCCAGGCCGCGACAGGATCGCCGCACTGCGTACCGACGGCCCATTGGCGAACAGCTCTTCCTGAACCTCCAGCGGATAGCGGCACAAGAACCAGCTGTGCAGGTTGTAGAAGACAGTGACCCATGCGGTCGAAACATCGCCGGCGGCGATGATCTCGGCCACCTCGTTGAGTTCGTGCGGACCCAGCCCGGCTCCGCCCCACCGCTTCGGCACGATCACCGAGAACAATCCCGCGGTGTCCATGTCGTCGACGAGGTCGTCGTCCAGCCGGCGGGCCAACTCCATTTGCCGTGCCAGTGTCCGGATCCGGGGGACGAACCCACGGGCCGCATTGGCCAGGGACGCCCGGGGCGCGTCAGCACTCGAGACTCGATCGACGAGCGTCACCATACTTCTCCCTGAGTTAGTCAACCGCCTAAGGTTCAACATACCGATGTCGCTGCTCGCGAGGCAAGCCGTCGTCCGGTGGTTCGTCCGCGTTGACAGCCTGAAACTGAAAAGAGTTGACTAGGTCGGATGCTATGGTGGCCCTGCACGCGCCGATCTCGTGCGCGAACGCCAGTGCAGAGGCGAAACTCATCTAGTGGCCGATCTCGAAGTGGAGAACCCCGTGAGCGCAGTCGATAAGAAGCCCGTCGAGCCGGTGGGTTGTTGCCGATGAAGGCGCTGCCCGAGCTGCTGGATCTGTCCGGCAAGGTCGCGGTCGTCACCGGAGGGAGCCGGGGCATCGGCCGCGCCGCCGCCGAAGGCTTCGCGATGGCGGGCGCCGACGTCGTCATCGCCAGCCGCAAGCTGGACAAGTGCAAGACGGCCGCCGCCGAAATCGAGGCGGCCACCGGGCGGCGTGCATTGCCCGTCGGCTGCCACGTCGGCCGCTGGGACGACGCCGAGGTGTTGCTCGACGCCGTCTACGACGCCTTCGGGCGCTGCGACGTGCTGGTGAACAACGCAGGCATGTCACCGCTCTACGACGATCTGCCATCGGTCACCCAGGAGCTCTACGACAAAGTCCACGCGGTCAACGCGCGTGGGCCATTCCGGCTCAGCGCTTTGTTCGGGACCCGAATGGCCGAGAGCGACGGAGGCTCGATCATCAACGTCACGACGGCGGGGACGCTGCGCCCAGACGCCACCGATTTGCCCTACGCGATGGCCAAGGCGGGGTTGAACGCGCTGACGCTGGCGCTGGCCGGGGCCTGGGCGCCCAAGGTCCGCGCCAACTTGGTGATGCCGGGCGCCTTCGACACCGACATCTCCAAGGCGTGGGGACCCGAGAACCAGGCCATCGCGGCCGCGGCCAACCCGATGAAGCGCATCGGCGTACCCGAGGACATGGCCGGACTGTGTGTGTTCCTGGCCAGCGAGGCGGCCAGCTACATCAACGGCGCCCAGATCCTGGTCGACGGCGGGCTCTTCCGCACGCTCTGAAGCACGCGAAACACCAACCACCAATACGGAACTCGAGGAGGAGTGATGGCAGAACGGATGGCGGGCAAGGTCTCATTCATCACCGGCGCGGGCCGCGGCCAGGGCCGGGCGCACGCGGTGCTGCAGGCGCGCGAGGGTGCCGACATCATCGGCATCGACATCTGTGAGGACATCAAGTCCAACCCGTACCCGATGGCCAGCTGGGACGACCTGATGGAGACCAAGAAGCTCGTCGAGAGGGAGGGCCGGCGCTTCGTGGCGGTCAAGGCCGACGTCCGTGACCGCGAGCAGCTCGCCGATGCCCTGAACCAGGGCTTGGCCGAACTGGGCCAGCTGACCACGGTCATGGCCAACGCCGGGATCATGCCGCTGGCCATGGGCGACCCCGAGCCGATGGACTTCCAGGACGCCGTCGACGTCGACCTCATCGGCGTGATGAACACGGTCGCGGTAGCCGTCCCGCACCTGATCGGAGCCGGCAATGGCGCGTCGATCATCATCACCGGGTCCACCGCGGCATTGATCCCCAACACGATGTCCTCCAACGTCGACCCCCGGGTGATCATGGGGCCCGGCGGGGCGGGCTACGCCTGGTCGAAGCAGGCGCTGGTGGGATACACCCAGCAGATGGCTCTGCACTTGGCGCCCACCGGGATTCGGGTCAACGTCGTGCACCCGACCAACTGCAACACCCACCTGATGAACTGCGACGGCATCTACCAGATTTTCCGGCCCGACATGGAGGGCCCGGTCACCAAAGAAGACTTCCGGCCGGCGTCGGAGTTCTACCACGCGCTGCCCACGCCGTGGCTGGAGCCCGAGGACGTCGCCGAGCTGGTCCTCTTCCTCGCCTCGGACGCCTCGAAGTACATGACCGGTGCCAGCATCCCGATCGACGCCGGGTGCATGGTCAAGTGGCCCAACGGTCCCGGTCAGTGAACCGGCCGTGACGTGAACGAACCACTTTAGGGGCAAACCCCGCGCGCGCCGTCCAGGTGGCGGCATCGCGGTCGCGGTACCGCTCGGTGACGTATGAGTCGCCTCGGTGGGTCCTGCGCACGGATCATCGGCGAATGTTGTTACACAGTGCCGAACTCGGCATGACACGCTGGGTGCCACTTAGCGACTCAGCACGCTAGTCGCTGCCCTCCACCTGTTTGGCGAAAGCGCTGAAGCTCGCGATGGCTTCCTTCTTGTGGTGGGACAGCGCCCGGATGGAGACGTCGTGGCCTTCGGCTGCCCTGTGCAGCGCCCCGACGGTGGCCTGCTCACGGGTGATGTGCGTGAACGGATCCCACGAATACCACTTCATCGCGTTGAGGTGGGTCATCTTGTTGATCTCGTCGTCGGGCACGCTGTACTTGGTGAGTACGTCGTGCAGCTGCTCGGGGGCCCCGGGCCACATCGAATCGGAATGCGGGTAGTCGGCCTCCCAGCAGATGTTGTCGATGCCGATCTCGTTGCGCAACGCCACCCCGACGTGATCGGAGATGAAACAGGTCAAGAAGTGCTCGCGGAAGACGTCACTGGGCAACTTGCCGCCGAAGTCCTGGCCCGTCCAGGTCGAGTGCATCTCATAGGTGCGATCCGCGCGCTCCAGAAAGTACGGAATCCAGCCGGTGCCACCCTCACTCAAGGCGATCTTGAGATCCGGATACTTCTTGATCGGCGCCGACCACAGCAGATCCGCCGCGGCCTGCACGATATTCATCGGCTGCAACGTGATCATCACGTCCGGCGGAGCGTCGGGTGACGTGATCGCCAGCTTGCCCGAGGAGCCGATGTGCACGTTCATCACCATGTCGGTGTCCACCAACGCCTTCCACAACGGGGTCCAGTAGTCGTCATGGAAGCTCGGAAATCCCATCACTGCCGGGTTCTCGGTGAACGTCAGCGCGTGCACACCCTTCTTGGACACCCGTCGCACTTCTGCCGCGCACGCCTCGGCGTCCCAGATCACCGGCAGCGCCATCGGAATGAACCGCGCCGGATATGCCCCGCACCACTCGTCGATGTGCCAATCGTTGTAGGCCTGCACCAGCGCCAGCGAGAACTCGTGATCCTCGGTGGCGAACAGACGGCCGGCGAAGCCGGGGAACGACGGGAAGCAGATCGATCCCAGGATGCCGCCGGCGTTCATGTCTTTGACCCGGTCGTCGACGTTGTAGCACCCCGGCCGGATCTCGTCGAGGCCCTGCGGCTCCAGCCCGTACTCCTCCTTGGGCCGGCCGGCTACTGCGTTCAGGGCCACATTCGGGATCACGATGTCGCGGAACTGCCAGGTATCCGACCCATCCGGGTTGTGCACCAACCGCGGCGCCTCATCGACATACTTATTGGCCAGATGGTTCTTGAACATACCCGGTGGCTCGACGATGTGGTCGTCGACACTGATCAGGATCATGTCGTCTTGGTTCATGGCCGTTCCTCTCGCTGTCGGCTCTTACTTGATTGTGGCCTTCATGTCGTCCAGGTTCACCAGTATGGGGTAACCGCTCACGCTCAATGCGTTTCCGTGACCGGTCTGGTGGATGTCGAACACCGACTGGATCGCTGCGTAGAAGCCCTGGACGTCCAGGGTCTGGTTGACCGCCCGCTTGGCCTGGCGCAGTGCGAACGGCGGCATCTTGGCGATCTGCTCGGCCAGCGTTCTGGTTTCGGTGTCGAGCTCGTCGAGCGGCACCACCCGGTTCACCATGCCGGTCCGCTCCGCTTCTTCCGCGGTGAGGGGGCGCCCGGTGAACAGGATCTCTTTGGCCTTGCGGGCACCGAGTTCCCAGGTGTGCCCGTGGTATTCGACGCCGCCGATGCCCATCAGCACCACCGGATCGGAGAACAGTGCGTTGTCAGCCGCGACGATCAGATCACACGGCCAGCACAGCAGCAGCCCACCGGCGATGCAGCGGCCCTGGACAGCGGCGATTGAGGGTTTGGGCACGTTCCGCCAGCGCAGGCTGTACTCCAAATACCGGCGACTTTCATGCTGATACATCAGCTCCAACGTGATCTTGTCGGGGACGGGATCGTCGACGTTGAGGTCATGTCCAGCGGAAAAGTGCTTTCCGTTGGCGCGCAACACGATCACGGTGACGTCCGGGTCGTTCGCGGCCCGCGTCCAGGCGGCGTCCAGTTCGTCGAGCAGCGCGGTGTTCTGCGCGTTGGCCGCCTCTGGCCGGTTGAGCGTGATGGTTGCGATGGCCTCGGCCACGTCGTACTCGATGTACATCTGTTGGGCTCCTTTGGATTCGGGACCGCGAGGCCGCTTACTTGAGCATGCTGCCGCCGTCGACTGGCAGCGTCACGCCGGTGATGTAACGGGATTCGTCGGACGCGAGGAACAGTACGGCGTTGCTGATGTCTTCCGGCTCGATCCAGGGGATCGGCAGCGTGTGGAACATCTGGCAGATGCTGACGATGTCGTCCTGCACGGGATGGTCCAGATCGGGGCGGAATTGGCGGTAAGTGATGTCGTTCATCAGCATCGGAGTGTTGGTGTGGGACGGGTGTATCGAGTTGACCCGGATCATGTGCTGGCCGAGCTCGACGGCGAATGCGCGCATCAAACCCACCATGCCGTGCTTGGTGGCGCCGTAGTGACCCATGTTGGGGTATGCCTTGAGCCCGGCCACCGAGCTGGTCAGGATGACCGAACCGCCGCGGCCGCCGGCCACCAGGTGTGGGACGCAGGCTTTCACGGTCTTCCAGGTCCCACTTAGGTTGACGTCCAGGGTGGCCTGCCACAGCTCTTCGGTGGTTTGGTCGAGCGAGCCGCCGCTGCCATCGGCGACGCCCGCGTTGGCCACCACGATGTCCAGCCTGCCCAGCTGCTCGACACCACTGTCCACCGCGGCCTTCAGGCCGGAGTAGTCGCGCACATCGACCTCGGCGGTGACGATGCGGCGGCCCAGTGCCGTGACCAGATCGGCGGTCTCGGTGAGATCCTCGGGTGCGGCGGGCGGGGCCGACGACCCGAAGATCGGTTTGCATATGTCGACGGCGATGATGTCGGCCCCTTCCTGTGCCAACCGCACTGCGTGACTGCGGCCTTGACCCCGCGCCGCACCGGTGATGAGTGCGACTTTGCCATCGACGCGGCCTGGCATCAGAGGTTGCCCACTTCGAGTTCAAGGTATTGCGCGTACTTGGCCCGGGCGGCGTCGCGTTTCTTCGGGATCCACGCCGTGGGCCACAGGTCGTCACTGGGCGAGTAGTCCCGCAGCACCTGGCGGGCCACCGTGGTCTTGTGTACCTCGGTGGGGCCGTCGACCAGTCCCATCGCGGCAGCGCCGTGGATCATTTTGAACAGCGGCATCTCGTTGCTGACGCCGAGTGCACCGTGCACTTGCATTGCGCGCCAGGCGATATCGTGCAGCACTGTCGGCATTGTCGCCTTCACCGCGGCGATGTCCTTGCGGACTTTCTTGTAATCGTGGTACCTGTCGATCTGCCAGGCGGTGTAGAGCACGAAAAGCCGGAATTGCTGCAGCTGGGCATACGAATCGGCGATGAATCCCTGCACGAACTGCTTGTCCGCCAACCGGTTTCCCGCGGTCTGGCGGCTCAGCGCGCGTTCGCACATCATGTCCAGGGCCTGCCGGGCAAAGCCGATGGTGCGCATGGCGTGGTGAATGCGCCCACCGCCCAAGCGCGTCTGTGCGATGACGAACGCCTGTCCTTCGCCGCCGAGCAGCGCCTCGGCCGGCACCCGCACGTTGTCGTAATGGATCAGCGCATGTAGCCCCTCGTTGTCGGGCTCGCCGTACAGTCCGACATTGCGCAGGATGTTCACGCCCGGGGTGTCGGTGGGCACCAAGAACATTGACATGCCTTGGTAGGGGCTCACTTCGGTGTTCGTCACTGCCATCACGATCAAGAACGCGGCGGTCTTGGCGTTGGAGGAGAAGAACTTCTGTCCGTTGATGATCCAGTCGTCACCGTCGCGTACCGCCCGTGTCTTGAATTGCGTCGGGTCCGCTCCGGCCTGCGGTTCGGTCATCGAGTAGCTGGAGAACAGCTGACCGTCGAGTAGGGGCTGCAGGTAGCGCTCCTTCTGCTCCGGAGTGCCGTAGTGCGCGATGATCTCCGCGTTGCCGGTATCGGGTGCCTGACAGCCGAACACGATTGGTGCCCACATGGACCTGCCGAGGATCTCGTTCAGCAGCGCGAGTTTGAGCTGGCCGTGGCCCTGGCCGCCGAGTTCGGGGCCGAGGTGGGTGGCCCACAGGCCCTTGCTGCGTACCTGGTCCTTGAGTGGGTCGATTGCCTTGTGCCGAATTTCGTTGAGCGGGACGAACTCTTGTCCAGGCCACACCAGATCCAGCGGCTCAACCTCATCGCATACGAAGGCGTCCGCCCAGTCCAGCAACGCCTGATATTCGGCGTCGGTCTCGAAGTCCCAAGCCATGCGGTCTCCTCTATCGTCTGGAAAAGTTCTGGATCATCAGCGCACTTGCGTGGGCAGCGATTGTGCCAGGTCGGCGGCCTTGGCAATCGACTGCAGGACCATCGGCCCGAAGGCCCCGACGACCCGGGGGTCTCCCTTGCCGCTCTTGACCGCGGTGGCGTATGTCCTCTCCAGCACGATGCCGATCTTGAAACTGGCCAGTACCAGGTAGTAGTCGATGTTCTCTGTCGACAGGCCGCTTATTTTCTCGTAGTGCGCGAGAAGCTCGCTGCGCTTGGGCATCCCGGTCACGTCTAGATAGAAATCGGTTTGCGGCTCCTCGCCGTCGTAGCCCAGCAGTGCCCAGGCCAGGTCCAACAGTGGGTCACCGATCGTGGTCATTTCCCAGTCGACCAGTGCGGCCAGTCGCGCGGGTGCGCCGTGTGCGTACATGACGTTCGCGTACTGGTAGTCACCGTGCATGATGCCCGGTGTGAAGTGGCTGGGCGCGTTGGCGCGCAGCCAGTCCGCGGCGACGTCCAGACCGGGCAGCTCCCGGACCTGAAAGGAGCGTAGGAACGACAGCCAGCGATCGGGCTGACGTTCATGGAAGCCCTCGGGGCGGCCGAATCCCTCGAGCCCCTGGGCGCGCCAGTCGACTCGGCCCAGTTTCGCCGCGCCCTCTATCAGTTGGAACGCTAGGCCACGGCGGGCGTCCAAGTCCGTGTCGAACGGCGCTTCCCAGCCGTTGCCCATCGGGCTCCACCCGTCGATCTCGGCCATCACATAGAACGGCTTGCCCAGCAGTTCGCCGGACTCATCAGCCGCGATCAGTTCGGCGTGCGGCACGTCGGTGCCCTTGAGCGCCCGGACCAGCCGCATTTCGCGCAGCAGTTCGTTAAGCCGCTTCTCGTCGGCGCGCTCCCCGGGCATCCGCAGCACCATGCGGTGATCACCGCGCGTGATACGCAGCAACGTGTTCTGCGACCCACCGGAAATGGTTTCTATCGCGGGTAGCTCGCCATGCCCGGGTGCATCCTGCTGATCGAGCCATCTGCCCAACTGTTGAGCGTCGATGCCGGAGGTCATTGCGCTTCGACCTTCGGGCCACGCGGGGTCCAGAACGCCAACCGCCAGCTGTTCATGTCGAGGCTCTCGTGCATCCCGATCTGGCCGGCGGCAACGGCTTCCTGGATCTTTTGCATGATCGTATCGACGTCGCCCTCCATCTCGTAGATGATGGCGTACTGGTGCTCAGGAACGAATCCACCTGGGACACGGTACATCTCGGAGTCACGCAGGGTGTATCGCTGAGCGGACAGCATGCCAGGCACCGCGAGAAGTTGGGGTATGTGGACGTTGTCGTACCACTCGTTGAACTCGTCATCCCTGCCTGGCAGCGGGTTCGAAAACACGATCTGGATGAACTTGTCGGCCATGTGCTGGTCCTGTTCCTGGGTCGAAGGGATTACACGGATTCGCCGAGCACCATTGGGAAGGAGTCCACCGAGCGGAGCCCGACGGTGTAAGCGAGCTCGGCGCCCGGTTTGACGCGGTAGTGCGGGATGCGGCTGTGCCGGACGTTGCTCGAGATGCTTGGGCGTGAACAGCGGATCGAGGATCTTGCGGAACTTGCGCTGGTCCGGTGGATTCAGCTCGATGGAGATCAGCGGCCGGGCATTGCCGAAATGTCCGGCGGGCATCTGGGATGAGTAGATCTCCGGGCGACGGAAAACCTTGGTCATCGCCGCCCGGGTGGTCACTTCGACACCGGAGCCCTCGATTCTCATCGCCGGAGCGGCGGCCCGCATCCGTGCATAGGCGTCCTGCGGGCGCCGTGTCAGCACGTCCCCGGCTCCGCTGAAGATCGTGCCGCCATAGGCGTCGACCTTCTGCTCGGCCATCGCTTCTCCCTCTAGTTCAGACGTTCCGCGACCTGGTTGACCCTCGACGACCAGGTCAATATAGCAGACAGAGTCAACTATTTATGAGGGCGGTCATATCAACGATCCACTGTTCGTAGTCGGCGGCCTTGGCGGTCAGGGAATCGAGCCCCATCGAGGAGTCCACGATGAGGAATTGCTCGGCCTCGATTGCGCCCACCAGTCGTTCGGCGACCTCTTCCGGGGTGGCCGCGTTCTGCAGGATCGGGTGATCGGCGGGTATGCCGTCCGACATCAGCATGGGGGTGAGCATTGGGCCGGGACAGAAGCAGGAGACCTTGACTCCTTTGGGTCGGTAGGTCATCGCCAGCCATTCTGATAAAGCCAGTGCGCCATGCTTGGTCACCGCGTAGGCGGCTTTGTCGGGATGCGTGGTCAGCGCGACGACCGATGCCGTTTGAAGCAGGTAGCCGTCACCGCGTTCAAGCATTGACGGCAGCACTTGGCGTACCGCGTACACATGAGACATCACGTGGAGCCGCCAGCTGAGGTCCCACAGGCGGTCACCGGCAATATCCCCGGCTAGGCGCGGGCCGGCATAACCGGCGTTGCTGAACCAGACATCGATTTCGCCATAGGTGGTTCGGGCGAGCTCGGCGACGGCACGCACAGTATCTTCAGCGGTGATGTCGCCGGCCAAGCCGACCGTGCCGATCGAATCCGATACGCGCTGAACCCCATCGGAATTAATGTCGGTGACAACGACTTTCGCGCCCTCTGTTGCGAAGCGCCGCGCACACGCTGCACCGATTCCGCCGCCCGATCCCGTGATGACCACGACCTTGTCGCGCAGCTTCATCAGAAGGCCCTTGCCGTGCTCGCCGTTTCCGGCCGGAGGTGCTTGACTGACTTCACGCTGATATCCCAGCCGACGGCCTGGTCGCGCAGCGCCGCCACGGTCGCCCGGTCCCGGGGGAGATGGGCGAACGGGTCGTAGGAGAAGTGCCGCATCGCGTTGAGATGGGTGATCTTGTGTATTTCGTCGTCCGGTACGCCGCTCAGCGACATCATCAGTGTCTCGGGCGCGACTGGCCAGGTGGAGTCCGAGTGCGGGTAGTCGCACTCCCAGGTGATGTTGTCGATGTTGAGACGGTGGCGATTCTCGATGCCCACCGCGTCGTCGATGAAACACAGGATCACGTGTTCGGAGAAGATCTCCGAGGGCAGGCGGTCACCCAGATCCATGCCGCTCCAATACTTGGTGTGGTGGTAGATGTAGTCGACACGCTCCAAGAAGTAGGGCAGCCAGCCGATTCCGCCTTCCGAGAGTGCCACGCGCAGCGTGGGGAACTTCCGGAAGATCGGGCTCCACAACAGGTCTCCCGCCGTAGCCATCAGGCTTATGGGTGACAACGTGTAGACCAGCTCGATGGGCGCGTCCGGAGACGTCGTCGGTGGACGCGAATTCGACCCGAGGTGCATGCACACGACGGTGCCCTCGTCGGCGCATGCCGCCCAGAACGGGTCCCAGTGCTCGGAATAGAACGTGGGCAGGCCGAGATCGTAAGGACTGGAAGAGAATGTCACCGCATGGCAGCCCTTCTTCGCCATGCGGTGCACCTCCGCCGCGGTGGCCGCCGGATCCCACATCATCGGCACCGCAAGGGGGATGATCCGGCCCGGGCAGGTGCCCGCCCATTCGTCGATGTGCCAGTCGTTATAGGCGCGGACCATCGCGGCGGCCTGGTCGCGGTCCGCGGTGTCGGCGAACAACTGCCCGCAGAACCGGGGGAAGGAGGGGAAGCACATCGACCCGAGCACGCCGTTGGCATTCATGTCTTTGACCCGGCCGTGAATGTCGTAGCAGCCGGTCCGGATCTCTTCGATGCAGGTCGGCTCCGTACCGAATTCCGTTGGCGGACGGCCCGCGACCGCGTTGAGCGCCGTGTTGAGGATCTCCTGGCCTTCGTAGCGCCAGGCCATCGTCCCGTCGTCGCGACGAACGAAGCGTGGGGCGCTGTCCTCATACTTCTTCGGAACGCGGCCCTCGAACATGTGTGCCGGTTCGATGACATGGTCGTCAACGCTCACCAGGATCAGGTCGTCGACGTTCATCGGTCCTCCTTATTCGGATGTGGCACTCAATCGGCAAGGCGCCCAGGCCAATTCATCAGGTCCAGCACCAGCCGGTGACCGAGCTCTGATTCCTCAATCCACGGTGCGTTGGTCTCAAGGGCTGCCGCCCAGACCTCGGTAGCACGGGCAGGGTCGCGGCCGGAGGCGGCCGTGACGAACTCCGAGAAGAGGCCCTGCGCCTTGCGGCTGGTCGTGCTCACCCCAGGCATGCTCTTCGCGTCGGCGGTGATCGCGGGCTGCACCCCGACGCGTACCCAGTGCAAGATCTCGGCGATGACGGTCAGGGCCGGGTTCTTGACGGCAGAGAACGCGACCTTCTCCGCCTCCCACCAAGTCGTGACGAACCGGGCGGTGTCCTCGATGGCGGCGGCTAGCTCGGAGGTCATACCCTCGAGTGCCCTGAGCTGTTTGGGGCCGATGCGCAACGCGACCAGGCCCATGATGGGGGGCTCGACGAGCCGCATGGCCCGGTAGCAGTCGGCGAGCGTGGTGCCGCGGAACTCCAGCACGATGCCGGCCAGCTGGGTGGCGACCCGGGTAGAGGGTGTGCGGACCGACGCTCCGGCTCTGTCACCGGTGCGCAGGTCGAGCAGAAACTCCATCTCCAGGATCCGCAGCGCTTCGCGCAGCGTTGGTCGAGAGATGCCGAACTCGTCGGCGAGATCGGCCAGCGGTGGCAGTCGGTCGCCCTCGCGCAGGCCGCCTTCGGCGATGCGTGAGCGTATCTCGGCGGCCACCACCACAGCCCGCCGCGGCGTCGGCTCAGCACCAGCCTGTCCGGCCTGTGCTCGCCACAGCGGGGCCATGTCGATGGGTTGACGTCTGACGTCGCGGCTGACCAGCATTCGGCTTGTGGTGAATAGATAGTCACTCCAGGTCTTTTGGGCCAGCGATGCGTCGCGGCGGCGGGCGGCATCGAGGAACGCGCTGTGGCTGACCACAACCCGCCGGGCGATGCGCTCGGCCGACACGGCGTTGTCGCTGCCGATCGCCGAATAGACCTGGCCGGCGTAGATGTCGCGGAACACACCGGCGATGACGCCGAGGGTGCGGTTACCCGACAACTCGGTAACCGCCTGATCGAAGGCCGACATTGCGGTGACGAACGCCAGTGGATCACCCTCTGCGGCCCGCTCTGCATCATGCAGGGTGACGAGGTTGTCGAGATCGTCGTAGCCGGCCCGAATGGCGACCTGTTCTGCGGCTGGGGGCTCGATCACCGACCGGGCCTCTTCCAGGTGGGCCAGCGTCGTCTTGCGCAGCTGTAGCAGCAGCGCCACATAGCGGCCAACTGCCTCCAGGCCTGGGCGGCGCACGACGGCGCCGCCGCCACGACCGCGACGGACCTCCACCAGCTGTTGTGACTCAAGGATTCTCAGCGCCTCGCGCAGCGTCTCCCGGGAGACCCGTAACCGTGCGGTGAGCTCGGCTTCGGACGGCAGCTGCTGGTCGGCGGCGAGTTGCCCGTTGAGGATCTGGTGCCGCAGGTCAGCGGCCAGCAGGTGGGAGACCTTTTGGGTGTTGCGCCGCGGCATGGCACGCCACAGGGCGTCGTCGGCGCGGCGATTCTGCGGGGTTTGCGGTGACTCGGTCATGCCCCAGTCAATACCATTGCACCGCATTGCGGGTACACCCCGCTTGTCACGACCGCGACCCGCGCGTCCGGAACCTGCCGGTCCCCGCACTGGCCCCGCAGCTGCAGCACCGCCTCGTTCAGGAAGCCGATGCCGTGCAGCCGGCCCTCGGCGAGCTGTCCGCCTGCGGTGTTGAGCGGGAAGTCGCCGCCCGGACCCAACCGGCTCCCGTCGCCCACCCAGTCGCCGAATTCGCCTTGCCCACAGGCGCCCAGCGCCTCGATCCAGGCGACGGTCACCGGGGTGAAGCCGTCGTAGATCTGGGCGACGTCGACATCGGCCACCGTGACAGACGATCGTCGCCACAGCCGGTTCGCGCAGTCGATCGCTCCTCCATACAGGAAATCGCAGTCGAAGATCCAGTCCGCGCCCTTGCCTGTGGCGTACGTCATGGCGTCGACAAGCACCGGCGGCTGACGGAGATCAGCGGCCCGCTCGGCCGTGGTGATGACGGTAGCCACCGCCCCGTTGACCGGATAGTCGCAATCGAGGACGCGCAGCGGATCGGCGACCATCCGCGACGACAGGTAGTCGTCCATCGTCACCTGGTCACGCATCACCGCGCGCGGGTTGAGCGCGGACCAGCGCCGCGCGTTGACGGCGATGCGGCCGAAATCCTCCTCAGGGCGTCCGTACTCGGCCATCCACCGCTGTTTCTTGAGACCGAGCAATACCAGGATGCCGCCGAGATACCCGTAGGGGGTGAGGAACTGATCGCGTCCGCTCACGGTCTCCGGGCCGCTGGCCACGCCGCCCTGGTGGCCCGCGGCGCGAGTGAGGCACCTGAACACCAGCACGGTCTCGCAGGCACCCGACGCGACGGCCATGACCCCGGCCAGCGCGCCCGCCACGCCCGACGGGCCGCTGGGGAAGATATCGGCGAAGGCGGCGAGGTCGGGCACCCCGAGCAGCCGCGCCATGTCCTGGGCGCCGGGAGACTCCGGACCGAACTTGTACTCGAAAATGCCGTCGACGTCCGTGCTCGTCACCCCGGCGTCCGACAGCGCGTTCTTCGCCGCGGCCAGGGCCAGCGCGTTGGGATTGGGCTCGCCCGTTCGGCTGAGCTCCGAGTAGCCCACGCCCACAATGGCGACCTCGCGTGCCAACGTCCTCACGAGGTGGTCCCGAGAAACCGAAACTGCGGCAACGTGACGGAACCCCGCTCCTCGAAGGTGACTTCGACCGGCAACCCGCAAGACAGCGGCGTCCCCGCCGGCACATCGACGAGGTTGGTCAGGATGCGAAGCCCGGGCTGGTCGTCGAGCTCGACAAGAGCCACCACATAGGGGAGGGCGTCAACGAACCCCGCGTGCAGCGGCCGGTCCACCACCGAATAGGAGTAGATCACGCCACGGCCAGTGGTCTCGACGGCCTCGAATTCCTCGCCCTGGCAATGTATGCAGCAGATCTCCGGCGGGTACTGCATTTTGTGGCACGCGCGGCAGCGCTGTAGGACCAGTCGATGATCTGCGGCGGCCTCCCAGTAGAAGCGGCTGACATCATCGGGTGCGGGCACCGGACGGGGGTCGGCCTGCGCTCGCACATCCATCTGTGTCACAGCAACTTCCTCACCGGTTAGGAACTCTATGTATTGAGCTAACCGTAGACAACCTACCTAGTCAACTATATTGACGCCTTAGCGCCTCCACGGCACGGGAGCCAGGCAGTTATGCGTTGCCGTGCAACGCCTAACGGGGCCTACGGGTTGGTGGGGTTCGCCCTCGCCAGCAACGGACTGAATAACGCAACATTGGGAGCCGAACATGCCACTGACGTTTCAACGCAAAGTCGACATCGTGACCGACTACCTGGACAGGATCGGCTCGCTGGACATCGACGGTGCGGGGCAACACCTGGCCGACGACGCGGTGATGATGGTGCCGTTCGCACCGTCCATGGAGGATGTGCCGCCATTGGTGGGCAAACAAATGATCCTCGATCAGATGCGCGGCGTGATTCTGCCGGCATTCGTGCGCATGGACTTCACGGTCGACGAGTGGTACAACGTCAGCGATTCGGACGCGCTCATCGCGGAATACCACAGCGTGTGTCCCTTGAAAGGCCCGCAGGGACAGGGCGGTGAATACCGAAATTCCTACGTCGGCGTGTTTCGCTTCGCGGACGGCAAGATCATCCTGCACAAGGAGTACTTCAACCCGATCAAGTTGACCACGCTCGCGACGTCCGGCGGTCACGAGGGCGAGTAGGCACCGTTAACGTTGAGGCAGGCCCAGCACGCGTTGGGCAATGATGTTGCGCTGGATGTCGGAGGTGCCGCCGGCGATGGTGGCCGAGAAGCTGCGTGCGTGGCGGTCGAACCAGCTGGCGAAGTAGTTGTCGGGATTCATGTGCGCGTATGGGCCCGTCGCCCCGGGATGGATCAGCCCGTCGACGCCGGCAGATGCCAGGGCATGCTCTGTCGCGCGCGTCTCGGCTTCCGAGCCGAGCAATTTGAGCACCGACAGGGCGGGCACGTCCTGTTCGCCGCGTGCGGCGCGGGCCAGCGCCGCCGAGCCGAGCAGCCGCAGCGCCTGATGGTCCATCACCAGAGTGGCGTGCTGGTCGCGCTCGAGTGCGGTGTTCGGGCGGAAATCGGCGATGACGTTTTCCAGTCGCTCGGCTTGGGCGAGCCACATCATCGTGCGTTCGTGTCCGAGTGACCCGTTGGCCACTCGCCAGCCCTCGTTGAGCCCACCGACGAGATTCTCGGCGGGGACCCGCGCATCGGTGAAGAACACCTCGTTGAAATCCAGATCGTCCGTGCCGCAGATGTGCGGGAATGGCCGCCGCACCACGCCCGGGGTGTCGGTGGGGATCAGCAATACGCTGATGCCCTTGTGCTTTGGGGCATCGGGATCGGTGCGCACGAACGTCAGTAACACATCGGCGTCGTGGGCGCCCGACGTCCACACTTTCTGGCCGTTGATCACGAAGTGGTCGCCATCACGCACCGCGCGGGTTCGTAGCGATGCGAGGTCGGAGCCTGCGCTAGGTTCGCTCATCCCTAGCGAGGCGGTGATCTCCGCCCGCAGGATCGGCACCGCCCAGCGGTGCTTCTGCTCGTCGGTGCCGAACGAAAGCAGCGACGCCGCAACGATATCCACGCCCTGCGGATTATGGGTGTGGTAGACCCGACGGCGTGACAGCTCCTCGAGATACACGAATTGCTGCAGCATTGTCGCGTCGCGTCCGCCGAATTCCGGCGGCTGGCCGGGCAGCAGCCAGCCGTTGTCGAACAACAGCCGCTGCCAGCGACGCGCCCACTGCGGCATGTGCGAGACCGACCGCGGTCGCTCTTGCGTCTCGGCCTCGGTAGGCAGATGCTCGTCGAGGAACGCCGCGAACTCGGCGCGGAATGCCTCGACATCGGCGTCAAACGTGAGCTGCATGCCACTCCTCGGCAATCATGGCTCGGTGCTCGGCCGCACCGCCGAGCATCAACTCGCCGGCCTTGGCGCGCTTGAGCGCGAACTGCACGTCGTTCTCCCACGTGAAACCCATCGCGCCGAACGACTGTAGGCCGTGACGGAACACCAAAGCTTGGCACTCACCGGCGGAGGCCTTGGCCATGGCCGCTGCCAATCGTCGCCGGGGGTCGTCGGCGGAGATCGTCAGCGCGGCGAAGTACGACAGGGCGCGGGCCCGCTCGATGGCCACGTGCATGTCGGCCATCTTGTGCTGGACCGCCTGGAACGAACCGATCGGCACACCGAACTGATGACGCTCCCGGACATGCTGGAGGACCAGGTCGAGGACACGCTGGCACGCCCCGACCATCGTCATCGCCAGCCCGGTCAGCGCCAGGTGACGGCGGCTCGCCGGGTCGGTGTGCAGCCGATCAGCGTCGGCCACCCGCACGCCGGCAAACGCCACGTCGGCCACGTGCAACACCGGATCGAAGACGGAATTCCTCCTGGCGACGACCTCGTCGGCGGCGACCACGAACACACCGGCGCCGGTCACAACCGCCAGTTGCTGCGCCCGGTCGCCGTCGAGGACGTGCCGCGCCGTTCCGTTCAGCAACCAGCCGTCGGCGTCTCGGTGGGCCGTCACCCCGTCATAGACCGCTGCGCCCGCCCGCTGCGGATCGTGGCGGTCACCGGCCAGCGGGGCGAACTGGGTCATGGTGGCCAGATACGGCGTCGGGTCCGTCGCGCGACCGAGTTCCTCTAGCACAATGGCAAGTTCAACCGCGTTGGCCGGGTCGGTCAGCTCCGTCCACCCCGCACCGACGTACACCTTCCACAACAGCATCGGATCGAGGCCCTGTTCGGCGACGCCGCGCACCAAGGTCGGAGGGCACTGCTTGGCCACGGCATCGCGCACCGTGTCCCGCCACAGCCGCTGGTCGGCATCGAACTCCAGTAACATCCGGTTGCGCTCAGTCGATCCGTGCGGATTCTTTGCGTTCGGTGATGGGTCGGGCCAGTTCCTGTTCGTCGCAGATCTTTTGGAGCTTGGCTAAGGTCTCGTCCAGGCCCGGGCCAAGCGGCCGGCCGCGGGTGAAGGTGGCGGGCAGGTGCCGCATACCCTGGATGACGCCGATGGTCTCGTAGTGCACAGTGCCCTCGGGATCGCAGCGGTAGTCGGGTATGCGGTCCAGCACCGCGTTGAGCATCGACTTGAACACCGTGCGGCCCAGGTTGGACCCGATGCAGCGGTGGATACCGAGGCCGAAGCCGAAGTGGCGGTTGCCTTTTCGGTCGAGGATGATCTTGTTGGGCTCGGGGAACACGGCGGGGTCGCGGTTGGCCATGGCCCAGGAGATGTAGAGCCGTTCGCCCTCTTTGAACCGGGTGCCGTTGATCTCAACGTCTTCGGCGAAGGTACGCCCGTCGCCGGGGGCGGGGGTGTAGAAGCGCAAAAACTCCTCGGTGGCCGAATCCAACAGGGTGTCGCGCTCGTCAATCAGACGCTGACGCTGATCGGGGTTCTGCCCCAACCACTCCAGCGAATGCGCGGTCAACGCCGTCGTGGTGTCGAACCCGCCACCGATGAGCAGCGTGAGCATGCCCAGGATCTCGATATCGGGGGCGGGCTCACCGTCGATACGCAACTCGATCAGGGCATTGATCAGCCCGGGACGGGGGCCCTGGCGGATCTCGGCGACATTGGCCATCAGGTCGATCGCCATCTGCTGATTTTGCTCGAGGACCTTGGGCGCTTCCGGGGAATTCTCCGGCGTGTAGACCAGGGCATGGGCGGGCTCGCTGTACAGCGACCACTTGGTCAGCGGGATGCCCAGCATGGCCAGCGTGATGACCGCCGGGGCGACGTTGGCCAGATCGTCGACGAAGTCGATGCGCCCGGACTCGATCTTCTCGTCGATGGACGCGCGCACGATCTCGTCAATGAACGGCTCCCAGCGCTTGACCGCCGCCGGGGACAGATACGGGTTGAGCACGTTGCGGTACACGCGGTGCTCGGGCGGATCCATTTCCAGGATGCCTGCGCGGATCGGGATCGGCTTGGCGGGGATGGTGATTCCCTGATAGCCCCGTCGTTCGTTGTTGAAGTCGTGATCGTTGGAGATATAGGGGCAGCGGGCCAGTTCGAACACCGCCTCACTGCTGCTGGCCACCCAATGCCCGCCGTAGGTGTCGGTCCAGGCCACCGGGCAGCGCTGCTGCAACTCCTCGGTGACCTTCTCGAACTGGAACCGGTACTCGGGGGTGTGCCGATCGTAGTGATAGCTGTTCTTCCGACGATCGCTATCGGTGAGGATCCCGTCGCTCACGCACTTACCTCCGTAGTCTTCGCATAGTCAGCGCCGATGGCCGAACCGTTCTGAGATTCCTCGATGACGATGGCCTGCTCCGGACAGGAGTGCGCGGCCTCGAGCACCAGATCCTCCTGATCCGGCGGAACCACCTCGCAGACCGCCGAGGAACTGCCATCGAGGTCGCTGAGAACGAACATCTCCGGAGCGATCATCGCGCACAACGTGTGCCCCTGACAGCGTCGCGGATCAACCCAAACCTTCACGGTTGCTTACCTTCCTTGCCGGGTGTTCGTGGCCGTCGGTCTTAGGCTTCGAGTTGCGGGCGGCGGGTATCGCGGGCTGGAGACTGCGCCGGGACCCCACGATGTTGTCGTCACCCCGCGCCGTCTGTGCCACGGCGATCCTTCGCACCGAACGGCAGCTCTCGCGGATCAGCTAACCGCAGATAGACGACCGAGTCAACTATTTTATGTGTTAGTGTCGGGCCACCAGATTCGGCGGGGTGAGAAACCCATTTGATCTCGGGAGGCTCGATGCCAGCGCAGGACACGACGGCCGCGATCGTACGGGGAAACAATGCTAAGGAGGGCGATTCCGGGCCGAACGTCAACCGGCGGATGCTGATCGACGGCCAGCTGGTCGCCGCGGAGCACGGGCGGAGTTTTCCGTCGTTGAACCCCGCCAACGGGAACGTCGTCGGCTACGCGCCGGACGGCACGGTGGCCGATGCCGAGAGGGCGATCGCGGCAGCGCGGCGTGCGTTCGACACCACCCCCTGGTCGACCGATGTCGACTTCCGCATCAGATGTCTCGACCAGTTGCACAAGGCGCTGCTGGAGCACAGCGAGGAACTGCGCGAGTTGACGATCGCCGAAGTGGGCGCCACCCGCGCGCTGACCGCAGGGCCGCAGCTTGACGGGCCGATCGCCATCGCCCGCTACTACGCCGATCTGTTGAAGACCTACCCGATGACCGAGGACCTCGGCGATATCGAATACCTGGGACAGCAGCATCACCGCTGGGTGGAGAAGGAGGCCGCCGGGGTGGTCGGGGCGATCATCGCCTACAACTACCCGAATCAGCTGGCGCTGGCCAAGCTGATTCCGGCGCTGGCCGCCGGCTGCACCGTAGTGCTCAAAGGCGCCCCCGACACTTCGTTGATCACGCTGGCCCTCGGCGAGGTGATCGCCGAGCACACCGACATCCCGCCGGGTGTGGTCAACGTGCTCAGCTCGCAGGATCCCGCGGTCGGCGCGGCACTGACCACCAGCCCCGACGTGGATTTGGTGACCTTCACCGGCTCCACCGCGACTGGTCGGGCGATCATGGCCGTGGCCAGCGACACGGTCAAGCGGGTCTTCCTGGAGCTCGGCGGCAAGTCGGCGCTGATCGTGCTGGACGACGCAGACTTCGGCACCGCCGCGATGATGGCTGCGTTCATGATCACGTCGCATGCGGGGCAGGGATGTTCGCTTCCCACGCGGCTGCTGGTGCCCCGCGCGCACCACGACGAGCTGGTCGAGCTGGTCAAGAACAACTTCGCGATGATCACCTACGGCGATCCGGCCGACCCTGGCACCTACATGGGACCGCTGATCAGTGAGCGCCAGCGCGACAAGGTCGATGGCATGGTGAAGCGGGCCGTCGCTGCGGGGGCGACGCTGGTCACCGGCGGTAACAAGGTGGATCCCGGCTTCTTCTATGAGCCCACCCTGCTCACCGGCGTCGAACCGAATAGCGAGATTGCCCAGGATGAGGTTTTCGGGCCGGTCCTGGTCGTCATCGCCTACGACGATGACGACGACGCGGTGCGCATCGCCAACAACTCGATCTTCGGGCTGTCCGGCGTGGTGATCGGCAGCAACGACCGCGCGATCGCGGTGGGGCGCCGCATCCGCACCGGCACGCTCTCGATCAATGGTGGCAACTATTCGGCGCCGGACAGTCCGTTCGGCGGATACAAGCAGTCGGGTATTGGCAGGGAGATGGGCGTCGCCGGGCTCGAGGAGTTCTTGGAGCGCAAGACCTTCGCCGCGGTGGTCGGATGACACCGCTGAAGGGAGTCCGCGTCCTCGAAGTCGCGATGTACGGCTTCGTCCCGTCGGCCGGGGCGGTTCTCGCCGAGTGGGGAGCCGAAGTCATCAAGGTTGAGCACGCGGTGACCGGCGACCCGCAGCGCGGGCTGCGGCAGACGGGCACGTTGGTGGTGAAGGGAGACCCAAACCCCAATGTGGACAACGCCAACCGCGGCAAGCGCAGCTTCGGTCTGGACATGTCGGTGCCCGAGGGGCGCAAGCTACTTGACGAGTTGGTCCGCCATTCAGATGTGTTCTTGACCAGTTTCCTTCCGGCACAGCGCAAAAAGTTCGGCATCGACGTCGACGACATCCGGGCGGTGAACCCCAAGATCATCTACGCGCGCGGCAGTGCGTTCGGTCCGCGCGGCGCGGAGGCCGACAAGGGTGGCTATGACATGACCGCCTTCTGGTGCCGGGCCGGCGCCGCGGCCACCATCACCCCGCGCTCCTTGAAGGGCATGATCCCGCTACCGGGACCGGCATACGGGGACACCATTTCGGGCACCAATCTGGCCGGCGGAATCGCGGCCGCCCTGTACCAGCGGGAGCGCACCGGCGAACCGTCCGTCGTGGATGTATCGCTGCTGGGCAGCGGGGTGTGGGCGATGAGCCACACAGTGGCCCTGACCAACCACCTCGGCGAGCGGCTGGTGGCGCCCGAACCGGGTGTGCACGGTTCGCCGAACAATCCGCTGGTCGGCTTGTACGCGACCGCCGACGATCGCTATATCTCCTTCGTCATGCTGCAGCCCGCCAAGTTCTGGGCCGATGTCTGTCGGCACATCGACCTGCCGGAGCTGGCCGACGATCCGCGCTTTGCCAGCGCCGAGCAGATTGCCGCCAACACGGCGGAGGCGGTTGAGCTGCTCAACAAGGCGATCGCCACCCGTACTCTTGCGGAGTGGTCCGCGCGGTTCGCGACGCTGTCCGGGCCCTGGGCGCCGGTGCAGGACACCCTGCAGGTGGCTCGAGACGCCCAGGTCCGGGCCAACGAGTACATCGTGCAGGCAGGCGAGCTGGAGTTGGTCACCAACCCGGTGCAGTTCAATGTCACCGCCCCGCACGCCGGGCCGGCGCCGGGGTTCGCCGAGCAGACCGACCAGATCCTGCAAGAGCTTGGCTTGGACTGGGAGAAGATCATCGAGCTCAAGACCGTGGGTGCTGTCACCTAGATCGCAGGCATCCCTACTACGCCGGGTCGGGCGATGCGCCCACCGTGATCGAGTGGATCTCTTGGGAACAAAGCACATTGGCGTCCGATCGCTCGGCGCCGATCGGACACTGTGGCGACCGGCGCGCGGGGGTCGACGACCGTTCTCGGTACGGCCGACAGCCGCGGCGCAGAAAATAGTTGACTAGGTCGTCTGTCTAGGGTTAGCTAGCTAGAAAGTCAGCTGCCGGCTGGGGAGGGTTGTGACGCGAACGCGGAGCACAAGCGTCGTCCGACCGACCAGCCTCGTCGGCGCCAATGACCCGTGGGCCGGACGTCACCTCGCTCCCGACGGCCAGCTGTTCGCGCAGGCCTTCCTGGCGGCCGGCGCGGCACCCAAGTCATGGAAGGACCTGCTACCCACGTAAAACCTCGCCGGGCGATCATTTTCCACCGCACGGAATTGGCCAGCACATCAGTGTGGTCTCGCCCGAAATATTAAATGCACTGGAATGCGTGCAGGAATTGCGACAGCGACTGTCCCGTTGCTGGCATTCCGGGAATTAAGCATGCGAATTTCCAACAAAATCAACTCGTTTTAGACATTCCCTAATAACAGCAGATAAGAATGCAAATCGCGAATACAGAGAGGATCATTTTCATGACTCCCAAAGCGTTGCCGTACCCGGTGTTCGACGCCGACAATCACCTGTACGAGACCGAGGAGTCGCTGACCAAGTTCCTGCCCAAGCGGTACAAGGACGCAATCCAGTACGTGCAGGTGAACGGCCGGACCAAGATCGCGATCCGCGGGCACATCAGTGACTACATCCCCAACCCCACCTTCGAAGTGGTGGCGCGGCCCGGAGCGATGGAGGAGTACTTCAAGAACGGCAACCCCGAGGGCAAGAGTCGCCGTGAGATCTTCGGCGAGCCGATGCGCGGCATCCCGGCCTTCCGTGAGCCCGGTCCCCGCTTGGAGCTGATGAACGAGCTCGGGGTCGACCGTTCGCTGATGTTCCCGACGCTCGCGAGCCTGATCGAGGAGCGGATGCGCGACGACCCGAAGCTGATTCACGTCGTGGTGCACGCCCTGAACGAGTGGCTGGATGACGTCTGGGGCTTTAACTACCAGAACCGGATCTACACCGTGCCGGTGATCAGCCTGCCGATCGTCGAGAAGGCGATCGAGGAGCTGGACTGGGTGGTCAAGCGTGGTGCGCGGGCGATACTGGTGCGCCCGGCACCGGTCCCGGGCTTCAGCGGGCCGCGCTCGTTCGCGGTGCCCGAGTTCGATCCGTTCTGGCAGCGCTGCGTCGACCACGACGTGCTGGTCGCCATGCACGTCTCTGACAGCGGCTATGCGCGCTACAACGCCGAATGGGACGGCACGGACCGTGAGATGCTGCCGTTCCAGACCAACTCGTTCTACATGATCAATGAGTGGCGGCCGATCGAGGACGCGGTTGCCTCTTGGGTTTGCCATGGCGCCCTGTTTCGCAACCCGCAGCTGAAGGTCGCGGTCGTCGAAACCGGGGCGAGGTGGTTGCCGCCGCTGCTGGCCCGCATCGCCGACACCTACAAGAAGGCGCCGGAGACCTTCCCCGGTAATCCTGTGGAAGAGATCAAGAACCGCATCCACGTCAGCCCCTTCCCTGAGGAGGGTGTGAACGACGTGATCGACCTGATCGGGGTGGACCGGGTGCTGTTCGGCTCGGACTACCCGCATCCGGAGGGCCTGTCACAGCCCACGCACTACGCGAATGTGCTCGGATATCTCAGCCAGGACGACCAGGCCAAGATCATGGGCGGCAACCTCGCCCGGCTGATGTCGGTGTGACGTAGGCGGGCCCATTGGCCGGCGCGCTGCGCCGGCCAATGGTCACGTCCTCATGAGATGGGCGTGAAGTCGATGTGCAGCTCGGTGAGCCCGCGCATCATGAACGAGCCGTCGTAGGTGTAGCGCCGCGCATCGGCCGGCCCGTGGTGGGCCTCGGAGATCTTGATGTCGGCCATCCGTGCCAGGATGCGCTCAAGGCTGACCAGGCCTTCGACCCGGGACAAGGAGGCGCCAGGGCAGGTGTGGATGCCACGCCCGAAGGCGATGTGCTCCCGGACGTTGGGACGATCGATGCGGAACTCGTCCGGATTCTCGAAGCGAGCCGGGTCATGGTTGAACGCCCCGGGCAGCAGCATGATCGTGGTCCCCGCCTGCGTGGGTACACCGCCGATGGTCACGGTCTTGCTCGCCAGGCGGAAGTGGCTCTTGATCGGGCTTTCCATCCGCAGCGTCTCCTCGATGAAGTTCGGGATGAGGCTGGGATCCTCACGCAGCTGCTGCTGCAGGTCGGGCCGCTCGCCGAGTATCTGCACCGCGAACGTCAGCATTTTGCTGGTGGTCTCCTGCCCGGCGGCGAATAGGAAGGCGGCGAGCCGGACGACGTCGATGACCTCCGGTGTGGATTCGTCGGGGTACTTGGCCAGGGCCAGCGAGGTCATCACGTCGCCTTGCGGGTGGCGTCGGCGGTCTTCGATGTAGGTGGCGAACTTCTGCTCGAGGAACTCCAGGGGATTGTGCGGGACCGTCTGGGTTTCCGACATGTCGTTGTGCTGTGCGGAGAGCGCGCCCCGGAAGTCATCGTGATCCTCGGCCGGGACGCCCAGCAGGTCGGCGATGACCAGCAAGGACAGCGGCTGGGCGTATTGCCGAAAGAACTCGCAGTGGCCCGCCTCGATGAACTCGTCGAGGGTGCGGTCGGCCAACGACCACATGAACGACTCGTTTTCCTTGAGCCGCCGCGGCGTCATCAGCTTGCTGAGCAGGGCGCGAACCCGCGTGTGGGCTGGTGGGTCGAGAGTGCCCAAGAAGTCGCTGAACGGCATCTCGCTGCGATGCTGGGCGATTTGCTCGGTGATGTCGTCGCCAGCAGGCTGAAAGGGGAGCCCTGCGAACGGGCCGATGACCGCGTTGCACGCGGAGAAGCTCTCCGCGTCGCGGTAGACGTCTATGGCCGCGTCGTATCCGGTGACCGCCAAGATGCCCTGTTGCGGGTCGAACCGCGCCGGGCACTGGGCCCGCTGATCGGCATAGTAGGGGTAAGGGTCGACGACCAGCGACTCGTCGGAAAAGAACTGGAGTGAATTGAAGTCACTCATCGGACGGCCTCCTCAGCCCTATTGACCACACGCAGCGTTCATTTCATCACGAGAATCGTGTTCTCGTCCAGAGAGTACAGAATGCTGCAAATTATCATCAGGGACCCTACACCAGCCAAATTCGAGCCCGCGTAGCATCATTTGCGTGACTGAGGAAAAACAGTCTGCACAGCCCGCTTCAGTGGCGCCGAGCTGGCATGCCGCGTACGCCCCCAACCGGCCGGCGATCGTGATGGGGTCCGGTGACGTCACGACTTATGCCCAGCTGGACGAGCGATCACGACGGTTCGCCGGTGCGCTGCGTTCCCGCGGCCTCGAGGTCGGGGATCACCTCGCCATTCTGATGGGCAACAATCAGACATTCCTGGAGGTGGCATGGGCCGCGCAGCGCGCGGGCCTCTACTACACCCCGATCAACAGTCACCTGCGCCCCGGCGAGATCCAATACGTGCTCGACGACTGCCGGGCATCCGCGTTGGTGACGAGCCAGGCGCTCGCTGACGTAGTCGTGAGGCTGGACACCTCACGCATACCCGTTCGCATCTCGGCCGACGGCAACCTCGCCGGGTTCGAGCACTACGATGACATCCTGGCCGCCGCGCCGCCGGGCTCCCTCGACGACGAGTGTGAGGGCCGGGAAATGTTGTACTCGTCGGGGACGACCGGGCGGCCGAAAGGTGTGCGTAAGCCGTTGCCGGGCACCTCTTTTGGTGATCCGTCGTCTGTTCTTGCCGATATCGCCCGTGGGCTCACCGCCGGTGATGGCGGCGGGGAGGAGGTGTATCTGTGCCCGGCACCGCTGTATCACTCGGCGCCGTTGGTCGGCTCGATGTCCTGGCACCGGGTCGGTGGGACCGTCGTACTGATGGAAAAGTTCGACGCCCGCGAATGTCTCTGGCTGATCGAGCGGCACCGGGTCACCGACGCCCAGTTCGTGCCGACGATGTTTGTCCGCTTGCTCCGGCTGCCTCGCGCGGAGCGCGAGCGCTACGACCTGTCAAGCCTGCGCACTGTCCTGCACACCGCCGCCCCGTGCCCGGTCGCGGTCAAGCGGCAGATGCTCGAATGGTGGGGCCCGGTCATTCACGAATACTATTCCGGCACCGAGGATCTCGGTGCCACCTACATTTCGGCGCAGGAGTGGCTGGCCCATCCCGGTTCGGTAGGGCGGCCCATCGACGAATGCCACATCGTCGGCCCGAACGGCGAGGAGCTGTCCACGGGTCAGGTGGGGGTGGTGTACTTCGCGGGCGGGCGCCGCTTCGAGTATCACGGCGATCCAGCCAAGACCGCGTCTGTCACTCACGACAAGGGCTGGCGCACGCTCGGAGACATGGGCTACCTGGACATGGACGGCTACCTGTATCTCACCGACCGTGCCGCGCACATGATCATCTCCGGCGGAGTCAACATCTACCCGCAAGAGATAGAGAACGTGCTCATCTCCCATCCTATGGTGGCCGATGTGGCGGTCATCGGCGTTCCCGATGACGAAATGGGGGAGGCGGTCAAAGCGGTTGTGCAACTCGCGGATTGCGCCGATCCGGATGCCGAACTGGCCGCGGACCTGATCGGCTACTGCCGCAAAGAGTTGGCGACGTACAAGTGTCCGCGCACCGTCGACTTCGTGGACGAGCTGCCGCGCGACCCCAACGGCAAGCTGTACAAGCGGCTGCTGCGCGAACGCTACTGGACGGGTCATGAATCGCGCATCATCTGAGTCCGACGGCGTTCCATTCGGTGTTCAGCTGCACCACCGGGCCTGCTCCGACCCGGATGGCGTTGGGCTGGTCACGGTGGCACTCGACGGGTCGGAGTCCTTTCTCACCTGGCACCAGCTGGACCGCCGCGCCAATCAGTGGGGAAGGGCGATGGCAGACGCCGGCGTGCGGTTGGGCGCCCTGGTCGCGCTGGCGATCCCGAACTCCGAGGACCTGGTGCTGAGCATTCTGGGCTGTTGGAAAATCGGGGCGGTGCCGATCCCGATGCGCTGGGACATCCCCGACTGGGAGCGCTGCAGGCTGCTCGACGTGATCGACGCCGCGCTCGTCGTCGACGAATACAACCGGGCCGCGCTTGCGACCACCGCGGCACACGCGTCCGATGGCATTCTGCCGGAGACGTTGTCGCCCAACGCCTACGGGATATGCAGCAGCGGGTCGACCGGCCTGCCCAAGGTGATCCTCTGCATGGCGCCGGGTGTGTGGACTCCCGCGCACAGCGAGCCGTTCATGATGCACTGGGCGAACGTGTCACAGCCGCAGGTGATTTTGGTACCCGGCCCGATGTATCACACCAACGGATTCGTGCCCCTGAACTTCCTGCTCGGCGGTGACCGGCTCGTCGTGCTGGAAAGATTCAGCGCAGCAACGGTTCTCGACATCATCGAACGCTACCGTGTCACAAACTTCACGGCTACACCGACGATGCTCAAACGCATCGCCGCGGTGCCTCGTGTGGCACACCGCGACCTGTCTTCGGTGGAGTGGATCCTGCAGGGAGCAGCGGCGATGCCGCCTGCGTTGCTGCACAATTGGTTTGAATTGCTCAGTCCGGAGCGCATCCTGATGGCCTACGGGATGAGTGAGGGGCTGGGCCTGACCGCGTTGCGGGGCGACGAGTGGCTGCAGCGTCCCGGAAGCGTCGGTCGGGGCTTCCGGGATACTGAGATCAGGATTCTCGACGACAACGGGGAGACCGTGCCCACCGGGGAGATTGGCGAGATCTACCTACGGTCCTCAATGATCGCGGCATATCGTTACATCGGTGGTGCACCGCAACCGCCGGCCACCAAGGATGGTTTCCACACCGCTGGGGACATCGGGCGTCTGGACGCGGGCGGCTACCTCTACATCGCGGACCGTCGTACCGACATGATCATCACCGGCGGAGCCAACGTGTTCCCCGCCGAGGTGGAGTCGGCGCTCTCTGAGCATCCCGAGATCGCCGATGTGGTTGTGCTGGGACTGGTCGACCCGGAATGGGGTCGTCGCGTCCATGCCGTGATCCAGCCGGCCGATCCATCCGCCCTAACCGAGCAGCAGGTGATCCGGTACGCGAAGGGTCGACTGGCCCCATACAAGGTGCCCAAGACCGTTGAGTTCGTTGACGAGATCCCCCGGACAGCGGCCACAAAGGTGAACCGGGCCGCAATGATTCAAGCACGCGGCGGGTGACCCGAGCGGGTTGAGGGTAGGCGCAGGTAGTCGGTGGCCTGTGCCGGCATCCAGTCGGGCCTGCATTGGCGGTGCAGTCATATCTCGCGAGCGAACGCGCCAGGGATCGACGCTGCAGTTGAATTTTCGTCGTTAATGTTTAGAATCGGGAGATCCACCGAGAGAGGGCGCGATGTCGGTTCTGAACATGCAGGAGCACACGGCGATCGCGAGCGAGGCCGAGGCGTGGCTCGCCGACCTGGAGCGGGTAGTGCGCGCCGGGGATCGGCGCGACTTCGACGAGCTGTTTCTCGACGAGTCCTACTGGCGCGACATCGTTTCGATGACCTGGGATACCTGCCAGTTCTGGGGACGCGACGCGATCCGGGACGCCATCTTCACGCATGCAACACCGGCCGGATTCACGAACCTGCATCTCGACGACGAGCGGTCGGCCCCGAGAATGGCTGAGTTTCTCGGGGACCCGGTGGTCGAGCTTTTCTTCGGGTTCGACACTGCGGTCGGCACCGGCAAGGGCTTCGCTCGGCTGATCCGGGACGAGTCGTCCAAGTTCGGTCTGCGCGCGCTGATGATCGCCACCAGCCTGGTGGCGCTGAACTGCGCGCCCGAAACCGTCGGGCGGCATCCGCGCCTGGGTTTCGACCCGGCCTATCCGGGCCAGACGTGGGGCGAGTGGGTCGCGGCGAAATCCGACTTCTCGCAACGTGATCCGGATGTCTTGATCATCGGCGGGAGCCATTCCGGTCTGAGTGTCGGCGCCCGGTTCGAGCGCAAGGGTGTCTCCTATCTCATTGTCGAGAAGAACCAAAAGCCCGGCGACATGTGGCGCGGTCGGTACGAGTCGCTAGCCCTTCACACGCCGACATGGATGAATGACCTGCCCTATCTGCCCGTGCCCTCCGACTGGGCGACCTTTCTGCCCAAGGACCGTTGGGCTGACTGGCTCGACTGCTACGCCACGCTGATGAGCCTCAACTTCTGGGGTTCAACGGAGGCCTTAGGTGCGACGTTCGATGCGGCGGCCCGGGAGTGGGAGGTGCGGCTGCGCCTAGCCGACGACTCGCTGCGCATCGTGCGTCCCAAACACGTGGTGCTGGCAGTCGGCGGCGTGGGCGGCCAACCGAGGATCCCGGAACTGCCCGGCCTGAACGAGTTCGACGGCGAGATCCTGCACTCCTATCGGTTTCACAGCGGTGCTGCTTACCGGGGCAAGCAGGTGATGGTCGTCGGCGCATCGACCACCGCCCACGACATCTGCCTCGAGCTGTATCACAAAGGTGCCATGCCGACGATGGCCCAGCGTGGCCCCACGTGCGTCGTCAATATCGACGAGGTCCTGCAGTTCAGTGCGGACTACGGCACACTGCCGGTGGAGGAGGCAGACCAGCTCCGCAGTTCGATGAACCTTCCGCTGATGATCAGGCGCGCTCAGGCGTATACCCGGACGACGGAAGCGTCGCATGCCCAACTGCATACCGGTCTGAAAGAAGCGGGGCAGAAGCTCACCGTCGGCCACGACAACACCGGCTGGTCCATGAAGCTGTTCCGTGACGCGGCCGGGTACTACCTCAACGTCGGCGCATCGGAGGCCATCGTCGAGGGCAGGATCAAGGTGCTCGACTTCAACCGGGTGCAACGATTCGTTCCGGGTGGTGTCCGGCTTACCGACGGCCGGACGATGCCCTTCGATGCGGTGGTCCTCGCCACCGGCTATCACGATCTGTCCAACGACATCGAGGCGCTTTTCGGCCCGGACGTGGCTAGCAAGATCGGACGCTGTGTGGGGGTCGCCGACGACGGTGAATACCGCACAATGAGCCGTCCGACGGCACAGCCGCACCTGTGGCTGATCAACGGCGGCATCGTCGATGCGCGCAAATCCAGCGGCATCTTGGCGTTGCAGATCATCGCCCAGATGAAAGGATTGGTGCCGACGCTGGTGCGCCAGTCGGACGGCAGCGTCAAGCCACTGTGACAGGGGAACCTAGGCGTCAGACCTTCCCGGCAACGTCGATGGTCTTGATGACGTCGTCCAGCACGCCGAGATCGCTGCCGAGTTCTTCGGCGATACTGCGGACGACGGCCACATCCTTGCCCACGAATTCACCGGCTACCTCGATGAAGGACGCGACGGACCCACCTGCCGCGACGAGGCTCAGCACCCGGCTGGTTGCGCTGCCGTGAGCGAGCGCGGCCAGCAACGTCGACTCCGGCACGCCAAGCCGCTCAGCCAGCCGGATTGACTCCACCAGCAGCCCGATGTGACCCGCGAACAGTGCGTTGTTGACCAGCTTCACTTTCTGGCCGGCGCCGCACGGTCCGACGTGCAGGACGGGATCGCTGTAGCAACCCAGCACCGGTTGCAGCCGTGCCACTGCTTCCGCAGTGCCGCCCACAAACAGGGTGAGCCGGCCGGCCGCGATGTCGTGTGGGCCTCCGCTGACCGCGGCATCGACCACGTCCACGTCGCCGGCGCGTGCGGCGATGGCCTCGATTGTTTTCGGGCTTGCGGTGGTATGCACCACCAGCGCCGATCCGGGCGGCATGGTGGTCAGCAGTGCGCTGTCCAGGCAGACCTGCCGCGCCTGTTCGTCGCTGAACACGCAGAGCACGACGACGTCGGCCTGGGCACCGGCCTCGACCGCCTCGCTGACCGTGCCGGCGCCCAGCTGCTCGAGATCGCGTCGCTTCTCGGCAGTGCGGCCCAGGGCCCGGACGTCGTGGCCGGCCTCGACGAGCCGGGCCACCATGGGGCGACCCATCCGCCCCGCGCCGATGAACCCGACTTTCACTGGGCCTTCAGCGGGGGTGGCCCATCAGGGCCAGCGTGGCGTCGGCCGCATCGAGCACGGCACCGGCGTGGGCCGCGGCCTGGTCGGCGAGGTCGACGAGCAGCCGGACATCCTTCTGCAACAGCCCTCCCGCAACGCCGGCAAGCCGCTCCAACCCGCCGATACCGCCAAGAGCGTTGAGCGCGAAGCTGTTTCCGCTGCTTCGGGAAACGACTTCGGTGAGACGGTCGGGATCGACGCCGAGGGCACTGGCCAGCGAAAGGGCGGTGGCTGCGGTGCCCAGGTTGGCGGTGAATATCAAGTTATTGAGCAGCTTGGTGGTTTGCCCGGAACCCAGCTCGCCGAGGTGAACGACCGGATCGGCGTAGGTCTCGAAGACCGGACGGCAGCGCTCGACAACGTCGGCGTCGCCGCCGGCCATCACCAGTAGACGGCCCTCTGCCGCCGCCGGACCACCGCCGCTCACCGGTGCGTCAATCACCGAAACCCCATAAGCACCAGCATTTTTCGCCAACTCTCGGCAGGTGTTCGGGTGCACCGTGCTGTGCACCGCGATGATGCTGCCCGGCTTCATCGCCGTTAGCAACCCGCGCTCACCGCAGGTGATTTCGTCAATGTCGGCGTCACCGACGACACAGAGGCATGCCAGATCGCTGGCCGCACCGAGCTCGGCCGGCGACTCGGCGACCGTAGCGGGGGTATCGGCGAACGGCTCGAGCGTCGCGGGACTGCGCGCCCACAGCGTCGTCGGGTAGCCGCCGTCGATGATCCGGCGCGCCATGGGCGCGCCCTGACTGCCCAGCCCAATGAATCCGACTTTCACCCGGCCTCCAAATCGGCTTCTGTACCCGGCGTCCGGGTGGCCACACATTCCTCCGCGAACAAAAGAACCTGCGCGTGGTAGGCCGCGGAGCTGTGACTGAGGCTGAGATTGTGTCCCGCCTCGGGCTGTCTATGGACGGTGAACCGCGGCGAGCCGGAGAACAGGGCCGCGATCTCGGCCATCGCCGAAGCGTCAGTCTGGTAAACCTTTTCGTACTCGGCGATGCTGAACTGCACCGGGACGCGCACGGTCGGGGCGAGCGCCGGGAAGTCGTGGCGCGCCCAGTTCGACACCATCTGGTCCTCGTAGGCCGGAGCCGTCGGCGAAACCGTGGCCCCGCCAAGGACTTCGGGCGGGTACAGCCTCTCCGGGTCCCACAGCAGCTCGTACAGGCCCGCCGGACGGCGTTCTCGAGTCGCTGTTTTCAGGATTTCCCGGGCCGCGGGGTGGTAGTGCCGACCGGTGCCTGCCAGTTCGATGCCCAGCAGATCCGCGCCGCGCTCGTCGGCGCACATCCGCAGCGTCAGTTCGCACCCGCCTGAATGGCCCATGACGAACAATCCGGCGCCGCGTGGTCGTTGCCCGAGGATGCGATCCACGGCACCGTAAGCAAGGTTCACCCGCTGCTCGGGCCGGGCCATCGCCTCCGGATAGGGACCCGAGCTGCCGTAGCCGGGCCGGTCGAGCGCCACAACGGTGAATCCGGCTGCCGCGCCGGCCCGTAGCAGCGACAGAGACGGGTTGCCCGGGCAATCGAAATAGACCGCGGTGGTTCCTCCGCCGTGAATAGCCAGGACCACGGCCTTTGGGTGCTCTGCTTCGGCGACCAGCGCCGACATTGGCACGCCGTCGACGATCACTACCCTGGGGCGGACCGCGGGCACACTCATGAGTCGGCCCGCAGCAGGAGCACACCGCTGGGCGTGAGGCCACCGCTGCTCACCACGCCGACACGTGCTCCGACCACCTGGCGTTCGCCGGCCTCGCCGCGCAGCTGGGTGACGGCTTCGTGGATCAGACCCATGCCGTGGGTGCGGCCGTGCGAAAGCTGGCCGCCGTGTGTGTTGAGCGGCAACAGGCCGTCGCGCGCAATGTTCTTGCCGCCCTCCAGGAATTCTTTGGCCTCACCGATCCCGCAGAATCCCAGCGCCTCGATCCAGGACAGGCAGTTCATGGTGAAGCCGTCGTAGAGTTCGGCGACGTCGACGTCGGTGGGTCGCAGCGAGGTGCGGGTCCACACATGCGCGGCTTGGCCCAGCACCTGCGGCTCATGGGTGAGAGTGCTTTGGTCCCAGTCGATTCGTTCGATGATTTGTGTTCCCACCGCCTCCACCAGCACGGGCGGCTTGGCCAGGTCACGGGAGGCGTCGACGGCGGAGACGATCACCGCGATGGCGCCGTCGCACGGCACGTCGCAGTCATACAGACCGAAGGGTGTGGTGATGGGCCGCGCGCTCAGATAGTCGTCCATCGTCATCGGAGTGCGGTAGACCGCGGAAGGGTTGAGTTCGGCATTGGCCCGCTGGTTCAACGCGATCCAGCCCAGCGTCTCTTTCGTGGTGCCGTATCGGTGGAAGTGCCGTTGTGCGTTCATCGCCAGGGTATGCGCCGCCGAGGTGGCGCCGAACGGCATCAGCCAGCCGGCACTGCGGCCCATGGACACAGCGATCTTGCCCTGCTTCATCAGCTCGTTGTGGGTGGCTTCCCACAGCGTCCGGAAGCACAGCACGTGACGGGCCAGACCGCCGGCGACAGCGAGCATCGCCGCGATCACCGACCCGCCCGGGCCGAACGTTTCGATACCGCCGTTGTGCCAGGTCGGCCGGATACCCAGCGCAGCCTCCAACGCGGTAACCCCGCCTTCGCCGAACCCGCCGAGATTGCCCCCGCCCGGGTATGTCGACAGGCCGTCGATATCGGCGATTGTCAGCCCGGCATCTGCGATGGCCGCCTCGCAGGCATCCACGGTCAGCGACAGCGGCGGCACCATCAACCGGCGCCCGATCGCCGACATGCCGATCCCGGTGAGTGCGACCTTGTCCTCGAATTTTTCCGTGGTCAGCATGGGCCGGACGTATTCACCGAAGCGCTCCGGAGCGATCTCGTCGACCGGCAGGAGAGCGGGAGGGGCGTCGGCAGCAGGCCGGAACAAGGGCAACCAGACGTCCTCGGTCTGCTCGAAGACGACCTCCACCTGTTGACCGAGTTCGAGCCGATCGGGATCGCACTCCACGATGTTCGTGGTCAGCCGGACCCGAGGGTCTTCCGCGATCGCCACCTGGGCGACTACGTACGGCGCCGGCAGCCCGGGCAGGCTGAACCGATGGTTCACGGTGAATCCGGCGAGCGTCCCCCGGCCGGAGACGGCCCGCACACCCATATCGCGGGATCGGCAGTACCGACACACCGGCGCCGGCGGATGGATCAGCGATTCGCAGGTCTTACATTCCTGCAGCCGCAGCGTGCCGTCGGAACCCGATGTCCAGAAGAACTCATTTTCCTGCGTGATCAGCGGCAGCGGACGTCCGGTCAACGCGTGAAGCCCCATTCGGCTTCGTTGTCCTCGGTTTTGAGGTGCGCGCCGGGATCCTCGTCGTAGCTCGGCGGTGGTGGTATATCGTCCGGCCTCCGTTCATACATCTCCATGATGGCGTGCACCGGGCAATCCATCAGCGCACGCATGACCGCGTCATGGTCCTGTTCGGCGACGGTGCCGTCCCCGACCAGACACGCGTAGCCCCAGTCGTCCAGCGAGAAGTATCCGGGCGCGCGTTTGGCACAGACGCCGAAGCCATCACACAGGGTGCGGTCGAGGTGGATTCTCATGGATTCGGTCATGCAGGGATCACCGCCTCCACCTCGTAGGGCCGTTGCGCGCGGAATGGGTGGGCACGGCATGCTTCGCAGGTGTTGTCGAGATGGCGCGTCACCTCGGTCGGGAATTGGTCGAGCAGGCTGGCCGCCATATTGGTCGCGGCGTCCAGGGTGGCGCAGGCTCCGCGGCCGCGCAGCGTCACCGACCAGCGCCGCAGTCGGTTGAGATCCTCGGAGGTGGCAACACCATCACGGAGCGCGCCGGCGACGGCGGCCATCGCCGCGGTGCCGTTGAAACAGGAACCGCACTGCCCGGCGTTTTCGCGGTCGAAGTAAGCCAGCACGGATGCGGCGACCGCGACCGGACAGTCGTCGGTGATCACCGAGATCGCACCACATCCCAGGCCGCTGCCGAGGCCGCGCAGCGTCTCGTGGTCCAACGTGGTGTCCACCACGGCGCGATTGAGCAGTCCGGCGAAATAGCCGCCCAACAGGGCGCCTTGCACCTGTGCAGGCGAAACCCCATGCAGGGCAAGCAGGTCGGTGAACGGCAAGCCATGCGGGATCTCGTAAAGACCCGGCGGTCGGCCGGCGCCGGTGAGCGTTACCAGGAAGGTGCCGGGCGATTTTGACGTGCCCTGCGAGCGGAACGCCGCTGAGCCGTGGCGCTGCAGGTAGGGCAGGTTGGCCAGGGTCTCGACATTGCTCACCAGGGTGGGCAGCCCACCGACGCCGGCTTGGAACGGGCGGGGCGGCTTGTCCGTCGGCTTAACCGGACCCCCGTTGATCGCGCGGGTGACCGCGGTTTCCTCGCCGGCTATGTATCCCGGATCGACGCTGCATAGCTCAACCGTGATGTCGCCGAACGGACGCTCGGTTAACGCGGTTTCCACAGAGCGCGCAGATTCCGGGTCGGACACATAGACGTGGGCGCGGTTGGCGGCCACCATCGCGGCGGCCAGTCTCAGCCCGTCGAGAACCAGGTGCGGCCGGTGCCGTAGCAACCACCGGTCCTTGATCGACGCCGGCTCCCCCTCTTCGCCGTTCGCGACAACGACGGTGCCACCGGCCCCCGCTATCCGGCGCCCGTTGTCGCGCACGGCGCGTACCTTGACCGCGAGCGGAAAAGCTGCGCCGCCGCGACCCTGCAGCCCGCTGCGTTCGATTTCGTCGAGCAGCTCGTCGGGGTCGGCAAGGGGACGGTAGCCGCCGCTTTCCTGGTAGGCCGGGTAGCTCTCGCATCCGTGACCGGGCTGATCGCCCAGCAGCCGCGAGGGACACCCGGGCCAGGTGCTGACGCTGATAGCCGGCGCGGCGCTGGTTTCCATCACGAGCTCTCCAATGTCGCGATTAGTCTTGCGCACATGCGAACTGCGGTAGTGCGCGTCAACGTCGACCCCTCCGGTGTGCTCACGGCTGCACAGCTACGCGAGGGCATGGCGGCGCTCCTCGGGCTCGCCCACGAGATCGGCGCGGACGTCGTTGCGAACGATCTGGCGGCCATGCCCGTCAGCCGCCGTGAGGTCGAACTGCTGATCGTCAGTGACGAGGTCGATGCACTGAAGGATCTCGGAGTCAAGATGTGTACCAGGGCCTTTGGGGCCCCCGGCCCCGGCCCGGTGGCCGGTGTTGTCACGTTCATCAGCAGGGGAACCGATGACGACGCGCACGGTGTGCTGTACGCGTTCGGGCTCACCGGCGAGATCGCCCGCACGCCCGGCGACGACGGCTTCGACATCGTGTACGTGACACTGCGTGAGAGCGACCTCGATCGTGTCCCGGAAAGCCGGATCTATACGGCCCTCGAGGCGTGCCTCAACTGTGAGGTTCACATCCGCACCGTGTAAACGCAACGGGGACATCAGTGGCCTTCAGGAGCCCAAGAATTCGAGAATCGCGGGTGCCGCCTGCACCCAGGTGTCGAACATGTTGAAGTGCTGCACCTTGCCCGCCGCGCGGTCCTCGGACGCCCGCTCCCACGCGTCCTCCGGCCAGGGCGGATCGATGAGCTTCGATCCCTTGATCAGACAGCTGACTTCCAGCGACGTCCGTTTGGGGTGATCCATGTCGTTCTCGCCACCACGAATGATCAACGTGGGGACCTTGATTCGGTCGAACATCTCGTCCTCGACACCCGGAATGGTCTGTCCCGGCCTGGAGACGAATGCGTTGAGCCAGCGCAGCATCACCTTGAGGAACTCGTCTTTGTCGAAGTCGAGGAACCGCTGCTTGTTGGCGGGGTTTTCCTCGATGCGCTCGCGCCATTCGGACACCTTCACCACGCCGTCCATTCCGGTACCCCGCACCGCGAGAATGCTGGGGACGATGTAGAACGAACCGAGCACGAACGTGCCGTAGATGCCGCCGACGATGTTCCACACCACGAGTTTGGTGACCATCTCGGGGTAGAGCATCGTGGTCAGCATGGAATCCCGCGCCCCGCCGGAGCCCCCGGCGAGAATGCAGCGCTCGAAGCCCAGCCCCGTCACCAGCTTGTGCAGCGTCTCGGCGCGCATGTGCGACTCGCTTTGCCCGTAGAACTGCACATCGGAGGCACCGCAGTTGGGCCGGTCCCACAGCAGCACGCGGTAACCGCCCTCGACGAGCGCCTCGGCCAGCGGACGCAGGCCGGGGATCTCCTTGCTGAACCGGCCGCCCGGCGTCAGCGCGATGAGATCCCCTGCATCCCCGAGGATTTCGTAGACGACGTTGCCACCGTTTACCTCGATAGAAGACACTGATTCTCCCATAGCGTCAGGCCATCACCAGAACGTCTTTGCCGACGACACGGACCGGGTAGGTGCGGATACTCCACTCTGGCTTGACCGCGGTCGTCCCGGTCGCCAGCTCGAAACCCCATTGATGCCAAGGGCAATAGATGTACTCCAGATCCCGCACCATGACCGCGTCGCCGGCGGCAGTCTCGTCCACGATGGTGCGTCCACGGGCACGCCCCGAGCACAGCGGTCCACCCTGGTGCGGACAGTAGTTGGCGATCGCATAGAACGTGCCGTTGACGTTGTAGACACCGACGCCGTGCCGGCCGATGGGCACCAGCTTGTGGCTGCCCGGCGGAATCTCGTCGACCGTCGCGACGGCATGCTCGCGGCCCTGAGCAAGCCGGGGCTGGGCCCGGCTGTGGTTTTCTGCGGTCAACTCAGAACACCCGGGTCTGACCCTCGAGGACCGGCACCGTCTCCGGGAGGTGGTAGGTCGCGATTCCGTTCTTGTACATCACCGCGTCGCGGGCCGCCTTGGGAAGGTGCTTGACCAACCAGCGCGGGTCGTCGAACGTCCAGTGCGGGTAGTCCGAGGAGAACAGCAGGATCTTCTCGCACTCCATCCACTCCAGGGCGCGGGTCAACTCGGTCTTGTCGTCCGGGTAGTCCAGCGGCTGGGTGGTGAACTTGATGTGCTCCTTGACGTATTCGGACGGCTTGCGCTTGATGTCCATCCACGACTTGCGCGCCTCGTAGATCGCATCCATGCGCCACATCAGCGGAAGGATCCAGGTGAACGCGTGCTCGACGAACACGATTCGCAGCGTTGGGAACCGGTCGAAGACACCGTCGAAGATCAGGCTCATCACCTGGTTGTTGGCCAGCAGCGAGTAGGTCACCATGAAGTCGTGGTTGTAGCTGGGCAATCCCACCGGCGGGATCGGTAGTTCATCGAAATGGCTGCGCGCCAGATGACAGCTCACGGTGATGTCGTGCTTGGTGGCGGCCGCCCAGATCGGGTCATACTTCGGGTCGCCCCATGACGGCCGCGGCTCGGCCTTGATCAGAATCTGCCCCATGAAGGGGTGCCCGGCCCAGCGCTCGATCTCGCGCGCGGACGCTTCCGGCTCCTCAATGGCTATACAAATCGAACCGCGCCACCGCTCGTGCCAGTTGTTGTGGCTGTCCAGCCAGTGATTGGCCTGCCAGTCGTTCAACGCGCACGACATCGCATGCTGCGCTTCACGCAGGCGAGCCGGGTATGCGGCGGGTTCCAGGATCGCGATGTCGGAGCCGGCTTCCATGATCAGCTGGCGGAACGCCATGTCCGGGTCGCTGCAGGGGAACTCGCCGTTGGGCGGGAAGGTGTCCACGCGCATCGCATAGCTGTGCGCGTAGTCGGGTGCGTCATAGTAAATCTGCTCACCGATCTTGCGGGCGAGGAAGTACTTGCTGCGCCAGGGCTCGGGAATGTACGGCAGGAGCTCTCCGCGCTTGGGCGACGGGTGGACATCCGAGTCGACGCACCGGACGGCTATGCGCTCGGCGGCGGGAACCCGTTCGTGCATATGGGTCAGCGTCATCTCAAAGCTCCTCTGTCTCCTCTTTATCCCTCTACTGTGCGCCCGATTCGACGGCGATGTCTATGCCGTACAGGTTTGCCGCATTGCGCCAGCACAGCTTCTCGCGCTGTTCTGTCGACAGCGCTGCGGGCAGCTTGCGGATGTCGCCGCACTGCCAGTGCGGATAACTGGAGCCGAACATCACCATGTCGTCCTTGCCGGTGAAGCCGAACCACTCACCGGCGAACTCGGCGTCCCCGGGACCGTCGAGGCTGCCCTGAACGAAATACACATGACCGGGCAGGTAGTCGCTGGGAATCCGCGGGGCCCACGGCGTCTGCTCCAAGTGCGGCCGGCCGAACGTGTCCATCCGCCAGATGAACGGCGTCACGAAGTCCGCGGCGCCGTCGGCCCAGACGAACTTCAGGCCGGCAAAGCGCTCGAACACGCCTTCGGCGATCATGTTCATCAGGTGGTACACGTAGTTCAGCGCCATGAAGCCCACGTACTGCTCGTAGGTGCGGGTGTTCCCGGACGGCGTCGGCGGAAACGCGATGCCCGAGCCGACTTCGATGTGCGCGGCAACGGGAAGGCCGGCGTCTGCCGCGGCTTCCCACAGCGGCCAGAACTGGGGTTTGCCGTAAAGCTCGCGGGACTGCAGCGGAACACCGATCTGGACCACACGCGGATGCGCGCGCCATTTCTCGATCTCCCGCAGCGCGCCGGCAATGTCGTCGGGATTGACCCGGATCGTGCCGCGGAACCGGTCGCCGAACTGCTCGGAATCCAGCCAGCGCGACACCATCATCTCGTTGTGCGCGGCGTGCAGCGCGCTGCCCAGGTGCCGGTCGGGCATGATGCCACGGCCCATCGGATGCAAGATCGCCACATCGACGCCGCGCTTGGAAAACAACTCGTTGGCAACGAATTCCGGATCCGAACCCGGATACTGGCCGTCCAGTCCCTTGGTGTTCCGCGCGTACTCGCCGCCCGGCGCCCCGTACCAGTCCATCTCGTAGTCTGGGAAACCGCGGCTCTTGAACGGCTCACGCAAAAAGGACCGCAAGTCTTTGTTGGACGGAAAGAAGATGTGCACGCTGGCGTCGATCACCGGCGTGCGTGTTCCATCAGCGTGTTCGATCACGAAACCCACCCTTCGGCTCCGGTAGCCAGAGTGAGCCCGGTCGGGTCATATGATAGATAATCTAACATTCTCGTCGATCGCCATTCAAGGCAATTCCGGTAAGCGTTTCGGTTAGTCATCGGCCCTGGTAGTCATCGATTTTGCCGTCGCGTCGGTGAGCGTCGTTCTTCAAACTGGATAATACCATTCTCCGCGCCTGCGGATAAGAGTCGCACCCGTTGATCAGGGTTGCCGCTGGCGACCGCGACGGGCTAGGCGGAGGACCGGCCCACGGTCACGCCGGCTGCCTTCTCGAACGGTTTGATCACCGTCGTGAAATCGGAATCGGGGCCTTGATCGCGCGCGGCAGCCTCCCAGAGCCGACCGATCGTTTCGGCGACATCGGTCGGCACACCAAGCGCTCGCGCTTCATCGAGATAGAGACGCACATCTTTGACCATCAGCCCTGTGGCAAAGCCGTAATCGAAAGTGCGCGGCAGGATCGCGCGCGGGAACTTGTCGCGGCTTGCGCTCGTCGCGCCCGAACCCGCGTTGAGCACCTCGATCATCACGCTGGGGTCGAGACCGGACTTGACGCCCATCACGACGACTTCTGACGTCGCGGCCAGGACATTGGCCGCCAGGATGTTGTTGGCCAGCTTCATCGTCTGTGCTGAGCCGGGTTTCTCGCCGACGTAGAAGGGCCGGCCGATCGCCTGGAGCGCGGTCCGTATCACGGCGAATTCGTTGGGAGGGCCGGAAACCATGACCGCCAGTGCGCCCTTTTCAGCTCCGCTGACCCCGCCACTGACTGGGCTGTCGATCGCCGCGATGTTGTGTTCGGCAAGACGGTCATGGATCTGCACCGCCGTCTGGCTGCCGACGGTTGACAGGTCGACGTAGCGCTTGACCCGTGAGCCCTCGATCACGCCCCCGGCACCGGTTGCCACCTCCATCGACGCGGCCGGCGACGGGAGGCTGGCCATGACAGTTCCAGCACGATCGCCGACCTCTTTCGACGATGACGCGGTGCGCGCACCCAGGGCGACGATGCGCTCGAGCGCCGCGCTGCTCGTGTCGAAGGCGATGACATCGTGGTGCTCCTGAATAAGGCGGCGCGCCATAGGAAAGCCCATGTTTCCCAACCCGATGAAGCCGATCTCCATTACGAACTCCTAGGTTTCGTCCAGTTCAGCGAACGCCTCCCGAGCGATGCGAAAGCTGTCGACCGCAGCCGGCACGCCGGCGTAGATAGCTACCTGCAGAAAGATTTCACGGATTTCATCGCGGGTGACGCCGTTGGTCAGTGCCGCCTTGACGTGCGTACGCAATTCGTTGGGCCGGTTGAGGACCGAAATCATGGCCAAGTTGAGCATGCTGCGGGTCTTTCGCGGCAGCTCCTCGCGGCCCCAGACCGCACCCCAGCAGTATTCGGTAACGAGATCTTGTAGGGGCTTGGTGAAGTCGTCCGCGTCAGACAGCGCTTGGTTGACGTACGCCTCGCCGAGTACTGCGGAGCGGATTTCAAGTCCCCGTTGGTATGTTTCGCGATCCAATGGTCTTCTCCTTTACGACCCGGGTTGTCGGCCCTGCCTTCCGGCCCTGATTGTCTTGCGGTGCCACTGAAGCATCCAACGGCTCTGAGCGCAGTCTTGCACTACGACTGATCCGGAGTGCTTACAGTCGAACACCCAAATGGACATGCCCGATCTCGGCCTCGTTCATGGTGAGGTACCCGCTGTTGATCGCTGATTCCGCTATCGCCGATTAGTGCCCCGGACCTGGATCATGGGCTTGCGCGGCAGATCCTGTCCCCGCGACAGCAGCGCCGATGCACCAACTCCCTCGGCGGTGCCGACACACTGGTCTGCATCGCCATGTCACGGCCTGATGTACAGCGAATCAGGGTAGCGGGCAGCAATTCTGCTCGAGCACTGTCGGTTTCGGGCGCCGCCCTGATATGACGTTCGTATTGCGGTGCCGAGGTATCACGTGAGCCGGCGAGCAGCACCGCCGTACGGATAAGGAAGCCATGACTGGAGCAAGCGCTGACATCTGGGAGGTGATGTCGACTGCCCGGACGATCCGGCGCTTCACCGACGAGCCGGTCGACGACATCACCCTTGCGCGATGCCTGGAAGCGGCCAGGTGGGCTCCGTCGGGCGCCAACGCGCAAGGCTGGCGCTTCGTGGTGCTGCGATCACCCGAGCAGCGGGCCGTCGTGGCCAAGGCCGCGGCCCATGCCCTAGAGGTGATCGAGCCGGTCTACGGGATGAGCCGGCCGGCCGCCGACGACACCAGCCGTCGCGCCCGCACCTACCGCGCCACCTACGAATTGCATGATCGCGCGGGCGAGTTCACGTCGGTCTTGTTCGCGCAAGAGCACTACCCGACGGCATCCGAACTGCTGCTCGGGGGATCGATCTTTCCCGCCATGCAGAACTTTCTGCTGGCCGCGCGCGCCCAAGGTCTGGGGGCGTGTCTCACGAGCTGGGCATCGTATGGCGGTGAGCAGCTGCTGCGGGAAGCCGTCGGCGTACCCGAGGGCTGGATGGTTGCCGGTCACATCGTGGTCGGGTGGCCCAAGGGCAAGCACGGGCCGCTTCGGCGTCGCCCGCTCGCGGAGTTCGTGAACCTCGATCGCTGGGACGAGCCCGCCGACGACCTCTTGGCCGGTATTTAGCCGCAGCCGGCGCATGCGCTTGTCGCGTTGGATCACCCCATAACCAATTTTCGAGATTATTACTTCCGCATGCGAGAATGATATTCTCTCGGTGGCACTGACTACAGGAGGCGACCCCATGCTGTTGGAGTTCGATGCCGATCAGCGGCTGTGGCAGAACACGGTTCGCGACGTCGTCACCAAGCAGTGTTCGCCGTCTCTGGTGCGCGGCGTGGCGGAGGACGGCGTGGACCCGAGCCCGCTCTGGAAGTCCTATGTGGACCAGGGCTGGACCGAACTGAACGATCCGGCCACTGCCGTGGAGCTGGCCATCGTGCTCGAGGAGCTGGGGCACGCGACCGATCCCACCCCATTCCTGGCGACGATGAGCCAGTTCGCACCGTTGGCGGCGGATCGCTTCGACCCGCACGAGTCGGGTACCGCCGTCTACAGCGGGGTGTCGGCGCACCGGGACGCCGAGGGCTGGGTGTTGGACGGCACGGCGCGCCACGTCCTGGACGGCGATCGTGCCGACCGGCTGGCCGTGGTGACCGACGCCGGGGTCTTCATCATCGCGAGTAATCAAGTGTCGGCCAGGCGCTCGCCGGTGTTCGACCCGGTGCTGCATGTCGCCGACCTTTCGTTCGGCGAAGTCCACGTGCCCGACAGCGCCCGGCTGAACGTTGATTCCGAGCGTGCCAATCATCTTGCGCTCATGGGCATGGCAATCACGATGGTCGGCGCGTGCCAGCGCATCCTGGATCTGGTCCTCGAACATGTCCGCACCCGACAGCAGTTCGGTGTGCCGATCGGCTCGTTCCAGGCCGTCCAGCACAAGGCCGCCGACATGCACGTTGCGGTGGAACGGGCTCGGGCGTTGGCTTACTTCGCGGCATTGACGATTGCCGCCGACGATCCGCGCCGCCGCCTGGCTGCCGCGATGGCCAAAGCATCGGCAGGGGAGTGCCAGTCGCTGGTATTCCGGCACGGTTTACAGCTGCACGGAGCGATGGGGTTCACCTGGGAGAACGACCTGCAGTTCGCGCTCAAGCGAGCCAAAGCTGGTGAGCTGATGCTCGGTGGCGCCGCCGAGCATCGGGCGCGAATCGCAGAGGAGTACCGTGCAGCTGACTTTTGATCCCGACGTCGAGGCGTTCCGGGCGGAGTTCTCGGCCTTCCTCGACGAGAATCTGCCTCCTGCAAGCGAAACGCTGGAGCGTCCGCGATCGGTCTCGCATATGCCGCAGTGGGCGCGCCGATGGCAGCGGCTGCTGTTCGACAACGGCTGGCTGCTGCCCGGTCAGCCCCCGGAATTCGGCGGGCGCAACGCAACTGTCATCCAGCAATTCGTCCATTTGGAGGAATTGTGCCGCCGGCGGATCTACCACAGCTTCAACCCGCAAGGAGTGAACATCGTTGCGGCGTCGCTGTTGTCGTTTGGCAGCGACGAACAGAAACAACGCTGGGCAGTGCCGATCCTGCGGGCCGAGATCACCGCTTCGCTCGGGATGAGCGAACCCAGTGCCGGCTCCGACCTGGCGTCACTACGGACCCGTGCGGTACTCGACGGCGATCACTTCGTGGTCAACGGGCAAAAGGTGTGGACCTCAGGTGCGCACGACGCCGATGTCTTGCTGACCTTCGTGCGTACTAATCCAGATGCGCCGAAGCACAAGGGAATCAGTGCGTTAGTGATCCCCACCGATACCCCAGGCGTCGTGCGCCGGCCGTTCCCGTCCATCTGCGCGGCCGATGACTTGGACTTCAACGAGGTGTTCTTCACCGACGTGCGGGTGCCGGCCGAGAACCTGGTCGGTGAGCTCGACCAGGGATGGCGGGTGGCCAACGGATCGCTTGGGCACGAGCGCACCATGATGTGGCTGGGTTTCGCTGACCGACTGGACAACCTGATCGACGATTTCCATCCCACCACCGAACTCGAACGCGACCAGTACGCGTCCACGATCATGGACAAACAAGCGCTGCGCCTGCTGGGTTCGGTGGCGTTGGCCCGCGCCGCCCGCGGCGAAGACGACGTGGCTGCGATCTCGGTGCTCAAGCTGCTCGGCTCCGAAGCAGAGCTACGCGGGACCGAACACGCCCTGTCGTCCGCCGGAGCCGACGGGCTCATCCACCCAGGGCAGAGCGGCCCGTACGCACCGATGAACCTCGACCACTATTTCGCCAGCTGGTTCGAGCGCTACGCCCGTAGCTTTTCCGGCACCATCGCCGGCGGCACCTCCGAAATCCAGCGCAACATCATCGCCCAGCGAGTGCTCGGCTTACCACGCGCCTAGCGCGAGCAGACGCAAAAGCCCCTCGGCGCACGGCGTGTCGGGGGCTTTTGCGTCTGCTCGCCGGGAGTCGCCTAGTCGATGACGGCGGCTTCTTTGCGTTCGGTGATGGGCCTGGCCAGTTCTTGCTCGTCACAGACGCGTTGCAGCTTGTCCAGGGTCTCGTCGAGGCCGGCTCCGAGCCTGCAGCCGGGTGTGAAGGTGGCCGGCAGCTTGCGCATGCCCTGGATGACGCCGATGGTCTCGTAGTGGATGGTGCCTTCGGGATCGCACTTGTAGTCAGGCATCCGGTCGAGCACCGCGGTCAGCATGGACTTGAACACGGTCCGCGCCACGTTCGAACCGGCGCATCGGTGAAGGCCGAGTCCAAAGCTGAAGTGCCGGTTGCCTTTACGGTCGATGATGAGCTGGTCCGGATCGTGGAACACCGATGGGTCGCGGTTGGCCATGGCCCACGAAATCCATAGCCGTTCACCTTCTTTGAAGCGGATACCGTCAAGCTCGACATCATCGGAGAAGGTCCTGCCATCGCCGGGTGCCGGGGTGAAGTAGCGCAGGAATTCCTCGGTCGCCGAGTCCAGCAGAGTATCGCGCTGATTGCTGAGCAGCTCTCGTTGATCGGGGTTCTGCGAAAGCCATTCCAGCGAATGGGCGGTCAGCGCCGTCGTGGTGTCGAAGCCGCCACCGATGATCAGTCCGAGATTTCCGATGATCTCCAGGTCAGGAGCGGGCACGCCGTCGATTCGCATTTCGAGCAGCGCCTTGACCAGGCCGGGCCGCGGATTGTTGCGAATCTCGATCATGTTGTTGATCAGGTCGAGCCCCATTTTCCGGTGCATCTCGGTGACCCGTTGGATGTCCGGCGAGTGCTCCGGGGTGTACACCGCGGCATGGGTTGGCTCGCTGTACATCTGCCAGTTTTTGAGCGGGATCCCCATCATCGCCAATGTCAGCACGGCGGGAACCACGTTGGCCAGATCGTCGACGAAGTCGATACTGCCTTCCTCGATCTTCTCGTCGAGGCAGGCGCGCGTCACGTCGTCGATGAAGGGTGCCCAGCGCTTGACCGCGGCCGGTGACAGATAGGGGTTCAGCACACTGCGGTAGATGTGGTGCTCGGGGTTGTCCATCTCCAGGATCCCGCCCCGCACGCCGTTGATACGGCTGGCCGTCGGGATCGAAATGCCTTTGTAGCCACGACGTTCGTTGTTGACGTCGTGATCGTTGGAGACCGCGGGGCAGCGGGCGAGTTCGAACACCTCGTGGCTGCCCGCCGCGACCCAGTGCCCGCCGTAGGTATCGCTCCAGGCCATTGGGCACTTGGCGTGCATCTCCTGGGTGATCGCGTTGAACTGCGTGCGGTACTCCGGGGAGTGCCGGTCGAAGTTAAACCGGTGCTTTTCACGGTCGCTGCTGCTGACGACGTCGTCGACGCTCAAAGTACTGTCTCCCTTGGTGGTTCGTTGTCAGCACCGGGCCCTGGCTCCGAGACCGGTGACGCGTCACTCGGTGATGATGATGGCCTGCTCCGGGCAGGATTGCGCGGCTTCGCGCACCTGATCCTCCTTGTCGGCCGGCACCACTTCGTCGATTGCCGACGAACTGCCGTCGATGTCGCTCAGCTGGAACGAATCCGGAGCGATCATCGAGCACAGGGTGTGGCCCTGGCAACGTTCTGGATCAACCCAGACCTTCAAAGGTGTCTCCTCAAGTTGTTGCGGTTTTCAATTGTGGTAGTCGTACCACTTGAGGTAGCCGCCGGCGTCGACGCGTAGCTGCATACCGGTTACGTATCTCGCCTCGTCGGAGGCCAGCCACAGCACGGCGTTGCTGATGTCTTCCGGCTCGACGTAGGGGATTTTCATCGCCTGCTGCACGCCGAAAACCGGCTCGGCGTCCGCCCGGGTCGGGTGTTCGAGGTCCGGCCGGAATGATCGGTACATCGGCTCGCTCTGCAGCATCGCGGTGTTGGTGTTCGTCGGGTGGATGACGTTGACGCGAATCCCCAGCGGAGCCAGCTCGGTCGCCAGATCGTGGACGTACTGCGCGATCCCGCGCTTGGAGTGGATGTAGGCCATCCCGCCCGGGTCGTTGCCCGGGTTGTCCTTCTTGGCGGTGTCCATCAGCGCAGCGGTGGATCCCGTCGCGATGATCGAGGCGCCTGAACTCAAGTGCGGCAACGCGACCTGAATGGCGTTGATGGTGCCGATCAGGTTGGTGTTGATCACGTCGCACCACGCCTGCAGCGGCGGCTTGCCCTTCATGCCGGCGACACCGGCCTGGGCGACCACGATGTCGAGCTTGCCGAACTCGGCGAGTCCGTCATCGAGCGCGGCGCGCAGTTGCGCGGCGTCACGCACGTCGGCCCGGGCGATCACGACGCTTTGCCCGGTTTTCTCGATGAGCCGGGCGGTTTCGTCGAGATCCTCGGGTCCGGCCATGGGGTAACCGATGGTGTCGATGTCACGGCACAAGTCGACGGCGATGATGTCGGCACCTTCCTCGGCCAACCGAACCGCGTGACTGCGGCCCTGGCCGCGCGCCGCACCAGTGACGAAGGCGACCTTTCCCTTAACGCGCCCTACTGCGCCGTCTCCCACCGCTGCTCCTTCCAGTTGATGCCGAGCTCGGCTGTCAGGTGTTTCGGCCGCCGTTGACGCCCAATATCTGACCGGTGATATAGCCAGCTTCATCGGACACCAGAAAAGCGCATGCCGCTGCGATGTCTTCCGGCTTGCCCATCCGGCGCACCGGGGTCGTCGCGATGGTCTGCTCGATGTCGCCGAGGAACCCGCTTTTTTCGGCATTGCGGAGCATCGGGGTATCAATGAAACCCGGCGGCACGGCGTTGACCGTGATCCCGCTGGGCCCGTACTCGAGTGCCAGCGACTTGGTGAGTCCGTTGACCGCGGACTTGGCGGCCACATAGTGACTCATGTAGGGCGCGCCGGAATGCGTGCTCGACGACGAGATATTGACGATGCGTCCCCACCCGGCCTCGATCATGTCGGGCAGCACCGCCTGAATCGTGTGGAAGACGCCGTTGAGGTTGACGTCGATCACGCGCTGCCAGTCCTCGAACGTGATGTTGGTGAAACGCTTGAACCCGTCCAGGCCCGCGGCGTTGACCAGAACCGTCACCGGCCCCAGCCGGGCGCGGATTGCCGACAGGGCGGCATCCACCTGCGACCGGTCGGTGACGTCGGCGGTGAAAGCGAGGTCGGCGTCGGACGGTCTGAGGTCGATGGTGGCGACGTCAAGACCATCGGCGCGCAGGCGATGCGCGACCGCAAGACCGATGCCGGATCCGCCACCGGTGACCACCGCGGTCTTCATGTTGAGGCCCCTGCTCCAAATGCGGCCGTCTCAGTCACAAAGAATCTCCCTTACAATTATGAGAACCTTACTCTCACGGCGGAGCGGCGTGCAATACACTCGCGGAACGCCGCTCGGCCTGCGTCGAGACGTCTGACGCGGCAATGTCGTACCATTGGCGCCGCTGGTCAGCAGGGTCGATCTCATTCCTGAGACTTTCTTGAATTGTCGAGACACGAATGTAAGATTCGCCCGGTAGGAGAATGAAATTATCGTGACCCTCACCACAGCAGGGAGCCCGAATGCCATCGCAGGACACGGTGTCGACCATCGCGGACGCCGCGCCCGGATCACGGGTCGACCGCCGGCTGTTGATCGACGGCCGACTCGTCACCGTCGACAAGACGTTTCCATCGATTAATCCCGCCACCGGTGCGGTTTTGGGGTACGCACCGGACGCCGGTATTGGGGAGGCCGAAGCGGCGATCGCCGCGGCGCGGCGCGCATTCGACACCACCAATTGGCCCACCGATGTCGAGTTGCGGATCCGCTGCCTCGATCAGCTGCATCAGGCACTGGTCGACCACGCCGAGGAGTTGCGTGAGCTGACCATCGCCGAAGTCGGCGCCACCCGCGCGCTCACCCAGGGCGCTCAGCTGGACGAACCGATCGCCATCGTGCGCTATTACGCCGACCTGCTGCGCGGCTACCAGTTCTCCGAAGACCTCGGCGAGAAAGAATCGCGCGGCATGCGCCATCACCGCTGGGTGGAGAAGGAAGCCGCCGGGGTGGTGGCGGCCATCATCGCCTACAACTATCCCAACCAGCTCGCGCTGGCCAAGCTGGCCCCGGCGCTGGCCGCCGGCTGCACCGTGGTGCTCAAGGGCGCGCCCGACACCCCGCTGGTCACGCTGGCCCTGGGTGAGGTGATCGCCAACTACACCGATATTCCGGCCGGTGTGGTGAACGTGCTCAGTTCCGCGGATCCCGCGGTCGGCGCCGCGCTGACCACCAGCTCCGATGTCGACGCGGTCACCTTCACCGGTTCGACCGGCGTCGGCCGCAAGATCATGGCCGCGGCGAGCGAGACCGTCAAGCGTGTCTTTTTGGAGCTGGGCGGTAAGTCGGCGGTGATCATGCTCGACGACGCCGACTTCGCCAGCGCCAGCATGTTCGCGGCGTTCAGCATGGTCAGCCACGCGGGGCAGGGGTGCGCGCTGACGTCTCGACTGCTAGTCCCCAAGTCGCACCATGACGAAATCGTCGAGATGATCGTGCAGAACTTCGCCAAGGTGCGCCACGGCGACCCGGCCGATCCGAAAACATTGATGGGCCCGCTGATCAGCGAGCGCCAGCGCGACAAGGTCGACGGTATGGTCCAGCGGGCCATCGCCGCGGGGGCCACCCTGGTCACCGGTGGCAAGCGGTTGGATCCCGGCTACTTTTATGCGCCTACCCTGCTCACCAACGTCGATCCCGACAGCGAAATCGCTCAGGACGAAGTGTTTGGACCGGTGCTGGTCGTTATCGCGTTCGACGATGACGACGACGCGGTACGCATCGCCAACAACTCGATTTACGGACTGGCCGGCGCGGTCTTCAGCCGCGACCAGGACCGGGCTCTTGCCGTGGCACGCCGGATCCGGGCCGGATCGTTTTCCATCAACGGCGGCAACTACTTCGGCGCGGACAGCCCGTTCGGCGGTTTCAAGCAGTCGGGAGTCGGCCGCGAAATGGGTGCCGCCGGGCTGGAAGAATTCCTCGAGTGCAAGACCCTCGCGGTCCCCGTTGTGGGGGACCCGGCATGAGGCCGCTGGAGGGCATCCGGGTGCTGGAAGTCGCCATGTACGGGTTCGTCCCGTCGGCGGGCGCCGTGCTCGCCGAATGGGGCGCCGACGTCATCAAAGTCGAGCATGCGGTAACCGGCGACCCCCAGCGCGGACTCCGACAGACCGGCATGCTGCGCGTCGAAGGCGACCCCAACCCCAACATCGAACACGCCAACCGGGCCAAGCGCAGCATCGGACTGGACATGTCGGTACCCGAGGGCAAGGAAGTGCTCTACGAGCTGGCCCGCCGGTCCGATGTGTTCCTGACCAGTTTCCTGCCGGGTGCCCGGCAGAAGTTCGGTATCGACGTCGACGACATTCGGGCGGTGAACCCGAAAATCATCTACGCGCGCGGAAGTGCGCTCGGCCCGCGCGGTCAAGAGGCGACCAAAGGCGGCTACGACATGACCGCCTTCTGGTGCCGGGCCGGAACCGCCGCCACCATCACTCCGATGGGGATGCCGGGCATGATCGGGCCGCCCGGACCGGCGTACGGCGACACCATCTCCGGCACCAACCTGGCCGGAGGCATCGCGGCGGCGTTGCTCAAGCGCGAACGCACCGGCGAACCGTCCGTCGTGGATGTGTCGCTGCTGGGCAGCGGTCTGTGGTCGCTGGGCCACACGGTCGCGTTGACCAACCATCTGCACCAGCGACTGGAAGCACCGCCACCCGGTGTGCACGGCGCGCCCAACAACCCCTTGGTGGGGCTGTACACCACATCCGACGGCCGCTATATCTCCTTCGTGATGATGCAGCCCACCAAGTTCTGGGCTGACGTGTGCCGGCACGTCGACCTACCGGAGCTGGCCGACGATCCGCGCTTTGCCACGGTAGAGAAGATCGCCGCCAACACGGCGGAAGCGGTGGAGATGTTGACCAAGGTCATCGCAACCCGCACGCTTGCCGAGTGGAGCGAGCGCTTCGCTACATTGGCGGGGCCGTGGGCGCCGGTGCAGGACACCCTGCAGGCCGCCGACGACGCACAGATCCGGGCGAACGAGTACATGGTGCGCGCAGGCGAACTCGAACTGGTCGCCAACCCTGTCCAGTTCGACGTCACCGCGCCGCAGACCGGGCCGGCACCCGGATTCGCCGAACAGACCGACGAGATCCTGATGGAAATCGGACTTGATTGGGACCGCATCATCGAACTCAAGACGGCCGGGGCCGTCACCTAGGAATGGAGCTGCCTGAAATGGTTGTGCCGACCGTCGCTGCTGTCGCGACTCATCCGCGCTCCCCCGGCGCGGTGGTTGCCGGCCGTCTGATAACGGTTCCGCGTTTTCCGGCCCACCTGGACGCCGCATGAGTCATAATCGCCGGACGCTTCGAGACGTGGGGGCTTGCTCGCCCGGCGTCGCTGGGAAGCACCGACTCCAACAGAACGGAGGACTGGCGTGCGGAAGGTAGGCGTTGTCCACGGCGTCACGACGCCGTCCGCGCTGCGGTCGGCGGCATTCGCTCCGATCGGTTTGGCGCACAGCGAGGTTGGTTCGGGCGAGTTGTTTACCGCGGCCTCGACCCTGCTGAACGGACCTCGGTTCTATGGCGATTAGGGGAGCGGACCGCTGGACGGCGGGCATCTCGTTGGGGCGCGGCTCCAAGCCTATGGAGGCGGTCGGGGGCTTATTTGCGATGTCGGCGGAAGCGATCAAGTTCGTGTTTCGCCGCCCCTTCCAGTGGCGCGAGTTCCTCGAGCAGTCATGGTTTGTCGCGCGCGTGGCAATGGTGCCGACGTTGTTGGTAGCCATCCCGTTCACCGTCCTGGTCAGCTTCACGCTCAACATCCTGTTGCGGGAACTGGGCGCCGCGGACCTGTCCGGTGCGGGCGCCGCGTTCGGTGCGGTGACCCAGGTCGGCCCACTGGTGACCGTGTTGATCGTGGCCGGCGCCGGTGCCACGGCGATGTGTGCAGACCTGGGTTCGCGAACGATCCGCGAAGAGATCGACGCGATGGAGGTGCTGGGCATCAATCCGGTGCAGCGCCTGGTGACGCCGCGCATGCTGGCCTCGGGCCTGGTGGCTCTGCTGCTGAACAGCCTGGTCGTCATCATCGGCATTGTGGGCGGCTACGTCTTCTCGGTGTTCGTCCAAGACGTTAATCCGGGTGCGTTTGCCGCGGGCATCACCCTGCTGACCGGTGTGCCGGAGGTGATCATTTCCTGTGTCAAGGCAGCGCTTTTCGGCCTGATCGCCGGATTGGTTGCGTGCTACCGCGGGCTGACTGTATCCGGCGGCGGCGCTAAGGCCGTCGGCAACGCCGTTAACGAAACCGTGGTGTACGCATTCATGGCGCTGTTCGTCGTCAACGTGGTGGTCACCGCTATTGGTATCCGGATGTCGGCGAAGTAGTCCGAGGGGGTGTAGGGAATCGCTGTAACGCTGCGAGCCGTCTATCCGCGACTGTCGCGGCAACTCAACAAGCCGGTCGCCACGCTAAGCCGAATCGGCGATCAAACGCTGTTCTATGGCAAGGCGATCGCCGGCGTGCCGTTCGCGGCTCGGCACTACCGGCGGGAAGTCATTCGTCTCATCGCCGAGATCAGCATGGGCGCAGGGACGTTGGCAATGATCGGCGGGACACTCGCGATCGTCGGCTTCTTGACGCTGGCCGCGGGTGGCACGCTGGCCGTTCAAGGCTATAGCTCGCTGGGCAATATCGGCATCGAGGCGCTGACCGGATTCCTGGCAGCCTTCATCAACGTCCGGATTGCCGCGCCGATAGTCGCGGGGATTGGTTTGGCGGCCACATTCGGCGCCGGCGTAACCGCCCAGCTGGGTGCCATGCGGATCAACGAGGAAATCGACGCGCTGGAATCCATGGCGATCCGGCCGGTTTCGTATCTGGTCAGCACCCGGATTGTGGCCGGGATGCTCGCGATCACCCCGTTGTACTCCATCGCCGTCATCCTGTCGTTCTTCGCCAGCCAGTTCACGACGGTGGTCCTGTTCGGCCAGTCGGGCGGCTTGTATCAGCACTACTTCACGACATTCCTCAACCCGATCGACTTGTTGTGGTCGTTCCTGCAAGCCGTCCTGATGGCGCTCACGATCTTGTTGATCCACACCTATTACGGTTATTTCGCGTCGGGCGGACCGGCCGGTGTCGGCGTCGCGACCGGCAACGCGGTACGCACCTCGCTGGTCGTGGTGGTATCGGTGACACTGCTGGTCTCGCTATCTATATATGGCTCCAATGGCAACTTCCACTTGTCCGGGTAAGGGAGGGGACCTGACGTGACAGACCGCCTCGGGCCCGGCCCCATTGACCGTTCTGAAACCGCCAGCGCCGCAACACCTGTCGCGGCCTCACCCGGCCGTGACTTTGGGTCGCAATCGTACGCCCGCCCCTTGGCAGGTTTGGCGACCTCCGTCGCGATTGGCATCATCTTCGCTGTCGCGATAGGGCTGTTCCGTGGCGACTTCACCACGAGCGTGCCCGTCACCGTCGTCTCGCCGCGCGCCGGCCTGGTGATGAACCCGGACGCCAAGGTGAAGATGCGCGGCGTCGAGGTGGGCAAGGTCGCCTCGATCGACGTGCGGCCCAACGGTCAAGCCGTGTTGCACCTTGCGATGCAACCGTCGCAGATGCACCTCATTCCCGCCAACGTGCTCGTCGACATCGCGTCGACGACGGTATTCGGCGCCAAGTTCGTTGAGCTGGTAGCGCCCGCCGATCCTTCGGCGCAGCCGTTGCGCGCCGGTCAAGTACTCGAGGGGAAGCACGTCACCGTCGAGATCAACACGGTATTCCAGCAACTCACGTCCTTGTTGGCGAAAATCGACCCCGCCAAACTCAACGAAACCCTCGGCGCAATCGCATCGGCGGTGAACGGCCGTGGCCACAAGATCGGCCAGATGATATCGGATCTCGATTCCTTTCTGGCCACTCAGGAACCCAGCCTTCCGGCGCTGAGCCACGACCTCGAGGTGCTGCCCGCCGTGAGCAACGCCTACGCCGACGCGGCGCCGAACCTTCTCGCGACGGCCGACAACACGATCAAGATCAGCAAGTCGATCGTCGACGAGCAACGAAATCTGGACGCGTTCCTGATCAGCTCGATTGGCCTGGCGGACATGGGGAATGACGTGGTTGGTGGCAACCGCAAAGGGCTCACCGACACACTGCACCTGCTGGCGCCGACCACCGATCTGCTCAACGAATACCACAAGGCGCTCTGGTGCGGCATAGCCGGGGACCTGGGGAATGTGACGGCGCCGGACTTACCCGAACCGATGGTCAAGGTAACGGTCTATCTCGGCTTCGGCGCCGAACGTTACCGCTACCCGAGCAACCTGCCCAAGGTGGCTGCGACCGGCGGTCCGCAGTGCCAGGACCTGCCCACGGTGCCATTCGATGCTGCGCCGCCATTCGTGGTGGCCGATGTCGGCTCCAATCCCATGGAATACGGCAACCAGCAATTGCTGCTCAACTCCGACGCGCTCAAGCAGCTGTTGTACGGGCCGATCGATGGGCCGCCGCGCAACTCCTTCCAGGTTGGACAACCCGGATGACCGGCTCACGCGCGATGATCGTCAAGTTCGGGGCCTTTGCCACCGTGATGGTTCTCCTGACGGTGTTCTTGTTCTTCATCTTCGGCCAGTACACAACCGGTTCGACGAACGGGTATTCGGCGGTCTTCTCGGATGTGTCGCGGCTGAAGCCCGGGCAGACGGTGCGGGTCGCGGGTGTCCGGGTGGGAACGGTCAACAGCGTCTCGTTGCGGCCGGACAAAAAGGTTGTGGTGAAATTCGACGCGAATCGTAGCGTTGTGCTCACCACCGGCACCCGGGCGGTCGTCCGCTACCTGAACCTGGTTGGTGATCGCTACCTCGAGCTTGCCGACGGTCCTGGGTCCACGAAGGCGCTCCCGGCCGGGGCGGAGATCCCGATCGATCGCACGGCGCCGGCCCTCGACCTCGACCTGCTGCTCGGTGGATTGAAACCGGTCACCCAGGGGCTGAATCCGCAAGACGTCAATGCGCTCAGCGCATCACTCATCCAGGTTTTCCAGGGCGAGGGCGGAACCCTGCAGTCGCTGCTGTCGAAGACGTCGTCGTTTTCCAACGCGTTGGCCGACAACAACCAAACGGTGCAGGAGTTGATCGACAACCTGAACACCGTGGTGGGCACGGTGGACAAGGAGGGCAACAAGTTCTCCGGCGCTATCGACCGTCTTGAGAAGTTGATCAGCGGCCTGTCGCAGGACCGCGACACCATCGGAACCGCGATCACCGCCCTGGACAACGGGACCGCCTCGATCGCGGATCTGCTGGGCCGCGCCCGCGCGCCGTTGGCCGGCACCGTGGACCAGTTGAACCGTCTGGCCCCGTTGCTGGACAAGGACAAAAACCTTCTCGAGGTTTCGCTGCACAAGTTGCCCAACGACTACCGCAAGCTGACGAGGCTGGGTGCTTACGGCGCCTGGTTCCCCTACTACCTGTGCGGACTGGCGCTGCGGGTGTCCGACCTGCAGTACCGGACGGTGGAGGTCGGCATCAAGCACCAGATCACCGGCAGGTGCGCGGAGCCGAAGGATGGCGAATGAATAGGTACCGCGGAGCAGCCCTCATCAAGGCCGGATTCATCGGCGCCATCCTCGTCGTCCTGGTCATCGCCGTCGGACTGAACCCCGACCAACTGATACAGCGGGCGACCACGGTCCGCTACCAGGCGATGTTCTCCGACGCCGGCGGCCTGGCAACCGGCAATGACGTGACGGTGTCGGGAACCAAGGTCGGCAGCGTGACGGGCATGTCGCTGAAGGGCGGCGACGTTCTGGTGACGTTCACCGCTAGGGGCAGCGTCCTGCTCGGGTCGGCCAGTACCGCACACATCAGAACCGGTTCGCTGTTGGGCCAGCGGGTGCTCACCGTCGACTCCGCGGGCAGCGGCACTTTGCATCCGATGTCCGTCATCCCGGTGTCGCGCACGTCGTCGCCCTATTCGTTGTCCGAGGCGGTAGAAGACTTGGCGTCTGACATCCAGGGCACCGACACCGCATCACTCAACCAGTCGCTGGACACGCTGTCGGCGACACTGAATCAGGTTGCGCCGCAACTGGCGCCGGCATTCGACGGGATTACCCGACTTTCCCAAACCCTGAATGCCCGCAACCAGACACTCGGTCAGCTGCTCAAGGGCGCCGCCGACGTCACCGGCATCCTTTCGCAACGCAGTCAGCAACTCAATACGTTGATCCTCAACGCCAACGACCTGCTGTCCATGCTGGTGGCGCGGCGACAGGCGATCGTGCGGCTGCTGGCCAGCACCTCCGCCGTGGCCAAGCAGCTGTCGGGCTTGGTGCATGACAACGAGGCGAAACTGGCGCCATCGCTGGAGAAGCTCAACTCGGTGACGGCGATGCTGGAAAAGAACCGCGACAGCATCGCGAAAGCGTTGCCGGGACTGGCGAAGTATGAATTGACGCAGGGCGAGACCGTGTCCAGCGGGTTCTATTACAACCCGTTCATTCCGAACCTTTTCCAGTTGGAATTCTTCCAATGGTTGTTCGACTACTCCTTCGGCTTCCGCGCCTATGGCGCGCCCGGTCAACCACCGGACACCGCCGGGCCGCGGGCGTTCTTCCCATTCCCGTTCAACATGGACCCCGGAGGGCGGCCATGATGCGGCTCGGGGCGATTCCGCGCAACAAGCTCAAGGGCGGACTGGCAATGGTGTTGGCCGGGCTCATCGTCGTGGGCACAGGGGTTGCGATTCGCAACACCTTCTTTCGCCCGACGACGATCACCGCCTACTTCCCGACCGCCACCGCGATCTATCCGGGTGACGATGTGCGGGTATCCGGCATGAAGGTGGGCACCATCGCGTTCATCCAGCCGCAGGGCACCCAGGCGAAGCTGGTGATGCACGTTGACCGCAACGTGCCCATCCCGGCGGACGCAAAAGCGGTGATCGTCGCCCAGAACCTGGTGGCGGCACGGTACGTCCAGCTCACCCCCGCCTACCGGTCGAGCGGCCCGACCATGCGCGACGGCGCGGTGATACCGGTCGACCGGACGGCGGTGCCCGTCGAATGGGATCAGGTGAAGGACCAATTGATGCGTCTGGCAACCGATTTGGGTCCCAACAGCAAGGTGTCGACGACGTCGGTAGGGCGGTTCATCGACAGCGCGGCCAACGCGCTGGGCGACGGCAACGGTGAGAAGCTGCGGCAGACGCTGGCTCAGCTGTCCGGGTTCGGGCGGATCCTCGCCAACGGCAGCGGGAACATCGTCGACATCATCAAGAATCTGCAGAATTTCGTCGGGGCACTGCGCGACAGCAACGTCCAGATCGTGCAGTTCGACAACCGGCTGGCCACGCTCACCAGCGTGCTCGACGACAACAAATCCGATCTGGACGCGGCGTTGACGGACTTGGCGAGCGCGGTCGGCGAGGTGCAGCGGTTCATCGAGGGTAGTCGTGATCAGACCTCGGAGCAGATTTCGCGGCTGGCCGACCTGACGCAGGTCCTGGTCGACAACAAAATGGCGTTGAAAAACGTTCTGCACGTTGCGCCGAACGCGCTGGCGAACGCGTACAACGACTACGACCCTGACGTTGGAAACATCCGCGGCGGCGTTGGAATCCAGAACTTCAGCAACCCGACGTTCGCCTACTGCTCGCAAATCGGGGCCATAGAGAACGCCACCGCGGTCGAGACCGGCAAGCTGTGCGGCTTGTATCTCAGCCCGGCATTGAAGGTGTTCAACCCGTTGATGTTGTTCAACTTCAACTATTTGCCGATTCCGGTCAACCCCTTCCTGGCCCCGGCGTTTGACCCGAAGAACGTCGTGTACACCGAGCCACGGCTGGCACCCGGCGGGGAGGGCCCGAAACCCGCCCCGCCCGAATTGCGGCCGGCGGTGTCCGCCTATACCGGCTTACCGGGTGACACTCCGCCCGCGGCGCCGCCGCCACCGCCGCCGGGGCGGATACCGGGAGCGGCGATGCCGGAGCCTCCCCCACCGAGCGTGCCGGCCGAGCCGCCGCCGGGCCCGGCTAACGTCTCGGACATGCTGCTGCCAGCGGACGGACAGCAACCATGACCGCCCGGGTCGCCGCACGGCGCGTGCTAGGCATCGCCTGTTGCGTCATGCTCATCACGAGCGGGTGTGCGTTCAACGGGCTGAACTCGCTGCCCCTGCCTGGGGCGGTGGGACGCGGGCCGGGTGCCAACGTCTACGACGTCGAGGTCGCCAACGTCGGGACGCTGGAAGCGAATTCGCCGGTGATGATCGATGACGTGATCGTCGGCAGCATCAGCAACATCAAGGTGCGGGGCTGGCATGCCGACGTGGAGATCTCGGTGCGGCCCGGTGTGGTGATTCCCGCCAACGCGGTGGCCAGCGTCGGCCAGACCAGCCTGCTGGGGTCCATGCACCTGGAATTGAATCCGCCCCTCGGCGAACAGGGCACGGGACGGCTGCAACCGGGGGCCACGATCCCGCTGAACCGGTCGTCGACGTATCCGTCGACCGAACAGACCCTGTCGTCGCTGTCCGTGATCCTCAACGCCGGGGGGCTGGGGCAGATCGGGGACATCATCCACAACTTCAACGCCGCCCTGTCCGGGCACCCGGGCGATGTTCGCGATCTGATTGGCCGCCTGGACAGATTCATCGGCACACTCGACCAACAGCGCGACAATCTTGTCGCGTCGCTACAGGCGCTCAACCGGCTCTCGGGAACATTCGCCGCTCAACGCGACGTGATCACCCAAGCGCTGTACAAGATTCCGCCGGCACTGGACGTGCTCGTCAAGGAGCGGCCGCGGCTGACGGCGGCTCTTGAAAAACTGGGGACGTTGAGCGACACCGCCACCAAACTCGTCAATGACGCAGGATCCGACTTGGTCAGGAACCTGAAGAATCTCGGGCCGGCACTCGGCGCGCTCGCCGACGTCGGGCCGAACCTCGATACCGCAATAGCGGAGGCGCCCTTATTCCCGTTCACCCAGAGCATCGTCGACCGGTACATCCGGGGCGACTACATGAACGGGTATTTCATCATCGACTTGACGAACGCCGGGCTGCGCAAGAGCATCCTGCGGGGAACCCACTGGGAACGGATGGGTGCGGAGGGCGTCCCGGCGCCCGGGGATCCGGAATACCTGCAATTCAGATACGGTGCGCCGCCCGGGGCGCCTGGGGGGCTTACCAAGCCCGGACCAGTTGGGGAGCCGGCGCCGTTCGGGCCGCCGCCACCTTGGGGAAGGCCGCTGCCAGGACCGCCGCCATCCGCGACGCCGGGGCCGCTGAACCCGCAGTCCGCGGACGCACCGCCGCCCGTCGCACCGCCAGTGTCACCCTTGGTCGCGGGCCTGACGATGCTCGGCCCGGATGCGCAGCAGGCGCCGCCACCCATGGGGCCCGCGGCGCCCGGCCCGGCGCCGGCGGACCAGGGTGCTCCGGTACCGGGTGCGACTCCGACGGCAGACCAGCCGACGGACGGGGGGCGGTAGATGCTAACCCGTTTTGTCCGTATCCAATTGGCGATTTTCACGATCGTGGGAATCGTCGGTGTCGTCGTAATGGTGTTGTGGTACATCCAGGCACCGACGTTGCTGGGCATCGGCAAGATGACGGTCACGCTGAAACTGCCCGCCACCGGGGGGCTTTACCGCTTCAGCAATGTTACCTATCGCGGGGTGCAGATCGGCAAGGTGACCGCGGTAGGGCTGACGCCCACTGGCGCGCAAGCCACCCTGTCCCTTGATACTTCGCCGAAGATCCCCGCGGACCTGAAGGCCGAGGTGCTCAGCATCTCCGCCGTGGGCGAGTATTACGTCGATCTGCGGCCGCAAACCAACTCGGCTCCCTACTTGCACGATGGCTCGGTCATCGCCGTGAATGACGCGACGATCCCGCAGCCGATCGGTCCCGTGCTCGACCAGACCAGCGCCTTGATCAACAGCATTCCCAAGGGCAAGATCAGCACCTTGCTCGACGAGTCTTTCCAGGCATTCAACGGCGCCGGTTACGATTTCGGATCGCTGTTCGACTCGTCGGCCCAGATCTCGGGCGATCTCAACGGCGTCGCCGATCGGGCGCGGAACCTGACCGAAAACACCGGGCCCTTCCTCGATGCGCAGGCCCAGACCGCCGACTCGATCCGAACGTATGCGCGCAGCCTTGCCGGCTTCACCGGGCAGCTGGCCCAGAACGACCCGCAGATCCGCACCTTGCTGCAGCGGGGGCCCGGGGCTCTCGATGAGGCATCGCGGCTGCTCGACCAGATCAAACCGACGCTGCCGGTGCTGCTCGCGAACCTCACCACGATCGGCCAGATCGGCGTGACCTACCACGCTTCGCTCGAGCAGGTCTTGGTGTTGCTGCCGCCGTTCACCGCGGCGATTCAGTCGTTCATCGGCCTCAAGGCTCCGGACGGGTTGGCCAAGGGCGCGTTCAATCTCATTGTCAGTGATCCGCCCGCGTGCACGGTGGGCTTCCTGCCGCCGAGTCAATGGCGTTCCCCCGCGGACACCCGTGTTGTTGACACGCCGGACGGGCTGTACTGCAAACTTCCGCAGGATTCACCCATCGGAGTGCGTGGCGCCCGCAACTACCCCTGCATGGGACAACCCGGAAAACGCGCGCCGACTGTCGAAATCTGCGAGAGCGACAAGCCTTTCCAACCGCTGGCGTTGAGACAGCACGTGTTCGGCACCTACCCGCTGGACCCGAACCTCATCGCCCAGGGCATCCCGCCGGATGACCGCATCAACTTCAACCGCGAGAGAATCTTCGGGCCGGTGGAGGGAACGCCACTTCCTCCGGGAGCGGTTCCGCGCGGAACGCCCCCGGGACCGCCGGTGCCGCCTGCGGCGCTCAACCCGGCGGCGCAGATGGGGGAGGTGTCACCCATAGCGCCGATCGACGAACCGTCGCCCCAGACCGGTGTTCTGAGCAACGCGCCCTCAGCGGCGCCGGGCACCGCGCCGGCGGCGCCGTCCGCGGCGCCCAGTGGGTTCGGACGCGACGTTACGCAGTCCGGCCCGTCGATATCCACGGCCCAGTACGACCCGCACACCGGCACCTATGTCGCCCCGGATGGCCAGGTGTATCGCCAGTCGGATCTCGTTCCGAAGAAGGCGCCCAAGACGTGGAAGGACATGTTCGCCATTTGAGGGGCCTGACGCCGGGCATTTAAGTTAAGCCTCTAGCCACGAAGGCTTTTGGGCGCGTCGCGCAGGGTCACCCTATCTTGTCCAGCCGGAAGGGCTGGTCTATGTACAGGGGGAGGTTGGTGCCGCAGGCGCCGGGCTGGCCGGTCGTGTGTTCTCTTCCGGCCATAACCGGCGACCCAAGCGATTTTTCACCGGTCTCCGGGTTCGCGGGATAGAAATGGATGACTTCGTGACCCGTGTATGAGGTGCCGTTGGGACAGGTTGTCCAGTTCGGGAGGTCGCGACTGACGAACCAGGTGCTTCCGTCATGCATGTTGATCGGTGCCGTCCAGCCCCGATCGCTGACCACCTGGCCCGTGCAGTCCTGTGCGGTGGGGCACGAGGTGGTGATCTTCCAGGTCTCCCGCACCACCGGCTCCTGGTGATACACGTCGTTCGTCCTGGCCCAGTCGCCGACCCACGTGGCGGTATATGTCCCGTTGATGGAGGGGTCGTAGGCCCACGCTGCCGGAGCCGTGCTCCCACCGCCAACCACGCCGGCGACCACCAGTCCCACGCTTGCCGTCATATTCATTAAACGCATCGCTTGCTCCTTGACGCGCTAATACCGCCAGTCTGTAGTGCAGTTGAATTCACAGGCTAACACCGCTTCTGCATATCACGGTCTGGTTTAGATCAACGGTTAGGCGGAGGCTCAATGGCCTCGAGTTTGTCGATAAGCCAGGAACCATTGACCTTGGTCATCTCTACTCGAAGACTGCTCGACGTCACCACCGGCTGCGGCTTTTCCTTACTTGCGGTCTTCTGCTTCAGGAAAACAAGCACCACAGCTGAATTCGGGCGCATCTCCGATACGGCGGCCTTGACCACGGTGGCGGTCGTCGTGACTTGGCCGCGCTGTGCCGACGGCCCCACGATCTGGTCCGCGAAGCGCTGGTAATACGCCAGATAGTCTTCGGTAAGCCGGGATTTGGCATTGCTGAAATCGCGGTCAAGGGTCTCAGGTGAGTAGGACAGCAGAGCCACCGTGCCATCGCTGGCCGCCTTGATGACCTGGTGCGCCGCGGTGTTGTCGGTTTGCAAATCCGGACGGTAGACGAAGTAGAAATAGCCGACGGCGTACCCGGTCGCGGCAACAAGCACAAGTGTCAGCAGAATGGGACGCCACCGTGCCACGCAACGACGCATCGAGCGCCCGATCACGCCGGTCCGCCGAGCCGGTTCCTGCGGTGTTTCGTCGTCGACCGTCACGGGACGAACTCGACTCTCGAGATTTTCAGCTGCCCTCCGTCCCTTTGGATGGCAACGACCGCCCGCAGGGACCGCGAGTCCGGCTTAGCCTCACCGGGCTTGGTGATCTCAGACTTCGCCGCGACTAGGACGACCGCCGAATCCTTGGTCATGGATTGCACAGCAACGGCTTGCACGGTGGCCTTAGTGCTGATTTTCGACTGCTCAATCGCCTTGACCAGATCCTCGGCGCCCATCAAGAAGCCGATCTTGAATACGCCGGTGGTGTCGTCGGCGAAGCGTTGCATCTCTTCTCTTGCCTTGCTCGCATCGATCGACATCATCGTCATGATCCCGTTGCGCGCCGCCGCGGCGAACTCTGCGGTGCGCTGCCTTTGCTCTACGACGTTGTGGTGCTGCCACACCAGATACCCGCTGGTCGTCAACGAGGAGCAAATGGCCGCGATCGCGGCAGCGGCAGCCAGGACTTTCCGACTTGGACGACGCAGCCGCCACCGGCGCCTCGGCGCAGCATCGGATTCTGCCTCGGTCCCGTTGGCGCAAGCCAAGCTGGGTTGATCGCTCGATGCCGCTTCTGCTTGTTGCCGCAGTCGTACTGCACGGGCACGAGCGGCGTCGGCGCGGGCTTCCGCTTGAGCAAGTTCATCGGTTTCGACTACCGAAGCGGATGCAAGCGTAGAAAGGACGCCCGCCCGCGAACTGTCGGCGTCGGTGGCGTCAGCGGGAAGCTTGTGCAGCGGCACTTGATCACCTCCCCGTCCGCACCTACAGGAGAGCCACATTATCACTGCCAGGCGCGGCTGCCATCGCCGGTGGCCGCGGCCTTGAATGCGGATCTTCTCCGAGCCGGAGAATTCTATTCCCAGGTGCGGGCGAAGTAATTTAAAGTAATCTCGTGCGATTCATCGTGGCAGCGGCCGCCATATTCCTGGCCCTCAGTGTGTGGGTGGCACCGTCAGCCGGCGCCGGACCGGTGAATTGCGATTATGCGGATTGCACGCCGGGCATCATGCCGCACGTCGTGCTCGGTGCGCCGTGTGACAACACCACTTACTACGTGTTCGGGACCGCTGATTACTACGTGTCCTTCGCGACGCAGCCGGGGAGGCTGATGTTCTGCGGCTCGCCGCGCAGATACGAGCCGCGTTGGTTCCGGTCACCTCCGATGGCCGGTGTCAAGGAAGAAAACTCGTCTTGCACTGACTATCCGGAGTACTACGTCGCGCAGGCGCCGGACGGCCTCTTTCTGGTCTGCAATGCGCATGACGGAGTGCAGAACTGGGAGCGCGGCGACACTTAGCCGACGGCCGAATTCACGGCCCTAAGAACGGCTGCTCGGGCATGTTTTGGAAGGGGCTGGGTCCGTAGTAATCGCTGTTGTGGATCGTGCCGTCTACATCACGATGGTGCGCGTCGTGGCACGTGGTCGGATCCCACTGGGGTCCCCATGCCGGATTGAAGGGCTGGCCCGGGCACCAGTGGTATCCCACGAACGGAAAGGGAGGATCGTCGGCGTGAGCGCTGGTCGCGGCGCCCGTACAGGCAAATCCGATTCCGCTGGTCACCATGATCGCTGCGGCAGTGCAACGCGCGACTGTGTTCATGGAAGAAACCGTACCCCGAGCGCACGTCGAACTGGCTAAAAACTTTGCTGCGGGCAGAGATCGGGTCGAAGGTGCGGCGACACTTCGACATTCAGGCGAACGGCCCGGGCAGCGGTTATGGTCCCGGTCGGCTATGGGCGTCGTGATGCAGACCCAGCAGGCGCCGGCTCAGGTCGGTGAGCCGGGCGAGCAGCGTCTCGTCATCGATATCGGCGACCAACGGGTGCATGACGGCGGCACTGATCGCTCCGGAGAACATGGCCGCCTCGATCCGCCCATCCAAACCGGCGTCGCTCAGCAGCACCCGATACAGGCGGTCCATGAAACGTTGCAAAGCTTGGTTTTCGGCCAGCAATCGAACGACGACGGGATCGAACTGCAGCGTCCGCACCAACCGGCGGTCACGAACCGCCATTTCGACCACGCGGACCAACAGCGCGTCCCGCGCCTGGGGACCGTCGCCGTGCGTCTCGGCTTCCTCGATCGCCGGAAGCAGCCGACCGAGTTCGCGCTCGGTGACCGCGAGCACGATCTGCTCTTTCGTCCGAAATTGGTGATAGACAGCGGCTTTCGTGATCCCGACGGCGTCAGCGATCATCTGCAGCGACGTGCCGCTGACACCGTGTTGGGCGAACAAGTCGAGCGCGGCATCCAGTACGCGCGTCCGCGCGGCGCTGTACTGGACGACCTTCAGTTCCCCGTCGACGACCGGTGGCCGTGCTGTTTCCACACAACGAGACTAGACGACACTATTGACCCAGACTAGCCGATCGGCTAGCTTCGCTGACTAGCCGGGTGAAGCCACGCCGTCGCAGCGAAGGAGCCACGATGTCCGACATCGGCGAAAGCGATCGAGCAATCCGCCGCGGTGCGGCCAGACGTATCGACGGCGAGCTGATTTTGTTGTGGACGCTGCCCGCGGCGGTGATCATCTGGATTGCCGCGTTTTTCCTCTTTCCTGGCTTCAACCCGCCGATGTCGCCCACGATGCCGGCCGAGCAGGTTGCCGCGTTCTATCGCGATCCGGCCCATCTCCCGGAGATCCGTTACAGCATGATCGTGTTCAACTGGTTCGGTGTGTGCCTCATCCCGATCCTGACCCTGATCGTGTTGCAGATCCGCAGGATGGCACATCGAACGCCGATCTTCTCCTACGCGATGCTGGGTTGCGTGGCCGGCGGCCCGACTCTGTTCCTCGTCGCGAACGTCTGCTGGCTGCTGGCCGCCTTCCGGCCGGAGCGAAGCCCCGAACTCACACAGATGTTCAACGACTTCGCCTGGATCACCTTCACCATTCTGGTTCCCTTTCTGATCGGGCAAAGTGTAATCCTGGCCCTGGCAATCTACTTCGACGATCAGCCGCGGCCGATATTCGGCCGCTGGGTGGCCCACTTCAACCTTCTGATTGCGGCCGCGCTGGTGCCCGCGGCATTCGTTGGCGTCTCGTTGACCGGCCCGTTGGCGTGGGACGGCTTCCTGTCGTTCTGGGTGAAAAACGTCGCCATTGCCGTCTGGATCGTCGTGATGGGCGTTGTGTTGGGGCAAGCCGTTTATCGGGAGCGCGCCGAGAACCGTTGGCGCGGGGAAGAACTGGTCAATGCATGAGCGCGGTGATGATACCGCCGACGTCCGCGGCCAGGCCCCCCTCGGGCCCGTTGCATCAGCGGATCGCGTGGCACCTGCGGCACAACCCCAAACGCGAACTCTGGTTGGCGTGGTGGGCGCTCCTCGTCTTTTACAACTTGTTCTTCCCGGTGTTCTTCATCGTGTCGCAAGTTCAACCCCCGCCGCAGCCCACCTGGGACCTCGCGACGCAGGTCCACTGGTTCCAGGAACGCCACCTGGGGATACCTCTTGGTTTCGGCATCATCTTCGCGATCGGCGGCATGATCGCGACCAACAACGCCCTCATCGGTTATTCGATGCGACGCATGTCGGTCAGCCGGGCGTTCGGGTATTCGTATCTGATCATCTACTCGCTCAGTGCGATTCCGGGCATGCTGCTTCTCTGCATCGCGCTGATCGTCGGGACGCTGCGCCCGGATCGAGACCCCGAAGCGATTGGTTGGCTCTACGATTTCGCCTTCTTGTCGTTTGACGGGACCATGGGAGTCTTCCTGATCGGCTCGCTGATCTGGATGGTCGCGATTCTGCTCGATAAGAATCGGGTGTTCCCCAAGTGGTTCGGCTATCTCAACCTGTGCAACGCGCTCACCGAGGTCGTCGTGGCGCCCTGCTGGATCTTCCGGCGTGGCGTGCTGGCATGGAATGGCCAGATCGCCTGGTGGCTGGACATGGTCGTGTTCGGCATCTACCAAGTCACTTTCATTGTCATGCTGTTTCGGATGATTCGCCGCGAAGACTTCGGTACCGGGCCGCTGCCTGACCTCGCGCGGAAAAAGGTGGTTGCGCAATGACCGACCTGGCCGATAAGGGCAAACGCGTCAGGTTCGCGCCAGGCCAGCCCGACATGTGGGCGTTCGTGTTGTTCGAGACCTTGGTCTTCACAGCGTATTTCGGCTTCTACCTGTTCTACCGGGCCCGGAGCCCGGAGCTATTCCTACACTCTCAGGCGCAGCTCGACCTGCGTATCGGGGTCTTCAACACCTTGGTTCTGTTGCTGAGCTCCTGGTCGGTGGCGCGGTGCGTTCAGTCGTCCCGCGCCGGCGCCTACCGAGCGGCGCTGCGAGACGTCTTCATCACGGCCGCATTCGCGGCAGTCTTCCTATTTTTGAAGGTGTTCGAGTGGGCCCGGTTGGTCGGCATGGGAAACGGCCTGGACAGCAACGACTTCTTCACCTACTACTTCTTTCTGACCGGTATCCATTTCGTGCACCTGGTGATCGGCTTCGTCGCCCTCGGTGTTGTCGTGTACCAACTTTGGGGTCCGGCCAGGCGATCTCAAGAGCTCGTCGAAACGTGTGCCACCTACTGGCACACCGTCGACTACCTCTGGGTGCTCATCTTCGCATTGCTGTACGTGGTGAGGTGAGCGGTGATCAAATTCAATAAACGGTTACTGGTGGTGTGGGTGATCCTGGCCTCGCTGACGCTGGGTTACCTGTGGATAGACCACTCGGTCGATGGATCGCTGAAACCCAGTGCGGTCGTCACCTCGAGCGTCATCGTAATCGCACTCATCAAGGTGCGCATCATCTTTCGAGAGTTCATGGAGGTGCGAAACGCTCCGGTCGTGCTATGCCGACTGACCGATGCCTGGGTGCTCATCATCGCGGCCAGCCTGCTCGGCAGCTACTTCGTCGGAATGCAGATTCGGTAGCTCTTCCGAGTGGCGCCGTCAGCCCACGGACGCTATCGCGTCTGCGGTCGTGAACGTCAGGTGCAGTTCGCTCAAGCCCCGCAAAATGTAGGTGGGCTCGTAGGTGTAGCGGCGGTCGGCGCTCGGCCCGTGGTGGGCCTCGTCAATCTGGATGTTCGACATCCGGTCGAGGATGCGCTCGATCGAGACACGGCCCTCCACTCGGGCCAGCGGGCCGCCCGGGCAGGAGTGGACGCCGCGGGCGAACGCCATGTGTTCGCGCACGTTCGGCCGGTCGAGGTGAAACTCGTGCGGGTTCTCGAACCGGCGCGGATCGCGGTTGGCCGCGCCCGGTAACATGATCACCACGGTCCCGGCAGCTATCTCGAGACCGCCCACTGTGGTCTTCTTGCGGGCCAGGCGGGAGTCGCTTTTGACCGGGCTGTCCATCCGCAGCGATTCCTCGATGAAGTTCGGGATCAGGCTGCGGTCGTCGCGCAGCTTTTGCTGGATATCGGGCCGGTCGCCGAGCACCCGCATGGCGGCGGCCAACAGCTTGGCGGTGGTCTCCTGACCGGCCGCGAACAGGAAGGTGGCCGACCTGACTACCTCGATGACCTCGGGCGTCGAGCCGTCTGGGTATTTCGCTGTCGCCAGGGCGGTCAAGACATCGTTGCGTGGCTTGTTCCGCCGGTCCTCAATGTAGGAGCAGAATTTGTCGTCGAGCCACTCCAGCGGATTGACGCCCACCGTCTCGTGGTCTAGCGCTCCCACCCGTAATTCCGGGCGCTCGGCTCCCAGGACGACGCGGAACTGCTCGCGGTCGTCTTCGGGTACACCCAGCAGGTCGGCGATCACCAAGGTGGCGAAGGGCTTGGCGTATTCGCTGATGAACTCACAGTCGCCGTTGGCGAGGAACTCATCAAGCTGGCGGTCAGCGAGGTGCCACATGTACTCCTCGTTCTCCTTGAGCCGGCTCGGTGTCAGCAGCCGGCTCAGAATCGACCGCGCACGGCTGTGATCCGGCGGGTCCATGGTGACCATGTGCTCGTACATCGGAAATTCTTCGCGGTGCGCATCGATCTGGGAGTTGATGTCATCGCCCTCGGGCTGGAACGGTAGTGGCGGGAATGGTCCGCCCAGTGCAACGCAATTGGAGAAGGAGTCGGCGTCTTTGTAGACCGCGGTGGCCTCGTCGTATCCGGTGACGGCGACGACCCCGTAATGCGGTAGCCGGAACACGGGGTTTTGGCTGCGCAGATAATCGAAGTAGGGGTGCGGATCAGGGATGAGAGACGGGTCAGTAAAGAAGTCGATCGAATCGAAGTTGGTCATATCTTCCCTGCCTCTAGAAGCTGGATTTGCCGAATGCTGCTTGCAGCGGCGAGATCCCTGCGCCGCCTGCGTCCATACCCGTAATGTGCTGAGCACCTGCTTAGCATGGCGGTAATGTCAGGGTCAAGGTCGGGGCGCCGAGGCAACAAGACCGCCTGGCTACGATCTGGCATGGTCGACACTGGAAGATCGGGAGTACCTCGATAGCACGGAGTAATGGCATGACATCGGCCCGCAGGATCGGGGCGCCGGACGCGAAGAATCGCGGACTGCTGCTCGACGCGGCCGAACAGCTCATGCTCGAAGAGGGCTACGCGGCGGTGACGTCGCGACGTCTGGCGAACAAGGCGGGATTGAAACCGCAGCTGGTCCACTATTACTTCCGCACCATGGAGGAGCTATTCCTGGAAGTCTTCCGCCGCCGCGCCGACGAAGGCCTTCACGTGCAGGCGCAGCTGCTGCAATCGCCCCAGCCATTGTGGGCGCTGTGGAGATTCGGCACCGATCCCGCGTTCACCCGTATTTCGATGGAGTTCATGGCGCTGGCGAATCACCGCAAGGAGATGCGAGCCGAAATCGCTTTTTACGCAGAACGATTCCGCGAGGAGCAACGCCAAGCCGTAACGGCCGCGCTGCAGCGCTATGGGGAAGACGGCGGCGACGTGCCGCCGGTGGTCTGGACGGTGCTCATGACCAGCCTGTCGCGGTTTCTGGTGCTCGAACAGGCGATCGGCATGTCCGGCGGTCACGCCGAAACCATCGAGTTGGTGGAAAGCTATCTGCGCCGCCTGGAAGGCGAGCCGAAGCCAATCACGGGGATGCCGACGGCGTGGGTGGTTCACCAGGAGCGCAACGAGCAGAGCGCGCCCTTGGATCCGATCTTGGACACCACGACCTTGCCGTCGACTGACAGGTCGCATTGAATGCCGGCGGGTGCCAGCGGTTCCCGACCGGTAGTGGCCGTGACCATGGCCCACTGATCGGGGTTTAACAGGTTCACCGGCTGCACCCACGGCTTGCCCGGGGCGATATCCGCGTGGACCTGCGGGGTGAAGGTATACGGGTTGTGGCTGTAGTCCGAGTAAACGGTGGGGTCCTGGTCTTGGTAGAAGATGTCGACGTAGACCGAGCTTTGGGCCGAGACGACGTACACGACCTGATGCCAGACCGGGTCAGCGTGTACGGGTGCGGTGCTCGTCAACAGGCCCGCACCCGTCATTAGCATCGCCGCGCCCGAGGCCGACAGTCTCTTCGTGGTGCTCATGACGCTCCTCCGGCTGCCGGGCGCGGACTGGCGGTGCGGTTCATCACCCGCTCTGCGGCCCGCCAGTGGGCGTCGGCAACCCACAGCCGTGCAAAGGATGCTATCGCCTCATCCGGCGAAACTCCGCGGATTACCCGTTTTATCTCGGCGGCGGGATGGCGCGCCAGCGACCTGGCGATCGATCGCCACCCGTCGTCGAACGAGGCGCGGGGAATGACCCTGTCCACCAGGCCGATACGCTCGGCCTCGACGGCGTCCAGGGCGGTTCCGGTGCCCGCCAGCAGCAGCGCTTTGCTTTTGCCGACGATCGCGGCCAGTCGTTCGGCGCCGCCCCACGCCGGCATGATTTCCAGGGTCACCTGATTGAAGGCGATCTTGATGTCGTCGGCAGCAATCCGGATGTCGGCGGCGACGGCGACCTCGGCGCCGCCGCCAAGGGCGTGGCCGTTCAGCGCGGCGACCACCGGAGCCGGGAAATTCGCCAACTGATCGCAGATCGACCGCATCCGTTTCGCCATCGCCGCGGCGTCCTCCTCGGTCCGCAGCGCGCTGAGCTCCTTGAGGTCGCCGCCCGAGACGAACGCCCGGTCGCCACCGCCCCTGATGACGAGGGTTCGCGCGCCCGCCGCCGCATCGAGAGCCTTCTCGAGTTGGCCCATGGTGTCGAGCGCGATGGCGTTGCGCGCGTGCGGACGGTCGATCGTCAGCACCGCCAGCCCCTCGGACTCTTGGTCGAACTCCAGGTCCACCATGCGGTCATCGCTCCAGTGACAAGAACAGGCGAAATGCCGATATTGGCATTCTCCTTGGGGGAGAATAACATCATCGCAGCAGGCCCGAAGCTTGCGTGCAAAGGATCGAGGTGGCCCCATGCACAAGCGCATCGCCTTTGTGGTCGCCCTGGCGATCGGGATGGCGCTCGCCGTCGCCGGCCTCGGTGCCTGCAGCCCAAAGCCGCAAAGCGCGCTCTCCAGCACGGCGTCAGTTTCCGTCAATGGAAACGACGCGAACATCCATGTCGTTAAATGCACTCAGTTGGAGTGGTACCGGACGATTGAGGTCGGCGGCGACTTTGCGGGGGCCAAGGTCGTCATCGACGAACGCGCGCAGCCGCTCACCGCGGAATCGGTCCGCATCCAGAACCTGGGAGGTTTTACCGGCATGTACTCGAAAGACGATGGCGGCGACGCCAACATGAGCTTTAGCGGTGACAAATTCACGATCACCGGTACCGCCAACGGCTTCCGGACCGACAAGCCGGGTGAAGCGGCTTCCGCCGCCTTCAAAATCATCGCCACGTGTTGAACTGAGCACCCGTTCTGAAGGTGCACGTTGCGGTCCCGGCCCTAGAGAGAATAGTATTCTCATAAAATGCGAAGGAGGATTTCATGGGGCAATTGTCACATCGGGTGGACGTCCCGTTCCCGCTCTTTGACGCGGATAATCACCTCTACGAGCCGCCGGAGGCGCTGACCAAGTTCCTGCCCAAGGAGTACAAGGACTACGTCCAGTACGTGCAGGTCAACGGGCGCACCAAGATTGCGCTGCGCGGCCAGATCAGCAACTACATTCCCAACCCGACCTTCGAGGTCGTCGCCCGACCGGGTGCCTGGGAGGAGTACTTCAAGTACGGCAACCCGGACGGCAAGACCAAGCGCGAGCTGTTCGGTGAGCCGATGCGCGCGATCCCGGCGTTCTTCGAGCCCGGCCCGCGCCTGGAGCAGATGAACGAGCTGGGCCTGGACCGCACCCTGATGTTCCCGACGTTGGCCAGCCTGATCGAGGAGCGGCTGCGCGACGACCCGGTCGCCATACACGTCCTGATCCATGCGCTGAACCAGTGGCTCGATGAGGTCTGGGGCTTCAACTACCAGAACCGGATCTTCACCACCCCGGTCATCACGCTGCCGATCGTCGAGAAGGCGATCGAGGAGCTGGAGTGGGCGGTCAAGCGTGGCGCGCGTTGCATCCTGGTCCGCCCGGCTCCGGTCCCCGGATTTCGCGGCCCCCGGTCGTTCGCGCTGCCAGAGTTCGACCCGTTCTGGGAGCGGGTCGTCGAGTACGACCTGCTGGTCGGCATGCACTCCAGCGACAGCGGCTACTCCCGGTACACCTCCGAGTGGGACGGTGCCGACCAGGAGATGCTGCCGTTCCAAACCAATGCGATGGGCATCCTCAACGAGTGGCGGCCGATCCAGGACTCGGTGGCGTCGTGGGCGATCCACGGCGGGCTCTACCGCCATCCCAAGCTGAAGGTCGCGATCGTCGAGGCCGGTTCGAAGTGGATGTTCCCGTTGCTGGACGGCCTGGCCGAGGTCTACCGGAAGGCCCCGGAAGTTTTCCCGAGCGACCCCGTCGAGCTCATCAAGAACCGCATCCACGTCAGCCCGTTCTTCGAGGAGGGCATCGACGATCTGGTCAACCTCGTCGGTGTGGATCAGGTGCTGTACGGCTCGGACTGGCCGCACCCGGAAGGGCTGGCGGAGCCGACCTTCTACATCAACGCGCTGTCGCACCTGCCCGTCGAAGATCAAGCAAAGATCATGGGCGGTAACCTCGCCCGGCTCGTTTCGGTGTGACGCCGCGCTGAACAGTCAACCTTGGCAGACCATCCCCGAGATGGTCTTGAGCGCGGCGGATCGTTTCGGCGACGCGGAAGCGGTCGTCGACGGTGCGCTGCGCTTAACATTCACCGAAGTTGTCGCGCGAATACGTTGCGCTGCAGGTGGCTTCGCCGACCTCGGTGTCGGCAAAGGCGAACGGGTCGCCATCTGGGCCCCCAACTCCGCCGAGTGGATCATCGCGGCGTTCGGGCTGCTCACTGCGGGCGGTGTGCTCGTGCCGGTCAACACGCGGTTCAAAACGGAAGAGGCGGGCGACATCATCGTCCGCAGCGGAGCGAAGGCCGTCCTGGTGCAGAAGGGATTTCTGGGCCAGGACTACACCGCGCCCGCGGGGATACCGGTCATCGATCTGAAATCCGACTTTCTCTCCGGCGGTTCCCCGTTTGAGCGGGCGGCGAGCGGCACCGACATCTCGGACATCATCTTCACCTCGGGCACGACCGGCCGCCCGAAGGGCGCGATGATGAACCATCATCAGACGCTGCGGATGTACGAGGAGTGGGCGACGCTCGCGGATTTGCGCGAGGGTGACCGCTATTTGATGATCAACCCGTACTTCCACACGTTCGGCTTGAAAGCGGGACTGATCACGTCTTTCCTCCGCGGCGCGACGATGGTGCCGGTCGCGGTGTTCGACGTCGACACCGTGGTGGATCTCGTTGATCGCGAACGCATCACGATGCTGCCCGGTCCGCCGACGCTCTACCACTCGTTGCTGACGGTTCGCGACAAGGCCAAGCTGTCGACTTTGCGGGCGGGCGTGACCGGCGCCGCCGACATCCCTGTCGAGCTGGTTCGCCGTATCCATGGCGAACTACCATTCCAGACGTTGATGACCGGTTACGGGCTCACCGAGGCCGGGAACGTGACCTTGTCCCGCCCGGGCGACTCCTTCGAGGAGGTGGCCACCACCGCGGGTCTGCCCTGCGAGGGGGTCGAGGTGCGCATCGCCGACGACGGCGAGATCCTGGTACGCGGCTACGGCGTCATGCAGGGCTATCTCGACGATCCTGCCGCCACCGCCGAGGCGATCGATGACGAGGGCTGGCTGCATACCGGGGATCTGGGCAACTTCGACGACGCGGGCCGGCTGCGCGTCGTCGGCCGCAAGAAGGACATGTTCATCGTGGGCGGGTTCAACGCCTATCCGGCTGAGATCGAGGGTTTCCTGCTGAACCACGAGGCGGTCGCGCAGGCGGCGGTCATCGGTGTTCCCGACGAGCGGCTCGGCCAGGTGGGCAAGGCGTTCGTCGTCCGCAAAGGTGCGGTCAGCGCGGAAGAACTGATCAGCTGGTGCCGTGACCGCATGGCTGGCTTCAAAGTGCCGCGATCGGTGCAGTTCGTCGACGCGTTGCCCCTCAACGCCACCGGCAAGGTGGTCAAAGACCTGCTGCGATAAACCCGTATGCACTGCTCATATGTTGAATAAGAGAATTATATTCCCGCAGCTCAAAAATGATTTTCGCCAGCAACGGTGCGAGGGCGACGGTCGGCTGGCCGCAGAGATGATAACGTGGCTCTCCGATAGATACATGCGGAGGGAATCGGCTGCCGCGGCATGGTCGGTGACTCGCCTGGCGGGGCATGAGGACCGGGGATGTCGACTTCCGGCGAAGGGATAGCGCCGCATGTGCCTGCGCGCGATCGTGTATGCCGAGTAGGGTGGCCCAACGGCAGGAGCGTCTAGGGCCCACGCCGGAGCACCGTCGCCGGCCGGCGGCAAATGCGGCTGACGGGTTAGCGGTAGAGGAGTACGACAGTTGAGTCACGAGCGGCCCCGTTCTCGGGCTGGTGAGCGGTGAGTGGCGGTGTCCGCCAGGATGCTGCTGACCCGAAATCGGTTCCGGTGAACGAGGGCGAAACCCCAACCACTGCTGCGGAAATCCGCGCGTTGGCCGAGCAGGCCGAGGCAGAGGCCGCAGAAGCGGAAGCTCTGGCTGCCGCCGCCCGCGCCCGCGCCCGCGCCGTCCAATTGCGTCGCGCGGCCGAAGTCGTCGAGGCCAAAGAAAAACAGACCACAGCACAAGCTGTCTCCGGCGAAGACAAAGCAGACGCGGCCGACTCCGTTCAGACCGAGGTGTACGACACCCGAGAGAGTGAGCCGGACGATACCGAGTCTGCGGATGAACCGGAAAAACTCGAGACTGAAGAGAGTCCAGACGACTCCGTTGCGGAATCCGAGACCGATACCGCGTCTGCCGACGATATGGCGGAGAAGCCGGCACGACGCTGGGCCCGGCGGCTCCGCCGTCCCAAATGGTCCACCATTGCCGCAGGTCTAGCGATCATCGTTATTCTGGCCGCGCTGGCGGGCAGCGGGTACATGGTCAAGGAGCATCGTGATGAGGTCCGGCAGCGTCAGCGCGCGGCTGAGTTCGTCGCAGCGGCGCGGCAGGGCGTCGTGACATTGACAACGCTGGACTTCAACAACGCCAAACAGGGTGTGCAGAGCATCCTCGATGACTCCACCGGTTCGTTCAAGGACGATTTCGTGAAGATGGCTGACGATTTCACCAAGGTGGTGGAACAGTCGAAGGTGGTTTCGCGGGGCACCGTTCAGGCTGCCGCTGTGGAACTGGACACGATAACGAAGGATTCAGCGGTGGTGCTGGTCGCCTCCACATCCGAGGTAACCAATGCGGCTGGTGCCAAACAGGATCCACGTAGCTACCGGCTGATCGTGACGGTCGCCCGTGACGGTGGCCAGCTCAAGATATCGAAAGTCGAGTTTGTGCCGTGACCGCAGACGAAACGTCGGTCGAAGTGACAGAAAAAGTGGGCGAGACGGCGAAAGCCGAAGGCGCCGCAGACGTGGAGGAGACGGCGGCCGTCGAAACCGCCGAAGACATCGACGGCGACGGCGCGGCACCCAGTCGGTTCAAGCGCTTTGCCGCCCGAGCCAAAACGCGGTCGTCCGGAAAGCTCCTTCCTGCCTTGATGGCGCTACTGGTGGCGGCTTCGCTGGCGCTGCTCGGCGCGGTGTTCTATTTCTCCTACCTACCGGATCGGGACACCGATGCCGCCGCCGCCAAGTCGGCAATCGCAGCCGCCAGTGAGGGAACGGTGGCGGTCTTGTCCTACTCACCCGAAACCCTCGACCGCGACTTTTCTTCCGCGAAGTCGCATTTGACGGGCGACTTCTTGACGTACTACAGCCAGTTCACCCAGCAGATCGTCGGCCCGGCCGCCGTGCAGAAGTCCGTGAAGACAAGCGCCGTGGTGCTTCGTGCCGCCCTGTCGGAGTTCCAACCGAAATCGGCCACGGTGCTGTTGTTCGTCAACCAAAGCACCCAGAGCAAAGATCGCCCGGAGCCGACCCTGACATCCAGCAGCGTTCTGGTCACGCTGACCAAAGCCGATGGAAAGTGGCTCATTTCGTCGTTCAATCCGGTGTAGGGTTGCGGTGACGACGAACGAGATCCACTCGATGGTGATCGCATCGGACTATCGCATCCCCGATCCGACGCGAGTATGGCCGCTACTTGAGCGCAATAAATCGGCCCTCGCCGACATCGGCGCCCACCACGTTCTGGTCTACACGTCGACGCACGACCACGGCCGCGTGCTGGTGATGATCGGCGTCCACAGTCGTGAGCCGATCGTCGAGCTGCTGCGGTCGCGGGTCTTCTTCGATTGGTTCGACGCCGCCGGCGTCGAGGACATTCCGGCGGTCTTCGCCGGCGAGATCGTCGACAGGTTCGTTGCCGAGCCGCCATCGGCTCCGGGAGTGCCCGGTGTCGTAGTGGCCGCAATCGCGTCCGTCGACGACGTATCGACCCTGACCGCGGAAGTGGGTTCGGCGATGGACAGGTTCACCACGGCCGGTATTCGAAAGACCTCGGTATTCCAGGCTTTCGACGATGACCACGAGGTGTTGATCCTGCAGGAGTTCTCGGACGAGGAGAGCGCACGGCAGTGGATCGACCACCCCGACGCCGCAGCCCAATGGATGTCCGGGGCGGGCGACGGCGCCTACCCGCCGCTGTTCGTCGGCCGGTTCTACGACGTGATGCGCATCGAGGCGGACTGAGCGGACCGGCCCGATGTTCGTGTGCCTGTGTAATGGCGTCACCAGTCACGTGGTGGCCGAGGCCGTCGCAGCCGGCGCGTCGACGACTAACGACGTCGCCCGGGCGTGCGGAGCAGGCGCCGATTGCGGCCGCTGCCGGCGCACCATCCAGGCGATACTGCGATCATCGAGCCCGGGCCGAACGGCACGCTCGATGTAGCGCCCTGTTCAGCCGGGGCTGCCCAGCCGGAACGTTGCGTTGCCGTGCCGCGACGGTTGAGTCAGTTCGGTGAGCAGGCTGGGCAGGTCCATCCGCGGCAGAATCACCTCGACCAGCACCATCTGGTCCTGATGCTGCGCGGCGGCGGCAAATGCCTCGTCGAGCTCACCATAGGTCTCGGCACGGTACGCGAGGTGCTTTTCCACCCCCAGCGCACCGGGTAGGTCGGTCCACCGCCAGCTAGCAATGTCGTTGTAGGGGGCGGTCTCTCCGTGGATCGCGCGTTCGATGGTGTAGCCATTGTTGTTGACCACCACGATGACGGGCGACAGTCCCTCGCGGAAGAAAGTTCCGAGCTCCTGGAACGTCAGTTGTGCGGCCCCGTCGCCGATCAGCAGCACCGTCCGGCGATCCGGATGCGCGACGCCTGCCCCAAGGGCCGCGGGCAGCGTGTAACCGATTGAGCCCCAAAGCGGTTGACCGATGAAGGTGACTCCCTGCGGCAACCGGTGATTGGCCATGCCGTAGAAGGAGGTGCCCTGATCGGCCAGCACCACGTTTCCCGGGGTGAGCGCTTCGCCCAGCCGGTCCCACACCATCTGCTGGGTCAGCGGCCGATCGGGCGCCGGCTCTGTTTCTCCGGCTGGTGTGTCCAGTGGCGACGACGGCACCGCTGGTGAACTGATCCCGCGCCGCACCAGGATCTGAGCCAGCGCCTCGAGCGCGGCGCCCATCTCCAGCGGCGCGAACACGTGCCCGGCCACGCTGCTCTGGTATTGCCCGACATCGATGGTGCGGCCCGGGTCGATCCGCTGGCTGAAGAAGCCGCTGACCATGTCGGTGAAGACCACACCGGCGGCGACCAAAACGGGCGCCTCTTCGATCGCGATGCGTACCGGTTCGGCGCTGGCCGCACCGGCGTAGATGCCCAGGAAGTTGGGCGAGCTTTCGTCGAGCAGACTCTTGCCCCACATCAACGTCGCGTAGGGCACCACGTCAGCTGCCAGTAGCGTCTCCAGCTCTTTGACGGCTTGTAGGCGGTGGACCAGCAGGTCGGCGAGCACGGTCAGCTGGTTATCGGCGATGAGTTCGGTGGCGGCGGCGACGAACATCGTCAGGGCCCGGGGGCTGGTGCCGCCAGTGGGGCGGGGTAACGGGGCGCCGGGCGGTTCGGTGGGAAAGCGTGCCACGTCGGTAGACAGCAGTATGTATCCGGGTCGCTTTTGCTCGCGTACTTCGCTGAGCACGCGGTCGATCTCTCTGCAGGCCGTAGCCGGCATGAGATTGGCTTGGGCGCAGGTGATTTCGCGGCTGATGCGGACGAAGTGCTCGAAGTCGCCATCGCCGAGCGAATGGTGCAACGCCCGCCGGGCGCCCTGCGCGTCCTTGGACGGGCCGCCGACGATGTGCACCACCGGTACGTGCTCGGCGTAGCTGCCCGCGATCGCATTGGCCGCCGAGAGTTCACCCACCCCGAATGTCGTTACCACCGCTGACATTCCGCGTAACCGGCCGTACCCGTCGGCGGCGTAGCCGGCATTCAGCTCGTTGGCGTTGCCTACCCATCGAATCGCCGGATGGGCGACGATGTGGTCCAAGAACTCCAGGTTGTAGTCGCCGGGAACCCCGAAGATCTCGGAGACGCCGAGTTCGGCGAGACGGTCCAACAGGTAGTCGCCGACGGTGTAGACGGGTTCTTGGGGATCAGTCACAAGCACGACGCTACGCCCGGCCGAAACCATTCCGGCCGGGACGCCGTTTCGCTATCGTGCGGGCCATGGCAATCAACGAAAGCCGCGAATTAGTCATCGAAGCGACGCCTCAGGAGATCCTGGACGTCATCGCCGATTTCGATTCGCTGAAGGATTGGTCGTCGGCCCATCAGAGCGCCGAAGTGCTCACCACCGGAGACGACGGACTGCCCAATGAGGTGAAGATGAAGGTCAAGACGGCAGGAATCACCGACGAGCAGGTGGTGGCTTACACCTGGGGAGACAACACGGTGAGCTGAACGCTGGTCAGCTCCGGTGCGCAGCGTGCGCAGGATGGGAAATACGTGTTGACACCCGAGGGCGACAAGACCCGGGTCAAGTACGACTTCACCCTCAACCCGGCGGTACCGATACCGGGCTTCGTGCTGAAACGCATCGTCAAGGGGTCGATGGAGACGGCGACCGAAGGCTTGCGCAAGCAGGTGCGAAAGGTGAAGAAAGGCAAATAGTCACTGTGACCAGAGGCGGACCCCTGGCCGGGGTGAAGGTGATCGAACTCGGCGGGATCGGACCGGGACCGCACACGGGGATGGTGCTCGCCGACCTGGGTGCCGACGTGGTGCGGGTGCGCCGCCCGGGCGGGCTGACGATGCCGCCCGAGGACCGCGACCTGTTGCATCGCGGGAAGCGGATCGTCGACCTGGATGTCAAGGCGCAGCCGGGGGCGCTGCTGGAGCTGGCCGCCAAGGCCGACGTGCTGCTGGACTGTTTCCGGCCCGGCACCTGCGAGCGACTGGGCATCGGCCCCGACGACTGCGCGGCAGTCAATCCGCGACTGATTTTCGCGCGGATCACCGGCTGGGGGCAGGACGGGCCGCTGGCGCAGACAGCGGGCCACGACATCAACTACCTGTCGCAGACCGGTGCGCTGTCGGCGCTGGGCTACGCCGACCGGCCGCCGATCCCGCCGCTGAACCTGGTCGCCGACTTCGGCGGCGGTTCGATGTTGGTGCTGCTGGGCATCGTGGTTGCGCTGTACGAGCGGGAACGTTCGGGCCAGGGTCAGGTCATCGACGCGGCGATGGTCGACGGGGTCAGCCTGCTCGCCCAGATGATGTGGACGATGAAGTCGACCGGTGCGCTGCGCGACCAACGCGAATCGTTTCTGCTCGACGGCGGCGCCCCGTTCTACCGTTGCTATGAGACCTCCGACGGCAAGTACGTGGCCGTCGGCGCCATCGAACCGCAATTTTTCGCGGCATTGCTGACCGGGCTCGGCCTGCCGCCCGACGAGGTGCCCGGCCAGCTCGACGTCGCTTCATACCCGCAGCTGCGCGACATCTTCGCTGAACGGTTCGCCAGCCGGACCCGTGACGAGTGGACACACGTCTTCGCCGGCACCGATGCCTGTGTCACCCCGGTGCTGACCTGGAACGAAGCCGCCACCAATGACCATTTGACCGCACGGTCAACCGTGATCACCGCCCACGGCGTCGAGCAAGCCGCACCCGCTCCGCGCTTTTCCCGGACACCGGCCGGACCGGTCGGGCCGCCACCGGCGGCTACCACACCGATTACCGAAATCGGCTGGTAGCGAACTACTTACACCGAATCGACCCGGACCTGCCGCAGCGTTGCTAGGTTGAGCTCAGTGGCCGTAAAAGCATCACGGGAATTTGTCGTTGAGGCGCCGCCAGAAGTGGTCATGGAGGCGCTGACAGATGTCGGCGCCCTGTCGGATTGGTCGCCGCTGCACAAGCATATCGAAGTGATCGACCGTTACCCCGACGGTCGACCCCACCATGTCAGGGCCACCATCAAGATTTTGGGGCTCGTCGACAAGGAAATCCTGGAATACCACTGGGGCCCCGACTGGGTGGTCTACGACGCCAAAGGAACCGCCCAACAGCATGGCCAGCATGTCGAGTACAACCTCAAACCCGAGGGACTCGACAAGACACGAGTGCGGTTCGACCTCACTGTCGAACCGGCGGGGCCCATACCGGGGTTCATCGTCAAGCGGGCAAGCGAAAATGTCCTCGACGCCGCGGTAAAGGGACTGCGCGACTTGGTCCTGGGTGCCGGGAATCCGGACGACGCGGATTAGCCGGCGCTGCGGGGAACACGGCCGGAAAACGTTTTGACTGCAATGGGATTTTTGCCTTCGCGAGCAGCGGTGCGGTTGCTAACTTGTTAGCAGTGGCCATACAAGCATCGTCAGAAATTGTCATCGATGCGCCTCCGGAGGTGATCATGGAGGCGCTCGCCGACATCGACGCTGTGCCATCGTGGTCGTCGGTGCACAAACGCATCGAAGTCGTCGATAAACATCCCGACGGGCGACCGCACCACGTGAAGGTCACCGTCAAAGTGGCCGGCATCGTCGACACGGAACTGCTCGAATACCACTGGGGGCCGGACTGGATGGTGTGGGATGCCCACAAGACCGCCCAGCAACACGGTCAGCATGGCGAGTACAACCTGAGCCGGGAGGGCGACGAGAAGACCCGGGTGCGATTCACCATCACGGTCGAACCGTGGGCGCCGCTACCCCAGTTCTGGGCCAACCGGGCCCGCACCAAGATCCTCTATTCCGCGCTGCAGGGACTGCGACGGCGCGTCATGGATGCCGAAGGCCCGGCTGAATAGCCGGTCGGTCACGCAGTGCGGCCAGTCGTCTGATCGCCTCGTCGAGGGTGTCGTCGCGTTTGCAGAAAGTGAAGCGCACCAGGTGATTCCACACATCGTCCTGCTTTGAGGCAGGCGCGGGTGCCGGACCGCAGAAGGCCGACATCGGGATAGCTGCCACCCCGACCTTTTCCGGCAGGGCCGCGCAGAACGCGGTGCTGTCGTCATACCCCAGGGGCCGCGGGTCCGCACACAGGAAGTAACTGCCGTTGCTGTCGAGCACTTCGAAGCCGATCTCGATCAGCCCCGCGGCCAGCCGGTCGCGCCTGGTCTGCAAACAGCGGCGAAGTTCGGCCACCCATGCGTCCTCGGTGTCCAGCGCAAGGGCCACCGCCGGCTGGAACGGCGCGCCGCCGACGTAGCTCAGATACTGTTTGGCCGCACGCACTCCGGCGATGAGTTCCGCCGGGCCGCAAGCCCATCCGATCTTCCAGCCGGTGCAGTTGAACATCTTGGCCGCGCTGGAGATGGTGATCGTGCGCCCGGCCATGCCATCGAAGCCGGCCAACGGCAGGTGCTCATGGCCTTTGGGGGAGGGGTACACCAGATGCTCATACACCTCGTCGGTGATCACCAACAGGTCGGCTGCCACCGCGATCTCGGCAATGGCCGCCAGCTCGGCCTCGCTCAGCACCGTGCCGGTCGGGTTGTGCGGTGAGTTGATGATCAGCGCGCGGGTCCGAGGAGTCAGCGCTCGCCGTAACGCGTCGGCGTCCAGCGCAAAGCCGCGGCCATCGGGGACCAGTGGCACCGCCACCCGGTGCGCGCCGGCCATCGCCACCACCGGCGAGTAGGAGTCGTAGAAGGGCTCGATCAGCAGTACCTCCGAGCCGGGTTCGACCAGTCCGAGCACCGCTGACGCGATGGCCTCGGTGGCCCCGACCGTCACCAGCACCTCGGTGTCGGGGTCGTACTCGATGCCGAAGTGCCGCTGACGCTGTGCGGCAATGGCCTGCCGCAGCGGCGCGATCCCTATCCCCGGCGGGTACTGGTTGGCCCCGCCGGCGATGGCGTCTTGGGCGGCCTTCAACATCGCCGGGGGTCCGTCCTCGTCGGGAAAACCCTGGCCGAGGTTTACCGCACCGACCCGCGCGGCCAGGGCCGACATCTCTGCGAACACCGTGGTCGCGTACGGACGCAGGCGCGACACCGTCATGGTGGTCGAGCTTATCTTTACGGCCCCAGCGTGACTGCAGCGTCACGCTCGCCGTCGAAAGTGACTGCAGGGTCACGCTCGGGGCTGACCTGCGATATGTTGCCCAACCAACAGGTTGGCCGGGGGCCCCTGTTAGGGTGCTGGTACTGGACCTAGTCTTGAAGACGGATCTGAACCCCCATTTGCGAACAGGAAGTCGACATGTCCGAAGAAGCCTTCATTTACGAGGCGATCCGCACGCCTCGCGGCAAGCAGCGGAACGGGTCGCTGAACGAGGTCAAGCCGATCAACCTGGTCGTCGGCCTGGTCGACGAGCTCCGCAGCCGCTACCCCGACCTGGACGAGAACCTGATCAGCGACATGATCCTCGGCGTCGTGTCCCCGGTCGGCGACCAGGGCGGCGACATCGCCCGCACCGCGGTGCTGGCCGCCGGGCTGCCCGAGACCACCGGTGGCGTGCAGCTCAACCGCTTCTGCGCCTCGGGTCTGGAGGCCGTCAACATCGCCGCGCAGAAGGTGCGCTCCGGCTGGGACGACCTGGTGCTGGCCGGCGGTGTCGAGTCGATGAGCCGCGTCCCGATGGGCTCCGACGGCGGCGCCTGGGCGACCGATCCCGAGACCAACTACCAGATCGGCTTCGTGCCGCAGGGCATCGGCGCCGACCTGATCGCCACCATCGAAGGCTTCTCCCGCGACGACGTCGACGCCTACGCGCTGCGCAGCCAGCACAAGGCCGCCGAGGCTTGGTCGGGCGGCTACTTCGCGAAGTCGGTCGTGCCGGTGCGTGACCAGAATGGTCTGGTCATCCTCGACCACGACGAGCACATGCGCCCCGACACCACGATGGAGGGCCTGGCCAAGCTCAAGACCGCGTTCGACGGGGTCGGCGAGATGGGCGGCTTCGATGACGTGGCGCTGCAGAAGTACCACTGGGTCGAAAAGATCAACCACGTGCACAGCGGCGGCAACAGCTCCGGCATCGTCGACGGCGCCGCGCTGGTGCTCGTCGGTTCCGAAGCGGCCGGCAAGTCGCAGGGACTGACCCCGCGGGCACGCATCGTGGCCACCGCCACGAGCGGCTCGGACCCGGTGATCATGCTCACCGGCCCGACTCCCGCCACCCGCAAGGTGCTCGACCGCGCGGGCCTGACGATCGACGACATCGACCTGTTCGAACTGAACGAGGCGTTCGCGTCGGTGGTGCTGAAGTTCCAGAAGGACCTCAACATCCCGGACGAGAAACTCAACGTGAACGGCGGCGCCATCGCGATGGGCCACCCGCTGGGCGCTACCGGCGCCATGATCACCGGCACCATGGTCGACGAGCTCGAGCGCCGCAACGCGCGTCGCGCCCTGATCACGCTGTGTATCGGTGGCGGCATGGGTGTCGCGACCATCATCGAGAGGGTTTAAGGTCATGGCAGAGAACACCATTCAGTGGGATAAGGATGCCGACGGCATCGTCACCCTGATCATGGACGACCCCACCGGGTCGGCCAACGTGATGAACGAGCACTACGCCGAGTCCATGCACAAGGCCGTCGAACGCCTTGCCGCAGAGAAGGATTCGATCACCGGCGTGGTTATCACCAGCGCCAAGAAGACCTTCTTCGCCGGCGGTGACCTGAAGGGCATGATCAAACTCGGCCCCGAGAACGCCGGCGAGGCGTTCGACACGGTCGAGGCGGTCAAGCGTGACCTGCGCGCACTGGAGACCCTCGGCAAGCCGGTGGTGGCCGCCATCAACGGTGCCGCGCTCGGCGGTGGCCTGGAGATCGCGCTGGCATGTCACCACCGCATCGCCGCAGACGTCAAGGGCCTCGTCGTCGGCCTGCCCGAGGTGACACTGGGCCTGCTGCCGGGCGGGGGCGGGGTGACCCGCACCGTGCGGATGTTCGGCATCCAGAACGCGTTCATGAACGTTCTGTCGCAGGGCACTCGTTTCAAGCCCGCGCAGGCCAAGGAGATCGGGCTTGTCGACGAACTCGTCGGCTCGGTAGAGGAATTGGTGCCGGCCGCCAAGGCGTGGATCAAAGCGAACCCGGATTCGCACGAACAGCCCTGGGACAAAAAGGGCTACAAGATGCCAGGTGGCACCCCGTCCAGCCCGGCGCTGGCCGGCATCCTGCCGTCGTTCCCGGCACTGCTGAAGAAGCAACTCAAGGGCGCCCCTATGCCGGCGCCGCGGGCCATCCTGGACGCGGCCGTCGAGGGGGCGCAGGTGGACTTCGACACCGCGAGCCGCATCGAGAGCCGCTACTTCACCCAGCTGGTCACCGGCCAGGTCGCCAAGAACATGATCCAGGCGTTCTTCTTCGACCTGCAGCACATCAACGGCGGCGGCTCGCGTCCGGAAGGCATTGGCAAGACCCCGATCAACAAGATCGGGGTGCTGGGCGCGGGCATGATGGGCGCGGGCATCGCCTACGTGTCGGCCAAGGCCGGATTCGACGTGGTCCTCAAAGATGTGAGCCTCGAGGCTGCGCAGAAGGGTAAGGGCTACTCGGAAAAGCTCGAGGCCAAGGCACTTCAGCGTGGCAAGACCACCGAGGAAAAGAGCAAGGCGCTGCTGGACCGCATCACACCGTCCGCCGACGCCGCCGACTTCAAGGGCGTCGACTTCGTGATCGAGGCAGTGTTCGAGAACCAGGAACTCAAGCACAAGGTGTTCCAGGAGATCGAGGACTTCGTCGAACCCAACGCACTGCTCGGGTCGAACACCTCAACGTTGCCGATCACCGGTCTGGCGACCGGCGTGAAGCGGCAGGAGGACTTCATCGGGATCCACTTCTTCTCGCCGGTCGACAAGATGCCGCTGGTCGAAATCATCAAGGGCGAGAAGACCTCTGACGAGGCGCTGGCTCGTGTGTTCGACTACACCCTGGCCATCGGCAAGACCCCGATTGTCGTCAACGACAGCCGCGGCTTCTTCACCAGCCGCGTGATCGGCACGTTCGTGAACGAGGCGCTCGCGATGCTCGGTGAGGGTGTGGAGCCCGCCAGCGTCGAGCACGCCGGTTCGCAGGCCGGCTACCCGGCGCCGCCGTTGCAGCTGTCCGACGAGCTCAACCTCGAGCTGATGCACAAGATCGCCGTCGCCACCCGCAAGGGTGTCGAGGACGCTGGCGGCACCTACCAGCCGCACCCGGCCGAGGCCGTTGTCGAGAAGATGATCGAAATCGGCCGGCCCAGTCGGCTCAAGGGCGCCGGCTTCTACGAGTACGTCGACGGCAAGCGCACCCGGCTGTGGCCGGGCCTGCGGGAAACGTTCAAGTCCGGCTCGTCGCAGCCGCCGCTGCAGGACATGATCGACCGCATGTTGTTCGCCGAGGTGCTGGAAACACAGAAGTGTCTTGACGAGGGCGTGCTGACGTCCACCGCGGACGCGAACATCGGATCGATCATGGGCATCGGCTTTCCGCCGTGGACCGGTGGCAGCGCGCAATTCATCGTCGGCTACTCCGGCCCGGCCGGTACTGGCAAGGAAGCCTTCGTGGCGCGGGCCCGTGAGCTGGCCGCCAAGTACGGCGACCGGTTCTTGCCGCCGGAGTCGTTGCTTGGCTGAAACCGGTTGCGCGTTGCGGTAAGCAGCCAACCGAGTCGCCGCTCGTCGATTTCCGGTCGAACACGCAGCGCGGTGACGGTCCGGTTAGTGCGTGCGACGTGCGAATACCGGGGCTCGTTCGGGTCGTAGACCCACCCCGACGAGGTAGGCGGGGACGACCGACAGCCACGGCATGTGCTTGACGAGCTTTTGCATGGCCGCTGGTGGTCGGATGCCGGCTCCCGATCGGCTGCTGGCGATGTTGCGTTGCATTAGCCGTTGCAGACCCTGCGTGACGACGGTCGGCAGGGTACGGCGGCGTTGCACGGCAGCGAGATCGCGCTCTCGAAGGTGGTGTTGTCGTAGCGGTCCGGCGAGAAGTCGCGCCGTTGCGACGGCGTCCTGGATGGCGAGGTTGATGCCGACGCCGCCGACCGGGGACATGGCGTGGGCGGCGTCGCCGATGCAGATCAGGCCGGGTTGGTGCCAGCGGCGCAGCCGGTTCAGCCGCACGTCGAGGTGCTTGACGTCATCCCAGGACGTCAGTGTGTCGGTAGGTATCTCAGGTACGAGGTCGGCCAGTTGGCGGCGGAATGCCGGTAGTCCGTCCGCGCGCATGCGGGCGTCGCTGCCCTTGGGAATGAGGTAGGCGATTTGGAAGTACTGTTCGCGCGGGATCATGATCAACGTCCGACCGGCGGCGGTCCGCGGGATGAGGGAGTACTCGGCGTCGGACTTCCTCGGTAGCCGGAACCACCAGACGTCGAACGGCACGGGGTACTCATGTGCGGTCAAGCCCGCGTCGCGCCGGACGGTGGACCATCGGCCGTCGCAGCCGACGGTCAGGTCGGCGTGCAGTTGACCTGTACGGTCGGCGCTGCGGTATTGCACTCCGGTGATCCGGTCGCCGTCACGCAGCAGTCCGGTCACTTCGCAGTTCATGCGCAAAGTGAAAGTGGGTTCGTTTGTAGCGGATTCGGCGAGCAGGTTGAGTAGATCCCACTGCGGAACCATCGCCACGTACGGGTGCGGTACGCGTAGGCGGCTGAAGTCGACCACCGCCAACGGCTCTCCGTCCACCGGGGCGTCCGCCCGTACGATGACACTCTTAGGCAGCGCGGCGAACTGCGGCCCGAGACCCAGATCGTCGAGCAGGGTCATCGTGCTTGGATGCACGGTGTCACCGCGGAAATCGCGAAGGAAATCACCGTGCTTCTCCAGCACGGTCACATCGATCCCGGCCCTGGCCAATAAGAGCCCCAGCACCATGCCCGCCGGCCCCCCGCCGATGACCGCGCAGGTGGTCGACTCGCTCATCGCACTGCCCTGGGGGCCACTTCCGGGAGGCCGATTCCGAGCTCACGCAGTTCTGCGCTGAGATCCGGTCGCAGCCCGGCGACCACCCTGTGCAGCTCGTCGAGCTGACTCATATCTACCACCTTGATATCAAGTACTTTGATTACGAAACCTGGCACTGAGCATCGTAAGTTGTTTTTGCCGCACAGGGCGTTGGTGTCAGTCTAAATTTCTTATTTGAAGCGTACTTTCGCGTGGCGGGAGGCATCCACGAGGCCCGCGCCGGGCATCGGTTACAGTATCAAGTCGCTTGACGCAAGGCACGCGTTTGAGTATCAAAACGATTTTCTGACTGGTAGATGACGGACGGTAGGACGGCGGGGACGCAAACGGCAGTCGGAGTCGCGGTTCTACTGCCGGGACGGTCGAGGCGTTTTGGCGTGGCGTCAGGCGGTGCGCTGCAGCAGGTAGCAGCGCACTGCGAATCGGTTGCGAATCAAGGCGATCGGCGTGTGTCGGTAGGCGGACCCGTTGGTAAACACCGTTTTTTGATCTGCCGTCGACAGTAACGTCCACGTTGGCGTGAATCTGCGCTCGACCTCCGCCTCATCGAGTCCCAGAAATCTGAACGGGCCACCGGGTGGCGCGGCGACGATCAACAGCCGCGCGCCGGGGGCAGCCGCCGCCGTGACCTCTTGGACGTAAAGATCGCGGTCGCCGTTACTCATTCCGTGCAGACAGCCGTTGTCGAGAATCAACTGGAACTTCGTATCGACCCCGGCTCGACTCAGATGCGTGACATCAGCCTGGACGAAGTCGATCGGCACGCCGGCAGCACGAGCCTTGGCGCGAGCCTTGTCGAGTGCCTTCGGCACGAAGTCAACTCCGGTGACGTGCCATGCGTGCCGGCCAAGGTAGATCGACGAGTCTCCGGTGCCGCATCCGACGTCCAGCGCCGCTCCCGGCGGCAACGCGGGTGTGCCAGCGGTTCCCTCGACCAGTTCCCGCAGGCTATTCGTCTCAGCGTGACCGTCCCACGGGGTAAAGCCGAACCCGTAAAAGACCCGGAACAAGGTGTGTCGAGAAGCCATGATTCACGGTATGCCATGATCGGCGCGGATTAAAGCGCCCCGAGGCCGCCCGATGAGGCTGCACCGATAAGCGCGACCGTCACATCACTGCGGCCGGTCATTGTCACAGGCGGCAGCGATTCGACGCAATTGCTCCCGGGGGAAGGCCATCGGGTCGGCCGTTAGCACCTGGACGCAGACATGGTCGGCGCCGGCCGAACGATGCTCGGCGACCCTGCCCATGACGGCATCTTCGTCGCCCCATGCGATGATCGCGTTGAACAGGCGATCGCTCACCTGTGTCAGGTCGTCTTGGGAGAACCCGCTGCGCAGCAGATTATTAGCATAGTTCGGCAACGCCAGATACGCGCGCAGCCAGTCGGTCCCGATGTAGCGTGCCTCGTCGGCGCTGTCACACAGGATCACGGTCTGCTCCGGCAGCAGCAACGGGCCCTCGCCCAAAGTTGAACGGGCAGAAGCGGTGTGCTCAGGAGTGACAAGGTACGGGTGGGCTCCGCGGGCACGGCTCGCCGACAAGGCCAGCATCTTTGGACCGAGTGCGGCAAGAACCCGCCGCCGGGTGGGAACCGGTCGCGGTGCGGCGTCCAACCCATCCAGAAACGACGCCGTCGCGGCCAGCGGTTTGCGGTACCGCCCGGGCTGGTCGGCGTCGATCAGCGCCGCGTGGCTGACGCCGATCCCCAGCAGAAAGCGGTCCCCGTGCTCAGCGGTCAGCGCCGCATAGGATTCAGCGACATCATCGGCCGAGTGCATCCACAGATTGAGAATCCCGGTGGCGATCACGGTCCGCTTGGTCGCGGCAAGCAGGCGACCCACCGCGTCGAATACCGGCCCGCCGACGTCGGGAATCCACAGTGCCGTAAAGCCTAAATCATCCAATTCCGCTGCTGCGTCGGCGGATTCGGATGGGTCGCCGTAGCGCAATTGACTACTCCACACCCCGACACCGGTCAGCTCCATCAGTGATCATTCCTTCCCTCGCATCCGCCCATGGTCCGCGGCTTTCTGGGCAATGTTGTCAAACGTCGACCTCGGTGTAGTCGGGTACCGGCATCGAGTCGTACATCCGGAGGCCCTTGGTGTTCAGCTTGGCCAGCGCCCTGGAAAGCGAACCGGGCATCAGTGAGACGAGCTGGAGCCCACGGGACAACGCCCAAACTCCGGCTCGGGAGCCGGGAATGATGCTCTTGGCGGCACCCCGCGCGAACGCCCGGCTGCGATGCACCGGCTCGCGCATCTGTAGCTCGTAGGCGGCGAACGCACGCAGCTGGTCGCCGCCCGCCCGGGCCAGCTCTCCGGCCAGCACGTAGGCCCCGAGGACCGCCAGGCTGGTGCTGCCGCCGACCGCTGGGCCGGGGCAGTAGCCCGCATCGCCGACAAGGGTGACCCGTCGGCGCGACCATCTGTCCATCCGCAGCTGAGTGATCGCATCGAAGTAAAACGCGGGTGTGCGGGCGAGCTCGTCGAGCCAGCCGTCCACCTGCGGATGCATGTCTGTGAACGCGTCGCGCAGTAATTCCTTCTGCCGCGACGAATCGTGATGGTCGTAGTCGAGCTCGTCTTTGCTGCGGAACATGAACACCGCCCGCGCGTCGTCCAGATGGTCCGCGGCGTAGATCGCCGCGAGCCGACCGACACCGACGTGGCCGATCATCTCGCCGGGTTTGGCCATTGTCTTGGGCGCCGACACCACCGCCAGATATCCGCCGATGAACCGAGTGAGCCCGGCTTCCTCGCCGAAGACCAGGCGTCGGACGTTGGAGTGCAGCCCGTCGGCGCCGACGACGATGTCGAACTTGCGCGCAGGCGTGCGTTCGAATGTCACCTCACCGTCGATGTCGATGGCGGTGATCGACTCGCCGAACAGGTACTCGACGTCGTCGCAGGCGGCGTCATAGTAGATCTCGCTCAGATCGTCGCGCATGATCTCCACGTGCCGGTCCGACGCGACACCGACGAGCTTGGTGAGGTCGACCTCGGTGGGTCGCGGCCGGCCTTCCCGATACATCGTCAGGCGGTCCGTTCCGGTGGTGAGCGCCTCGATGCGCGGTAAGACGCCCATCTTCGCCGAGATTTCCATCGCCGGACGGAACAAGTCGACGGCGTGGCCGCCGGTTTTGCGCAACGTCGGCGCGCGCTCGACGACGGTGACGTCGAAGCCGTGACGGGTCAGCCAGTACGCCAGCACCGGCCCGGCGATGCTGGCGCCGGAAACCAGGATCCGCATGACGCCCTAACCTCCTCGGGCTTACTTAACGTTCGGTAAGCGTAGCATGCGGCTTACCTATCGGTAAGTCAGTTAAGCTCATGGAGTGAGCAGGCCCCGGTCAGACACCCGACAGCGCATTCAAGAGGTCGCTCGGGAACTGTTTTTGCAGCAGGGCGTGCAGCGCACCAGCCTGCAGGACATCGCAGACAAACTGGGGATCACCAAACCCGCGTTGTACTATCACTTCGCCTCGCGGGAAGAGTTGGTGCGCAGCATCCTCGTCCCGTTGATCGATGAGGGCGAGCAATTCGTCGAGGATCAGGAGAGTCGCGGCCACACTGATGCCCGCGAGTTGCTAGAGGGCTGTTTCGATTTCCACTATCGCCACCGTCAAGACCTGATGCTGGTGCTGGCCGAAATTGCGATGCTGGCCGACCTTGGCCTCATCGACAAGGTGCTGGCCTGGCGTGACCGACTCGGCAAGCTAGTGTTCGGTCCGCAGCCGACGCTCGCGCAGTCCACCCGCGCGGTGGTGGCGTTCGGCGGCCTGCAGGACTGCTGCCTGCAGTTTCCCGATACCCCCTACGAGGCTTTGCGCGCGACCTCGGTGAAAGCCGCGCTCGCCGCGCTGGGTGTGTGAGGCCAAGGCTGGGCAGCTGCCGGCGGTGCTCTTAGACAAATCTGTTCTGACACAAAGGCTTACGTACGCAATTGCTTCACGCGGTGCTCTGGTCCTGGGCGTTCTGCGTGAAGATATCGCCCGAGGACTGGCCGTTGTCGTTGACGCCGCCGCCGCTGTCGTCGTCGTCGACCGCGATGACGCCCGCGGAGCCGGACCCGCTCGGTGCGATCTGCGGGCCGACGGGAGCAGCGGCCGGCGCCGGCAGGTCGATGATCTGGCCTTGCATGCGCACCGACCCCGACGCGACACCGTTTTCGGCGTCACCGGGCTGCACGGCGCTGAGTAGCGTGAGCGTCGCAAGGGTCGCGGCCCCGGCGAAGATCACTTGCATCACACGGACTGGCCGACGCCGGGCGTCGGCTGAATTGGTTACCTGCCTGTTGTTTGACATGCACCATGTTTACGGCGTGGTGGTCAGCGGCGGCTGAGCCTGGGTTATCGATCGGCTGTGAGGCCATTGCGGCAGCGACTTCGCATCGTCGCCGGGCTAAAGTCCCTTGCTATGCGCTTTGGACTCTTCATTCCGCAAGGCTGGCGAATGGACCTGGTCGGCATCGAGCCCGAGCACCACTGGGCCGTGATGCGCGACCTGGCCACCTACGCAGACAACAGCGCCTGGGACTCGCTGTGGGTCTACGACCACTTCCACACCGTCCCGATGCCAACGGGTGAAGCCACGCACGAGGCGTGGTCGCTGATGGCGGCATACGCGGCGACCACGTCGCGGATCAAACTGGGCCAGATGTGCACGGCGATGAGCTACCGCAATCCCGTCTACCTCGCCAAGGTCGCGGCGACTACCGACATCATCTCCGGCGGCCGGATTCAGATGGGTATCGGCGCCGGCTGGTACGAACATGAATGGCGCGCTTACGGTTACGGGTTTCCGTCGGCCGGGGTGCGGTTGGCCCGCCTGGACGAAGGCGTGCAGATCATGCGTGCTGCCTGGCGCGACGGCAAAGTCAGCTTCGACGGCGAGCACTACCAGGTTGACGGCGCAATCGTTTCTCCCAAGCCCTTGCAGCACAACGGCATTCCGCTATGGATCGCCGGTGGTGGTGAGAAGGTGACCTTGCGCATCGCCGCGAAATACGCGCAGTACACCAACTTCACGCCGGAGCCCGCCGCGTTCGCCCACAAGTCCGAAGTGCTGGCTCAGCACTGCCGCAACGTGGGCACCGACTTCGACGCCATCGTGCGCTCGGCCAACCTCACCGCCCTCGTCGGCACGTCGGATGCCGACGTCAAAGACCGGTTACAGCGGGTCCGCGACCGCATGGTGCGCTATGTCCCCGAGGCGGTTGCGGATGCGATGATCGCCGGCGGCAGCGGACCGGATTCGGCGACGGGCACCACGGATCAGGTAATCGAGCGCATCGCGAAGATCCGCGATCTGGGGTGCACGTACGCGATCTGCTATTTCCCGGAGGCCGCCTATGACCGTTCCGGCATCGAGTTGTTCGAGCGCGAGGTGATTCCCGCCCTGAGTTAGGTGTCGTGCATCGGCGATCGCGCCTGCGGTGCCCGTCAGATATCGGAAGTGACGTATCTCGTCTTGACCGGAGGCGCGGCCAACAGTCCAGGGAGCTCCGTCAGTCGACCTTCGCCGGCACGGAATTTGCGGTAGGCCTCATCGTGCTCGACCGTCTCCCAGAGCTCGTAGATGAGCCAGTGGGCTTCGTCGTCGTCATCGACGAGCACGTCGGTACCCAGGTTGCCGTCGAACGCCCGGGTGTCTTGGAGCGCCCGGCTCATGAGATCGCGCGCCGCAGGCACTGCTTCGGGCTTGATCCTGAGTTCGAGGGTCACCGTGACCGGCATAGTCATCTCCTTACCTTGGGTCCGCAGTCGCGCCCGCGACGCCGATCCCATGTGGCCCAGATCTGCGCCAAGATAACCCAGACATCGCAAAAGCCGGGCACTGGTGTCGTGTTCGGCGGGGCCAGGCCTCCCGCCGACGAGCAGCTTGCTGCCCGCGTTACCGGGTGGGAATGCCGAGCCCACCGCCGGAGAACGTAATTTCCACTTTTATCGAATGCTGTTGTACCTTTCAGTAAGCGCATTATTCTTTCGCGGACGACGGAGGATCTCTCGATGCAGAAGGCACTCGCCCCCGAAATCTCTACCTGGCCCGACGAGAACCCGCAGCTGATCGGCAGTCGATGCGGCGGTTGCGGTGCCACGACGTTTCCGGTGCAGCAGTGGTGTCCGCGTTGCAGCGGCGGCGAGATGACCGACGTGTTGCTGCCGCGTCGTGGAACCGTCGTGGCGTGGACCACCCAGGGTTTCCCGCCCGGACCCCCCTACGCCGGCCCGTCCGGCAAGGATTTCGTGCCGTTCGGCGTGGGCCTGGTCCAGCTCGGCGACGTGATCCGGGTCGAGGGGCGGCTGACCGAGAACGACCCGGCCAAGCTGCAGTTCGGCCAGGAGGTCGAGCTCACCATGGTGCCGCTGACTACCGACGCCGACGGCGACGAGGTCATGACGTTCGCCTTCCGGCCCGTGGCAGCAGGAGCCTGAGATGACCAACGAGGTGGCCATCATCGGCGTGGGCCTGCATCCATTCGGCAGGTTCGAGAAGACCGCGATGCAGATGGGAGCCGAGGCGATCCAGTCTGCGCTGAAGGATGCCGGGGTGGAGTGGAAAGACATCCAGTTCGGCTTCGGCGGAAGCTATGAGGTGTCCAACCCCGATGCGGTGACGCGCCTGGTCGGGCTGACCGGCATCACGTTCACCAACGTGTTCAACGCCTGCGCCACCGCGGCCAGTGCCATTCAGCAGACCGCCGACACTATCCGGTTGGGCAAGTACGACATCGGCATCGCCATCGGCTTGGACAAACACCCACGCGGCGCGTTCACCGACGACCCGGCCAAGCTGGCGCTACCGCAGTGGTATGCCCAAAACGGCCAGTTCGTCACCACCAAGTTCTTCGGCATGAAGGCCAACAAATACCTCCACGACCACCACATCTCCCAGGCCACACTGGCCAAAGTCGCCGCCAAGAACTTCCGCAATGGCACGCTGAACCCAAACGCGTTCCGCCGCAAGGCGATTCCTGAGGACGAGATCCTCAACTCGGCCGTGCTCAACTACCCGCTGACGCAGTACATGTTCTGCGCCCCCGACGAGGGCGCCGCCGCGGTGATCATGTGTCGCAGTGACATGGCGCACAAGTTCACCGACAAGCCGGTCTACGTGCGAGCCTGCGAGATTCGCACCCGGCGGTACGGCGCCTACGAGGTGCACGCCACGTCGGCTCCGTTGGACCAGGACGCCGCTCCGACGGTGTATGCGGCCAACGCCGCCTACGAGGCCGCCGGCATCGGACCCGAGGACGTCGACGTCGCGCAGCTGCAAGACACCGACGCCGGCGCCGAAGTGATCCACATGGCCGAGACGGGCCTGTGCGCAGACGGCGAGCAAGAGAAACTGGTCGCCGACGGTGCCACCGAGATCCACGGCTCGATGCCCGTCAACACCGACGGCGGGCTGATCGCCAACGGGGAGCCGATCGGCGCGTCCGGGCTGCGGCAGATGCACGAACTGGTGCGCCAGTTGCGCGGCGAGGCCGGTGAGCGTCAGGTGCCCGGCAACCCGCGCGTCGGCCTGGCCCAGGTGTACGGCGCTCCCGGCACCGCGTCGGCGACCATCCTGTCGTTGTAGCGCAAGCAGACGCAAAAGCCCCCGAAAACGCGATGTTACGGGGGCTTTTGCGTCTGCTCGCCCAGGTTAAATCGCGGGGCCCAGCAGGTCGTCGGCGTCGCGGATGATGTAGCCGTATCCCTGCTCCGCCAAGAAACGCTGCCGGTGTGCGGCGTACTCGGCGTCCAGGCTGTCGCGTGCCACCACCGAATAGAAGATGGCGCCACCACCGGCGGACTTGGGTCGCAGTAACCGGCCCAGCCGCTGGGCCTCCTCTTGGCGCGAGCCGAACGTTCCGGAAACCTGCACCGCCACAGAGGCTTCCGGCAAGTCAATGGAGAAGTTGGCGACCTTGGACACCACCAGCGTGGAGATCTCACCGCGGCGGAAGGCGTCGAACAGCGCTTCCCGCTCACTGGTTCGCGTCGACCCCTGGATCACCGGAGCGCCCAGCTGGGCGCCGAGCTCGTCAAGCTGATCGAGGTAGGCGCCGATCACCAGGGTCTGCTCGCCGGGGTGTCGGCTCAACACCGACTTGACCACGGCGATCTTCGAACGCGCCGTCGAGCAAACCCGGTAGCGCTCTTCGGGTTCGGAGGTGGCGTAGATCATCCGCTCGTTGTCGGTCATGGTGACACGCACTTCGACACACTCCGCCGGCGCGATCCAGCCCTGCGCTTCGATGTCCTTCCACGGCGCGTCATACCGCTTCGGGCCGATCAGAGAGAACACGTCGCCCTCGCGGCCGTCTTCGCGGACCAACGTGGCGGTCAGGCCCAGCCGTCGCTTGGACTGCAGGTCGGCGGTCATCCGGAACACCGGCGCGGGCAACAGATGCACCTCGTCGTAGATGATCAACCCCCAGTCGCGGCTGTCGAAGAGCTCCAGATGGCGGTACTCACCCTTGGTGCGGCGGGTGATCATCTGGTAGGTCGAGATGGTGACCGGCCGGATCTCCTTGCGTTCGCCGGAGTATTCGCCGATCTCGTCCTCGGTCAGCGAGGTGCGCGCGACCAGCTCACGTTTCCATTGCCGGGCAGCGACGATGTTGGTGACCAGGATCAGCGTCGTCGCACTGGCTCTCGCCATCGCGGCGGCGCCGACCAGCGTCTTGCCCGCACCGCACGGGAGAACCACCACCCCCGAGCCGCCGGACCAGAACGAGTCCGTGGCCATCTCCTGGTAATCGCGCAGCTGCCAGCCGTCCTGCCGCAGGCTGATCGGGTGCGCCTCACCGTCCACGTAACCGGCGAGATCCTCTGCGGGCCAACCGATCTTGAGCAGCATCTGCTTGATCCGGCCGCGCTCGCTGGGGTGCACGGCGACCGTGTCCTGGTCGATTCGGGCGCCCAGCATCGGTGCGATCTTCTTGTTGCGCAGCACCTCCTCGAGCACCGCGCGATCCAGGCTCACCAGCGTCAGGCCGTGCGCCGGGTCTTTGACCAGCTGCAGCCGGCCGTAGCGGGCCATGGTGTCGACGATGTCGACCAGCAGCGGCTGGGGCACCGCGTAGCGCGAAAAGCTGACCAGTGCGTCGACGACCTGTTCGGCGTCGTGGCCGGCGGCCCGCGCGTTCCACAGTGCCAACGGGGTGATGCGGTAGGTGTGCACGTGCTCGGGTGCGCGTTCCAGCTCGGCGAACGGCGCAATGGCGGCACGCGCCGCACCGGCCAGCTCGTGCTCCACTTCGAGCAGCACCGTCTTATCGGACTGCACAATCAACGGTCCGTCAGTCATGGGACCCATTATCGGCCATCGGCCGACACCACCGACGTGATGCGGTGGATGGCGAAGTCACGCAGCCGTCCGGACGCCGAGTCGAAGGCCACCAGCTGACCGCCCCGGATGGTGATCGGCGACACCACCCGCTGGGTGGCCACGCCTGCGGCATCGAGGTAGCCGATCACCAGGGTGTCTTGATCCTTGGCCGCGCGCTGCAACAGTGACATGGTCACCGCCGGGTCGACGCGGATATTGCCGAACGGCGCGGCGGTGACCTTTCGCAGTACCGCCACCACCGCGTTCAGGCTCTCGCTGTTGGGACGCGGCACGGAGCGGTACGGCCGGCGCTGCTGCGGTGTTGGCACCCTGGCCCCGCGCGGCCGGACGTCGACGACCGAGCCGGAGGAATCCTCGGCGGCCGGGGCGAAACCGGCGCTCCGCAGCGCGACGAGCACCTCGGCGATCGGTGCGGGTGACACCGCCACCGTCGGCGCCAGGGCACGCAGCTGCAGCTCCTCGGCGACTGCCACCGCCTGGGCCAGCAACGTCGGGTCCTCGCACCGCACGAACGAGGCGGCCATGCCGATTCGAAGCTGGCCGTGCCGGCGCGCGACATCGTCGATGAGGTATGTGAGTCCTTGAGGCACCGGCGTTTTGGAGTGTTTCGCGAAAAATTCGTGCATCCAGTCACGGGTTTTGCCGACGTCCAGGGCGTGCCGGATCGACTGCTCGCTGACCCGGTACACCATCGCCGCGCCGGCTGACTCGACGGTGGCCACTGTGGCCAGTCGCTGGGCGAGATCGCGTTGCAGTGGCCCGGGTACCACGACGGTCAGATCGGCCTGCAGCAGGAAGTGGTCGATCGGTTTGGGCAGCGCCCGCGTCATCGCGCTGACCGCGGCCTCGGGGTCGGCGCCGTCATCCAGCAGCGCACGGCCGGGCGTGCTGATCGCCCCCCGTCCCACCAGGCCCAGCGCGTGGGCTTCGGCCAGCAGATCCGCGACGGGTCCCGGCTGCAGCCGCTTGGCCCAGCGCGGGCGCCGCCAGATCAGCGCCGCCGATGCTTCGGCGGCGCTGACACCGGCACCGATCGGCAGCTCGGAGAGCATGTCCAGCAGCAGCCGGCGGTCCAGTGGTGCGGCCGTCGAGTACAGCGAATCCGAAAGGGCGCCGTAGGTTTTGGCGTCAGGACCACGACTGCCGATCAACGTCGGCCGGCAAGGCAGGTCGAGCCAGGTGCCAGCCAGCAGATGCCAACGCTCGGCGGGGGACATCGCGGTGAAACGGTCGGTGGCCGCCGTTGGTGCCCAATACGGTCCGTCACCGGTGGCCGGAACCGGATCGGGCATGCCGCTGGCGATCAATCCGGCCGCGGCCGCGACCTCGAGGATCAGGCCCAGCCGGGGCTCGTCAGTGCCGGTCGCTTTGGCCAGCCGCTTGACGTCACGAATTCCCAGTCCGCCGCTGCGTAGCTCGGAAACCGGTGCAGCGCCGAGCGTTTCAACCAGTACGTCGAGTTCCCGCAGCAGGTCGATGACGGCTCCGGCCGCCGCAGCGTCGGCATCGTCTCCGCTGGTGGTCGACGCCACCGGATCGGGTGCCGTCAGCTGCATCGGACTGGGCTGCTCGCCGCGCAGCACCTGCCCGACGTGGCGGGGCAAGATCACCGTCTCGGCATCGATACGTCGCAGCAGGCCTTTGGCCAGCAGTTGCGGCACCGGCCGGTCCGCGGGGGCACCGGGAGCGGCGTCGCGGGTGCGGCCCATCGGGGATCCTTCGAGCAGTTTGTCCAGTACGTCGCGCTGTGCCTGGTTGAGGTCGTCGATGAGACCAGTAATCTGTTCGCCGGTGCGTGAGCTGTCCTCGAGGGTGACCTGCCCCGGATGCCATGGCAGTGCCGTGCCGGCGTCGGCGGCCACCCGGACTGTGGCATCGCCCCAGGCCAGGGCGCGTTCCCTGAGGTCATCGAGCGCGCCGACCACGTCGGCTTCGGCGGCGCGGTCACCGATCAGCGCCAGCAGCTTTGCGGTGGGCACCGGCGCCGCATCGGCCTGCAGCACCACCAATGCGTCGAGCACCCCGAGCCGCAAGAAATCGAGTTCGTCGGTGGCAGCCTTGATCGACTGACGGGCCTGGGCACGCGCGGCCAGTGCGGCGATGCTGCCGGGCGGCGGCTGGGCAAGGTCGGGCCGCAGTTCCAGCAGTCGGATCAGCCGCTCGTCGGGCAAGTCGGCCAGCCAGGACCCCAGCGGGATGTCCGGGGTGTTATCGCTCATCGCCGACCAGCGTAAAGCAGCCGGCGGACCCCGGAGCGACCCAAGCAAGCCTCAGCTTACGAATGCGGTGAACAGCCGCTCGTGGAGGAAGCCGAGTCATGCGCCGGTGCTGGCCTGACGCCACCTATGCGCGTGCGACCTGTCAGAATGGACCTCGTGGCTGACATTGCTGAAGGCAAGGCGCGCAAAACCAACTACGTCGACAACGGCTGGCCGACGACGGACCCGGATGACCATGCGGTGAGCGAACTGGCGACCGACCGCACGGGTGCGTTGTCTCCCTTCGGTGACGTGGAGTTCCCGGTGCCCTCCGACCACCTGCCCTACGTCCACCCGGTCACCGTCGTCAATCGCTAGGTCGCCAGGATGGCTGCGGCGTCAAGGGCATCCAGGCCTGCTGCGACCCGGCCGTCGGGGGAGTCCCGCTCGGGCATGCTGTCGCACCTCGATGATCACGGGGCCGCACACATGGTCGATGTCACCGAGAAGGGAGCCACCAAGCGGACCGCCGTTGCCGCGGGTTCCGTGCGTACTTCGGCGCAAGTGGTGGCGCTGATCTCGACCGGCGGTTTGCCCAAGGGCGATGCGTTGGTCACCGCACGGGTGGCGGGCATCCTGGCAGCAAAGCGCACCAGCGACCTGATCCCGCTCTGCCACCAGCTCGCGCTCACTGGAGTCGACGTTGATTTCACCGTAGGGGAGTCGGATATCGAGATCACCGCGACGGTGCACAGCACCGACCGTACGGGTGTGGAGATGGAGGCGCTGACCGCCGTCAGCGTGGCCGGGCTCACGCTCTACGACATGATCAAGGCGGTTGACCCGGCAGCACGTATCGATGACATTCGAGTGCTGCGTAAGGAAGGCGGCAAAAGCGGAACCTGGGCACGGTCATGAGCACCCGATCCGCACGAGTCATCATCTCCTCCACCCGCGCGTCGGCCGGTGTATACGACGACCAATGCGGGCCGATAATCGCTGAATGGCTTGGACAGCATGGATTGTCGCCTGCGGAGCCGGAGGTGGTCGCCGACGGCGAGCCGGTCGGCGAGGCGCTGCGTAAGGCGGTCGACGACGGAGTCGACCTGATCATCACCTCGGGTGGCACGGGCATCTCGCCCAGCGATAGCACCCCCGACCAGACCGTGGCGGTGCTGGACTACATGATCCCCGGGCTAGCTGACGCCATCCGCCGCTCCGGGTTGCCGAAGGTTCCGACGTCGGTGTTGTCGCGCGGTGTGTGCGGTGTGGCCGGCCGGACCCTGGTCGTCAACCTGCCGGGTTCACCCGGCGGGGTGCGCGACGGCCTGGGAGTGCTCGCCGACGTGCTCGACCACGCGCTTGACCAACTTGCCGGCAAAGATCACCAGCGATGACGCTCGTCGTGTGCGCCGCCATGACCGACCGGCCGATCTGTCTGGCTGAGCATGAAGAACTGGTAAGCCATCAGTCGGCCGGAGCGATCGTCGGGTTTGTCGGCATGATTCGCGACCACGACGGTGGCCGCCGGGTGGTGCGGCTGGAGTATTCCGCGCACCCGTCGGCCGCACAGGTCATGGCCGATGTGGTGGCCGATGTCGGGGAACGGTCCAGCGGGGTGCGCGCCATCGCGGCCAGCCACCGGATCGGTGTGCTGCACATCGGAGAGGCGGCGCTGGTGGCCGCGGTGGCCGCCGACCATCGGCAGGCGGCATTTACCACCTGCGCCAATCTGGTCGACACCATCAAGGCGCGGTTACCGGTGTGGAAGCACCAGTTCTTCGACGACGGCACCGAAGAATGGGTGGGCTCGGCCTAACGCCGTCTACCGGCGTCAACCGCGAACCGGTTGGATGACGGCACCTCCCGGCCAGCAGGATGCGTCGCATCTGCTTGGCGGGAGGCGCCGGGCCGCCTGACGGCGGGTGGGCTCAGCTGATGATGGACGGCTGGGCGAGAGCGTCCAGCGCGTCGTTTCCGTGGATGTCCTGTCCCTGGATCGCTTCCCAGAGTTGCTTCGTGTAGCCGACGTTCGAAGCCTTCTGCGGTTCACCTGGTGCTGGCGCGCCAGTGACGTCGTCGGAAGCCGCTGGTGGCAGGTCGGCCGGCGCGGGTGGCACGGCGTCCGCAGGCGGAGCGGCAGGTGCCGGGTCCGCTACAGGTGCCGGCGGCAGATCCGCGGGAGGCGCGGGTTGGTCGTAGCCGGCCAGTTGCACCGGCGGAGCCGGGTCAGCCGGCGGCGGGGAAGCGTCTGGGGGAGGCGCATCTGCGGGCGGTGGGGCCAGCGGTGCCGGCTCGCCGTTGATTCCGGGCGCGTCCAGCGGTGCGTCCATTCCCGCCGGCGCGGGAAGGACCTCGCGCGGGGTCGGGCCCGACAGGCCGTGACCGCACGCTGGCCAGGCGCCACGGCCCTGGGTCGCCAGTACTCGCTCAGCGACGGCGATCTGCTGTTCCCGCGTGGCCAGCTGGGCCGACGGGGCGTACTGGCCGCCGCCGTGGGCGGCCCAGGTGCCCTGGCTGAACTGCAAGCCGCCGTGGTAGCCGTTGCCGGTGTTGATCGCCCAGTTGCCGCCGGACTCGCAACGGGCTACCTGATCCCATTCGCCATCGGTGGCCGCGGCCGCTTGGCCGGCGAGGGCGAGGCTGCCGCCACCAAGCACTGCCCCGGTAAAGGCGATCTTGGCGACGTTGATGTTCGATGCAGTGGGCTTACGGTGACGTCCGCTCATAGGCTCGGGATGATTCCTCTCGGTGACGCGCCTACGGGGTCAGCTGTCGGGTTCGGGTCGGAGAGGCCACCCGGCCTGCGTCGTACGCCGAAGCGAGACGACGTCGGCTTCACCCCAAGGAGCCGCGAACGGCTCCGGTTCGATCACGGTGGACCGGTGGGTCCCCCGACTCCATCCACTTACGGTGTCCCCTGCCTACTGGATGGAGCTCGGCGCGATAGGGAGGGGAGGGACGCCAATTGGGTTGACTTGGCGAACCTTCGGAGACCGTAACGGTTTCGGTTGGTCCCGTCACGTTTTACGAAACTCGGCGTTTCCCTCACGGCCATCTGCCAAATTCCCAGGAAGACCGCGGATTTACGCAGGTCACTACGCCCGAGATCGGAGCGTATCCGCGTCGTTATCGTTCCGTTACGTGAGATAACTCACAGTTTCAGCCGCCGGCAAAGGGTGGTAGCACGTCGATCGTTTCTCCCGCGCACAGGGCCCTGGCCTCGTCGCGGACGGCGATTCCGTCGCACAGGTAGGAGCATCGGCCCAACACCGTGGCGAGCCGACTACCAGGGACTGCGAGCCGCTCAACCAGATCGGCCACCGTGGTGCCCGCGCGCAGTATCACCGTTTCCGACTCGGTACCGGCGGCCGCCTGCGCGGCGGCGAAGTAGCGGACCGTCACCTGGATCCCGGCCGATTCGACGGGCGCTTGACCCATCGGGCTACCCACCGATCGCGCTCATCGGGCGGGCGGGCTGAACGAAGTTCGGGTCGTTGATGCCGTGACCGGCGGGCTTGCCCCACATCGCGGAACGCCACGCCGCCTCAATTGCGTCGTCATGCGCACCGCCGCGCAGTAGGCCTCGAAGGTCTGTCTCCTCGGAGGCGAACAGGCAGCTGCGGATTTGGCCGTCAGCCGTCAGGCGGGTGCGATCGCAGGTCGAGCAGAAAGCGTGCGAGACCGACGCGATGACACCGAACTTTCCACTCGGCGTGTTCGGGCCCGTATCGACCAGCCACAGCTCGGCCGGAGCCGAGCCGCGCGGGGCCGGGTCCGGCCGCAGCCGAAAGTGCGGGCGCAGCGCCGCCAGCACGTCGTCGGCGCTCAGCGCGGCCTCGCGGCGCCACTGATGCCCGGCGTCCAGCGGCATCTGCTCGATGACCCGCACCTGATAACCGTGCTCAAGGCAGAACCGCAACAGTCCGACTACATCCTCGCGCCCGGTTATCGGGTCGAGCACGGCGTTCACCTTGACCGGTGTCAGGCCTGCAGCTTTGGCGGCTGTCAAGCCGGCCAGCACGTCAGCGAGCCGGTCCCGGCGAGTGATGGCGGCGAAGTGGTCCCGATCCACGCTGTCCATCGACACGTTGACCCGGTCCAGGCCTGCACGGGCGAGAGCAGCAGCCCGCCGGGCCAGTCCCACACCATTGGTGGTCAGCGAGATCTCCGGGCGGGGTCGCAGCCCGGCCGCCGCTGCGACCACCTTTTCGAGGTGCCGCGACAGCAAGGGCTCACCGCCGGTGAACCGCACGCTGGTGACACCGAGCCGGGTGACCGCGATGCGCATCAGCCTGGTCAGCTCGTCGGGACTCAGCAGTTGCTCGCCGGGCAGCCAGGCCAGGCCTTCTGCCGGCATGCAATAACTGCACCGCAGGTTGCAGCGATCGGTCAGCGACACCCGCAGGTCGGTGGCCACTCGCCCGTAGGTATCCACCAGTGGGCCCGTGGTCGGTGCGGTCCGTGCTCCGCGGTCGACGGCACGGTCGGCTAGTGAGCCGCCGAAACGGCTCGGCACGGCCGGCACACCCAGTGCAGTCAGCGTCATGTGGGCACCGATATGTATTGGGGCGGCGAGCCGACGGGAACGATCTGCTTGCCCAACGGCATTAACGACACCGGGATCAGTTTGAGGTTGGCCAGCGCCAGCGGAATGCCGATGATCGTGAGCGCCATCGCCACCGCGCTCAGCAAATGACCGATCGCCAGCCATAGCCCGAACAGCAGCACCCAGATGACATTTCCGATCAGGGCGCCGGTCCCGGCGGTGGGCTTGTCGACGATCGTGCGGCCGAACGGCCACAACGCGTACGAGGCGATGCGCAGCGCCGCGAAGCCGAAGGGGATGGTGATGATGAGCAAGAAGCTGATGAGCGCCGCGAGCACGTATCCGACGGCCATCCAGAGGCCGCCGAATAGCAGCCAGATAACGTTCAGGACCAGACGCATATCTCCTCCAACGGTAATCCCAGCCTACCGAGTAATGGATTAACGGGGTGCTCGTCGGGCAGGCACCCGAGTAGGATCAGAATCCAAAACGGCGTCCTGCGCAGGCGGGACGTTTCTTGTGTTGCCCATTTCAGTGACCGTCAGACAAGCAGGTGAGACCAGTGCCGACCGGCAAGGTTAAGTGGTACGACTCCGAGAAGGGGTTTGGCTTCCTGTCGCAGGAGGACGGCGAAGACGTCTACGTCCGCTCGTCGGCGCTGCCCGCCGGGGTCGAGGAACTCAAAGCAGGACAGCGGGTGGAATTCGGCATCGCTTCCGGTCGGCGCGGACCCCAGGCATTGAGCCTCAAGCTGATTGAGCCGCCGCCCAGCCTTACCAAGACGCGCCGCGAGACGCCGGTCGAGCACAAGCACAGCCCCGACGAGCTGCACGGAATGGTCGAAGACATGATCACGCTCCTGGAGAGCACCGTGCAGCCCGAGTTGCGCAAGGGGCGCTACCCCGACCGCAAGACGGCTCGTCGGGTCTCCGAGGTGGTCAAGGCGGTAGCCCGGGAGCTCGACGGCTAGCCCGGCGACGACGCGCGGCGCGTCGGGTGGGGGACCCTCGGGCCGCGCCGGGCCATCACCCGCTGCGGCACGGCGGCGGGGGGACCAGTCGGCGGTGGTGCGCCGCGAGGCCAAACTGGAGCAAAGGCAGGGTTTTCTCGGGCGCATCGTCGACATAGGTGCCGAGCTGTTCGCAATGTCCGCGACATGTGTGCGCGCCCAGGCTCAATGCGCCGTGGATCCGGTGGTCGGTCAACAGGCTTACGAGCTGGCAGAAGCATTCTGCCGGCAAGCGACCCTGCGGGTCGAAGCGCTGTTTGACGCGCTGTGGACCAACACCGACAGCAACGACGTCGCGTTGACCGGCGATGTGCTGCAGGGCCGTTACACCTGGCTAGAGGACGGGATCATCGATCAGTCCGAGGGCACCGGTCCGTGGATCTCGCACTGGGAAACGGGTGCGTCCACCGAGACTAATCTGGCTCGGCGATTTTTGACTGCGTCTGCACCCGCGGAACGCTGAAGCGATTGTGCAGCAGGGTGTTCGAGCTGAGTATGGACTCGGATGCCATCGCCACTCGCGGTGAGGAAGAATAGCCGCTATGGCCAGCTATGTTGCCGGGGCGGGTGAATTCAGCCGCGACACCAACTACATCAACACCCGCATCACCGCCGACGGGCGTGACGGCTATCCGGTAGAGCCCGGCCGGTATCGGCTCATTGTTGCCCGCGCTTGCCCGTGGGCTAACCGCGCGATCATCGTCCGTCGGCTGCTGGGCCTGGAAAGTGTTCTCTCCATTGGGTTTTGCGGTCCGACCCACGACGAGCGCAGTTGGACGTTCGATCTCGATCCGGGCGGTGTCGACCCGGTGCTGAAGATCCCACGGCTGCAAGACGCCTACTTCAAGCGCTTCCCCGACTACCCTAAAGGCATCACTGTACCCGCGATCGTCGATGTCCCGACCGGTGCGGTGGTCACCAACGATTTCGCCCAGATGACACTGGATTTCTCCACCGAGTGGAAGGCCTATCACCGCGACGGTGCACCCGAGCTGTACCCTGAGCGGCTGCATTCGGAGATCGACGAGGTGAACAAAAGGGTCTACACCGAGATCAACAACGGTGTATACCGCTCCGGCTTTGCCGGCTCGCAGCAATCCTATGAGGCGGCTTATGACCGGCTGTTCACCGCATTGGATTGGGTGAGCGATCGCCTGACCACCCAGCGATATCTGTTCGGCGACACCATAACCGAGGCAGACGTGCGGCTATTCACCACCCTGGTCCGCTTCGATCCGGTTTACCATGGGCATTTCAAGTGCAATCGGAGCAAACTGAGCGAAATGCCCGTGCTGTGGGCTTATGCCCGCGACTTGTTCCAGACACCGGGTTTCGGCGATACCGTCGACTTTGTCCAGATCAAGCAGCACTACTACATCGTGCACGCCGATATCAACCCCACCGGTATCGTGCCCAAGGGTCCGGACCTGGCCGGTTGGCTGGATTCGCACGGTCGGGAAGCCTTGGGGGGCAGGCCGTTCGGAGACGGAACGCCTCCCGGTTCGCCGGTCGGCGCCGAGCGAGTCCCGGCCGGTCACGGCGCGTAACCGGCCGTTAAAAGATAAGCCGCACCGACCATTCCGCGTGCGGGACATCGCGCAGTTCGCCGGAGGGGTCTACCACCAAGGTCAGCAGCTGCACGACTATCCCGGTCAGCCGCCCGCGGTGCGGGTCGACCGAGGGGATGGTGACCGCGAACCGGGTGCTCGGCCGAAACATGGTGGTGGTGGTGTTCGCGGGGTCCTCGTATACCTGCAGCAGCCGCCAGGGTGCCCGGTAGATGGTGGCGGGTACCGAAAGCTGCACTGGATAGCGCTGACTGACCGGTAGCTCGCCCTGGGCCTGAGGCGTCTGACAGTCGTTGAGGTCGCGCACCTTGCAGTACAGGTACGGCCCCACCCTGGTCAGGTGGCCGTGCGAATACGCGCTGATCTCGGGTCGCTGCGGACCGGGTTGGCGCACAAGCAGCCATGTACCGACCCCGACTCCCGTGCACAGCAGTGCTAGCAGAGCCGTAAGCAGTACGGCCACACGGCGTTTCACTCCGGTACCAACGCCGGACCGCCGGCACCGCGGCGCACTCCCTCCTGCTCGACCATGATGGGCCGGTTACCTCCGAGGCCGGGGATCAGCGAGTCGCCGCGGAAGCTGACAAGGGTCTGCGCCAGCCCGAGGATGAGTAAGGCACTGACCGCGGTAAAGCCGATCCACCATTCGGTGTACACCAAGACACCGAGCGCGCCACCCAGAACCCACGCCAACTGCAGGGTCGACTCCGAGCGGCCGAACCCCGAGGCCCGCGATTCCTCCGGCAGATCGTTTTGCAGCGAGGCGTCCAACGAGGCCTTGGCGATTGCGCTGGAACCAGAGGTGACCAGGGTGGCAATCACAGCCACCATCAGGTTGCCTGCCACCGCGGCCGCCAAGGCGACCGCGCTCACCGCCATGGTGCAGCGCACCACCAGCACCGCCGGCCTGCCCAGTTTCAGGCGTGCGCTGGTGAAGTTTCCGGCAAAGTTGCCGATTGCGGCCGCGGCACCGATCATGCCCAGCATGCCCAGTTGCACCCAGCCGTTGGCTTTGTGCGCCTTGGCGACAAACGCCGGATAAAGGAAGAGGAAGCCCACCATCACCTTGATGGTGCAGTTACCCCATAGCGCGGTGATGATATTGCGGCCCAGCGGTTGTCGAAGTGTTCCGCCGACCTTCTTGACTTCCTCCGGCCAGCTTCGCCGCAGCGGGCCGCTGTCGGGACGATAGCTCAAGGTGGCTGGGACCTCACCCTCGGTCACCTCTACCCAGCGCGGAATCCGCATCGACAGCGAGGCGCCGACAATCGTGACCGCGATAACCACGAACAATGAGCCGGGCAGCTTGATCAGGTGGGTGCAGAGGAACTCAACGCCGGCCGCGACGGCACCGCCGACAATGGTGCCGCCCAGCAGACCGAATACTGTCAGCCTGGAATTGACCCGCACCAGATCGATGGTCGGCGGCATCACCCTCGGTGTCACTGCGCTGCGCAGCACACTGAATGACTTCGAGAGCACCATCATGGCCAGCGCGCAGGGATAGAGCACCATGGACGGGTAGCTTCCGGTCGCACCGTCGTAGTTCATGATCAGCACTAATGCCAGCGCCGTGCGAAGTACGAACGACGCAGCGAGCGCGACACGGCGGCCGTGCTGTATCCGGTCCAGTGCCGGACCGATGAGCGGCGCGATCACCGCGAACGGCGCGATCGTGATCAACAGGTACAGCGCCACCTTGGACTTGCTCTCGCCGGTGGCTGCGGCGAAGAACAGGGTGTTGGCCAGTGCGACGGCCATCGCGGAGTCGACCGCGAAGTTCGCGACCACTGGCCACGTCAGTGCGGTGAGACCCGACTTGTCGGCGCCGTCGGCGGTGGCGGCACGCTGGACCATCCAGTACATCCGCGAACCCATTTCGCGGCTCCGCTGCGCCGCCGCCCGGGTGACGGTGATTCGTTCGCCGGGAGCGGAACCCCGCGGCGGCGGGGCGTTGCTGTGGTCCGGTTCCGGCTGGTGGCCGAGAGGCGGGAGATAGCGGTTGGCGCTCGGCATAGGCGGCGGGCGGCGCGTCCGGGGATAGGCAGAATCGTCGGCAGGGTAGTTGGCCATGCCCGGGTGGGTTGATCCATTGCGGGTCCGCCGGCCCGGGTTGGAGGCCACACGGCCCGGATCATCACGCCGCCGTCCAGACACGAACCAATTCTCCCCTATTCCCGCTCCATGCGTCTGCAGGTAACCAGGTGTGGCTCGGCAACCTAATATTGGAAACGCGTTGCAGAAAGGGGAGAGTGTGACCGGACCCATCGAGGAATCCGCGGTGGCGACCGTGGCCGACCGGGCTGAGGGGTTGGCTGCGGTGCTCACGGGTGCGGCCGACCAGGCCAGGGCCGCCGTCGTGGAGTTCAGCGGCCTGGAGGCGGTTGGGGACTACCTGGGCGTCAGTTACGAAGATCCGAACGCTGCCACCCACCGGTTCCTGGCGCACTTGCCCGGTTATCAGGGGTGGCAGTGGGCCGTCGTCGTCGCCGCCTACCCCGGCGCCGGGCACGCGACAATCAGCGAAGTGGTGCTGGTTCCCGGGCCGACGGCGCTGCTGGCGCCTGAATGGGTGCCTTGGGATCAGCGGGTGCGGCCGGGGGATTTGAGCCCCGGAGACCTGCTCGCGCCGGCGGCGGACGACCCACGGTTGGTTCCCGGCTACACCGCCAGTGGTGACCCGCAGATCGACGAGACCGCCACCGAACTCGGCCTGGGCCGGCGCTGGGTGATGAGCGCCTGGGGTCGCTCGGAGGCTGCCGAACGATGGCACACCGGGGACTATGGTCCCGAGTCACCGATGGCGCGCTCTACCAAACGGGTGTGCCGCGACTGCGGCTTTCTCCTGCCGCTGGAGGGGTCTCTCGGCGTGATGTTCGGTGTGTGCGGCAACGAGCTGGCCGCCGACGGGCATGTCGTGGACAAGCAGTACGGCTGCGGAGCGCATTCCGACACCTCGGGTCCGGCGGGCACCGGCTCGCCAATGTATGAGCCATATGACGACGGCGTACTCGACGTCATGGAGAAGTCGTCGGCTTCCGAGGCCGAGCCGCAGGAGTTCCAGGCAGGGTCTGAGGAGTCTGAGGCCGAGCCGCAAGAGTTCCAGGCAGAGTCGTCGGAGTCTGAGGCCGAGTTGGCGGGGTCCCCGCCCAGGTCCTCGGAACTCCCGGCCGAGGCACCGGAACCCCGGGCCGAGTCCCCGGAGTCCCCGGCCGAGTCCCCGGAGCCGAACTAGCCGTTTTCGGCGGCGGCTTTGACGTTTGCCAGCGAGGCGTTCATGCCCTTGACCAATTCGCGTTCGAAGTTCGTAATCCCCCCGAAGAGCGCGTTCTGCGACAGGCTCGAAAATGCGCTGACGCCGTTTTCGGCGTGACGGCTCTCAATCAGCCGGGTGCCCTGGTCGGTGGGCTCGAGCTCATAGCTCCAGATGGCGCGGTTGGCGTCGACGCGGAACGCAAGCTTCTTTTGGGGGATGACCTCGACAACCGTGCACATGGTGGGCCAGAACATGCGGTTGCGGCGGTTGAGGTTGAGAGTGCGGGTGCCTTGGCGGAGCGGGCCGAAGGGCTTCATCCATCGACACTGCGGGCTCCACTGCGGCATTCGCCGTAAATCGGATATCAGCGCCCACACTTTCGAGGCCGGTGCATCGATATCGATTTGCGCTTGCAGTAGCGGCGCTGCCATTGCTCCTCCTGGGTCCGGAATTGCTTTTCGAAGCTATTTATGGCCGAGATAGGTTTCGAGTCCGGCTTGTGCGCCACGCGCGCCGCGGCGGGCGGCGGCAAGCTGCCACACGAAAATGCCGGTACCGAGCAACCCGACTCCCAGTCCGGCCAGGGTGACCGGGCGCCAACTCGCAAGGGTGGGTACAAGGAACGCGACTGCCGCGGAGACCAGCCAGCCCAGGGCGCCGACCGCGACGAAGGGCCACACCTGCAGCAGCACGGGCGGCAGCGGCGGCGCCTGGCGGCTCTGGCCGGATTCGACAGACATCGCGATTAACATAGCCCGAGCCACAGGGCAGCCCACTCCCCGGCCGGCGGTACCGGAACCTTGTCCGGCTGACCACGAAAGTGTTTGCCGAAATCTGCCGCAGCGCACTGAAAGGGTCAGAGTCCAGCGATCCCCCCGGTTCTTTCCCGAGTTCTCGAGTTCCGTGTAACCTCGCGCCATGCCTGACAGCGATGCGCGGCTGGCCAGCGACCTGTCGCTGGCTGTCATGCGGTTGGCCCGCCAACTGCGGTTCCGGAACCCGTCATCGCCGGTGTCGCTGTCCCAGCTGTCGGCGCTGGCGACCCTGGCCAACGAGGGCCCGATGACACCTGGCGCGCTGGCGATTCGCGAACGGGTCCGGCCGCCGTCGATGACCCGGGTGATTGCGTCGCTGGCCGACATGGGCCTCGTCGACCGCGCCCCACACCCCGTCGACGGCCGACAGGTGCTGGTCTCGGTCTCCGAATCCGGTGCCGAGTTGGTCAAGGCGACCCGTCGCGCCCGCCAGGAGTGGCTGGGCAAGCGGCTCGCGACGCTGGACAGCGATCAACGTGACACCCTGCGCAACGCGGCTGATCTGATGTTGGCCTTGGTCGATGAAGGCCCGTGAGCGCGGAAGACGGCGTTCAGCGCACCGACGGGACCGATGGCCCGAACGTTCAGGACGTTGACGACCCCGAGGATCCGCGGCTCGACGATTTCCGCGACCTGAACAGCGTGGATCGCCGTCCTGATCTGCCGACCGGCAAAGGGCTGGTGATCGCCGAAGGCGTGCTGGTCGTGCAGCGCATGCTCGCCTCCCGGTTCACCGCGCACGCCCTGCTGGGTACCGACCGCAGGCTGAACGAGCTCGAGGACGACTTGTCCGGTACGAAAGCGCCGTTCTACCGAACGTCCGCCGATGTGATGGCGCGCGTGGTCGGTTTTCACCTCAACCGTGGCGTGCTGGCGGCCGCCCGGAGGGTGCCCGAACCCGGCGTTGCCCAGGTGGTCGACGGTGCCCGTACCGTCGCGGTGCTCGAAGGCGTCAACGACCACGAGAACCTGGGCTCGATTTTTCGCAACGCGGCAGGACTGGGCGTGGATGCCGTGGTATTCGGCAGCGGCTGCGCTGACCCGCTGTACCGTCGCGCCGTCCGGGTGTCCATGGGCCACGCGTTGCTGGTGCCGTATGCGCGAACCTCCAGCTGGCCTGCCGACCTGGTGATGCTGAAAGAAAACGGATTTCGGCTGCTGGCGATGACCCCGTACAGCAAAGCCTGCGCCCTGCCGGAGGCGATGGCGGCCGCGCGCGACGAACGTGTCGCGGTGATAGTGGGCGCCGAGGGGCCGGGGCTGACGGCGCCCACCCTGCGGTTGAGTGATGTGCGCGTGCGCATTCCGATGTCGCGCGGCACCGACTCGCTCAACGTTGCGACCTCGGCCGCATTGGCGTTTTACGAACGGGGGCGCTCGTCGCCGATCCGGTCCGCGGGGCGGCCCGAGGTGGAGCCGGGAAATCAGGCTAGGCTCGGCCCGTGAGCGACGATTCCGTGCCCTGGGCAACGGGTTTGGCGGTGGCCGGGTTCGTCGCCGCGGTAATCGGAACCGGTGTCGTGGTGCTGAGTCTGGGACTGATCCGGGTGCATCCGCTGTTGGCGGTCGGCCTCAATATCTTGGCGGCAGGCGGGCTGGCCCCGACGCTGTGGGGCTGGCGGCACACCCGGGTGCTGCGCTGGTTTGTGCTTGGCGCCGGCATCGGGGTCGCGAGCGCGTGGCTGGCGCTGCTCGCGCTGACCGCGTCGGGGAGCAGCTAGCGCTGCCCACCTGAACGCACGCCCAGCAGCACATCCTCCCAAGCCGGAATGACCGGCTTACCCCGCCGGGTGTGCACCGGCTGTTCGTGCGGCGCGGTGTCCGCCGGCTTGGCCGTCTCGTCGAAGTCGACGTGGGCCACCTGCGCGAGCGGCCGCAGCGGACGGTCGAAGTCCGGGTCGATCAGCTCACTGGCCCCATCGTCGATCGCGGTGATTGTCCCGCCGTGGGCACCGGGAGTGAAGCAGAAATGCGCGATGTTGTCGGAACGGCCGGCCTTCCAGGCAAGCTGAACCGTCCAACGGCTGTCTTCGTTGCGCCAGGCATCCCAGCTGAGTCTGTCGGGAGCGAGGCCGCGCTTCACCAAGGCGGCGCTGACGGTCTCCAGCAGGGTAAGCACCGCAGGGCCGTCGGCGAGCACCGGATGCGCAGCCGTTGCCAGCTCGGCCGCGCGAGCCCGTTCCAGCAACACCGGGTGGGCAAACCGGCGGACCCGCGCGAGGTCGGAGCCCGATGCCGCGGCCACCTGGTCGACGGACGCGCCGGCACGGATCTTGGCCTGAATCTCTTTGGGGCTCAGCATGTTGGTGACCTGGATGTCAAGCTGTGGTTGCTCCGCTGCTGCCGACTCGCCACGCAGGGCAGTCCGCAGCCGTTCGTCGGCCGCCAGCTTGAATTGTTCCCCGGGGTCGTCAATCTCGCAGATGATGTGTTTGCCGTCGGCATCGAGCCCAACCACTTTGAGTTCCCGCATGGCTTCTCCTCGCAGGCTCCGTGCCAGGTCGGCAACGGACCCGTCACGTTGGCAGTTTAGTGCAGCCGGCACCCAGAACCCGGCCGGACACGCTGGCCGGTTGCAGGCCGATGACCGTCAGGGCGGTGCCGGATCGCCCGGAGCGGCCCACCGCGGCCCGCCTCGTCGCCGCGCTAAAGCCGCTCGACCACCCAGTCGACGCATTGGGTGAGAGCGCTGACGTCGTCGGGGTCGACCGCGGGGAACATCGCGACCCTCAACTGGTTGCGGCCGAGCTTGCGGTACGGCTCGGTGTCCACGATGCCGTTAGTCCGCAAGGTCTTCGCGACGACCGCGGCGTCGACGTCATCGACGAAGTCGATCGTGCCCACCACCTGAGACCGCAATGCGGGGTCGGCGACGAACGGCGTCGTGTAGGGCCGCTCCTCCGCCCAGGAGTACAACCGCTGCGACGAGTCGGCCGTGCGCTTGATCGCCCATTCCAGCCCGCCGTTGCCCAGCATCCAGTCGAGCTGTTCGGCCATCAGCGCCAGCGTGCCGATCGCCGGGGTGTTGTACGTCTGGTTTTTGAGGCTGTTCTCGACCGCGATCGGCAGCGACAGGAAGTCGGGGACCCAGCGACCGGACGCGGCGATGGACTCGACGCGGGCCAGCGCGGCCGGGCTCATAATGGCCAGCCACAGCCCCCCGTCGCTGGCGAAGTTCTTCTGGGGCGAGAAGTAGTACGCGTCGGCGTCGGTGATATCGACCGGTAGACCACCGGCGCCAGAGGTCGCGTCGATGACGATCAGGGCGTCACCCGAGCCGGCGGGGCGGCGGACCGGCACCGCGACCCCGGTCGACGTCTCGTTGTGCGCCCAGGCGATCACATCGACCGACGGATCGCTCTTCGGCTCCGGAGCACTGCCGGGATCCGCCTTGAGGATGATGGGATCGCCGATGAACGGGTTCTTGGCGACCGCGGAGGCGAACTTCGAGCTGAACTCGCCATAGGTCAGGTGCAGCGAGCGCTTGTCGATCAACCCGAAGGCCGCGGCATCCCAGAACGCCGTCGCGCCGCCGTTGCCCAGGATGACCTGGTAACCGTCCGGCACAGAGAACAGCTCGGCCAGTCCCGACCGGACCCGGCCCACAAGATCCTTGACCGGCGCTTGCCGGTGCGATGTCCCGAACAATGGCGCAGCGGTGGTGGACAACGCCGTCAATTGTTCGGGTCGGACCTTTGACGGACCGCATCCGAAGCGGCCGTCGCGGGGTTTGATGTCAGCGGGGATCTCGAGCTGGTCAGCCATGCCCACCAGGGTAGTGAGCGCACCTGGCGGGGCGACGCGGCGGGCCGGTTGCCGGCATCCGCCGCCACCGCATAATGCCTGGCTGAGTCGCACCCGGGATTCCACTCAATGTGAGCTAAGCCACAACACCTCGCTGACCACTGGTCAGGCCACAGTGCCCGGGCGGTCTGGAAAATATCCGGTACCAGCGGTACTGTCGAGACACAGCACGTCCGAATGTAAACCTCGTTGGGGAGGGCTTGGAATGGCCAGGACGCGAATGGTTCGGCGTTGGCGCCGCAATATGGAGGTGCGCGACGACGCCGAGTACGTGAACATGCTTGCCACACTGTCCGAGGGGTCGGTGCGGCGAAACTTCAATCCGTACACCGATATTGATTGGGAGTCACCGGAATTCGCCGTCACCGACGACGATCCGCGGTGGATTCTGCCCGCCACCGACCCGCTGGGCCGCCACCCCTGGTATCAAGCCCAGTCGCAAGAGCGCCAGATCAAGATCGGCATGTGGCGCCAGGCCAACGTCGCCAAGGTCGGGCTGCACTTCGAATCCATCCTGATCCGCGGCCTGATGAACTACACGTTCTGGGTGCCTAACGGCTCACCCGAATATCGGTACTGCCTGCACGAATCGGTCGAAGAGTGCAACCACACCATGATGTTCCAGGAGATGGTCAACCGCGTGGGCGCTGACGTCCCGGGCATGCCGAGGATGCTGCGCTGGCTCTCGCCGTTGGTTCCGCTGGTGGCCGGTCCGTTGCCGGTGGCGTTTTTCATCGGGGTGCTGGCCGGCGAGGAGCCCATCGACCACACGCAGAAAAACGTGCTGCGCGAAGGCAAGTCGTTGCACCCGGTCATGGAGCGGGTGATGGCCATTCACGTGGCCGAGGAAGCGCGGCACATCTCGTTTGCCCACGAGTTTTTACGTAAGCGGTTGCCCAGCCTGACCCGGATGCAACGGTTCTGGATCTCGCTGTACTTTCCGCTGACGATGCGGACGTTGTGCCAGGCGATCGTGGTGCCGCCCAAGGCGTTCTGGCGGGAGTTCGACATCCCGCGCGAGGTCAAAAAGGAGCTCTTCTTCCGTTCGCCGGATTCCCGGAAGTGGTTGCGTGACATGTTCGCTGACGTCCGAATGCTGGCCTATGACACCGGTTTGATGGAAAGTCGTCTTGCGCGGCTCATGTGGCGGCTGTGCAAGATCGACGGCAAGCCGTCGCGTTACCGCAGCGAGCCGCAACGCCGACACCTGGCTGCGGCACCGGCTGCATAGCGCGTTCAGGTTGTAGTTTTATGCCGCACGTTATTACCCAGTCGTGCTGCAACGATGGGTCCTGCGTTTTCGCATGCCCGGTGAATTGCATTCACCCGACACCGGACGAGCCGGGCTTCGCCACCGCGGAGATGCTCTACATCGATCCCGTGGCCTGCGTAGACTGCGGTGCCTGCGTGAGTGCCTGCCCGGTCGGCGCGATCGCGCCAGACACCAGGTTGGATCTCAAACAGCTGCCGTTCGTCGAGATCAACGCATCCTTCTACCCGGAGCGGCCGGAGGGCGTGAAGCCGCCGCCGATATCGAAGCTGGCCCCGGTCGTCCCGGCCGCCGAGGTGCATACCCGCCGTCAGCCGCTGACCGTGGCCATTGTGGGGTCCGGGCCGGCGGCGATGTATGCCGCCGACGAGTTGCTCACCCAGCATGGCGTGCGGGTCAACGTCTTTGAGAAGCTGCCTACTCCCTACGGGTTGGTGCGCGCTGGGGTGGCACCCGATCACCAGAACACCAAAAGGGTCACCGAGTTCTTCGACCGGGTCGCCAGTGATCGCCGCTTCCGGTTCTACCTCAACGTCGAGATCGGCAGACACCTGAGCCACGCCGAACTATTGGCCCACCATCACGCCGTGCTGTACGCCGTCGGTGCGCCCGACGACCGTCGCCTGGACGTCGAGGGTATGGGACTGGCGGGCACCGGAACCGCCACCGAGTTGGTCGCGTGGATCAACGGGCATCCCGGATTCAGCGCGCTGCCAGTCGATCTCAGCCACCAGTGGGTGGTGATCATCGGTAACGGAAACGTTGCCCTCGATGTGGCCCGGGTGCTCACAGCAGACCCCGACGACCTTGCCCGCACCGACATCTCCGACCATGCGCTGCAAGCTTTTCGCGGCTCGGCTGTCCGCGAAGTGGTGATCGCCGCCCGGCGCGGACCCGCCCACTCGGCGTTCACGCTGCCCGAGCTGATCGGGCTCACGGCCACATCCGACGTCGTGCTCGGCGCGGCCGACCACAAGCTGGTAGCGGCCGATCTCGCGACTGTCACGGACGCCTTGACGAAGAACAAGCTGGAGATCTTGAGCAACCTCGGCGATGATTCCGCGCCGGCGTCGCGCCCGCGAATCAGGCTGGCGTATAAGCTCACCCCGAATCGCATCCTGGGCGAGGAACGCGCCACCGGCGTGGAGTTCTCGGTCACCGGCACCGACGTGACGCGCCGGCTGGAGGCGGGTCTGGTGCTGACGTCGATCGGCTACCGCGGCAAGCCGATTCGCGATCTTCCCTTTGACGAGTCAGCGACTGTTGTCGCCAACGACGGTGGTCGTGTCGTCGACCCCGACTCCGGGAGACCGGTGCCCGGCGCATACGCCGCGGGCTGGATCAAGCGGGGGCCGAGCGGGTTCATCGGCACCAACAAGTCCTGCTCTTTTCAGACCGTTCAGGCCCTGGTCGCCGATTTCAATGCAGGCAAGCTGACCGATCCGGTGGCCAAACCCGAAGCACTTGCCAAGCTGGTGCACGCCCGCCAGCACGACGTCGTCGACGCCCGGGGATGGCGTGCCATTGACGCCGCCGAGATTGCGCGGGGCAGTGCCGATGGACGGCCACGCAACAAGTTCACCGATGTCGCCGACTTGCTCGCCGCAGCGGCCACCGCCCCGCCGGCACCGCCGCTGCGACGCCGGCTGCTCGCCCGGCTTCGTGACTTCTAGCCCGCCCCGGGGACTCGCCGGGCACCGGCGGCCGACCGACTCAGGCGGTGGCGTGTACCCGGTCCCAGCCTTCGACGGATTCCGGACTGCGCGGGCCCGGTCCCACGTAGATGGCCGACGGGCGGACCAGCTTGCCCAATCGTTTCTGCTCGAGAATGTGGGCGCACCAACCCGCGGTACGCCCACAGGTGAACATCGCCGGCATCATGTTGGCCGGGACCTTGGCGAAGTCCAGAATCACCGCGGCCCAGAACTCGACGTTGGTCTCGATGGCCCGGTCCGGACGGCGCTCGCGCAACTCGGCCAGCGCGGCCTGCTCCAGCGCGACGGCGACCTCGTGGCGCGGTGCGCCCAGGCGTTCGGCGGCGGAACGCAGTACCCGGGCCCGGGGGTCCTCCGCGCGGTACACCCGGTGCCCGAATCCCATCAGCTTCTCGCCCCGGTCCAGGATTCCCTTGACCAGGCCACGCGCGTCGCCCGTCCGCTCGACCTCTTCGAGCATCGGCAGCACCCGCGCCGGTGCCCCACCGTGCAACGGCCCGCTCATCGCTCCGATCGCGCCTGACAATGCCGCCGCCACGTCCGCGCCGGTTGAGGCGATCACTCGCGCGGTGAACGTCGAGGCGTTCATACCGTGCTCGGCGGCCGACACCCAGTAGGCGTCAATGGCCTCGACATGCCTCGGGTCCGGCTCGCCCTGCCAACGCGTGATGAAACGTGCTGTGACCGTCGGGCACTCATCGATAACTCGCTGTGGGACCGCTGGTTGGTAGATGCCGCGCGCGGACTGCGCCACGTAGGACAGTGCCATCACCGATGCCCGGGCCAGCTGATCCCGGGCGGTGGCCTCGTCGGTGTCGAGCAGCGGCTTGTACCCCCAGATGGGTGCCAACATCGCCAGGCCTGCCTGGACGTCGACGCGCACGTCGCCGGTGTGGATCGGCAGCGGGAACGGCTCGGCGGGCGGCAGCCCGTGGCCGAACCTACCGTCGACCAACAGCGCCCACACGTCACCGAACGTGACCCGCCGAGTCACCAAATCTTGAATGTCGACACCGCGGTAGCGCAGCGCGCCGCCGTCTTTATCCGGTTCGGCGATTTCGGTGGTGAAGGCCACCACGCCTTCCAGGCCGGGGACAAAGTCTTCGGGGACCACAGTCATGCGGAAAATTCTTGCACCCCACCTTCGGGCCGACGCTACCGGCCGGTAGCTGGCCCCGGTAGCGTTGGCGCGATGGCAGGACGACACGGCGAGCACCTGCAGAGCATGCGCGTGGAATACGGGTCCGTCGAAAAGGACGGCAGTCCGGATCTCGACGCGGATTGGCTCGATGACGGTTGGCTTGCGTTGTTGTGCAGGTGGATTGACGACGCCGAACGCTTGGGAGTCGCCGAGCCCAATGCCATGGTGCTGGCCACCGTCGCGGCCGGCAGGCCGGTGAGCCGATCGGTGTTGTGCAAGAGCGTGGACGAGACCGGCATCACTTTTTTCACCCACTATGACTCAGCCAAGGGTGCAGAGCTGGCGGCGACGCCGTACGCCTCGGTGACGTTTCCCTGGTACCAGCTGGGGCGGCAGGTCCATATCCACGGCCCGGTGAGCAAGGTCTCCCGGCAGGTCACCGAGGACTACTGGTCCAAGCGGCCGCGGGGTTCACAGCTGGGTGCGTGGGCATCGCGCCAGTCGCAGCCGATCGCGTCGCGCGCGGCGCTGCTTGACCAGCTGGCAGAGGTGACCGCGCGCTTCGCCGACACCGAGCAGATCCCGGTGCCGCCAGGCTGGGGCGGTTACCTCATTGCCCCCGAGTCGGTGGAATTCTGGCAGGGGCGGGAAAACCGGCTGCACAACCGAATCCGCGTCATCGGCGCTCAGGTCGAGCGTCTTCAGCCTTGAGCCTGCCGACGAGGCGCGCCACGTTGACGGCCCGAGGTGGGGGCAGGGCCCGCTGGTGCTGATTGGGCTGCGCGATGTGGGCGTTCTCACACTCGGGCGGCAATCGGGCTGGGGCGCTTTTTGCGGACACCACGCCGCCGCCGACCTGCGTTCTCGCCGGCTCTGGGTCGCCGGCGTACCCACCCAGTCACCGGGTGCCACCGTGCCGGTCTTCGCCGTATCTGCCCAGGTCTACCGGCTCACCCAGTACCCGGCCGGGAGAGCCGTCCTGCTCGCCTTGGTGGTGTCAGGCCTGCTAGGGCGTGGACGGGCGTTTTGGGCGTGCCCGCACGACCGCCCGGCGGCGCGCCGCGGGAACTGCCGGTCATCGACGCCGCTGACCGTCACCGCGACTCCGTTCGCGGTGCGACGGCGGGCTGCTGGTGAACGGGGTACGTCGGTAGCCAGTTGCGGCGAAGACCGACAAAGGCTCACCCGATGGATTGCCGACAGGATCCGCAGACCCGACCCCGGGCAGGCGCGTCGTCGCGATAACGACTACCTTCAGCTATAAGTACCGAGTCAGGGCAGCCATATCAGCCAGAGCGCAAAGGGGTTCTCGTGGCCGACACCGACGACACCGCAACTCTGAAGTACCCGGGGGGCGAGATCGACCTGCAGATCGTGCAGGCCACCGAAGGAGCCGACGGCATTGCGCTGGGCCCGCTGCTGGCCAAGACCGGCTACACCACGTTCGATGTCGGCTTCGTCAACACCGCCGCCGCCAAGAGCTCAATCACCTACATCGACGGCGACGCCGGAATTCTGCGCTACCGCGGCTATCCGATCGAGCAGCTCGCCGAGAAGTCGACCTTCATCGAGGTGAGCTACCTACTTATCTACGGTGAGTTGCCGAACAAGGAGCAGTTGGACGAGTTCACCAAGCGGATCTCATTGCACACCATGTTGCATGAGGACCTGAAGCGTTTCTTCGAAGGCTTTCCGCGTAATGCGCACCCGATGCCGGTGTTGTCCAGCGTGGTGAACGCGTTGAGTGCCTACTACCCCGATGCGCTGGACCCGATGGACAACGGTCAGGTCGAGCTGTCGACCATACGGCTGCTCGCAAAACTGCCCACCATCGCCGCCTACGCGTACAAGAAGTCGGTCGGACAGCCGTTCCTGTACCCGGACAACTCGCTGACGCTGGTGGAGAACTTCCTGCGGATGACGTTCGGGTTGCCGGCCGAGCCCTATGCGGCCGATCCCGAGGTTGTCCGGGCGCTGGACATGCTGTTCATCCTGCACGCCGACCACGAACAGAACTGCTCGACTTCGACGGTCCGGTTGGTGGGCTCATCGCGGGCCAACCTGTTCACCTCGATCTCCGGCGGCATCAACGCCCTGTGGGGCCCGCTGCACGGCGGCGCCAATCAGGCGGTGCTCGAGATGCTGGAGAGCATCCGCGAGAGCGGCGACGACGTCGGCGAATTCGTTCGAAAAGTGAAGAATCGGGAAGCCGGCGTCAAACTGATGGGCTTCGGCCACCGGGTCTACAAGAACTACGACCCCCGGGCCCGGATCGTTAAGGAGCAGGCCGACAAGATCCTGGCCAAACTCGGCGGCGACGACGACCTGTTGAGCATCGCAAAGGACCTCGAAGAGGCGGCGCTGACCGACGACTACTTCGTTGAGCGCAAGCTCTACCCCAACGTCGACTTCTACACCGGCCTGATCTACCGGGCCCTCGGGTTCCCGACGCGGATGTTCACCGTGTTGTTCGCGTTGGGCCGGCTGCCCGGCTGGATCGCGCACTGGCGGGAGATGCACGACGAGGGTGACAGCAAGATCGGCCGGCCGCGCCAGATCTACACCGGGTACACGGAGCGCGATTACACCACCATCGACGCGCGATAGCTCTCGCGCGAGACCACAATTCGGCGCGCGCCAGTCAGACCGACGCCAGCACCGCCATCGCGGCGTTGTGCCCGCCGATGCCGGACACCGCCCCGCCGCGGCGGGCGCCCGAGCCGCACAGCATGATCCGGTCGTGGTCGGTGGCCACCCCCCATTGCCGCGCCGGCGTGTCCAGTGGGTCGTCGTCATCCGCGAATGGCCAGGACAACCCGCCGTGGAAGATGTTGCCGCCGCTCATGTGCAGCGCGCGCTCCAAGTCCAGGGTGGTCGTCGTTTCGATGCATGGCCAGCCGTGCGCATCGGGCAGCAAGAGCTCCTGAATCGGTTCGGCCAGAACTGAATTCAGCGACGCCAACACCATCTCGGTCAGCTGGGCGCGCAGCATGTCCGAGTCGGTGCCGCCGCACAGCGAGTGCGGGGTGTGCAGTCCGAACACCGTGATCGTCTGCGCGCCCGAGTCACGCAGTTCAGCCGACAGGATGCTCGGATCGGTCAGCGAATGGCAGTAGGCTTCGCACGGCAACGGATTCGGTACTTGTCCGGTGGCTGCCTGCGAATATGCGGTATCCAGCTGTGTCCACGTCTCGTTGACGTGGAACGTGCCGGCGAATGCCTGCTCGGGGGTGACGTTGTCGTCGCGCAACCGAGGCAGCCGCCGCAGCACCATGTTCACCTTGACCTGCGCGCCCTGAGTCGGTGGTGCAGCCACTTCGCCGAGCAGGCCGGCCAGCACTGCCGGTGTGACGCCGGCCAGAACGAACCGGGCCCGGATGAGGCGCTCTTCGTCGCCGATGCGATAGTGCACCCGGCCGCTTGGCTCGACGGCGTAAACCTCTGCACCGGTGGTTATTTCGGCACCGTGGCCGACGGCCGCCGTTGCCAGTGCCGCGGTCAGCGAGCCCATCCCGCCGACGGGCACGTGCCAGTCCCCGGTTCCCCCGCCCAGCACGTGATACAGGAAGCAGATGTTCTGCATCAGCGACGGGTCGTCGACGCGAGCGAAGGTGCCGATCAGCGCGTCGGTCGCGATCACGCCGCGGACCAGATCGTTGCCCACCGCGTCGGCGATGGCATACCCGATCGGCTCGTCCATCATGGCCCGCCACGCGGTCGCCGCGTCATGGCTGCCGCCGTCCAGGACGTGCCGACGGGTCTGCTCGCGCGTGCGCAGCGGTTCGGTCAGCGTCGGCCACAGCGGCTGGGTCACCAGTCGGCAGCGGCGGTAGAAGGCGGCAAAACCGCGTTCGTCGCCGGCGGCGCCGATAGCGGCGAACGTGTCCGCGGTGCGCCCGCCGGGTGACCCGATCAGCAGCCCGCAGCGTCCGCCGTTGGCCGGTTGCGGAGTATACGACGAAAACTGCCGCGTACCCAATCGCAGCGCGGCGCCCAGGTCGTCGACGATGCGGGGCGGCAGCAAGCTGACCAGGTACGCATACCGCGAGACCCGGACCTCGACACCGTCGAAGGCTTGCGCCGACACCGCGGCCCCGCCGACCTGCCCCAGCCGCTCCAGCAACCGCACCCGTAGGCCCACCCGGGCCAGGTAGGCGGCCGCGACCAGGCCGTTGTGGCCGCCACCTACGATGGCGACGTCGACATCCGGCGCGCGCTCGCTCAGCTCAGGTAATCCTCGACCTGGCCGGCCGGACGCACCTCTGCCTCGCGCGGGTCACCGCCGGTTTCGCGTAGCGCGCGACGCTGCCGCAACAGGTCCCAGCACTGGTCGAGTTCGATCTCCACCCGACTGAGGCGGTCATGCTCCTCCGACATGCTGATGTCGCCGTGTTGCAGCCGCTCTCGCAGGTCTTTCTCCTCGGCGACCAACTCGCGGATGTGTGCCAGGGTGTCCCTGTCGGTCGGTTTCCTGCCGTTGCCCATCGCTCCAGTGTGCCCGACTGAAAAGGGGCGCCACGCGGTCGACTCGGTAGGCTGCATATCGCCTGCAAGATGCACGAGCGCAGGTGAGCGAAATGAGGGAGGGCGATCGTGAGTTTCGGGGCGGGTTTGCGCCAGGTGGCCGCAAACACCGATTCGCAACGGGCTCCGAAATTTCGCCGGCGGTCGCTGGGCCTTCTCCGGCTGATTGGCCTGCTCGTTATTCCGTTGCTGATAGCGGCGACCGGCTGCGGCGCGTTCGGGGGACCCGCTGCAGGGCCGCCGAGTGTGCTGCCAACATCGGCGCCATCGACCAAGTCTGGTGCCCCGAAGTTTTCGTTGGCGCCGCTTTCAATTAGCCGCAGCGGCAACAACATTACGCTCACCGGAGATTTTCCCGACGACTCCGCTAAAGCGGATTTGATGAAGGTGCTCAACGGCTCACTGCCCGCAGGCGTCAAAATCATCGACCGGATCCAGATCAACCCCGATGTCGACGCGCTTGATTTCTCGAACGCCGGCCCCCTTTTCAAGGACAGTGCGTCGATTGCCGATTTCAATCTCAATGTCAACGCCGACACCATCACCTTGGCGGGCACTGCCGCATCGCAAGACCAGAAGAACACGCTCGACAACGACGCCAAGCACATCTGGTCGAACTTGAATGTCCGTGACAACCTTGTTGTTAACGGGCCCACACCGCCCACGGCCGGGCGATGCGCCGACTTACAAACGGCCATCAATGCCGCGACAGGCGGGCCGATCACCTTTGCGAACAACGGATTCATCGTGAGTCCGGCCGAAGAGCAGGCGTTGACTCAGGTGGCGGACATGCTGAAGGCATGCCCGAGCGCGCATGCGAGCGTCAACGGCTACACCGATAATTTCGGCAGCGAGGCGATCAACGTTCCGTTGAGCAACCAGCGCGCCCAGGCGATCGCCGACTTTCTCGTTGCCCACGGCGTTGCCGCCGATCAGCTGCTCGTCAAGGGTCTCGGTTCGGCCAACCCGGTCGCGCCCAATAACACGGCCGCGGGTCGCGCCAAGAATCGCCGCGTCGAAATCGTCGTCGGCTGAGGAGACCGGGGGCGCGACGACGAAGATCCCCGGGCGGCTAGCTGGGGCCGGGGAGCCGCAGCACTAGCCGCGCGCCGCCCAGCGGGCTGGTTTCCAGCGAAGCCGTCCCACCGTGTAGGTGGGCCTGCTGGGCCACCAACGCCAGGCCCAGGCCCGACCCCGAATGCGAGGCCGTTGAGCCACGGGAGAACCGTTCGAACACCACTTGGCGCTCATCTTCGGGCACTCCGCTGCCGTTGTCGTCGACGGCGATTTCCACCCCGGCGCGCGAGCTGACCGCCGACAGCTGGACTCGGGTGGCGCCGCCATGCTTGACGGCGTTGGCGATCGCATTGTCGACGGCCAGGCGCAACCCGGCCGGTAACCCGACGATGATGCAGGTTGGCGACGGCACCAGCGAGACCTCGAGGTCGGGGTAGATCCGTATCGCATCGTGGGCGGCCCGGTCGAGCAGGTCGGTGATGTCCACCGGCACATGATCGTCGGACGTCGACAGTTCGCCCTGGGCCAACCGCTCCAGGGCGCTCAGGGTGGCCTCGATCCGCGACTGGGTGCGGATCACGTCGCTGAGCACTTCTTTGCGTTGGTCGTCGGGCATGTCCAGGGTGGACAGCACCTCGAGATTGGTGCGCATGGCGGTCAGGGGAGTGCGCAGCTCATGGGAGGACACGGAGGCGAAGTCGCGGGCTGAGGCAAGCGCCTCCTTGGTGCGGTTCTGTTCGTCCCAGATGCGCTGCAGCATGCCTCTCATTGCTTCGGCGATCTCGACGGCTTCGGTGGCGCCGTGCACTTCCACCCGGGGTGCCTCGTCGCCGGCGTCGATCGACCGGGTCTGTTGAGCGAGCTGTTTGAACGGGCGCACCGCGAACGCGGCCAGCAGCCAGGCGAACACGGCCGCGGCGCCGATGGCGAATACACAGATCAGCAGCACCCGCCGGTGCAGGTTGTTGGTCTCGGCGATGGTGGCGTCGTACGTCGCGCCCACGGCGAGCGACGTCGGCTCCGGCCCGGGAATCTCCACCGTCCGCACCCGGTAGCGCACCCCGCCGACGTGAGTGTCGGCGTAGTCGACGTTCAGCTTGGGCAGCGTGACGTCGGAATTCGACTTGACCAGGTTGCCGCGGCGGACCGTCATGATGGCGTCGTTGTCATTGGGCGAGCGCGGGATTTCGTCAAGACCGCGCGGCAGGAAGGGGATCGCAAAGCCGGCGGCCTCGTCAAGGCGGCGGTCCAGCCGCTCCTTGCGGTCGTTGGTGATCCCAACCCAGACCACAGTGCCGACGATGAGCACCGGAATCGCGGCACCGATGGCCGTGGCGACCACCACCCGCGTCCGCAGCGAAGGCGTACGGGCGAAAATCCGGGACAAAAAATTCATGGCTTTTGCGATCTCATCGACCTCACGCCTTACTGCATTCGCAGCACGAACCCGACTCCGCGGACGGTGTGCAGCAACCTGGGGCCACCGTTGGCCTCCAGCTTGCGGCGCAGGTACCCGATGAACACGTCGACGACGTTGGTGTCGGCGGCGAAGTCATATCCCCAGACCAGCTCCAGCAGCTGCGCCCGAGACAGCACTGCGGTCTTGTGCTCGGCCAGCACCGCCAGCAGATCGAACTCCCGCTTGGTCAGGTCGACGTCGACGCCGTTGACCCGGGCTCGCCGGCCGGGAATGTCCACCTCCAGCGGGCCCACCGTGATGGTCTCCGAGGAGGACGTCGCGGTGGAGCCGCGGCGGCGCAGCAGCGCTTTCACCCGTGCGACCAGCTCGGCCAGCACGAACGGTTTGACCAGGTAATCGTCGGCGCCGGCCTCCAGGCCTGCGACCCGGTCGTCGACCGAGCTGCGCGCGCTGAGCACGCACACCGGGACGTCGTTGTCCATGGCGCGCAGTGCGGTGACGACGCTGACGCCGTCCAGCACGGGCATGTTGATATCGAGCACGATCGCGTCCGGCCGGGTCTCGGTGGCGCTGCGCAAGGCCTCGGCGCCGTCGACCGCCGTCGACACCTCGAATCCGGATAGCCGCAGGCCGCGTTCCAGCGAGGCAAGCACATCGGAGTCGTCGTCAACGACCAACACCCGAGGTGAGGTGGCACCAGTGTCCATGCCGCCCATTTTGCCTGATTATTGGCTATGACGGTGGGAGGATGACCGCCGGGTCGCCGGAGCGGTGGCCCGGCGGCTGAATAGTTACGCTTTCGAGGCTGAACCGCGACTGCCCATGGATGTCGCCACGCCCTCTTCGGATTCAGTTAGCAGGCCAAGACATTCGAGATCATGGCCGGCGTTGGCGACCTTGACCCACATCGGTACCCACTGCGGGCCGAAGAATCTCGTGACGCAGATGCTGCAGCGCGGTGAGCGGGCGTCCGCAGCTCAACTACCGCGGGGCAGGCCGATGCGGCGGTAGCGCTGCAACCGGGCTGCCAGCCGCTCGGCCGCCGGCATCCCGCGCAGTGTGTGGAGCTCAGCGGCTATGGCGTGCGCCAGTCGCACGGAGAACCCGACCGGCTCATCGGCGGCATCGGGATACTCCGGCACGATGCCGTCGACGATCCCCGATGCCAGCAGGTCGGCGGACCGGATGCCTTGGGCCGCTGCGAGTTCGGCGGCGTGCGCGGTGTCGCGGAAGACGATCGCGCTGGCGCCTTCCGGTGGTAGCGGCGCCAGCCAGCCGTGCAGCGCGGCCAGGACCCGGTCGGCGGGCACCATCGCCAGTGCCGGCCCGCCGCTGCCCTGGCCCAGCAGGACCGACACCGTCGGGGTGTCCAGCGTGACCAGCTCGGCCAGACACTGGGCGATCTGACTGGCCAACCCGCCCTGTTCGGCCTCGGCCGACAGCGCCGGCCCGGCGGTGTCAATCACCAGCACCAGCGGCAGGCGCAGCTCGGCGGCCAGTGCCATGCCGCGCCGGGCTTCGCGCAGCGACGCCGGCCCGACCATCCCGCCCGTCACTCGCTGCTGGCCGAGCACCACCGCGGGCTGGCCGGAGAACCGGGCCAGCGCCAGCAGGGTGGTCGCCGCTTCGCCCTCCCCGGTGCCGGACAGCAGCACTCGGTCGGTGGCGCCGTGTCGCAACAGATATCCCACCCCTGGCCGGTCTGGCCGTCGCGACGCTACCACCGAGTCCCATGCCGGCACATCGGGTGTCGGTTCGGGGGGCCGCGGCGCCGGCAGCGGCTCGGGAGCATCGGCGATCACGGTCAGTGCACGATCCAGTGTGCGGCGGAGCTCGTCCAGTGCAACGACGGCGTCGATCACCCCGTATCGCTGCAGGTTCTCCGAGGTCTGGATGCCTTGCGGGAAGGGTTCGCCGTAGAGCAGCTGGTAGACCCGAGGTCCCAGGAAGCCGATCAGAGCGCCCGGCTCGGCGACGGTGACGTGGCCCAGGGAGCCCCACGAGGCGAACACTCCGCCGGTGGTCGGGTTGCGCAGATAGACCAGGTAGGGCAGGTGTGCCTGTTTGTGGAGTCGGACGGCCGCGGCGATCTTGACCATCTGCAGAAAGGCGACCGTGCCCTCCTGCATGCGGGTGCCGCCGGAACTCGGCGACGCCAGCAGCGGCAGTCGCTCGATCGTCGCCCGCTGCACGGCAGCGGTGATCCGTTCGGCCGCCGCCACTCCGATCGAGCCGCCGAGGAAGCTGAACTCGCAGACCACCACCGCCACCCGACGCCCGAATATGCGGCCCTCGCCGGTGAGCACCGATTCGTCCAGACCGGTGGCGGCCCGGGCGTCGGCCAGCTCGTGGGCATAGGACTCGCTTACCGGCACCGCCGGCAGTTCGCTGTCCCAACTGATGAAGGAACCGTCATCCAGCACCGCATCTCTTAGTTCACCAGCCGTGATACGACTCACGTGACGAGGCTATATAGGGTGGCTGCCATGATCGGTATTACCCGGACCGAAGCCGTCATGACCATTGAGTTGCAGCGCCCCGAGCGCCGCAATGCCCTGAATTCCCGACTCGTCGACGAGCTGCGGGAGGCCATACAGAAGGCCGGCGACGGATCTACCCGTGTGATCGTGTTGACCGGCCAGGGGACGGTGTTCTGCGCCGGTGCGGACCTCAGCGGCGACGCGTTCGCCGCTGATTATCCCGACCGGCTTATCGAGTTGCACAAAGTCATGGATGCAGCACCCATACCGGTGATCGGCGCCATCAACGGCCCCGCCATCGGCGCCGGCCTGCAGCTGGCGATGCAATGCGATCTGCGGGTCGTCGCACCGGAGGCGTTCTTTCAGTTTCCGACTTCGAAATATGGCCTCGCCCTTGACAACTGGAGTATCCGCCGACTGTCGTCGCTGGTCGGTCACGGCCGGGCCCGCGCGATGCTGCTGGCCGCGGAGAAGCTCACCTCCGAGACGGCGCTGCAGACCGGAATGGCCAACCGGATCGGTACGCTGGCCGACGCCCAGGCCTGGGCCGCCGAGATCGCCGGCCTGGCGCCGCTGGCGATCCGGCACGCCAAGCGGGTGCTCAACGACGACGGCGCCATCGAAGAAGCTTGGCCGGTGCACAAGGAGCTCTTCGACAAAGCCTGGAACAGCCAGGACGTCATCGAAGCGCAGGTCGCTCGGGTGGAGAAGCGGCCGCCGAAGTTCCAGGGGGCCTGACAGTCATGGTGCGGGGGGCGCTGCGGCTGGCCGCCGGGACGGCGTCGCTGGCGGCCGGTAGTTGGGCGTTGCGCGCGCTGCACGGCGCGCCGGCAGCGTTGGGTGCCGACCCCGCGTCGATCCGGGCGGTGGCGGCGGGCTCGCCGCACTATCGCGACGGCGTGTTCGCCAACCTCGACCCCGCCTCGATATACAAGATGGATCGTGAGCAACTGCGGCTGATCGTGTGGGAGCTGGTGGGTAACCGCGGCGGCAGCCGGCCGGCGGCGCCGATCCCGTTGGCCGCCACGCAGATCTTCGAGAACGACCCCAGCCGGCTCTCCGTCAGCTGGTTCGGTCACTCGACGGCGCTGGTGGAAATCGACGGTTACCGGGTGCTCACCGACCCGGTGTGGAGTGACCGATGCTCGCCGTCGGACGTGGTCGGACCGCAGCGGTTGCATCCGCCGCCGGTGCAACTGGAAGGGCTACCCGCCGTGGACGCGGTGGTCATCAGCCACGACCACTACGACCACCTCGATATCGACACCGTCATGGCGCTGGCCCGCACTCAGCGGGCCCCGTTCGTGGTGCCGCTCGGTGTGGGCGCCCACCTGCGCGCGTGGGGAATACCCGAGCACCGCATCGTCGAACTCGACTGGCAGCAGAGCGCTCAGGTGCACGAGCTCACCGTGATCTGCATGCCGGCACGGCACTTCTCGGGACGCTTCATGGACCGGAACACCACGTTGTGGGCGTCGTGGGCGTTCATCGGCCCCAGTCAGCGCGTGTACTTCGGCGGCGACACCGGCTACACCAAGAGCTTCAGCCAGATCGGCGCCGACCATGGACCGTTCGACCTGACCCTGCTGCCCATCGGTGCCTACAACACGGCGTGGCCGGACATCCACATGAACCCCGAGGAGGCGGTTCGGGCGCATCTGGACGTCACCGACTCGCGGTCGGGACTGCTGGTGCCGATTCACTGGGGCACCTTCCGGTTGGCCCCCCATCCGTGGGCTGAGCCGGTCGAGCGCCTGCTCGCGGCCGCCGGGCCTGCTCAGGTCAATGTTGCGGTGCCGACACCCGGCCAACGGATCGATCCCGCCGCGCCCGGCAGATTCAACCCGTGGTGGCGGCTCTGATTCCGGTGGACGGCATCGTCGCCGGGCTGGGTTTGATTGCCCGGCTTCTCCTCGCGCCGCACGCAGCGCGCATCGTCGCCGGGCTAAAGTTCCGCCATGACGAAACGTGCGGCAGCGGCCGCTGTGGTGGCGGCCTTGCTTGCGTTGACCGGATGTGGGCCCGCGCAACCGGTATCCAACACGCCGTCCCCGCTGTCTGACACTCCGCCCAACGAGGTGTCGGGTCTACAGATCCCCGCCGGGCGCGTCGACGAGGCCATATCCAAGGTCGACGGCCTGGTCGGCGACCTGATGAAAAGCACCGGCATCCCGGGAATGGCCGTCGCCGTCGTCCATGGCGGAAAGACGGTGTATGCCAAGGGCTTCGGGGTCAGGGACGTGAGCAAAGGCGACGGTCCGGACAACAAGGTCGACGCCGACACCGTCTTCCAGTTGGCCTCGGTGTCCAAATCGGTCGGTGCGACGGTGGTAGCGCACGAAGTCAGCGACCAATGTGGTCGGCCTGGGACACGCCTGTGGTGTCCAAGCTGCCGTGGTTCGCTCTGAGTGATCCCTATGTCACCGGCCACGTGACCATCGCCGACCTGTATTCGCATCGTTCCGGCTTGCCCGACCACGCCGGCGACAAACTGGAGGACCTCGGTTACGACCGTCGGCAGGCACTTGAGCGGCTGAAGTACTTGCCGCTGGCGCCCTTTCGAATCAGCTACGCCTACACCAACTTCGGAGTGACCGCCGCGGCTGAAGCGGTGGCGGCCGCGGCGGGTAAGCCATGGGAGGACCTGTCCGACGAGGTGCTCTACCGCCCGCTGGAGATGACGTCGACGAGTTCACGGTTCGCTGATTTCACCGCCCGGCCCAACCATGCGGTCAACCACATCAAGGTCGCCGATAAATGGGAGCCGCGTTTCCAACGGGATCCGGATGCCCAGTCAGCCGCGGGCGGGGTGAGTTCGTCGGTCAACGACATGGCGCACTGGCTGATCATGCTGCTGGGCAACGGAAGTTATCAACGGCCAGCGGATCGCGTCGCCGGACGCTCTGCTGCCCGCCAACACCGCGCAGGTCATCTCGGCGCCCGCGACGACGCCAAAGGCGCGCCCCGGCTTCTACGGCTACGGGTTCAACGTGTCGGTGACCTCGTCCGGGCGCACTGAGTACAGCCATTCCGGCGCTTTCGCTCTCGGGGCCGCGACAAACTTCGTGGTGATGCCGTCCGAGGACGTGGGCATCATCGCGCTGACCAACGCCGCACCCATCGGCCTGCCGGAGACGCTGACCGCCGAATTCATGGATCTGGTGCAGTACGGCCAAGTTCGCGAGGACTGGGCGCAAGCTGTACAAGCAGGCGATCGGCTGGATGAACAATCCGGAAGGGTCGCTGGTGGGCAAGCAGCCCCCGGCCAACCCCGCGCCGGCCAGACCGCTGAGCGGCTACGCCGGCGTGTACGCCAGTGACTACTGGGGTCCGGCCATCGTGACCGAACGCGATGGCGCGCTGCAGCTGACGATGGGCCCGAAAGGCCAGACGTTCGCCTTGACGCACTGGGACGGCGATACCTTCACCTTCCCGCTGACAAACGAAAACGCTGCGCCGGGAACGATTTCCACGGCTGTTTTCGCCGGCAACACGCTGCACCTGGAATACTTCGACTCGGACAAGCTCGGAACCTTCACCCGATGAGCCCTGTCAACACCTCAGGCCTGACCGATGCCGAGGTGGCACAGCGGCTGGCCGACGGCCAGAGCAACGCCGTGCGGGAACGCGCCACGCGCAGTGTGGCCGAAATCGTCAGGGCCAACGTCTTCACCCGCATCAACGCGATCCTTGGCGTGCTGCTGCTCATCGTGCTGGCGACGGGCTCGGTGATCAACGGGATGTTCGGCTTGCTCATCGTCGCCAACAGCGTCATCGGCATGGTCCAGGAGATCCGGGCCAAGCAGACGCTGGACAGGCTGGCGATCGTCGGGCAGGCGAAACCATTGGTGCGCCGGCAATCCGGAACTCGAGCGTTGTTGCCCGGCGAGGTAGTGCTCGACGACATCATCGAACTCGGCCCCGGAGATCAGATCATCGTCGACGGCGAGATCGTCGAAGAGGTGAACCTCGAGGTCGACGAGTCGCTGCTCACCGGCGAGGCGGACCCGGCTCCCAAGGGTATCGGCGACGCGGTGATGTCGGGCAGCTTCGTCGTCTCCGGTGCCGGCGCCTACCGCGCTACGAAGGTCGGGCCGGAGGCATATGCCGCCAAGCTGGCCGAGGAGGCCAGCAAGTTCACCTTGGTGAAATCCGAACTGCGCAATGGTATTAACCGGATTCTGCAGTTCATCACCTATCTGTTGGTGCCGGCCGGTCTGCTGACGATCTACACCCAGTTGTTTACCACGCACGTGGGCTGGCGGCAGTCGGTGCTGCGGATGGTGGGTGCGTTGGTGCCGATGGTGCCCGAAGGCCTGGTCTTGATGACCTCGATCGCGTTCGCGGTCGGAGTCATCCGGCTCGGTCAACGCCGGTGCCTGGTGCAGGAGCTGCCTGCCATCGAAGGACTGGCGCGGGTCGATGTGGTATGCGCCGACAAGACGGGCACCCTGACCGAAAACGGGATGCGGGTTTCCGACGTCGAGGAACTCGGCGTGACTGAGCAACGGGATAGTGTCGCCGACGTGCTGGCCTCATTGGCCGCCGCCGACCCGCGCCCCAACGCCAGCATGCAGGCGATCGCGGCGACCTTTCACCAGCCACCCGGCTGGATCGCCACGGCGACTGCACCTTTCAAGTCGGCCACCAAATGGAGCGGTGCGTCCTACCGGGAACACGGCAACTGGCTGATCGGCGCGCCCGATGTGCTACTCGATCCGGCGTCGGCGGCCGCCGAACGGGCCGAGCGGATCGGAGCGCGGGGGTTGCGGGTACTGCTGGTCGGCCGCGGCGGCGTGGCCGTCGACCACCCGGACGCGCCGGGACAGGTTACCCCCGTCGCGCTGGTGGTGCTCGAGCAGAAGGTGCGGCCGGACGCCCGCGAAACCTTGGATTACTTCGCCGGCCAAAGTGTTTCGGTGAAGGTGATCTCCGGCGACAACGCGGTGTCGGTCGCCGCCGTCGCCGGCGAGCTCGGGCTTTCCGGTGAGACGATGGACGCCCGTCAACTGCCCACCGACCCGAGCCGAACTGGCTGACACGCTGGATACCTACACCACCTTCGGCCGGGTGCGGCCCGACCAGAAACGGGCCATCGTGCATGCCCTGCAATCACACGGACACACCGTCGCGATGACCGGCGACGGCGTCAACGATGTGTTGGCCCTCAAGGATGCCGATATCGGTGTCGCGATGGGCGCCGGCAGCCCGGCGTCTCGCGCGGTGGCGCAGATCATCTTGCTGGACAACAGGTTTGCCACGCTGCCGTATGTAGTCGGCGAGGGCCGCCGGGTGATCGGCAACATCGAGCGGGTGGCGAACCTGTTTTTGACCAAGACGGTGTACTCGGTGCTGCTGGCACTGTTGGTAGGTACCGAATGCCTGCTTTCCAAACTGCTCAAGGCGGATCCCTTGCTGTATCCGTTTCAGCCGATCCACGTCACGATCGCGGCGTGGTTCACCATCGGAATCCCGTCGTTCATCTTGTCGCTGGCCCCCAACAACGAACGCGCCTACCCGGGCTTCGTGCGGCGGGTGTTGACGTCCGCGCTGCCTTCCGGACTGATTGTCGGCGTCGCCACGTTCGTGTCCTACCTGGTGGCCTACCACGGCCGCCACGCCACGTTTCAGCAACAGGAGCAGGCGTCGACCGCGGCTCTGATCACGTTGCTGGTGACGGCGCTCTGGGTGCTCGCGGTGGTGGCGCGTCCCTACCAGTGGTGGCGGCTGGCGCTGGTAATTGTCTCCGGCCTGGCCTATGTGGTGATCTTCAGCATCCCGCTGGCGCGGAAGGAGTTCCTGCTTGACTCGTCGAATATCGTGCTGACATCAGCCGCGCTGGGGATCGGCGTGCTGGGCGCCGCCGCGATCGAGGCAATGTGGTGGATCCGGGCCCACATGCTGGGTGTGCGGCCACAGTTGTGGCGCTGACTGCTGCGGGCACGCACAAGTAGGGTTTCCCCAGGCACGTAGCATTTCCGGGGAAAGGACGGGTAGATGGGAATCCTGGACAAGGCGAAGGACCTGTTATCGCAGAACGCCGACAAGGTCGAGATGGCGATCGATAAGGCCGGCGAGTTCGTCGACGACAAGACGCAGGGCAAGTACTCCGACACCATCCACAAGGTGGCCGAAGAAGCCAAGAAGGTCGCCGGCCCGGGCGACGCGGGCGACCAGCAGAACTGAGCTCATGGCGAAACTGTCCGGATCCATCGACGTACCGTTGCCCCCCGAGGTTGCGTGGCAGCATGCCTCCGACCTGTCCCGGTACCAGGAATGGCTGACCATCCACCGGGTGTGGCGCAGCACGTTGCCCGACGACATCCAGAAGGGCACGGTCGTCGAGTCGATCGTCGAGGTCAAGGGTATGTACAACCGGATCAGATGGACGGTCGTGCACTACAAGCCACCGGAAGGCATGACGCTCAACGGCGACGGTGCCGGCGGTGTCAAAGTCAAGCTGATGGCTAAAGTTCAACCCAAAGATGAGGGCTCCGTCGTCGGCTTCGACGTGCACCTCGGTGGCCCGGCGCTGTTCGGGCCGATCGGCATGATCGTTGCCGCTGCGCTGCGCAGCGACATCAACGAGTCGCTGCAGAACTTCGTCACGGTGTTCACCACGCCTGATCCGGGCAGGAACGGAGATGGTCGCTGATCGCGTCGGCGCCGTCGATGTGGTCCTGCGCTTCCTGAACGCGTTCGGCCGTCGGCCGTGACGCTGACGTGGCGCTCGAGAGGCAATGCCACGCCCGCGTGACGCTCGGTCGTCCGCGCGGGTGCCGCGTGGCGAGCCGCGAACCGGTCCGGACGCCGATTAATGTCGCAACCATGACTCGCCGGCTGCGCCCTGGTTGGCTGGTGGCGTTTTTCGCCGTGGTGATCTCGGCCAGCGCCTGGATGCCGTGGCTGACGACGGCTGTCAACGGCGGGGGATGGGCCAACGCCATCGGGGGCGCCCACGGCAGCTTGGAACTGCCGCGGGGGTTCGGCGCGGGTCAGCTCATCGTGTTGCTGTCCTCGACGCTGCTGGTGGCCGGCGCGATGGTGGGCCGCGGCTTGTCGGTGAAGCTTGCTTCGATTGCCGCGCTGACGTTTTCGCTGCTCATCGTCGCTCTCGCGGTCTGGTACTACCAGCTCAACGTCAAGCCGCCGGTGTCGGCCGGATACGGCCTCTACGTCGGCGCGGTGGCTGCGGTCTGTGCGGTGGCATGCTCAGTTGCCGCAGTGATCGCAGCACTGGCTTCCCATCGGCCCAACCGATGAGCTGTCAGGCCGACGGGAACTCGTGCTTTCCCGAGGTGGCGCTGTCGCCGGGCTCGTTGACGCCGAATATGAAAGGCGCGAAAACAATTTCGCGGCCGTCTGGGTCGCGATAGGTGACTGCACCCGTCGCTTCCCAGTATGGATGCTGTTCCACGGGTTCGGCGCCCGCGGCTTGCAGGCGTGCAATTGCTGCTTGCTGTGCCTGCTTATCCGGGAAGTACAGGCACAGCTGGTCGTGATGGTCCACCGCGACGGCATCAACCGCCTCCACGATTTCCAGGGTCAGATTCCAGCTGGGCAGACCGAAGATCGCGCCATTGCTGCCGTAGCTGTCCCCGAAAGTCTCATAGAGCGGCAGCCCTACCAGCTCGCGGTAAAACCGCACCGTTTCTTCGAAGTTCGACGACCGGCGCGCGACGCGGAGAGCGCCGATCGACGCCAACTGCGTCGGCCAGTGCGTTGTCCGGCGGGACTTGTGGTTGTCGGTGACCATCACAGCCCGACGGCGCTTGCCGCCGACTCCGCGGTGTCCCAGCGCCGCAGCTGTGCGCCCGGCGCCCACGTCGAATGCGTCCCGCTGGAAATGCGTTCCGGCAGTTGAAGCTTGCACACCGGTCCGTCAGTGATGCGGGCAGCGTCGAAGACCACGCAGTAGGAGGCATCGGCGTTCATGTCGGTGGTGAGGGTGACCAAGTAGCCGTCGTCTTCTCCGGTCGCGCCTATCCGCGGTGCCATCGCGGTCTCACTGCCGTAGACACCGTCGCCGAAGGAGAATGCCTGCTGGCTTCCGGTGAGCAGGTCGTGTTTGACTAGTCCGTCGAACAGGAACCAGCCCGGTTTTCCGGTAGCGGCGTAGGCGTAGCGGTAGCTGCCCCCGGCGTAGTCGGCATTGATCATCCCGAACTCGGTGATGGAGTCGGAGAGTTGTTCTTCTTTGACCGCGCCGGTGACCAAATTCAATCGCCACTGGTGCAGCCGGGATTGCAGACGATCCAGCGCCAGGAAGCGAAAAAGTTGCTCCCACTTGGTTCCGCCACTGTCCAGCGGCGAAGGATCGCCCTCGAAGAAGCCATCCAGCACGATCTCGTCGCCGTCCTCGTAGGCGTTGACGAAATGCAGCACGAACGTCGGGTCCGCCTCGAACCATCGAATGTCGGCGGTGTTGCCCCGGCGCGGGAGCACCGCGAAGCGCGACGGGATGTCCGGGTAGAAACGCGGGAGGTGCACATCGTGCTCGAGCAGCTCGGGATCCCAGAACAACGGAAAATCGTTGAGGATCACGTAGTTTTCGGTGAACGCCATGTCGTGCGGCAGCCGCGGCCCGGGCAGCGGGATGTCGACATAGTGGACCAGCTCGTTGCTCTGGGCGACGACGCCGTAACGCATGTACGGGTCTTGCTTGCTGTAGTTGAAGAACAGCAGTTCGCCGGTTTTGTTGTCCACCTTCGGATGCGCGGACACGCCCCAGTCAACCGGGAAGTGTCCGGTCCAGGTCTCCTTGCCGAGCGTGGTGCCCGAGTAGGGGTCGACGCGGTACAGATCACCGCACTGGTAGAAGCTGGTCAGCGCGATACCGCGGTGGACGATGACGTCGGTGCTCGACGCGTCTTTCATTCGGGTACGAGCGCCCCAGCCCTTGTCGCGCTGGGCCAATTGCACCGGCTCGGCCAGTCCAGGCCACAGCGGTCCGCCCGCCTCGTTCTCTGCCAGGAAACCATCTGTCCGGATAAAGCGGTTGCGGTAGAAGACTTTTCCGTCACGGAACCCGACCAGGTGCAGCATGCCGTCGCCGTCGAACGGGTGATAGGTCTTAAACGCCGGGTGCAGCGGGTTCTCGGTGTTGCGTAGGTAGATGCCGTCCAGATCGGATGGGATTTCTCCCTCCACGGGGGTCAGGTCGTCGGCGTCCCACTCGGTGTTCTGCGGCCGCCACGGTCCAGTCCGGTACGGGTGGTCGTCGTCTTCGGGCAGGGTGGACAGGAACTTGCCGACGATTTCAACGTTCATGTCACGCTCCTTGTGCCGCGCAGACAACGAAACTCACTGTGGTGGCGGTGCTGCCGCCGAAATTGAGCGTCGCAAAGGTTTTCGCGGCCTCGACCTGATATTCGCCCGCCGTGCCGTTGACCTGCTTTGCCGCATCCAGGAGCATGCGGACGCCGGAAGCACCGACCGGATGTCCGCCCCCGATGAGGCCGCCACTGGGGTTGATCGGCAGCCGCCCGCCGATCTCAATTTCGCCGTTTTCGATGGCCTTCCACGATTCGCCCGGTCCGGTGAGCCCGATGTGGTCGATGGCCAGGTACTCGCTGGGGGTAAAGCAGTCGTGCACCTCGAACCCGTCGAGGTCGTCGAGGGTCACGTGCGCGCGGCCCAACGCGTCAAGCACGGTGGCCCGCACATGCGGTAGCACGTAGGGGTCGTCGGCGGCCCGGTCGAGTTTCTGCCGCAGCCCCAGCCCGACGGTGCGATGCCCCCAGCCCTCGATGCGGCCGATCGGGCGCGCAGCGGGGTGATTCCGCAAATAGGCGTCGTTGACCAGGACCAACCCCGCCCCGCCGTCGGTCATCTGGCTGCAATCGAACCGCCGTAGCCGGCCTTCGGTGATCGGGTTGGTGAGGTGATCATCGGTGATGGGGTCGGGAACCGTCCAGGCGCGCGTCTGGGCGTTGGGGTTACGCCGCGCGTTGGAGAAGTTCAGTTGCGCAATGGCCCGCAAATGCGCGTCGTCCAGGCCGTAGCGCCGGTCGTATTCGTCGGCGACGTGGGCGAACATCGACGGCCACAGGTAGCGCGCATCGGCCCCCTCGTGACCCGTCCAGGCCGCGGCACCGAGGTGCCGGGCTGCGATGTCGCCGGGCACGGTTTTCTCCAGCTCGACTCCCACTACGAGCGCGGTGTCATAGGCACCGGACCGCAGATCGGCCACCGCCGACAGAGCCGCCACGCTGCCCGACGCGCACGCGGCTTCGTGTCGCGAGGCCGGGGTATCCCAGAGGCCGTCGCAGACGGTAGCGGGCATCGCCCCGAGGTGGCCCTGGCCGGCGAACATCTCGCCGAACGCATTGGCGACGTGGACCACTCCGATCTCGGCGGCGTCCACCTTGGCCGAGGCGAGCGTGCCCTCGACGACCTCAGCGGTCAACGCCGCGAAGTCGCGGCCCTCTTTGCTGAGGTTGCGGGCGAAATCGCTTTGGTAGCCGCCCAAAATCCATACGCCTGTCGAGCCGTCCATACGCCGCACGGTACTCCCGGATGACCCGCCGTTCGGCCGTATCGGCGCCTCGGCCTTTCCGCAAAGGTCCCGGCAAGAGGGCGGCCCCGTCGGCTCTCGGGCTGAACCGACGGGACCTAGGCGAGCACGCAGGCCGGCCCACGCACGCACCTCTCATGCATCATTGCCGTCAATGGCGACGGGCAAACATGCCGGCTCGAGCTGCCTGCCGCTCCGGGAAGGCGGCGCTGACCTGTGCTGACCAGGATTTTCCCTGTTCAGCGGCCTGCGCACCGCTAGACGGCGTCCTTGAGCAGTTCGGCTGGCGTCAATACGCGTGCGAAGCGGGGAGGCCGGTTGTTGCTGGAGCCGCGGCAGCCGTTAAGTACCAAGAAACGGGTACCGCGGATCGGTGGGTTTCGACTAAGCGAACCGCGACGATCGGCGCGAGCGAACCGGCCACGATTGAGGTGACTCGATGGCCGAGCGGCACCCCTGAATATCGCATTCGGGTTGGCAACGTCGCCGCCATGGCGGCCGATTGGACGGCGTACATGAAGCCGCGGCCGCTGTTCATCATCGGGAACGCAAAAACTCGTGCATGCGCTGACCGCGCCGACGAAATAGATTGGGCGCCTGCCAAATCGGGGACAGGTCCGACGGCAGCGGCAATGTGGTGGAGTGGTTGTGGACGCCAGCGCCCCGGCGGCGCTGGCCGGTGGCTCAGTGGGCAGATCGGCGGCCTACGTTTTGGCCGCTCGGCGGACGCGATCAGCCCGTCGATGCGCGCACTCGAGGCGGAAACCGCTGCGTTGCGACACGGTCACAGATGCATACCTATCAGCAAATCACTAGTCACAAAAGTCACGCTGGTCACTATCGTCACATGAGCCAACTGCGGACGTCAATACGGCCTCTGCTCCTTGAAAGGTGTTACATGTCGGCGATTTTTCGAAGCGTGTCGCTATCGGTGGCGTCGGCGGCCGCGATCGGATTCGTCGTGATGGTGGGCCCCGCGCCATCAGCTAACGCCACGCCCTGCAGCGCGCCCGAGGCCAACGTCCCGCCCCCTGCGACACCTCCAGCGATGCCCGCGCCCCAGCCGGTCGTCCAACCACCGACTGGGCGCAGGCCCCCTAACACGAATGACCGCGCGCCGTTACCCAAACTGGGTCCGCTGATTTCGTCTTTGCTCAAGCCGTCGTCTCCCGGTACCCGGTACGCCGCGCCGGTACAACCTCAAGCGGGAGTAGCGCCGCCGCCCGGGCCGAATCCCGCCCCGGGCAACCCGCAGCCCCCGAATGCCAATCAGTTGCGTCCGAACGCGGCCCCGGTTCAGCCGCAGCCGGCACCGCCACCGCCTCCCTCAATCGCGGGGGCGCCCACATCGCTCGTCGACTTCGTGACCGGACCGGACGGCCCGAACAAGACCTTGCAACGTTTTGGCATCTCCGGCACCGACCTTGGGATCGCCTGGGACAACGGCGATCCCGCTAACCATCAGGTCCTCATGGCCTTTGGTGACACATTCGGCTACTGCAGCGTTCACGGCCAACAATGGCGCTACAACACGCTGTTCCGCAGTTCAGACCGTGACCTTTCGCACGGAATCCACGTGGCCGACGGCGTGCCCAACGACAGCTATTCCGGCTCACCGGTGTGGACAACCGGCCTGTCCAAACAGGTCGTCAACACCATCCATAAGGCGCCGCACGAGACGGGGATCATTCCGACCGCCGCCATCTCGATCGGCAGAGCCCAATACATGAGCTTCATGTCCATCCGGCAATGGGGCCGCGACGGCGAATGGTCGACGAACTATTCGGCGATCGCGCGGTCTCTGGACAACGGCCAGAACTGGGGGGTGTTCCCGGGCAGCATCCGCACGGCCTCGGAGGACGCCATCCCGGGAGCCGGATTCGCTCCGGGCAACGAGAACTTCCAGATGGGCGCGTTCATGCGCGGTAACGACGGATACCTCTACCAGTTCGGCACCCCGTCGGGCCGCGGCGGCGCGGCGTTTCTGTCTCGAGTTCCGCCGAACGCCGTGCCCGACCTGACCAAATACCAATATTGGCACGGTGACGATGGCGGACGCTGGGTCGCCAATAATCCGGGCGCGGCGACGCCGGTGTTCCCCGGCCCGGTGGGCGAGATGTCCGCCCAATACAACAGCTATCTCAAGCAATACCTGGTGCTGTACACCAACGGCGGCAGCAATGACGTCGTGGCAAGGACTGCGCCGGCGCCGCAGGGACCCTGGAGTCCAGAACAACCGCTGGTGTCGTCATTTCAGATGCCCGGTGGTATCTACGCGCCGATGATCCATCCCTGGTCGTCGGGCCGAGACCTGTACTTCAACCTGTCGTTGTGGTCGGCGTACGACGTGATGTTGATGCACACCGTGCTGCCGTAGCCGCTGCATCGAGGCGGCGCAGCCAGGGAGCGTCAGGGATCGGCCGAAGCAACTGTCACGCATCAGCCGAGGGTTGTTCGTCCTGTCCGCCAACGTGATTAGCGCTCAACGATGATCTGATCGTGGTCGGTGGAGTGCGTCGGCGTCTGCGTCGAACGCGGCACGTTTCAGTCCGCCGCATCCACCGGTAGGGTCGATCGCGACCGTCATATGGGAATGGCCCAATTGCGCCGGCACCAGGCAAACAACTGCGCACGAGACGGGTCGGGAATTGGTCCCATCGCGTGATGGTGTGCCGTGTAATAGTGTTACTTGCGCAACAACGGCGCAGCGCAAAAGAAATGGGGTCGGGGAGCCCATGAAGAAACTGGCACCAGCGCCGATCGCGATCGGCGCTGCATTCGCAGCGACGCCGGTCGCGCATGCTGACAACAACTGGATTGCGATGGCGATGTCGGATCCCACTGGGCAGATCAAGGTCTCTGTTGACGGATCAGCCAGCCAAAGTGCCGCCGAGCAGGTGGTGATGCAGGCGTGTCGCAAGCGAGTCAGCGATCGTCGTATTCTGGCCAGCGGGCCGGGTGGGTGCATGGCGCTGGCTGTGAACGCTGCGCACACCAAATACTTCGGAGGCTGGGGTCCGACAAGCGATGAGGCGGAGGCAGCGGCAATAGCTGCCGCCGGTGGCGGAACGGTCCTAAAAGACCACGGCCACTGCCTGGGAGATTCTGTGAACCAATGACCACCGCACGTAATCGACAAGAGTCATACGACACGGGCGACACCGTGATCCCGCCGCCCGGTGTGCCATCTGCGAGGCGCGAGGGCGGTCACAGCGGTCGCGGTGAGTCCGCACAGGCTCAATTCGCGTGACTCACCCGCTCGCTGACCCGAGCGCCGATCGATGACATCAGTTCCCCGGAAGCACCAGATCATCCCACCAAGCTGAAATGCATTGTGCGCCAAGGGAACGTGTTCTGCACCCCCGTCTCGTTGAAGCTGTTGTGCCACAGCGGAAATCAGAAGGCGCGTCGTCTTAGCCGGGCCGGGATGGTCAGGCCGTTGTGAGGTAAGCGCCTGCACGGATGTCCGCGCAGGTTGCTGACTGGTCAAGGTGGTGATAGCGCGAGCGGGGCGGGCGTTGCATGACTATTGCGTGGTCCAAAGCGAGTTTCCCCCAGGGGGGATTAGATCCGGATCGCCGACGCAGCGAGCGATGTCCACATTTGCCACCGCTACCCCTACCTTGGCCAGCGCTGCGGCATCGGCAGCACTGCGGGTGGCACCCCAGGCCGCAACCAAGCTCGGACCATCATCGGAGAGGGCCACACAGCCACCCCGACCCTCGGCAAGAACGCGGCAGTCGGCTGCGCCATGTCTCTCGGCGCAATGGCTCACCGCATACGCTTCAACATGACTCAGACTGGCAAGGCTGCCGCCCACCGTGGTTTCGACAGCATGGGTGGAGTCCGACCCCGCGATCACGATGTAGCCGCCCTGGGCCTGTGCCGGTGCTGCCAGTCCGACGGCGCAGACAGCAGGAATCACTGCGGACGCAAGAAGCTTGAACATAACTGGGACATCACCGCCAACGCCAACTTCGGGGACGCCACGTTCGGAGCGTCATGCTCTTACGGTGCTGGTTTGACGCGGAATGCGCCACGCTATTAACGAAGCCTTCATAGTCGCGTCACAAATCTTCACAGTTTCGGCAGCCGGCCTGCGCGACGAGGGGTAGATACCCGAGGGGAGGGCGTTGGAAGAGCTTACCGGGCGACGCGCACTTTGCGCTCTAAGAGATCGCATGAGCCGATACCCGTGGAACACGAAAAATGTTTTCACACTGGGCGTTTCACACTTGCGCCCCGGCAGTGTCTGATTCCAGGACATGGTTGGCAGCTGTCTCGCGACATAGTTGACATCTCTGCAAGCTGGGGAGGTCAGCCATGTCAAAGGCACAGCTCGTCATCACCGCCGTCGTGCTGGAAGGACGCAGCAAAAGCGAAGTCGCCCGCGACTACCACGTCTCCCGACAATGGGTCCAACAGCTGTGCAAACGCTACGAAGCCGACGGCGACGCGGCCTACCTACCCCGCTCACGACGCCCGCACCACAGCCCACAGGCCATCACCCTCGAGGTCGAAGACCGCATCGTGGGGCTGCGTAAGACCCTGACCAAACGCGGCCTAGATGCCGGCGCCGACACCATCGCCTCCCATCTGGGCACCGACCCGAGCATCACGAATGTGCCTGCCATCTCGACAATCTGGCGAATCTTAAAGCGACGCGGCTTCGTCACACCCCAACCCCACAAACGGCCCCGCTCCTCCTGGAAACGCTTCGAAGCCGAGCTGCCCAACCAATGCTGGCAAGCCGACGTCACGCACTGGCACCTCGCCCACGGCGGCGGCGTGGAAATCCTCAACATCATCGACGACCACTCCCGACTATCCATCGCCAGCCTGGCCCGACGCACCATCAGCGGCCCCGACGTGACCGCCACCTTCACCACCGCCTTCACCACCTGGGGCCCACCGGCCTCGGTCCTGACCGACAACGGCGCCATCTTCACCGGAGCACCCCGACGCGGCGGCCGCACCGCCCTAGAAATCACCCTGGGCACCCTAGGCATCAACTACCTGACCTCACGGCCCTACCACCCGCAAACCTGCGGAAAAGTCGAGCGCTTCCACCAAACTCAAAAGAAATGGTTGACCGCACACCCCGCAGCCACCACCGCTGAACTCCAACACCTTTGCGAGCAATTCCGCCGCTACTACAACCAACACCGACCACACCGCGCACTCGACAGAGCCACTCCCACCCAGGCCTACACCCGCCGACCCAAAGCCACCCCGAACGGCTACGTCATCCCCGCCCATTGCCGCGTACGCACCGACACCATCGACGCCGCCGGCGTCATCACCATCCGCTACAACAGCCGCCTGCACCACATCGGCCTAGGAAAACGCCGCACCGGCACCAAAGTCACCGTGCTCATCGACGACCGCGACATCCGCGTCCTGGACCGCCACACCGGCCAACTCATCCGCAAACTCGTCTTAGACCCCACCCGCGACTACCAACCACGCGGCGTCAAATGCGGAAACTCACCCGAAAATAGGCAATAGGTGTAAACCATGTCTCGGGACACCTGTCAACGATGTCCCGAGACAGGACACTTGCGCCCCGGCAGGATTCGAACCTGCGACAGCGATTTTTGTAACTACTGCTTGCCGATCGTTTCCATTGCTTCGCGGATAACGTTGGTGCTCAACGGGATTGCCCGCAGAACGATGCTCGCTGGTTTTCGTTAGATTTCGCTGGATTACAGACATATACGACGAATAAACGATGGATTAGGCGCGCGGGCGGAGGCACATGGGAGGCTTGGGCGGTCTGGTTCTGCTGGTGCTGCTGATCGGGACGATCGTCCGGCTCGCGGTGTGGATCGCGCTCGGCGTCGGGATCGTGCTCTTGGGCGTTGCGCTGTGGAAGTTCACCGGCTGGCTGGATCGGCGACTCGACGCGTGGGAACGAAAGCGGACCGCGAAGAGGGACGGGTTCGCGGCGATCGCCCGGCGTGGCGTGCCGAGCTGCAGAACGAGCTCGCACTGGCCGGTGACGACCGCAGCGTCTACGGCGACCACCTGCCAAAGGCCCTCGGGGCAGAGCTTGGCACGGCAGTAATGTGGTGTAGGTCATATTTTGATGCGAACCCGAGCGTCTTTTTTGGCATGTTTTTCAAGGCGTAGGAAGTTTCTTTCCATACGAATCAGGTTCACCGAGAGGCTCTTGACGGATGTGCGCAACACGGGGCCACAAGATCTCGTTCGATCTGATGGATCGTCGCCGCCAAGCTGTGGCTTCCGTGACAGTTATTTGTGATCGGACTGGCACTGTCGTGCGGTGCGACGACCAGGGCAAGATTTGAAGTGTGAGTTGGACGAGGTACGAGGGAGAGGCGCTCGCGGATATAACTCTCACCGGCAGTGCGCTGCATGCTCAGCTTGAAGACTATATCCGCGTGCGTAATCCGCATTTGACGGACATTCGGTTGGAGCAGGCAACCGCAACAGAGGGTTATGACACAAGCGTCCAGCCCCCCGGACGGTGGTACAAAGTCACCTACGTGGCTGAAAACCCCGGCGGGCAGTTCGTAGGCTCTGTGTGATGGCCCTAAGTGCTGATGAGAAGTGCCGGATGATCGAGCACGTCGAGTACGAGGTCATTATGTTTATGGGCGCGGCGGCCGAGCTCGACATGCGGGACTGTGCCAGCGAATGGGTTACTCAAACACCCTCCACCCGACATACAGCCCACGTGGATAAAGGCAAGCCAGAGGACCGATCTGGCCAGCTACACTGACGATCCAGCGGAAACACGCCGACGCGGGGGTCGGCGCCGTCAACCAGCGCGCCCGGCGGCAAGCCACCTAGCGCGAGCAACCGCTGCGGTCTGCGCGAACCCCTCGATGACACCGTGCCCACTAGCATTCCATTGGCCGCCGCGACGAAACAACAGACGGTTTTCTTGAAGGCCGGGATCCGGTCGGCCCCGAGGCGTCGCGGTGACTGGTCTGGTCTTATTCATTGCCTCTACGGTGCGCGTGAGCGTTCGTTTCGACTCATGAACGGAGTTCGGACATTGAATAACATCGCGGACGGCCAGCCGATCGACCACGGGCTTGCCGATCAGGGCCATCACCGCCGCGTGGGTCGACCTCACAGACACGATGAAGGGATAATCGCCGCCGCCGAACAAGTCGCGGCACAAATCCGCTCAGAGAGCCAACCGTTCGGCACCCGGGGCCAGCGATTTGACCGACGTTCCCCGTTTTATGTGGGATTAATGGCCTCGGCGGGTGTGGCGGTCACGTATGGGGTGGTGCGGGTCCTCGGCTCGGCGTCGTCGGTGCTGGTATTGATCGGTGCGGCGTTGTTTTTCGCCCTGGGACTTGAGCCCGCGGTGTCGGGGCTGGTCAACCGCAAACTCCCGCGATGGGCGGCGGTCAGCTTGGTGGCCATGGTGGTGTTCGGTGTCCTCGCCGGTGCTGTTGCGGCGGCGATTCCGCCGCTTGTGCAGGAAGCGCGCCAATTCATCGAACAGGCACCGCACTATCTGCAGCAGGCTCAGGACCACTCCTCGCTGATCGGCAGGCTCAACGAGCGCTTCCATGTGCAACAACGGATCACCGACATGATCCATGGCCCGGGCGCACCGACGGTCGGGGGTGTCGTCAAGGTCGGAAAGACGGTGTTCGGCGCCGCGTCACACGTCGGGATTGTGGCTGTACTCACCGTCTATTTCCTGGCTGACATGCCCCGCATCCGAACCACGGTGTACCGGTTTGTGCCGAACTCTCGCAGACCGCGCGCAATCCTCATCGGCGACGAGGTGCTGGCCAAGGTCGGTGACTATGTTTTCGGCAATGTGCTGACCTCGCTCATTGCCGGAGCGGCGACGTTTGCGTGGTGCTTCACCTTGCATGTCCCGTATCCGTGGCTGCTCGGGGCATTTGTTGCGATCGCGGATCTTTTCCCCTACGGGTCAACAGTCGGCGGGTTCGTGGTCGCCCTTGTGGCGCTAACCGTTTCGATTCCGGTGAGCATCGCCACCGCGGGGTTCTACATCGCATTCCGCTTGGCCGAAGACTACTTGTTGACCCCGAGGATCATCGGCCGGGCGGTGAAGGTGCCAGGCGGTGTCACCGTGGTGGCCGTCCTCATCGGTGCGGCACTGCTAGGGGTGGTCGGGGCGTTGCTTGCCATCCCAGTCGCGGCGGCGCTGCAGCTACTGGTCTCAGAACTGCTTTTCCCCACGCTCGATGAAGCATGATCGCCAGCGTGCCGCCCCTTGAGCCGTCTTCTCTTTCCGACCGACCTTGATGATGTAGCGGTACGCCTCGATGCCGCCGCGAGAGAGGGCATCGCGGACCTGTGAACGCCACTTCGTGTCATTGGCACACCGACCAAGCACCGACCAGGAGTCGGACCAACTTGCGGAGCGGAATTACGAAAAGCGCCCATTAGCTGTGGAAACAAGGGTGCCCCCGGCAGGATTCGAACCTGCGACACCGGCTTTAGGAGAGCCGTGCTCTATCCCCTGAGCTACGAGGGCGGACGGCCTGAGCTTACCGGGAGCTTGTCCCCAGATCGCCGGTGCGACCGTTTCAGCGCAGCTCCGCGATCACCTTCGCGAAGTTGTCGATGTGGTTGTCCTGCACGGTGAAGAACGTCACCCCGTAGGTGTCGCGGTACTCGGACAGGGTGTCGGCCATCTCGCGCGGTGACCCGGTCAGCACGGAGTGCATGGCCAGTATCTCCTCGTCGGACATGCCCGGGGAGTACCTGCGGGTCATCGACAAGTTCGGCAGGTTCTCGCCTTCGGCCGGCACCGCGGTGATCGCCAGGTTCAACTCGAGTGAGTCGAACCGATCGCCCGCAGCGTTGCGGACGAACTCGACGCGTTCGGTCAGTGGGTCGTCGGCCGCGCGGACGTTGGCGCCGGTCAGCCCGATGATGTCGGCGTGCTGGGAGGCCAGCGTCAGTACCCGGTCGCCATTGCCGGCGATAAGGATCGGCGCCGTCGGGTGATGCTCCTTCAGGTAGGTCGTCATGTGTTCGAGGTAGTCGACCCGGGCTCCCGCGCTCGGGTACGGCAACTCGGCGGCCTCGAACTCTTCCCGGACGTAGCCCGTGCCCAGCCCGATCTCGAGACGGCCGTCGCTGAGCAGGTCCAGCGCTTCCACGTCCCGGCTCAGCAAGGCCGGCTTGTAGAAGGCGGCGTTGAGCACGTACATGCTCAGCCGCATCCTCGTGGTGACCATGGCAACCGCGGTCAGCGTCGGAAACGGTGCCGCCGCGCCAAGGTGGTCGGGCACGCAGAGAACGTCGAATCCAAGATCTTCGGCCTGCTTGACCTTCTTCTGCAATGCCCCGCGGGATTTGATGAAGCGCAAGCTCAGCCCGAAGCGAAAATCCTTGGCCACCAACAACCTCCGTTCAACGATTCTCGAAAACACTTACCAACAACGAGCGGCAGCCGCCAAGCCCTCGACCAGGGCACTGGTGACCGGCGACAAGCCGTCATCACCTGGCAGTGGGCTGCGCGGGCTGAGCCCCCTGACCCGAGCCGACAGTTCCAGCTGAGCCCCGCCGCCGCGCACCCGGTTGACCGGATTTCGGGGATGCAGGCCACGCAGTTCAGGCGGGATCGCGTCGAGGTCGGTGACAACCTGATAGCCGGTCAGCTGGAGATGCCGGGCCAGGTGGGCGGCCAGGGCGCGGTTGCGGCCGCCGGCCAGCAGCTGTGTGCTGCGCCCGATGCGGCCATAACCGTGTAGCGACACCGCGACGTCGACGTGGTCCAGGAACTCGGCGAGCCGCGGCGACTCGGCCGGGTCGAGCAAGGCCGACGGCAAGTGATGTGGATAACGGTCGGGATGGCGCAGCAGGTATACCGAGGCGCCGGCGGCCTCGGCCGCGCGCTCGGCGATCACGTCGGTCATCTCTTCCAGGCCGCCGTGGATGGCGAGAAAGCCGAAACGCGACCGCAGTCGACTGACCTCGGTTACCCCGGGCTCGCTCAGCAACGCCGAAAGTGACTGTGGCGCAGGACCCGAGGCGGACACTGACGTCGGGCGAGGCCAGCGCGCGGGGTCCCAGCGGCGCAGGAAGGCGACCCAGCGTTGCGGCAGCCCATGGTGCACGGCTTCGTTGATGATGCTGGGTAGGTGGCCCGGTCGGGGCGGACCCGGAGTCACCCGGTGATCGATGTAGACCCAGGCGGGCGACAGTCCGTCGTCGGTGTGCACCGCCAGCCGGTCGCGCCGATAGCGCACCGGCACACCCTCAGCGCTATCCAAGGCCGCCAAGTCGTGGTCGGAGAGCTGCCAGAGCACCCCGTGTACCTGAGTACCGGCGAACGGTTCGACAGTGGCCACACTGCGCTGGTTGATCAGCCAGTCGTGATCGGACAGGACCGCCGGCCGCGGATCTGTGGCGTCGGGGCAGCGCAGCGCCATCTGCCTGACGCACAGGTTCGATCCATATGCGAAGTAGGAGTGCCGGCGGGCCGGCATTCAGCCGGTCACTGTCAGATAGATCAGCACTAAACCCCCTACACGCTGTCCGTGACCTGCACAAACAGGCCGTTTGGGTAGCGTTGTCCGCTTCACTATCTTGAAGGTGGCAAACGTAGGCTGCAGCCCGGAAACGACACGGCCCCGACAATCATGACACGGTCGTGGCGGGAAAACGACGAACACCCCCTAGCCGGAAAAGGCCGGCAGTTAGGGGGTGTCGCGGTGCAGCTATGACGGCGCACTGGCGGGGAGACAAGGACGGGGAACCCCGCACGAAGGGTGGCGCTGGGTCCCTACCCAGCGCCCCGCACGGTAACCAAGGAACCCGTGCGGTTGTCGTCATCCGTGTGGCATAGCTGGCCCAGCGGAAAGCCGTTGCGCCGTGTCCGACCAGATTGCGCCAATACTTGAAGTTTGTCGAACGGATCTAGACCGTGCACTAAGTATGTAATACCATTAAGTCATGGGTTATCGGTTTGCTCACCGTGTCCCCCGCCTGGAAGCCGGGCGCGGGCACACTGCAGCAGCAGTTCCGGTCGATCTGTCGCGTTAGGAGAAGCACATGTTGTCCGTGACCACTGCGTGGCACCACACCACGACGACCGAAAGGTCAAGTCAAATGGCAACGCACACTGGGAAAACGGCTGCCCGCAGGATCTTGCGGCTGGCCGCAGCCGGCCCGCTCGTTCTAGCAAGCGCGGCGGCTCTCGCTACGCCCGTGCACGCCGCCGCCACATGGATGGCGGGAGCGGTGAACTCCAGCTCGATGAGCGCCAAGGCCGCGGCGTTCTTTTATACCAACGCCTACACCCAGTCTGATGCCGAGCAGCATGCGATAGCGAACTGCGAGGCGAAGTTCCCGACCGGTTGCCAACTCGCCGGAAGCACCACGGCCTGCATGGCTGTCGCCCTCGGTCAAGGCAGTCAGTACGCCGTCGCCTACGGCCCGACTGTGCAGACGGCGCAGGTGCTGGCGGCGACGACGATCCACGCCCGCGTCAACCCACCCGGTGGCGGGCATTGCAGTTGGGAATAAACGTATTCCACGAAATCCATCTGCTGCGGCTGCGGGCGCTGCCAGCTCCGGCTCACGGCGATGCCCCGGCTTACGCGCACTTTAGGGATCGCTACCGCGAGTCGCCCAGCGCGAGGTTGGGGGCCTCCACAGCCGCACGCTCCGACTCGCTGGCCGCTGTGTAGCGGTCAATTATCGATCGCGTCGACCACCCTGCCACGGCCATCAATCCACCCTCGGAGCCACCGGCACGCAGCCACCGTCTTGGGCTGTTTTCCGCTTTCGAGTAGTTCGGCCACGAACGTCAGAAACGTAGCAATGCCCTCGGTGTAGGACTTCGCGGTTGCTGGCGACTTCCGTTCGGCCCGCACTGCTCGTTGCCATGAGGGGAGTAGTCCGGCCAGATCGGGCAGCAAATGGGTGCTCACCCCATGATCTCCACATGGAACGCTGTCCGTCGAACGGGTTGGCGATCAGCGCAGTATAAGTGCAGTTAGAAACCGGTTTTCTAGTTACCCGTCACTGTCAGATAGATCAGCACCATGTTAAGCAGACTAACCAGCACGGCGACGGCCCAGCCAATTACCGTCGTGACGAGATGGTTGGTGTCGCTGCCCATCAGCTTGCGGTCGCTGGTCAGTCTGACCAGCGGAATTACCGCGAACGGTAAACCGAACGACAGCACCACCTGGGAGAGCACCAGGACACGCGTGGAGTCGAACCCGAGGGCCAGAATCGCCAGCGCCGGGCACAGGGTGACCAGGCGGCGCAGCGCCATGGGGATCGACCGGTGCAGCAACCCCTGCATGATCATGGCGCCGGCATAGGCACCGACCGACGCGGAGGCCAGGCCTGAGGCGAGCAACCCGATCGCGAACAGCACCGCGATCATCGCCCCCAACGTGTCGTGAATAGCCGCATAGGCGCCCTCGATAGAGGCGGTTACGTCGCGGTTCTGCAGGTTGATCGCGGCGACCAGCAGCATCGCCGCGTTCACCGTTCCGGCGACTGCCATCGCCAGCACGACGTCCAAGCGGGTGACTCGCAGCAGCCGGCGCCGTTGCCGGCCCGCGTCGGGATGTCCGTGCCGGTCCAAGGCCAGACCGGAATGTAGATACACCGCATGCGGCATCACGGTGGCGCCGAGGATGGCGGCGGCCAGCAGCACACTTTCGGAGCCGCGGAATCGCGGCACCAGGCCGCTGATCACGGCATCGGGTGGTGGTGTCTTGACGAAGAAACTGGCTGCGAAGCCGACGGCGATGACGAGTAGCAATCCGGTGATGACACGCTCGAAAATAAGCTGCCCGCGCCGGTCTTGGATTCCCAGCAGTAGCAAGGACACCAGTCCGGTGATGATTCCGCCGATCAGCAACGGCAAACCGAACAGGATGTGCAGGGCGATCGCCCCGCCGACTATCTCGGCTACGTCGGTTGCCATGGCCACGAGTTCGGCCTGCGCCCAATAGGCCAGCCGGAGCGGCCGGCTCATCCGCGTGCCGATTGCCTCAGGCAGCGAGCGCCCGGTTACCAGGCCAAGTTTCGCCGACAGGTACTGCACCAGGCCCGCCAGCACATTGGCCACCACGATGACCCACAGCAGTAGGTAACCGAACTGAGCACCGGAGCTGACGTTGGCCGCGACGTTTCCGGGATCGACATAGGCGATCGCCGCGACGAACGCCGGCCCCAGCAGGTACCAGCTCCTGGGGAGCGAGGTCTGGGTGCCCTGCGCCAATGTACCGACCCTCGATTCACATCACCGAATAAGAAAGTGAGGTTAGTCGAACATGCTGCTTGCACGAGTCAGCGCCCACGTCCCGCACCCGAGAACTCGCAAAGTGCCGCCCCTGTCACTCGGGGAGGTAGAGCCCCTTGCCGGTGATCAGCGGGAGGTCAAGGGTCGTGACGATACCCGGCGGGGCGGCCACCACCGCCGGGATCGCGTTGACGATCCGCATCGCGGTGGCGACCAGCCCCGCGTGGTTGTGATCGCCCTTGCGGCTGCTCAGGCAGATGTCCATGGCGTAGGACGGTTCGCCGGTGATCTCGATGCGGTAGGAACCGCCGGGCTGGGCGGGCTGCGGCCAATCGGGGCACAGGTCCTCGCGAAGCCGGGTGACGTGTTCGAGGACGACCACGGGATCGCCGTTGACCATCCCGAACACCTCGAACCGGAGCGCCGCGGCGCTGCCCTTGGTGATATGACCGGACGCGATGTCGAAGTCCTCGGGCGCCGGTTCGCGGACGTACACTTCGGCGATCTCGTCGAGCGAAATGCCCAGGCCCGCGGCCAGTTGCCGCACCACCGATCCCCACGCCATGCTGAGTACCCCGGTTTGCAGCAGCATCGGGATCTCGTCGAGCGGCTTCCCGAATCCCATCACGTCGAACATGACGACGGCGCTGTCGTAGGTGGCGTAGTCGACGATCTCCATGCACCGGATCTGCTGGATGTTCTGACAGGTGCCGGCCAGTGCCAGCGGCAGCAAATCGTTGGCGAAGCCAGGGTCAATGCCGTTGACGTATAGACTTGAATTACCTTCGCGCGCAGCATCTTCGATTGGAGTGATGAGTTCGTCGGGGATCACCTGCCACGGATACTGCAAGAAGACCGGGCCGCTACCTACGATGTTGATCCCGGCTGCCAGGACGCGGCGGTAGTCCTCTAGCGCGTCGGGCAGTCGATTGTCGGCCATCGCGTTGTAGACGGCGCACCGCGGCCCGGTGGCAAGCACGGCGTCGAGGTCGGTGCTGGCTCGCACGCCGGTCGGATCCTCAAGTCCGGCGAGCTCTGCCGCGTCCTTGCCGGCCTTGGCGTCCGATGACACCCATACGCCGGTCAGTTCGAACTCTGGGTTGGTGATGAGCGCTCTCAGCGCGTGGACACCGACATTGCCGGTGCCCAGTTGCACTACGGGTATGGGCATGACTTGCTCCTTAAGAAGTCGGGTTCACAGGTCCGGGACGGGGATGTCGAGATTGGGGTAGGTGAGGCCGCCATCCACCTCGAGCGTCTTACCGGTCAGGAAGCTGCCGGCCGGAGACGCCAAATACACTGCTGCAGCGGCTATGTCGACGGGGTCGCCGAGGCGGCGCAAAGGTGTCGCCTTCTCCATCGGCGCGCGCAGCTCGTCGTTGGAGGCCACCACGTCCAGCGCGGAGGTGAGGATCGACCCCGGTGCGATCGCGTTGACCCGAATGCGCGGGCACAGATCCAGGGCGGCCAGCCGGGTGTAGTGGGACAGCGCTGCTTTGGCGGTGCCGTAGGCGGCAAAACCGCGTCCGGCCAGCCGGCCCATGGTGGAGGTGATGTTGATGATGCTGCCGCCGCCGGAGTGCTCCAGCATCAGCGGCACTGCGGCGACGGTGAGCGCGTGGGCGGTGGCGACGTTGAAGGTGAACGCGTCTTTGAGGTCCTTGGTCGAGGTCGTCAGCAGCGTGTTGGGCATGGTCCCGCCGACATTGTTGACGACGATGTCCAGTTTTCCGAAAGCTTCGACGGCCTGACCGGCCAGCTGCGCGGTTGCCTCCGGATGGGCCAGGTCGGCGGCGACCGTGTGCGCCCGGCGGCCGACGGCGCGGACCTCTTCGGCGACGGCTTCTAGTTGGGATTCCGTTCGCGAGGCGATGACTACATCGGCACCGGCCTCGGCGAACGCCAGTGCGATGGCCGCCCCGAGACCGCGGCCGCCACCGGTGATGACGGCGACTTTGTCGTCGAGACGAAACCTGTCAAGGATCATTGCGGCCCCTCTTCGTTGAGCTGTCAGCCGAAACGGTAGCAAGTCGCACCGTCTCGGATCGCGGCATTTCTGCAACAGGTTCTAGTTTGTCATCCCGGCGCGGCCATGTGATGCCCCACCCGTCTGCCTCGGCTGCGCATGGAAACTACGTTTGGATACTGTGACCGCGAAAGTGGGTCACGCTGTCATTCTCAGCAACCATGGCGGAACTATTCGCCCACCGTTAACCTTTTTACGGTTAGCTCAAGGCTGTCAGAAACCGCTGGTCGGCGCGCGGTGGCTACTGAACGGCGGCGACCATGTTTCATCCCTACCTTTAGGAACGGAATTGAAAATCAACCGATTTGGCGCAGGGCTGAGTGTCCTGGCTATTGCGCTGGTGTTGACGGGGTGCGGGATTCATGACAATGCAACTGGGGGAGGTGCAGCGTCGGGCAAAGTGAGCTGTGGCGGGAAGAAGACGCTGAAGGCCAGCGGTTCGACAGCCCAGCAAAACGCGATGACCCGCTTTGTCAATGCGTTCGAACAAGCCTGCCCGGGCCAGAGCTTGAATTACACACCCAATGGTTCGGGCGCGGGAATCGGCGAATTCGTCGGCAACCAAACGGATTTCGGCGGGTCGGACTCGCCGCTGGCCCCGATCGAATATTTTGCTGCGCAGCACCGCTGCGGTTCACCGGCGTGGAACCTGCCGGTGGTGTTCGGCCCGATCGCTATTACCTACAACGTCACGGGCTTGAATTCACTGATCCTCGACGGTCCGACGGCCGCCAAGATCTTCGATGGCGCTATTACCACCTGGAACGATCCCGCGATTCACGCGCTTAACTCCGGCGTCACGTTGCCCGCCGAGCCGATTCGTGTCCTGTTCCGCAGCGACCAGTCCGGTACTACGGATAATTTCCAGAAATACCTCGATGCCGCCTCCAACGGTGTGTGGGCCAGGGGCGCCGGAAAGGTTTTCAAGGGTGGTGTCGGTGAGGGGGCCAAGGGCAACGACGGCACGTCGGCGGCCGTCAAGGCCACGGAAGGGTCGATCACCTACAACGAATGGTCGTTCGCCCTGGCGCTGAAACTGAATATGGCCAAAATCGTCACGTCGGCGGGTCCGGATCCGGTGGCGGTCAGCGCTGACTCGGTCGGTAAAACGATTTCCGCTGCCACCATCGCGGGGCAGGGTAACGACCTGGTGCTCGACACGTTCTCGTTTTACAAGCCGACCCAGCCCGGCGCTTACCCCATCGTGCTGGGGACCTACGAGATCGTCTGCTCGAAGTATCCCGATTCCCAGGTCGGTACAGCGGTAAAGGCGTTTCTGCAAAGCACCATCGGCGCCGGGCAGAATGGCCTGGCGGACAACGGATATATTCCCATGCCGGGCTCGTTCAAATCGCGGTTGGCTACTGCGGTCGACGCCATTGCGTGATCTTGCTGCGCCTTCGCCTTTCGCGCCGATCAGCTCCCGGGAGGCGTTCTGGCGGCGGTGCGGGCCGAAATCGTTGGCCACCGGCCGCAGCACTTTGCACCACGTTCCGGCCGTTCATAACGGCGTGTCGAGGTAACGCTCGCGATAGGTGTCCAGCAACCCCGCCGAACTGCCCAATCGGAATTTTGTTTGCATGCTCCGACGCCCACGCGGTGGCGTCGCCGCGTTCAGCGACCATGGCGAGGCAATTCGCCCGCCGTTAACCTTGGTGCTGTTAGCTTCATGGCTGCGAGACACGGCTGGTCGGCGCAGCGGCTACTGGACGGCGGCGATCACGTTTCACCCAACCGTTAGGAACTGAATTGAAACTCAACCGATTTGGCGCTGCGCTGGGTGTCTTGGCCACCGGTGCGCTGGTGTTGTCGGGGTGCGGAAGTGACAACAACGCTACGGGGGGAAACGCAACGACGGGCGCGTCGTCGGGCAAGGTGAGCTGCGGTGGGAAGAAGACGCTGAAGGCCAGCGGGTCGACTGCCCAGGCCAACGCGATGACCCGCTTTGTCAACGCCTTCGAACAGGCCTGCCCTGGCCAGACGTTGAACTACACGGCCAATGGTTCGGGCGCGGGAGTCACCGAATTCACGGGCAAACAAACCGATTTCGGTGGGTCGGACTCACCGCTGGCCCCCAACGAGTACACCGCGGCGCAGCAGCGCTGCGGTTCGCCGGCGTGGAACCTGCCGGTGGTGTTCGGCCCGATCGCCATTACCTACAACGTCACGGGTCTGAGCTCACTGATCCTCGACGGTCCGACGGCTGCCAAGATCTTCAATGGCGCCATTACCACCTGGAACGATCCGGCAATTCAGGGGTTGAACCCCGGCACCACGTTGCCCGCCGAGCCGATCCATGTCGTGTTCCGCAACGACGAGTCCGGTACGACGGACAATTTCCAGAAATACCTCGATGCCGCCTCCAACGGCGCGTGGGGTAAAGGCACCGGGAAGACCTTCAAGGGTGGCATCGGTGAGGGGGCCAAGGGCAACGACGGCACGTCGGCTGCGATCAAGGCCACGCAAGGGTCGGTCACCTACAACGAATGGTCGTTCGCCCAGGCGCAGAAACTGAATATGGCCAAAGTCGTCACGTCGGCCGGCCCGGATGCAGTGGCGATCAGCGCTGACTCGGTCGGCAAAACGATTTCCGGCGCCACCATCAAGGGGCAGGGCAACGACCTGGTGCTCGACACGCTCTCGTTTTACAAGCCGACCCAGCCCGGCTCCTACCCGATCGTGCTGGCGACCTACGAGATCGTCTGCTCGAAGTATCCTGATTCCCAGGTCGGTACGGCGGTGAAGGCGTTTCTGCAAAGCACCATCGGCGCCGGCCAGAATGGCCTGGCGGACAACGGTTACATCCCCATTCCGGATGCGTTCAAGTCGAGGTTGTCGGCGTCGATCAATGCCATCGCGTGATCTGAGGTGGTCGTGACCCGGGGAACGGTTGCCAATCCGTCAACCGTGAAAAGGCCCGCGTTAACCGCGGACGATGCGCGCTCCGCGCGGCGCGGCGACCGACTCTTCAAGTTGGTCGCTTCCGCCGCGGGTTCGACGATCGTGCTCGCGATCCTGATGATCGCGTTGTTCCTGTTGATTCGCGCCATACCAGCGCTGCGCGCCAACCACGCGAATTTCTTCACCAGCGCCGAATTCAGTACCACCGAGCCGGGGAGGCTGGCGTTCGGTATCCGCGACCTGTTCATGGTCACGGTGCTGAGTTCGATAACCGCGCTGGTGTTGGCCGTGCCGATTGCGGTCGGTATCGCGGTGTTCCTCACCCAATATGCGCCGAAACGGCTGGCGCGCCCCTTCGGGGCGATGGTCGATCTACTGGCTGCGGTGCCGTCGATCATCTTCGGGTTGTGGGGAATTTTCGTGCTGGCGCCCAAGCTCGAGCCAGTCGCGGCATTTCTCAACAGCAACCTGGGGTGGTTGTTTCTGTTCAAGCAGGGCAACGTCTCGTTGGCCGGTGGCGGCACCATCTTCACCGCCGGCATGGTGCTCTCGGTGATGGTCCTGCCGATCATCACCTCGGTCTCGCGGGAAGTGTTCCGGCAGACCCCGCATATTCAGATGGAAGCGGCGCAGGCGCTCGGCGCCACAAAGTGGGAGGTGGTGCGGATGACCGTGCTGCCGTTCGGCCGCAGCGGTGTCGTCGCGGCGTCGATGCTGGGGTTGGGCCGTGCCCTGGGAGAAACCGTGGCGGTGCTGATCATTTTACGCTCGGCCGCGCACCCGGGTGATTGGTCGCTGTTCGACGGTGGTTACACGTTCGCCTCCAAGATCGCCTCGGCAGCAGCCGAATTCAGTGAACCGTTGCCCACCGGGGCCTATATCTCCGCGGGATTTGCGTTGTTCGTCTTGACGTTCATCGTCAACGCCCTCGCTCGTGCGATCGCCGGCGGGAAGGTCAACGCATGACCGTTGACGCGCTGGACAAGCCGGTCAAAAAGCAAGCGTTCAGCCCTCTCAGCATTCGGCGGCGGATCACCAACAACGTCGCGACACTATTCTTCCTCGGTTCGTTCGTCGGCGCGCTGGTGCCGCTGGCCTGGGTGCTGTCGGTTGTGGTCGCGCGGGGCTGGTACGCCGTCACCCGGTCGGGATGGTGGACCCACTCGCTGCGCGGCGTCTTGCCAGAGCAATTTGCCGGCGGTGTGTACCACGCGCTGTACGGGACGCTGGTACAGGCCGGGGTGGCCGGCATCCTGTCCGTACCGCTGGGCTTGATGACCGCGGTGCTGCTGGTGGAATACGGTTCGGGCCGGTTGGTGCGTCTGACGACCTTCATGGTCGACGTGCTCGCCGGGGTGCCCTCGATCGTGGCCGCGCTATTCGTCTTCAGCCTGTGGATCGCGACGCTCGGATTCCAGCAGAGTTCCTTCGCTGTGTCGCTGGCGCTGGTCTTGCTGATGTTGCCCGTGGTGGTGCGGTCCGCCGAGGAAATGCTCAGGTTGGTCCCCGACGATCTGCGAGAAGCCAGCTACGCGCTGGGTGTTCCCAAATGGAAGACGATCGTGCGGATCGTCTTCCCGATCGCGATGCCCGGCATCGTGTCCGGCGTCTTGCTGTCCGTCGCCCGCGTCATCGGCGAAACCGCGCCGGTGCTGGTGCTGGTCGGGTACAGCCGGTCCATCAATCTCGATATCCTCCACGGCAACATGGCCTCGCTGCCGCTGTTGATCTACACCGAACTCACCAACCCCGAACACGCAGGTTTCCTGAGGATCTGGGGTGCGGCACTGACCCTGATCATCATCGTCGCCGTGATCAACCTGGTCGCGGCGGCGACCCGATTCCTGGCGACCCGACGGCGCTAGCGCGGTGCGCACATGCGCATCAGGACTTCGAGGCCGCTTCCGAAGCGGTCTTTTTGGCCGGTACCTTCTTTGCGGCTGTCTTCTTGGCCGGTGCCCTGCCGTCACCCGAGCGTGCCTTCACGCTGGCCTCCAGCTTGGCCAGCAGGTCGGAGACATCTTCGGTCTCGTCCAGTTCTCTTGGTCGCTCCTCGGCGGTGAATGCCTCCCCGCCTTCGAGTTTCGCGACGATCAGTTCCTGGAGCTGCTCTTGGTAGGTGTCGTGGTAGCGGTCTGGGTTGAAGTCTTCGGCCATCGACTCCACCACCTGGCCCGCCATCTTGAGCTCCGCGGGCTTGATCTCGACCTTCTTGTCGAGTACGGGGAAGTCGGGATCGCGGATCTCATCGGGCCACAACAACGTGTGTACCACCATCACGTCGCGCTTGCCGAAGTCCTTGACGCGCAACGCCGCCAGCCGGGTCTTGTTACGCAACGTGAAATGAACGATCGCCATCCGGTCCGTTTGGGCGAGTGTTTTGGCCAGCAGCACATAGGATTTGGACGACTTCGAATCCGGCTCTAAAAAGTAACTGCGGTCGAACAGCATTGGGTCGACCTCGCTGGCCGGCACGAACTCGAGTACTTCGATTTCGCGGGTGCGTTCTTCGGGCAAGGTGGCGATGTCGTCATCGGTGATCACTACCATTTGGCCGTCTTCGGATTCGTAGGCTCGGGCGATGTCACGATATTCGACGACCTCGCCGTCCAACTCGCACACCCGCTGGTACCGGATTCGGCCGTTGTCCTTGGCGTGCACCTGATGGAATTTGATGTCATGGTCCTGGGTGGCGCTGTACACCTTGACCGGCACGTTGACCAGCCCAAATGCGATCGAACCCTTCCAGATGGAGCGCATGTAAGTCAGTATGCCCGCATAACCGGGTCACGTAACAGCGTGGGCGTAAGGCAGCAGCCGCGACACCACCCATTGTCGCTGAGGAGCCCGCCCATCCGCCTACCGCCGATCATGCCGCCCTAGGCCAAACGCCCAGGGGCAGAGGAGGAATGAGCCCGCAGGGCGGCCCGATCGGGTAGGACGGCCCCGGCGCGGGCAACGGTCAGCGCCGACGACAGGGCCGCTGCCTCGAGCGCGGCAGTCAGCTCGTCCAGCCCGATTTCGCCGAGAGCGGCTCGTCGGTCAGCACCCAACAAGCCCAGTTCCCAGAACGTGTCGAGCAGGCCGACCATGAATGCGTCGCCGGCGCCGACGGTGTCGACCACCCGGACCGGCCTGGCAGTCACCCGAGCCCGGCCGGCCGCGCACAATGCCAGCGAGCCCCGATCGCCCATCGTCACAGCGACGATCGCAGGTCCCGACGCCAACCAGGTCCGGGCCGTCCACTCCGGTTCGTGGTCGGGATCGATCCACCGCAGGTCCTCGTCACTGACCTTGACGATGTCGCTGCGCTCGACGAGGTTTGTGATGCGTTCGCGGGCCAGGCTCCGGTCGACGATCAACGACGGGCGCATGTTGGGGTCGAAGGTGACGGTGGCCGAAACCTGATAGGTGTCGAGCAGCGCCGCGACCGCCACGCATCCCGGTTCCCGCACGGCGGCGATGGATCCGGTGTGCACCAACAGCGGCGGCCCGACATCCGGCGTGCCGGAGAGCTGCCACTCCAGGTCGAAGGTGTAGCTGGCCGAGCCGTCGTCAGCGATGGTCGCCACTGCGGTCGGCGTACGGGTAGCCGCGATGCTGCCCGGAACAAGTTGCGCGCCAGAGGATCTGATGTAATCGGCGATGTGCCGGCCGGCATCGTCGTCGCCGATGTGGGTCAGGAAATCGACATCGCGTCCCAGCCTGGCCAGTCCGACGGCGACGTTGAGCGGGCTGCCGCCAACGTGCCGAGCCGTGGGGTGGCCGTTGACGGTATCGATCAATGCTTCACCGATCACCAGCCCGCGGGTCACGGTTTCCTCCTTTCACGGTCCGCTCGTGAAGCCGTGCAGCAACACCCCCAGGGTCGCCCGTGCCCCGCGGGTGTGCAATGAATCCAGCGCCCAGCGATAGGCCTCGACGAAGCGGGGTACCTGGGCCAGCTCCCCGAACACCGCCGCGTTCTCGATGAAGGCGGTCGGATGTAACCGCTGCGACCGGGCGACGGGCACCAGCGAAGCCGCCAAGTTGTCGACGACCTCGATGGGTTCGCCACGTTCATCGACCGCCTCGGCGTAGCGGGCCCAGCTTGCTACCGCGGCTGACGCCAGCCGGATGGGTGCGCCGGTCAGCAGGTTGGTGCGGATCACCGGAAGCAGCCAGGCCGGGATTCGATCCGAGGAGTAGGCGCACAATCGCGCCACCGTGTCACGCACGCCCGGGTTCGCGAAGCGCTCGATGAGCCCTCGGGTGTAGGACCGCAGATCGATGCCCGGGACCGGCTGAAGCGTCGGAATGGCTTCGGAATCGAAATAGGCCAGCAGGAATTCGGCGAACAACGGATCACGCGCCGCGTCGTGCACCATGCGATAGCCACACAGCGCTGCGAAGTAGCACAGGCACTGGTGACCGGCGTTGAGCAGCCGCAGCTTCATCAACTCGTACGGGCCCACATCGTCGACCAGCAGGACACCCGCGTGTTCCAGCGGTGGTCTGCCGTCGGCGAAGTCGTCCTCGACCACCCAGGAAGCGAACGCCTCGGCCACCACCGGCCACTGGTCGGCGACGCCGAAGTCGCGTTCTGCCCCGACGATGACGTCCGGGGTGGTGACCGGGGTGATGCGGTCCACCATCGAGCACGGGAACCGGGTGTGTTCGGTGACCCAGCCGGCCAGGCCCCGACCCAGCAGTTCGGCATGGGCGATGACGGCCCGCCGCGCGACGTCGCCGTTGTGCTCGATGTTGTCGCACGACACGACTGTGGGCGACGCGATGCCGCGGTCGCGGCGCCGGGCCAGGGCCTGCGCGATGAGGCCGAACACGGACCCGGGGTCCCTGATCTGGTAGCCGCCCTCGGTGACGGTCATCGAGATGATGCGCGTGGTCGGCGCGGCCAGCAGCTCCATCGTCGCCTGCGGGTCGTCGGGCGCATAGCGGTAGTCGACGATCGAGCCGATCACCCGAGCGTCCCGGCTGCCGTCGGGGTGTTCGGAGATCAGCGTGTACAGGCCGTCCTGGGCGGTCAACACCTCTTTCATCCGGCGGTCGGCCGGCATCACTCCGATCCCGCAGATGCCCCACTCGTGCGCCAGCCCCAACTCGAGCAACCGGTCGACATACATCGCCTGATGGGACCGGTGAAAGCCGCCCACACCGAAATGCGCGATGCCCACCCGGACGGCCTCACGGTCATAACTCGGCGTCGCGATCGGCAGACGCCGCAGCGTTGTGCTGTTCAGCCGAACCACGCTCTCGACGGTACCGGCGCCCGACCGGCAACACGTAGGTTGACAGCATGGGCTCGACAGCGACGCAACGGGTCAAGCTGACCAACGCCGACAAAGTCCTGTACCCGGCCACCGGAACCACCAAGGGCGACGTCTTCGACTACTACACGAGCATCGCCGAGGTGATGATCCCGCACATCGCCGGGCGTCCGGCAACACGCAAACGCTGGCCCAACGGCGTCGAGGAGCCCTCGTTCTTTGAAAAGCAACTGGCCTCGTCGGCGCCTGACTGGCTGCCGCGCGCCAGCGTCACCCACCGGTCCGGAACGACGACATATCCGATCATCGACAGCCCCGCCGCGCTGGCCTGGATCGCACAACAGGCCGCCCTGGAGGTACATGTGCCGCAGTGGCGGTTCGTCGCCGAGTGGACCCGAAGCAGGGCACAGGAACTCAAGCCCGGTCCGGCGACCCGGCTGGTGTTCGACCTCGACCCCGGCGAGGGCGTGACGATGGCGCAGCTGGCCGAGGTGGCGCATGCTGTCCACGACCTGATCGCCGATATCGGGCTGACTACTTTTCCGCTCACCAGCGGCAGCAAGGGCCTGCACCTCTACGTGCCGCTGAAGCAGCCGGTAAGCAGCAGGGGCGCCACGGTGTTGGCCAAACGCATTGCGCAACAACTGGAAAAGGCGAGGCCCAAGTCGGTCACGTCGACCATGACCAAGAGCCTGCGGGCGGGAAAGGTGTTCGTGGACTGGAGCCAGAACAGCGGCTCCAAGACGACGATTGCGCCGTACTCGCTGCGCGGACGCGAACATCCGACGGTCGCGGCGCCACGCACCTGGGACGAACTCGGCGACCCCGGGCTGCGCCAGTTGAGCTACGACGAGGTGCTTGCCCGGGTCGCGCGCGACGGGGACCTGCTGGCACCGCTGGATGCCCTGGATGCCGGAGTGCCCGTCTCGGATCGGCTGACCAAGTACCGCAGCATGCGTGACGCGTCGAAAACACCCGAGCCGGTTCCGAAGACCAAACCCGCAATCGGGCAAGGAAACACCTTCGTCATCCAGGAGCACCACGCCCGCCGGCTGCACTATGACTTCCGGCTGGAACGAGACGGCGTGCTGGTGTCGTGGGCGGTACCGAAGAACCTGCCCGACACCACGTCGGTGAACCACCTGGCGGTCCACACCGAGGATCATCCGCTCGAATATGCGGGCTTCGAGGGCGTCATCCCCAACGGCGAGTACGGCGCCGGGAAGGTGGTCATCTGGGACTCGGGAACCTACGACACCGAGAAGTTCCGTGACGACGAGGTGATCGTCAATCTGCACGGCAGCCGGATCTCCGGCCGTTATGCGCTGATCCAGACCAATGGCGACCAATGGCTGGCGCACCGGATGAAGGACCAGACGGTCTTCGACTTCGACGAACTCGCCCCTATGCTGGCAACACACGGCTCGGTCGCCGCGTACCGGGCAAGCCAGTGGGCCTTCGAAGGCAAATGGGACGGCTACCGGCTGCTGATCGAGGCCGACCACGGCGCCTTGCGGGTACGGTCCCGACGCGGCCGCGAGGTCACCAAGGAATATCCCGAATTACGTTCGCTGGCAGCTGATCTGGCTGACCATCACGTGGTGCTCGACGGCGAGGCCGTCGTTTTGGACAAGTCCGGTGTGCCCAGCTTCCACGCGATGCAGAATCGGGGTCGCGGCACCCATGTCGAGTTCTGGGCCTTCGACCTGCTTTACCTGGACGGCCGCTCGCTGCTGCGGGCCCGCTACCAAGACCGGCGAAAGCTGCTGGAAACTCTGGCCGTTGGCAGCAATCTCATCGTTCCTGAGCTGCTGCCCGGGGACGGCAAGCAGGCGCTGGAGTACTCCGGCAAGCACGGCTGGGAGGGCGTGGTCGCCAAGAAACGCGACTCGACTTATCGGCCGGGCCGGCGCTCTGGGTCCTGGGTCAAGGACAAGCATTGGAACACTCAGGAAGTCGTCATCGGCGGCTGGAAAGCCGGGGAAGGCGAACGCAGTAGCGGCATCGGCTCGCTGCTGATGGGCATCCCCAGTGCTGAGGCCCTGCATTTCGCCGGGCGCGTGGGCACCGGCTTCACCGAACGCGACCTGGCGAACCTGAAGAAGACACTGGCGCCGCTGCACACCGACCAATCACCCTTCGACGCCCCACTGCCGCCGCGCGAAGCCAAGGGCGTGACGTTCGTCGAGCCGGTGCTGGTGGCGGAAGTGCGCTACAGCGAATGGACCCCGGACAATCGATTGCGCCAATCGAGCTGGCGTGGGCTGCGGCCGGACAAGGAACCGAGTGAGGTGGTACGCGAATGAAATGGGTTACCTATCAAGCTGATAACGGTGAACGTACCGGGTTGCTTTCCGGCGACACCGTCTACGCAATGCCGCCGGGCGTGACGATGCTCGACCTCATCGGGCGGGGAGCTGACGGGCTGCGGCAGGCGGGCGAGGACGTGCAGCGTTCCCCATCGGCGACGGTGCGTCTGGACGAGGTGAGGTTGATGGCGCCGATCCCACGTCCGCCGTCGATCCGGGACTCCTTATGCTTCTTGGACCACATGCGCAATTGCCAGGCCGCGCTGGGCGCCGGGCGGGTGCTCGCCGACACGTGGTACCGCATTCCCGCGTTTTACTTCGCGTGCCCGGCAACCGTTTTAGGCCCCTATGACGACGCCCCGACGGCACCCGGAAGTGCTTGGCAGGACTTCGAATTGGAGATCGCCGCAGTCATCGGAACCGGTGGCAAGGACTTGACGATCGAACAAGCGGAACAAGCCATCATCGCCTACACCATCTTCAACGACTGGTCGGCACGAGACCTACAGCAAATGGAGAGCCAACTGGCGATCGGCCAGGGCAAGGGCAAAGACAGCGGAGTCACGCTTGGCCCATACCTGGTAACGCCCGACGAGCTCGAGCCGTACCGTCGCGACGGCAAGCTCGACCTGCAGGTGACCGCCCTGGTCAACGACACCGTGATCGGTTCGGGGTCGACCGCCCAGATGGACTGGAGCTTCGGTGAAGTCATCTCCTACGTTTCGCGCGGAGTGACACTGAACCCCGGCGACGTCATCGGCTCCGGCACAGTGCCCACCTGCACGCTTGTCGAGCACCTCAGCCCGACAGCGCTGGAATCGTTCCCCGGCTGGCTGCACGACGGCGACGTCGTCACCCTCCGGGTCCAGGGGCTGGGGGAGACTCGACAAACCGTCCGTGCCGGCAACGCACCGCACCCGTTGGCGCCCCGGCTCAACCCGGACGCCAAAACCGCCGCAGTTCGGGTCAACCGGGCTCCCGCGCGGGTGCCGTACACCCGCGGCCTCCACCAGGTCGCCGACCGGGTGTGGGCATGGACGCTGCCGGACGGCGGCTATGGGTGGAGCAACGCCGGGCTGGTTGCCGGCGACGGAGCCTCCCTGCTCGTCGACACCCTGTTCGACCTGGCGTTGACGCGCGAAATGCTCACCGCGATGAAGCCCATCACCGATGGTGCGCCGATTACCGACGCCTTGATCACCCACTCCAACGGCGACCACACGCACGGCAACCAGCTGCTCGACGCGTCGGTGCGGATCATCGCCGCGCAGGGCACCGCCGACGAGATCTCGCATGGGATACCACCGGAGATGCTGGCGATGGCGCAGACCGCCAACCTGGGACCGGTCGCGACGCCCTATGCGCGAGACCGCTTCGGGCAGTTCGACTTCAGTGGCATCGAGGTGCGCAACGCCGACCAGACGTTTGACCGCGACCTCACCATCGAGGTGGGCGGGCGGCGGGTCGATCTGCTGAATCTGGGTCCCGCACACACCGCCGCGGATTCCGTGGTGCACGTGCCCGACGCGGGGGTGTTGTTCGGCGGCGATCTGTTGTTCATCGGCTGCACGCCGATCGTGTGGGCCGGCCCGATCGCCAACTGGGTCGCGGCGTGCGACGCGATGATCGCCCTGGACGCGCCGACGGTGATACCCGGCCACGGCCCGGTCACCGATCCCGATGGGATCCGCGCGGTCCGTGGCTATCTCGTGCACGTCGCCGAACAGGCCGAGGCCGCCTACCGCGAGGGCCTGTCGTGGGCCGAAGCCGCCGACACCATCGACCTCGGCGAGTACGCGACCTGGCTGGACGCCGAGCGGGTCGTCGTCAACGTCTATCAGCGGTACCGCGAACTCGACCCGCAGACCCCGGCGCTGGAGATCATGGCCCTGCTTGTGATGCAGGCCGAGTGGCTGGCCAAACGGTCCTCGTGAGTCGCGAAAGTGCAGCGAGCAACCGGTTTCCCGAGAAGAAGCGTCGGTAGTTGCACTTTCGCGGTTACTTGAGGACGGCCCGCACGAACCCGATCGTGGCGGCCGGCGGACCCTGTTGATCGACTTCGTCCAGTTCCGGCAGGCCGGCTGCCGTGAAGAGGTCGCCGAGGCTGGACCTGGTCGCATCCCACCCGCGGGCTTCCAGGTGTGCTGCGACGTCGGTGTGTTCGCCGGGGTAGGTCAGATCAGCGATGTCCAAGTCCAGCCCCTGTCGCCGCCAGCCTTCGGTCATCACGCGCGCTTGTTCCTGCGACTCCTGCGACGGTTCGGTGATCGGACCGTAGTCGGCGGCCAGGCGGCTGCCCTTAGCGCTCAGTGATATCACGCTTTCCAGCAATCGAACCTCGGCCTCAGGCGGCAGAAAGCCGATGAGCACCCCTTCGGCAAGCCATGCGGTCGGCTGGGCGGTGTCGAAGCCGGCGGCCTGCAGCGCGGCCGGCCAGTCTTGGCGAAGGTCGATGCCCACCGTGCGGTACTCGGCGGTGGGCTCAGCGCCGATCTTGGACAACGTCGAGGTCTTGAACTCGATCACCTCAGGTTGGTCGATTTCGTAGACAGTGGTCCCCGTCGGCCACGGCAGCCGGTAGGCGCGGGAGTCAAGGCCCGCTGCCACGATCACGACCTGCCGTATTCCGGCTTCGGTCGCCTCGGCGAAGTAGTCGTCGTAAAAGCGGGCGCGGGCCGCGAAGGTGTCGATCATCCGCGGAATCCCCACGCCGTCTTCGACATTGTCGAAATCGAGTTCGCCGGAGGCCACCCGGTTGAACACGTCCAGCCCGACAGCGCGCACCAGCGGCTCGGCGAAGGGATCGTTGATGACCGGCTGCGGACGTCTGGTGGCCGCGGCCCGCGCCGCGGCCACCATGGTGGCAGTGGCTCCCACACTATTGGCCAGATTCCAGGTGTCATCCTCAGTTCGTGCCATGACTACTCCTTCGATTGATCGTGTACCACGCAAAACCACCGTAGGCGTCACCGGTAAATACCCACGTCGCCTACGGTCTGGATATGCCCGCAGTGGAATTGGAAACTCTCGGCGACGACATCGCCCGCATCACCCTGAACCGGCCCGACCGCCTGAACGCCATCGATGGATCGCTGATCGACGGCGTGGACGAGGCTCTCGACGAGCTCGGCGCAGGCGAATTCCGGGTGGCGATCCTGACCGGCGCCGGTCGCGGGTTCTGTGCCGGCGCCGATTTGAGCGGCACCGGTGAGCCCTGGACCAAGACCAAACCAACAAGCCCGGCGTTCAAGGTCAACTACGACGCCCAGGTTCGCCTGGCCGACCTTTTCACCCGCCTCTACGAGCTACCCATTCCGGTGATCGCCGCGGTCAACGGTGTCGCCGTCGGGGGTGGTCTGGCGTTCGCGTTGGTCTGCGATATCCGGGTCGCTTCCGACCAGGCCAGGTTCGGGTCGGTGTTCATCAAGGCGGGCTTCTCGTCGATGGACATGGGCACCAGTTACCTGCTGCCGAAAATCGTGGGCGCGGGGGTGGCGCGCGAGCTCATGCTGACCGGCCGCATCATCGACGCCGCCGAGGCCTACCGCATCAAGCTGGTACATGAAGTGGTGGCCCCGGATGACCTGATGCCGGCCGCGCTTAAGGTGGCCCGCTCGATCGCCGCGAACAACGCCTACGGCGTCTGGCAGACCAAGATCGGCCTCAACACGGCGCTGGACGCGCCCAGTCTGCGTCATGCCATAGAGCTGGAGAACCGCACCCAGATCCTCAGCGGTTTCACCAACAATCCGGTCGAGGCGGCTATAGCTCACCGGGAGAAGCGCGCTCCGAAATGGGATTCGCTGTGACGCTTAGACTTTCGCGATCACGTTCTCGGCGAACATCTCCAGGTTGCGGATCTTGGTTTCCAGCGGCTCGGTGTCGTTGCCCGTGATGTAGGGGATGCGGAAGCCCACGATGACGTCGGTGACGCCTTTGTCCTCGAGTCGCTTGATGCCGTCCGGGGTGTAGGCGTCGGCCGAGATGACGTGGATCTCGAATGGGCCCGTCTTTCCCTTTTCCTCGCGATACCGGTTGACCTTGGCGATGAGCCCGTCGAGTTCCTCGGGGTCCCCGCCGCCGTGCATCCATCCGTCCGCGCGCGCCGCGCGCCGCAGCGCCGCATCGGCGTGGCCGCCGATCAGGATCGGGATCGGCTGGGTAGGAGCCGGGGTCATCTTGGTCTTGGGGATGTCGTAGAACTCGCCGTGGAACTCGAAGTAGTCGCCGGTGGTGAGGCCCTTCACGATCTCGATGCATTCGTCCATCCGCTTGCCGCGCTTGGCGAAGGGGACGCCCATCAGTTCGTAGTCCTCCGGCCAGGGGCTGGTGCCCACTCCCAGGCCCACACGATTACCGATCAGTGCGGCCAGCGAACTGGCTTGCTTGGCCACCAGAGCCGGCGGCCGGATGGGCAACTTGAGGACGAAGAAGTTGAACCGCAGCGTCGAGGTCACCGCGCCCAGCGCCGCGGTCAGGACGAACGTCTCGATGAAGGCCTTGCCGTCCAGGAACTCTCGATTGCCGTCGGGCGTGTACGGGTACTTCGAGTCGGATTCGAACGGGTAGGCGATGCTGTCGGCAATCGTCATGCTGTGGTACCCGGCCGCCTCGGCCGCCTTGGCCAGCGGGATGTAATACGAAAAGTCGGTCATTGCCTCCGCATAGCTGAACCGCACGTCATCTGCCTTCCTGAAAGGGGCCGTCACACGACATTAGAACGTGTTCTAGTTTGACCCGCGCCCAGGGTTGAGCACAACCAAGGCGCCGGGCTAAAGCTGGTTCTCGGGGCCGATGACGGCCCAAACCGTCTTTCCAGAAGAGGTGGGAGTGCTGCCCCATGCGCGTGACAAAGCCTCGACGATCGCCAGGCCCGACACGTCGATGCCCTTCGCCGGCGGCGGCAGCCGCCGGGCGGGAGCGTTGCTGTCGTCGGACACCGCGATGGTCGCTGTCGCGCCATCGGTCTCGATCCGCATTATCGGGACGCTTGCAGTGTGTTCCAGCACGTTTTCCACGAACACGTTGACGACCACCAAGGCAACCGGGATGAACGGGGATCGCGACCACGCGGTGAGCCATTCGCGAACCAGCCGGCGTGATTCGCGGAGGCTGGTCAGGTCCGCAGGCAGCCGCGCCTCGGCACGCCGGACGGTGCGGCGTGAAAGCCGACCGAGCGCGTTCCTCGCCGCTTTCTCGGTCGAAAACACCGGCATGAAGTGGGCGACCCCGTTGCGGGTGACCGCCTCGCGGGTCGCGCGATGAGCGCAGACCAGCACGACTGGGACGTCGGGCTCGGTGTGCAACTGCCAGTAGGCGCCGATGAAGGTGGACCAGGCCGATTCCGCGGGCACATTCAGTGCGGTGATGTTGACGATGACGGCGGAGGGCCCGTCGAGCGTGGCCTTAGCGATGGTGTCACGGAGCGCCGCCGAGTTGGTGTTGTCAAGCACACCGTCGACGGTCAGCACCGTCACCGACTGATCCGTCTGCGTCGCAACCGCCAGCGAGCTGGGCGACTCAGCTACCGAGCTCACGGCTGCGACCCCTTCCCCTCAGGGCCTTGTGCTCGCTGGCCGCGAGCCGTAACCCGGTGAGATACGAGCGCGCCTGTCGGTACTCGAACTGAGGCGCCCGCATTCCCAGTCTGCTTGAAAACGGATGGAACATGGTAATCCGGCTTTCCAGCTCGGTCCTGTCGTACGGTTCCATCTCCTGCTCCCCGAATTTCTGCCCGGCTGACTGCTTGAGAATCCGCCCCCTCGGCGGCAGCACTTTCGACTGGCAATTCAGCGGCCGCGACGCCGCCGGAAATCGCTGCCCGCGGTGGTCCGCCGTGGACCCATGCCTGCGCCGGCCCGATGCGAGTGAGCTACGTGCCCCGTCCCCCTTCGAAGCCCCGACCTGCACGACGACGACCATAGTGTTCGCGTCGACTGCGCAGCACGCGCGTGGCGGGGTTACCCACCTGGTGCGTGTGGTCAAACTCGGGGCGGCGCCGGAAAGCGGCTGTGCTCGCCGTGCTAGGCGTTCAAGGCGCGCTCGCGGCCTGTCCTTCTCAGCTCAGCGGTCACCCAATACGTAGGGCGGAGCGCCCACGCCGGCGACCGAGTGCGTGCCCCACGGGGTTTGTTCGATGATGCGCGCGGGCGCGCTGCGCTCGCCCACGGTCATCGTCACCGTTCGCGCCTGCATGCCTACCGTTTCCGGTAGGGGCTGCGATGAGGGGCTGAAAACCGTTCCCTGCCAGTGATATTTCCCGTCGATCGGATCAAGGTGGCCGGCGAGCCGGACGCGCACCGGATGGTGCGTGCCGGCTATTGTCAGCGTCGCCACGCCGTCGTAGGTGTCATCGTCCGCGGCGCTGCATGACAGGTCGAACGCCGATACCACCCGATGGGGCTGGGCGGGTTTCACACAGGCGCGTTCGTTGAACACGTGCTGGCTGCTGCGCCGCACCTCAATACGGGTGCTGGCGATGTGTTGCACCAGCCCCACGCACTCGGCGACGTAGCGTGCTTGGGCACCGATATCAGGCCCGGTGATGAAAAAGTAGTTCGGGAAACCGTGAACAGCGACCCCGAAGTAGGGCTCCATGCCGTCGTCCCAGGCCTGCCTGATGGTTAATCCGCCGGCGCCGGCCAGCGTCTCATCAGAGGTCCGGTCAGGGATCGTGAACCCGGTTCCGTAAATGATGGCGTCGGCGCGGTGGTAGACGCCGTCGCTGGTGCGGATGCCCGACGAGGTGATGGTGCTGATCGGCGATCCCACCGGCACGGGCGCGGGCCGCGACTGCCCACTTGATGCGGCCGGTTGGAACCGGCGGCGCAGCCAACGTTTGGCACGGGTCATCGGCAACGGCAGCTCGTGGACGAACCGGCGCGGCGGGTGCGCGAAGACGGTGAGCGAGGCCGCCGACTCGCTCAGCCGCCCGATGTAGTAACCCGCGGTGGTGTCGGCGCCGACGATCGCGATGTGCTTGCCCTGCGGATCGAAATCGGCGTCCCACCGTGCCGCGTGAAATGACGCTCCGCGGAAGTCGTTGCGCCCGGCGATCTCGGGTATCCATGGGATGGGCGGTGGCCGGTGGGCCGCGATCACGACACGACTCTGGAAAACCTCGCCGGTGGAGGTGCGCAACGCCCAGGTGTGGGTGTCGTCGTCGAACACCGAACTGATGACCTCGCAGCCGGGCCGGAGGCGGGTACCCAGGGCGGCCGGCCGGCCGGCTGCTTTATCCAGGATCCAGAATTCGGTGATTCCGCCGGCCAGCAGCTCGGCCGCGGCGGCTTGGCCGGCGGCACCGGCACCGACGACGATGACGGGCGGGCCGGCCTCAACCGGGCCGCGCGTCTGTGTCACAGAAACTTGGTGCGCTGCCAGCCGCGGCGCGCGATCGGGCCCATCAGGCCGACCTCGGTCAAAAACGCCGCCAGCGGCGCAAAGCCCGACGCTTGGACTTGGTGTCGGTGCGGGCTGTTGCGAGCAATGGCCCGTGCCCGCTTGGCGTCCAGGCCTGTCCGCGCGTAGGGGATCGGATTGCTGAACAGGTAGCGGAAGAAGTAGCCACCGAGCCCGTTGATATTCGCCATGAACCATTTGTTGAACCGGGGCATCGTCTGGACTCGCTTGCGCGCACCGTCGCGGGCGAACTGAATGTGGCGCGCCTCTTCGGTGACGTGAATTCGCATGACCCGCTGGACAATTGGCTGTAGTTCCGGATCGTCCATCATCTGTCGCTGCAGGGAGTCGAAGATTTCTTCACCGATCAGGGCGGCCACCCACAGCATCGCCCCTCGCTGGAACGCCAGCGGCAAGGCGTTGATGATCATCCGGTGAAACAGCCGTGGGCGCACCGGCTTGGCGCCGACACGTTCGATGGCCCTGCCGAACATAACCATGTGGCGGGTCTCGTCGCCCAGCTCGGTCAGCTTGTAATGCGTGGACCGGCTCGTGGGGTCCTCGTGCAGGATGGTCCGCAACAGCGATTGGTTGAGCATGTTCTCGAACCAGATTCCGGCCGACAAGCTGTTGACCAGCTCCTGGCGGGACAGCTCGATTTGTTGCTCGCGGGTCATCTCGTCCCACATGGAGGTGCCGTACAGGGACACCAGCCGTGGCGGCAGGTAGAACTTGTCCGGGTCCAGCGGCGCGTCCCAGTCGATGTCCACGACAGGCGCGTAGGACTTTTTGACCGAGCCTTTGAGCAGACGCTCCGAAAACTCTTCCCGGCTCGGCCCACCCGGTTTCACCGCTGTGGTCATCGCTGGTGTCCCTTCATCAGGTGCCGTGCTTCTAGACGGTAGGAAGCGAGGAGTGGTGTGTCAATACCCTGGGTACTAGGTACCCGGGGTATCGGGTTTCTTGCCGGCGCGGTGTCGCGGCCCCCGCCAGCGAAACGAGACCGGCGGCTGCACGTGAACCCCACAACTCTAGAACTGGTCGGGCTCATTTACCTGAGACACGTCATTTCGGATAGCGACTAACGACTTGATCAATCCGGCGAATCGTTCGTACCAAATAACCGAGGACGGGAAGTAGCGACGCATCTGCGAAATGCCGATCAGCTCGACTTCATCGACCTGTTGCTGCACCTCTTCGCGGGTGTGGGTCCGAATGTGGCCGCGGTTCCAATGAATCGATACTTGAACGCGAGCCGCGTAGGGCAACCATTGGATGCCAGGAAAAAGCCAGTGCGGTTCGATCGGAAGATATCGGTATGGCGTGCACCCAATGTTGGTCGGCGAGCGAGTGGATGTTGTCAGCCAGTCGTTGGCGTTGCACATGGCCACCCACGTGCTCGAGCAGCGAATTGGAGAACACCAGGTCAAAGTGGTCACTGGCAACGGGGCGCGGAAGATCGCAGGCGTTTCCCTGGATGGCGATAAGTCCGGTTGGTCCGATTCCGCAGGCAGCAGGTTCACCGTGGTGACCGACTTGGGCCGCACGGGCGCGAGTCGCCATGATTCCGGCGTTCCACCCAGGTCCAACACTCTCATTTCCGACAATGACGGAAATGACTTGATCAACTGCTGCCACCGTCGTGCGCGGGCGCGTCCAGATAGTGATCGCGTGGAATTGACATCCGTCGCGGCGTCTCGCATCCAACTTGACATTCGAACCCTATCCCTCGACGCCGATGCGGACGATGTTAGCCTGCCGCCGCAACACCGCGGGATCGCGATTCGGACGCCCGGATGCCCGGCAGCACCCAGTCAAAACGCGCCCGAGCGTCGGCGCCGGGTTGCGGGACGGCCGGGTTGGACCGCAGAGTCGGCATGGTGAGTCGGCATATTCACGTGATCGGCATCGGCGCCGGAGACCCCGACTACCTGACCGTCCAGGCGATCCGGGCGCTCAACGACACGCAGGTGTTCTTCGCGATGGACAAAGGGGAGCAGAAAAGCGACCTGGTGGCGCTGCGCCGGGAGATCTGCGCTCGGTTCATCCGCGAACCCGGGTACCGCTTCGTCGAGCTGCCCGACCCGAAGCGGGCGGCCGATGCCGACTACCGGGAGGCGGTTGCGGATTGGCACGCGGCGCGCGCGCCGGTCTGGGCGGAGGCCATCTCCGGCGAACTCGGTCCCGATGGCGTGGGGGCCTTCCTGGCGTGGGGTGACCCGTCGCTCTACGACAGCACGTTACGCATCCTTGAAGCGGTCGCGGCCGACGTCGACTTCAGCTTCGACGTCATCCCCGGCATTACCGCGGTGCAGGCACTGACGGCGCGCCACCGCATCCCGCTCAACGAGGTCGGTGAGCCGGTACTCATCACCACCGGTAGGCAGCTGCGGAAGCAAGGCATGTCCGGCTCGGCCGTGGTAATGCTCGATGCCGACTGCTCGTTTCAGGTGTGCCCCGCCGAAACCCGGATCTGGTGGGGCGCCTACCTCGGTACCGACGATGAGCTGCTGGTGGCGGGCACCGTCGGTGAGGTGGGTCCGCGCATCGCGGCACTGCGAGCCGAAGCCCGTGCACGGCACGGCTGGATCATGGACACCTACTTGCTGAGGGCTCCGGGTGGAACGGCGCGTCCTGGGCGGCATGAGCTTCGATAGACACCTCGCTATCGCGGTCGGCAGACTGAACTCGTGCCTGAACTCCCCGAGATCGAAGCGCTGGTCGACCACCTGCGGCGGCACGCCGCCGGTTTGACCATCGGTCGCGTCGATGTCGCCGCCCTGTCGGTGCTGAAAACATTCGACCCGCCGATCGACGCCCTGTACGGCCAAACCGTCGTCGGGGCCGATCGGTGGGGCAAATACCTGGGGCTGCAGGCTGGGAAGCTGTTGCTGATCGCTCACCTGTCTCGTGCCGGCTGGCTGCGATGGTCCGACAAGCTGGCCGCGGCGCCACTGCGGCCGGGCAAGGGGCCGATTGCGCTGCGGGTCCATCTGGGTGTCCCGGGCAGCGCGCCGGGCTTCGACCTCACCGAGGCCGGAACGCAGAAGCGGCTGGCAGTGTGGCTGGTCGGGGACGCCGGGCAGGTGCCGGGAATTGCCGCCCTGGGCCCTGATGCGCTGGACGTCAGCGCCGACGATCTGGCCGGGCTGTTGGCCGGCAACACCGGCCGGATCAAGACCGTCATCACCGATCAGAAGGTGATCGCCGGTATCGGCAATGCCTACAGCGACGAAATCCTGCATGTCGCCAAGATCTCTCCGTTCGCGACGGCCGGGAAGCTGTCCGACGAGCAGGTCACCACGTTGCACGATGCGATGGTGTCTGTCTTGCGGGATGCGGTGAGCCGATCCGTCGGCCAAGGCGCCGCCATGCTCAAAGGCGAGAAGCGCTCCGGGTTGCGGGTGCACGCGCGCACCGGGTTGCCCTGCCCGGTGTGCGGGGACACCGTCCGCGAAGTGGCGTTCGCGGACAAGTCTTTTCAGTACTGTCCGACATGCCAGACCGGCGGCAAGGTGCTGGCCGACCGGCGGATGTCGCGGCTGCTCAAGTAGTCGCTGAACCTGGTCGCTATGCTGCCCGGGTGACTCGTCAGAAGATCCTCATCACCGGCGCCAGTTCCGGTCTGGGCGCCGGTATGGCGTGTGCCTTCGCCGCCAAGGGCCGCGACCTGGCGCTGTGCGCCCGCCGCACCGACCGGCTCGATGAGCTGAAAGCCGAACTGTCGCAACGCTATCCATCTATTAAGATCGCAGTGGCCGCGCTGGACGTCAACGATCATGAGCAGGTGCCGAAGGTATTCGCCGAACTCAGCGACCAGCTCGGCGGCATCGATCGCATCATCGTCAACGCCGGCATCGGCAAGGGCGCCCGGCTGGGCTCTGGCAAGGTGTGGGCCAACAAAGCGACCATCGAGACCAACCTGGTGGCTGCGCTGGTGCAGATCGAGACGGCGCTGGAGATGTTCACCAAGGCTGGTTCCGGTCATCTGGTGCTTATCTCGTCGGTACTCGGCGCCACCGGGGTGCCGGGAGTCAAAGCGTCTTACGCCGCAAGTAAAGCCGGAATTCGCTCGCTGGGTGAATCGCTGCGCGCCGAATACCGCAAGGGCCCCATCAAGGTCTCGGTGATCGAGCCCGGCTACATCGAGTCGGAAATGACGGCGAAATCGAACAGCACAATGTTCATGGTGGACAACGCAACTGGCGTCAAGTCGCTGGTCGATGCGATTGAGCGCGAACCTGGCCGGGCCGCGGTCCCGTGGTGGCCATGGGCCCCGCTGGTGCAGTTGATGCGGGTGCTGCCGCCCTCGTTGACCAAACGGTTCGCCTAAAGCGCACCGACCGTGCATCTGGCGACGCCGCTGCGGCGTGTCGCGTCGCCAGGTTCACAGTCGGCGCAAGAAGGTCAGCTGGTACGCCCTCGTTCGGCCCGGTAGCGACGGACCAGCGCATCGGTCGAGCTGTCCGACTGCGGGCCGGGCGAGGTATCGGCGGTGATCACCGGAAGCAGCGCTTTGGCCTGCGTTTTGCCCAGCTCCACGCCCCACTGGTCGAACGAGTCGATGCCCCAGATCACACCTTCGGTGAAGACCTGATGCTCATAAAGTGCGATCAGCTGGCCTAGCACCGACGGGGTGAGCCGGTTGGCCAGGATCGAGGTGGACGGCCGGTTGCCTGGCATCACCTTGTGCGGCACGATGTCGGCGGGCGTGCCCTCGGCGGCGATCTCTTCGGCGGTTTTGCCGAATGCCAGCACTTGGGTCTGGGCGAAGAAGTTGCTCATCAACAGGTCGTGCATGCTGCCGGTGCCTTCGACGGTGGGCAGGTCGTCGATGGGTTGGCTGAAGCCGATGAAATCGGCCGGCACCAATCGAGTGCCCTGATGCAGTAACTGATAGAAGGCATGCTGGCCGTTGGTGCCCGGCTCGCCCCAAAAGATCTCGCCGGTGTCGGTGGTGACCGGAGTGCCGTCAGCGCGCGTCGACTTGCCGTTGGACTCCATGGTCAGCTGTTGCAGATAGGCCGCAAAGCGGGCCAAGTCGTTGGAATACGGCAGCACGGCCCGCGACTGTGCGCCCATGAAGTTGGAGTACCACAGTCCAATCAGGCCTAGCAGCACAGGTGCATTGGACTCCAGCGGCGCGGTCTTGAAATGTCGGTCGATGATGTGGAAGCCGGACAGAAAGTCAGCGAAGGCTTCCCGGCCGATGGCGGCCATCACCGACAGGCCGATGGCCGAATCGACTGAATAACGCCCTCCGACCCAGTCCCAGAACCCAAACATGTTGTCGGTGTTGATACCGAAGTCGTCGACCAGGCGTTTGTTGGTGGAGACGGCCACGAAATGCTGGGACACGGCGGCATCGCCGAGGGCGTCGGTCAGCCAGCGGCGTGCGGCGGTCGCGTTAGTCAGGGTCTCCAGTGTGGAGAAGGTTTTCGATGCGACGATGAAAAGAGTTGTGGCAGGGTCTAAGTCAGCCAGGGTGGCGATCAGGTCGGCCGGGTCGACGTTGGAGACGAAGCGCGCCGAGATCCCCGCATCCGCATAGTGGCGCAGGGCCTGGTAAACCATCACCGGACCCAGGTCTGATCCACCGATGCCGATGTTGACCACAGTGCTGATCCGTTTCCCGGTGGCCCCGGTCCATTCGCCACTGCGCAGCCGGTCGGTGAAGTCACCCATGGCGTCCAGCACGGCGTGTACATTCTTGACGACGTTGTGGCCGTCGACGATCAGCTCAGCGTCGCGGGGCAGGCGCAGTGCGGTGTGCAGTACCGCGCGATCCTCCGAGGTGTTGATGTGCGCACCGGAGAACATCTGGTCGCGCCGCTCCTCGAGGTTAGCTGCCCGTGCCAGATTGACCAGTAGCTGCAGCGTCTCTCGGGTGATTCGATGTTTGCTGTAGTCGATGTAGAGATCTCCGACCGAAGTGGTGAGCTCGCGGCCGCGATCGGAATCTTCATCGAAGAACTGGCGCAGATGGGTGTCGCCGATTTGTTCGTGATGCCTGCGCAGGGCGTCCCAGGCCGGGGTGGCGCTGATGTCGGGGAGGTTTTGCACGGAGGTCATGGTTCGACCCTAATGCGGCCTGATGGGACGGAGCCAGGTCTGGCGGGCGGCTCAGCAAGAATCCAGCTGAAGCAATGTTGAACTTTCGGCAAGCAGCGCCGAATCAGTGACCGAGCCGACCTCTGCCCAACCGCAGGAGCAGTATCGCCAGGTCCTTACCTTCGGGACCGAGCTCGCTGTAGCGTTCGATCACCTTCATCTCGCGGCTGTGGACCAGCCGGGTGCCGCCGGACGCCATTCGGGCCTTGCCGATCGCCTGTGACACTTCGGCGCGCCGCTTTACCGCAGCGAGGATCTTGGCGTCCAACCGGTCGATCTCCAGGCGTAGCTCCTCGATGTTGTCGAGTTCCTGAGTGTCGATCATCTCTGTGTTCACTTCTGCTAACTCCGCGTTCTCGTGATGTGGGGGTTCTGGTCTCATCCGGTATCGGGCCTCACAAAAGAGACGAGCCCCCGATCCGGAAGCGGACCACGGGGCTCTGCGAAAGCAGCTAGACCACGGGCACCGCGGGCCGGTACCCATAGGAAAATCGGCGGCGCCACTCGCGGGTGGAGGGCTGCCGACGGTACTGCGCGTTGAGCACCAACCGAGTGTGCCACTAAGAACCACGCCCGCGCAAAAAAGATACGCGGGATTGGCTCCTTCAACTAAAGCGGGAATTCTGGCGCCGCTGACTCGGGCTATGGCCAGGCAGTGGCCGGCAACGGGCGAATTCGGCCACGAATAGTTATCTCGGCCGCCACAAAGGCAACGCACGATCGGGGTTTGGGCGCTAGCCTCGACCTTTCACCTGTGCGCCGTACTTGCCGTGATGAAGGTCGGGCGCGCACTCGCCCGGTCGCCTAAGCGCCTGACGTCGGTAGGCGGCGGTAAGTTTGGACTGACATGACTGTGTATGCAACCGAGCCGGCTTCTGATGCAGATCAGCTGCTCGACGGCCTTAATCCGGAACAGCGCCGGGCGGTGCTGCACGAGGGTTCACCGCTGCTGATCGTGGCGGGCGCGGGCTCGGGCAAGACGGCAGTGTTGACCCGCCGCATCGCCTACCTGATCGCCGCGCGCGGCGCCGGGGTCGGCCAGATTCTGGCCATCACCTTCACCAACAAGGCCGCCGCCGAGATGCGTGAACGGGTGGTGCGGCTGGTGGGCAACCGGGCCCGCGCGATGTGGGTGTCCACCTTCCACTCGACCTGCGTGCGCATTCTGCGCAACCAGGCGCCACTGATCGAAGGGCTTAACTCCAACTTTTCGATCTATGACGCCGACGACTCCCGGCGGCTGCTGCAGATGATCGGTCGCGACATGGGGCTCGACATCAAGCGCTACTCGCCACGTCTGCTGGCCAACGCCATATCCAACCTGAAGAACGAGCTGATCGACCCCGCCAAGGCGGTGGCCAATCTGTCGGACGATTCCGATGACTTGGCCCGCACCGTGGCCGGCGTCTACGGGGAGTACCAGCGACGGCTGCGGGCGGCCAACGCGCTGGACTTCGACGACCTGATCGGGGAGACCGTCGCGGTGCTGCAGGCCTTCCCGCAGATTGCTCAGCATTACCGGCGGCGGTTCCGGCACGTCCTGGTTGACGAGTATCAGGACACCAACCATGCGCAGTACGTGCTGGTGCGGGAATTGGTGGGTCGTGACGCCGGGGATTCGGCCGACGACCTGCCGCCGGCGGAATTGTGCGTGGTCGGCGATGCCGATCAGTCGATCTATGCGTTCCGCGGTGCCACCATTCGCAACATCGAGGACTTCGAACGCGACTATCCCGACGCGACCACCATTCTGCTGGAACAGAACTACCGGTCGACGCAAAACATTTTGTCGGCGGCCAACTCGGTGATCGCCCGAAACTCCGGACGCCGTGAGAAGCGACTGTGGACCGACGCCGGCGCGGGCGAGCTGATCGTCGGCTACGTAGCCGACAACGAGCACGACGAGGCCAGGTTCGTGGCCGAGGAGATCGATGCGCTCGTCGAGCGTGGCGAAGTCACCTACGACGACGTGGCCGTCTTCTATCGCACCAACAACTCGTCGCGGTCGTTGGAAGAGGTGTTCATCCGCGCCGGAATTCCGTACAAAGTCGTTGGGGGAGTGCGCTTTTACGAGCGTAAAGAGATCCGCGACATCGTCGCCTACCTGCGGGTGCTGGACAACCCCGGGGATGCGGTCAGCATGCGGCGCATTCTCAACACGCCGCGTCGCGGCATCGGTGATCGGGCCGAAGCGTGTGTGGCGGTGTACGCCGAGAACACCGGCGCCAGCTTCGCTGACGCGCTGCAGGCCGCCGCGGAAGGCAAAGTGCCGATGTTGAATGCCCGCGCGGAGAAGGCGATCACAGGTTTCGTCGAGCTGCTCGACGAGCTGAGGGGTCGGCTCGACGACGACCTCGGTGATCTGGTCGAGTCGGTGCTCGAACGCACCGGATACCGCAGGGAGCTGGAGTCCTCCACCGATCCGCAAGAGCTGGCCCGCCTGGACAACCTCAACGAACTCGTCAGCGTGGCACACGAATTCAGCACTGACCGGGCAAACGCCGTCGCGCTTGGCGAGTCCTTGCAAACGCCAGAGGACGAAGACGTGCCGGACACCGGTGTGCTGGCCGAGTTTTTGGAACGGGTGTCGCTGGTCGCTGACGCCGACGAAATACCCGAGCACAGTGCCGGTGTGGTCACGCTGATGACCTTGCACACCGCGAAGGGCCTGGAGTTTCCGGTGGTTTTCGTCACCGGCTGGGAGGACGGGATGTTCCCGCACATGCGGGCGCTCGACGATCCCGGCGAACTTTCCGAGGAGCGGCGGTTGGCCTACGTCGGCATCACCCGGGCCCGTCAGCGGCTTCACCTGAGCAGGGCCATCGTCCGGTCTTCTTGGGGACAGCCGATGCTCAACCCGGAATCGCGGTTCTTACGGGAAATTCCGCAGGAGCTCATCGACTGGCGGCGCACCGCACCAGCGCCGTCGTTCAGCGCGCCGGTAAGCGGTGCCGGCAGGTTCGGTACGCCGCGCGTGTCGCCGACCCGCGCGGGGGCGGGCAAGCGACCGCTGCTGGTATTGGCGCCCGGCGACCGGGTCACTCACGACAAGTACGGGCTGGGCCGGGTCGAGGAAGTCTCCGGCGTCGGCGAATCGGCGATGTCGCTGATTGACTTCGGCAGCTCAGGACGGGTGAAGCTGATGCACAACCACGCCCCGATCAGCAAGCTCTAGGGCGCAGTCCGGCTTGTTATCCCTGCAGCCAGCGTTTGGTGTGCGGGTGCATCGCCAGCACCACGCTGGCGATCGGCAGCAGCGGCAGAGCGTGCACGATCCACGCGACGCGGGCACCCGCGATGAACACGCCGCCGTAGGTCAGCACCGCGACCACCGCACCGACCACGATGAGGTAGCGCCCAAGCGGCCGGTGCTGCAACAACATGATCACGCCGGCCACGGTGGTTGTCGCAAACACCAGCGCAAGAAACGCGATCGCGATGCAGAACAAGCGGTCGGTTCTCCACCAGCCGGCGATCAGGTCGGTGGCCACCACCGAGGTGGCCCACCCACTGACGATGCTGACGGCACAGGCGGCGACGGCCGTTCGGTCGCTTGGCTCATCGGTCGGCACGCTGGCATGACCCTCTCGTCGCCCGGCACGAGGGGTGCCCTGGTAAGGCGGTGGTTGCCGGGGAATGTGGGTGGTCGGGGACTCCGGCGCGGTGGGGATCGGTCCGGTGGGCGCACGCCGGATGATCCGCGTCCGAGATTCGGAGGGCGACGGGGCAGGCTCGGGCGGGTTCGGACGGGAAGGGGGCTCGTTTGACGCAGACACCACGTCAGCCAGAGTAATTGCCCACGTAGATACCCCGCTTGGCCAGCCACGGCACCGGGTCGATTCTTTCGGTGCCGCCTTGCAGCACTTCGAAATGCAGGTGCGGACCGGTGGAATTGCCCCGGTTGCCCATGGTGGCTATCTGGTCACCGGCCATCACGCGCTGGCCGACGCTGACCAGGGTGGTGTTGATGTGGCCGTACAGCGTGACCGTGCCGTCGGCGTGGCGCAGCTTGACCAGCATTCCATAGCCGGCGGCCGGCCCCGCCTCGATGACGACACCGTCGGACACGGCAACGATCGGTGTTCCGATCGAGTTGGCGAGGTCGATACCGGCGTGCAGCACTCCCCAGCGATAACCAAAGTTTGAGGTGAATATGCCTTTCGTCGGCATCACGTAGAGCGGTTGCTGTAATCGCGCCTCGCGCTGAGCGCGATCGTTGGCGAAGGCGACCCCCTTGGCAAGCTCCTGGTTGTGCAGCGCCGCAGTCGCCGCGGGCTGCACCGCGATCACCTGGGCGCCACGGATTGTGTTGGTGCCCGCTCCGCCGGTGAGCGTCGACGCGCTGGCGGTCAGCACAGCTTCGGTCTTGGGGGTATCGGCATGGCTGGTCGCCGTGTGTGCGGCCGCGGCCGCCGCGCCGGCGGCCATTGCCGAGATCAGCAGGCGGCCCCTGGCCGCGCTGGTCGGTTGCTTACGGTGCTGCCCGCCGCGTCGTGCCACCCCGATGACGTCGCCGGAATGCGAGCGATCGAGACGCGGCTCGGCGCCGGGCCCGACGGTCACCCACGCCACACCCTCGGTGGGGGCGGCCAGCCACAACGGCGTCAAATTGTCGGTCTCGTTCAGGTCATCCAGCTCGGGCGCCCGCAGCACTTGCGCTCCATTATCGAAGGTGGAGTCGTTGCTGAAGTCCAGGTTGTCGAGGTCGCCGAAGTCTTCGCTGAAGTCCAGGTCGTCGAGGTCGAAACCGTCGAGCGGAAGGATTTCGGTGACTTCGGTGCGGTGGGGCTGTACCCAGCGGTCGTATCGGGCACGACCTGCGCCTGTCAGGGCGGAGGAGCGAGTCAAACGGTGCTGAGGCAAGCTGAAATGTCCTCGTATCGTGACCATAACGTTATCTGGACTCCAAGGACCGTATCGGTTAACTCACGGGGCTGGCAACCTTGCGGCGCAATCCGGCGGCAATTGTGAGTTGGATCACGTTTAGGGCCTGCGGGTGTGCGGTGAGGTATGCCACATCGGTGGATGCGGCGGCAGCACCCGCGCGGCGTCTGGATACAGTTCCTCCGTGCGCGTTGCCGAATCCGGTACCGCCCCACAGGCCTAGCAGTAAGCCGAGCGAAGACAGCGAGCCAATGGACCTTTTCGAGTATCAAGCAAAAGAACTGTTCGCCAAGCACAACGTGCCCAGCACGCCCGGTCGGGTGACCGACAGCGCCGAGGGCGCTCGGGACATCGCCACCGAAATCGGTCGTCCGGTGATGGTCAAAGCGCAGGTCAAGATCGGCGGGCGCGGTAAAGCCGGCGGCGTCAAGTACGCCGCGACACCCCAAGACGCCTACGAACACGCCAAGAACATCCTCGGCCTCGACATCAAGGGCCACGTCGTCAAAAAACTGCTGGTCGCCGAGGCCAGCGACATCGCCGAGGAGTACTACATCTCCTTCTTGCTCGACCGCGCCCACCGTACTTACCTGGCGATGTGCTCGGTCGAGGGCGGCATGGAAATCGAAGAAGTGGCCGCCACCAAGCCGGACCGGCTTGCCAAAGTCCCGGTGGACGTCGTCAAGGGCGTCGACTTGGCGACTGCGCGTTCCATCGCCGAGCAAGGCCACCTGCCGGCTGAGGTGCTCGACGCCGCCGCGGTCACCATCGCCAAGCTGTGGGAGCTCCTCGTCGCCGAGGATGCCACCCTGGTCGAGGTCAACCCGTTGGTGCGCACCCCCGACGACCGGATCCTGGCGCTGGACGGCAAGGTCACTCTCGACGCCAATGCCGACTTCCGCCACCCCGAGCACGCCGAGTTCGAGGACCGCGACGCCACCGACCCGCTTGAGTTGAAGGCCAAGGAGCACGACCTCAACTACGTCAAGCTCGACGGCCAGGTCGGCATCATCGGCAACGGCGCCGGCCTGGTGATGTCGACCCTGGACGTCGTCGCCTATGCCGGTGAGAAGCACGGAGGAGTCAAGCCGGCCAACTTCCTCGACATCGGCGGCGGCGCCTCCGCGGAGGTGATGGCCGCCGGGCTGGACGTCATTCTGAACGACGACCAGGTCAAGAGCGTGTTCGTCAACGTCTTCGGCGGCATCACCGCATGCGACGCGGTAGCCACCGGGATCGTCAAGGCGTTGGAGATGCTCGGCGATGAGGCCAACAAGCCGCTGGTGGTGCGCCTCGACGGCAACAACGTCGACGAAGGCCGCCGCATCCTGACCGAGGCCAACCACCCGCTGGTGATACTGGTGCCGACCATGGACGAAGCCGCCGACAAGGCCGCTGAGCTGGCCAGCGCCTGAAAGGACTGATGGATATGTCGATCTTTCTGAACAAGGACAACAAGGTCATCGTCCAGGGCATCACCGGCAGCGAGGCCACCGTCCACACCGCCCGCATGCTCAAGGCCGGCACCCAAATCGTCGGCGGTGTGAACGCACGCAAGGCGGGCACCACGGTCACGCATGAGGACAAGGGCGGCAGGATTGTCGAGCTGCCGGTGTTCGGCAGCGTCGCGGAGGCAATGGAAAAGACCGGCGCCGACGTCTCGATCATCTTCGTCCCGCCCAGGTTCGCCAAGGACGCCATCATCGAGGCCGTCGACGCCGAGATCCCCCTGCTGGTCGTCATCACCGAGGGAATTCCGGTGCAGGACACCGCGTACGCGTGGGCCTACAACCTGGACCAGGGCGGCAAGACCCGAATTATCGGCCCGAACTGTCCCGGCATCATCACTCCGGGTGAAGCACTGGTCGGTATCACCCCGGCCAACATCACCGGCGCGGGCCCCGTCGGGCTGGTGTCCAAGTCCGGCACGCTGACCTACCAGATGATGTACGAACTCCGCGATTTCGGTTTCTCCACCTCGATCGGTATCGGCGGCGACCCGGTGATCGGCACCACCCACATCGACGCCATCGAGGCCTTCGAGAAAGACCCCGACACCAAGGTCATCGTGATGATCGGTGAGATCGGTGGCGACGCCGAGGAGCGTGCGGCCGACTACATCAAGGCGCACGTGTCCAAGCCGGTGGTCGGCTACGTCGCGGGATTCACCGCCCCGGAAGGCAAGACGATGGGCCATGCGGGCGCGATCGTGTCCGGCTCGTCGGGCACCGCGGCGGCCAAGAAGGAAGCTCTGGAGGCGGCCGGCGTCAAGGTCGGCAAGACCCCATCGGAGACCGCGGCGCTGGCCCGTGACATCCTGAGCAGCCTGTAACGGGGTTCGCAGTTGACCCTGGACCCGCGCACGCCCGTCGTCGTCGGTGTTGGGCAGTCCGCGGAGCGCATCGACGACCCCGATTACCGGGCGATGTCACCCGTGGAGCTGGCCGCCGCGGCTGCCCGGGCCGCCATCGAAGACTGCGGCGGTGACTTTGCAGCGGTGGCGGCGGCCGTCGACACCGTGGCCGGCGTCAGGCAATTCGAGATCTCCGGGCCGGTCGCCACGGCAGTGCTGGGGCGATCGAACAACTACCCGCGCTCCGTGGCCGACCGGCTCGGCGCGCGACCCGCTCGCGCGATTTTGGAGATCGTCGGCGGCCAGGGGCCTCAGCATCTGATCAGCGAGCTGGCCGCGGAGATCGCCGCGGGTCGTTCGAGCGTCACTGTGATCTTCGGCTCGGACGCGACATCGACCCTGCGACACTTCGCGCAGGCCGAGAACAAGCCCGACTTCACCGAGACCGTGGATGGTGACCTGGAAGACCGCGGCCACGGCATCGAGAAGCTCATCTCGCGCTACACGGTCATTCACGGTCTTACCAGTGCGCCGATTCAATACGCGTTGCTGGAGAACGCCCGGCGGGCCGGAACCGGGCTCGGGCCGGCTGAGTATCGGCGGCAGATGGCAGAGTTGTTCGCGCCGTTCACCAAGATCGCCGCCGGTAATCCGTTCGCCGCTGCGCCGGTCGAACGCACCGTGGACGAGCTGATCACCGTGACCGAGAGCAACCGGATGATCTCGGAGCCGTATCCGCGGCTGATGGTCGCCCGCGACCAGGTGAACCAGGGTGCGGCAGCGCTGCTGATGTCGGTTGAGGCGGCGCGGCGCCTGGGCGTGCCCGAGGAGAACTGGGTGTACCTGCATGGGCATGCCGACCTACAGGAGCAGGCCCTGCTGCAGCGCCCGGACCTTGGACACGCCCCCTCGGCCGTCATGGCCGTGCGCGAGGCGCTGGCCATGGCCGGCATCGGGATCGACGACGTTGCTACCTTCGATCTGTACAGCTGCTTTCCGGTGCCGGTGTTCAACATCTGCGACGGGATGGGGATTGCACCCGACGATCCGCGCGGCCTGACCCTGACCGGCGGGCTACCGTTCTTCGGCGGCGCCGGCAACAACTATTCGATGCACGCCGTTGCAGAGACGGTAGCCGAGATGCGAAGGGCACCAGGACGATTCGGTCTAGACCGAAGTTACGCCGGTGAGGTAGGCGGGATTGGGTTGTTGAGCTGGGATCGGTGGCTGCTGGTGCCGGTTTTCCGTAGCCAGTGAATATGGTGTGTTGGTGTCGTTTTTGTGTGAGTTAGTCTTGTAGTATTCATGTATGGCCAAGCCCGTGCGGATGCATGTAGCCCGGACACCGAGCAAGTATGTGGATAAAGCGGGTCATGTGCATCGCTACGAGTCCATCCTGGTGCGGCGCACGTTCCGTGATGGCGCCAAGGTGCGTCACGAGACCCTGGCCAACCTGTCCAAGCTGCCCGCCGAGGTGATCACCGCGATTGAGGCCACCCTGAAGGGCCAGACCCTGGTGCCCGCCGCTGAGCAATTCAGCATCACACGGTCGCTGCCGCACGGGCATGTGGCGGCGGTGGCGGCGATGGCACGCACCCTGGGGTTGCCTGCCCTGCTCGGGCCGGTGTGCCGGTCGCGGGATCTGGCGCTGGGGTTGATCATCTCGCGGGTGATCCGACCCAAGTCCAAGCTGTCCACGCTGGCGTGGTGGTCAGACTCCACCATGGGGGCCGACCTGGGGCTGGCCGGCGCATCCACCGACGAGATCTACGCCGCGATGGACTGGCTGGCCGACCGGCAGGCAGCGATTGAAACCAAGCTGGCCGCCAAACACCTTGCGCCCGGGGCGAATCCAGCCCGGATGGCGTTGTTTGATCTGACCAGCTCGTGGGTGACCGGCCGGTGCTGCGAGCTGGCCGCGCGCGGCTACTCGCGCGACAGTAAAAAAGGATTGCCGCAGATCGAATACGGTGTGCTCACCGACCCGGCCGGCCGTCCGGTGGCGGTGCGGGTGTTTGCCGGAAACACCGCCGACCCGGCCGCGTTCACCGAGATCGTCGAGGTCATCCGCACCCGGTTCGGGTTGACCCGGCTGGTGCTGGTCGGCGATCGCGGCATGATCACCTCCGCGCGCATCGCCGCGCTGGGTCAGCTCAACGACACCGGAGCGGGTTTCGGGTGGATCACCGCGCTGCGCGCTCCCGCCATCGCCAAGCTGGCCGCCGCCGACGGGCCGCTGCAGATGAGCCTGTTCGATACCCAAGATCTCGCCGAGATCCACCATCCCGACTACCCCGGGGAACGGTTGATCGCCTGCCGCAACCCGGCCCTGGCCCACGAGCGCGCCCGCAAACGCAACGAGCTACTGGCGGCCACCGAGGCCGACCTGGCGGCCATCGCCGACCGCGTGCACCGCGGCACCCTGCATGGCGCCGGCCGCATCGGTGAAGCCGTCGGGCGGATCATCGGCAAATACAAGGTGGGCAAACACTTCCACCGCACCATCACCGACACCAGCTTCACCTATGAACGCGACCGGGTCGCCATCGACGCCGAAGCCGCCCTCGACGGCATCTACGTACTACGCACCAGCGTGCCCGCCACCGACCTCGACCCAGCCGGCGTGGTCGCCGGCTACAAGAACCTCGCCCACGTTGAACGCGACTTTCGGATCATCAAAACCGACGACCTGGATCTGCGGCCCATCCACCACCGCCTCGACGAGCGCGTCCGCGCCCACGTACTGATCTGCATGCTTGCCTGCTACCTAACCTGGCACCTACGCCAAGCCTGGGCGCCACTGACCTTCACCGACGAACACCCACCCCAGCGCGACAACCCCGTCACAGCCGCCCAACGCTCAGACCACGCCCAGACCAAGGCATCCCGTCAACAAGCACCCGACGGCACCGCGCTGCGCAGCTTCCGCGGCCTGCTCGAGCATCTGGCCACCCTGACCCGCAACCAGATCCGCTACCACGGCACTACCACCGAAATCCCCATGCTCGCCGAACCCACCCCCGACCAGCGCCGCGCCTTCGACCTCATCGACGCCCCCATCCCACTCACCATCGCCGCGTAGCCAGAACCGCCAACCCGCCAAACCGGCAAAACCCCAGGTCAGAAACCAATTCACTCACTCCGACCGTCGCAACTTCGGTCTAGTCGGCGCCAACGGCGGCATCTTGAGCAAGTACTCGGTTGGCGTCTACTCCACCACTGCCGCGGAATGGAAGCCGGACCGCAGCCCGCAGTTGCAGGCGCAGATCGACAGCTCGCCCACCGTAGCGGTGACCGAGAACGCCGACGGTCACGGCACCGTCGAAACCTATACGGTGCGGCGCGACGGCGGGCGCCCGACCGGGATCATCATCGGCCGGTTGGAGGACGGAAGCCGGTTTCTGTCGACCACCGAAGACGACGACCTGATCGCGCTGCTGATCGACGACGACCCCCTCGGACACGCGGTCCGGGTGCGCTCTTTCGACTACGGCAACCGCTGCTTTCCCCGCTGAGCAGACGCAAAAGCTCCCGCGGACCGGCGTGTCGGGGGGCTTTTGCGTCTGCTCGCCCTAAACGAAAGTGGCCAGCTTGCCGGCCAGCCGCTCCACATACGCGGCGATCTCGTCTTCGGGGCGGTCGGGCAGGCCGAACAGCACCTCGGTCACCTCAAGCTCGGCCCAGCGCGCCAGCTTCTCGGGTACCGGCTTGAAGTCCAGCGCCACGATCTGCGGAGCGCCGTCGCGGCCCTCGGCCGCCCAAATGTCCTGCAGCAGCTTCACCGGCTCCTCGATGTCGAAGTCGCGCGGAGTGGTGATCCAGCCATCGGCGCTGCGGGCGATCCACTTGAAGTTCTTCTCGGTGCCCGCCGCGCCCACCAGGACCGGAATGTGTGGCTGCACTGGCTTGGGCCAGGCCCAGCTGGGCCCGAATTTGACGAATTCGCCGTCGTAGGCGGCTTCCTCTTGTGTCCACAACTCCCGCATCGCTTCGATGTATTCGCGCAACATGGTGCGGCGCCGCCCGGGTGGCACGCCGTGGTCGGCGAGTTCGTCGGTGTTCCACCCGAACCCGACGCCGAGGCTGACCCGGCCGCCGGACAGATGGTCCAGGGTAGCGATGCTTTTGGCCAGTGTGATCGGGTCGTGCTCGACGGGCAGCGCAACCGCGGTAGACAGCCGCACCCGCGACGTGACAGCGCAGGCCGCGCCCAGACTCACCCATGGGTCCAGCGTCCGCATGTAGCGGTCGTCGGGCAGCGATGCGTCCCCGGTGGTCGGGTGGGCCGCCTCGCGCTTGACCGGGATATGGGTATGTTCTGGCACGTAGAACGTCTGAAAGCCGTGGTCGTCGGCAAGCTTGGCAGCTGCCGCCGGGGAGATGCCACGATCGCTGGTGAAAAGCACAAGGCCGTAATCCATGCACAGGATTAGAACGTGTTCTACCTGTAATCGGCAAGCTGCCGCGGTGCCGAGGGTTTCCGGCAAAGGCTCGCGACAGTGGTTGGCGCTGGTCGTTCGGGAAGCCGGTCGCTCCGGCACGCGCAGCCGTACTTGCGCTAGCGTGGGTGATCGATCGCGTCGCAACGCACCCGCTGGCCAGTTCACGGTGTTGATAGAGCGGCGCGCCTGGAAGCACAGCGTCGCACTGCAACTGTGGCGCCGCGACGACACTGGAAGCAACAGGAGGAGTCATGACTTACTCGCCCGGTAGCCCCGGATATCCACCCGCGCAGGCCGGCGGCTCCTATGCGGGCGCCACCCCGTCGTTCGCCAAGGACGACGACGGTAAAAGCAAGCTTCCGCTGTACCTGACCCTCGCGGTGGCGGTGCTCGGCCTGGCGGTGTATCTGCTGAATTTCGGGCCGACTTTTACCATCAGCGCCGACCTCGGTCCTGGTGCCGGTGGACGCGCCGGCGATGCCGGCACTGCCGTCATCGTTGCGGTGCTCGCGGCGCTGCTGGCCGGACTCAGCTTGCTGCCGAAGGCCAAAGGCTATGTGGCAGTTGCCGGGGCGGCGGCGGTACTGGGCGCGTTGCTGGCAATCACCGAAACGATCAATACGCCCGCCGGTTTCGCGATCGGCTGGGCGATGTGGCCCCTGGTGGCGTGCAGCGTGCTCCAGGCGATCGCCGCTGTCGTCCTGGTCCTGTTGGATGCGGGCTTGATCACCGCGCCGGTACCGCGGCCTAAATACGACCCCTACGCGCATTATGGCCAGTACGGGCAATACGGCCAGTACGGACAACAGCAGTATTACGGTCAGCCGGGTGCCCAGCAGTCGCCACAGCATTCCGGGTACGGGTCACCGTACGGCGGTTACTCGTCGACCGGCGGTTTCGGTGCCCAGCCCCCGGCCCAGTCGGGCCCCCAACCAGCAGCGCAGCAGCAGGGACCATCCACGCCGCCGACCGGCTTCCCCAGCTTCAGCCCGCCACCCACGGTCGGAGCGGGGGGCATGGGGTCCGAGGCAGGTTCGGCTCCGGTTGATTACTCCAACCACAGCGAGCGCCAGCAGTCCTACGGGCAGGAGCAGCAGTCGCCGTCATCGCCATCTGGGCCAGCGCCGGCCTAACCGTACGTTTTCGCGCCTAGTCGGAGACGTGCGCCAAGAGTGACGCGGGTGGAGGACAACCGGGCAGCGGGCGCTCGCCAGGCACGTGACCTCGTCAGGGTCGCGTTCGGCCCGGCGGTGCTGGCATTGGTCATCATCGCCGCGGTCACGTTGCTTGAGTTGCTGATCGCCAACAGCGACATGACCGGTGCGTTGGGGGCCATCGCCAGCATGTGGCTCGGCGTGCACCAGGTGCCGATCTCGATCGGTGGCCGTGAATTGGGCGTAATGCCGCTGCTGCCAGTGCTGTTGATGGTCTGGGCTACGGCGCGCAGCACCGCGCAGGCCACGGCCCCCCGCTCGTCGTGGCTCGTGGTCCGCTGGGTTGTCGCGTCGGCGCTGGGCGGGCCGTTGCTGGTGGCGGCGATCGCCCTGGCGGTCATCCATGACGCGTCGTCGGTGATCACCGAGCTTCAGACACCCAACGCCTTGCGCGCCTTCATCAGCGTGCTTGTCGTGCATGCCATCGGTGCCGCGATCGGTGTGTGGTCCCGGGTGGGACGACGGGCATTGGCGGTGTCCTCGCTGCCGAATTGGTTCGGCGATTCGTTGCGTGCCGCATCCGCTGGTGTATTGGCGTTGGTGGGGCTCTCCGGTCTGGTGACGGCGGGGTCGCTGGTTGTGCACTGGGCGACGATGCAAGAGCTCTACGGGATCACCGATTCGATATTCGGCCAGTTCAGCCTCACTGTGCTTTCGGTGTTGTACGCGCCCAACGTCATCGTCGGCACGTCGGCGGTTGCAGTCGGCTCCAGTGCTCACCTCGGTTTCGCGACGTTCAGTTCGTTCACCGTCTTCGGTGGCGACATTCCGGCATTGCCGATCCTCGCCGCGGTCCCCAGGCCACCGTTGGGGCCGGCGTGGGTCGCGCTGCTGATCGTCGGTGCGGCGTCGGGTGTGGCGGTCGGACAACAATGCGCCCGGCATGCGCTGCCGCTGCTTCCGGCCATGGCCAAACTCCTGGTCGCCTCGGTCGCCGGGGCGTTGGTGATGTCGTTGCTCGCATACGGCGGCAGCGGTCGGCTAGGCAACTTCGGCGACGTTGGCGTCGACCAGGGCGCGTTGCTGGTTGGGGTGTTCTTCTGGTTCGCGGTCGTCGGCTGGGTCACGGTGGTGATGGCCGGCGGGATCAGGCATCGCCCCAGGCGACCGAAGCCCAAGCCCGCGCCCGCCGCAGCGGCCGAGGAACCGGCGGACTTTGCCGGGCTTTTCGCCGAACCGGATGACGCCCCGCCGGGCGACTCCGCCGGTGATGATGAGCTGATCGACGACGAGGCGCCCGCGCGCGACGAACCCGAGCCCAGCGCGGCCGAAACTGAGCCCAGCACGACCGAACCCGAGCCGAGCGCGACCGAAGCCGAGCCGAGCGCGACCGAACCCGAGCCGGGGGATGAGCCGTTCGGCCCGCCTCCGAGCGACCGGCCGCTATGAACCGCGGACGAGTGTGGTTGTCCGGCTTCTGCTGCGGCCACGCTGATGCGTGGGCGCCGTCGTCGCCCGACTAGGCTCTCGATGTGCCTGAACCGCTCCGCATGCCCCCCAGTGCACCGGCGCGGGTGGTGGTGCTGGCGTCGGGCACCGGTTCGCTGCTGAGCTCACTGATCGACGCCGCCGTCGGCGACTACCCGGCTCGGGTGGTGGCCGTCGGCGCCGATCGTGACTGCCTGGCCACTGAGATCGCCGCCACGGCGTCAGTGCCCACATTCACCGTCCGGCTCGCCGATCATCCCGACCGCGACACCTGGGACGCTGCAATCACCGCTGCCACCGCCGCACACTCGCCCGATCTGGTCGTATCGGCCGGGTTTATGAAAATTCTTGGGCCACAGTTCCTTTCACGATTCTACGGACGTATCATCAACACCCATCCGGCGTTGCTGCCGGCGTTCCCGGGTGCACATGGAGTGGCCGACGCGTTGGCCTACGGAGTGAAGGTCACAGGCTGTACGGTGCACCTGGTGGATGCCGGGACGGACACCGGGCCGATATTGGCGCAGCAATCCGTTCCGGTGCTCGACGACGACAGCGAAGAGACTCTGCATGAACGCATCAAAGTCACCGAGCGGAAGCTTCTGGTGGACGTGGTGGCGGCGATCGCGACCGGCGGCCTGACCCTGGTCGGAAGAAAAGCGACGATCGGACGAAAGGTGACCATAGGATGAGCACCGACGACTGGCGAGAGATGGCAAAAAGGCCGATCCGCCGCGCGTTGATCAGCGTGTACGACAAGACGGGGCTCATCGAACTCGCCCAGGGACTGACTGCGGCGGGTGTCGAGATCGTCTCGACCGGATCAACGGCGAAGGCCATTGCCGAAAAAGGAATTCCGGTGACCCGGGTGGAGGAGCTGACCGGCTTTCCCGAGGTGCTCGACGGCCGGGTCAAGACACTGCACCCGCGAGTGCATGCCGGCCTGCTGGCCGACTTACGCAAACCCGAGCATGCCGCGGCACTCGAGCAGCTCGGGATCGCAGCGTTCGAGCTCGTCGTCGTCAACCTGTATCCGTTCAGCGAGACCGTCGACTCCGGCGCGGGCATCGACGAATGCGTCGAGCAGATCGACATCGGCGGGCCGTCGATGGTCCGGGCGGCCGCGAAAAACCATCCCAGCGTGGCGGTGGTCACCGACCCGCGCGGCTATGACGGAGTGCTTGCCGCGGTACATCACGGCGGATTCACCCTCGCCGAGCGCAAAAAGCTGGCATCGCTGGCATTTCAGCACACCGCGGAATACGACGTCGCGGTGGCGAGCTGGATGCAATCGACGCTGGCGCCCGAGCATCCGCCAACGGCGTTTCCCAAGTGGCTCGGCCGCAGCTGGCGCCGCTCGGCGACGCTGCGCTACGGCGAGAACCCGCACCAGCAGGCGGCGCTGTACAGCGACCCCTGCGCCTGGCCGGGATTGGCGCAGGCCGAGCAGCTGCACGGAAAAGACATGTCCTACAACAATTTCACCGACGCGGACGCGGCCTGGCGAGCCGCCTTCGACCATGAAGAGATGTGTGTGGCAATCATCAAGCACGCCAACCCATGTGGGATTGCCATCTCATCGGTGTCGGTCGCCGACGCGCATCGCAAGGCCCACGAATGCGATCCGCTGAGCGCATTTGGCGGAGTGATCGCGGCGAACACCGAAGTCAGCCTTGAGATGGCGCAGTACGTGAGCACCGTCTTCACCGAAGTGATCGTGGCGCCCGCCTATGCGCCGGGAGCCCTGGACGTCCTGGCGCGCAAGAAGAGCATCCGGGTCCTGGTGGCCTCCGAGCCGCTGACCGGGGGTACCGAACTGCGACCGGTCAGTGGTGGGCTCCTGGTGCAGCAACGCGACGAGCTCGACGCGCACGGTGACAATCCGGCGAACTGGACTCTGGCGACGGGTTCGCCGGCCGATCCGGCCACATTGACCGACCTGGTCTTTGCCTGGCGAGCTTGCCGCGCGGTCAAGTCGAATGCGATCGTGATCGCCGCCGGCGGAGCCACGATCGGCGTCGGCATGGGTCAAGTCAACCGGGTCGACGCGGCTCGGCTGGCCGTCGAGCGCGGCGGTGACCGAGTCCGCGGCGCGGTGGCGGCCTCGGATGCGTTCTTCCCGTTCCCCGACGGACTGCAGACGCTGACTGCTGCCGGGGTGAAGGCGGTCGTGCATCCGGGCGGATCGGTGCGAGACGACGAGGTGACCGCGGCGGCGGCCGACGCCGGCGTCACGTTGTACCTCACCGGTGCGCGTCACTTCGCTCATTGAGGACGAGGGGCCCGTTGAGGACGAGGGGCCCATTGAGGACGACGGACCCATCAGGGCATTCGGGCGTACTGGACCAGGTCGCATGACGCTGCTACGCAACGCGTCGTAGCGTGGAGTGGTGACATCACCGAGCAATCTGCCCCGCACCGTCGGCGAACTACGCGCCGCCGGTCATCGCGAGCGGGGCGTCAAGCAGGAAATCCGGGAAAATCTGCTGACCGCGCTGGCCGACGGCGACGACATCTGGCCGGGCATCCTGGGCTTCGAAGACACCGTCTTGCCGCAGGTGGAGCGTGCGCTCATCGCCGGTCATGACTTCGTCCTGCTCGGCGAGCGCGGGCAGGGCAAGACCCGGCTGCTGCGCGCGCTGGTCGGGCTGCTTGATGAGTGGACGCCGGTGATCGCGGGAGCCGAACTGGGTGAGCATCCCTACTCGCCGATCACGCCGGGGTCAATCCGGCGGGCCGCCACGCTGGGCGACGCCCTGCCGGTGGAGTGGAAACACCGCAGCGAGCGCTACACCGAGAAGCTGGCCACCCCCGACACCAGCGTCGCCGACCTGGTCGGCGACATCGACCCGATCAAGGTCGCCGAGGGCCGCAGCCTCGGGGACCCGGAGACCATCGCCTACGGATTGATCCCGCGCGCGCACCGCGGCATCGTCGCGGTCAACGAACTGCCCGACCTCGCCGAGCGCATCCAGGTGTCGATGCTCAACGTCATGGAGGAGCGCGACATCCAGGTCCGTGGTTACACGCTGCGCCTGCCGCTGGACGTCTTGGTGGTCGCCAGCGCCAACCCGGAGGACTACACCAACCGGGGTCGCATTATCACTCCGCTCAAGGACCGGTTCGGCGCGGAGATCCGGACCCACTACCCGCTCGAGCTGGAGGCGGAGGTCGGCGTCATCGGTCAGGAGGCGCACCTGTCCGCCCAGGTGCCCGACTATCTGATGCAGGTGATCGCCCGTTTCGCCCGATACCTGCGGGAGTCCAATTCGGTCGATCAACGGTCCGGGGTGTCGGCGCGGTTCGCGATTGCGGCGGCCGAGACCGTCGCGGCCGCTGCCCGCCACCGCGGTGCGGTGCTGGGGGAGACCGATCCGGTGGCCCGCGTGGTGGACCTGGGCACGGTGATCGACGTGCTGCGCGGCAAGCTGGAATTCGAGTCCGGCGAGGAAGGCCGGGAACAGGCCGTGCTCGAGCACCTGTTGCGCCGTGCGACCGCTGACACCGCGGCGCGCGTGCTCGGCGGCATCGACGTCGGTGCGTTGGTGGCCGCGGTCGAGAGCGGTTCGGCGGTCACGACGGGCGAGCGGGTGTCAGCCAAGGATGTGCTGGCCGCGGTTCCGGGTCTGGCAGTCGTGGACGCAGTCGCGGCAAAGCTCAATGCCCACTCCGAAGGTGAGCGCGCCGCGGCGCTGGAACTGGCGCTGGAGGCGCTGTATCTGGCCAAGCGAATCGACAAGGTGTCCGGGGAGGGCCAAACTGTCTATGGCTAAAGGACATTCATCGCGATACTCGGCGTACACCGGCGGGCTTGACCCGCTGGCCCCGCCGGTGGATCTGCGCGAAGCGCTCGAGCAGATCGGTCAAGACGTCATGGCCGGCACATCGCCACGCCGTGCCCTGTCGGAGCTGCTGCGTCGCGGCACCAAGAACATGCCCGGCGCCGACCGGCTGGCGGCCGAGGCCAACCGGCGGCGACGGGACTTGTTGCGCCGCAACAACTTAGACGGAACTCTGCAAGATATCAAAAAGCTGCTCGACGAGGCTGTGCTGGCCGAACGCAAGGAGCTGGCCCGCGCGCTGGACGACGACGCCCGGTTCGGCGAACTGCAGCTGGACGCGCTGCCGGCGTCGCCGGCCAAGGCCGTCCAGGAGCTTTCCGACTACAACTGGCGCAGCGCGGAGGCCCGCGAAAAGTACGAGCAGATCAAGGATTTGCTCGGTCGCGAGATGCTGGACCAGCGCTTCGCGGGCATGAAGCAGGCGCTTGAGGGGGCCACCGACGAGGATCGCCAGCGGGTCAAGCAGATGGTGGACGACCTCAACGAGCTGCTGGACAAGCATGCCCGCGGTGCGGACACGCAACAAGATTTCCAAGACTTCATGAACAAGCACGGCGAGTTCTTTCCGGAGAACCCCCGCGATGTCGATGAGCTGCTGGACTCGCTGGCCAAGCGCGCCGCCGCCGCGCAACGCTTCCGCAACAGTCTGAGCCCGGAGCAGCGTGCTGAGCTGGATGCGTTGGCGCAGCAGGCATTCGGATCCCCGGCACTGATGCAAGCACTCAATCGGCTCGACGCGCATCTGCAGGTGGCGCGGCCAGGGGAAGACTGGACCGGTTCCGAGCAGTTCTCCGGCGACAACCCGTTCGGCATGGGCGAGGGCACCCAGGCATTGGCCGACATCGCGGAGTTGGAGCAACTGGCCGAGCAGCTGTCGCAGAGCTATCCGGGCGCCACGATGGATGACGTCGATCTCGACGCGCTGGCACGCCAGCTCGGCGACCAGGCCGCCATCGACGCCCGAACGCTCGCCGAATTGGAACGCGCACTGGTCAATCAGGGTTTCCTGGATCGCGGTTCCGACGGCCAGTGGCGACTCTCGCCGAAAGCCATGCGCAGGCTCGGCGAGACGGCGTTACGCGATGTGGCACAACAGCTTTCCGGTCGGCGCGGCGAGCGTGATCATCGGCGCGCGGGAGCTGCCGGCGAGCTGACCGGTGCGACCCGGCCCTGGCAGTTCGGTGACACCGAGCCGTGGAACATCCCCCGGACGCTGACCAACGCGGTACTGCGGCAGGCAGGAACCAGAATCCTGGATGGGTCCGCCGGCGCGCTCAAGATCACCGTCGATGACGTCGAGGTCTCCGAGACCGAGACCCGCACGCAGGCTGCGGTCGCATTGTTGGTCGATACCTCGTTCTCGATGGTGATGGAAAATCGCTGGCTGCCGATGAAGCAGACGGCACTGGCGCTCAACCATCTGGTGGGCACCCGGTTTCGCTCGGATGCCTTGCAGATCATCGCGTTTGGCCGTTACGCCCGCACCGTGACAGCAGCCGAGCTCACCGCCCTGGAGGGCGTCTACGAGCAGGGCACCAACCTGCATCACGCGTTGGCGCTGGCTGGGCGGCACCTGCGGCGGCACCCCAACGCGCAGCCCGTGGTGCTGGTGGTGACCGATGGCGAGCCGACCGCTCACCTGGAGGACTTCGACGGCGACGGCTCGGCCGTGTTTTTCGATTACCCGCCGCATCCGCGGACCATCGCCCACACCGTGCGGGCATTCGACGATGTGGCCCGGCTCGGCGCGCAGGTGACCATCTTCCGGCTGGGCAGCGACCCTGGTCTGGCGCGGTTTATCGACCAGGTCGCCCGACGCGTCGAGGGACGCGTCGTGGAGCCCGATCTCGACGGGCTGGGAGCCGCCGTGGTGGGTGACTACCTGCGGTCCCGGCGCCGCCGCTAAGCCGCCCCCGGGTACAGCTAGCCGCGTGGCCTGCGGGCTCTGCGCTTGATTCCCACACCGCCCCATAGTGAGAAGCCACGAATGTTGACCGTCGGCGCGCCGGGCGTGCCCTGGCCCGACACGTCGCGGTCGAAGCCGCCCATCACACCGCGGCCATGGATCTCGACGTTGACCTCGGGCGGCAGCAGGATGTTCTGCATGCCCATGATGGAGACCGCGTGAATCTCGACCTCGGTCGAGGTGAAGTCGGCGTAGCGCAGATCGACCACCCCGTTGCCCCACAACGTGAATGTGGTCAGCCTCTTGGGCACATTCCACCGGCCGCGCCGCTCGAATCCGCTCATCACGGCCAGCAGCAGCGTGGACGGCGCCGGGTTGGGTTTGCCGCCCCGGCGTGGGTTGACCGGCGAACCCGGCAGGTCGGCCCTGAGCTGATCCAGCTCCTCATACGTGGTCGCCGCGTAAGCCCTGGTCAGTCGGTCTTCGTAGTCTTTCAGCTGCAGGCGGCCCTGCTCGGCCGCGTACGCCAGCAACTGCGCAATCTCGATGCGATCCGTATCGGCCGCGCGCGACGATCCGTCACGCTCGTCCTTCGCGTCACGCTGCGCTGAATTGCTCATCACCCACGAGCGTACGACGTCCGGGTCTTGCCGCAAGCGGGTTGGCTAAACTGCAACCTTTCTCCCCGCGGGGCTAAGTGCCCGCCCCTTTTCCGGCGGTCCCGCACCGGGGAGCGCCTCCTCGGCGAGCGGGCTTGATCGTCGGGCCGTTCCGCAAACTCAGCCGGCGGGCGCCCAACTGGGTGGGCGCTTCTGCAGGAAGGCGAGCATGCCTTCGCGAGCCTCGTCGGACACGAACAGCCGGGCCGACGCCGCGGTGAGCCGTTCGGAGTCGCGGTCGAACCCTTCGAGCACTGCGGCGGTGGTCAGCGCTTTCGAAGCGGCAAGCCCCTGCGGCGAACCGCGGCCCACGTCGCCGATCAGCTTCCCCACCGCGGCGTCCACGTCCTCGGCCGTCATCGTGATCAGTCCGATCTCCGCCGCTTCGTCGGCATGAAACGTCTCGCCGGTCAGGTAGTAGCGCGCCGCGGCGCGCGGCGACATCTTCGGTAGCAACGTCAGCGAGATGATGGCCGGGGCGACACCGATCCGCGCTTCGGTCAGCGCGAAGGTGCTGCGCGGACCGGCGACCGCGATGTCGCAGGCACCGACGAGGCCGAACCCGCCCGCCCGGACATGCCCATCAATAGCGGCGATCACCGGCAATGGCGACTCGACGATGGCGCGCAACAGGGCCGTCAGTTCCCGGGCCCGGGCGGCGGCCATGTCGAAAGGGTCGCCGCCGCTGGCTTCACTGAGGTCGGCGCCAGCGCAGAAGGTGCCGCCGGTATGCCCCAGCACCACCACCCGGACCGCCGGATCCGCCGCGGCATCACGCAACCCCTGGTGCAATTGGTTGACGAGCGCGGTCGACAGGGCGTTGCGATTATGGGGCGAGTTCAGCGTCAGCCGCGCGAACGGGCCTCCCGTATCGGCCGGGCCGGCGTATTCGACCAGTGTGTCCATCAGTAGGACCGGGGTAGGCCAAGCGATGTCTGGGCCACGAAGTTCAGCACCATCTCGCGGCTGACCGGGGCGATTCGCCCCAGCCGGGCCGAGGTGAGCATGGCGGCGACGCCGTACTCCTTGGTCAGCCCGTTGCCGCCCATGGACTGCACGGCCTGATCGACCGAGCGGGTAGCTGCCTCGGCCGCAGCGTATTTGGCCATGTTGGCGGCCTCGGCGGCGCCCATGTCATCACCAGAGTCGTAGAGCGCCGCGGCCTTTTGCATCATCAGCTTGGCGAGTTCGACCTCAATGTGGCACTGCGCCAGCGGATGTGACAGGCCCTGGTGCGCGCCGATGGGCGTGGACCAGACCTGGCGGGTCTTGACGTACTCGACGGCCTTGTTCAGCGCGAATCGTCCCATCCCCACGGAGCTGGCCGCGCCCATGATGCGCTCCGGATTCAGCCCGGCGAAAAGCTGTGCGATGGCGGCGTCTTGGGCCCCGACGAGCGCATCGCTGGGCAACCGCACATCGTCGAGGAACACCTGGAACTGACGCTCGGGGCTGATCAGTTCCATTTCGATGGGGGTGTAGGTGAAGCCGGGCGCATCGGTGGGCACCACGAACAACGCCGGGCGCAGCTTGCCGGTCTTGGCCTCCTCGGTGCGACCCACCACCAGCACCGCCTGTGCCTGGTCGATGCCGGAGATATAGACCTTCTGGCCGTTGAGGATCCAGTCGCTGCCGTCGCGGCGGGCGGTCGTGGTGATCTTGTGCGAGTTGGACCCGGCGTCGGGTTCGGTGATGGCGAACGCCATCGTCAGGGTTCCGTCGGCGATGGAAGGAAGCCAGCGCTTCTTCTGCTCTTCGGTGCCGAACTTGCTGATGATGGTGCCGTTGATGGCCGGCGACACCACCATCAGCAGCAGCGCGCTGCCCGCGGTCGCCATTTCCTCCATCACCAGTGACAGCTCGTACATGCCGGCGCCACCACCCCCGTACTCTTCGGGCAGATTCACCCCGAGAAAGCCGAGTTTCCCCGCCTCGGACCATAATTCGGTGGTGTGTTCGTGCGCGCGCGCCTTTCGCAGGTAATACTCCTGCCCGTAGTTGGAGGCCCATTCGGCCACCGCCTTGCGCAGGGCCCGGCGCTCCTCGTTTTCGACGAAGCTGGTATCGGTCACCGTGCGTCTCCTTCTGCTTCGGGCGCTTCCACTCGTGCCAGGATGGCGCCAACTTCGACTTGTTGACCGGTCTTGACGTTGAGGTCCACGAGCATGCCGTCAGCGGGCGCGGTGACGGTGTGTTCCATCTTCATCGCCTCCAGCCAAATCAGTGGCTGGCCGGCGGTGACGGTCTCCCCGACAGCGGCGCCGAGTCGGATGACGTTGCCGGGCATGGGCGCAACCAGAGAGCCCGGTTCGACGGCCGAACCCGGCTCGGGGTACCGCGGCAGCGCGACGAGGTGAACGGGCCCGCGCGCCGAATCGACGTAAATGTCCTGGTTATGGCGTGCCACCGCGAAGGCGCAGGCTACCCCGTCACCGTCGGCCAACACGACCTCATCGGGCGTCGACGAGACCAGTCGCACCGGTTCGTCGCCCGCAAATACCAATCCTGTTCTGGTGAAACGGTATTCGATGCGGTGCTCATTGCCGTCATCGTCATGGAAGACCTTGACCTGATATCCGGAGGGTAGGTTCCGCCAGCCGCTCGGTATCGAGCCGAGGACGGGGGCCGTCGCGCGATTATGCGCCGCGTCGGCCAGCGCGGCGGCGATCGCCGAGAGCCGGACCACGGCCGCACCGGCCAGCGGTGCAGATAGCTGCGCCAGTCCGTGCGTGTCGAAAAACGCGGTGTCGGTAGCGCCGTCGAGGAACGCCGGGTGTCGCAGCACGTTCACCAGCAGCTCGCGGTTGGTGCGTACGCCGTGCACGCGAGCGCGTGCCAGCGCGTCGGCGAGCACCAGCGCCGATTGACGGCGCGTCGGTGCGTACGAGATGACCTTGGCAAGCATCGGGTCGTAATAAACCGAGATGGTAAAGCCGTCGACGATGCCAGAATCCAGCCTGATGCCGGTCCGCTGTCCCAGCGTGCAGAAGTGCGCCCGAACCGCCGGCACATCGAAGGTGTGCACCGGGCCGGCCTGGGGCTGCCAGCCCTGTGCCGGATCCTCGGCATAGAGCCGGGCCTCGATCGAGTACCCCTGGGCGGCGGGAGGTTCGGCGTCGAGGCGATAGCCGTCGGCGACGGCGAGCTGCAGTTCGACCAGATCGAGGCCAGTGGTCTCCTCGGTGACCGGGTGCTCGACCTGCAGCCGGGTGTTCATCTCGAGAAAGTAGAACTCGCCGTCATCATCGGCGAGGAACTCCACCGTTCCGGCGCCCGTGTAGCCGATCGCATCGGCGGCCAGCCGGGCCGCCTCGAAGAGCTTGGCCCGCATCCCCGGTATGCGCTCGACCAAGGGGGAGGGGGCCTCCTCGATGATCTTCTGGTGACGGCGCTGAATCGAGCATTCCCGTTCCCCGACGGCCCACACGGTGCCGTGCGTGTCGGCCAGGACCTGCACCTCGACGTGGTGGCCGGTGGGCAGGTAGCGCTCGCAGAATACCGTCGGGTCGCCGAAGGCGGACTGTGCCTCACGCCGGGCTGCGGCAACTTCGCCGGGCAGAGAAGACAATTCGCGCACCACGCGCATCCCGCGGCCCCCGCCGCCCGCGGACGCCTTGACCAGCACCGGCAGCTGCGCTTCGGTCACCGACTCGGGATCGAGTTCGTCGAGCACCGGAACCCCTGCGGCGGCCATGAGCTTCTTGGACTCGATCTTGGAGCCCATCGTCCGGACCGCGTCCACCGGCGGCCCGACCCAGGTCAGGCCCGCCTCCTGGATGGCCGCCGCGAAATCGGCGTTCTCCGAGAGGAATCCGTAGCCGGGATGCACCGCGTCGGCGCGGGCGGCCCGGGCCGCCGCGATGATGGCCTCGGCATTCAAATAGTCATTGGTCTTCGGCAGCCGGACACGGGCATCGGCCTCGGCGACGTGCGGCGCGGTGGCGTCCGGGTCGGTGTAGACCGCGACGGTGCCCAGGCCCAGCCGCCGGCAAGTGGCGAACACCCGCCGGGCGATCTCCCCGCGGTTGGCAACCAGTACTCGAGTGACCTCCATGCGGCTCACATCCGGAAGACGCCGAAGTTCGACGTCCCTGTGATCGGGCCATTGGCGATGGCGGACAGACACATTCCCAGTACCGTGCGGGTGTCGCGCGGGTCGATCACCCCGTCGTCGTAGAGCATCCCGGACAAGACCAGGGGCAGCGACTCGGCTTCGATCTGGCCCTCGACGGCGGCCCGCATCGCGGCGTCGGCCTCCTCATCGACCTGCTGCCCGCGTGCTTCGGCGGCCGCGCGGGCCACGATCGACAGGACGCCCGCCAGCTGCGCCCCGCCCATCACCGCGGCCTTCGCGCTCGGCCACGAGAAAAGGAACCGGGGGTCGTAGGCGCGGCCGCACATGCCGTAGTGCCCGGCGCCGTAGGAGGCGCCGATCAGCAGTGATATGTGCGGGACCGTGGAGTTGGAGACGGCGTTGATCATCATCGACCCGTGCTTGATCATGCCGCCCTCCTCGTAGTCCTTGCCGACCATGTATCCGGTGGTGTTGTGCAAGAACAACAGTGGAGTGTTCGAGCGGTTGGCCAGTTGGATGAACTGGGTGGCCTTCTGCGACTCCTCGCTGAACAGTACGCCGCGGGCATTGGCCAGGATGCCCAGCGGATAGCCATGCAGCCGGGCCCAGCCGGTGACCAGCGACGAACCGTACAGTGCTTTGAACTCGTCGAATTCGGAGCCGTCGACGATGCGGGCGATCACTTCTCGCGGGTCGAACGGGATCCGCAAATCCGGCGGGACGATGCCGATCAGCTCCTCGGCGTCGTAGAGCGGCCCGACCACCGGCCCGGGCGCCGGTCCTTGCTTGACCCAGTTCAGCCGCGCCACGATGCGGCGCCCGATCCGCAATGCGTCTAGTTCGTCGACAGCGAAGTAGTCGCCCAAACCCGATATACGGGAGTGCATTTCGGCACCGCCCAGGGATTCGTCGTCGGATTCCTCACCGGTGGCCATCTTGACCAGCGGCGGTCCGGCCAAAAAGACCTTGGAACGCTCCTTGATCATCACGACGTGGTCCGACATCCCGGGGACGTAGGCGCCACCCGCGGTGGAGTTGCCGAACACCAGCGCGATGGTGGGTATCCCGGCGGCCGACAGCCTGGTCAGGTCGCGGAACATCTGCCCACCGGGAACGAAGACCTCCTTTTGGGTGGGCAGGTCGGCGCCGCCGGACTCCACCAGCGAAATCACCGGCAGCCGGTTCTCGAACGCGATCTTGTTGGCCCGCAGTATCTTGCGCAAGGTCCACGGATTGCTGGTGCCGCCTTTGACCGTCGGGTCGTTGGCGACGATCATGCATTCCACACCCGATATCGTGCCGATGCCTGTGACGATGCTTGCGCCGACCTGGAATTGGCTGCCCCAGGCGGCCAGTGGGCACAGTTCCAGGAACGGGGAGTCCGGGTCGACGAGCAGCTCGATGCGTTCGCGCGCGGTCAGCTTGCCGCGGGAGTGGTGACGCTCGACGTACTTGGGTCCGCCACCGGCAAGCGCTTTGGCGAGTTCGGCGTCGATCTCGTCGAGCCGTGTGGTCGCCGCTGACGCCGCGTCGGCGTAGGCGGGAGCGTTCGGGTCGAGCGTGGATTGCAGCACGGTCACGATTGATATCCAAGGGTTTTCGCGGCCAGTGAGGTCAGGATTTCGGTGGTTCCGCCGCCGATGCCCAGGATGCGCATGTCCCGGTACTGGCGTTCGATTTCGCATTCGGCCATGTAACCCATGCCGCCGAAGAGCTGGACGGCCTGGTTGGCAACCCACTCCCCGGCCTCGACGGCGGTGTTCTTGGCAAAGCACACTTGTGCGATCAGGTTGGCCTCTCCGGCGAGCTGGCGCTCCACCACGTTGTGTGTGTAGACCCGGGCGACATCGATGCGGCGGGCCATCTCGGCCAGCGTGTTCTGCACTGTCTGGCGCGAGATCAGCGGGCGGCCGAACGTCTCCCGGTCTCGACACCACTGAACCGTCAGGTCCAGACACCGTTGTGCGCTCGAATACGCCTGCGCGGCAAGCCCGACGCGCTCGGCGACGAAAGCCTGGGCAATCTGGGCGAATCCGCTGTTCTCCGCGCCGACGAGATTGGCCGCCGGCACCCGCACGTCGCTGAAGGACAGCTCCGCGGTGTCTGAGGACCGCCAGCCCATCTTGTCCAACTTGCGGCTCACCTCAAAGCCGGGGGTGCTCTTCTCGATCACCAGCAGCGAAACCCCGGCTGCGCCAGGACCACCGGTGCGCACCGCGGTGACGACGTAGTCGGCGCGTACGCCGGAGGTGATATAGGTCTTGGCACCGTTGACGACATAGTGGTCGCCGGCAGGCCCTTTTTCCAGGACCGCCTTGGTGCGCAGGTGCCCGACGTCCGAGCCGCCGCCGGGCTCGGTGATGGCCAGCGCGCCGATCTTCTCGCCGGCCAGCGTGGGCCGCACAAAGGTGTCGATCAGCCGCGCGTCGCCGGATGCGATCATGTGCGGTACCGCGATGCCGCAGGTGAACAGCGACGCGAAAACCCCACCCGGTGCACCGGCCTGGTGCATCTCTTCGCAGACGATCACCGAGTCAGCCCCGTCCCCACCACCGCCGCCGGCCGCTTCCGGAAAGCCCGCGCCCAGCAGCCCGGCTACACCGGCGTTCCGGTGCAACCCGCGCGGCAACTCCCCGGTGCGTTCCCACTCGTCGATGTTGGGCACGATCTCGCGTTCTGTGAACGAGCGCACCGTCTTTCGCAACTGGTCGCGCTCCGGCGTAGTCCAGATGTTCACAGCAGCCTTTCCGGTATGTCGACGTGACGGCTGCGTAGCCATTCGCCCAGCCCCTTGGCCTGCGGGTCGAATCGTGCTTGGTAGGCGACCCCCTGGCCGAGGATCCCGTCGATGAGGAAGTTCACTGCCCGCAAATTGGGCAGCAGATGGCGGGTGACGTCGAAGTCGGCCGCCTCGGGCAGCAGTTCCTTAAGCAGTTCGACGGTCAGCGTGTTGGCCAGCCAGCGCCATTGTTCCTCGGTGCGCACCCAGACGCCGATGTTGGCCGACCCGCCCTTGTCGCCGCTGCGGGCCCCGGCGATGCGGCCCAGCGGTAGCCGCCGGGTCGGACCGTCCGGCAACGGGTCGGGCAGCGGCAGGGGATCGGCGGGCGACAACTCCAATGTCTCTGTGGCAGATGGAATCTCGGTTCGGGTGCCATCGGCGTGCACCGCGATGTGCGGCACCTGCGTGGCGTCGACGTAGCCGGGCGTGAACACGCCGTAGACCTGGCCTTCGCCGGGCGGGGCGGTCACGTGAAAGCCCGGATAACTGGCGAGCGCTAATTCCACTGCGGCGGAGGAGAATTGCCGCCCGACGTTGGCGGGGTCGGGATCGCGGACAACGCAGTGCAGCAGCGCGCTGGCGGCTTCTTCGGTATCGGCGTCGGTGTGATCGGTGCGGGCCAGGGTCCAGTGCAGCTCGGCGGGTTTGACGGTGAGCGCGGCCTCGAGTTGGCGGCGCACCAGGTCGGCTTTGGCCTCGATGTCCAGTCCGGTCAGCACGAACGTCATGGCGTTACGGAATCCGCCGATGCTGTTCAGCGACACCTTGCACGTGGGCGGCGGCGGTTCGCCGAGCACACCGGCGATGCGGACCCGGTCGGGGCCGTCGGCGGACAGTTCAACGGTGTCCATGCGGGCCGTGACGTCGGGGTTGGCGTAGCGCGCCCCGGTGATTTCGTAGAGCAGCTGCGCGGTGACAGTGTCGACGCTGACCAGGCCCCCGGTGCCGGGGTGCTTGGTAATCACCGACGAGCCATCGGCGTTGACCTCGGCCAGTGGGAAACCGGCGTGGAGCAGGCCGGGCACTGCCGGGATCTCGGCGAAGAACGAGTAGTTGCCGCCGGTGGCCTGGACACCACACTCGATGACGTGGCCGGCGACCACGGCGCCAGCGAGTTCGTCGTAGTCGGCGCGGCCCCAGCCGAAGTGCGCGGCCGCCGCGCCGACGATCACCGAGGCGTCGGTGACCCGGCCGGTGACAACGACGTCAGCGCCGTGGTTGAGGCAATCGACGATGCCCCACGCGCCCAGGTAGGCGTTCGCGGTGAGCGGGCTGCCGAGCCCGAGTTCCGCCGCACGCGGTAGCAGGTCGTCTCCCTCCACATGGGCGATCCGGGCGTCGATTCCGAGGCGATCGGCCAGGGCGCGTATCGCGTCGGCCAGCCCGGCCGGGTTGAGGCCCCCGGCGTTGGCGACGATGCGAACCCCGCGGTCACACGCCTCGCCCAGGCAGTCCTCGAGTTGCGTCAGGAAGGTCTTGGCGTAGCCGCGGTCGGGGTTCTTCATCCGGTCGCGGCCCAGGATGAGCATGGTGAGTTCGGCCAGGTAGTCACCGGTGAGGTAGTCCACGTGGCCGGCGGTGAGCATTTCGCGCATCGCCGATAGCCGGTCGCCGTAGAACCCGGAGCAGTTCGCGATCCGGACAGCACCGCGACCGGAAGCACCAGAAGCAGAGGCCATTGCGTCCTCCATTCGGGGATTCATTGGTGCGACACCAAAACCAACCAACCGGTAGGTTAGCCGGTGGCGGCGGTGTCACGTCAAGCATCCCCCGGGTGGTGCGTCGGGTACCCGGCGCCAGGCAACTGGGCCCCGCGGTAGGCGCCCATTTTGGCGCCCAGCAGCCCACCGACTATCCTGGAGACAATCGTCGCCCGATCGGCCCACCGGCCTTGCCGCGCGACACGCCGATCGAAGCCCCACATTGAGGAGTTAGGCCCGACCATGGCCGTACCCAAGCGCAGGATGTCGCGCGCGAACACCCGAAGCCGGCGCGCGCAGTGGAAAGCCACCCGGACCGAGCTTGTCGGCGTGACGGTTGCAGGTCAGCGGCACAAAGTGCCGCGCAGGCTGCTCAAGGCGGCCCGTCTTGGTCTCATCGATCTCGACCGGCGTTAATCCGTTTCCCCGGGCGGCTTCGAGGCCTCGTCGGGCTCAACCTGATTGCCCGCCGCCACCGCACGCCGTCCCCGGCAGGCAAGTGGTGCCCCCAGCGCGGCGCGCATCGTCGTCGGGCGGAATCGACATCGACCGTTCGGCGTGCCTCTCAGGCCGCTCTCAGGCGTTGGGACGAAACTAGTGGCCGTGCGGATACTTGTCGTTGACGACGATCGCGCGGTGCGCGAGTCGCTGCGCAGATCACTGTCTTTCAACGGCTACTCGGTCGAATTGGCCCACGACGGGCTCGAGGCGCTCAACATGATCGCCAGTGATCGGCCCGACGCGCTCGTCCTGGATGTGATGATGCCGCGCCTGGACGGCCTCGAGGTGTGCCGTCAGCTGCGCAGCACCGGTGACGACCTGCCGATCCTGGTGCTTACCGCCCGCGATTCGGTTTCCGAGCGGGTCGCCGGCTTGGACGCCGGCGCCGACGACTACCTGCCGAAGCCGTTCGCCCTCGAAGAGCTGCTGGCCCGGATGCGGGCACTGCTGCGCCGCACCAAGCCAGACGATGCCGCCGACTCGGTGGCCATGACGTTCTCCGACCTGACCCTGGACCCGGTGACCCGCGAAGTCACTCGCGGGCAACGCCAAATCAGCCTGACCCGCACCGAGTTCGCCCTGCTGGAGATGTTGATCGCCAATCCGCGGCGGGTGCTCACGCGCAGCCGCATCCTCGAGGAGGTATGGGGATTCGACTTTCCCACCTCGGGCAATGCGCTGGAGGTTTACGTGGGATATCTGCGCCGGAAAACCGAAGCCGAAGGTGAGCCGCGACTGATTCACACGGTGCGCGGAGTGGGTTACGTCCTTCGGGAGACGCCGCCGTGATGATCCAATCCCAACGATGATCCGGTTGCACCGGCGTGGGCGCGCACCGCTGCCGGCCACCAGCTCGTTGTCCCTGCGCTGGCGGGTGATGCTGCTGGCGATGTCGATGGTGGCGATGGTCGTCGTGCTTATGGCATCCGCTGTCTACGCGGTGATTTCGGCTGCGCTGTACGACGACATCGACAACCAACTGCAGAGCCGGGCGCAGCTGCTGATCGCCAGCGGCTCACTGGCCGCAGACCCCGGAAAGGCCATCGAAGGCACCGCCTACTCGGACGTCAACGCGATGCTGGTGAACCCGGGCCACTTCATCTACACCGCCCAGCAGCCGGGCCAGACCCTGCCGGTCGGCCCGCCGGAAAAGGCCGTCATCCGGGGTGAGCTGTTCATGTCGCGGCGCACCGCATCGGATCAGCGAATCCTTGCCATCCACCTGCCCAACGGCAGTTCGCTGTTGATCTCCAAGAGCCTCAAGCCCACCGAAGCGGTGATGACCAAACTGCGCTTGGTGCTGCTGATCGTCGGCGGCATCGGTGTCGCGGTCGCCGCGATAGCCGGTGGCATGGTCACCAGAGCCGGGCTGCGTCCGGTGGCTCGGCTGACCGAAGCGGCTGAACGGGTGGCGCGCACCGACGACCTGCGGCCCATTCCTGTGTTCGGCAGTGATGAACTGGCCAGGCTCACCGAGTCGTTCAACATGATGCTGCGGGCGCTGGCCGAGTCCCGGGAGCGCCAGGCCCGGCTGGTCACCGATGCCGGACACGAATTGCGCACCCCGCTGACGTCGCTGCGCACCAACGTGGAATTGCTGATCGCCTCGATGGAACCGGGGGCCCCGCGGCTACCCGAGCAGGAGATGGTCGATCTGCGCGCCGATGTGCTCGCGCAGATCGAGGAATTGTCAACTCTGGTAGGCGATTTGGTGGACCTCACTCGTGACGACGCCGGCCAGGTGGTGCACGAGCCGGTCGACATGTCCGAGTTAATTGATCGCAGCCTGGAGCGAGTCAGGCGGCGGCGCAACGACATTCACTTCGATGTCGAGGTGACCCCCTGGCAGGTCTACGGCGACCCTGCCGGGCTGTCGCGCGCAGTGCTCAACCTGTTAGACAACGCGGCCAAGTGGAGCCCGCCGGGCGGGCGCGTCGGCGTCAAAATGAGGCAACTCGACCCGTCGCACGCCGAGCTGGTGGTCGCCGACCACGGCCCCGGGATTTCGCCGCACGAGCGGCGTCTGGTGTTCGAGCGGTTCTACCGATCGACCGCGGCGCGGGCGATGCCGGGTTCGGGACTTGGGCTGGCGATTGTCAAAAAGGTGGTGCTCAACCACGGTGGCTTACTGCGCGTGGAGGACACCGTGCCGGGCGGGCAGCCCCCGGGAACATCCTTTTACGTGCTGCTTCCCGGTCGGCGGCTGCCGGTTTCGACGTACCCGAGGCAGCCCGCCGACACCGAAACCTCCCCGGCGGAAGCCGGGACCGAAGCCGCGGCGCCGGTGACCGGCACCGCGGAGAACTCTCGGGAATCAGCGAACGTTATCTCAGTGGACTCTCAGTCCGCGCGGGCAAGGTAATCCTGCAGTTACTGTTGAACCGAGCCGAGTCGAGCGCGACATAGGCCGAAATAGAGGAAGAGTGACTTAGCGACATGACGAATGACCCGAGGTATTCGCCACCGCCGCAGCAGCCGGGATACCGTCCCGAGCCTAATCAGGCTGCGCCCGTCTCCGGCCGAACGGGAAACCCGGCCTACGGGCAGGGGTATCAGCAGCCGTACAACCAGCAGTTCGACTGGCGCCGTCAGCCGCCGCAGCCGACGCAGGCGGCGCAGTACCGTCCACCCTTCGAGCCGTTCCGCAACACCGATCCGGGCCGGATGCCCGGAGGCGCCGGGGCGCCTCCGATCCCCGGGATGCTGCCCCCGATGCCTCCCTCGCCCGGGCCGGCACACCAAAAGCGTTCCCGCGCAGGCCTGTTGGTCGCGGGTGCGCTGGCGCTGGCGGTGGTGTCGGCCGGTATCGGCGGAGTCGCGGCTACCGCCGTCGAGCTGGGCACGCACTCAGCCGGCGGCAAGGGCGGCGGGCTGATCGCCGGAGCGGCTCCCAGTGTCCCGGCCGCAAACATGCCGCCGGGCAGCGTCGAACAGGTCGCCACCAAGGTGGTGCCCAGCGTCGTCATGCTGGAGACCGATCTGGGTCGCCAGTCCGAAGAGGGCTCCGGCATCATCCTGTCGGCCGACGGGCTGATTCTGACCAATAACCACGTGGTCGCGGCTGCCGCAAGCCCCGGTAAAGCTCCCGCTGGAGCTCCAGGTGGGGCTCCCGGTTCAGCTCCTCCGAGCCCAGCGCCGAAAACGACGGTGACCTTCTCCGACGGTCGCACCGCGCCGTTCACGGTGGTCGGTGCCGATCCCACCAGCGATATCGCCGTGATTCGTGTGCAGGGCGTCTCCGGCCTCACCCCCATTTCCATGGGTTCCTCATCGGATCTGCGGGTCGGCCAGCCGGTGGTCGCGATCGGGTCACCGTTGGGTCTGTCGGGCACGGTGACCAACGGGATCGTCAGTGCGCTGAACCGGCCGGTGTCCACGACCGGCGAGTCGGGGAACCAGAACACCGTGCTGGACGCGATTCAGACCGATGCCGCGATCAACCCCGGTAACTCCGGCGGGGCGTTGGTCAACATGAGCGGCCAGCTGGTGGGCGTCAACTCGGCGATCGCCACCCTGGGCGCTGATTCGCCGGATGCGCAGAGCGGCTCGATCGGTCTCGGCTTTGCGATCCCGGTCGACCAGGCCAAGCGCATCGCAGACGAGTTGATCAGCACCGGCAAGGCGACACATGCCTCGCTCGGCGTGCAGGTGACAAATGACAAGGGCACCCCGGGCGCCAAGATTGTCGAGGTCGTGGCGGGTGGTGCCGCCGCGACCGCCGGAGTGCCCAAGGGCGTGGTCGTCACCAAGGCCGACGACCGCCCGATCAACAGTGCTGACGCGTTGGTCGCCGCCGTGCGGTCCAAAGCGCCCGGCGACAAGATATCGCTGACCTTCCAGGATCCCGCTGGTGGCAGCCGCACCGTGCCGGTCACCCTCGGGAAGGCGGACCAGTAATGAGAGTCGATGAGCCCTCGGCGGCGGGATTGTCGGAGCTCGGATATACCGTTGCGTCCATGGAAACGGGTGCGGAGTTGGTAGTCGGCCGGGCTCTGATCGTGGTGGTCGACGACCGCACCGCGCACGGGGATGAGGATCACAATGGGCCGCTGGTAACCGAGTTGCTGACCGAGGCGGGATTCGTCGTTGACGGTGTGGTCGCGGTCGCGGCTGACGAGGTCGAGATCCGCAATGCGCTCAACACCGCGGTGATCGGTGGGGTGGACTTGGTTGTCTCGGTCGGCGGGACGGGCGTCACGCCGCGCGATGTCACTCCGGAGGCCACCCGCGACATCCTGGATCGGGAGATTCTCGGTATCGCAGAGGCCGTTCGTGCCTCGGGACTGTCCGCCGGAATCATCGACGCCGGATTGTCACGCGGTTTGGCCGGTGTGTCCGGAAGTACGTTGGTGGTCAACCTCGCCGGTTCCCGTTACGCGGTGCGCGACGGAATGGCGACGCTGAACCCGCTGGCCGCTCAGATCATCGGGCAACTGTCGAGCCTGGAGATCTGAACCGGGCCGAGCGTCCAGTTGCCGGGCAACCCGGGTACAGGCCGCCCCACAACTCAGTGCAGGGTCACTGTGACTCGGCGTCCGCGCGCGGTCCGTGGCTTGGGGTGGGTGTCGTGCCGGCTCCACCGAGGTGCCTGCCGGACGAGCTCCCGTTGCTTTCGGCGAGAAGGTCGCGGATCTCGGTGAGCAAGACGATCTGTGCGTCGTCCGCCTGCTCGACCTCACCGCGTCTGCGCAGCGTGTTGTAGGGCAGCACGACGAAGAAGTACACCACGAAAGCGATCAGGACGAAGTTGATCGCGGCCGACAGCAGGATGTTCAAGTCGATGGTCTGACCGCCGCCGATACCGATCCGCAGGATGCCGACATTGGACTGCTGATTGACGCCGATCCGGTTGATCAACGGCGCGATGATGCTGTCGGTGAACTTGGTGACCAACGCAGTGAACGCAGTACCGATGACCACTGCGACGGCCAGGTCGACGATGTTGCCGCGGGAGAGAAACTCCTTGAACCCTTTGAACATGGGAGGTCCTTTCTGGACTGGCAGGCGGTGCCGCCGATCACGCGCCGAGCAGCAGCCAGGTACTCAGTGCAGGGTGAGGGTTACCGCCTGACCCAGCGTCGAGCCTGCCACCGTGTTCGCCACGTGAGCCGGAAGCGCGACTAACACTACGCGGTCGCCGTCGGCGGCCTGGGCTTTCTGCTTGGCCGACACGAGGACGACGACGGCGTCGGTGGCCACCACCTTGGGGACCGGCTGGGTGAGCTCCGGCGCACCGGTGGCCGGCGCGGCCAGCACGTCCACGACGTCGCCGATGCGAACCAGGTCGACCAGGGCGCTGTCCGCCAGATGCAGCGGCACAATGCGGGCGCCGTGTCCCGCCGTCGACTCGGCCAGCCGGCTGCCCAGTAACCGGACATCGGTGAGCACCTCGCCACGTCTCGTCGGACCGGCCAGCGTCGCACCCACCATGGCGCTCACATCGGCTTGTGCGCCGTCGGGAACGGTTGCAGCCAAACGCTTTTCGAGCCGAACATCGTCGGCGGTCAAAGCGGTGCCGGCGCGCAGGTCGTGCGCGGCCACTACCACCTCGGCATAGTCACCGGCTGGATTCGACCGCAGCATCGCGACGCCGGCCAGCACGACCAGCCCGCCTGCGGCGACGCGCCGGGCCAGTACGGTTCGAGTCCAGTCCGGGCGCAACCACGTCGATAGCCGGCGCAATAGCGTTGGATTCAGCGACGATTCCCCCACACCGCCACGGTAAACGGAATGCAGCCGGCAAAACGCCAGCCAGAAATACCGTTGTGGATAACCTGCTAGCTCGTGGCGGCAGCGGTCGATGGCGTCGAGTTGCTGGTCGACTTCTCGCCCGACCCGGACTTCTCGCCCGATGACGGCTTTTCGCTCGATCCCGAACTCGACCCCGAGTCGCTTGTCGAGGACCCGTTGGTGGCACTAGTCGATTTCTTGCCAGACTCCCGGCTGTCGGTGCGGTAAAAGCCGCTGCCCTTGAACACCACGCCGACGGAGTTGAAGCGCTTGCGCAGCCGACCGGAGCAGCTTTCGCATGTGGTCAGCGCATCGTCGGTGAAGGCCTGCACGATGTCGAAGCGGTCGCCGCAGTCGGTGCACTGGTAGCTGTAGGTCGGCACAGAAACCTCCGGATGATGTTCAACCTGATTAGCACTCTAGCGTCTCAAGTGCTAGAACCGCCAGGTGACCTGTCTCATTCCCGGAGTCGTTTCCTGGGAACGAGAGTGATCAGCCCGCGCTGCGGCGTGAGCGCGTGGGTCATCGGTACGTCGTGCGGCTCGGCCGGCAACTCGTCGACCAACTCGTCGTCCCGCACGACCGCGACCAACTGGGCTTGCGGGTTACGGGCGCTTAGCGAGCGATCGTAGAAACCTTGACCCCGGCCCAGCCGCACGCCTGAGCGGTCGACCGCCAGCGCCGGCAGCAGCACCAGGCTGGCCTCGGCGAGGGCTGACGCCGGCAGCCACGGCTCCGGCGGCTCCAGCAGCCCCGAGCGCCCGGGAACGAGCGCGCCGGGCCGGTATTCTCCCCAGCGCAGCGGCAATGGCGTGTTATCAGCGGCGGTGCGCGCAACCGGCAGCAGCACTCGCGCTGACCGCCGCAGCAACATGTCGAGCATCTCGACAGACCCCGGCTCGGTGTCGACGGGCACGTATGCGCAGACCGTGCCGCCACTACGCACCGCGGGTTCCAACCGCTCGCTGAGCATTCGCGCCTCGGCGGCGCGAACGTCGTCGGCCACGCCACGCCGGGCCGCCAGCAGCCGTTTGCGCAGCGCCGCCTTGGTTGTGGTCGCCATGCCCCCAACCATGACAGCCAACACGTTTCCGCTGCCACATAAATCGGGTGAGGGGCTATGGTGTGAACAATGTCATGCCCAAACGTCGTGGTGCCGCGCACGGCCATCGTGCCTGCCGCGGGTCTTGGCACCCGGTTTTTGCCCGCGACGAAAACGGTTCCCAAGGAGTTGCTGCCGGTCGTCGACACCCCTGGCATAGAGCTGGTCGCCGCGGAGGCGGCGGAGGCCGGTGCCGAACGCCTGGTGATCATCACCTCCGAGGGCAAGGATAGTGTGGTCGCGCATTTCGTCGAAGACTTGGTGCTGGAAAGCACGCTCGAGGCGCGTGGCAAGAAAGCGATGCTCGCCAAGGTGCGCCGGGCGCCGCAGCTGATCAAGGTCGAGTCCGTTGTGCAGAGGGAACCGCTGGGGCTGGGCCACGCGATCGGGTGCGTGGAGCCCACGTTATCGGACGACGAGGACGCCGTCGCCGTGCTGCTGCCCGATGACCTGGTGCTACCGACCGGCGTGCTGGGGACGATGTCGAAGGTGCGGGCCCACTACGGCGGCACGGTGTTGTGTGCCATCGAGGTAACACCCGAAGAGATCAGTGCCTATGGGGTTTTCGATGTCGAGCCGGTTCCCGGCGGCGACAATCCGGACGTGCTGAAGGTCAACGGGATGGTCGAGAAGCCGAAGCCCGAGGACGCCCCGTCGCTGTATGCTGCGGCGGGCCGCTACGTGCTCGACCGCGCCGTCTTCGACGCGTTACGCCGTATCGACCGTGGGGCCGGCGGCGAAGTACAGCTCACCGACGCGATCGCATTGCTGATTTCGGAGGGCCACCCGGTGCATGTCGTCGTGCATCGCGGATCTCGACACGACCTGGGAAATCCCGGCGGCTACCTCAAGGCTGCGGTTGACTTTGCATTGGATCGTGACGACTATGGCCCGGATTTGCGGCGGTGGTTAGTGGCGCGACTAGGCCTAACCGAGCTGTAGCCGGCCGACAAGCCGGGCCCGGCGAAAAGCGACGTCGTCCCGGGGAGAGGATGCCCCGCCTTCGGCGGTACGAACCTCGCCCGAGACGGCTCGACGGCAGGGAGGCACGCTGTGCGTTCTGTGGAGGAACAGCAGGCCCGGATAACTGCTGCCGCGGTGGCCCCGCGGCCGATACGTGTTGCCATCGCCGAGGCGCAGGGATTGATGTGCGCCGAGGAAGTGGTGACGGAGCGGCCGATGCCCGGTTTCGATCAGGCCGCGATCGACGGCTACGCAGTGCGCAGCGTCGACGTGCTGGGCGTCGGTGACGTCGGGGGCGATGGGTTCGGCGAAGTGTCCGACGACTCGACGGGAGACCCAACGGGTTACGGGGACGGGCGTGAGGGGCTGGTCCTGCCGGTGATGGGAACCATCGAGGCCGGTACCCGCACACCCAGCCGCTTGCAGCCACGGCAGGCCGTCCGGGTGCAGACCGGAGCCCCGCTGCCGACGCTGGCCGATGCGGTGCTGCCGTTGCGGTGGACAGATGGCGGGACGTCGCGCGTGCGGATTCTGCGTGGCGCGCCGTCGGGCGCCTATGTGCGCCGCACCGGGGACGATGTCCAGCCCGGCGACGTTGCCGTGCGCGCCGGAACCGTCATCGGCGCGGCCCAGGTGGGCCTGTTGGCGGCGGTCGGCCGGGAGCGGGTGCTGGTGCATCCGCGCCCACGGTTGTCGGTCATGTCGGTGGGCGGCGAACTGGTCGACATCTCGCGCACCCCGGGAAACGGGCAGGTGTACGACGTCAACTCCTATGCACTGGCGGCGGCGGGCCGGGATGCCGGCGCCGAGGTCAACCGCGTCGGCATCGTCAGCAATGATCCCAAGGAGCTTCGCGAGATCGTCGAGGGCCAGATCAACCGTGCTGAGGTCGTGGTAATCGCCGGCGGGGTCGGGGGTGCCGCGGCCGAGTCGGTGCGATCGGCGCTATCCGAGCTCGGGGAGATGGAGGTCGTCCGGGTCGCGATGCATCCGGGATCCGTCCAGGGCTTTGGCCAGCTGGGGCGCGAGGGCGTGCCGACATTCCTGCTGCCGGCCAATCCGGTCAGCGCCCTGGTGGTGTTCGAGGTGATGGTCCGGCCGCTGATCCGGCTGTCGCTCGGCAAGCGTCAGCCGATGCGCCGGATCGTGCAGGCCCGCACCCTGGCGCCGATCACGTCGGTGGCCGGTCGCAAGGGCTACCTCCGCGGTCAGCTGATGCGCGACCAGGACAGCGGGGAGTATCTGGTGCAGGCACTGGGCGGAGATCCAGGGGTGTCGTCGCACTTGCTGGCCACCCTTGCCGAAGCAAACTGTCTGGTCGTGATTCCCAGCGGCGCCGAGCAGATTCGCACCGGTGAGATCATCGACGTCGCGTTCTTGGCTCAGCGCGGATAAGCTGCACGACTGCACACGCTCGTGAACCTGTTGCGCCCCAATTCTCGCCATCCGGGTTGGCCCCTGGCCGTCGGGCCGCTGCGGGTCCCGGCGGGTGTGGTCCGGTTGCGGGCGGTGCGAATGCGCGATGGCGCGCAGTGGAGCCGGATCCGGATGGCCGATCGCGCGCATCTCGAACCGTGGGAGCCCAGCGCGGACGGCGATTGGGCGATCCGGCACTCGGTTGCCGCCTGGCCGGCGTTGTGTTCCGGCCTGCGCTCAGAGGCCCGCAAGGGGCGCATGCTGCCGTACGTCATCGAGCTCGACGGGCGGTTCTGCGGTCAGCTGACCATCGGCAACGTCACCCACGGGGCGCTACGGTCGGCGTGGATCGGCTACTGGGTGCCAAAATCGGCGACCGGCGGCGGGGTGGCCACCGCAGCCCTGGCGCTGGGTCTCGATCACTCCTTCGGTCCGGTCATGTTGCATCGCGTGGAGGCCACGGTGCGCCCCGAGAACGCCGCGAGCCGGGCCGTGCTGGCGAAGGTCGGGTTCCGCCAAGAGGGTCTGTTGCTCCGGTACCTCGAGGTCGACAATGCGTGGCGGGACCACATGTTGATGGCCATCACCGTCGAAGAGGTTTACGGATCGGTGGCATCAACCCTGGTCCGCGCCGGACACGCAAGTTGGGCGTGACCGGACGCCTGCAGAACGCGAATTGGTAGGCCCAGGACGCTGAGCTGCCCGGGCCCTCCTCCGACACGCCGGGGTCAGCCAGTGTGTGGCTAGCGCGACACGAGTGACATGTGGTGCTTGTGAGAGCGAAATTACAGGTGTGTAATTGTCCTGGTCGCTAATGACCCGGCCGCGCCGGCCATCGATGGCCTCGTGGGGATCGGAACCGAAGAGAGCAGGTCGTCATGCCAAGCATCCCGCAGTCATTGTTGTGGATTTCGCTCGTGGTGCTGTGGTTGTTCGTCTTGGTTCCGATGCTCATCAGCAAACGCGACGCGGTGCGGCGTACCAGCGACGTGGCCTTGGCGACCCGGGTACTCAACGGCGGGGCCAATGCCCGTCTGATCAAGCGGAGCGGTCCGGCCGCGGGCCATCGCAGTGATCCCAACTGGAAGCCGGTGGAAGACTCGGCAGGGGGCGAGTTCGGCGAGGATGAGCGCGACCTCGACGAGGGCGAAGACCACGACCACGACGGGGAACTTGACGGCGACGACAACCAGGACACCACCGATCTGCGGCGCCCATCCCCGGTTGTCGTCAAGGTCGCAGTCACCGAGGCCACCGGGCCTGATTACCTGGACGTCGACGTTGTCGAAGACTCCACCGCGCTTCCGGTGGGAGTCAGCGCCGAGGCGGCCGAACTCGCACCGTCGGAGGTCGACGGGCGGGCCGGCGCGGCCGAGGAGGACGACCACGCGGGCGAGGCCGAATTCGACGCCGAGGGCGCCGCTCAACACACCGGCGAAGACGACGACAGCTATGAATACATCGAGGACTCTTCTGGTTTGGAGCCTGAAGACGACGGCGAGCAATCCGACGACGAGGACTTTAGGGCGCCCCTCCCACGGACCGCCGCACGGCAGCGCCGGTTCGACACCAAGACCGCCGCCGCGGTCAGTGCCCGCAAATACGCCTTCCGCAAGCGGGTGCTGATGGTGACGGCGGTCATCCTGGTCGGCTCGGCCACGGCCGCGTTCGAAGTGTCGCCGAGCGCCTGGTGGCTATGCGGCACCGCCACCGGTGTGACCGTGCTCTACCTGGCGTACCTGCGGCGGCAAACCCGCATCGAGGAGAAGGTGCGTCGGCGCCGGATGCAGCGGATGGCGCGAGCGCGACTCGGCGTGGAGAACGCTCATGACCGCGAATACGACCTGGTCCCGTCGCGGCTACGGCGGCCCGGGGCGGTCGTTCTGGAAATCGATGACGAGGACCCGATCTTCGAGCATCTGGACTACGCGATGCCGATGCGGACTTTCGGTTGGCCCAGGGATTTGCCCCGAGCCGTCGGCCAGTAGTGCTCGCAGTTCGGCAGTTGGTGTCGCGGCTGGTAGCCTGCTAGCGATCAGGGGCTATGGCGCAGTTGGTAGCGCGACTCGTTCGCATCGAGTAGGTCAGGGGTTCGAATCCCCTTAGCTCCACCACATTTGATCAGGTCAGAGTCGCAAAGTTGCGAGCCCATCGCCGCAATTCGGCTCTTATCGCTGCGGTAGCGGACGGGAACGCAGCAGGGTTGGCCACCAGAACCACGGCCCGAGGATTCTGAGGATGCACGGCACGACGAACGAACGCACGATCAGCGTGTCGAGCAGCAGGCCGATGCATACGGTCGAACCCACCTGACCGATAGTCCTGAGATCGCTGGTGAGCATCGCCAGCATGGTGAAGGCGAAGACCAAACCCGCGGACGTCACCACCCCACCCGTGCTCCCGAGCGCGCGGATGAGACCGGTGTGCAACCCGGCGCCAATCTCCTCTTTGACTCGGGCGATCAACAGCAGGTTGTAGTCCGAACCCACCGCCACCAGGATGATGAACGTGAGCGGCAATACCAGCCAGTGCAGGTGCAGGCCGATCAGGTGCTGCCAGACGAGTACAGAGAGCCCGAACGCCCCGGCATAGGAGAAGGCCACTGTGCCGGGGATGACCAAGGCGGCAACCAGACTTCGCGTGATGAACAGCATGATCAAGAAGATCAGCACGAAGGCGGCGATCGCCGCGATAAGCAGATCGGATGCGGCGTATTCCTTGATGTCCTTATCGTTCGATCCCGAGCCGCCGATATAAACTCTCGCGCCGGCCAATGAGGTCTCTTTCAGCACTGCGGTTATCGCTGCGGGAAACGCGTTCACATGGTCCACGCCTTCAGGGCCCATGGCGTCGCCCTCGTGCGTGACGATGAACCGGGCAGCCTTGCCGTCCGGCGACATCATGAGCGTCATACCCGTCTTGACGTCTTCGTTGTCGAAACCTTCTCTGGGAATGTAGAAGAAGTCATCACTGCGGGACTGGTCGAAGTCGAGCCCCACATTGATCATGTCGTCGAATGTCTGGTCCGTCTGTGTGGACTGCAGATTCGAGGAACCGTAGGTGCTGACTAAAAGAGCCGCTAAAGCCGCCGAGTCATCTTTCATGATTTTCATCTGCACGATCATTTGCGGCAAGAGCTTGTCTATGACCTCGAGGGAATTTACGGCGTCCTTGATATCGGCGGCCAGGTGATCAATGCCGTCGAGTGCCTCGAATAGCGATCTGAATGTCCAGCAAACGGGAATATCGAAACAGTGCTGCTCCCAATAGAAGTAACTGCGGATCGGCCGGAAGAAATCGTCGAGATTTGAGAGTTCCGAATCTAGTTCCTCGGTGACCTTTTGCATGTCCTCCATGGTGACAACCGTTTGGTGCATCTCATCCGACATGTGTTGAAACAGGGCAATCAACCTCTCCAGGACCGCGACGGTGTGCGCCGTGATCTGTGCCTGCTCGTCGGTATTGGCGTTTTGCTGCTTGTTGAACGGCAGCTGTTGACCGTTCCCGCTACCTTGCGTTGTGAACAAGTAGGGGAGAGTGGCATGTTCCAATGCTCGGCCCATGGGCCTGGTGATGCTTTGCACCATGGCGATGCCGGGAAGGCGAATGAGACTCTTGGCCACCCGGTCTAACGAGATGAAGTCCGCCGAGTTTCGCATGTCATGATCCGTCTCGACCATCAGCATCTCGGAGAACAGTTTGCTCTTCGAGAAGTGCCGATCCGCCGCCGCGAAACCCTGATTGGCAGGGGCATTGGCCGGCTGGTAGGCACGGTCGTCGTAGTTCACCCGGTACGTAGGCACAAAGACCGCTCCCAGCATGACGACAGCGGTACTGGCCACGAGGATCGGCACCGGCCAGCGCACCACGCTCGCCCCGATCCGCCGATACAGGTGCGCCTTGGCCTTCTGTCTCGGGTCGAAGAGCCCGAAAAGGCTGCCCACGGTCAGTAGAGACGGGCCGAGCGTCAGCGCTGCTGCGATGGTCAACAGCATGCTGATGGCAACGGCGCCCCCCATGGTGTGGAAGTAGTTGAGACGCGCGAAACTCAAGCAGTAACATGCCCCCGCGATCGTCAGCCCCGACCCAATGATGATGGGAGTGACACCCCGATACGCTGTGAAAAACGCCTCCTCCCTGTCTTCGCCGGCCTGTCGCGCCTCGTGATAGCGACCCATTAAGAAGATGCCGTAATCCGTCCCCGCTCCCAGGGTCAGCGCGACAACGATGTTCACGGCGAATGACGAGAGCTCGATGTACCCGAAATGCCCGAGGGTTGCGACAACCCCCTTCGCGACGAGCATCTCGATGAGGACTCCGGCCAAGGGCACCAGCAGGGTCGAAACCGAGCGGTACACCAGCAGCAGCATCGCGGTGATGAGAAAAATCGTCACGATCGTGATGTCGTTCAAGCTCGAATTCGCAATAGTCAGCGTGTCCGAGGCGAGCGGAGCCGCGCCGCTGACGTAGACCTTGAGCCCGGGCGGCGGCGTGTCCTTCGCGACGATGTCCCGAACGGCGTTAACGGACTGATTTGCTTGAATTTGGCCGATATCGCCCGCGAGACGCAATAACACATACGCGGCCTTGCCGTCGACGCTCTGGGCCCCGGCCGAGGTGATCGGCTTTCCCCACAGATCCATGACGTATTGCACATGCCTGGTGTCTTGCTTCAGCCGGTGCATCAAATCGTCGTAATACTGATGGTCCACATCGCCCAACGGTCGGTCGGCTTCGAACACGAGCATGGTCAAGCTGGTCGACGTGGACTCGTGGAACTTCTCACCGATGCGCAGCATCGCCCGCTGCGACGGCGCGTAGTGCGGGATCATCGGCCCCGCGAGTTCTTCTGCGACCTTCTCTACTTGGGGCACGAAGGTGTTCGTCGTCACGGCGAGAAGAGCCCAAAAGACGATGATCGGTATCGCGAGGACGCGGACCGCTTTCGCGACGAAGGGTCGTTTCGCCCGATGCTCGCTCATGCGGATTTCACTCTGCAGGTGACGTCCGCATCCTGATGGGTATCGGAATGTTCATCGCGGACAACGCCATTCACCAGAATCCGGCAGCCGACCTGACCACCACGAACGTGCGCAGAGACGCTGCCGGACACCACGGTGAGCGTGGTCGTCTCGGTGTGGGACCACGGCAAGGTCGTGAGATCAACCCGATGCGGATGTCCGTCGATGTCCACGTAGACGAGCATCCCCCCGTCCCCGATGGAGCCGAACAACTCATACGTGAGCCGTTTGGGAGTGAACTGTTCAGGTGCTTGCGGGCCATTAACGGTGATGACAGGCCCGGGAGCGGACAGCTCGTGCACCTTCCACATGCACACCACCCCCACACCGACCGCAACGACGGCAACCAACGGCATCCAGGCTCGCTGCAAGACAGTCCTGCCGACTGAACGAGGGCTCACTCGCTCACCTCTCTTGCTCCCTCCCCGACTTTCGTGCAAGAGCCGACAAGACCCGTGCTATATATCAACTAGGTTGATATATAGCACGGGCAGGACTTACCAGCACTGCGCCGGAACGCGAACGCCAGGTGTGCGGACGTTATCACCTGCCGGCGCTCCCGGCAGCGCGGACGAGCCCAGTCTTCGACTCATCGGGAATCAACGAACGGCAGTACTGCGAATAGCTGTGAACGGGCTCGAGAATGACTCGGTACAACGGTCGGTGGCCACCCAGATACTTTGTGTTGCGTCAAGATACCTGACTTTTATCAAACTAGTGCGCATCACCGTGGCCGTGGATCTTGGCGAGGGCTTCGGCGAGGTCGCTGGGTGGGGGTTCGGCTGCGGTCAGGGTCTGGCTGCCTGCTTGGATTGTGACGGTGCGGTAGCGGCGGGCAGTGCGGATGAATTTCTTTATACTCCAACCGGTTTGATGCTCGATCCAGTGCGATACGGCCAGGGCCGCGAGCACGATCGTCAGGTGGGCCTCGATCGAGTCGCGGGTGCGATGGTAGATCGGGCGGGCCTGTAGGTCGTGCTTGGACATTCGGAAGGCCTTCTCGATGCGCCACAGCTGGTGGTAGGCGTCGATCACGTAGTTAGCGGGCTGGCCGACCAGGTTGGTGGTGTAGCCCTTCCACCCGGCCAAGGCCCGGGTCTTGGCTTCCAGTGTCCGGTTCACGCTCTTAGTGGCACCGGTCAGTTGGATGTAGCGGTTGCGTTTGACCGGGGTGTGGCCGTCGACGGCGCGTTGGGCTTTGGCGACCTGTTCGTTGATGCCACGCAACGTCTTTCGGGCACGATCATGGCGGTACTGGTAGTGGATGACCCGGTCAGGGATGCCGCGGACCTTCTCCGCTGACGTGGACGGCCACGGCTGGGTCAAGAGCAACCCGTCGGGGATGGCCTCATCAGGATGCTTGTCACGCCATTCGCGCACTACATCCGGCAGGTGCGGGATCCGTGCGCCGAGAATGAACGACAACCCCGCAGCCTGCAGGGCGACCTGATTGGCCTCCGAGATCATGCCGGCATCAGCGACCACAGTGACCTCGGTGAGTCGATGCGCGGTCTTGAACGCGTTAATCACCGGCAGCATGGTGGCCGTCTCAGCCCTGTTGCCCTCGAACGCCGCCACCGTCAGTGGGAATCCGGTGGCATCGGTCAACAACCCGAGGGTGATCTGCGGGTCCAGGCGGCGTTCCTTCGAAAAACCCGGCTCGCGAAACCCATCACCGGCATCGGTTTCGAAGTGCAACGTGGTGACGTCGTAGAGCACCAGAGACGCCGGGCCCAGCGCGGCATGTCCGGCACATGCTGACGACAGCCATTGCCGGAAACTAGATTTGGCGAACACCGGTAGCCGACGGTTCAGCGTCGGATAGGACACTGGTGCCACGCCGGTCTCCTCGATCACCCGCAAAGAATCGGCTTTGCTAGTCGGCTCGATGATCCGTGCGAGCACCAGTTGGCGAAACGCCTCGTCCCCGCCAGTGGCCTTGTCGAACCCAAGGACCTCGTAGGCGCGGCACAGCGCACCCCACAACTGGGCGGCTTTCGAGGAGGTGATCGGCAACGGCTCGGACTCAGAGCGCGCGGCCAGCCCCAGATCCAGCTGGGCTTGGCCAGCAGCCAGTCGTTGCGCAGCGGCGGCCTTCAACGCCGCCAACCCGGCCTCGCCATGGGCCGAACCAAGGTGCTCGATCGAGCGTGACCCCCGCCGAGACGACCACACGATCTGCACCGCGATGGCCCCAGAACTGGTCTTCACCGTGCGCACATACGCCACGCAGGCACCCTACGGGCCGTCGCCTAGTGCACAAATCCGCACCAACCGTCAGATGAATTCGCAGGTCACAGCCCTACAGAGTCGCCAAAGCCTTCACGGTGATAAAAGTCAGGTTCGACTCATCGGGAATCAACGAACGGCAGTACTGCGAATAGCTGTGAACGGGCTCGAGAATGACTCGGTACAACGGTCGGTGGCCACCCAGATACTTTGTGTTGCGTCAAGATACTTTCTGCAGATGCCCTTTCAACCTTGCGCTGCTGAGAAGCCGAATGGCCAGGTTCGTGGAGGTCAACATGGGGATCACGCCGAGGAATGTCCGCTCGGAGGGCGTCGCCCCGTGCAAATGGTAAAGACTGCCAAACACATAAAAGCAGCCCAGCATGAACAGAGCGCCGGGGATGCAGAACGCCATCAAGGAACTACGATCAGCAACGATTTGCTTCGCATAAGCCAACTCGTCGTTCGACATTGGTTCGCGTTTGCGCGCTTTTCTAATAACCGCTTTAGCGCTCCCAATTTCTTCGCTTATCGGGGTAGGTGCTCGGCATTCCATCCGTTTTACGAATACAGAAGCAAAGGCAGCCAACGCCAACGCCAGCGCAAGGGCAAGTATGGTCAGATAACCATATAAACTCAAATTCATTATTTCAGTCCTTTGCTCCGCCATCGAACTTTGCATCGCGACCTCAAATGCTGGGATCCTCGCAGTCGGCTATCGAAGGCTCCTAAAAACGCTACCTCAAAACTTGCTCGCTTGACCTCCGTAAGGAAACTTCTCACACCGCAGGTCAGGGCCGGTTTTCAGCTGCTGAACGCCTGCGCTGTCTCCGACTGTTGGTGGCGGCAGACGGGCGCGATTCAAACCCTTCCAGCGCCCCCATATTCGTCAAACGCGCAGGTGTTCTGGGCGTGCTCGAATGCCACCCACCCGGCCCGGGTGAAGAGACGGCAATCGGGCCTGCCGGTTGGCATGATCCACGACGAGGTCGCGGAACTTCTCCTGGAACCCGAGAAGCGGGTGGTCCTGGACCACCCTGTCGATTTCGCCGGGGGTGAGCACATCGGTCTCCAACCTCGCCCGCGCCCATATTGATTCCGTAATTGACGAGGGCGGCCTCCAGGGCCTTCCGCTCGGCGCTGCCGAACGCGGTTTGCAGCACGATCGCGTCCCATACAAGTTGGGCACTCGGCCGAGTACCACCTGCACCCTTCCGGGCGTAGCGTTAGCTGATCAGTCGGCATTCTTCAAGGCCGTCCTTAGCTTAGCCCTGACGCCAGCACCCGGATCTGACAGCGGCCGGGCTGCAGTCCACCCAACAAGGAGTATGGGCATGACAACATCCGATGCGCTTCGCGATTCAAGGATTCAACTTACTCACGGATCTGGCGCGATCCCCGCGGTCGGATTTGGCACGCTGATCCCGGGTCTTGTCGAGACCAAGGAAGCCACCAAGGCTGCACTGGGAGTGGGTTTCCGACATCTCGATTGCGCGGAACGTTACGGCAATGAAGAAGCGGTGGGTGACGCGATGCGCGAAGCATTCGAGACCGGGACGTTTCAGCGGGAAGACGTGTTCGTCACCACGAAGCTGTGGAACACCAATCATCGTCCCGGGCGGGTCAGGCTCGCATTCGACGCGAGCCGCCGGCGACTGCAAGTCGACTATGTCGATTGCTATTTGATCCATACTCCCTTCGCGTTTCAGCCCGGCGACGACCAGGACCCGCGAGACGACCGGGGTGAGGTGATTTACGACCCCGAGGTCACGTTGGTGGACACGTGGCGGGCGCTGGAGCGCCTTGTCGACGAGGGTCCCTGCAGGTCGATCGGGCTATCGAACATTTCTCTGGAGAGGCTGCGCGAGATAGTCGCGGTTGCGCGGATTAAGCCCGCCGTAGTGGAGGTCGAATCCCATCCGTATCTACCCGAATGGGAACTGCTCGACTTCTGTCGACAGCATGGGATTGTGCTGCTGGCGTTCGCACCGCTGGGGCATTCCATGGAACCAAAAATTGTGGACGACCCGGTGATTACAGGAATCGCAGAGCGCCTGCACATGACGCCGGCTCAAGTGGTTCTCTCCTGGGCAGCACAGCGTGGCACTGCTTTCCTAACCACCTCGACCAAACCGCAGCGCATCCAAGAGAACTTTGAGGTTTCGACCCTCCCCGAAGACGCTATGCGGGACATCCGGTACGCCATCACCGCGAACGTCAGGTTCAATGCGGTGGTAAAGAGCGGCGTGCCTGGCTTCATCCCCCGGCCCTCTTGACGCCGTCAAGACCCGAGAACAAAACCATAGGTAACGAGCGGGAGCGAGCCGGAACGAGACGTAGCGAATCCGCAGGCGAGCCCGCATTTTGCCTGGTCAAGACAGGGTTCGATTCCCCTTGGCTCCACCACATTCGAGCAGGTCAAGGGTTGTAACAGGTCCGCATTCGTGGCATCGCTTCGATGTTCCCGGCGACGCTGACCGCCAGGCTTGCCGCTGTCAGGCGCGGCACCTCAGCTCCGCGGACACGAATACCCTCGCGCGGTAATCCGGGTTACGCAAAAAGTTCCTGCAACAGGCCGTCGGTGGAGTCGTAATCGCGGTGCGCCATCAGATCCTCTCCGTCAGTGGCGCCGTATCGGCGGCGGGTCGCGGTGCGACGGCGAAGTGGCGCTGTTGCTCGAACCTGCTGTCTCGGGGTTGACAACGGCATTAGTACTCTCATCGGTTGTCGGCAACCGCTGGCTTACGGGACAGAGTGTCGCACTGCTGACGTTTTCACGTCGACTACACGCTGACCTGCCGGGCGGCGCTGTATCCGTCGAAGCCTTCTGGCCGCCCGCGCGGTCTGTTATTCGGGGGACATTCTGAGCATGTGGATGCGATTCTCTCCCGCAGAGACTGCTAGTTTGCATTGCGGTTTGCAACCTGACAAATAGTATGTAAGATCGCCGTATAAGCGCATCATCGGTATACAAATACGCGTCGCACTGAGGCGGCGCCGCCTATGCGGCCCGCTTCCGAGTCGGCCTGATTCGATTAGGAGGCGAGATGGAACCTTAGGCAGACGGCGGTTAACACGCTGAGCTGTTCAACTGGATCGCGCTCCAAAGCCGAGTCGGGCGCAGCGTCGGCAAAGATGATCGGAACCGCGGTCTGCGAATGTCCACGCCGCACGCGACCGGCCGCGGGCCGTGGCTGGACCAACGGTCGTCAGGGCCGGTCGTCAGGGCCGGTCGGAGGCGGTTCGCCTAGCGCCAAAACGGGTTTCGCCGACGCTGAACCAACCCGATCGAGGTTTCCACCGGACCGACAGGGCGACCAAGATGTGGCCGGGTCGCATCTTGTAACGACTTGCTTCCCACTCAGGCTGCGAGTCGCGCAGCACTTCACATACAGATTGGCAGCCGAAACATGACCAGCGTTTCATCCTCAAACTCAACCGAATTGGGATACAACGTGTCGGCGCTGCAGCCGGCAGAACCCACGGGAACAACCGAACATCCGCTCGCTCTGCTCCCTCGCCCGAGACCATCGACCATCGCAGATCCGACCGTCAGCCTGGTTATTCCGGCCAGGAATGAGGCGCGCAACATCGCCTGGGTGCTCGAGCAGGTCACCGATAAGGTGACCGAAATCATTCTCGTCGACGGTAATTCGACCGATGTTACCCTGGTTACCGCCCGTCGATGCCGGCCCGACGTCCGAGTCGTGCCGCAGCAGGGTGCAGGCAAAGGTAGCGCGTTGCGCACCGGCTTTCTGGCCGCCACCGGCGACGTCATCGTCATGATGGACGCGGACGGCAGCATGTCGCCTAGCGAGATTCCTCACTATGTGCATTTCCTTGCCAATGGCTACGACTTCGTCAAAGGGTCGCGGTTCATCACCGGCGGAGCGTCGTTGGATATCACCTGGATCCGGCGGCTCGGCAACCGGTTCCTGCTCGCGGTGTTCAACTCGCTGTATCACGGCCACCTGACCGACCTCTGTTATGGATTCTGCGCGTTCGACCGTCACTATCTCGAGCACCTCCACCTGTCGGCCACCGGCTTCGAAATCGAGGCCGAGATGACGGTGCGGGCCATGCAGGCGGGTCTGCGCATCGCCGAGGTTCCCAGCCTCGAGTTGCCCCGCCGGAACGGAGAATCGAACTTGCACGCGATCCGCGACGGCATCCGCGTCCTGCGAACCGTATTGCGCCATCACCGCTCGGGTGTTTCCGGGCACCTCTACCAGGCGGTGCGACAAGCTGCAGGGCGACCGGCAGCGGCTCTGTCAGCAGAGGTGACCGCATGACGAGCACTGCACGGTCAGCCGCGCGGCTGATCGACGTCAATGATCTCCCGATCGGTCTTATCGACATCGAACTAAGCGCGCCGCCGGCCGAACTCGTCGGCGACACGGCCGTGGTCCTGCTGCGTCCCGAGCAGGGACCGCCCGCGGCGGTTTTGAAGGTGGCCCGTGGCCCACTGAGAGCCGCGGAACTGCGCACGCAGCGGCGCGTGCTCGCCGAACTCGCCATCCACCCGCGACTCGGCGAAGAATGGCGCCAACTGCTGCCGCGGATCCTGGCCTTCGACGAGCGCACCAATGCGACCGTGTCCGTAGAGTCCTATCGGCCGGGAATAGACCTAGCAGAGGTGCTGGCGCGCCACCCGAACCGTGTCGAGGAGCTGACCGCTGTGGCCCTGAGCGCCATCGCGCCGCTGCACCGGCGGACTGCTACGTCCGTCGTCGTCGACAACGTCTGCTTGTTGCGGCGATGGGTCATCGAACCAGTGGCGGACCTGACGGACATGTGCCGGCGGCTAGATCCCCGCCTGGTTCCCGAGATGGACCGGCTTGGAACGATGCTACGGCAGGCCCTCGTTGGCTGGCGTATGCCGGTGAGCTGGACGCACGGCGACTACACCCCCGGCAACGTTCGGGTGGCCGGCGTGCAGGGCCCGGTCACCGGCATCGTGGACTGGAGCGGGGCGCGGCCGGGCCAGCCGGCGCTGATCGACGAGTACCTGATGACCCTGACCGCGAGCTGCCAGGTGGAGCGAGCTGATCTGGGCACAGTCGTCGCTGAGCGGCTACGGGCGGGCGGCCTCTCAGACCGCGAGCGTAATGCGCTGCGTGCCGCACGCGACCGACCGGACGCGGACATTGGCGACCGTGATCGCATCGATGAACGCATCGATGAGCGCGTTGCCATTCTATTGACCTGGCTGCACCATACTGCCGATTTGTGGCGCAAGTGCGCCACCCATCCAAACCACCACATCTGGTGGGCCACCAACATGGCTCCGGTACTTGACGCCGTCGCTGCGTGGCACGGATTCGATGTTTCAAGCGCGCGGGCCCGCGCAGGCCGCGGCGCCGCAAGCGGTGCACCGATGACCACGTCACCGCCCGTCGAGGACGCCGCACAGGCCCCGGGAAATCAGGCCAATGGCTGAACCATGCAAAACGGACAACGAACGCTCACTGTATCGGTGGTGATCTGTGCCTCTATCTGACAGTTATATCCCTGTATCTGCGTCACCTCGCCCCGGGGCCGCGCGGCGACGCCGGCCGGCGGCGCCGCTGCGGTGTTATCGCCGATTCCGCCTCAAACCGGTTGCCGCCGTCCACAATTGACCTTCGAACTGGAGATTGCTGATAATGCGCACCCTCGTCACCGGCGCTGCCGGATTCATCGGTTCCACCCTTGTCGACCGCCTGCTGGAGGAAGGACACCAGGTGACAGGAGTCGACAATCTCAGCGCCGGCCCCCGCGTTGCCAACCTCGAGTCGGCCCACCGACACAACGGCCCCGGTCGCTTCAACTTCGTCGCGGTCGACGTCAGGCACCCCGAGCTGTCCGGCATCGTCGCGGGCTCCAACCCTGACGTGGTGTTCCATTTGGCCGCCCAGATCGATGTGCGCAGGTCCGTTGATGATCCGCAATACGACGCCCGCAACAATGTGCTGGGCACCATCAACCTGCTGGAAGCGAGCCGGCAGGCGAGAATACCGCGGATCGTCTACGCCGCCTCGGGCGGCGCCCGCTACGGTGCGCCGGTCACCTTGCCTGCCACCGAGGACACTCCCGTGGACCCGCTTTCCCCGTATGCGGCGGCCAAGGTCGCCGGAGAGTTGTATATGCGCGCCTACGCCGGCATGTACGGGCTAGCGCCCATCTGTCTGGCACTGGCCAACGTCTATGGGCCACGCCAAGACCCATACGGGGAAGCCGGCGTGGTCACCGTGTTCGGCAGTGCGATGATCTCCGGCCGTTCCACGACCATCTACGGCGACGGCAGCGCCACCCGCGACTACGTTTACGTCGACGACGTCGTGACTGCCTTCCTGTGCGCCGCGGATGCGCCGGTCACGACGACCGGCACCTTCAACATCGGCACCGGCGTACAGACGACAGTCACCGAGCTGCACCAGCTGATCGCCGCGGCAGTCGGCGTTTCGCGTCCGCCCGATCACGCCGAGGCCCGCACCGGCGAGGTTCATGCGAGCGCATTGGACCCGACCCGGGCGGGCCGGGTGCTGGGCTGGAAACCAGACACCGACCTCACCGAAGGCATCAAGCGCACCGTCGACTGGCTGCGTGCCCTCCCCGATCCCCACCCGGCCGCACTCGCCCAGGTCTGAGAGCGCCAAATGCGACCCCGCATCATCCACGCCACCGTGTTACCTGCACCTACTGTCACGGCACCGGTACCACGCGATCTGTGACAAAGCCTGCACGGGCCGACCCGGTCGCGGTACTCACCTGCGGGCGCGAGATCGCACCCGATGGCGCGGATACCGACGACGCACACTGGACGGTCCACGGCGACGCCGCGGCCCGATCACTTCGTCGACCAACTACCGCGCGTCCTTCAGGGTGCGGGTCGAAGTCGCGAAAGCGGGCAGTAACCGTACGACGTCGTGGAACCAAGCAGCCAGGCGACCTGGAGAATCAGTAGCGCCCAATCGCCGGTCAGCCGCGGGCTCATTGGGATCAAGGCAAGGTCAGGCACATAGTGGTTATCGCAACCGGAGACTACGAACAGGCCAACCATAAGAGGTCATGTGCAACATGACCCGGCCCAACTCGGGTTTACGATGTTCTGCAGCTTTCATTGTTTTGATGCTTTGATCTTGTCACGTTGCTACTGTGCCATCCATGGCGAATGCGCGGTTAGTTAGTGAGGGCTCACACGACCACCCCCGCGACGGCGCTGATATGGACGGTGGTCGGCGGATTGAGCGGCGGCGTACTGGGGAGTCCGGCGATTCACCGACGGACATCCTGACGCGGTTACCTGCTGTGGTGGTGTTGGAGCGGATTCCGGTTCCTACGCTGGCTATGGCGCGGGACGGCATCATGTTGTTTGCGAATACGGCATTTGCCGAGATGGTGGGTTACCGGCAGGACAGGTTAGCGGGGTCGGCGTTCCCTGAGATCTTCCATACCGTGCCGGCCGTGATAGGCGCGCTTTCTGGCGTCGATGCATTGGTGAACCTGGTGGTGCAACTGCAGCATTGCGAGGGTTGGACGGTGCGGGCCAGGATGAGCAAGTCGGCGATGATGCGGCGCGATGATCCGGTTGTCTTGGTGACGTTTGAGAATTTGACGGAACGGCTGTGGATTGACGAGTGAGGTGTGCTCAGTCAGGTGAGCCGGTGGCCTGGGGGTGGCGTAGGGACTCGCGGGCAAGAAATTCGCGAAAGTAGCCCAGTGACGTGTCGGCGACGATCGCTGGGAGGAGAAGTTCTAGGGATCGGGTTAGTCGCTTGATGTGATCGTCGTCTGCTGTCTTCGGGAGCAGTTGGGCGCCGAGCATGGCGTTGAGGATTGATTCGCTGACCACGTAGGGATCGAGGCCTTCGCGAAGGTCGCCGTCGGCGCTTGCGAGGCTGGCCTGGGTTGTCATCGCGTCCAACCGGCTGCTCCAGACTTGGGAGGCTGCGCTGTTGAATTCGGCCAGTCCGCGGGTGAGTTGTTCGGCTGTGCGGGCCGTTTTGTTGGAGACAAGGAGGTCTGTGACGACGAAGACGCCGTGGATCAAGTGGGTCTGCTGCACGAATAGGTGACACCTGAGATGGCTTGCCCAAATGGGCGGGCTGGAAGGATGTCGCTGTGCCGAAGCCCTATCCCCGCGAGTTCCGCGACGATGTTGTGCGGGTCGCTCGCAACCGCGACGACGGTGTGACCATCGAGCAGATCGCCAACGATTTCGGGGTGCACCCGATGACTCTGTCGAAGTGGATGCGCCAGGCCGACATCGATGACGGCGCCAAGCCCGGCAGCACGACCACTGAGTCAGCGGAGTTGCGTGAGTTGCGTCGCAGGAATCGGTTGTTGGAGCAGGAAAATGAAGTCCTGCGCCGAGCGGCTGCCTACTTGTCACAGTCGAATCTGCCGGGAAAAGGCTCTACCCGCTCGTAAAAGAGCTCGCCGCCGACGGGATCCCCGTGGCGGTGACGTGCCGGGTGCTTAAGCTCGCCCGCCAGCCCTACTACCGCTGGCTGGCCAACCCTGTGACCGACGCCGAACGCGTCGAGGCCCACCGCGCCAACGCACTGTTCGACGCACACAAAGATGATCCGGAGTTCGGCTACCGCTACCTGGTCGAGGAGGCCAAGGCTGCCGGTGAACCGATGGCTGAGCGCACCGCCTGGCGCATCTGCGCGGACAACCAGTGGTGGAGTGTGTTCGGCAAGAAGCGCGGTAAGAACGGCAAGACCGGGCCACCGGTGCACGACGATCTCGTCGAGCGCGACTTCACTGCCGATGCGCCAAATCAATTGTGGCTGGCCGATATTACTGAACACTCGACCAGGGAAGGAAAGCTATACATCTGTGCGATCAAGGATGCGTTCTCTAACCGGATAGTCGGCTACTGCATGGACTCGCGGATGAAATCACGGTTGGCGACCACCGCCCTACACAACGCGGTTGCCCGGCGAGGCGAGGTGGCCGGCTGCATCGTCCACACGGACAGAGGGTCGCAATTTCGCAGCCGAAAATTCGTCCACGCCCTGGGCCGCCACGAGATGGTCGGCTCCATGGGCCGCGTCGGAGCTGCTGGCGACAACGCGGCGATGGAGAGCTTCTTCAGCCTGCTGCAGAAGAACGTCCTCGACCGCCACCGATGGGACACCCGAGAAGAACTACGGATCGCGATCGTCACCTGGATCGAACGCACCTATCACCGTCGCCGCCGTCAAGCCGCTCTCGGGCGGTTGACCCCGATCGAATTCGAAGCAATCATGACCACACCGGCCAGCCAGGCCGCGTGAAGGAAACTGTCACCTATCGGTGCAGCAGACCCAGTTCTCGAGTGCAGGCGAGGATGATTCGCACACGTGGCGGCACGCGTCGCGGGTGAGGTTGGTGCCTTGTTCGATGATGGCGGTTGCCAGCGCTTCTTTGGAGTCGAAGTGGTGGTAGAGGGCGCCTTTGGTCATTCCCGCACGCTCGATGATCTCGCCTAGCCCTGCGGCCGCGTACCCGACCTCGCTGAACAGATCTATCGCGGCATCGAGGATCTTTTGGCGGGTGTTTTCAGACCGGGCTTGGCGCACCATCGTCCTTTGACCTCCGAAGTGCGGCAGACGTGTTGGCGCCGTGGCCAATCGGTGCGACCTATGTAGCGGTCGGCGGATTGAGGCCAACAGTGGTGGGCTAAGGGGCGGTGTGCGCCGAGGCGGCGGCAGTGGTGTGGAGGTCAAGTGAGAGCGCCTCAGCAGAAACCTTTTTCACGGCGAGTGCATGGCGTCGTTTGATGAATTGGGTGAAGTAGTCGATTCGGTCGGGATTGGTGAAGCTGGGTAGTGCGAGCATCCATGCGTTTTGGAGGTTATCGAGGTGGTGCTCGGGTTGGTCGAGATCGCTGATTCGGCGGATACCCACCCACAGCGCCACCAGCATTTTGGCGATGTCTTCGGGATCGTGGTGGTCGATGACGTCGCCCTCGGTGACTGCTTTTTGGATGAGGGTGGTGACGAACTCGATCCATGATTGCCACAGTGTGGGGGGCGAGGCGGTTGTGTCATCCAGGGTCTCGAGCAGTCGGACGCCGGCTCGGGCCACCTCGTTTTGGGCGTCTTGAACGGCCAGGCGATAGACAAGTTCGATCAGTGTTTCTAGTCCCGACATCTTGTGGGCAAGCAACCCGGTGACCGCGGCACGGCTCATCTCGTTGAGATCGTCGATGATCGCCAAGGCCAGTGCTTGCTTAGACGCGAAGTGAAAATACATTGCGCCTTTGGTGAGTTCAGCCTCTGCCAGGATGTCATCGAGGCTGACCATGTTGTAAGGGTGGTGGGCAAACTGACGTGATGCGGCGGCGATGAGTCGTTGGCGTGTGGTGCCGGCTGGTCGTTCGCTGGCCTCAGTCATCGCCCCGCCTATCTCGTCGCGGTCGCCGCGCAGCGGCGGGATCGCTGCGCGCCAGGGCAATTCCGCCGCCCGAGTCCGTCCCCTCGATGACTGGCCACGGTGACCCGCCGGGTGTGCTGACCTGCCTGGGGGCGGCGCTGTGTCCATCGAAGTCATTCCGCCGGTCCGCGGTCTGCTCTACACCTGGCATCCTGAGTTTAGCCACGCTTTGTAATGTTACTAGAAGACTACGAGTTCGTTGAATATATTCACGGCGTGCCAACTAGTATGTATCCTGCTAACTTGGATCCATCATTGGTATCTAAATACTGGTCGCACCCAGGCGCGGCGGTAGGCTCGCCTCCGGCTTGCTTCCGTTAGGAGGAACACATGTCGGTCGTGACCACACAGCCGAAGATGCTGACGTCTGTGCCATCCACGTCGAACGCGCGGTCGCTTGCTGGGGGCTCACACGGCAACCCCGCCGACGGCGCTGGTATGGACGACGATCAGCGGGTGGAGCGGCGGCGTAATGGGAGTTCCGGTGATTCACCGATGGACATCCTGACGCGGTTGCCGGCTGTGGTGGTGTTGGAGCGGATCCCGGTTCCTACGCTGGCGATGGCGCGGGACGGCATCATCTTGTTTGCGAATACGGTGTTTGCCGAGATGGTGGGTTACCGGCAGGACAGATTAGCGGGGTTGGCGTTCCCTGAGATCTTCCATACCGTGCCGGCCGCGTTATGCGCGCTTTCTGGCGTCGATGCACTGGCGAATCTGGTGGTGGAGCTGCAGCATTGCGAGGGTTGGACGGTGCGGGCCAGGATGAGCAAGTCGGCGCTGATGCGGCGCGATGATCCGGTTGTGTTGGTGACGTTTGAGAATTTGACGGAGCAGCTGTGGATTGACGAGCAATAGCACGGTTGTTGTGCTCAGTCAGTCAAGCCGGTGGCCTGGTGGGTGGCGTAGGGACTCGCGGGCAACAAACTCGCGAAAGTAGGCCAGTGACGTGTCGGCGACGATTGCTGGGGGATGGCGATAACCGCGAAACGCAAGGTGGCGTTGCTCGCGGTCTTTTGTCTGACGTACGGGGTGCTTGCACAGTCGATCACATCTTCGGCCGGAGGGTCCGTGTACGAGGTGATGACTGGAAGGATCAGCGCTCAGGTTACTGTTGTTGCGGGAAGGGTTGGCCTCGTACGGCTGCGCGACGACGCTTCAGGACATGCTGTTATGTTTCGGGAGCCATTCCTCATTGGCATGCGGGATGGGACGCAGATTTCGGCTTCAACGCTGCGTATTACGAGGCCCCTGTTGGAAGGGGAACTCCACCGGCAAGCGCATCTGTGTGGATCTGGCCAGTGATGCGTTAAGGGTTGGACTGCATTGGTGTTTGCTCGCGCGCGATCGAGCCGGCTACGTACGCCAGCAGCTGACCATCGGGGCCGCCTCAACTGATTTGCCGATTACCGAAGTCAGAATGCTGGATTTCTCCGATCCGGGCGCACGCGTGGAAGGTGCAGTCAAAGGCTCGCCCGTAGTCGATGGTGTGATGTATTTCGGGATTGAACATCCACTGTCTTGGGCGAAGGTGAACGCGGGGGGTGTGACGGCAGGTATCACACGACAGCTGCCGTTGCGGGCAGGCCAGAGCGTGACTTATTCGTCTGTTGTTGGGGTAGCCGCGCCGGGGCAAATGCGCCGGGAGTTTCTTGCCTATCTGGAGGCGGAACGGCCGCGGCGCTATGAACCCTTCCTGCATTACAACTCGTGGTTCGATCTTGGATTTGGCAACCGCTACGACGAAGCCGGCACCCTTGACCGAATCCATGCATTCGCCGATGAGTTGGTCGAGAAGCGGCACGTACATCTCGATTCTTTTCTCTTTGACGATGGATGGGATAATCCGAATTCGTTATGGGGATTCGACGCCGGGTTTCCGCATGGGTTCAGCGCTACAGCCGATGCGGTAAAGAAGATTCATTCCGGAATTGGAGTATGGTTGTCTCGGTGGGGCGGCTATAATGAGCAGACGAAAGAACGGATCGCTTATGGCCGCGCGCATGGATACGAAATCGTCCGCGACGGATACGCGCTGTCGGGTCCTAAGTATTACGGCGCCTTTGAGAAGACGTGTATCGAGATGATCGATCGCTTCGGCGTAAACCAGTTCAAGTTCGATGGAACGGGAAATGCAGACGAGGTCTTCCCGGGCAGCGCCTTTGACAGCGATTTCGATGCAGCCATCCATCTCATCGAGCGCATACGAGAGGAGAAGGGCGGAATCTTCATCAATTTGACGAACGGAACGCACCCGTCCCCATTCTGGGTCTTCTATGCCGACTCGATCTGGCGCGGCGGAGAGGACAGCGGCTTTGCCGGCGAGGGAACATGGCGCCAGCGCTGGATTACCTATCGCGACGAGCAGGTTTATCGGAATATCGTGCAGAAGGCACCGCTATATCCGCTGAACTCGCTGATGCTGCGGTGTCATCTACGCGAAACAGAGGGAGCATCTGAATGATGATCCCGGAGACAATCTCGCAGAAGAAGTCCAGACCTATTTCGGCAGTGGCACACAACTGCAGGAGCTCTACGTAACTCCCTCGCTTTTGTTTTCCAAAGATTGGGGCCTTATTGCAGCGTCAGCGGAATGGTCGCGTCAACGCGCCGCGATTTTGAAGGATACGCACTGGGTCGGCGGCGATCCGAGCAAAGGGGAAGTATATGGATGGGCGGCCTGGAGCCCCGATGGCTGGGTGATTACTCTACGTAATCCTTCGAACCATCCCCAGACCTTCCCATTAGAACTGAAGGCCGCGCTGGAACTGCCTCCCGGTGCACCACAGACCTATTCGGCACGCGAAGTATTCGTGAAAGCATCACACAGATGGTTTCTGTCAATGAAACGACGCCGATTGCGCTGAAGCCGTTCGAAGTACGGATATTCGAGTGGACCCGGTAACCAGTTTATCCAACATACGGGCGTACGGGCGCATAACTGCCGGCTCCCTCAGATCTGAACCACAAGCCCGTCCCAAAATCTTGAGGCATTCCGCAATTCTCCGTGCGCAAAGTGACTTTAGGCGGACGCTGTCCGTGGCTGAAGGCCAACAGTGGTTGGGCTAAAGGTCAGCGTGCGCCGAGGCCGGCGGCGGTGGTGTGTAGGTCATAGTGAGAGCGCTTGAGCGGACACCTTTTTCACGGCGCGTGCGTGGCGTCGTTTGATGAATTGGGTGAAGTAGTCGATTCGATCGGGATTGGTGAAGCTGGATAGTGCCAGCATCCATGCCTTTTGGAGGTTATCGAGGTGGTGCTCGGGTTGGTCGAGATCGCTGATTCGGCGGGTACCCACCCACAGCGCCACCAGCATTTTGGCGATGTCTTCGGGATCGTGATGGTCGACGACGTCGCCCTCGGTGACTGCTTTTTGGATGAGGGTGGTGACCAACTCGATCCATGATTGCCACAGTCTGGTGGGCACGGCGGTTGTGTCATCCAGGGTCTCGAGCAGTCGGACGCCGGCTCGCGCCACCTCGTGTTGGGCGTCTTGAACGGCACGGACATAGACAAGATCGATCATTGTTTCTAATCCCGACATCTTGTGGGCAAGCAACTCGGTGACTGCTGCACGGCTCATCTCGGTGAGGTCGTCGATGATCGCCCGGGCCAGTGCTTGCTTAGACGGGAAATGAAAATACATTGCCCCTTTGGTGAGTTCAGCCTCTGCCAGGATGCCATCGAGGCTGACCACGCTGTAAGAGCGGTGGGCGAACTGACGTGATGCGGCGGCAATGAGTCGTTGGCGCGTGGTGCCGGCTCGTCGTTCATTGGCCTCGGTCATCGCCCTGCCTGTCTCGTTGCCCTGGCGCGCAGCGACGCGATCGCTGCGCGCCAGGGCAATTCCGCCGCCCGAGTCAGTCCCCTCGACGAGAAGGGAAGGTGACCCGCCGGATGTGCTGACCCGCTGGGGGGCGCGCTGTGTCCGTCGAAGTCATTCCATCGGATCGCGGTCTGCTCTCCACCTTGCATCCCGCGTTTACCCATGATTTGTATGCTACAAGCTTATCAAAAGTATGCTAACTTCTTCCTCTAGCATGCCAAATAGTATGCACACGAGGCGGCAGGTGCATCCTCGGTATCTACCGATACAGGGCGCACCCAGGCGCCGCGGTAACCGCGGCCCGCCTCCGGGTCGGTCTGCTTCCGTTAGGAGGAGCACATGTCGGTCGTGACCACACAGCCGAAGATGCTGACGTCTGTGCCATCCACGTCGAACGCGCGGTCGCTTGCTGGGGGCTCACACGGCAACCCCGCCGACGGCGCTGGTATGGACGACGATCCGCGGGTGGAGCGGCGGCGTAATGGGGGGTCCGGTGATTCACCGATGGACATCCTGACGCGGTTACCTGCTGTGGTGGCGTTGGAGCGGATCCCGGTTCCTGCGCTTGCGATGGCGCGGGACGGCATCATCTTGTTTGCGAATACGGTGTTTGCCGAGATGGTGGGTTACCGGCAGGACAGATTAGCGGGGTTGGCGTTCCCTGAGATCTTCCATACCGTGCCGGCCGCGTTATGCGCGCTTTCTGGCGTCGATGCACTGGCGAATCTGGTGGTGGAGCTGCAGCATTGCGAGGGTTGGACGGTGCGGGCCAGGATGAGCAAGTCGGCGCTGATGCGGCGCGATGATCCGGTTGTGTTGGTGACGTTTGAGAATTTGACCGAGCGGCTGTGGATGAACGAGTGATAGTGTCCCCGGGCGCTGTTTCATTCTCGTGACGCCGACGTTCTGGCCGCGATCTCACTTGGGCGCTCCACGCTCAGCGGCTGCACGGCGACTGGTGGATGGGCCATCACACCGAGCCGTTCGCCGAGCACCCGGCGCGTGCCGGTGGCGCCTAGCGGAGCGTAAGCGGTCATCGCAACTGATCACCGTCGCAGAGCACGTCGCCAGACAGTCGCAGGCAACCTTCGACCTCGACGTGGTCGACGCGGACCCAGGCGTCCTGCGCTGCGATCAGCACTCCGCCTCCGGTGGTGTTGAGCACCGTTCCGGGCGCGGCGGGGCGGCGCTGTCTCCGTCGGAGTCTTCGGTTGGTCCGCAGTCTGTTCTTCAGTTGTCACCCCGGGTGTATGCATGCGTTGTGCGACTATCAAAGACTGCAAGTCCGCCAATACTTTTACAATGTGCCGATTAGTATGTATTCTGCTTGTTCAGGTGCATCATCGGTATACACATACGGTCGCACTCAGAGGTAACCGCGGCCGGCCTATGGGTCGGCTTGCTTCCATTAGGAGGGGCACATGTCGTTCGTGACCACACAGCCAGGAATGCTGGCGTCCGCGGCCGGAGACCTGCAAAGCATCGGCTCTGCAGTGGCGGCTGGGAATATGGCGGCGGCGGCCCCGACCACCGGGGTGGTTCCCGCGGCTGCCGACGAGGTGTCAGCGCTGACGGCGGCGCAGTTCGCCGCACACGCCCAGATGTACCAGGCGATCGGCGCCCAAGCCACGGCGATTCATGAACTATTTGTGAACACCCTCGGGACCAGCGCCGGTTCGTACGCGGCCACCGAGGCCGCCAACGCCGTCGCGGTCCACTGAGCTCGCAGAGGTTTCAGCATGGATTACGGGGCGTTACCGCCAGAGATCAACTCGGCCCGGATGTATGCCGGTCCGGGTTCGGGACCGATGCTGGCCGCCGCGACCGGCTGGCACGGGTTGGCCGCCGAATTGAATTCGGCGGCGTCCTCTTACGGGACGGTGATTTCGGAACTGACCAGCGGGTGGCTGGGGCCGTCGTCCATGGCGATGGCGGCCGCAGCCACGCCCTATGTGGCGTGGATGAGCGCGACCGCCGGGCAGGCTGAGCTGGCGGGCATGCAGGCCCAAGCGGCGGCGGCCGCCTATGAGGCGGCGTTCGCGATGACGGTGCCGCCGCCGGTGATCGCAGCGAACCGCGCTCAGCTGATGATGCTGGTCGCGACCAACTTTCTCGGTCAGAACACACCGGCGATCGCGGCCACCGAGGCCCAATACGGCGAAATGTGGGCCCAGGACGCCGCGGCGATGTACGGCTACGCCGCGACTTCGGCGGCAACCACCGCGAACGTGACGCCGTTCACCGCGGCGCCGTCGACCACCAACCCGGCCGCCGCGGTCGCCCAAGCCACTGGCAGCTCGGCCGCCACCTCGCAGTCAACGCTGTCACAGCTGATCTCCACGATCACCACGGCGCTACAGAGCCTCGCGTCGCCCAGTTCGTCGACGTCGTCGACATCAGGACTTTCGGGAATCCTGAGTGGGCTTCTGGGTGGGTCTTCCTCCGCGTCGTCCGCGACAGGGCTCCTGGGAGCTTCGTCCACGTCGTCCGGGTTCTCGCTCGGAAGCATCGCGCAAGGTGCGTTAAGTTCGTACGCCGTTATCCCGGGGTGGTTTGGCATGTTTATGGCGGAAGGCGCGCTCAGCCCACTTATGGGTACGCCGATAAGCAATGCATTCACCGCCGCAGCCGCCGCACCCGCAGCCGACGCAGCGGGTGCGGCCGAGGGTGCGGCGGCCGCCGAGGGTGCGCTGGGGTCAGGGTTCGCTGGGGACTTGGGCGGTTTGGCGGGCCTAGGTCAAGCGGCCTCAGTCGGGGGGTTGGCGGTGCCGCCGAGCTGGGGCTGGGCCGCGGCAGGTCCGGCGACGCTGGGGTCGGTTCCGATGCTGGCTCCTGCGGCTGCGCCGTTGGATGTTGGCGCCGGATTAGGTTTCCCATTCATGTTCCCCGGGCTAGGCCGGGGGGCCGCAGCGGCGGGCGCTGGCGCCGTCGCGGGCGCTGCTGCTCTCAAATACGGGTCGCGCCTCAGGGTGGTGGCGCGCCCACCGGCTGCTGGATACCCGGCTGCTGAGCCGGTAGTCGCCGCGTCAACCCCGAAATATCCGGCGCCCAGCGGATTCCCGACCAACGGACACGCGCCCCCCGGATACGAGCCGGCGGTCATATACGTGCCGACCAACGGACACGCGAAGGTCGACGTATGACAGGTAGGGGCTATTCGTTCAGGTCACAACGAAACGTCATTTTCAGATACGTCTTAGGGAAGGAGACATTCAAGTGCCTACGCATTTTATGACCGACCCAGATCAGATGCGGGCGATGGCGGGCCGTTTCGACGGGCACGCCCAAACCGTGGAGGACGAAGCACGCAAGATGTGGGCGTCCTCCCCGTCGCTGCTGGGAGCGCGCCTGGTCGGCGGAGTCTGATCATCAACGTCCGCGTGGCAGTGCCGGTGCCAGCTGCGCCCGCCCTCGGTCACCGGCCTAACGGGCAGATCGCGAATGCTGCTCTATGCGGAACTCATCGACGGGGGGCCATAATGTGTCGTCGCCAAGGCGTCGCCGGTGAAACAGAGGTGACGGCTTGACCGTGGGGGTTGAGGTGACGCAAGCCCCGTTTCGCACCAGCCAAATTGAGCATGCACAAGCCGGCGAACGATCGTTCGCCGGCTTATGGGTACTCCTGCTTTGCCAAACCGGTTCGTTGCTCATCCAGGTGCTCGCAGTTTGCATGGGGAGGCTCAATGTAGGAACGGCGGCTGTGGTGGTGTCCACCATCGGTTATGGGCTCACCTACGCGAGTGTGCTCTGGGCACTCACTCGCCCTCAGCTGGCCCGAGCAGTGCGGAACACCGCGGTGATATGTCTCGGGGTGACGACCGCCTTGCAGTCACGGGTGACCGACCCCCTGCTGTTTACGGGGTTCGACGAGCAACTCCACATGCGCACGCTGCGTGATATCGACTCTTCGCACGGCCTGTTCCAACCGCACCCAAACCTTATAGTCAGCCCCCGCTACCCGGGCCTAGAGTCGCTCACCGCTCTCGTGCATCAACTCGGGCTCCCTGTGATGCTGGCAGCGACGGCAGTGACGCTCGTAGCGCGGCTTGTGCTGGTCCTAGTGCTTTGCGATGCCGTCGAGCACTTGACCGGAAGCCCTCGCAAGGGCGGGCTTGCCGTGGCTGTGTACGCCGTGTCCGCCCAGTTCACCTTTTTCAACTCATGCTTCTCTTATCAGACGCTGGCGTTACCGCTCGCGCTGGCCGCGGTCGCCTTCATTGCCCGCGCGCGCTGGGCCCATGATCCCCGCCCGCTATTGATCGGCGCCACGGTTTGTCTGCTTGCCGTCGCCGTGACGCATCACATCACCGGCTGGCTGACGGCGGCCTTCCTGGCTGTCTGGGCTATTACCGAGAGTGGTGGCCAGGCGAGGCGACGAGTTTTCTATGGCGCGGTGGTCGCAGTTGCCGCGACCATAACCTGGGGGATGATCCAGTGGTCGCTTCTGCGGGACTATTTCGGCCCGATCGCCGACGACGTGGTATCGCAAGCCACTAGTGGGTCTCAGCGCAAACCCTTCTCCGACACGGCAGGTTATATAACACCAGCATGGGAGCGGATCTTTCTCGTCTACTACGCGTTAGCTATCGCTTTGGTAGTCGCACTGGTTATGCTGACATACGCCCGATCGGTACTGCGGCGGATGCGGCGTTACGCGCCATCATCCAACTCCCAATGGTGGGAGCCGCGGCCGTTGCTCGTGCTCATGGCGGCTTTTGTTCCGGTAACGATCGCCGTGCGTCTCATGCCAAGTTGGGCCGAGCTTGGTGATCGCTTAACCGGCTTCCTGTTTCTCCCATTCAGCCTGCTCCTCGCCGATTTCGGAGTCCGCTGGTATCAATCTCTGCCGATCCAGCACTCCCAGTCTCGGCCGCGCCGACTAACTATGGCCGTTCATTTCCTAGCATTGTTGCTACCCACAGCCGTGTTTGTGGGCGGCACGATAACGGGCAACGGACCAGACTGGGCGCGGTTGCCGGGCCCATATCTTGCTGTCGCCGACAATCGGTCGATGGATGCCGAGACGCTCGCCGCAGTCCGCTGGGCGGGCGACGAGCTACCGGCTGGGAGTCGGATAACCGCGGACCGGGTGAGTTCGATCCTGCTGGCAAGCCAAGCCGGCTTGTGGCCGGTTATGAAAGACGATGAGAAGCAGCTGTATCTGCCGCGCCTGTACTTTGCCGACGAATGGGGTCCCGGGGAGTCTGAACTCGCCCGCGGCCTGTACCTACGGTACCTCTATGTCGATCGGCGGTTGGCCCAGGAATTACCACACAATGGCGCGTACTTCTACAAAGGCGAGACAGAGGGCCCTCAGCAGCTCACTCGAGCCGAATTAACAAAATTCGACAATGTCCGCGGGATCCGCACAGTCTACCGGCACGGGCCGATTTCCATCTACGATCTAAGCGGCCTCAACATACCGGCGGTATGGCTGACTGGATGGTCTGCATGGTCTGTAAAACCCCCTGCCATTGGCGTTCACATACAGCTCACAATCGGTCTTCTGTTGGGCCTCGCGCTGGCCTTAGTGGCGCGTTCAAACGCCGGCTATGTCGTTACTGAAAAGATAAAATCATTTCAAATTGCCGCGGGGCTGTCACTGACGTTCGCGGCAGGGGTCGCTACATTGTGTGCGGCGTCCGTCATGCTGCTGCTAGCGCACATCTGGCTTGGCCCGATCGTTTTCCTGTCGATGGCGCTAGCCGTGCTCCTCGTTAACCCTCGCTGGGCGAAGTTTCTTTTCTGGGCTTCGTTCCTTTTGATCATCAATGGCGCGGCGAAACTTCGCTGGAAAAAGCGGATCGCGGCTTTAGGAATGCTGTTTGTGCTGGCGATCTCGCAGTCAATACTAAGCGCTTATCCGGAAGACGTTACAAAGGTCCGGTCAATCCTCGATGATCCCTCGGCCGTGCACATGCCGGTTCACAATCTAAATCCTGCGGGAAGTGCTAATGGAACCCGATAGCCACCGTTTTGCGGCTAACCCGGATCTTGCACGAGGTTGACGTGCTGGCCTGACCGGGTTCGGATTGGTTTTTTGATCGTGAGTTTGTGGTTTGGGTCGGTTGAGCTGCCCGGTCAGCGGGTTCTGCCGGGTTCCACGGCCCGGGTGGGGTTGTCCTTCCTGTCGTCGGGGTGGGTTTGGTGCTGTTCAGGTGGGTTGGAGGCGGGCCAGCGCGATGGACAGCAGGCCGGCGCAGGGACTGTGACTGTGTGCGGCGACCTCGACCCCGGCCGATGAAAGCTCGGCCAGTTGACCCCAGGAAAGCATGCGGTCGGGTCGGGTGGCGTCCCGGCCGCATACCGCGCAATGCCGCCCAACCATCCCGTCGTGACGAAGACGGTCGCGGGGAACCCCTGCTCAACCATTATCGGCAACGCCTCTTCGATGAAATCGGCGTAGCCATCATCAAACGTGAGCACGATCGGGCGCGCCGGCAACGGCTGCCGGGTTCGGCGGCGTTGGCACAGTTCGCCGAATGTCAGTCCGGCGAACCCCTGATGCCGCAAGTACCGAAGTTGTGCGCCAAACATGGCGGGGCGAACGGAAAGCGCTCGTGTCGCCGCGGCAGGAGCGTCGCTCACTGAGTGGTACATCAGGACCGGTACGGGAATGTCAGGTTGCCACGGGTGACGGTTGGCAACCCTGGTTGTCCGCCCTGACCTTCACCGCCGATCCCCACGGCGGCGACGGGCGATCTGTCGCAGCAGACCGAAGCCGAATCCCAGGGTCGTGTAGGTGAAGCCGACGATGATCGCGCCGGCGCTCAGCACCCCTGCCCAGTCGCCATGAGCGCCTCGGCGAAGGCCGCGAAGCACCCCGGCGGGAAGCGTCACCGCGGTATACCTGCGCTCCGTGACCAGCCCGGCTCCGAAGCCGACACTCTCGGTCACCTTGGCCTTCGACCGCCCTTCTCCCAGGCAGCGGGAGCGGAAATATGAAAAGCTCTGCCGGGTCAGCGGTACGTGATGGGTGATGACCGCTTGGTCGTCGTAAACGAAGACGCCTCCTGGCCGCGCCTTGGCGGCGCGGATACAGAACTCGGTTTCTTCGCCGCCCAACGGTCGTCGGTCGTCGGCTGAGCGTCCGATATCGGACGAGAATCCACCGATCGCGAATAGGTCGCGGCGATACGAGGCGTTGCCGCCAAGCAGGTTACGGACGACTCCCGGTTCCCTACCGATGTAGGTGCCGCCAATCACCCAGTCGAATTCGCCCGGCCACCACGGTGGGCGCCGTATGTCCCATCCGGGTTCTGTGCGTCCGCCAACACCGATCACGTCCGGATCGGCATAAGAGCGAGTCAATCCGGCAAGCCAGCCAGCGTGCGCGACCGCGTCGTCGTCGAGGAACGCGACGATATCGCCGGTCGCCAACGCCACACCCGTGTTTCTCGCTCCCGATAGCCCGCGCTCGTTGTTGTTGGGCACCACACGCACGTCGTCGGATAGCCGTTCCGCCAGGCGCGTTTGCAGCTTCGGGTTGTGGTCCACGACCAGGATGATTTGGTGTGGGGCCGGTTCCTGGCTCTGCACGGAAGCGACGGCTTTCAGCGTCTCTTCCCACCGTTCCTCAGTGTGTGCGCAAATAACCACCGAGACGGTCAACATCAGCAGGTGTCCTTTTTGGCATCCATCTCGCGCCCTACGGCGTGCAGCCTGCGGTGGACCCGCAGATACTGCTTGACGCTGATCGTGTCCGGTCGTCATCATATCGCTGAACCGGAGCCGGTCGCCGTCGCGACTACGCAGCCAGCGAGGTTTGTTTCGGTGCCGGGCTGTGTGGTCACGAACGGCATGTGCTCCTCCTAGCGGAAGCAGGCCGACCCGGAGGCGGGGCGCGGTTACCGTGGCGCCTGGGTGCGACTCGTATGTATATACCGACGATATACTTGATCGCCAAGGATACATACTAATGGATAAGAAACCAAATATGAGGCTAACTCATAGTTTTTAATTTGCCACAAAGCGTCCATGCGCTCGGGATAGGAGGTGGAGAGCAGACCGCGCGGCCCACCGGCCGACTTTGACTGAGACAGCGCCGCCCTCAGGCGGGGCAGCACGCACCCACGATCCCCGCTGCCAGAGTCGGTCCCTTCGATGAGAGGGGCGGTGACCCACCGGGTGTGCGCGCTGCGGTGTGAACGGGTGCGGTGACCGCTCAGCAGCGGCGGCTCGGGGTGGCCGGCGGCGCGACACGGTGTCGGGGGGGTCGTGCTGGTGGTCGCGGTTTCTTGCTGGGCGCGCTGACCCGCCTGAGGGCGGCGCTGTCTCCGTCGACGTGGTCCGTCGTCCGCGGTCTGTTATCCCCTGAGCATCCCGGGTGCATGCATGCAGTTGTAGCCGGCAGATGACAAGTTTGATAACGGCTTTACATGATTCCAATAGGTATGTATTCTGTTGATTCAGGTGCATTATCGGTATATATGTAACTGCCGTCGCACCAGGCGCCGCCGTAATCGCGGCCGGTTTCGGATCGGCTTGCTTCCATAGAAGGAGTACATGGCGTTCGTGACCACACAGCCAGAAAACCTGGCCTTCGCGGCCGAAACCTCCAGAGCATCGGCTCTGCAGTGGTTAGCGGGAATACGGCGGCGGCAGCCCCGACGACCGGGGTGGTTCGCCCGGCTGCCGATGAGGTGTCGGCGCTGACGGCGGCGCAGCGGGCGGCTCAGTTATCGATCACGACCTCGCCTTTCCTCTAATGCGACGACTCGGAAAAGGTGTACTCGCATGCTTCCGATACCAACCGTTACCGTGCTCGGCAATGAGGTGACAGCACAAATGCCTCACGCGACTTCGGCCACCGTGGTAGCGCGTCCGCGAGAAGACCCCACCATGCTCGCAGCCGAGCAAGTGGCCGGGGTGGTGGCGGGCATTCCTACCCTCGGCGAGGCGTGCGACGCGCTTAGGAAGGCGGGCAGGCGCGCCAGCATCGCTGGGAACCGGATCACCGTCAACGACGAAGTGTTCGCCCAGTTCATTGGCGCGACCGTCGGCAGCCCCGGTGGCGTCGATGCCAGGGTGGGTGATCTACAGGATCGCCGGCACACCTCCGGTATGGGTTGTTGGAGCGGAGCCTCAGCTGTGATAGCTCGTTCCCAGACACCAGGCACTCGTCAGCCGATGAAGCGGACCGATTCGCCGATAGATGTGGTGTACAACGCTGGCCGCCTCGGGTTGCGTGGCGCAATATCTAACCCATTGCGCATCGATCTCGTGAGTGGAGCATGGCTGCGGATAGAGACGTCGAGTAGTCGAGGACCCATGCCTGTGGGTCGGCGGCCCGCCACACGTCAATCTCATGAACAACAGGTTCAGTCGGACACCGCCCCTGGCAGGAGAACGATGATTACCTGGCTAAGTGGCGATCGCGGGCCGGCCACGTTCCACCGTGAACCAGTCCGGCGCCCCTCCGTGAAGGGCTTATCGAATCTTCGTGGCCCATTCGGCGTACTCGACAGCAACCGGATAGACGTCAAGCGCGAGCAATTCCGCGGGCATTTGCTCGACCGCCAGATGCTTGAGCTGATCCGCGCTGGATGAAGACTTTCAGCCTAACGCGAGCCTGAAACCGCCCGGCTTAGAACAAGAAAAGGGGACGCTGATGCCGACTGTCTCGGTGGTTATTTGCGCATACACTGAGGAACGGTGGGAAGAGACGCTGAAAGCCGTCGCGTCTGCGCAGAGCCAGGAACCGGCCCCACACCAAATCATCCTGGTCGTGGACCACAACCCGAAGCTGCAAACGCGCCTGGCGGAACGGCTATCCGACGACGTGCGTGTGGTGCCCAACAACAACGAGCGCGGGCTATCGGGAGCGAGAAACACGGGTGTGGCGTTGGCGACCGGCGATATCGTCGCGTTCCTCGACGACGACGCGGTCGCGCACGCTGGCTGGCTTGCCGGATTGACTCGCTCTTATGCCGATCCGGACGTGATCGGTGTTGGCGGACGCGCAGAACCCGGATGGGACATACGGCGCCCACCGTGGTGGCCGGGCGAATTCGACTGGATAGTTGGCTGCACTTACACCGGGATGGAGCGGGGAGTCGTCCGTAACCTGCTTGGCTGTAACGCCTCGTTCCGCCGCGACCTATTCGCGATCGGTGGATTCTCGTCCGATATCGGACGCTCAGCCGACGACCGACGACCGTTGGGCGGCGAAGAAACCGAGTTCTGTATCCGCGCCGCCAAGGCGCGGCCAGGAGGCGTCTTCGTCTACGACGACCAAGCGGTCATCACCCATCACGTACCGCTGACCCGGCAGAGCTTTTCATATTTCCGCTCCCGCTGTTTGGCCGAAGGGCGGTCGAAGGCCAAGGTGACCGAGAGTGTCGGCTTCGGAGCCGGCCTCGCCACGGAGCGCAGGTATAGCGCCGTGACGCTTCCCGCCGGGGTGCTTCGCGGCCTTCGCCGAGGCGCTCATGGCGACTGGGCAGGGCTGCTGAGCGCCGGCGCGATCATCGTCGGCTTGATGTACACAACCCTGGGATACGGCTTCGGTTTGATCACCTGTCACTACCGTGGGGTCCGCGGTGATGGTTAGACAGGGCAACCAGGGTTGCCAACCGTCACCTGTGGCACCTACCATCCCGGTGCCGGTCCTGATGTACCACTCAGTGAGCGACGCCCCTACCGCGGCGACACGAGCGCTTTCCGTTCGCCCGGCCATGTTTGCCGCACAACTTCGGTACTTGCGGCATCAGGGGTTCGCCGGACTGACATTCGGCGAACTGTGCCAACGCCGCCGAACCCGGCAGCCGTTGCCGGCGCGCCCGATCGTGCTCACGTTTGATGATGGCTACGCCGATCTCATCGAAGAGGCTTTGCCGATAATGATCGAGCAAGGGTTCCCCGCGACCCTGTTCGTCACGACGGGATGGTTGCGTGGCGCGGCGCGGTACGCGGCCGGGACGCCACCCGACCGCATGCTTTCGTGGGGTCAGGTCGCAGAGCTTTCATCGGCGGGCGTCGAGATCGCCGCACACAGTCACAGCCATCCCCAGCTCGACCAGATCTCCGAACCAAGGTTGCGAGTTGAGCTGGCTAGCTCCCAGCGCTTGTTGGAGGATAGGCTCGGCCACCCAGTGTGCAGCCTCGCCTACCCGTACGGATACTCCAGCAAGCGAGTGCGAGCGGTTGCCCGCGAAATCGGCTACCTACAGGCTGCGGTTGTCGGAAACGCGGCAGCCCCATCGTCCTGCGATCCCTTCTACGTGCCACGCCTGACCATCCGCCGCTCAACTTCGCTGGCCGTGTTCGCCCGGGTCGCAGACCAACAGCGGATACGGCTTCATTACGGCCCCGCTCACGCGCTCACCGGGGGATGGGCCGTGGTGCGGCGAACGCGATCGGCCCTGCGAACTCTGACGAACGATCGGTCCTCATCCACCATCAGCACGGAAGGTTTCTCATGACCCCCACCTGCCGAGGCCCGCTTCGAATCGCCATGGTTACCGCGAGCGCCCTGCCGCTGATGGGCGGCATCGAAACTCACGTTCATGAAGTATCCACCCGACTCGGCGCCGCCGGCATCGACGTGACGGTCCTGACAACCGACAGATCCGGGGACCTGCCTGTCGAGCAGAAGCTCCCCGGCTACCGTGTGCGGCGCTGGCGCGCCTATCCCGGCTCACGCGACTACTTCCTGGCCCCTGGATTGGCGCGGCACTTACGGCGAACCAACGACTACGACATCGTCCATGTGCAGGGAGTGCACACGCTGGTCGCCCCGACCGCACTGGCCATGGCGCGGCGAGCCGGAATCCCGACCGTGCTGACGTTCCACACCGGGGGTCACTCGTCAGCACTGCGAGGGTCGCTGCGCCCCTTGCAGTGGAAGGTGCTTGCGCCGCTGATTCGATCGACTGCGGCCCTCGTGGCCGTGTCCGAGTACGAGCGTCAGACGTTCGCCGCGGTCCTGGGCGACACCGAGGGGGCCATTCGGCTCATCCGAAACGGATGCGAACCTCTGCCTGTCGATCATTCTGCGGGAAAACCGGAGGGCAGCCCGCTGCTGGTGTCGGTGGGTCGGCTCGAACGCTACAAGGGCCACCACCGCATCCTGGGAGCCTTGCCGGCCATCCTGGAACAGGCACCCAACGCGCGGCTGGCACTCGTCGGCAGTGGGCCTTACGAAGAGCCGCTCCGCGCGATGGCCGCTCAGCTCGGCGTCAGCGACCAGGTCTCCATCTGCGGCTTCGGCCCCGAACGACGTGCCGCAATGGGCAAGCTCATCGCTGACGCCGACGTGTTCTGCCTGCTCAGCGAGTATGAATCTCACCCGGTTGCCGTCATGGAAGCGGTCGGGGTGGGGACCAAGGCGCTTGTCGCGGACACCTCTGGGCTTTCCGAGCTTGGACGCGCCGGCCTCGCCACGACGATTCCCCTCGAGGCCAGCGCCGAACAAATCGCGGCTGCAGCGCTCGCAATCGCGGCGGCGCCGACGCACGCGCCCCCCGCCATTCCCGACTGGGACTATTGCGCCGAACAGTTACACCGCCTTTACCGGGAGGTGGTGGCATGAAGATCCTGCTGCTCGCCCAGTTCCTGCCCCCAACGGCCGGCGGTGAGGAAAGGCATGTCTGGACGCTGGCGAGGGCGCTCGCCGCCAGGGCCCATGACGTGACCTTGCTCGGCTTTGCGACCGACCCGGAGGAACCGACCGAGAGCCACTCGGAGGGTGTGCGCATTCTCCGTGTGCGAACCGCCGCCTCTCATCTGCCCATCCTGTACAGCGAGTCGACCCGACCGCACGCGCTACCGCTGCCTGATCCACTGGTGAGCCGGGCGATCCGCCGCGAACTTGCTCACGGCCGCTTCGATGTGGTGCACGCGCACAATTGGATCGTCAACAGTGCGCTGGGTCCTGCCGCGCGCGCTCAGGTGCCCCTCGTGATGACGCTGCATGACTACAGCCACATGTGCGCGACCAAGCGACTCATGGAACACGGGAAACAGAAGTGCTCAGGGCCGTCTCTGGCGCGCTGCCTATCCTGTGCTGCAGCACACTACGGCCCCGTCAGGGGCACGGTTACCCTAGCGGCGAACACGTGGTCCGCGTGGCGCAGATCTGATCGAGTTTCGCGTTTCGCGGCGGTCAGCAGCGCGGTTGCTACCGCCGTCGCCCTACCGCGAAAAAAGCTGGCTGAGTGGTACCCGCTTGAACACGGAGGTCATTCCGAACTTCATTCCCGATGAAATCGTCCTCGACGAGATTCCACCGACAGGTCCGGACGCCCCGCTGCTGTACGTCGGCGACCTCAGCCTGGACAAAGGGGTCCAGACGCTGTTGGATGCCTACCGGCTGCTGGACGGTCCGCCGCCGCTCGTGCTTGCCGGTCGTTCGTGGCCCGGAAGCGCGTGGACAATGCCGGATGGTGTTCAGTGGCTCGGCGAACTGCCGCACGACGAGGTCCTTGCGTTGTTCCGGTCGGCACGCGCGGTGATCGTCCCATCGATCGTGGGCGACGCCTGCCCAACCGTTGTGCTCGAGGCGATGGCCGCGGGTAGACCCGTCGTCGCCAGCGCCTCCGGAGGCATCGTCGACTTAGTCGTCGACGGGGTCACCGGGCTATTGGTCCCGCCGGGGACGTCGTCGGCGCTGGCGCAGGCCATTTCGTCGGTACTACGCGATCCGCAGGCCGCCCAGGCGTTCGGCGCCGCCGGACGCAACCGGGCACGGGAATTCACCGTCAGCGCCGTTGCCGAACGCGTCGAGCGCCTGTACGCCAGCGCCATCGCCGAAGCCAAGAGTCGAGGTAACCGGTGTTGGCTAGGCTGCTCTCCCGTTCGGACATGTCGGCGCCGGGTGTGGCAAGCGCCGCAGGATCGGGCCGACGGGTTAGGAACTTGAACGTGCTTGCCACGCTGCGAAACAGTGTGGTCCGGCCGAGCCGACTGTTAGCTGTCTTCGCCTCGCTCGTCGGGTCACAACTGGGCGGCGGGGTGCTCGGCCTTGTCTTTTGGACGTTAGCGGCACGCGCATTGACCCTGGAACAGCTGGGGGTCGGGGCGGCCTTGGTGGCCGCGATGACTCTCCTGTCGACGCTCGGGGTTCTCGGTATCGGCACACTGTTGCTGGAACGCTTCAAGGTCGTCGCAGTAACGGATCGCCGGGCGCTACTCAGCACGGGCTTGGGCATCGCCGGAATGGGTGGGGCGCTAGTCGCCGCGGGATGGCTCGGCCTGTCCGCGCTAGCGCATCTTTCTGGCGTTCTGGGTGATCTCTCACCGAGCTCAGCTCTGTTACTGGTTGGCACAACGGGTATCGCCGCAACGTGCTACGCGTTTGATCAGGCGGTAATAGGAATGGGCGTGAGCAGCCTGCAACTGCGACGGAATCTCATCGCGTCTATCGTGCGGATCGCTGTCTTCGCTGGCGCGATAGGACTCGATGTCAGAAGCGGACAGGCTGTCCTTGTTTCCTGGACAGTCGGCCTCGTCGGCTCTCTTCTTGCCACTCCGCTGCGGCGACATCTCCCGGCCCGTGCTCGGGTGACCGTAAGGCAACGTTGGCACTTGGTGCGAAACCACTGGGCCGTGGCGATAGGCCACCACAGTCTCACGTTGGCAGTGTCATCGAGCTGCCTTATGCTTCCAGTCGTCGTTGCGTCACTAATGTCGGCGACACAGACGGCATATTTCAACCAGGCCCGTTTGTTGGCCGACACTGTTGTGGCACTCCCGTACCTCTTGACATTAGCTCTGTTCGCTACCGCCGCGAGCGTGGAAGGTTTCCGCCGGAAGGCGCCGCGAACACTCATTATGGGGATGGTTTTGGCACTGTCCTTCATTCTTGTAGGCGCACTGTTCGGCCACGTCCTGTTGCTGATGTTCGGCACCAGCTACTCACAGAAATCCTGGCCGTTCCTTGTGATAATGCTGGCCACAGGGCCCGCCGCGGTGATAAAGGACCACTTCGTCGTGCTACGTCGCCTTCAAGGTAGGCGAAGGCAGGGAGCGCTGACGGTGGCATTGTGGAGTGCGGCTGAGCTGACGGGTGCTGTCGTCGGCGGCCTCGTCGGCGGCATGACGATGTTATGCCTTGGATACCTGGCAATGTCAACAGCTTGCGCACTTATCGCGCTTCCCGCGGTTATAAGGGCAATGCGCAGACAACCAACGGGTGATGAATCACATCGAGGCCCGCTCGTGAAGGTGGACGACCGTGTTAGTTAGGTCAATCAGCCAGACCAAATCCCATTTCAATACATGTCCCGTAATCGCGCTTCCTTGTGACGCAGGAAAAGCACGACGATGAGCAACTGGTCATCTGTGGCTAACGAAGTGCTCCCAAACTTCGCCGAGCACGATGAGGACACCAAGAACCACCCTATTGAAACGCCCATCCTCCCGAACGGATACGTTCGGCGGTATCTGATTCGGCAGCAGGAGAACCGACGCAGTGGTCGCGAGACGCTGCGCGTTATCGACGTCGGTTGTGGTCGTGGTGACACCGTTGCGTGGCTGTGCGCCCAGGGCTGGGACGCCTACGGTATCGACATCTCGCCGGAGTACATACAACGGGGACGTGAATACCTCGCCCGGGAGGGCGCCGATCCCGCACGCCTGAAGCTGCTGAATGACGACTTCACTTACCCGTTCCCCAACGGCATGTTCGATGTGGTGCTGTCCGACCAGGTTATTGAGCATGTCGCCGACCTTGACTTGTTCGCCTCGGAAGTGGCACGAATATCGGCACCGGGAGCCTGCGGGCTGCACATTTTCCCCGCCAAGTGGCGTCCCATCGAAACCCATCTCGAGTCGCCGTTCGTCCATTGGCTACCCAAGGGACCACTGCGCCGCGCCGCCGTGATGGCGTGCATGCGGATTGGGCTGGCGGCACCCTACTTCACGGAGTTCTCATTCCGGGATCGGGTCGAGATCTTCAGCCGGTTCAGCGACGAGGAGACCTTTTACCGATCGCTGCGGAGCACCATCGCGACTATGCAACGGCACGGCCTGCGGTGCGACGCGCGACTTGCCTCCCGGGACAAGATCGGCTTTCATCTCCAGACCGCTCCCAAGGCGGCGCTGCCGCTGCTCGGATGGCTCTACCGGCACATGTTTAGCATGGTGCTGCAGACACACAAGCCGTAAGGCCGCTGGTCAAGGTTGTCCCGGTCGTCAAGGAAGGGGGCCGCTATGAAGACCGCACCGACTATCGGCGTCGCCGACAGCGCCGATGCCGTTGTGTTGCCTGGTCTGCCCGAGGAGATCGCCCTGGCGATGAGCGACATCGCTCGCGAGGGGCTGTTGGCGATGAGCGTGGCCGTCGCGGCGAAGGGCCAGAACCACTGATGACGACTCGGATCGTCTGCATCGTTTTGACCCTCATGCTCGCGCTGTGTTCCTGTTCGGGCCAGGTATCGGCGACGCCAGGCGGGGTGTTCGAGGATTTCGACGGCCCCGCCGGATCAGCACCCAACCCCGCCTACTGGAGCTATGTCACCGGTACCGGTGAGGACATCGGCGTCGAAAACTACGTCATTGCTGGCGCTTTCCTCGACGGGCAAAGCCACCTCGTCATCCAGGCCGTCGACACCGATAACGGCTACACATCCGGCCGCATCCAGACGAGAAACAAACTGAGCTTCGGCTACGGGACAATCACCGCGCGCATCAAAATGCCGTCCGGGCAAGGATTGTGGCCGGCGTTCTGGCTGGTCGGGGCCGATGCAAATACACCATGGCCGCAATGCGGCGAAATCGACATCATCGAGCTCGTCAGCAACGCCACCACTTACAACACCACGCTCCACGGCCCCATCAACGGGAACCGCAACACCCCCGAGGGCACCCAACAAGCCCAATTCACCGGGGACATCGCTGATCTGTCCACCGCCTACCACACCTACTGGGTGACTCGGATCCCCGACAGCATCACCGTCGGCATCGACGCGAAAATACTGGGTACGTTCACACCGCGGTCGCTGCCGCCAGGCGCGCAATGGGTGTACAACCGCCCGATGTACGCGATCTTGAACTTGGCGGTCGGCGGTAGTTGGGCCGGCCCACCCGATAACTCGACCCGCTTCCCGGCGACGATGCTAGTCGACTGGCTCCGATGGGATCCATTGTGACATCTCATCAAAGACTCCGATGCCATCCTCGACTGTCGTCGGGCATCGTCGGTCCCCCGGGCTCGATGTCCTCGAGGCGTTCGATCTGGCGGGCGTGAGTTGGTCGGCAAGGTCGCGCCAGGTGCGGGCCGCGACGATGCCGGCGATGACCTTTGGGCTGACCGGCTTGGGTTACCCCATATCCCTGTTACGGCATATCCCTGTTACGGCGATACGGCCATCGGCACAAGGCCGAGGCTGGCGTGAGAGGAGAGAGAGTATGAGCGAGAGAGATGGGTCAGGATTCGTCCGCGTGAAGCTGCTGCAAAGCGACGAGGAGTGGGCTGCCCGCAACGCTGTCCCCAGCCGGCAGATGGCCGACCTGATCAACCAAGTACAGCGCGCCGGGCGCGACCGTCGGGATCGAAATCGGCTGCCAGCATGGCGCGCTGACCGAGCAGATGGAGCGGCTGACGCGCGTGCCGACCTGGATCGGCATCGACCCTGCGCTCACCGAGGAGACTGTCACCGACAGCGGCTGCGTCTTGCGCCCCGCGCGGGCGAGCCGACTGGAGTTCCGCGACGAGACGTTCGATGTCGCGCTGTTCGCCAACGTCTTTGAGCACATCCCGCCCGACGAGCGCGACGTCAGCCTGCGCGAGATCTACCGGGTGCTCAAACCGGGAGGCGTCGTCGTCGGGCAGCTCCGAACCCCTTCTTCCCGATCGAATCTCACAGCCGGCTCCCGTTCATGGGTTGCTGCCGAACAAGTGGCAACACCGATACTGGAAGTTGGCGCCGGTCAGCTGGGAGCATGACTTCTACGTCGTCACAATCGAGCACCTCAAGCAGACGGCGCAGCGGGCGGGCTTCGACTTAGTCCACGTCCGGAACTTCAACTACCCGCCCGAAGTCATCCCGCGGAGCGTGAGGTGGGCCGCCTGGTGGAACGACCGATGCGGTACCTGCCGTGGTCCTGGCAGTTCGTTCTTGTCCGACCTGCCTGACCAGCCGCCGACTCCGTGATTTGTCACTGAAACTCACCAGCGAGCTTGCATCCACGTCGCCGCAGATCGTGTGTGGGGCGCGAGCTGAAATGGCCGAAGATGAAAACGTTTCCGACGCGTGAACTCGCGGCTATTGGGAAGCCCTTGAACGAGCCGGATTGAGTGCCAGTGCTGCTCGTCACCCACCCCGAATGTGTCCGGTGAGCCGCGCGACGTGCGCGGTGCTCACGTGTCGTCGCCCATGACCAGTCCGTCGAGGTGCGGATCGGCCCCGCCCACCACCGTGACCGACACCCACTCATGTGGGCTTGTGAACGAGCCCGAAGAATGATCCGGCCCCTCCTGAGTTTGGACATTTCGGTTAGTACCCCGGCTTGAAGCCGAGGTTGGTGAGGATTTTTCGCTGGGCCTGGGGGATTTCGGGCGGGAAGGTCTGGGTGGCGCCGTTGATGGTGATGGTGGCGCTGCGCAGCGGTCGGAGTTGTTTGACGATCTTGGCGATGGCCAGTCCGGTGCGGGTCTGGATGCAGTGGGAGACGGCCAGGGCGGTGAACACGATGGTCAGGTGCGCCTCGATGGCGTCACGGATGCGGTTGAACACCGGACGGGCGTTCAAGTCGGTCTTTGACATGCGGAAAGACTTTTCGACGTGCCAGAGGTCGTGGTACTTGGTGATCACTTCGGCTGCTGGCATCACGTCGGCGGGCAGGTTGGTGATGTAGCCCTTGAGGCCGACCAGGGACTGTGCCCGGATCAATGCGGCTTCATCGAAGCGTCGGTCATCACCACGGACTTTGACGAATCGTGCCGATTTGGCCTTCTTGTCGCCGGCGACGATTGCCCGAGCACGTGCTTCCTGAGCAGCCAGTGTCTTCTGGTCGCGGCGGGCCCGTTTGGCCGAATACGACCAGATCGCCCGCCACGCACCGGGATGGGTGTCGGAGTTCCAGACAGGTTCAGCGCGCAGGGCGGGGTCGTTGACTTTGGTGTTCCCGTGCCGGGGTGTGACGGTGTCGATAATCTGTCCGTCGACGAAAAGGTCTCCGTTCCAATGGAAATGCGATTCCAGATCCCCGGGGGCTTTCGTTGTGCGGGAGCCCACGATGAACGACAACCCCAATTCGTCGAGGGCCTTGAGGTTCGATGCCGACAACATCCCGGCATCGGCGGCCACCACCATCGAGGCGCCGTCCAAGCCGTGGCGTTCGATGAAGCTGGTGATGATGGGGACGATAGTGGTGGTCTCGGCGGTGTTGCCTTCGTAGCAGCCGATTTCCAGGGGGAATCCGCTGCGATCGACCAGCAGGCCGACGACGATCTGCGGATCGATCCGACGCTCTTTCGAGTACCCGACTTTACGCAGATCATCCTCGGATTCGGCCTCGAAATACAACGTCGTCACGTCGTACAGCAGCAGGCTCAGCCCACCGCAGTCGGCGGCGTAGGAGAAGCACTTCTCGGCGAGCACATCACGGTAGCCGCCGGACTCGATCATCCGGACGTGACGGTCAATCCTTTTGTAGGACACCAGTTCTGCGCCGAGGTCGGCCAGGACCCGCAGCGAGTCGAGCTTGCTGGTCGGCTCGACGATCCGGGCGATCACCAGATCCCGAAACACCGGATCAGCCACGGCATCGAAGCCCAGCCAGTCATAGACCGCACCGAGGACGTCGTACAGCAACCGCGAGCTGGCCGCAGTGCGTCCTGACCCCACCGGAGCCCCCTTGGGGGCAGCCGGGGCAGGTATCAACACCGCGGTTCGCCAATCCGGCACATCCTCGACCCGGGCCGGACGCGCCGGCACCTCGATATCCAGCGCCTCTTGCTCACCGGCGACAATCTGGCGGGCCTCGTCGAGCAGAATGCCCAACTCAGCATCGGTATGCGCAGAACCAACATGGGCCAGAATCACCACCCGGCCACGGTCCTTGCGCGCGACCTGCACCGCCACCGCGCCCGAGGCGGTGCGCACCTTCCGCACGTACGCCACCGCCCGAACCTACCCGTTTAGTACCCCAAATTACCCAGCCCAGCAGAGAAAACCGCTGGTCAAGACGCTACGCGCTCAAAATCCCGCCGAACATGTCCAAACTCAGGTGTGAAGAACTTGCCGGGCCGCAAGACCGACGTCGCCGACGCCACCTGGCTGGCCCAGCTCGGCGCGCATGGGTTGGTCCGTGGGTCGTTCGTGCCACCCGAGCCGGTCCGGCAGTTACGGGACCTGACCCGCACCCGTACCGCGGTCACCCGTGAACGCACCCGGGAGATCCAACGGTTGGAGAAGCTGCTTGAAGACGCCGGGATCCAACTGCCCTCAGTGGCCGCTGACCTGACAGGGGTGTCCGGGCGGGCGATGCTGGAAGCCTTGATTACCGGCGAGAGCACCCCGGCGGCGATGGCCGACTTGGCCAAGAAACGGATGCGCGTGAAAATCCCGCAGCTGACCGAAGCCCTGTACGGTCGGTTCACCAGCCATCACGCATTTTTGACCCGCATGCACCTGGATCTGATCGATCAGCACACTGCGGCGATCGAGCAGCTCACCGAACGGATCGAGGTGGTGATCGAACCCTTTCGTCATTTCCGGGACCTGATCTGCACCATCCCCGGTATCGGCGGGCGCACCGCCGACATCGTCGTCGCCGAAACCGGAGCCGACATGACCAAATTCGCCACTGCACAACATCTCGCGTCGTGGGCGGGGACGACCCCGGGTAACAACGAGTCGGCCGGCCAGGTCAAATCCCGCCGAACCCGGCCCGGTAACCCGTACCTGCAAGGTGCCCTCGGTACCGCAGCGATGTCGATCTCCCACACCCACGGCACCTACCTGGCCGCCAAGTATCGACGCGTCGCCACCCGCCGTGGCCCACTGAAAGCCAACGTCGCCGTCCAACGGGCACTGCTCGTCGCGATCTGGAACATGGGCATGACCAACACCGCCTACCACGATCCCGGCGGCGACTACTTCACCCGCCTTAACCCGCAGAGAACTCGAAACAAGGCCGTCCACCAGCTCGAAGCCATGGGCTACCGCGTCACCCTTGACCAAGCATCCTGACCGAGCCACTCACCCCGCGAGCTCCCCGGGAATCTTCTCGTCAGGTCGTACGATAAATCTCCACTGGAGCCTCCCACATCTGTGGTTCTACCGGCCAGGACCCATTTCCCGACGGCAACCCACGTTCACATGTGAGTGGGGCCCCAGCCCCCCATACGGTCTAGACGGAAAGCCTCGGTAGTTCGGTTGTGACCACGTCGTAGTCGGACTGCTCCTCATTTTCACGCAAGGGCGGTACCTGCAGACGTCCGGAAGGCCGGCGCAGTCGACTAGCTGGGCGCGGACGAACTATCTGCGGCCACCAGAACCAACGTCCGAGCAGCGCGGCGATAGACGGTGTCATGAACGAGCGCACGACCAAGGTGTCGAACATCAAGCCCAAGCCGACGGTGGTACCGACCTGACCGATAATCCGCAAATCGCTGACCACCATCGATGCCATAGTGACAGCGAACACCAGCCCGGCGTTAGTCACGACCTTACCTGTGCCACCCATTGCCCGGATAATACCGGTGTTTATACCGCCGGCTAATTCCTCTTTCATTCGGGAAACCAACAGCAAATTGTAGTCAGACCCTACCGCCAAAAGAACGATTACGGTCATCGGAAGCACCATCCAATGCAGCTTGATGCCCAGAATGTACTGCCAGACCAACACCGAGAGCCCAAACGATGCGCCCAAGGAAAGCGCCACCGTGCCCACGATGACTAACGCCGCCACAAGACTTCGCGTGAGGAGGAGCATGATGACGAAAATAAGGCAGAGCGCACCGACTCCCGCGATCCACAGATCGTATTTGGAGCCGTCTCGGAAGTCTTTGAAAGTCGACGCAGTGCCGGCGATATAAATCTTGGCGGGCTCCAAAGGCGTGGTCTTGAGCGCCTCCTCGGCCGCAGTTCTGATCGCGCTGACCCGTGAGATGCCCTCGGACGTCGCCGGATCGCCCTTGTGCGAAATGATGAATCGAGCCGCTGTTCCATCAGGAGACAGGAAGGAATTCATCGCACGCTGGAAGTCCGGATTCTGGAAAATCTCCGGTGGCAAATAGAAGGTATCGTCATTCTTGGAGGCGTCAAAAGCCTGCCCCATGGCGGCGGCATCCTGGTTCGTGTCGTCCATCTCGCCCAGGGTGCCCTTCATGGTGCTGTAGCTGGTCAGCAGCATGGCCCGCCCAGACTCCATCATCGCGATCATCGCGGGGTACTGCTCAAGCAGCTGGGGCAAGAGCACTTCCATTTTATCCATGTCTTTCAGCACATCATGCAATTTGTCGGTAAGCTCATCGACGCCATCGAGCATGTCGAATATCGACCTCAACGAAAAGCAAATTGGGATATCGTAGCAGTGCTTTTCCCAGTAGAAATAACTGCGGATCGGCCGCCACATATCCTCGAAATCCGAAAAGTGCACCCTTAACTCGTCCGTAACGGCCGTCAATTCACGTGTCACGCCGAACGTGTGGAGAGTGGTAGCGGTAACCTGTTTCTGCAATTCATACAAATGCTTCGTTATCTCGATTTGCTTGGCGAGCATGCCGGCCTGCTTCAGCATGTCGTTCAAGCGCGGCTTCATGTACCTAACCATTTGTTGTTGATTAGCATTTTGCATGCTGATCAGGAAAGGTATCGAAGTATGTTCGATCGGCGTACCCTCGGGCCGCGTTATGGCCTGTACGCGGGAAATTCCTGGCACCCGGAAAATTCCTTTGGCTAATTTATGCAGCACCAGAAAATCAGTCGGATTGCGCATATCATGATCGGATTCGATCATCAGAATTTCGGGCATCATTCGCGCTTGGGAGAAATGACGATCAGCGGCTGCGTACCCCAAATTAGCCGGAAGTTCTTTGGGAATATAGAGCCGATCGTTGTAGCTCGTTTTGTAGCCCGGCAGGGTGACTAGACCGATCAGCGCCAACGCTATTGTCGCGGCGAGGATGGGTGCGGGCCAGCGTACAATCGCCGTGCCGACCCGCCGCCATCGACCAACCCCGATCTTGCGCGTGGGGTCGAGCAACCCGAAACGACTTCCGACGGTGAGAACTGCCGGAACCAGCGTGAGTGCGATCACTACCGCAACGAGCATGCCCACGGCGCACGGCACGCCAATGGTCTGGAAAATGGGCATCCGGGTAAAGCCCAGACACAAGACTGCTCCAGCGATCGTCAAACCCGAACCCAAGACAACGGGAGCAACCCCGCGGTAAGTATTGTAGTACGCGGTTTCCGGACTCTCGCCGGCCTGACGCGCCTCTTGATATCGGCCGAAGAAGAATATTCCGTAATCGGTTCCGGCCGCCATAGCGAGGGCTACCAGCAAATTGATGGAAAACGTCGAGAGTACGAAAACATTGTGATCGCCGAAAAACGCGCAGATTCCGCGTGCCGCAAATACTTCGATCGCAACGGTGACCAACAACAGGATCACGGTGATGACCGAACGGTAGACAAAAAGGAGTACCGCGAAGATTATCACGGCGCCTACCAAGGTCATCTTCAGAATGGATTCGTCACCGCTGCGCGTCATATCCGACACGAGCGCTGCCGGGCCGGTGACATGGACCTCGAGACCGGGAGGCGGCGGCGTCCTGTTCACGATGTTCCGGACCGCCGCCACGGAGTCCTGTCCCAAAGTCGTGCCTTGGTTGCCGGCCAGATTCAATTGCACATATACGGCTTTGCCATCGGCGCTCTGCGCCCCCGCCGCCGTGAGCCGATCTCCCCATAAATCCTGCACATGCTGGACATGCTTTGGATCGTTTCTTAACTGACGAACCAACGCGTCATAGTAAGTGTGAGCATCGTCCCCGAGCGGCTGCTGGCTCTCCAGCACGACCATCGCAAAACTGTCAGAATCCGATTCTTTGAAGACCTTGCCTATGCGCATCATGGCCTGCACCGACGGCGCATCCCTGGGACTCAGTGGTACGGAATGTTCTCGGCCCACCTGCTCCAATGACGGAACTGCGAAAGTCACAACCAGTGTCAGCGCGGCCCACGCCAGAATAATGAACGGGGCAATCCTGCGGATCGTCCGCGCTGTGAAGGGGAGCCTTGGGCGTTCGGTGCTCATGCGGCCTTCAGCAGGTAGATGGCATTGGCGTTCGCGGCTGCCCATGCTGGGCGCTATCGCCCTGTGCCACAATGCTCCCCACGGCTTCTTCCGGCCTGCGCCGGACTGGAAATCCGCCATCTCACTGTTGCTGTCTCAGCAGCGAGCCGCGTCCTACCGGACCAGATCCTGAGAGCCGGAGAAATGGGCTGGGGGGCCGCTGGTGCACGTGTTGCGGCCACCAGAACCACCGCCCCAGCAGCGCTGCGATGGACGGCGTCATAAACGCGCGCACAACCAACGTGTCGAACAGCAGACCCAGACCGATCGTCGTGCCTATCTGACCGACGGTACGCAGGTCGCTGACCACCATGGAGGCCATGGTGAACGAAAACACCAGGCCCGCGTTCGTCACAACCTTTCCGGTACCACCCATCGCGCGGATGATGCCCGTGTTTATGCCGGCACCTATTTCCTCTTTCATCCGGGCTACCAGCAGCAAATTGTAATCAGATCCCACTGCCAGCAGGATGATCACAGCCATCACGAGCACCGCCCAGTGGATTCCCATACCGAGCAGGTCCTGCCAGATGAAAACCGAAAGCCCGAAAGACGCACCTAGCGAAATCAATACCGTACCGACGATAACCAGGGCGGCCACGAAACTGCGCGTGATGATCAGCATGACGACGAAGATAAGGCAGAGCGCAGCGATTCCCGCCATCAAGAGATCGTAGGTGGAGCCCTCCACCAGGTCCTTCACCATCGCTGCCGTACCGGTAAGGTAGATCTTGGAGTCTTCTAGCGGAGTTCCCTTGAGGGCCTCCTCGGCCGCAGATTTGATCGCGTCGACCCGCGACATGCCCTCGGTAGACTCGGGATCGCCTTTTTGCGTAATGAGCATGCGGACGGCCTTGCCATCCGGTGACAAGAACACTTTCATGACACGCTGAAAGTCCTTGTTCTTGAACACCTCCGGCGGCAGGTAGAAAGAATCGTCGTTTTTGGCAGCGTCGAACGCCTGCCCCATGGCACTCGAATTGCTCCCATTGTCGTCCATCTGCCCGAAGATCCCCGACATGGTGCTGTGCATGGTCAGCAGCATGGTATGCATGCTCTCCATGATCGAGATCATCTCCGGGAATTGCGCGACCAGCTGCGGCATGAGCACGTCCAACTGATCCAGGTCTGCGATGAGATCCTTCATCTTGTCGGTAAGCTCGTCGACACCATCGAGTGCATCGAATACGGACCTGATCGAAAAACAGATGGGAATATCATAGCAGTGCTTTTCCCAATAGAAATAACTGCGGATCGGCCTGAAGAAATCCTCGAAATTCGAAATGTGATCTCGTAGTTCATTCGTGATTTCCTGCATTTCATGCGTTTCGCCGACCATATGGTGAGTCGTGCTGACCAGCTGTTGCATCAGGCCGTACATGTGCTGCATGATCTTGATCATTTCCGCCAACTGCTCGGCCTGCGCGAGCATGTCGTTCATGCGCTGTTTCTGAAAATGCGAATATTGTTGCATACCAGCGTTTTGCATGCTGAGCATATACGGTATTGTCGTATGCTCGAGCGGAGTGCCCTCGGGCCGGGTTATGGCTTGCACCTTGGAAATGCCCGGAACAGCGAGAATGGCCTTGGCCAGTTTATTCAATACCAGGAAATCCGCTGGATTGCGCAGATCGTGATCGGCCTCGACCAATAAGACTTCCGGGCTCATCATCGCCGCCTGGGGAAAATGTCTCCCCGCGGCCGCAATACCCAGATTCGCAGCGATATTTTTGGGGATCTGTTCCTGGTCGTTGTAACTGGGTTTGTATCCCGGCAGCGTCAATAGGCCGACAAGGGCGACAGCTAACGACGCGATGAGGACGGGCCCGGGCCACCGAACGATCGTCGTGCCGATTCGTCGCCATCCACGAGCCGAGAGTTTCCGCGTCGGCTCGAATAATCCGAAGCGGCTTCCGACACTGAGAACTGCCGGAATCAGTGTGAGCGCGACCACGACCGCGACCGCTATGCCCACCGCGCAAGGAATGCCCACGGTTTGGAAATAGGGCAGCCTGGTGAAGCTCAGGCAGAAAACCGCCCCTGCGATCGTCAAACCAGAGGCCAAGACAACGTGAGCTACCCCGCGATACGTGGTGTAGAAAGCCGTTTCCCGACTCTCGCCGGCCTGGCGTGCCTCCTGATAACGTCCGATGAAGAATATGCCGTAGTCGGTTCCAGTCGCCAAGCAGGCAGATACCAGCAGACTAACAGCGAAGGTAGTAAGACCAACAAGCTCGTGATCACCCAGGAATGCGACGATTCCGCGAGACAGCTGCAATTCGATACCGACCACCAGCAACAAAAGAATTACTGTGATCACCGACCGGTAGACAGCAAGCAAGGTGACAAAGATGATCACAATGCTGAGTGCCGTGACTAAAGCGAGCGTCCTGTCGCCACTGTGGGCCATATCCGAAACGATCGCCGCAGGGCCGGTGACATACGCCGCGATTCCCGGCGGCGCGGGTGTCCGCTCGACGATGTGCCGAACGGCTGCGATCGATTCGTTCCCGTCGGTTCCACCTGGGTTGCCGGTGAGGCTCACCTGGACATATACGGCCTTACCATCGGCGCTTTGCGCGGCACCCGCCGTGAGTGGGTCACCCCAGAAATTCTGGATGTGCTGCACATGCTTCGGATCGTCTTGTAATTGACGAATCAAACGGTCGTAGTACTTGTGCGCATCGTCGCCGAGGGGCTGCTGACCCTCCAGAACGATCATCGCCAAACTGCCGGAATTGGAACTCTTGAAGTCCTCGTTCGCACGCTGCATCGCCTTGAAGGACGGCGCATCGGTGGGATTCAGCGATACTGAATGCGCCTTTTCGACTTGATCCAGTGACGGGACACCGATCGTCACGACGACGGTGATCGCCAACCACACCAAGATGATGGCCACCGAAAATCTTCTGATCACCCGCGCTGCCAGCGACGGTCTGCTCTGCAGCTGATGGGTACTCATGCGGCCTTCACCACGCAAGAAGTAAAGGCGCTTACTTCGTGAGAGACCTTCTCGGCTTTCACTTTACCGTTCACCACGATGCGGCAGCCGATGCTGTCAGTATCGCCCTGCGCCGCGATACTCCCTATAAGTGGCGCCCCGGTGGCCGTGATCTCCAACGACCACGGCAGAGTTACTCCGTCAACATGTTGGGGGTTGGCATTGACATCGAAATAGCTGATGTCGGCCACGGTCCCCGGCGGTCCGAAGACTTCGTACGTCAGGCGCTCGGGGTCGAAAGATTTGTCGCTATCGATTCTTGTATCGGCATACGGTACCCGCTTCTCAGATCCGAACACGCCGTGCAACCGCGACACTGTCAATCCTCCAGCCCCGATAACCACCAGGATAATCAGCGGGATCCACAGCCGTTTCAGAATTCCGAAAGGCGCAAATCTCCGCTTTCGACGACTCTTCTTCGATTCACCTCGTGTTTGTGGTTTTGTGGTGTTTGAGGTCCAGGTGAAGGTTCCCGAGCAGATGGGGGAGGAGTGGGTTCGCTGCCAGACGGTGGATAACTGCCCGTCTTGGCGGCCCGCGATGTCGGCCTCGGACGGGACTCGCTCAACGTCACGCACACTGCGGTCGACCACCTGATCCAACCTTCCACCCGCTCCCACACCCCGGCGCATGCAGCTCGAACATGCAACTACACATCGGCCGCGCCCCGTTTTACGTTACATCGAATGCGGTGGGCGCCGTAGGCTGGACGTGCGGCTATCACCTCAAACGTGCGGCGCCTCGGGGCGCGCGATTCGATCGTGACGAGTAAACCATGCTGGCAGCTTCTTTATAGGCCGTTTCTCAATGCGATATGGGATCGTGATGGGTGGCGGCACAGTAGCGGCGCCGCATCTGGACATGCCAGGTTCCTTAAGTTGTCAATCGGCGGCGGACGGGTGGAGCGGGCCAATCCGCCGTGTGCGCGGCGGCAGTTGCGACTCGCCCACCACAACCTCAGGACTCCTGCAAACGGACGTCGGTTTCCGGCTTGTTCACGATGTACAGCACAGAACCGAGCGCAATCGCGTGCCGGGAAAACGTCTCATCACCGAAAATGCTCGAGTCGAGGGCGGAAACCTCAAACCCGCTCTTCCGGATCCGCGAGCAGAGCGTAGAGCGGTCGTAGAGCCGCACGTGGTCGCCCTGGGCGAAGCGGCGCCGCCGCTCCGCTTCGTCGGTCACTGCGGGGTCCTCATCGAAACTGCCCTCAGGTGCCACCGGGGTCATGACGATACCGCGCCCGCCCGGCGCCAGTATCCGGTGCAGCTCCTTCAGGGCGGTGCCATCGTCCGAGACGTGCTCCAGGACGTGGGAGCAAATGAAGAAATCGAACGAGCCGTCCGAGTACATCGGCATGTCGGTGATGTCAACGACGTCGTCCACGCCGTCCATCGTGAGATCCGCGGTGCGGTACCTAAGGTCGGCGCGGCTGCGCAAGTAGGCCGACAAGGGCGCTGACGGCGCAAACTCGAGCAGCCGCCGGACGCCGTCAGGCTTCAGATAACGGTCGAGATAAAGCTTGTAGAGGCGGTCCCGGTCGGTGAAGAAGCACACCGGACAGAGGTACCGGCGGTGATTCATGGTCTCTGAAGTCGTCGAGGGAGTTAGGGACAATCGTGCTTGGCCAGCATGTGACGCCAAAAGCGCGGGATGCGCCAGAAGCGAACCCGGCTACCGCACATGTTGCACTGATCTCGGCCCGCGAAGCACACACGGCGAATGGAGCGGCCAATCCGACGACCGGTGTCTGAGGGCGGCATGCGCACAGTGGCTGCCGAACGGGCTTTCGCCCGCCGCCACCCGAACGAACTCATTCACCGATCAGCCCCAAAGCCATGCCTGCAATCACCGCATGTACTGCCAATACCGCCCACGTAGAGGCACCCCCATGGAATACTCTCCACGGTGAGCCCACTTGCAATCGAGGTTGTTGGCCTTACGGAAGACATTCGAGGGAGCCACGCCTGCGCTGGATGGTGTGAGCTTTTCGGTTCCGACCGGGACGGTGTGCGGTCTACTCGGCCACAATGGCGCCGGCAAGACAACCACCATCAACATTCTGTCCACGCTGATCCGCCCCAATTCAGGCCAGGCCTTCGTCGCGGGATACGACATCGTCCGCCAGCCCGCCCAGGTACGTGCCAGCATCGGGATGGCTGGGCAGTTCAGCGCGATGGACCCAATGCTCACCGGCCGGGAGAACCTGGTGCTGTTCGGCAGGCTGCGCGGCCTGCGTCGCCAGCAGGCAAAGGCTCGCGCCGACGAGCTGATCGAACAGTTCGACCTCGGCGCGGCTGCCGACCGGCAGGTATGCACCTATTCCGGAGGCATGCGGCGGCGCGTCGACCTCGCCAGCGCGCTGGTGGTGCTGCCGAAGGTGCTCTTCCTCGACGAGCCGACCACCGGGCTGGACCCACGCAGCCGCCGCGACGTGTGGGCTCTGGTGAGTTCGTTGGCCCTGCAGGGCATCACCGTGCTGCTGACCACGCAGTACCTGGAAGAGGCCGACGTGCTGAGCGACTCGATCGTCGTCATCGACCACGGACAGGTGATTGCCAGCGGCACCGCCGAGGACCTCAAGCGCAGGGTGGGTATCAGCTACTGCCAGGTGACCCCGGCCAATCCGGCCGACCTGCCTCAGATCGTGGCGGCGCTGGCCGGGCTCGACGGGATCGATATCGACGCCGACACGAACTCGGTGTCGGTGTTTGCCCCCGACGGGGTGGCCACATTCGGCGAGGTGTTTCGCCGAGTCGATGCGCTCGGTGTCGAACTCGCCGACATCTCACTGCGCAAACCCTCGCTCGACGAGGCGTTCCTGCACCTCACCCAACGGACCGTCGCCCACTCATGAGCGCCCTGGCCGCCCTCACCGAACGTTCGCTGATGTCCGCGGTGCGCGACCGCGGGATCATCTTCGAGATACTGTCACCCATCGTGTATTTAGCAGGCTTCAACGTGGCGCTGCACGGTCTGATCGACACCGGCCACATAAGTTATTCGCAGTATCTGGTGCCCGCGGTGGTCGTCCAGTCGGTGATTTTCGTCGCACTGCTCACCGCGGACCGCGCGGCACGTGATCACCTGTGGGGGCTGGGCGAGCGGTTGGCGACGTTGCCGATCGCCGCAGCTGTCCCCGTGAGCGCTCGCATGGCGGCCACTCTGATCCGGGCCGCGCTCGCCCTCTCGGTGGCGATGGTCGCCGGCTACGCGTTTGGATTCCGGATGACCGGCGGACTGGGCTATGCGCTGGCATTCGTGCTCATCGCGTTGCTACTGTGCCTGGCCGTGGCGCTGGGCGCCGACGCGCTGGGGTCGAGCGCGAGCAGTTTCCAGGGGGTCAGCCAGCTACTGCTGGTCCCCCAGCTGCTGCTGTTTATGTTGTCCACCGGAATCGCCCCCGAAAAATCCTTTCCCGATTGGTTGCGCCCGTACGTGCGCAATCAGCCGGTGTCGCAGGCCGCCGAAACACTGCGCGGCCTGGCCACCGGGCACGTGGCGGTGGGCAACTTGGCGGCCAGCCTGGCCTGGTGCATGGGCATGGTGCTGGTCTTCGGCGCGATCACGCTGCGGATGCAGAGGCGGGTCCAGTGATACCGCAGCCCGAGGTGCAAGGCTCGCTGCTGACCCAGAGCTGGGTGCAAGCCGGTCGACTCCTCACCCGGTGGCGGCGTGACCGAGCGATGCTGATCGGGTCGCTGATCTTCCCTGTCTGCCTCCTGCTCGCCTATGAGGCGGTGCTGGACGAGCAGGTGCATCAGGTCACCGGCGTCGCCAGCGTTTACGGCCTGGTCCCGATGTGCGCGGTGCTGTCCGCGCTTTTGGGCGCCCTGAGCACCTCGGCCAGCATAGTGGTGGACCGCGAATTCGGCCTGCTGAGCCGGATGTGGGTGCTGCCGATACACCGGGCAAGCATGCTCACCGGACGGCTGACTGCCGAGGCCGTGCGCGCGCTCATCGGGACGGTCCTGATCACCGCCCTCGGGGTGACAATGGGGCTACGCTTCACGCACGGCTGGCCCACGGTGCTGGTGTTCATTCTGATCCCGTCGATCGTGGCGGTCGGGTTCATGGCGCTGGTAATGGCACTGGCCATCCGCACCAGTGGCCGCACCGCCATGACCTGGCTGACAGCCGGGACTTTGCCGCTAGCGTTCGTCAATCCCGGGACCACGCCGATCGGGCTGTTCCCGGACTGGCTTCAGCCATTGGTCCGCGTGCAACCGATGTCGCCACCCATCGAGGTGATGCGGGCACTGGCCCACGACGGCCCCCTCGTGACGCCTCTGGCGATGACTCTCATCTGGGCGATCGTGCTGCTCGCGGTGTTCATTCCACTGGCCGTGCGCGGCTATCGGTTCGCCGCCGAGTCCAGCGCCTGAGAGGCGCTTCGGCCCCGCTGTCCGCGCCCAGGGTGATAGACACGACCACATGGGGGCTCCTGATGGGGATGCGCACCATCGAGTCAGGGGTGACGATCACTGATGCCGCTGTTGATGACAACGCGACCACGATCGTCTGTACCCCGGTGGCCCGGAATCCACGGTGCCCGGGTTGCGGCCGCGACGGTCGCTACCGCGACACCGTCATGCGCGCGTTGACTGAACTGCCGGTCACGGCTATCCGGTGGTCCTGGAGATCGCCGCACCCAGACACCGCCGTACCAACACCGAGTACGGGCGGGTGGTGTTGCGCCAAGACCTTGGGTAAGTTAGCGGCTCAGCGCTCTTCGTCGACGCGCCGTCGTGCTCGGTATGTGTTGCGGCGGTTGATGATCGACCGCATCACCGTCTTGGCGATCGCCGCCGAAGTGGGCGTGTCCTGGCAACCAGCCGCCGCGGTCGGCTCCGACCCGCCGGTCGTCGCCGACGGTGGCCCGCAGCTCGGCACCCAGGGAAGCGGCCGGTTCGGCGATCACCACTAGCAACGGATCATCGGCGGCATCGGATAGCCACGTTCGCACCGTGGCCGGGAGCGGGGAACTTCACCGGGTCCGTGGCCGCGGATGATACGTTCGTGATTCGCCCGGCCCGGGCAAAGCTTTTGGGCCATCATCTGCTGAGGAGCTCAATTTTGGCTAACGGCGAAATCACCGCGCGCGAAGCAGAACACATTGTGTGGGACGTGATCGTCGTGGGCACCGGCATGGGGGGTGGGATGCTGGGCTACTCGCTGGCCCGGTCAGGCCGCAAGGTGCTGTTCGTCGAGAAAGGGCGCTCGACCCTGCCCGGGGCGCCAGGGACGATTCGCTCTGCGATGCCCGAAGCGGCCGAGCCGCGGGCGGGCCGTTCCGCACAAACCTACTACGACGCCTTGGCCCGAGGCGGGCGCTCCACCGATGAGATCGAAGACATCAGCGGGCGCTTCTCACGGCGGTCTGTGCCATTCCTGGGCAGCGGGACAGGAGGGTCCTCGGCCCTGTATGGCATGGTCTGCGAGCGATTCTTCGTCCGCGATTTCACCCCCCGGCAAAACTTCCGCGACCCCGGCGATTCCACCGTGCCCGAGGCCTGGCCGCTCACCTACGACCAGATGCGGCCCTGGTACGCCGCGGCCGAGAAGCTGCTGGGGGTTCGCGGCCAGCCCGATCCGCTGCGACCGGAGGCGGCCGAGGTCGGTCTGCCCGCCGCGCCGCCGTTTTCGGCAGCCAATCAGCCGCTGGTCGACTATCTGGCAGGTCGCGGACTGCATCCCTACCACCTGCCGATGGCCTGTGATTACACCGACGGGTGCACCACCTGTGAGAGCTATCTCTGCTCCCAGTCGTGCAAAAACGATTCCGCCCGCAATTGCGTGTTGCCGGCCGTGGCCGAGCACGGCGCCCAGCTTCTCCCGGAATGCCGGGCCGTACGCCTAGACGCGGACCGCACCCAGGTCCGGCAAGTGATCTGCGAACACCGCGGCGGCACGCTGGCCCTCAAGGCCAAGGTGGTGGTGCTGGCCGCCGGCGCGCTCGCCACGCCGATGCTGTTGCTCAATTCCCGTTCCGGCGATTGGCCACGCGGACTGGCCAACGGCTCAGACTGGGTGGGCCGCAACCTGATGCGTCACCTGCTGGACTTGATCGAGATCTGGCAACCCGACCGCAAGATCACGACCCCCAACGTCAAGGAGATCGGGCTCAACGATTTTTATTTCTGGGAGGGGCAGAAATGCGGCACCGTGCAGTCAAATAGCGCGATACCGCCCCTGGAGCTTCTCACCAACAACCCCGGCTGGCCCGCGAGGGCGCTGCGCCTGATGAGCCCGGTGGTGCGCCCGGTCTACGAGCGGTTCTTCAACGGCGGACTGGTGCTGACATTGATCATGGAAGACCTGCCCTATCTGGACAACCGAGTCCTGCCATCCGATCGGCCAAGCGTGGACGGCCGCCAGCGGCTGCAAATTCAGTATCGTCTTCACCCCAGTGAGATCGAGCGCCGCGCGGTGTTTTTGCGGCAGGTGAAAGAGGTGTTGAAGCCGTTTCGCAAAATCACCCTGCGCGGCGCCGAAAACAACGTGGCCTTAGCCCACGTCTGCGGCACGTGCCGCTTTGGTACCGATCCCAAAACCAGTGTGCTGGACCCACAAAACCGGGCGCACCAAGTGGACAACCTCTACGTGGTGGACGGCTCGTTCTTCCCGTCCAGCGCCGGTTTGAATCCCAGCTTAACGATCGCGGCCAACGCCCTGCGGGTGGCCGCGCACCTGAACCAGGTACATTTCGCCACCTGACCCCCTGCTGAAAATGCCGTCGTCGCATTCTCAACCGAGCCAAATGCGGGAGCCTGTTACCCGCAGCGCGATACCCAGTTTGTCCGAAAGGGCGTCTGCCGGGCAACCCGGCTCAATGCTCCGCACGGCGCAACAAAGACATGCGCCGCTTTTTGAAGAGCTCGTCGAACGGGTTAACGTTCGGCTGGCTCGCGGAGCGGAAGTCCGGCGGCGCGATAGATCGCATCGATGACGCTCATGTTCTCGACCGCGTCTTGCGGGGTAGTCTTCACCGGTTCGCCGCGCAGCACCGCCGCGGCGAACGCGTCAAGCTGATACGCGTAGGTGGCGCGGCGCGGAAAGCGCTCCACACGTTTTCCGTCGGCTGATCGGACCGAGAGCCGACGGAAAGGTGCCACTGGACTGAGGACACGCAGCTCGCCGCGGTCGCCAACCACTTTGGCGCTCGACTGCAGCAGACGCGCCGACCACAAAGAACAGCGGACCCGGCCGATGTGCCCGCCTGCGAACCGCAACTCGGCCGTCATGGCCCGGTCCACCTGAGGATCGCGCAGTTTCGCCCGTGCCGAGACGACCTCCGGGGTCGAACCGCCCAGCGTGCGAACCATGTGGACCGCATAGCACCCGATATCCATTGTCGCGCCGCCGGCAAGGGAGTAGTCGTAGCGGATGTCGGAGAACTTCGGCAGCGGGAAGCCCAAGGCTGCCTCCACCCGCTGCAGCTTACCCAGCTCCCCCGAGGCAATGATCTGTTCAGCGCGCAAAATCGCCGGACTGTAGCGGTAATGGAATGCCTCCATCACCACCCGGTCCGATTTCGCGGCCAATTCAGCGATCTCGCGGGCCTCGGCGGCGTTGGCAGTGAGCGGCTTTTCGCACAGCACGTGCTTGCCCGCTGCCAGGGCAGCCCGGGTCCACTTGCCGTCCAAGGCGTTCGGCAGCGGGACGTAGACAGCATCCAGGTCTGGATCGGCGATCAGCGCCTCATAGCTGTCGTGCACCCGGGCAATGCCGTGTTTGGCGGCAAAGGCTTGAGCGCGCGACGGATCGCGGGCGGCCACCGCGGCCACCCCCACCTCGGCGTTTTCCCGAGTTGGGTTGATGAGCGCCAACAGTGCGACACGGGCAGCACCCAGAATGCCGACCCGCACCTGTCCAGACACGCACCCGACGCAAGCACTTGACGCGCGTCGGCGACGCGGGAACGGCTCAGACGGTGCGGTTGCCGGGTCAGCGACGGGCGAATGCGGGCACACGCGTTGAGCATTGGCACGCAACGACGTATCCGTTCGGACAAAGCCTTGTGCCGCCGTCAGGTTCGTCGAACCCCTGGGTGGCACACCAGAACCCAGGTCAGCCCGCAGCGACTCCCGGCTGGCTGTACGGCGCCCCGGACTCGGTCACCGGCCGGAAGCCGTGTTTGCGGGCTTTCGCGGCGGCCTGCCGGATCAGCGCGTAGATCCCGACGAAAGCGGCATGGTCGGTCATCACAAACGGTGACAGCAGCCGGTTGTGCACCAACGCGAAAGCCACTCCGTCCGCGGGGTCGGTCCAGCCGAGCGAACCGCCCAACCCGACGTGACCGAAGCCCGGCATGATGTTCCCGATAGGCAAGCTGTGGTAGCCCAGATGGAAAGCCAACGGCACGAAGAGATTCCGATCCGGCCGCAGGCTCCGTCGACCGGTCAGGCCCGCAACCAGCTCGCGGGACAGGAACCGGAAACCGTCGACCTCGCCGCCGTTGGCGATCGCTCCGTACATCCGTGCCAGCGCGCGCGCCGTCGCGACCCCGTTGGCCGCCGGGATCTCGCCGTCCAGCAAGGGAGTATCACCTTGAACGGCACCGATCACGCCCGGGAAGTAGATGGAGCGGAATCCGCCGGACAGCTGGTTGGCGACCTTGCGCGTCACATAGCTGACGACCGGATTGGCGACGAGGTTCTGCGGCATGATGACCTCGGCGACCCGCGTCGGCGCTCCGGCCGGCGGCCGGCCCAGGTACATGCCGTCGGTGCCCAACGGCTCGGCCAGCTCCTCGCGGATCAGCGCACCCATGCCTTTGCCGGTCACGGCCCGGGCCAGCCCCGACATCAGCCAGCCGAAGGTCAGCGCGTGATAGGCGGGTTTGCCCAGCAGCCGCCCGGGAGCCGCCGCCGCCAGCCGTTCTTCCATCACGACGTGATCCAGCAAGTCTTCCTTGGTGGCGCCGCGCAGACTCGACAGGCCGGCGTGATGCGTCATCACCTGGCGCACGGTGAGGGCCGCTTTGCCGTTGGCCGCGAACTCCGGCCAGTACTCGGCAACCGGAGCCTCGTAGTCGATCAGCCCCCGGTCCGCAAGCCGGTGGATGACCGTGGCGGTCATGCCCTTGGTTGCCGAGAACACCATGGGTGCGCTGTCGGCCGACCACGGCACGTGGCCGCCCCGGTCGGACCAGCCTGTCCATACGTCGATGACGGGTTGCCCGTCGAGATATACCGCCAGCGCCCCGCCGCCGAACCGGCGGGCGGGGAACATGCTGGCAAAGCTCCGGACGACGCAGGCAAAGTGTGGGTCCGCCGCGCCGGACACACGATGACCTGCGTCAGAGGCATCGTGCATGCGGCGATCGACTCGGGTATCTACCGTCACACTTTCGAATTTACTTGGATTTCACATTGTCGAGGCGCAAACCCGAATTATTTACCTGTCCGTTAGCGGGACGCGGCCTTAAGTATTTGCTGGGCTGCCAGCGCCGGGGTCAGCTCCCCCGCCCTGACCTGACGTTCCAGTTCGGCGCGCATCGTGCGCACGGCCGGGTTGGACAGCACCCGGTCCAGGACGGTGTCGCGGACCATCTGCCAGGTCCAGTCGACTTGCTGGGCCCGCCGGCGCGCCTCGAACTCTCCGGCGTCGGTAAGCACCTGACGATGCCGCTCGATGGTGTCCCACAATTCCGCCAGACCGGTCCCCTCCATCGCGCTCATCGTGAGAACCGGTGGCCGCCAAAGCGTTTCATGCGGGTGGATCAGCCTGATGGCCGCGGACAGTTCCCGTGCGGCTAACCGCGCTTCGGTGATGTGTTCCCCGTCGGCCTTGTTCACCACCACGATGTCGGCCAGCTCCAGCACACCCTTTTTGATGCCCTGCAGCTGATCGCCACTGCGCGCCAGGGTCAACAACACGAAGGTGTCGACCATGTTGGCCACGGCCACCTCGGACTGCCCGACGCCGACGGTTTCGACCAGGACCACGTCAAAACCGGCGGCCTCCAGCAGCACGATGGTCTCCCGGGTCGCCTTTGCCACCCCGCCCAGCGTGCCCGCCGTCGGAGAGGGCCGCACATAGGCGTCCGGGTGTACCGCCAGCCGCGCCATCCGGGTCTTGTCGCCCAGGATCGATCCGCCGCTGCGAGTCGACGACGGGTCGACGGCCAGTACCGCCACCCGGTGGCCTTTCTCGATCAGATGCATCCCGAGTGCCTCGATGGTGGTGGACTTTCCCACCCCCGGCACCCCGGTGATGCCCACGCGGTGCGCGTTGCCCGAGTCGGGCAGTAATGCCAGCAGCAGCCGCTGCGCCTTTTCGTGATGGTCGGCGCGGGTGGACTCCAGCAGCGTGATGGCCCGCGGTAGCGCCGCGCGGTCGCAGCTGCGCACGGCAGCCGCCAATTCCTCGACCGTGTCGTCGTTTTGCGAGGTCATGCCGCCGCCCCCGCGCGCGCACCAGACGCGCGAGCGTAACGCCACTGCGAAATTCGGCGCGATTTTTCGCAGTGGCGTTACGCTCGCGGGAAAATAGGGTGAGCGTCATCTAGCTCAGGTCATATCCCAACCGCTCGGCGAGCTTGTGCAGCAAGCCGATTGCGGCGTCGGCGATCACCGTCCCGGGCGGGAAAATGGCGGCGGCCCCGGCGGCATACAGCTCGTCGAAGTCGCCGGGCGGGATGACCCCGCCCACCACGATCATGATGTCGGGCCGGCCCACCTGCACCAGCGCGTCACGCAGCGCCGGCACCAGCGTCAGGTGGCCGGCGGCCAGCGAGGACACCCCGATGACGTGCACGTCGTTGTCGGCGGCCTGGCGGGCCACCTCCTCGGGCGTGGAGAACAGCGATCCGACGTCGACGTCGAACCCGATGTCGGCGAACGCCGTCGCGATCACCTTCTGACCGCGGTCGTGCCCGTCCTGGCCCATCTTGGCCACCAGAATCCTGGGCCGGCGGCCGTCGGCGTCGGCGAACTTCTCGACTAGTTCGGTAGCGCTTGCGATGTTGGTGGCCTTTCCGGCTGCGTCACGGTAGACCCCGGAGATGGTACGGATCTCCGCCTGATGACGCCCGTACACCTTCTCCAGCGCGTCGGAGATCTCCCCCACCGTAGCCTTGGCCCGGGCCGCGTCAATGGCCAGCGCCAGCAGATTGTTGCCCAGCCCGTCAGCACCGGCGCGGCCCTGGGCGGCGGCGGCCCGGGACAGCTCGGCCAAGGCGGCGTCGACCGCCGACTGGTCCCGATTAGCCCGCAGCTCTTTCAGTTTGGCCAGCTGCTCGGCACGCACCCGGGTGTTGTCGACCTTGAGTACCTCGATCTCCTGGTCCTCGTCGACCTGGTACTTGTTGACCCCGATCACCGGCTGCTGACCCGAGTCGATGCGCGCCTGAGTGCGCGCCGCGGCCTCCTCGATGCGCAGCTTGGGGATGCCCTCACTGATGGCCGCAGCCATGCCGCCGTACTCGGCGATCTCGCCCATATGGGCACGGGCCCGCTGCGCCAGCTGATGGGTCAGCCACTCCACGTAATACGAGCCGCCCCACGGGTCGATCGGCCGGGTGGTGCCCGACTCCTGTTGCAGCACCAGCTGGGTGTTGCGCGCGATCCGGGCGGAGAAGTCGGTGGGCAGCGCCAGCGCCTCGTCGAGTGCGTTGGTGTGCAGCGACTGGGTGTGGCCCTGGGTGGCGGCCATGGCCTCGATGCAGGTGCGCGCGACGTTGTTGAAGGCGTCCTGGGCGGTCAGCGACCAGCCTGAGGTCTGCGAATGGGTGCGCAGAGACAGCGATTTGGGATTCTTGGCGCCGAATCCGGCGACGAGTTCGCTCCACAGCAGCCGGCCGGCCCGCAGCTTGGCGACCTCCATGAAGAAGTTCATCCCGATGCCCCAGAAGAAGGACAGCCGGGGCGCGAACTTATCGATGTCCAGCCCGGCGTCCAGGCCCGCCTTGATGTAGTCGACACCGTCGGCCAGGGTGTAGGCCAGCTCCAAATCCGCTGTGGCACCGGCTTCTTGGATGTGGTAGCCGGAGATCGAGATGGAGTTGAACTTCGGCATCTTGGCGCTGGTGTAGGCGAAGATGTCAGAGATGATGCGCATCGACGGCTTCGGCGGGTAGATGTAGGTGTTGCGCACCATGAACTCTTTGAGGATGTCGTTCTGGATGGTGCCGGCCAGCTTCTCCGGCGGCACCCCCTGCTCTTCGGCGGCCACCACGTACAACGCCAGGATCGGCAGCACCGCACCGTTCATCGTCATCGACACCGACACCGCGGACAGGTCGATGCGAAAGAACAGCTGCCGCATGTCGAGGATGGAATCGATTGCCACGCCGGCCATTCCGACATCGCCCTGTACGCGGGGATGGTCGGAGTCGTAGCCGCGGTGAGTCGCCAGGTCGAAGGCCACCGACAGGCCCTTCTGGCCGGCGGCGAGATTGCGGCGGTAGAACGCGTTGGAATCCGCGGCGGTGGAGAACCCGGCGTATTGGCGGATTGTCCAGGGCTGGTTGACATACATCGTCGGGTAGGGGCCGCGCACGAACGGCGGCTCGCCGGGGACACTGTGCAGCGGGTAACCGTCAGCCTGCGCGGCGGCACGGTCGGCGCCGATGTAGACCGGTTTGACGTCAATGCCTTCCGGCGTATGCCACTGCAACTGGTCGGGGGTGTACCCCTGCGCCGACGCGACCGCGGCGACGCGTTGTTCCGCCTCGGCTTCGGTGGGCCGCGGCACTTCGCGGTCGCCGTGCAGCGGGACATCGGCGAAACTGCCGACAAGAGGTTTGGTGGTCGTCATCGCAACTACGCTCCCAACCGGGTGAGCAGATTCGAAAGCGCTTCGACCGCATTGATCTTCGCGGTCAGAAACTCGTCCGGGCGGTGTTCGGCGTCTCCCACTGCCTTTTCCGGCCCGGCCAGGTACACCCTGGATACGCCCGCGCCGCGGGCCGCCCGCACCACGTCGGCAGCCTCCTCGCCGTAGCGCTTGTCGGTGCCGCAGACGACCGCGACGCTGGGGGATCCCGCATCCGAAACCGCCTTTGCGACACGGGCGGCGTCGACAGTTCCCGGGTTGATCGCCTCGATACCGCCCGACGCCAGCAGGTTCGAGGCGAAGGTGGTCCGGATGTTGTGCTCGGCCAACGGGCCCAGCGGCAGCAGCAGCACGGCCGGACGTGAGCCGGCGCGTGCCAGGTAGACATCAGAACGGTTGCGCAGCGCTTCGAACTCCGCCGCGTAACGCGCGACGGTCGGTGCCGAATCGCTTTGCGGCAGCGCTGGTTCCTCGAGGTTCGGGAACTCGTTGACGCCGGTGATCGCGGTGCGGCGATGCGCGATGTCGTCGGTCCGTCGTGCGGCTTTCTCGGCGATCTGCCCGGCGACGTAGGCACGAGCCTCGACGAACCCGCCGCGGGCCTCGATCTCCTGAAAATGCTGCCAGGCCTGCCGGGCCAGCTGCTCGGTGAGATCCTCGACGAACCACGACCCGCCGGCGGGGTCCAGCACCTGGCCGACGTGTGACTCCTCCAGCAGCAGCAACTGGGCGTTACGCGCGATCCGGCGCGCGAAGCTGGTGGCCACACCGGGAAAGCCGCCGGGTATCGCCACATCGAACGGGTACACCAGCACGGTGTCGGCGCCGCCCACGCCCGCACCGAACGCGGCCAGCGTGCCGCGCAGCATGTTCACCCACGGGTCGCGCTGGGTCATCATCGGCAGCGACGTCTCGGCGTGCAGCACGGCCGCGCCGCCATCGGGGTCGCCCACCACCTCGGCTACCCGTGCCCACAGTTGACGCGCCGCGCGCATCTTGGCGATCGTCATGAACTGGTCGTCATCGGCGGCCAGCCGGAAGCTGATCTGCCGCAGCGCCTCCCCGACCGCGATCCCGGATTCGGTGAGCACCCGAAGGTAGGCCACCGCGGCCGCGACGCTGCCGGCCAGTTCCCAGGCCGCGTCGGCGCCCAGGTTATGCAAAGCGGGCCCGTCGACGGTGATCGCCCGCACCCCGCGGCCTGCGGCCACCCGGGCGGCGACCGCGAGCACCTGCTCCAGCAACGGGGCCGCCCGCCCGCTGAGCTGGGCGGTCAGCGGGTCGGCGCCCAGATCGATCGACACCGTGGCGCGCTTGTCCGGATCCAGCCGGTCCACCAGTGACAGCAGGGCATCGCAGGCCGCGGGGTAGTCGGCACCCGCGTCCAGGATCACCGGCGCCAGGTCCAGGTACACACCCGAGAGCAGCTTCTCGAGATCCGCAGCCGCCACGCCAGACTCCCCCACCCGGATCAGCAGCGCGCTGACCCCGTCGGCGAGCGCGGCCAGCACCGCGGCGTTGCCGCCGGCTGCCCCCGCGACGGGCCGGGGAAAGCTTCGGCGACCTTCCAGCCGGACTTGACGTCGCGCAGTGCGTCGCCACCCCGCAGGTAGGGCCACTGCCCCGGCAGCGGCGGCTCCGGCAGCTCGTCGAGCGCGGTGTAGAGCGCCCGGATGGCGATCCCCTCATAGGTCGGGGTTTCCAGCAGCCGCTCGGGCGCGTCCCCCAGCTCTGCGGGGTCCTTTCCGGTGCTTTTGGCCAGCACACCGGCGACCGCAGTGCGCCAATGCCCGCGAACCTGTTCCAGGTCGGCGAGCTCGGGTACGTCAATGGACACCGATTGCTCCCTTTTCCCAGCAATTGGCCGTGTTTGTATGGGTTGCTCCGGGGTTTACCGCTTGCTCATGAGGCTAATTGATCTAGCTCGGCGCTAAAACCGCGAGGTGCGGCGATCGGGCCAGGTCGGCGGCGAAACGCCAGCCTGGGGAAACGAGTTATTCATCTGGGGCCCGTAACCTTCATAGTCGTGACGGCTTCCGCCACCTGCAAAATCAGGGAGACACTGCGCGATCTGGGCGGTGCGATCGGCGCGGCCGCGCGCCAGGTGTCCCGGCCGCGGATCGTCGCGGCAGTGGTCGGTATCACAGTCCTGGTTGCCGTGGCGCTGCTGGTTCCGCTGCCCACGCCGGTGCAGTTGCGCGACTGGGCGCAGTCGGTGGGCCCGTGGTTTCCGTTGGCGTTCCTGATGGCGCACATCGTCGTCACGGTGGTGCCGGTCCCCCGCACGGCGTTCACCCTGGCCGCCGGACTGCTGTTCGGCCCGGCGTTGGGCATTGCCATCGCGGTGGTCGCCAGCACCGCGAGCGCGATGATCGCGATGTTGCTGGTGCGCGCGGCCGGGTGGCGGCTGAACCGGTTGGTTCGCCACCGATCGGTCGACACGGTGGACGAGCGCTTGCGGCAACGGGGCTGGCTGGCCGTCTTGTCGCTGCGGTTGATACCCGCCGTGCCCTTTTCGGCGCTCAACTACGCTGCCGGCGCGTCAGCCGTGCGGGTGCTGCCCTATACGTTGGCCACGCTGGCCGGCCTGCTGCCCGGCACCGCCGCCGTGGTGATCCTCGGCGACGCGCTCGCCGGTCACCCCAACTCGCTGCTGTACCTGGTGTCGGCGTGCACGGGCGCATTGGGGGTGGCCGGGCTGGTTGTCGAGATCCGCCACTACCGCCGCCACCACCACCGCCGCACGCACCGCGCCCTCGGCGACGAGCCGTCCCCGGAACCGGCCACCATCAGCTGATTGACCAGCGCTGTTGAGCGCGCCGCTGGTTACGGCCATGATCTATCTAATGGTGAGCTTCTGCGCGTCGGAGCTTGCGCACTGGAGCGCACAGTCTTCGCCGGCTCGCACCGCCGCGCTCATGCTGGGGGCCGTGGCGTCTGTCCTGGTCGCCGTCGGGGCGTTCCTGCTCAATCGGATCAAGCGGCATCGCGCGCCGAAGTGGTTCGCCGGAACCGACGCGGGCTCCGCGCGGCCACCACGTCCGAAAATGCATGTCTCGTTGCTGACGATCACGGCGCTGGTGAGCGTTGTCGCATTTGTTGCGGCGGTCTGCCTGCAGCCGAAGAAAGCCGATCCGGCGCAAGAACCCACACCGGCGCGCCTCGTATCGCCGGTCGACTTGCCAGCGACAAGTGCCGTTGGCCCCGGTGCGGGCATCTACGTCGACTACGCCGACGGTTCCGGCGGAATGGGCTGTACGGCCGGGTTTTTGGTGCGCACCAGCACCGACCAGGCCGGTGTCCTCACCGCCGGTCATTGCAACCGGCCCGGCGAGCCCAGCAAGGTGACGATGAACCTGGCCGGGGTCCTCCCCTACACGACGCTGGGCACGTTCAGCCAGACGGTCAGCGAGGGCGGTCGCATGGAACAACACGACATCGGCCTGATCATGCTCGACGGCGACCATGTTCCCCAGACTTCGGACATCGGCTCCTCGCTGCCGGTCTCCGGCGTCACCACCGACCTGGACATCGGCCAGCCGCTGTGCAAGTTCGGCATGGCCTCCGGCGAAGCCGCATGCGGACCAATCGTGGAGGTCACCGACAGCAAGGTCATGTTCTTGGCGCCCGGCCAATGCGGCGATTCCGGCGGCCCGGTCTATCTCCTCCAAAGCAACGGCACTGCCAGCGCGGTCGGCATCGATATCCGAGGTGGCGATTTCAACCACCCCGACGCCGGGTGCTCGGCCCCGACCAAATTCTCCGTCGCCGAGCTGGTGCAGCCCTGGCTGGACAAGTGGAACCTCACCGCCGTCACCACCCAACCCGCCGGGCCGCGCTGACGAACCGGGTCACGCTGGCATCGCCGGGCAGCCTGAGCCGGAATTGCGCGCCCCCCTCGCGGGGCAGACACCCCGGTCGGTACCTGCATTTCGCCTGTAATGCTGCTAATATGCAGGCATGGTGGCCATTACGATTCGTGGCATCCCCAACGAGGTCCGCGACGAACTGGCTGCACGTGCCGCACGGTCCGGGCAGTCACTGCAGGAATACCTGCGCAGCCTGTTGGTAGCGACGGCGGACAAGCCCACGGCACGCGACGTCATCGCCCGTGCCCGCGCCCGAGTGCACGCGACAGGGGTGCGCCTCGACGCGGCCGCCATCCTCGCAGCCAAAGACACCGATCGTCGGTGACTGACCGTGTCGTCTGTGACGCATCAGCGGTGGCAGCCGCTTTGCTCGATTCGGGCAGTGACGGTCAGTGGGCAACAGCGCGGTTGACGGACGCGGACCTCTTCGCACCGACGTTGTTGCCGTACGAATGCACCAACGTCATCAGACGAGCAGAACTCAGCGGAGCGATCAGTACCGACCAGGCGGCTCAAGCCCACGCCGATCTGCTCGACCTCACGGTAGACCTGTGGCCGCACGATGTGCTGGCAAGCCGCATGTGGGAGTTACGAGCCAATTTGTCGAGCTACGACGCCGCCTACGTCGCGCTCGCCGAGATCCTGGCCGCTCCATTGGTGACTCTGGACAAGCGGATCCGGCGAGCGCCAGGCATCACTTGCTCGGTGTGGCTCCCCGGCGCCGACTGACCGCATTCGGCCACTAGCGTCCCCAGACATGCGTCTGGACTAACGCCGGTCTGGGCCCTTCACCGTCATCACCGCGAACGTGGCCAGAAACGTCGCGGCCGGGAGGGCATTGACGATCTTGTCCCGCGCGCGGACGTGCGCGCCCACCGCCAGGACGAAATACAACGTCAGCATCGCCGTCGTCAGCCGCGCCAGGGCGGGAAACCAGGTGACCGACAGCAAGCCGACCGCGGCCGCGGCCTTGACCACCGGCAGGACTCGCCGAATGCTGTCCGGTACTCCCAGGTCGTCCAGGGTTTTTCTGATGGGAGCCACCTGGACTGCACACCCCACCGCGTCGACGGCGTGGAACGCGGCAAGCCCCGCATAGGTTTTCGGTGAAGTCAAAACGCTCATACGCAGATCCTAGGGACTCAGCTCCGGCGGTGTGCCCACCATGCCGTCCACCGGCTGGCGGGCTATCGCCTCGGCCTTGGCCACCGCCTGGGCGATCACCGGGTCGGTTTCGGTGGAGAACCAGTCGGCGACATCGGCGTCGTCGGTGGCGGCCGGTTTGGGTGTGTCGTCGACCGGGGATGGCTGGAACCTGAACACCCCGTCCTCGCCCGGCGCGCCCAGCAGTCGGGTGAACCCCTGCAGCGCCGCGCTGAAGTCGCTGGGCACCACCCACACCTTGTTGGCGTCACCACGGGCCATCTCCGGCAGCGTCTGCAGGTACTGGTAGGCCAGCATCTCCGGGGTGGGCCGGCCGGCCTTGATCGCGGCGAACGTCTTCTCGATGGCCTTGGCCTGCCCCTGCGCCCGCAGGTACGCCGCTGCCCGCTCACCCTGGGCGCGCAGCATCCGGGACTGCCGGTCGCCCTCGGCGGCCAGGATCGTCGCCTGCTTGGCGCCCTCGGCGGCCAGGATCTGCGCCTGCTTCTGCCCCTCGGCTTCCTTGATCGACGACTCGCGCATACCTTCGGCGGTCAAGATCATCGCCCGCTTCTCCCGGTCGGCCTTCATCTGCTTCTCCATCGAGGCCTGGATCGACTGCGGCGGGTCGATGCTGCGCAACTCGACCCGGGCGACCCGCAGCCCCCAACGGCCGGTCGCTTCGTCGAGCACGCCCCGCAGTTGACCGTTGATCTTGTCGCGGGACGTCAACGTCTGCTCCAGCGTCATCCCGCCGACCACGTTGCGCAGCGTGGTCGTGGTGAGCTGCTCGACACCCACGATGTAGTTGCTGATCTCGTAGACGGCCGCCTGCGGACTGGTGACCTGGAAATAGACCACGGTGTCGATGTTGAGGGTCAGGTTGTCCTCGGTGATCACCGGCTGAGGCGGGAACGACACCACCCGCTCACGCAGGTCCACCCGGGCACGGACCCGGTCGATGAACGGCACCAGCAACGTCAGCTGACCACTGACCGTACGGCTGTACCGACCCAACCGTTCGATCACCGCGGCCTCCGCCTGCGGTATCAGCGCCACCGACTTGGCCACCACGACCATGGCGAATATCACCAGGACAGCCAACAACACCAGACCCGCAAGCGCACCAGCGTGCATCGGAGTTCCTTTCTCTCGCAGCGTCTCTCGCAGCGTCTCTCGCCGCCGTCAAAGACCGCTCTTGAAGACCACCGCGGTGGCGCCCTCGATGTGCATGACGGTCACCGACTCGCCGGGCTCGTAGACCTCGCCGTCGTCGAGCGGGCGCGCGGTCCACACCTGCCCGTCAAGCTTCACCTGGCCCTCGTCGCGGGTAACCCGATGGAGCACCAGCGCGTTCTTTCCTTCCAGCGCCTCGATTCCCATTTCCGGCACGTGCGCGGGTGTCAGCCGCCGCCGCAGCGCGGGCCGGACCAGCACCAGGAGCAGAACCGAGACGACCAGGAACACCGCGCCGTCGGCCCACGCCGGCCAGTCCGTCAGCCAGCTGGTCACCGACGCGGCCAGCGCACCACCGCCGAGCATCACCAGGAACAGATGGCCGGTGAGAGCCTCCGCACCGGCAAGCACCAGTGCGAATATCATCCAGAGTGCCGCGGTAGGCATGCGGCCAGAATACGCGTGATCGGCCTTTGCCGGACAAAACAACTACACTGCGACATCGTGTGGTGTCCCAGTGTCTCGCTGTCCCTGTGGGCCAACGCCTGGCTCGCCGGCAAGGCCGCGCCCGACGACGTCTTGGACGCGTTATCTGTTTGGGCGGCAAAACAATCGGTCACCGCGTATGATGCCGTCGCCGCGGGCCATACCGGACTGCCGTGGCCCGATGTCCACGACGCCGGGACGGTCTCGCTGTTGCAGACGCTGCGTGCGGCGGTTGGCCGGACGGTGTCGGCGCCGCATGGTCCCGGCCGGTTGCGCGAGACGATCAATGTGGTTTTGCCGGTGCCCGGGGATGTGCGCGGGCTGGCCGCGGGCACGCAGTTCGAGCGCGATGCCCTGGCCGCGGGCGAGGCGGTCATCGTCGCCAACCCGCACCATCCCGGCGCCGCCGTCGGGCTGGTCCCGGAGTTCTCCTATCACGATCTCGAGGAGCCCGCCGCCGAGGAGGCGGACTCACCCGAATTCTCTGCGCTGTCATGGACGGTGTACTCACTGCCCGGCGCACCCGTGTTCGACCACGACGAGCTGGGCGATGCCGAATACACGCTGCGCTCGGCCGTGCGCTCGGCCGCCGATGCGCTCGTCGCCATCGGGCTGGGATCCGCCGCGGCCGACATCGACGATCCGCGCGGACTCGTCGAGCAGCTACTGGAATCCGCACGGCAACACCGCATTCCCGATCATGCGCCGTCGCGCGCATTGCGGGTATTGGAAAACGCCGCGCACGTCGACGCGATCATCACGGTCAGCGCCGGGCTGAGCGGACCGCCCGACGCTGCGAATCGATTTGCCGCCCCAGTCATTACCGGCCTGGAACCGCTCGGAACGCAGTCATCCTCGGCGGCTCGCATCGCCGGCGATGCGCTGCGGCCGCTTACCGCGGTGGTGCGTTCGGCGCGGATGGCCGCAGTCAACGCAATCCTGCGCTCGGCCTGGGCCGACTAATCCCGGCCGGGGGTTTCCTCGGCAACACAGTGCGGCGGACGGCACGGTGCGCCGTTGCTGCTGGCCAGGCAGCCCGGTACCGGGTCAGGGCCACTCGCCCGATCTAGCGCTCGGCCCAAGCGGAGTTCGTCGATCAAATCCACTGCCAGCCGGGCGAATCGCCGATCGGCGTTGGGTGTTGCGGCCCGGGCCAACGCGATTCCCGCCGCCTCGGCCTGTGATCGCAACTCGTGGTCGAGATCCCATACCACTTCGATGTGGTCGGCGACGAACCCGATCGGGCAGACGATGACGGCACGCGCGCCGGAGGCGGCCAGCGTCGTGAGATGGTCGGCGACATCGGGCTCCAGCCACGGAACCTGTGGCGGGCCCGATCGCGACTGCCAGACCAGATCGTAATCGGCGTACCCGGCGGCTGCCGCGACCAGCCTTGTAGCATAAGCGACTTGGCGGCTGTACAGATTCGGGCCGAACCCCCGGTCGGCGGCCACCGGAACCGAATGCGCGGTGAACACCAGGCGCGCGTCGCCGCGCAGCCCGTCGGGCAGGGTGTCGGAGGCGGCGGCGATGGCGCCGGCGAACATCTCGACAAACAGCGGATGGTCGAAGTATGGCCGCAGTTTCACCAGCTCCGGCGCGTCCGGCCCGGCCGCTCGCCGGGCCCGGGCGATATCTTCGACATACTGCGCGCAGCCGGAGTAGCCGCTCCACGCCGACGTGGTGAACACCGCGGCACGACGAATGCCGTTGTCTCGCATCGTCGCAACGGTTTCTTCGACGTAGGGTTCCCAGTTGCGGTTGCCGAAATACACCGGCAGGTCCAGGCCGCGGTCGGCGAGTTCGGCGTGCAACTGGGTGATCAGGGCGCGGTTGATCCCGTTGATCGGCGACACCCCGCCGAAATGCAGATAGTGCTCGGCAACGGCGTCCAGGCGCTCGGGCGGCACGTTCCGGCCCCGGGTGACGTTCTCCAAGAACGGCCGCACCTGTTCGGGCCCTTCCGGCCCGCCGAAGGACAGCAGCAGGACGGCGTCGAATTCCATTGCGTGCTACAGCAATTGAGTACTGGCGCCACCGTCGGCGAAGATGATGGTTCCAGTGGTGGCGGGCAGCCACTCGGAGAGCAGCGCGCACACCGTCTTGGCGACCGGCGTTGCGTCCTTCATGTTCCAGCCCAGCGGAGCGCGCTGGTCCCAGCCCTCCTCGAGCAGCTGTATCTGGGCGCCGGCCTCGTCGCCGAGCGCGCCGCCGACGATCGCGCTCATCGCCAGCGTGCGGATCGGGCCGGCGGCAACCAGATTCGAGCGCACACCGTACTTGCCGGCCTCGCGGGCCACGAACCGGTTCACCGACTCCAAAGCGCTCTTGGCCACCGTCATCCAGTTGTAGGCGGGCATGGCACGGCTGGGGTCGAAGTCCATGCCGACGATGCCGCCGCCCGGGTTCATGATCGGCAGCAGCGCCTTTGCCAGCGAGGCGTACGAGAACGCGGAGATGTGGATGCCCTTGGCGACGTCCTCGAACGGCGCGTCGAAGAACGGGTTGATGCCCATCCCGCTCTGCGGCATGAAGCCGATCGAATGCACCACGCCGTCAAGCTTGTTGCCCTCCCCGATCACCTCGGTCACCCGGTCGGCGAGGGTGTCCAGGTGCTTCTCGTTCTGCACATCGAGCTCGATCAGCGGCGCCTTCTCCGGCAGCCGGTCGGCGATGCGCTGGATGAGCCGCAGCCGGTCGAAGCCGGTCAGCACCAGTTGGGCCCCCTGCTCTTGGGCCACCCGCGCGATGTGGAACGCGATCGACGAGTCGGTGATGATCCCGGTGACCAGGATCCGTTTGCCTTCGAGCAGTCCTGCCATGTCCGTCCTTGTGTCGTGGTTGAAATCAGTGGCCCATACCCATGCCGCCGTCGACCGGGATGACCGCACCGGAGATGTAACTCGCATCCTCGGACGCCAGGAAGCTGACCACCCCGGCGACCTCGGCGGCGGTGCCAACCCGCTTCGCCGGGATGAATTCCAGTGCCCCCTTCTGAATCCGCTCATCCAGCGCGCGGGTCATATCGGTGTCGATGTAGCCCGGGGCCACCACATTCGCGGTCACCCCGGCCTTTGACATCTCCCGGGCGATCGAGCGGGCCATGCCGATCACACCGGCCTTCGAGGCTGCGTAATTGGCCTGGTTGCCGATGCCCCAGGTGCCGGAGACCGAACCTATGAAGATCATTCGGCCGAACCGCTTTCGCTGCATGCTGCGCGATGCCCGCTGAGCCACCCGGAACGCCCCGGTGAGGTTGGCGTCGATGACCTTCTCGAACTTCTCCTCGGTCATCCGCATGAGGAACGCGTCCGCGGCCAGGCCGGCGTTGGAGACCAGTACCTCGACCGGACCCTGGTGCTCCTCGACCTCTTTGAAGGCGCGATCGACGGCATCGTTGTCGGTGACGTCACACTCGACGCCGAACAACCCCTCGGGCACCCCGGATCCGCGGTGCGTGACGGCCACCTTGTGGCCGTCGGCGGCCAGCCGCCGTGCGATCGCCAGGCCGATCCCCCGATTTCCGCCCGTCACCAGGACTGAACGGGATACGAATGCGGGTCTGCCGTAGTCGGCAGCACTTTCGGTGGTGTTCTCGCCGGCCGTGTCAATCACCTCGTCAACCTAGCGCCTCAGATCGGGCGCACTGCAATCGGCTCGTCGCGACCTGCGCATACCGCCCGCTCGCGAGCGTAACGCCAGTGCGAAAAATCGCCCCGAATTTCGCAGTGGCGTTACGCTCGCGCGGGTTGTCCCCCACACTCGCCCGGGTTGTCCGCCACGCTCGCGCGGGTTGTCGGTGGGTGAGGGCACACTTCCGCCATGGCAGACCCTTTCTTGGGCAGTGCGGCCCTGGCTGCCGGCGAGTTGACGGCCTATGAGTTGCGGAGTCGGTATGTCCCGCTGCATCAGGACGTGTATGTGCTGAGGGACGCTGAGCTGACACCGGCGTTGCGCGCAAAGGCATGTTGGCTGCGGTCGCGTCGTCGCGGCATCCTTGCCGGTTTCTCCGCGGCTGCCCTGCATGGTGCCCGGTGGATCGATCCGGACCGGCCCGCCGCGATCATCGACACCAACCGCCGCCGGGCCTTCGGAGTCGAGGTCTGGGAAGAGCGCATCGAGGCCGACGAGATCGCCGTCGTTGACCACATGCGTGTCACCAGCCCGGCTCGAACGGCGCTTGACCTGGCGAGGCGTTACCCGACGCACGTCTCGGTCGCCGCCATCGACGCCCTTGCGCAGGCGGTCGAGGTGAAGCTGGCCGACATTGAGCTGCTGGTTGACCGCTACCAGGGCCGTCGGGGCATGAAAGCCGCCAGAGCCGCCATCGAACTGGTTGACGGTGGTGCTCAGTCGCCGAAGGAAACGTGGCTTCGCCTGCTGTTGCTGAGCGCGGGATTTCCGCGGCCGCAGACACAGATCGCTGTGCGCAATGAATGGGGTTGGGCCGAAGCCTATTTGGACATGGGCTGGGAGGACATCAAAGTGGCCGTCGAGTATGACGGCGATCAACATCGGTCCAGCCGAGCCCAATACGTGAAGGACATTCGGCGCTTGGAGATGCTGGAGCAGCGCTACGGGTGGATCGTGGTCAGGGTTATTGCCGAGGACCGTCCCGAGGACATCATCTGCCGGGTGGCGCAAGCACGAGCGCGCCGAGCTGGGGGCACCGCCCGCTCGCGAGCGTAACGCCAGCGCGAAAAATCGCCCCGAATTTCGCAGTGGCGTTACGCTCGCGCGACGGGGCGGGCGCGCGACGCTCGCGCGACGGGGCTGGGTCAGGTCGGCAGGCGGCGGTTGATCAGCAGTGCCGCCAGCGCGGCAAACGCCAGCACCAGCGCACCCAACCGCACCCAGCCCACGCTGGCATCACCCTTGATCGTCTCGTAGCCGATCTGCTGCTGCAGCGTCGCGTAGACAGATTTCAGCTCCGCCAGGCTGGCGGCGTTGTAGGCCTCGCCACCCGAGAGCTGGGCCACCTTCTTGAGCGTCTCGTCGTCGACGGGCACCGGCTGGCGCTGGTCGTTGATCTCGACGAAGCCGTACGGGGTGCCGAACGAGATGGTCGAGATCGGCACGCCCTGGTCCTTGGCGGTACGCGCGGCGGTGAACGCGCCCTTGGGATTGTCGGGGTTGGTCGGCATCGTCTCCTTGCCGTCGGAGAACAACACGATGCGCGCCGGCGGCGGTGTATCGCCGCCACCGATCACCGCGCCGACCGTGGCGATGGCCTGCAGCGCGGTCAAGATGCCTTCCCCGGTGGCGGTACGGTCGGCGAACTGCAGCTTGTCCAGCCCGTTCTTGGTCGCCTCCCGGTTGGTCGTCGGCGACACCAGCACCGTCGCGGTGCCCGCATAGGCGATCAGCCCCAGGTTGATCCCCGGGGTCAGCTCGTCGGCAAACTGCTTTGCGGCCTCCTGCGCGGCCGCCATCCGGTTGGGTGGGACGTCGGTGGCACGCATGGACTGCGATACGTCGATCACCAGCATCACCACCGCACGGTTGCGCGGGATCCGGACGTCGTTGGTCGGCCCCGCCATCGCGATGGTGAGCAGCACCAGCGACAACACCAGCAGAATCGCCGGCACGTGCCGCCATTTGGCGGGCCGCTTAGGGGCGACGCTTTCCAGCAGCTCCATGTTGGCGAACCGCAGCATCCGCCGCTGCCGCGTCAACTGCATCGCGACGTACAGCGCGGCCAACCCGAAAACGACGAGAAGGAACAGGAAGAACCACGAATGTTCGAAGCCGGACAGCGACATCGGTCCGAGCAACGGCAGGGTCACCGGTGTATGCCAGCCGTCACTGCCGGCCCGCCATGGCCCCGCGCCGGCGGGACTCGACGAAACGGACGATGTCGGCGATCCAGTCGCGGTCGGTGCGAAGTGTCAGTAACGGCGCCCCGCAGCCGCGGATGATGCGGGCGACGTCGGCGCGGTGCGCCGCCGCGGCCTTGGCGAAATCGTCACGCAGCTGGGCGTCGATGGTGAACTCGCGGGTGACTCCGGATTCGGCGTCCTGCAGCACCACATCGCCGATGTCGGGCAGTTCGACATCGCGGGGATCGAGCACCTCGATGGCCAGCACCTCGTGCCGGGCCGCAATCGCCCGCAGCGGACGCATCCAGTTGATCGGGCCCAGGAAGTCGCTGATGATCACCGCCATCCCGCGGCGGCGTTCCGGCCGGCGCAGCGCGTCGATAGCCGTCGCCAAATCCCCGCGCACCCCGATCGGTGCCCTGGGCGTGGTGGCGATGGTGCGCAACAGCGTCTGCTCATGCTGGCGTCCGGAACGTGCCGGCACCCGGGTCATGGTGGCGCCGTTGCTGATCAGCGCGCCGAGCCGGTTACCGCCACCGCTGTTGAGGAACGTTATCGCGGCGGCCGCCGCCACCGCCAGGTCGCGTTTCTCGCACACCGTGGTGCCGAAGTCCAGGCTGGCCGACATGTCGACCACCAGCCAGGTCTCCAGTTCGCGGTCGGCGATCATCTGCCGGACATGGGGGTGGGTGGTGCGCGCGGTGACGGCCCAGTCCATCCGGCGGACGTCGTCGCCGGGCTGGTACTCGCGCGACTCCCCCGGCTCGGAACCCGGACCGGGAATCAGGCCGAGATGGTCGCCGTGCAGCACCCCGTCGAGCTTGCGTTTGACGGTGAGCTCGAGCGTTCGCAGTGCCGCCGACAGCTTCGGGTCGACGATCTGGCCCCGCTGCATCGACGGCGGATGAACTCCCGCCGGCGTCTTGGGGTCCGTCACCGACCGCTGGCCGCGCCGGCGGCCTGCATCACCGGGGCTACCGAATGGCCTTGCTGGGGAATGGCATTCACCTGAGGCAGCGCAACCGTCTGCAGCACTCGGTTGATGACGATCTCCGGTGAGATGTCGTCGGCGAGCGCGTCGTAGGTGAGCACCAACCGGTGCCGCAACACGTCGGGAATGACGTCGACGACGTCCTGCGGGATCACATAGTCGCGGCCGCGCACCAGCGCCAGCGAGCGGGACGCGGCGATGATGCCCAGCGAGGCACGCGGGGACGCGCCGAACGAGATCCACGTCTTGACGTCGTTCATGCCGAGCTGCTCGGGATGGCGGGTGGCGGTCACCACGCGCACCACGTAGTCGACCAACGCATGGTGGACGAAGTTGTTGGCCGCGATGTCCTGCAACCGCAGCAGGTCACCGGTGTCCATGATCTGCTTGGGCACCGGCGGCCGCACGCCCATCCGGTAGATGATCTCGCGCTCCTCCTCGGGCGTGGGGTAGCCGACGTTGATCTTGAACAGGAAGCGGTCCCGCTGGGCTTCGGGCAGCGGGTAGACACCCTCGTGCTCGATCGGGTTCTGCGTCGCCATCACCAGGAACGGGTTGGGCAAGTCGGGAAGGTCTTGCCGCCGATCGACACGTGGCGTTCCTGCATGACCTCCAGCAGCGCCGACTGCACCTTCGCCGGGGCGCGGTTGATCTCGTCGGCGAGCAGGAAGTTGACCACCACCGGGCCGAGCTCGGTGTCGAACTCCTCCTTGCCCTGCCGGTAGATGCGGGTACCGATGATGTCGGTGGGCACCAGGTCGGGCGTGAACTGGATCCGCGCGAACGTCCCGCCGACCACCTTCGCGAAGGTCTCCACGGCCAGCGTCTTGGCCACGCCGGGAACACCCTCGAGCAGGACGTGGCCCTTGGACAGCAGGCCGACCAGCATCCGCTCCACGAGCAGGTCCTGGCCGACGATGATCCGCTTGACCTCGAAGATGGCCCGCTCCAGGGTGTGCACCTCGGCGGCCAGGCCGTCACCGGCATGCCGCCGGACGGCGCTTCATGGGCCGACGGGCCGGCGTGCTGCCCACCCGGGCCCGAGTAACCGCTGGCGCCCGGGGGCGGCCCACCTGCTGCTGTCATCAACTAACCCTCCACAGCTCAATACGGACACGACTGCTGCCACGACCGGTGTCGTGGGGCAGCGACGTGCCCGCGTCCAACTATTCCAGGCCCGGTGGATTCCGTCGACGTCGCGGTTCCCGCCCGGGATCCATCCGGGCGAACACCGCCGGGTCAGTACTCGATGATCCTGGTCAGAAACGGCGTCATGCCCGGCTTGCGAACCGGGCTGACGGTAACCTTGCCGGCGCTTCCGGACGCCTCCAGCATCTGGCCGTTGCCCAGGTACATGGTGACGTGCTGGCTGCCGCCCGGGCCGTAGAAGATCAGGTCGCCGCGCCTGGCCTGATCCGGCGGAATGTGGCGGCCGGCGTTGTACTGGTCACCGGAGAACCGCGGGATCAGCACGCCTACCCCGGCGAAGGCGTACCGCATCAGGCCCGAGCAGTCGAAGCCGGTTATGTTGGCGCCGTCGCCGACGCCCTTGCTCGGGCCGTCCAGCGTGCCGCCACCCCACGAGTACGGCACGCCCATCTGTGAGCCGGCCCGCTTGATCACGTACTCGATGGCCTGCCGGCCGTAGACCCGCGGGATCCGGCCCGAGCCGCCGGTGTCGGCGGTGGGGACGGTATTGCCGCCGAGATTGATCCCGAGCCCGCCCAGGAACTGCTTGCCCAGATCCAGCGTGGTTTGGGTGGCCTGAGCGGTGGCCTGCAGCGACGCGTTGGCGACCGCGAGGGGGTCTCCCGGGGCGCCGGCACTGATCGCTGCCGGCAGGGTGGGATCCCACTGGCCGGGATCGGCCGTGGCCGGACCGGCTACCGACAACATCAGACCGGTCACCACCGTGCTGATCCAGGCGACGTTGATCAGGCGAAACCGCTTGCGGCGCATGGCTGTCCGTTCAGTACTCACTCGTTCACCACTCGATGTAGCGGACCACGTAGGGCGTCATGCCGCCGGAGCGAACCGGCGCGACGCGGACTTTCAGGCCGATGTCGGGAGCCTCGAGCATCTGGCCGTCGCCGAGGTAGAGCGTCACGTGCTGGCTGCCGCCCGGGCCGTAGAAGATGACGTCGCCGCGGCGCATCTGCGAGGACGGGATCTTGCGGCCCAGGTTGTACTGCGCACCCGAGTAGTGCGGCAGCTTGATGCCCACCCCGGCAAACGAATACAGGACCAGGCCCGAACAGTCGAAACCGGTAATGCCCGCCCCGGAGTCGATTCCCCTACTCGGGCCGGCCGCGTTGCCGCCGCCCCAGGAGTAGGGCACCCCGATCTGCGACATGCCGCGACGGATCACGTACTCGGTGGCCTGCCGCCCGTAAACCCGCGGAATCCGCCCTGAACCCGAACCGGGAGCCGCGTTGGTGATGCCGGTGTCGTTGGGCTTGAGAATTCCCATCTGCTGCAGGAAGTTGCGCCCCAGGCCGGCGGTGACCTGCGTCGACGTGGCCGAGATGCCCAATACCTGGTTGATCACCGCGATCGGGTCACCGGGGACGTTGGCGCTGGGGATCATCGGCAGCGTCGGGTCCCACCCGCCATCCCACCGGCGTGCCGCGGCCGGCGGCGCGGGCGCGTTCGGCGATCCGGTCTCCCACCGGTCGCCGGACGCCGGAGCGCCGGAGCCGCCTTTGCCCGCCGACCATTGGCGCGCGGCCTCACGTTGGGCCGCCTCGAGTTTGGCCTGAGCCTCGTCGCGGTCGGCGGCCAGCCGGGTGACCTGGTCGCGCTGCTCGTCGAACTTGTGCTTGGAGCCGGTGAGCGCCGCCACCGCGGCATCCTGGCTGGCTTTGGCGTCGGCGGCGGCCTTGTCGGCCTTCTGCTTGGCCAGCCGCGCCGCCGACTCCTTGTTCACCTGCTCGGTCCGGGCCCGCTGCAGCTTGTCCATCACGGCCGCCGAGCTTGCGGACAGGGTCCGGGCGGCGGTCGCGGTGGCAATGATGTCGTCGGGGCTGTTCGCGGCCAGGTAGCTGCCCGACGGGCCGTTCATATAGGTGGCCGCCGCGAAGGTGTCGAAGCGGTGTTGAGCCGCACCGATCGCCGCATTGGCGTCGTTGACCGCGTGCTGGCTGGCCTCGAGGTCGTGTTGGGCCGCGGTGGCGTTGTCCCGGGCGGTCTCCACGTCGACGAGCGCCTTGTTGACGCTTTCCTGCTCGGTCTGGATTTCGGCGCTCAGGTCGTCCAGGCGCTGGTTGGCCTGGGCGACGTTGGCGATCAGTGCGGCCAAGGTGTCAGCGGCCGGATCGCCGTGCGCGAGCCCGGGAGTGCATACCAGCAGGGCCGCGCTCAAGACCGTCGGGATGGCCGGCCGGACCAGCCGTGCAACCGGTCCCACAGAAGAGCCCCAGCGCGTGCGTCTCATCGACTCAGGTCTCCTAAGGCTCAACGCGGACGGGCGGCGCCAGCCACATATCAATCCACGGCGCCTTACACAACAGCAGCATCATTTGCACCGTACGTCACAGGAGACGCCCGGGAAACGCCGCTCACAAATCGCACTCTGGGCGTGTGTTTAATGTGACCGAACGGTGACCTAGGGTGTTTGCCGCAAAGTTGCCGGGAGTTCGATCGACAGCACCGGCTGAGCCGGACGCGCGTGCTTAGACGCCGTTACCGGGCTGGTCTAGCTGCGTTTCTGTGGCGTCAGCCGACGTTGCTGGCCGCTTGGCGCGCAACTGCAGGAACCGGGTTCCGACGGCCGCAGCAAGCACGCCAATTAGCAGCACTATGGTCAAGCCGGTCCAGGGGAACTCGGGGCCGTTCAGCTCACTCAAAAAGTGCTGCGCCGAGACCACCGGGTTGCCCGTCTTGGCGATGTCCTCACCGGCCTCGAGCGTGACACGCGGGAACTTCGTGCTGTAGCTGCCGACGAAGCTGGGGCTGAGCGTCAGGACCGTGGCATCCCGATAGTCGGCACCCACCACCGTGGAGATATCCCGTAACGGAGTGTCGCTCGGCGGGTTGTGGTCGAGCAGCACGATCTTGAGGTTGATGCCCTCGGCGTGCGCCTGGTTGACCACGTCCAGCAATCCGGGCATGGCCGCCGGTGGCGCGCTGACGCCGTCTGCCGCGACCTGAGCTTTGATCGCGGTCATGTCGACATCTTGCGGAATGTAGACGGGCAGGACCGGGTGCAAGAAAAACGTGTTCTGGGGCAGCGGTGAGACGAAAGGATCTGGCCCGGTCATCGTTTCCCTCCTGCCGTAGTGCTACCGGAACGGTACGCGACTTGTGCACCGCCCCGCGACGGTGCGCGCGGCCCCGGCGCGCGAAGTGGAGTCGGGCAATCGGGCACGGGGGGTTTAAAGCCAGGCCCAACCCGACAAGACTGAACGGTACGGGTGCCGACGCAATGCAGGACAAGCGTACTGTTAAAGTGGCACGCGCCGCCGACACGGCCCGTTGGCGGGAGAACTTCATCCCGGGAGTTGATGTGACTAGCAAGGATTCTGTGAACTCGTTCGGAGCCCGCGACGCCCTCGAGGTCGGGGACAAGAGTTACCAGATCTATCGTCTCGACGCCGTCCCCAATACCGAGAAACTCCCCTACAGCCTCAAAGTCCTCGCCGAGAACCTGCTGCGCAACGAGGACGGCAGCAATATCACCAAAGACCACATCGAGGCCATCGCGAACTGGGATCGGCAGGCAGAGCCCAGCATTGAAATCCAGTACACGCCCGCCCGCGTCGTGATGCAGGACTTCACCGGGGTGCCGTGCATCGTCGACCTGGCCACCATGCGTGAGGCCATCGCCGACCTGGGTGGCAAACCCGAGAAGGTCAATCCGCTGGCGCCGGCCGACTTGGTGATCGATCACTCGGTGATCGCGGACCTGTTCGGCCGGGCCGACGCGTTCGAGCGCAACGTCGAAATCGAATACCAGCGCAACGGGGAGCGCTACCAGTTCTTGCGCTGGGGCCAGGGCGCTTTCCGCGACTTCAAGGTGGTGCCGCCGGGCACCGGCATCGTGCACCAGGTCAACATCGAATACCTGGCGAACGTGGTGATGACCCGCGCAGACGCGCAAGGAACAGTGGTGGCCTACCCGGACACCTGCGTGGGCACCGACTCGCACACCACGATGGTCAACGGCCTCGGCGTGCTCGGCTGGGGCGTGGGTGGCATCGAAGCCGAGGCCGCGATGCTCGGTCAGCCGGTGTCGATGCTGATCCCGAGGGTCGTCGGCTTCAAGCTGACCGGTCAGATCCAGCCGGGCGTCACGGCCACCGACGTCGTGCTGACCGTCACCGAGATGCTGCGCAAGCACGGCGTGGTCGGCAAGTTCGTCGAGTTCTACGGTGCGGGCGTGGCCGAGGTGCCGTTGGCCAACCGCGCCACCCTGGGCAACATGAGCCCCGAATTCGGTTCCACGGCAGCGATTTTCCCGATCGACGAGGAGACCATCTCGTACCTGCGGTTCACCGGCCGCAAGCCGGAGCAGCTGGCCCTGGTCGAGGCCTACGCCAAAGAGCAGGGCATGTGGCACGACCCGGAACATGAGCCCGCGTTCTCGGAATACCTCGAACTCGACCTGTCCGACGTGGTGCCGTCGATCGCCGGCCCCAAGCGCCCCCAGGACCGAATTGCGTTGTCGGACGCCAAGTCCACCTTCCGCGAGCAGATTCCCAACTACGTCGGCGACGACGACGGCAAGCAGCGTTACTCGAAACTTGACGAGGTGGTCGAGGAGACCTTCCCCGCCAGCGATCCAGGGGCACCGTCGAACGGCCATGCCGACGACCTCCCTGTGGTTCATTCGGCCGCCGCACACGCGAACGGCCGCCCCAGCAACCCGGTGACGGTGCAGGCGCAAGAACTCGGCGAGTTCGTGCTCGACCACGGCGCGGTGGTGATCGCCGCGGTCACGTCGTGCACCAACACGTCCAACCCCGAGGTGATGCTGGGCGCCGGGCTGCTGGCCCGCAACGCCGTCGATAAGGGACTGAGTGCCAAGCCGTGGGTGAAAACCACGATGGCGCCGGGGTCTCAAGTGGTCCACGACTACTACGAAAAGGCCGGGCTGTGGCCGTATTTGGAGAAGCTGGGCTTCTACCTGGTCGGCTATGGCTGCACCACCTGCATCGGCAACTCCGGCCCGCTGCCCGACGAGATTTCCAAGGCGATCAACGACAACGACCTGTCGGTGGCCGCCGTGTTGTCCGGCAACCGGAACTTCGAGGGCCGCATCAACCCCGATGTCAAGATGAACTACCTGGCGTCGCCGCCACTGGTGATCGCCTACGCCTTGGCCGGGACCATGGACTTCGACTTCGCGACCCAGCCGCTGGGCAAGGATAAAGAAGGCAAAGAGGTCTTCCTCAAAGACATCTGGCCGTCGCAGCAGGACGTCTCGGACACCATCGCCTCGGCGATCAACCAGGAGATGTTCACCAAGAACTATGCCGACGTGTTCAAGGGCGACGAGCGGTGGCGCAACCTGCCGACGCCGAGCGGCAACATCTTCGAGTGGGATCCGGACTCGACGTATGTGCGCAAGCCCCCGTACTTCGAGGGGATGTCCGCCGATCCCGAGCCGGTCGGCGACATCACCGGCGCCCGGGTGCTGGCGCTGCTCGGCGACTCGGTGACCACCGACCACATCTCCCCCGCCGGCAGCATCAAGCCCGGCACCCCGGCTGCGCAGTACCTCGACGAGCACGGGGTGGACCGCAAGGATTACAACTCCTTCGGTTCGCGGCGCGGCAATCACGAGGTGATGATCCGCGGCACCTTCGCCAACATCCGGCTGCGCAACATGCTGCTGGATGACGTCGCCGGCGGCTACACCCGCGACTTCACCCAGGACGGGGCTCCGCAGGCGTTCATCTATGACGCGGCGCAAAACTATGCGGCACAGCACATTCCGCTGATGGTGCTGGGCGGTAAGGAATACGGCTCGGGATCGTCGCGGGACTGGGCGGCCAAAGGCACCCTGCTTCTGGGCGTGCGGGCGGTGATCGCCGAGTCGTTCGAGCGCATCCACCGCTCCAACCTGATCGGCATGGGCGTCATCCCGCTGCAGTTCCCCGAAGGAAAGTCGGCCAAGTCGCTGGGGCTGGACGGTACCGAGGTCTTCGATATCACCGGCATCGACGCCCTCAACGAGGGCAAGACGCCAAAGACGGTGCACGTCAAGGCCGTCAAACCGGGTGGCAAGGACCCGGTCGAGTTCGACGCGGTGGTGCGCATCGACACCCCGGGAGAAGCCGACTACTACCGCAACGGCGGCATCCTGCAGTACGTGCTGCGCAACATGCTCAAAGCTGACTGACCCAAACACCCGTGCCCAAGGTCAGCCAAGACCATCTGGCGGCTCGCCGTCGTCAGATCCTGGACGGTGCTCGCCGTTGCTTTGCCGAATACGGCTACGACAAGGCAACGGTGCGGCGGCTGGAACAGACGATCGGCATGTCGCGCGGCGCGATCTTCCACCACTTCCGCGACAAAGACGCGCTGTTTTTCGCGCTGGCGCACGAGGACGCCGAGCGGATGGCCGACGTGGCGTCCCGCGAGGGTCTCATCCAGGTGATGCGTGACATGCTCGCCGCACCCGACCAGTTCGACTGGCTGGCCACCAGGCTGGAGATCGCCCGCAAGCTGCGCAACGACCCCGCGTTCAGCCGCGAATGGGCGGAGCGGTCAGCGGAGCTGGCGGCGGCGACCACCGACCGGCTGCGCCGGCAGACGGCGGCGCAGCGGGTGCGCGCCGATTTTCCCGGCGACGTTTTGCGGTGTTACCTGGAACTGGTGCTCGACGGCCTGGTGGCCCGGCTGGCATCCGGCGAAGATCCGCAGCGGCTGTCCGCCGTCCTCGACCTGGTGGAGAACTCGGTGCGCCGCAACGATTCTGGGACACCAGTCTGACGGCACTGCGGTTTCGCAGCGCCGTCAGACTCGCACGGACCGGGAGATGTGGTTGGGCCCGCCGCGGCTGCGCATCGTGGTGCCCGACTCGACCAGCATGCTGTGAATCGAGCCGTACGACCGGCCGGTGGTGGCAGCCAGATTGCGGATACTGGCTCCGCTCTCATAAGCGTTGCGTAGCTCGTGCAACAACTCGTCGCGCGCCGTTTTCGACTTTTTCATTTCCGGCCTCCTGGATCCTCGAAGACCAACTCCAAGGACCCAGCGTAAGAACCCGATGTCGGCCGCGGGCCGATTTGGCCGAATCACCCGCGGCCACTGATCCGCTTCAGGCCAGCTCGATGAGATCCCGATATTCGTCGGACCAGAAGTCCTCGGTGCCGTCGGGCAACAGCACGACGCGTTGCGGGTCGAGGGCTTCGGCCGCCCCGGGATCGTGCGTCACCAACACCACCGCTCCCGCGTAACTTCGCAGCGCGTCGAGCACCTGTTCCCGCGACGCGGGATCGAGGTTGTTCGTCGGTTCGTCGAGCAGCAGGACGTTCGCCGTGGACGCCACCAATCCGGCCAGCGCGAGCCGGGTCTTCTCCCCGCCCGACAGAGTGCCCGCCGGTTGGTCGAGTTGCGGACCGCTGAACATGAACGCACCGAGCAAGCCGCGCAAATCCTGCTCGCCGGCGTCTGGTGCGGCGTGCCGGATGTTCTGCCACACGGTCGCGTCATTGTCGAGGGTGTCGTGCTCCTGCGCGAAATAGCCGATCCGCAAACCGTGTCCGGGCTCGAGGGATCCGCTGTCGAGATTCTCGACACCGGCCAGCAATCGCAGCAGTGTGGTTTTGCCGGCGCCGTTGAGTCCGAGCACGACCACGCGCGAGCCGCGGTCGATGGCCAGGTCGACGCCGCTGAACACTTCCAGCGACCCGTACGACTTGCTCAGCCCCGCGGCCACCAGCGGTACGCGCCCGCACGCGGCCGGGGTGGGAAATTTGATCCGGGCCACCTTATCGGCAACCCGCTCCTCGTCCAGAGCGGCCATCATCCGGTCGGCGCGGCGCAACATGTTCTGCGCCGCAACGGCTTTGGTGGCCTTGGCGCCCAGCTTGGCGGCCTGCGTACGCAACGTGGCGGCCTTGCGTTCGGCGTTGGCGCGTTCGCGGCGGCGACGCTGCTCGTCGGTGGCCCGGGCATCCAGGTACTTCTGCCAGCTCATGTTGTAGACGTCGACCTCGCCGCGCACGGCGTCCAAAAACCACACCCGGTTAACGACATCGGCGAGCAGCTCGACGTTGTGGCTGATGACCACCAGCCCGCCGGTGTGCGCCCGCAGGAAATCCCGCAGCCAGCCAAGCGAATCCGCGTCGAGGTGGTTGGTCGGCTCATCCAGCAGCAGCGTGGTGGCGGACCCGGAACCGCTGGCCCCTCCTTCAGCCGCGGCGAACAGGATGCGCGCCAACTCCACCCGGCGGCGCTGCCCGCCGGACAGCGTGCGCAGTTGCTGGGTCAGCACCCGCTCGGACAAACCGAGGCTTGCGCAGATGCGGCTCGCTTCGCTTTCGGCGCCGTAGCCGCCCAATGCGACGAATCGCTCTTCCAGCTGCCCGTAGCGGCGAATCGCGCGGTCCCGGGCGTCATCGTCGGCGACCTCGGCCATCAACGCCTGCTGCTTCTCCAGATCGGTCAGCAACACGTCCAGCCCGCGCGCCGACAGCACCCGGTCGCGGGCCAGCACGTCGAGATCACCCTCCCGGGGATCTTGCGGAAGGTAACCGATTTCGCCGGCGCGGGTGACCGAACCGGCATACGGTTCGCTTTCCCCGGCCAGGATGCGCAGGGTCGTGGTCTTGCCCGCGCCGTTGCGCCCGACCAGCCCGATGCGGTCGCCGGGCTGCACGCGCAGGTCGGGGCCGTCGGGCGAGAGCAAGATACGCGCACCAGCGCGGACCTCGAGGTCCGTGGCCGTGATCACGATCGCTCCTTACTCAAATCGTCCGGCTCTCCCCCGCCAACGGGGGATGCCCCACCTCGGGCCCGGCCCGCATCGTCGCCGAGCGGGCCGGTTTGTTGTCGCTACTTGTCGTCGGTGAACACCGCGGGTCGGCGCTCTTTGCGCGCAGCAACTGCTTCTTCGAAGTTGGCGGTGAGCAGGCGGACGAAAAGCTGTCCCAAGCCCTCGGCTTGCATGTGCCCTTCCAGGCTACCGGCGTCCAGTCCACTCCACAGTGTGCGCTTGGTCAACTCGATACCCGGCCGGGAGAAGGCCGCCATCCGTCCGGCGATCGCATAGCAGGTGTCCAGCAGCTGTTCTCCGGGCACCTGGCACGACACCAGGCCGATCCGCTCGGCTTCCCCGGCGGTCACGTCGCGGCCGGTCAGCATGATCTCGAACGCGCGTGACGACCCGATGGCCCGGGGCAAAAGGTAGCTCAGCCCCAGTTCGCTGGCGGTCAGCCCGTTGTTGATGCCCGCGGCGCGGAAGTAAGCGCTGGACGAGGCCACCCGGATGTCGGCGGCCAGCGCCAGGCACAGTCCACCGCCGATGGCCGGCCCGTTGACCGCGGCGATCACTGGTTGGTGTAACCGCCGCAGCATCAGGATGACGTCGTCGAGCAGCTCCATGGAACGCAGCGCGTAGGTCGGGCGGGTCAGTCCGTCGACGTTGGGCACCGTGCCCGCGGATTTGTGATCGGCGCCCGAGGAGAACCCTCGGCCCGCCCCGGTCAGCACGACCACCCGCACGGAATTGTCGTAGGCGACCTTCTCCAGCGCCGCTTTGAGCGGCACCATGACGTCGAACGCCATGGAGTTCATCCGCTCGGGCCGATTCAGGGTTATCAGCGCGACGCCGGGCCGCGGGTGGTCTACCAGTACCAGATTCACCCATGCAAGGTAGCGCGTAGCCGGACGCTGCCCTGCGGGCAGCGCGCTGTCAGGCTTCTTCCGCTTGCCCGGCCTGGGCTGTGTCGACGTCGAACTCCCTGATTTGCTGCACCAGGTCCTCCAGGGCCGCCGGCGGCAACGCCCCGGCCTGGTTGAACAGCAGCTTGCCCTTCTTGAACGCCATCAGCGTGGGGATGGACCGAATCTGGGCGGCCGCCGCCAGCTGCTGCTCGGCTTCGGTGTCGACCTTGGCGTGCACGATGTCGGGGTGCTTCTCCGACGACGCCTGGAAAGTCGGCCCGAACTGGCGGCATGGTCCGCACCAGGACGCCCAGAAGTCGACGAGCACGATGTCGTTGCCCTCGATAGTTTCGTTGAACTTCTCAGCAGTGAGATCAAGTGTTGCCACGAGTGACGTAACGCCGGCGGCCGGCGCGGTGTTCCCGGTGCGGACCTGGGCTTTCCGCACCCGGCCGATGCCGCGTCCCGACGGTGGCCACGATCACGACCGGCAGGGCGCCACGGCCGCGGGCCCGGATCGGTGGCGGCGCCGCGCAGATTCGGCTCGCCCCGGCGTTTCGACGGCGATCCGGGTCATGCCGGTGGCGTTCATCACGGCAAATGTCACAGAAATCTCGTTGAATTCACCTATCCCACAAAGCAAGCCGACGGAGCGCGACGCCGGTCCCGGAATCGGGTGTGGCCGCGTGGCGCACGCGGCCGTCGCGCCCGTGACACCAACGCGTAACCTGCCCCCGGGCGCACCGAAGGTTACGGTTGCGTACGTCTTCCCATGTCCGACAGACTGAGGCCTGACGATCCGCCAACGGAGGGATTGCGTTGGGCCACTACATCGCTAACGTCCGTGATCTCGAGTTCAACCTGTTCGAAGTTCTCGATGTCGGCGCGGTCCTCGGAACCGGAGACTACAGCGACCTGGACGAGCAGACAGTCCGGACGATATTGGCCGAAGCCGCCCGCGTGGCAGAAGGCCCGGTCGCCGAATCGTTCGCGTGCGCCGACCGTAACCCGCCCGTGTTCGACCCGGCCACCCACACCATCAGCGTGCCTCCCGAGTTGGCCAAGACGGTGCAGGCGATCAAGACGGCCGGGTGGTGGCGGTTGGGCGTGGCCGAAGAGATCGGCGGCATGCCCGCGCCGAGGCCGCTGGTGTGGGCCGTCAACGAAATGATCTTCTGCGCCAACCCGGCCGCGAACTTCCTCAGTCTGGGCCCCGTGATGGCTCAGGCGCTGTACGTCGAAGGCAACGAACAGCAGCGGCGGTGGGCGGCAGAGGGCGTGGAGCGCGGCTGGCAGGGCACCATGGTGCTCACCGAACCCGATGCGGGTTCCGACGTCGGGGCGGGTCGCGCCAAGGCCGTCGGACAACCCGATGGCACCTGGCACATCGAGGGCGTCAAGCGGTTCATCTCCGGTGGAGACGTCGGCGATACCGCCGAGAACATCTTCCACCTGGTACTGGCCCGGCCCGAGGGCGCCGGTCCGGGCACCAAGGGGCTGAGCCTGTTCTACGTTCCCGAATACCTCTTCGACCCGGACACGTTTGAGCTCGGTCCCCGCAATGGGGTTTTCGCCACCGGGCTGGAACACAAAATGGGTATCAAGTCCTCACCCACGTGCGAATTGACCTTCGGCGCAACGGATGTGCCCGCTGTCGGTTACTTGGTGGGCGACGTGCACAACGGGATCGCGCAGATGTTCACCGTGATCGAGCAGGCGCGCATGATGATTGGCGTGAAGGCGGCCGGCACGTTGTCCACGGGCTACCTCAACGCGCTGGCCTTCGCCAAAGAGCGGGTGCAGGGCGGGGACCTCGCGCAGATGGCCGACAAGAGCGCGCCGCGGGTCACCATCATCCACCACCCCGACGTACGTCGCAGCCTGATGACCCAGAAGGCGTACGCCGAGGGTCTGCGGGCGCTCTACATGTACGCCGCCGCACACCAGGATGATGCTGTGGCGCAACGGGTTTCGGGCGCGGATCACGACATGGCACACCGCGTAAACGATTTGCTGCTGCCGATCGTCAAAGGGGTGAGCTCGGAACGGGCCTACGAAGTGCTGACCGAGTCGCTGCAGACGCTGGGCGGCTCGGGCTATCTGACCGACTATCCACTTGAGCAGTACATCCGTGATTCCAAGATCGACTCGCTCTACGAGGGCACCACGGCCATTCAGGCGCTGGACTTCTTCTTCCGCAAGATCGTCCGCGACCGCGGCGAGGCGTTGCAGTTCGTGACAGCGCAGATCAGTCACACCATCGACACCTGCGACGAGGCGCTCAAGGCGCAAGCGCAACTGCTGCAAACCGCGCTCGACGACGTCACGGCGATGACCGGCGCCATGACCGGATACCTCATGTCCGGCGCACAACACCCCACCGAGATTTACAAGGTCGGGCTGGCGTCGGTGCGGTATCTGCTCGCGGTCGGCGATCTGCTCATCGGCTGGAGGCTGCTGGTGCAGGCCGGTGTCGCGCGGGCGGCACTGGGCGGTGTGGCGGACGGCAGCGACGCCAAAAATGAGACGGCGTTCTATCAGGGCAAGGTCGCGACCGCGGCGTTCTTCGCCAAGAACATGCTTCCGAAGCTGACCGCGGTGCGCCGAGTCATCGAGTCCATCGACGGCGAGATCATGCGCCTTCCCGAAGACGCGTTCTGACGGACGGAATTACACAGGTCACTTACAGCTTCAGCGGGTACACCCTTTCCTGGCCCACCCCCACGATTGGAGAAACGTTGATGTCTGCGAGCTGTCATAGCCCTCGGCTCAGCCGTTTCGCAGTACTCGCTGTCACCGGAGCCACCGCGCTGTCCATCGCCGCGTGCGGCTCGTCGAACACAACGAGCCCGACGTCAACATCAACCTCTACGTCGACTTCGACCGTGACCTCGACGGCCACCTCGCCGGCGCCGGCCAACGGCGAAGCGCGGGTCAGCGGCCTGATCGCGTCGACGGCGGGCAACTCCATTCAGGTCACGCAGGAAGACAATGCCATCGCCGCCGTGAACTTCACCTCGACGACCAACGTCACCGAGGTCACTCCGGCCGCGCTGAGTGACGTCACCACGGGCAGCTGCGTCACCGTGCGGCCCACCAGGGAACTCTCACCCGGACAGCCGGTCACCGCGGCATCCGTGCGGGTCAGCCCGGCCGTCAACGGCACCTGCCCGCAACGCAAGGAGGCTGGGCCGGCTTCCACCAGCCCGGCACCTTCCGGCTCACCGACGACGGCGCCCGCGAAGTCGGCTCCGGTCCACGGGACGGTGGCTTCGGTGACCGGTAACACCATCAACGTCACCAGCACCGACTCCAACGGCAACACCACGCAGACCGCCGTGACGGTCGACGACAAAACCACATACACCAAGCAGGCCTCCGCCACCACCGACGCGATCACGCAGGGCAAGTGCGTTACCGCGCGGGGAACCAAGGACGGCAGCGGCACGCTGCAGGCGACCAGCATCAACGTGCGACCGGCCACCGACGGCAAATGCTGGGGCAAGCCCGATCAGCCGCAGGGCCAGGGTCGGTGATCGCTTGCGACGGCAAAACGCGAGATCGGAAAGACGGCGATGAGCGCGAGTGAGACGTCAGACGGTGAAGCCGAGGGCACGCAGTTGTTCACGCCCCTCGTCGGTGATCTTGTCCGGGCCCCACGGCGGGTTCCACACCCAGTTGATCCGCAGTTCGTCGACCAAACCGCTGCCGACCAACGCGCTGCGCGACTGGTCTTCGATGACATCGGTCAGCGGGCAGGCGGCCGACGTCAACGTCATGTCGATCAAGGCGACGGTTCCGTCGTCGCCTTCTTCGATGTTCAGCCCGTAGACCAGTCCCAGATCGACGACGTTGATCCCCAGCTCGGGGTCGACGACGTCGCGCATCGCCTCCTCGATATCGCCCAGCAACTCGTTATCCGGTGCGGCGGTCTCGCTCATCACTACCCTCCTCGACGTCGGCATCCCTTTCCGAGCAAGCCCGGGCCAGCGCGTCCTTGAACGCCATCCATCCCAGCAACGCGCATTTGACCCGTGCCGGGTATTTGGCTACTCCGGCGAACGCGACTCCATCTCCCAAGACGTCCTCGTCACCTTCGACGGTGCCGCGCGAGGACACCATCTCGGTGAACGCGGCGGTGGTCTTCAGCGCTTCCGTCACGCTCTGACCGATCACCTGCTGGGTGAGCACCGAGGTCGCCGCCTGGCTGATCGAACACCCTTGCCCGTCATAGGAGATGTCCGTGACGGTCTCGCCGTCGCCGGACAACGTGACCCGCAGGGTGACTTCGTCGCCGCAGACCGGGTTGACGTGGTAAACCTGCGCGCCGAACGGCTCCCGCAGCCCGCGGTGCTGCGGATGCTTGTAGTGATCGAGGATCACGTCCTGATAGATCTGCTCTAAACGCACGGCTCAGGCTCCACCGAAGAAGTCCACGGCCCGCCGCACACCGGCCACCAGGCGCTCGACCTCGTCGGCGGTGTTGTACACCGCGAACGACGCCCGGGCGGTGGCCGCCAGGCCGAACCGGCGGTGCAGCGGCACCGCGCAGTGATGGCCGACCCGCACCGCGACGCCGTCGTCGTCGAGCACCTGCCCGACATCGTGCGCATGCACGCCGTCGACGACGAACGACACCGGCGAGCCGCGATTTTCCATCGTTGTCGGCCCGACGATGTGCACGCCATCGATTCCGGACAGGCCCTCGATGGCCAGGGCAACCAGCTCGCGTTCGTGGGCTTCGACGGCATCCATGCCGATCGCCGACAGATAACGTGCGGCCGCGCCCAGTCCGACCACCTGCGAGGTCATCGGCGTGCCGGCCTCGAACCGTTGCGGCGCCGGTGCGTAGGTGGAGGCTTCCATGGTCACCGTCTCTATCATCGACCCGCCGGTAAGGAACGGCGGCATCGCCGACACCAGCTCGCGACGGGCGTAGAGCGCGCCGATCCCGTTGGGGCCCAACATTTTATGTCCGGAGAACGCGGCAAAGTCGACATCGAGCGCATGGAAGTCGACCGGCTGGTGCGGCACCGACTGGCAGGCGTCGAGCACGGTCAGCGCACCCACCGCCTTGGCGCGCGAGACCAGTTCGGCCACCGGGCCCAGCGCACCGGTGACGTTGGAGTGATGGCTGAAGGCAACGACTTTGACGCGGTCGTCGAGCTGCAGCGAGTCCATGTCGATACGACCGGTTTCGGTCACCCCGTACCAGCGCAAGGTGGCCCCGGTGCGACGGGCCAGCTCCTGCCAAGGGATCAGGTTGGCGTGATGCTCGAGCTCGGTGGTGACGATCACGTCACCCTCCCCCACGGCTCGCTCGAACCGCTTGTCGCCCAGCACATATGACACCAGGTTGAGCGCCTCGGTGGCGTTCTTGGTGAACACCAGCTCGTCCGCGGCGGCACCGACGAACGCCGCGATGTCGGCCCGGCCCTGCTCGTAGGCGTCGGTGGCCTCCTCCATCAGCTGGTGCGCACCGCGATGCACCGCGCCATTGGACGTGATCAGAAACTCCCGCTCGGCGTCGAGTACCGGCAACGGGCGCTGCGACGTCGCGCCGGAATCCAGGTAGGCCAACCGATTTCCGCCGCGCATGACGCGATTCAGGATTGGGAAGTCGGCCCGGATGGCGGCCACGTCCAGCGCCGGGCGGCTCACCGAAATCGTCATGAGGTCAGGCTCCTCCAGAGGGCATCGCCGCCGCTTCGGTGAAGCGCACGTAGCCGTTCTCTTCGAGTTCGTCGGCGAGTTCCGGGCCACCGGATTCGACGATCCGGCCCCCGACGAACACGTGCACGAATTGCGGCCGGATGTAGCGCAGGATCCGGGTGTAGTGGGTGATCAACAGGATGCCGCCGTGCTCGGATTCGGCGTAGCGGTTGACGCCCTCACTGACCACCCGCAGCGCATCCACGTCCAGACCGGAGTCGGTCTCGTCGAGGATGGCGATCTTGGGCTTGAGCAGCCCCAGCTGCAGGATTTCGTGGCGCTTCTTCTCGCCACCGGAAAACCCCTCGTTGACACTGCGTTCGGCGAACGACGGCTCGACGCCCAGGTCGGCCATCGCGGCCTTGACCTCTTTGACCCAAAGCCGCAACTTCGGCGCCTCACCGCGCACCGCGGTGGCCGCGCTGCGCAGGAAGTTCGACATCGACACACCCGGCACCTCGACGGGGTATTGCATGGCCAGAAACAATCCGGCCCGGGCGCGCTCGTCAACGCTCATGTCCAGCACGTTCTGGCCGTCCAGCGTGATGGATCCAGACGTCACCTGATACTTCGGATGACCGGCGATGGCGTAGGACAGCGTGGACTTGCCCGAACCATTGGGACCCATCAGCGCATGCGTTTCACCGGAATTGACGGTCAGGTTGACGCCGTTGAGGATGGGGATCTCACGGTGCCCCTCCGGGGCACTGGGATCCTCGACGCTGACATGCAGGTCTTTGATTTCCAAAGTCGTCATGACGCTGTTGCTCTCGATTCTGTGATGGCCAGTTCGTGTTCGATGGCTGCGGTCAGGCGTTCCCGGATATCCGGCACGGCGATTTTGGAGATGATCTCACCGAAGAAGCCGCGCACCACCAGCCGGCGGGCCTGCTCCTCGGGGATGCCGCGGGAACGCAGGTAGAACAGTTGCTCGTCGTCGAAACGTCCGGTGGCACTGGCGTGTCCGGCGCCGGCGATCTCGCCCGTCTCGATTTCCAGGTTGGGCACCGAGTCGGCGCGCGCCCCGTCGGTGAGCACCAGATTCCGGTTCGCCTCGAAGGTGTCGGTGCCGGTGGCTTGCGCGCGGATCAGCACGTCGCCGACCCAGACGGTGTGCGAGTCCGGCCTCGTGGAAGCCGGATCCCCTTGCAGCGCACCTTTATAGAGGACGTTGGACTTGCAGTTTGGTTGCGCGTGGTCGATCAGCAGCCGCGACTCGAGGTGCTGCCCGTCGTCGGCGAAGTACAGCCCGAGCAGTTCCGCGTCCCCGCCCGGGGCGGCGAAGCGCACGTTGGCCGACATTCGCACGATCTCGCCACCCAAGATGACGGCGACGTGCCGCAGCACCGCGTCCTTGCCCAGCTTGGCGTGGTGCGCACTGACGTGAACCATGTCGTCGGCCCAGTCGGCGATCCACACGACGGTGAGCCGGGCGGCGTCGTCGACGACGAACTCCACGTTGTCGGCGTAGGTTCCACTTCCCCGATGGTCGATCACCACGACGGCCTCGCCGAGTTCGCCGACCCTGATCTGCAGATGCCCGTAGGCCACCGCCCCTTCGCCGGGCCCGGTGACGGAGATGTTGACCGGTTCAGCGACCTGCGTGTCACGCCCGACGGTCACCAGCGTCGCGGCGTTGAACGACGAAAACGCTTGCGCTGCCACCCGGTCAGCGGGAACACCGCCCTGCCCCAGCCGCTCGTCGCCCCGGCGGACGGTCTCGGTCTGCACGCCCGGTTGTTCGCTGACACTGATCTGCGCCTTACCGGTGGCGCGCGCCGAGCCGTCGTGCAGGCCGCGCAGCCGTCGCAGCGGGGTGAACCGCCAGACCTCGTCGCGGCCGCCGGGAACCTCGAAGGCGTCGACGTCGAAAGACGCGAACAATTCCCCCTTGTTCGGTGTGGTAGACCCGGTTGGCGATTTTTCTAAAGCTGCTGCCACATTGTCAGCGGTCATCCGACCGCACCCTCCATCTGCAACTCGATCAGCCGGTTGAGCTCCAGGGCGTACTCCATGGGCAGCTCCTTGGCGATCGGCTCGACGAAACCACGCACCACCATCGCCATCGCCTCGTCTTCGGTCAGCCCGCGGCTCATCAGGTAGAACAGCTGGTTCTCGCTGACCTTCGACACGGTGGCCTCGTGGCCCATCGTGACGTCGTCCTCGCGGATGTCGACGTAGGGGTAGGTGTCGCTGCGGCTGATCGTATCCACCAGCAAGGCATCGCATTTCACGCTGGAACGGGAACCGTGCGCGCCCTTGTTGATTTGCACGAGGCCGCGGTACGAGGTGCGACCGCCGCCGCGGGCCACCGACTTCGAGACAATGTTGCTGGAGGTGTTCGGCGCCAGGTGCAGCATCTTGGCGCCGGCGTCCTGGTGCTGTCCCTCCCCGGCGAAGGCGACCGACAACACCTCGCCCTTGGCGTGCTCGCCGGTCATCCAGACGGCCGGGTACTTCATGGTGACCTTGGACCCGATGTTGCCGTCGACCCACTCCATGGTGGCGCCGGCTTCCGCGCGGGCCCGCTTGGTGACCAGGTTGTAGACGTTGTTCGACCAGTTCTGAATCGTGGTGTAACGGCAACGGCCACCGGGCTTGACGATGATTTCCACCACCGCCGAGTGCAGCGAATCCGACTTGTAGATGGGAGCAGTGCAGCCCTCCACGTAGTGGATGTAGGCGTTCTCGTCGACGATGATCAGCGTCCGCTCGAACTGGCCCATGTTCTCGGTGTTGATCCGGAAGTATGCCTGCAGCGGGATGTCGACGTGCACGCCCGGCGGAACGTAGATGAACGAATTGTGCGCCACGATGCCGTTGGCGACAAAGTTCTCCAACCCTACGACTTGAATGTCGTAGGTTGGCTTCTCACCAACCAACGTCTTGCTCTCGAGAAGCGCAAACCCGACACTGTCGGTAGCCAAGGAGGAGAAATTGAGTCCTGTAGCTGCCACATAGCGCTTGCCACGGCCCTTGCTTGCCGGCTTCCCCCGCTTATTTGGGTCTCGAGTGCCCACCCGATCAAGGCTGCCCTGAATTCTCAGCCGCCAATTGGTGCTCTCAATCGTGCGGCCGTCATGGAAGGTTGCCGCGCGTGTGCGCTTGAACAGCTTGCCGTCGGAGTACAAGCCGCACCCGATCGCTAGTTGTCTAACGTCTTCCAACAGCTCGCGATTAGCAAGTTCGATTGACATGGTGGCACCGTCGTTTTCGGTCCAGCCATCCGCGTCAATCAGGCCGCCGAGCAACGCGAGTTGGTGCTCATGCGGCAGGCTGTAGACCCAAGTGGGAAGCCGCTTGGTTTTCGCGTGCGCGCCGAATCCGAGTTGGTCTAGCCACGTTCCGAACGCCTTGGAACTTACGATAAAGCCGCAATGCACCTGGGTAACGTGTGCACCGAATTTTTGGGTGACAACACGAACGGCTTCGCTGTGAACCGGGTCTTCGACCGGCACCGAGAAGGAGACTTGCCGCATGTGCTTATGCGGCGCTGCTGTATGACCATCGCCAAGCCATAGGCCGAAGAGCCACAGCACATCGACATCGTTGCAGTGTGGAAACTGCAGCCTTTGTCGCGAACAATTTCTAATGTACGGTTCCGGCTCCGGGAAGAAGATGGTTCCGTCGTCGTCGGGCAAGTGACGCGCGATTGCAATCGGCTCGCCGGGTTTGATTTCCTCAAGGGGCGCCCAGACCGCAGCCCAGCGCGACCGCTTACCGTCCGCAAATCGCCTCGCCACTAAGAATTGGTGATTACCGGTCGCTTCCAGCCTCCGGCCTGCAACGTGCATCTCATAGACAGGTTTCGTCCCGCTCGCGACCTTGGCCAGCACTTTGCCACGCTCAAGTTCGCGTCCGACGTTGACGCCGTACACTTCATCGCCGGGCTGGATGTCGGCGATACTTACCAATCCCTTGCCCTTGACGTTGATCCGCGCTTCGGCGGTCAGACAGCCTCCACTCCAGACCGCGGTGTTGAGCGCAGAGAACTTATTGTCGCCGGCCGGGATCACGGTGCCGAAGTGCTCCCTGAAGAGGTCTTCATGTTGGCGCAGGCCGGTGTCGGTGTCGAGGAAGATCACTCCCTGCTTTTCCAGGTCCTCTCTGATCTGGTGGTAAACAACTTCTGACTCGTACTGAGCCGCTACGCCGGCGACGAGCCGTTGTTTCTCGGCTTCCGGAATTCCCAGCCTGTCGTAGGTATTGCGAATATCCGCCGGCAGATCATCCCAAGTCGCGGCTTGCTTTTCGGTAGACCGCACGAAGTACTTGATGTTGTCGAAGTCGATGCCGTCGAGGTTCGAACCCCAGTTCGGCATCGGCTTGCGCTCGAAGATGCGCAGCGCTTTGAGCCGGGCCTGCAGCATCCACTCGGGCTCGTCCTTCTTCGCCGAGATGTCGCGGACCACCGCCTCGGACAGCCCGCGCTGCGCGCCGGCTCCGGCGACGTCCGTGTCCGCCCAGCCATAGCCGTAGCGGCTCAGGGAGGCGATTGCCTGCGCCTGGGTCAACGGCTCGGCAGCGGCCCTTTGGGCCTCTGGCGTGAGGGTCATAACGAAGCTCCTTTGAGGCTCGTGGTGGTGTGGCGCGAGCTGGGCGCCGGGGTGAGGGGGACGTGGGTGGTGCAGGCGCAGTCGCCGTTGACGATGGTCGCCAACCGCTGTACGTGGGTGCCGAGCACCTCGGCCATGGCCTGCTGTTCGGCGTCGCACAACTCCGGGAATTCCTCGGCGACATGGGATACCGGGCAGTGATGCTGACAGATCTGCACACCGTGAATCGGTCCGCCGACCCGCGTGGTGGTAGCCACATAGCCGGCGTCGGTCAGCGCGCCGGCGATCCGCTCGGCGGTCGCCTCGAGATCGGCGTCCGCCGCGCTGTCGGCTGCGGCAACACCGGCCAAAATGGCGTCGATCCGCTGCCGGGCGAACGCCTGAACGGCCTCTTCACCGCCGATGGCTCGCAGTTGCCGCATGGCCGCCGACGCCAAGTCGTCGTAGGCGTGGTCGAGCTTGGCCCGGCCGGCCGCGGTCAGCCGGTAGCGCTTGGCGGGCCGCCCACGTCCCACCTGCTGCCATGCCGCAGGGGCCACGGACTCGGCATCGCCCGCCTCGATCAGCGCGTCGAGATGACGCCGCACGCCCGCGGCCGACAAGCCCAGCCGGTCACCGATCTCCCCGGCGGTGATCGACCCGGACTCCAGCAGCAAGCGCACGATGGCGCGGCGGGTGTGCCCATCCGCCACCGAGCCGGGCACTGCCGCAGCAGCCGGCGCAGAGACCGCGGGGATTTTCACAACACCAGTGTGACGCAATTCCGGGGATTGGTCTAGCAAGGGGAGCCTCTGCAGGGGTTGCGCTGGTCACACCGCCGGCGATTCCCGGCATGCCACTACGCTGCTGAAGATGGCAGCCCGCCACCACACGCTGAGCTGGTCGATCGCCAGTTTGCATGGCGACGAGCAAGCAGTGGGTTCGCCGCTGAACGACACCGAGCGCGCCGCGCTCGCGCGCACCCGCCTGTTCGGCGCCACCGGAACCATCCTGATGGCGATCGGCGCGCTGGGCGCCGGGGCCCGGCCCGTCGTGCAGGACCCCACGTTCGGGGTGCGGTTGCTCAATCTGCCGTCCCGGATCCAGACCGTGTCCTTGACGATGACGACGACGGGTGCGGTCGTGATGACGCTGGCCTGGTTGATGCTGGGCCGGTTCGCGTTGGGCAGCAGGCGGATGTCGCGCGGCGACCTGGACCGCACCCTGCTGTTGTGGACGCTGCCGCTGTTGATCGCGCCACCGATGTACAGCAAGGATGTCTACTCCTACCTGGCGCAGAGCCAGATCTCCCGGGAAGGACTCGACCCCTACCGGGTGGGTCCGGCGTCCGGGCTCGGCCTGTCCCACGTGTTCACCCTGTCGGTGCCCAGCCTGTGGCGGGAGACGCCGGCGCCCTACGGCCCGTTGTTTTTATGGATCGGGCGCGGAATCTCGGTTCTGACCGGGCAGAACATCGTCGCCGCGGTGCTGTGTCACCGGCTCGTGGTGCTGATCGGCGTGGGCCTGATCGTGTGGGCAACCCCGCGACTGGCCCGGCGCTGCGGCGTCGCCGAGGTCAGCGCGCTGTGGCTGGGTGCGGCCAATCCGCTGCTGATCATGCACCTGGTCGCCGGCGTCCACAACGAGGCGTTGATGCTCGGGCTGATGCTGACCGGGGCCGAATTCGCGTTGCGCGGTGTGGATTCCCCGCGGCTGCTACCCCATTCGTGGCGGCCCGGCCCGGACTGGCAACCGTTGGGCATGCTGGTTGCGGGCTCGATCCTGATCACGCTGTCGTCGCAGGTGAAGCTGCCCTCACTGGTGGCGATGGGATTCGTCACGATGGCGCTGGCCTACCGCTACGGAGGGAACCTGCGGGCGCTGCTGCTGGCGGGCGGCGGGATGGCGGCGTTGTCGTTGGCGGTGATGGCCGTCGTCGGGTGGGCCAGCGGGCTCGGGTTCGGCTGGATCTACACGCTGGGCACCGCCAACGTGGTGCGCAGCTGGATGTCGCCGCCGACGCTGCTGGCGCTGGGCACCGGGCAGGTGGGGATCCTGTTGGGCCTGGGCGATCACACCACCGCGGTGCTGGGGCTGACGCGCGGCATCGGTGTGCTGATCATCACGGTGATGGTCGGCTGGTTGTTGATGGCGGTCTTCCGCGGCAAGTTGCACCCGATCGGCGGCCTGGGCGTCGCGCTGGGCGTCACCGTGCTGCTGTTTCCCGTGGTGCAGCCCTGGTATCTGCTGTGGGCCATCATTCCGCTGGCCGCCTGGGCGACCCGCACCGGTTTTCGGGTGGCAGCGATCGTCGTCACCCTCGTCGTCGGCATCTTCGGCCCGACGGCCAATGGAGACCGCTTCGCGCTCTTTCAGATTGTGGACGCCACGCTGGCCAGCACCGTCATCGTGCTGCTGCTCATCGCGTTGACGTACCGCCGCTTGCCGTGGCGCCCGCTGCGGTCAAAGCCCACCGAGACCCAGGACCCGAATGGCCAACCGGTCCGGGATACGGTGCCGGCGGCTCTTCGGACCCCGCGGCCGGCGGCGGCACCCGACGCCTACGCTGATACCACGTGAGCTCGGTCCCCGAAACACCCGACACAGTGGTGCGGCTGCGCGGGGTGAGCAAGAAATACGGGTCGAACCAAGCCGTCTCCAACCTCGATCTGGACGTGCATGCCGCCGAGGTGCTGGCGTTGCTGGGACCCAACGGTGCCGGCAAGACGACGACGGTCGAGATGTGCGAGGGCTTCGTACGCCCGGACGCCGGCACCATAGAGGTGCTCGGCCTGGACCCGGTCGCCGACAACGCCCGCCTGCGCATGCGCATCGGGGTGATGCTGCAGGGCGGGGGCGGCTACCCGGCGGCACGCGCCGGCGAAATGCTCAACCTGGTGGCCGCCTACGCCGCCAACCCGCTGGACCCGGTGTGGCTACTGGACACCTTGGGCCTCACCGATGCCGCCCGCACCACCTATCGACGGCTCTCCGGCGGGCAGCAGCAGCGGCTCGCGCTGGCCTGTGCGCTGGTCGGCCGTCCCGAGCTGGTGTTCCTCGACGAACCCACCGCGGGTATGGACGCCCATGCCCGGCTGCTGGTCTGGGAATTGATCGACGCGCTGCGTCGCGACGGGGTGACGGTGCTGCTGACCACCCATCAACTCAAGGAGGCCGAGGAGCTCGCCGATCGGCTGGTCATCATCGACCACGGGGTGACGGTGGCCGCGGGAACGCCGGCGGAACTGATGCGCACCGGCGCTAAAGACCAGTTGCGGTTCAGCGCACCGCCGCGGCTCGATCTCGCTCTTTTGACCCACGCCCTGCCGGAGGACTACAAGGCCACCGAAGTGACGCCGGGCGAGTACCTGGTCGAGGGCCCGGTCGACCCGCAGGTGCTGGCGACCGTCACGGCCTGGTGCGCGCAGATCGACGTGCTGGCCACCGATATGCGGGTGGAGCAGCGCAGCCTCGAGGATGTGTTCTTGGATCTGACCGGCCGGGAGCTGCGGCAATGACAAGTGATTCCGTTTTCCCGGTCGGCACCTTCAGGCCCGACCCGCGCCCCAACACCGTTGTGCGGATGCTCGCCGCGCAATTCACGCTCGAGCTGAAGCTGCTGCTGCGCAACGGCGAACAACTGCTGCTGACCATGTTCATCCCGATCACGCTGCTGGTCGGGCTCACACTGCTGCCGTTCGGCTCGTTCGGCGGCAACCGCGCCGCAACGTTCGTTCCGGCCATCATGGCCCTGGCGGTGATCTCCACCGCGTTCACCGGGCAGGCGATCGCTGTCGCGTTCGATCGTCGCTACGGCGCACTCAAACGGCTCGGAGCCACTCCACTGCCCGTCTGGGGAATCATCGCCGGCAAGTCGCTGGCGGTGGTCGCGGTGGTGTTTTTGCAGGCAATCATCCTGGGCGTCATCGGTTTTGCGCTGGGCTGGCGGCCGCATGTCGCGGGCCTGGCGCTGGGCGCGGCGATCATCGCGCTGGGCACCGCGGTCTTCGCGGCTCTCGGCCTGCTCCTCGGCGGGACGCTGCGGGCCGAGATTGTGCTCGCGGTCGCCAACCTGCTGTGGTTCGTTTTCGCCGGGCTCGGCGCACTGACCCTCGAAACGAAGATGATCCCGGCGGCGGTCAAGTGGGCGGCCCGGCTGACCCCGTCGGGCGCGTTCACCGAAGCGCTGTCGCAGGCGATGAACGTGTCAGTGGACTGGTTCGGGGTCGTCGTCCTGGCGGTGTGGGGCGTGCTGGCGGCGCTGGCCGCGTTGCGTTGGTTCCGGTTCTCCTGACGGCCCGGTAGTGCTCCCGTACTACGGGGCGTAGTTTTCGGTGCCTTACGATCGGGCGGTGCCTGGACGAGTGCTGTCGCGGTTGGTTGATGTGCTCCCCGACCCCAGTCTGCGTGTCCAGCGGGTCATTGCCGCGATCGTCATCCTCACCCAGGGCGGCATCGCGGTCACCGGTGCCATCGTCCGGGTCACCGCGTCGGGACTGGGTTGCCCGACCTGGCCGCAGTGCTTTCCGGGCAGCTTCACCCCGGTAGCCCACGCCGAGGTGCCGCGCATCCACCAGGCTGTCGAGTTCGGCAACCGGATGATCACCTTCGCGGTGGTGATCGCCGCGGTGCTGGCGGTGCTGGCGGTGACCCGGGCACGGCGGCGCGGCGAGGTCCTGGTCTACGCGTGGCTGATGCCGGTGTCGACGGTCGTGCAGGCGGTGATCGGCGGTATCACCGTGCGCACCGGGCTGCTGTGGTGGACGGTGGCCATCCACCTGCTGACTTCGATGACGATGGTGTGGCTGTCGGTACTCCTCTACGTCAAGATCGGCGAGCCCGATAATGGCGGGGCCGGAGTGGTCCGCGCGCGGGTGGCCACGCCGCTGCGCGCATTGACAGCGCTGACCGGCGTGACTCTGGCCGCGGTGCTGGTTACCGGCACGCTGGTGACAGCCGCCGGCCCGCACGCGGGCGACCGCAGCCCCACCCGGACGGTGCCGCGACTGAAAGTCGAGGTCGCGACCCTGGTGCACATGCACTCGTCGCTGCTGGTCGCCTACCTGGCGCTGCTGGTCGGGCTGGGCTTCGGGCTGCTGGCAGTGGGTGCCACCCGGCCCGTCCTGCTGCGACTCGGCGTGCTGCTCGCCCTGGTGTGCGGGCAAGCCGCCGTCGGCACCGCGCAGTACTTCACCGGGGTGCCCCCCGCCTTGGTCGCGGTCCACGTGGCGGGTGCCGCGGCATGCACAGCGGCCACCGCGGCGCTATGGGCGTCGATGCGAGAACGGGCCGAGCCCCAGCCGCTCGCACGCTGACTCCACGGCCAGGGCAAACTCGCGCTGGGCAAGGTCGCGGGTAGCGACGTCCAACCGCAGCCACTCCAGCGACGGCTCCACCAGCTGCAGTTCGAGTAACCGGGCACCGACCAGATGCGCCCGCGCATAGAGCAATTCGCCTGCATCGATGCCCACTTGGGCAGCCGCGGCACCCAGCGCGGCGGCGCCGACATCCCAGGTTTCGAAGTCGGGCTCAGCCTGAACCAGGCCGCGGGCCCGCTTGGTGAACGCGTGCGACGGCTTGCCGCCGAGAAATACCAGCACGGTTTCGCGCGCCGAAACGCGCGGTTGCACGACGGCGCTCTGGCCGGCCGCGTGCAGTTCGGCGATGCACGCGGCGGCCGCGGAGCGGTCGGCGCAGCAGCGGGTGCCGGTGCCGACGCTGGGGCCGATAAAGACCTGACCGGAGCCCGGCAGCCGGATCCGCTCGCCCGGCGCGAAGACCTGGCCGGGCACGGTCGGCACCCCCCGGTCCGCCAAGTCGGCCAGGTAGCGCCGGTCGGCATTCCAGGCGACGACGGCGGGCGCGTTCAGCAGGTTGGGCACGCTGGTCGTCCAGGCCAGGAATTCGCCCAGCCGCTGGGCGTAATCGCGGGTGGCCCGCAGTATCAGCAGATCGGCGCGGCCGGCGCCCGGATCGTCCCAGGACAACCAGCGGGCGTGCAGACCACGATGCCGCAGCGCAGCCACCAGCCCGGCATCGTCTGGATCTCCGGCGACGTGCTGTGGACAACCCGCCAGCACGATGCGGGGATGGAAGATGTCCGGCCGGGCGAGCTTCATGCTCGGGCATGATAATCACATGCACGCGATCGAAGTCAGCGAAACCGGTGGGCCTGAGGTGCTGCGGTACGTCGAGACGGCGCAACCCACGTCCGGTCCCGGCGAAGTGCTGATCAAGGCCGAGGCCATCGGCGTCAACTACATCGACACCTACTTCCGCTCCGGGCTCTATCCGCGAGAGTTGCCGTTCATCCTCGGCTTGGAGATGTGTGGCACCGTCGTTGACACGGGCGAGCGAGCCGATGGCTTCCGCGCCGGCGATCGGGTGGTCACTGCCACGGCGTCCGGCGGCTACGCCGAATTCTCCACGGCGCCGGCATCTTTGACTGCAAAGGTGCCCGACGGCGTGACGTCCGAGGTAGCGGCTTCGGTGCTGCTGAAAGGCCTGACCGCCCATTACCTGCTGAAGTCGGTGTATCCGGTGCAGAGCGGCGACACGGTGCTGGTGCATGCCGGCGCCGGCGGCGTCGGACTGATTTTGACGCAGTGGGCCAGTCTGCTCGGCGCCCGGGTCATCACCACGGTCTCGACCCCGGAGAAGGCGCGGATGTCGGCGCAGGCCGGCGCCGCCGAGGTGCTGTCCTACCCTGGCGATGCCGGCGAGTTCGGCCAACAGATTCGCGCGTTGACCGGGGGCGCCGGGGTGGCAGCGGTGTACGACGGCGTGGGCGCGACGACCTTCGACGCCAGCCTGGCCAGCCTGGCCGTGCGCGGGACGCTCGCGCTGTTCGGCGGCGCCAGCGGACCCGTTCCGCCCGTCGACCCGCAACGCCTCAATGCCGCCGGCTCGGTGTATCTGACCCGGCCCTCGCTGGCGCACTTCATCCGCACCGGTGATGAATTCACCTGGCGGGCCACCGAATTGTTCGAGGCGATCGCCGGCGGAGCCATCACCATCGAAGTCGGCGGACGCTACCCACTCGCCGAGGCGGCCCGCGCCCACCAGGACCTGCAGAACCGCAAGACCACGGGGTCGATTGTGCTGCTGCCTTGATCGTCCACCGCACAGGTCACAGCAGTCTCAAGCCAGCAGGTAGCGACGATGTGCCTTTCCCCTTGCCCGAGAGACGGGTGTTGGCGAGTGTGACTGATCCGAATCGCGATCAGAACAGGGTGGGCAGCGCGATGGCCGAGTCGACCGCCAGCGCGCAGAACACCACCGCCAGGTAGTTGTTCGATTGCAGGAACAGCCGCAACGGCTTGACCGGCTCACCGGCGCGGACCCCGGCGTACAGCTGATGGGCCATCGCCAGGAACCACACCCCGGCCAGCACCGCGACCGCCGCGTATAACCAGCCGGCGGCCAGCGCCAGCACCAGCGTCGACAGCACGGTCAACCAGGTGTAGATCAGGATCTGCTTGGTGACCTGACGCTCGGTCGCCACAGCGGGCAGCATCGGGACACCGGCCAGTTTGTAGTCCTCCTTGTAGCGCATCGCCAATGCCCAGGTGTGCGGCGGCGTCCAGAAGAACACGATCGCGAACATCGCCAACGCCGGCCAGCCGATGGTGCCGGTGACGGCCGACCAGCCGATCATCACCGGCATGCAGCCGGCCGCACCGCCCCACACGACGTTTTGCGACGTGCGGCGCTTGAGCAACAACGTGTAGACGAACACATAGAACGCCACGGTGGCCATGGCCAGCAGTCCCGACAGCAAGTTCGTCGTCCACCACAGCCAGAAGAACGACGCCACGCTGAGCGCCAACCCGAGCAGCAGGGCGTTGCGCACCGGAACCGCCGCGCGTGCCAGCGGCCGGCGCGCCGTCCGCTTCATCACTTTGTCGATGTCCGCGTCGGCCACACAGTTGAGCGTGTTGGCACCGCCGGCGGCCAGCATCCCGCCGATCAACGTGTTGGCGATCAGCAGCGGATTCACCGTGCCACGGTGGGCGAGCAGCATTGCCGGGATCGCGGTGACCACCAGCAGTTCGATGACCCGCGGCTTGGTCAGCGCCAGGTAAGCCAGCACCGTGCCCTGTACCCGGCCGGGTAGTCGGCCCTGTACTTGGCTCGGCGCGACGCGCCCGCGAACGCTCACGCATTAACTCCTCGGGGTCGCAGCAGCGCGCAGCATCTACTACGCACGATGGTAGACCGCGTACTGGCAGTGGCCCGCCCGCAGGGTCGATCTCACAGATTCTTCCGAGTTTTCCGAACTGATTGCAAAGCGCAGGCGACCAACGCGTGACTTCCACTAATTTTCACAGTGGCCCGCCGTGGGTACCCGCCATCCTGCACTGCAAGAGCCGGCACTCCCGCACTAGGGTGGGATTGATCGGCTCGATGACCCAAGGACTGAGTCTGTGACGACACTCGAAGAGATCTCTGCGCTGACCCGACCGCACCACCCCGACGACTGGTCCGAGATCGACTCGGCCGCTGTCGACACCGCCCGGGTGCTGGCCGCCGACGCGGTGCAAAAAGTGGGCAACGGACACCCCGGGACGGCGATGAGCCTGGCTCCCCTGGCCTACACCCTGTTCCAGCGCGCGATGCGCCACGATCCCAGTGACACCACCTGGTTGGGTCGCGACCGGTTCGTGCTGTCGGCCGGGCACAGCAGCCTGACGCTCTACATCCAGCTCTACCTCGGCGGGTTCGGTCTGGAGCTGTCCGACATCGAGTCGCTGCGCACCTGGGGATCCAAGACGCCCGGACACCCGGAGTTCCGGCACACCAGAGGCGTTGAGATCACTACCGGCCCGCTCGGCCAGGGCCTGGCATCAGCGGTGGGCATGGCGATGGCATCGCGCTACGAGCGCGGCCTCTTCGATCCAGACGCCGACCCGGGAACCAGCCCGTTCGACCATTTCATCTATGTGATCGCCTCCGACGGGGACATCGAAGAAGGCCTGACCTCCGAGGCGTCGTCGCTGGCGGCCGTGCAGCAGCTGGGCAACCTCATCGTGTTCTACGACCACAACGAGATCTCGATCGAAGACAACACCGACATCGCGCTGTGCGAGGACACCGCCGCCCGTTACCGCGCCTACGGCTGGCATGTGCAAGAGGTGGAAGGCGGCGAGAACGTCGTCGGGATCGAGGAGGCCATCGCCAACGCGAAGGCCGTGACCGACCGGCCGTCGTTCATCTCGCTGCGCACCATCATCGGCTACCCGGCGCCCAACCTGATGAACACCGGCAAGGCGCACGGTGCGGCCCTCGGCGACGACGAGATAGCGGCCGTCAAGAGAATCCTGGGATTCGATCCCGACAAGACGTTCGAGGTCCGCGAGGACGTGCTCACCCACACCAGGGGGCTGGTCGCCCGCGGCAAAGAGGCCCACGACCGCTGGCAGGCAGACTTCGAGGCCTGGGCGCAGCGCGAACCCGAACGCAAAGCGCTGCTGGACCGGTTGACCGCGGAGCAGTTGCCCGACGGCTGGGACGCCGACATACCGCACTGGGAGCCGGGGTCCAAAGCACTGGCAACCCGCGCCGCCTCCGGTGAGGTGCTGTCCGCGGTGGGACCAAAACTGCCCGAGTTGTGGGGCGGTTCGGCCGACCTGGCGGGCAGCAACAACACCACCATGAAGGGCGTGGATTCCTTTGGCCCGCCGTCGATCTCGACCAAGGATTACACCGCGCACTGGTACGGTCGCACGTTGCATTTCGGCATTCGCGAACACGCGATGGGCGCCATCTTGTCCGGCATCGTGCTGCACGGCCCGACCCGGGCTTACGGCGGTACGTTCCTGCAGTTCTCCGACTACATGCGCCCGGCGGTGCGGCTCGCGTCGCTGATGGACATCGACACCATCTACGTGTGGACCCACGATTCGATCGGACTCGGCGAGGACGGCCCGACCCATCAGCCGATCGAGCACCTTGCCGCGCTGCGCGCGATCCCCAAGCTGTCGGTGGTGCGCCCCGCGGACGCGAACGAGACGGCCTACGCCTGGTGCACGATCCTGGCGCGCGGCAACGGCAGCGGCCCCGTCGGGCTGATCCTGACCCGCCAAGGTGTGCCGGTGCTGGAGGGCACCAGCGCCGAGGGTGTCGCCCGGGGCGGCTACATACTGGGCGGCGACGGCGGCCGAGAGCCCGGCGAAGAACCCGACGTCCTGTTGATCGCCACCGGCTCCGAGGTTCAGCTGGCGGTGGAGGCGCAGAAGTTGCTGGCGGACAAGGACATCGTGGCGCGGGTGGTGTCCATGCCGTGCGTGGAGTGGTTCGAGTCCCAGCCGGATGACTACCGCGACAGCGTGCTGCCGCCGTCCGTTTCGGCCAGGGTGGCCGTGGAGGCCGGCATCGCGCAATGCTGGCACAAGCTGGTCGGTGACACCGGCAAGATCGTTTCGATCGAGCACTACGGAGAATCCGCCGACGCCAAGACATTGTTCCGTGAATTCGGCTTCACCGCCGAAGCCGTCGCTGCCGCTGCGGAACAGGTAGTGGATAACTGAGAAAGGGTGATTCACATGGCCAGTCAGAACCCTAACCTCGCGGCGCTAAGCGCCGCGGGAGTATCCGTTTGGCTGGACGACTTGTCGCGGGACCGGCTGCAGTCGGGCAACCTGCAGGAGCTGATCGACACCAAGAGTGTCGTCGGCGTGACCACCAACCCGTCGATCTTCCAGAAGGCGCTCGCCGAAGGCGACGCTTACGACGGCCAGATCGCCGAGCTGGCCGAACGCGGCGCCGACGTCGACGCCACCATCCGCACCGTCACCACCGACGACGTCCGCAACGCATGCGACGTGCTGGCCCGCGAGTGGGAAGCCTCCGACGGAGTCGACGGCCGGGTCTCCATCGAGGTCGATCCGCGGCTGGCCGCCGAGACCGACAAGACCATTGCGCAGGCCGTCGAGTTGTGGAAGATCGTCGACCGGCCCAACCTGTTCATCAAGATCCCGGCTACCAAAGCCGGAGTTCCGGCCATCACCGCCGTTCTGGCCGAAGGGATTTCGGTCAACGTCACGCTGATCTTCTCCGTCGAACGGCACCGTCACGTGATGGACGCCTACCTGGCGGGCCTGGAAAAAGCCCGCGAAGCAGGACACGACCTGTCCAAGATCCATTCCGTTGCATCGTTTTTCGTTTCCCGGGTGGACACCGAAGTCGACAAGCGGCTGGAGAAGATCGGCTCGGCCGACGCGCTGGCGTTGCGCGGCCAGGCCGGTGTGGCCAACGCCCGGCTGGCCTACGCGGCCTACCAAGAAGTCTTCGAAGGCGGCGAGCGCTACCAGGCGCTCAAGGCCGACGGAGCCCGGGTGCAGCGCCCGCTGTGGGCGTCGACCGGCGTCAAGAACCCCGACTACTCTGACACCCTTTACGTCACCGAGCTGGTCGCACCGAACACGGTGAACACCATGCCGGAGAAGACAATCGACGCCGTCGCCGACCACGGTGTCATCACGGGCGACACGGTCACCGGGACCGCTTCCGCCGCCCAGGAGGTGTTCGACAAACTGGCGGCGCTGGGGATCGACCTGTCAGACGTGTTCGTGGTTCTCGAGAACGAAGGCGTGGAGAAGTTCGTGGATTCCTGGACCGAGCTGCTGGAGGAAACGCAGAAACAGCTGGGTTCCGCCGCCAAATGAGTCCGGCTCGCGCTGTGTCACAATGGCATAACCCGTTACGGGACAAGCGGGACAAGCGGCTGCCCAGGATCCCCGGCCCGTGCGGCATCGTGATCTTCGGCGTCACCGGCGACCTGGCCCGCAAGAAGGTGATGCCCGCCGTCTACGACCTCGCCAATCGCGGGCTGCTGCCACCCACCTTCTCGCTGGTGGGCTTCGCCCGCCGGGACTGGGACACCCAGGATTTCGGCAAGGTGGTCCAGCAGGCCGTCAAAGACCACTGCCGCACGCCGTTCCGCCAGGAGAACTGGGAGCGGCTGGCCGAAGGATTCCGTTTCGTGCCAGGATCTTTCGACGACGACGAGTCATTTGCCCGGCTCGCCGAGACGCTGGAAAAGCTCGATGCCGAGCGTGGCACCGGCGGCAACCACGCCTTCTACTTGGCCATCCCGCCCAAGTCCTTCCCGGTGGTGTGCGACCAGCTGCACAAGTCCGGATTGGCCCGCCCGCAGGGCGACCGGTGGAGCCGGGTGGTCATCGAGAAGCCGTTCGGCCACGACCTGGAAAGCGCGCAAGCCCTGAACCAGGCGGTCAACGCCGTCTTTCCGGAGGAGGCGGTGTTCCGGATCGACCACTACCTCGGTAAAGAGACGGTGCGCAACATTCTGGCGTTGCGGTTCGCCAACCAGTTGTTCGACCCGATCTGGAACGCGCACTACGTCGATCATGTGCAGATCACCATGGCCGAAGACATCGGACTGGGCGGACGGGCCGGCTACTACGACGGCATCGGCGCCGCCCGCGACGTCATCCAGAACCATCTGATGCAACTGCTGGCGCTGACCGCAATGGAAGAGCCGGTCAGCTTCAACCCGAAGTCGTTGCAGACCGAGAAGATCAAGGTGCTGTCGGCAACGCAACTGGCCGAACCACTCGACGAGACGACCAGCCGCGGCCAGTACACCGCAGGCTGGCAGGGCGGGGAGAAAGTCGTCGGGCTGCTCGACGAGGAAGGCTTCGCCAAGGACTCCAGCACGGAGACGTTCGCCGCCATCACGCTGGAGGTCGACACCCGCCGCTGGGCCGGTGTGCCGTTCTACCTGCGCACGGGTAAACGCCTGGGCCGCAGGGTGACCGAAATCGCCCTGATCTTCAAACGCGCGCCGCATCTGCCGTTCGACGCCACGATGACCGACGAGCTGGGCACCAACGCCATGGTCATCCGGGTGCAGCCCGACGAGGGCATCACGCTGCGGTTCGGCTCCAAGGTGCCGGGCACCGCAATGGAAGTCCGCGATGTCAACATGGACTTCTCCTACGGCTCGGCGTTCGCCGAAGAATCGCCAGAGGCCTACGAACAGCTGATCCTTGACGTGCTGCTGGGCGAGCCGTCCCTGTTTCCGGTTAACGAAGAGGTCGAATTGGCCTGGCAGATACTCGATCCCGTTCTCGATAACTGGGCAGCAGACGGTAAACCCGATCCCTATGAGGCCGGCACCTGGGGTCCGGAGTCATCCTTCGAAATGCTGCGCCGCACCGGCCGGGAATGGCGGCGGCCATGATCCGCGCCGGCGACGATGCAGTGGGGGCACCGCCCGCTTGCGGGGGACGAAGCGATGAGGAGGAGCGGCGCTCATGATCATCGACATGCCGGACACCACCACCACCGCGGTCAACAAGAAGCTCGATGAACTGCGGGAAAAAGTCGGTGCTGTCACGATGGGCCGGGTATTGACGCTGATCATCGCACCCGAGAGCGACGCCGTGCTCGAGGAGTCCGTCGAAGCGGCCAACGACGCCAGCCACGAACATCCCAGCCGGATCATCGTCACGATGCGGGGCGACCCGTACGCCGACGAAGCCCGCTTGGACGCGCAACTGCGCGCCGGCGGCGACGCCGGCGCCAGCGAGGTCGTGGTGCTGCGGCTGTCCGGGCCGCTGGCCGGGCATGCCGCCAGCGTGGTCACGCCTTTCCTGCTGCCCGACATCCCGGTGGTGGCGTGGTGGCCCGACGTCGCCCCGGCGGTACCGGCCCGAGACCCGCTGGGTAAGTTGGCGATTCGGCGCATCACCGACGCCACCAATGGCATCGATCCATTGTCGGCGATCAAAAGCCGGCTGCCCGGGTACACCGCCGGCGACACCGATCTGGCCTGGGCCCGGATCACCTACTGGCGAGCGCTACTCACCTCCGCCGTCGACCAGCCGCCCCACGAACCGATCCAGTCGGCACTGGTGTCCGGTTTGAAAACCGAACCCGCACTCGACGTCCTCGCGGGCTGGCTGGCCAGCCGGATCGATGGCCCGGTGCGCCGGGCGGTCGGCGAGCTCAAGGTCGAACTGGCACGCAACAGCGAGACCATCGTCTTGAGCCGGCCCCAGGAAGGCCGGACCGCGACACTGAGTCGCACGGCCAAACCGGATGCCCTGCTTCCGTTGGCGCGCAGGGAAACCGGCGAATGCCTCGCCGAAGATCTGCGCCGGCTGGATCCCGACGAGATCTACCAAACAGCGCTCGAGGGCATCGAGAAGGTGCAGTACGTGTGAGCACCGTCGTCGAGATTTTCCCGGAGACCCAGACTCTGGTCGGGGCCGCAGCCAAACGACTGGTCGACACCATCTCGACCGCCGTGGCGGCCCGGGGCAAAGCGCTGATCGTGCTGACCGGCGGCGGCAACGGCATCGCGCTGCTGAAGTCGCTCGGCACCCAGGGACGCCAGATCGACTGGTCCCAGGTCCATCTGTTCTGGGGCGACGAACGCTACGTTCCGGAAGACGACGACGAGCGCAACGACAAGCAGGCGCGGGCGGCGTTGCTCGATCACATCGATATTCCGTCCAGCCATGTGCACGCGATGCCGGCCAGCGACGGTGAATTCGGCGATGACCTCGCCGCCGCGGCACTGGCCTACGAGCAGTTGCTGGCGGCCAACGCCGAACCTGGCCAGCCGGTACCGAATTTCGACGTCCACCTGTTGGGGATGGGGCCGGAGGGCCATATCAACTCCCTGTTCCCCGACACCCCGGCCGTGCTGGAAACCACCCGCATGGTGGTCCCGGTCGAAGACTCCCCTAAACCGCCGCCACAACGAATCACCTTGACGCTGCCGGCGATCCGGCGTTCCCGCGAAGTCTGGCTGATGGTATCCGGCGCGGCCAAGGCCGACGCGGTGGCCGCCGCCATCGGTGGCGCCCCGCCGGTCTCGGTCCCGGCCGCCGGGGCCGTCGGACTCGAGACCACGCTCTGGCTGCTCGACGAAGAGGCCGCGGCCAAGCTTCCCACTCGCCCCGGGCAGTCAAGCTAGCCGCGCCCGGTTCCGTCCGGGGTCATAATGACCCTCATGGCAGACAGAACCGAGCGCAGCGGGCAGGAGCGAAGCCGGATCAAGACCCTCACCCAGGCCGCGTTGAACGCCGACAAGACGGTGGGGCAGGTCGAAGACGTCCTCGCAGGCCTGGGCAGCACCATGAAAGAGCTGAGCAGTTCCCTGTCGGCCCTCAACGCCGCGGTCGAGCGCCTCGAGGGCGGCCTGGATCACCTGGAGGGCACCCTGTCCAGCCTGGACAACCTCGCGAACCGGCTCATCCAGCTGGTCGAGCCGTTGGAGGCCATCGTCGAGCGGATCGACTACATGGTGAAGGTGGGCGAGACGGTGATGGCTCCGCTGTCGGTCACCGAGCACGCGGTGCGCGGTGTCCTGGACCGGCTGCGGAACCGTACGGCGCCCTAGCTCGCTAGCCGCTGTTTCTGAGCGCGCTGGCCAGCCCGTTCATGGTCAGCAGAATGCCGCGCTGCACTAATTCGTCGTCATCGCCGGAGCGGTAGCGGCGGAGCAATTCCACCTGCAGGTGGTTCAGCGGCTCCAGGTACGGGAAGCGGTTGAACACCGAACGTGCCAGCGCCGGGTTGTCGGCGAGCAGGTTGTCCTGACCGGTGATCAGCTTGTGCATCGCGATGGTTCGCCGGTGCTCGTCGACGATCTTGTCGAATACCCGGTGCCGCAACCCTTCGTCGTCCACCAGCTCGGCATAGCGGGCCGCCAGGCCGAGATCGCTCTTGGCCAGCACCTGTGCCATGTTGGACAGCACGCTGGCGAAGAACGGCCACCGCTGATACAACCCGTGCAGTATTTCCACCCGCTCGGTTTCGCTTTCCGGGCCCGCCGCGATCCACTGCTCGAACGCCGATCCGGTGCCGTACCAACCCGGGAGCATCACCCGCGACTGGCTCCATGCCAGCACCCACGGGATGGCGCGCAGGTCTGCGATCGAGGACGTGGGCTTGCGTGAGGCCGGCCTGCTCCCGATGTTGAGCGACCCGATCTCGCTGACCGGGGTGGAAGCCATGAAGTATTCGACGAAACCCGGTGTGTCGTGCACCAATTCGACATATGCACGCTGCGCGAGCGTGGCCACTTCATCGAGCACCGCGTAGGCCGGCTCCGCGGCATCGCCCAGACCTTCGACATCGAGCAGCGTGGACTCCAGCGTGGCGGCCAGCAAGCTCTCCAGATTGCGGCGCGCCGTGCGGGGTTCGGCGTATTTGGCGGCGATCACCTCTCCCTGCTCGGTGAGCCGCAGCGAACCGTTCACCGCCCCCGGCGGTTGCGCCAGGATCGCCTGGTAGCTTGGGCCGCCACCGCGGCCGATGGTACCGCCACGACCGTGGAAGAGCCGCAACCGGACTCCGGTTTTGCGGGCCACTTCCGCCAGCGCCAGCTCGGCCCGGTAGACCGCCCAGTTGGCGGCCAGGTACCCGCCGTCCTTGTTGGAGTCGGAGTAGCCGAGCATCACTTCTTGAGAGTCGCCGCGGGCGCCCGCCAGCGCCCGGTACAGCGGAAGTTCCAGCATCGCGTGCAGGATCGTCGCGCCGTTGTGCAGATCGTCGATCGTCTCGAAGAGCGGTGAGATGGCCACCGGACAGTACGGTTCGGGCCCGGAGGCATCCAACAGGCCGGCCTCTTTCAGCAGAATCGCGGCCTCCAGGACGTCCGACACCGAGCGGCACATCGAGATGACATAGGTGGGCACCACGGCGGGCCCGTAGCGTTCGACGGCATGCGCGGCAGCCCCGACGATCTCGAGCTCGCTGCGGGCCATGTCGGACAGTCCCCCGCAAGCGGGTGGTACCCCCACCACACGGTCACCGACCAGTGGACGGCGAGTGCTCAGCTCGCCCGCCAGCAGCGCGACCCGCTCGTCTTCGGGCAGCGAACCGTAGTCCGGGTGCACCCCCGCCCACGCCAGCAGCTCGCCGATCACTTCTTCGTGCACGTCGGAGTTTTGTCGCAGGTCCAGGCCGCACAAATGAAAACCGAAGACGCGCACGCCTTCTCGTAACAGGGCCAGCCGATCGTCGGCCAACAGCGCACTGCCGTGGGCGCGCAGTGACTCATCAATCGTATCGAGGTCGGCCTGCAGTTCGGCCGGCGTCGGGTACGGCGGCAAGCCCAGGTCCAGCCGGTGCTGCGGTTGCCGGTCCAAGATGTCGGCGGCGGTCGCGGTGAGCCGGCCGCGGATCACCCGCAGCGCCCGCCGGTACGGCTCGTCGGCCTGGGCTTTCTCCTGGCAGCCCTCGGCCAGGGCGGCCAGCTCAGGGGTGACGGAGAGGAGTCGCGCCGACATCGACAGCTCCTGCTCGAGAGCGGTGAGTTCGGCCAGGTAGTGCGCCAGCGCGGTGAACGCGGCGCTGCCGGTGGCCAGCCGCACCACGTCGGCGGTCACGTTCGGGTTGCCGTCGCGGTCACCGCCGATCCAGGATCCGGGTTGCAGGATCGGTCCGGAGAGCAGATCGGCGTCGGGCCAGCGAGCCCGCAACGCCTCCCGAACCTCGGCGTTGACCTGCGGGATCACTGTGAAGAACGCGGCGGGGTAATACCGCAGGCCGACCTCGATCTCGTCGGTGATCTGCAGCCGGGACAGCCGGAGCAGCGCGGTCTGCCACAGCGTGAGGACCTGGCGGCGCAACTCGAGTTCGATGTTGCGGCCGTCGTCGGTTTCCGTGTGCCCCTCGGCATGCAACCGCATCAACTCGGTGATCCGGTGCTGGGTGACGAAAACGGTGCGCCGACGGGTCTCGGTGGGATGGGCGGTGATCACCGGGGAAACCAGGGCACCCTGCAAGGCGTGCGCAACGGTAGCCGAATCCAGCTGTGCCCGATCGAGTTTCGCGTAGGTCGCGGCCAGGGTGCTGTCCTGCGGTGGCTCGCCGGCGCCGACGTGGATTGCGCGGCGGCGCTCCCGGTGGATGTCTTCGGCCACGTTGGCCAGCAGCGCGAAGTGGCTGAACGCCCGGATGATCGGGATCGCCAGGTGGATGTCGAGCCCGCAGAACATCCGCGCCATCTCCGCCCGATCGATTTCGGAGCGCCGCACCCGAAACGATTCCACCCGGGCACATTCCACGAGGTCGAACACCTCGTGACCGTTCTGCTCCCGCACCGTGTCGCCCAGGATGGTGCCCAGCAGCCTGATGTCGGCACGCATCGGCTCGGTGGCGTCGCGACCGATCAGGGTCCGCTGGACGGCACCGATCGGTTCCAGCGCGGTATCAGAAACCTCAACCATGCGTCCCAGTATCGGTGCGGATCGCCCGGGCCGCCTGCCGTGGAAGGATCTAGCGGTATTTGATCAACATGGCTATGCCGACGATGCACACCAGCCAGATGCCGGTGAGGAACAGCGTCAACCGGTCCAGGTTTTTCTCCACCACCGTCGACCCGGACAGGCTCGACTGCACACCGCCGCCGAACAGCGTCGACAGGCCGCCACCCTTGGCGCGGTGCAGCAGCACCAGCAGCACCACCAAGATGCTGGTGACGACCAGGGTGATCTGCAGGGCCAATTGCATGGGCTACAGCTTACCGCCGGCGACGCGGCCTTAGGGCAGCGGCCCACCGGCGGCGATCGCCGCCATCGTCGCGAACTGCTCGCCGTCCAGTGACGCCCCACCGACCAACGCGCCGTCGATATCGTCGCGGGCGACGATATCGCCGATGTTCTTGGCGTTGACCGAGCCGCCGTAAAGCACCCGCACGGTGTCGGCTATCTGCGGTGACGCCAGCGAGGCCAGTTCCCTGCGGATCGCCGCGCACACCTCCTGGGCGTCGGTGGCGCTGGCCACCCGCCCGGTGCCGATCGCCCACACCGGTTCGTAGGCGATGACGACGGTGCCGATCTGCCCGGCGGAGAGCCCGGCCAGCGAGCCGCGCAGCTGCTGCTCACAGTGGCTGACGTGCTCGCCCGCCTCCCGGACCTCGAGGTGCTCACCGATGCAGACGATCGGGGTCAGTCCGTGCTTGAGCGCAGCCGCGGCCTTGGCGGCCACCAGGGCGTCGTCCTCGTTGTGATAGGAGCGCCGCTCGGAATGCCCGACGACGACGAAGGTGCAGCCCAGCTTGGCCAGGAAGGCGCCACTGATGTCGCCGGTGTAGGCGCCCGAGTCGTGCTGGGACAGGTCCTGCGCACCGTAGGTCAACCGCAGCCTGTCGCCGTCGACCAGGGTTTGCACGCTGCGCAGGTCGGTGAACGGCGGCACCACCGTGACGTCGACCTTGTCGTAGTACTTGTCCGGCAACGCGAAGGCGATCTTTTGCGCCAGCGCGATCGCCTCGAAGTGATTGAGGTTCATCTTCCAGTTGCCGGCTAACAGTGGCTTGCGGCTCACGAGTCTGCGCCCCCCTTGTTTTGATCGGGCTGGGGCCGGCCCAGTACCTCGATGCCGGGCAGCGTCTTGCCCTCAAGGTATTCCAGCGACGCTCCGCCGCCCGTGGAGATGTGCGAGAAGTCGCCCTCCGGGATGCCGAGCGCACGCACGGCGGCGGCGGAGTCGCCGCCGCCCACCACGCTGAAGGCACCCTTGCCGGTCGCCGCGGCGATCGCCTCGGCGACACCCTTGGTGCCCGCGGCGAACGCCGGGAACTCGAACACTCCCATCGGGCCGTTCCAGAAGACGGTCCTGGCGTTGGACAGCAAGGTCGTGAACCGTTTGACCGATCCCGGCCCGATGTCCAGGCCTATCGCGTCGCTCGGGATGGCGTCGGCCGCGACGGTCTGCGGGGGCGAGTCCGCGGCGAACTTCTCGGCCACCACGATGTCCACCGGCAGCCGCAGCACGTCGACATAGGTATCCAGCAGCCGGCGGCAAGTATCGACCATCTCCGTTTCCAGCAGCGACTTGCCCACCGAAAAGCCTTGGGCGGCCAGGAATGTGAAGCACATCCCGCCGCCGATCACGATGCTGTCGGCCTTGGTCGCCAGCGACTCGATGACGCCGAGCTTGTCAGACACTTTCGACCCGCCGAGCACCACCGCGTAGGGCCGCCTGCTCGAGCTGGTCAACTGCTCGAGCACCCGCACCTCCTCGGCCACCAGCGTGCCGGCGTAGTGCGGCAACAGCGTGGCGATGTCGTACACGGACGCCTGCTTGCGGTGCACCACCCCGAAGCCGTCGGAGACGAAAGCGCCGTCCGGCCCGACTAATTCAGCCAGTTGCCGGGCCAACGCCAGTCGCTCGCCGTCGTCCTTGCTGGTCTCGCGCGGGTCGAACCGGATGTTCTCCAGCAGCAGGATGTCGCCGTCCGTGAGCCCCTCGGCACGGGCCAGTGCGTCGGCGCCGACAGGGGAGCGATCGGGGTCGCCGGCCAACTGCACGTGCCGGCCCAGCTGGCCGCCGAGCGCCGCCGCGACCGGGGCCAGCGACAACTTCGGGTCGGGCCCGTTTTTGGGACGACCCAGGTGCGCGGTGACCACCACCTTGGCACCGGCCTGCAGCAGCGCCTGCAACGTCGGCGCCGACGCGGCGATCCGGCCGGGATCGGTGATGGCGCCGTCATCGTCGAGCGGCACGTTCAGATCGGAGCGCACCAGCACGCCGCGACCCGAAACCCCTGCTGCCAGAAGGTCTTCCAGAGCGTAGATGGGCACGGTTAGAGAGACTTGCCGACCAGGGCGACCAGGTCGATGAGCCGGTTGGAGTAGCCCCACTCGTTGTCGTACCAGGACACCACCTTGGCCTGGTTGTCGATCACCTTGGTCAGCCCGGAGTCAAAGATCGAACTGTGCGGGTCGGTGACGATGTCGCTGGACACGATCGGCGCGTCGTAGTACTTCAGGATGCCCTTGAGCCTGCCTTCGGCGGCGGCCCTGAATGCCGCGTTGATCTCCTCGACGCTGGCGGATTTGGACAAATCGACGGTCAGGTCGGTGACCGAGCCGGTGGGGATCGGCACCCGCAACGCATAACCGTCGAGCTTGCCCTTCAGCTCGGGCATCACCAGGCCGATCGCCTTGGCCGCGCCGGTGGAGGTGGGCACGATGTTCAGCGCGGCGGCGCGGGCGCGACGCAGGTCCTTGTGCGGGCCGTCCTGCAGGTTCTGGTCCTGGGTGTAGGCGTGGATGGTGGTCATCAGACCCCGGACGATGCCGAACTCGTCCTGCAGCACCTTGGTCACTGGCGCAAGGCAGTTCGTGGTACACGACGCATTGGAGATGATGTTCTGGCTGCCGTCGTACTTGTCGTCGTTGACGCCCAGCACGATGGTGATGTCGGGGTCGGTGGCGGGCGCGGAGATGATCACTTTCTTGGCGCCGGCCTCCAAGTGGCCTTTGGCCTTGGCCGCGTTGGTGAACAACCCGGTGGATTCGACGACGACGTCGACGCCCAGGTCGCGCCACGGCATCGCCGCCGGGCCCTCCCTGACCTCGAGTGCCTTGATCTTGTGGGTGCCGACGACGATGGTGTCCTGGCCTTCGAGGCTGACGTCGTAGGGCAGCCGGCCCAGGATCGAGTCGAATTTGAGCAGGTGCGCCAGTGTGTGGTTGTCGGTGATGTCGTTGACCGCGACCACCTCTATGTCAGCGGTGCCCTGCTCCTTTTGAGCCAAAAGGGCCCGGTAGAAGTTGCGCCCGATTCGACCGAAGCCGTTGATGCCTACTCGGACCGTCACTTGTCTCTCCCTGTCTTTCTGTGTCCGCTAAGGAGCGCTCGCCGTCAGCCTAGATCAGCTGCCAGCACCGTTGCCGCGCCGGTAAGAGTGTGGACCTTCACCCCCGCGCAGCGCCATCGGACGGCGCTGCTTCCGGAGCCACTTCAGCGCTGAGTCGGCGGCGTAGTAGCCACACAGCCCGTGGATACCGGCTCCCGGCGGTGTGGACTGCGAACAGAGGTAGACACCCGGCACTCCGGTCGCGTACGGGTTGACGGAGATCCGTGGGCGGAAGATGACCTGCAGCCCGTCATTGGCGCCACCGATGATGTCGCCGCCGATGAAGTTGGGGTTGTAGGCCTGCAGGTCGGCGGTGCTCGTGCTGACGGTGGCGACGACCCGGTCGCGGAACCCCGGGGCGAACCGCTCTATCTGGTCAACGACGGCGGCGGTGGCGTCGCCGGTGTAGCCGAACGGCACGTGCGCGTACGCGTATATCGGGTTGATGTCGCCCGCCGAGCGGGTTGGGTCGGCCAGGTACTGCTGCCCGACGAGCACAAATGGCCGCTCCGCCATTTTGCCTTGTGCGCGTTGACGTTCGGTGTCCGCGATCTCGGCGAACGTGCCACCGAGATGGACCGTGCCGGCGCGCGCGCAGTCGGGGTTCGTCCATGGGATGTCGCCCTCGACGGCGAAGTCGACCTTGAACGCCGACGACCCTTCGCGGTAACGCCGATAGGACCGCTGGATTCGGCCGGGCATGACATCGCCGTAAATCTGCAGCGCCGCGGCCGGGCTGAGATCGAGCATGACGACGTCGGCGTCGGGGATGTCGCCACGACCGGCGACGCTCACTCCGGTGGTCACGGTGCCGCCGTGCGCGCTCAGGGCGGCGGCCAGGGCTTGGCTGATCGAACCGGACCCCCCTTGGGCGACCGGCCATCCGTAGTGGTGCCCGCTGGCCAGGATCATCAGGCCCAGGGATGCGGTGAGCGGCCGGTCCAGCCGGGTGTAGACGTGTGCGGCGGCGCCGCCGAACAACGCGCGCGCCTGCTCGGTCCGAAACCAGCGGGCCATGGCGGTGGCCGGCAGCAGCGCGCGCGGCCCGAACGCGGCCAGCCGAACCGGGTGGCGGGGAATGTTGATCACCGGGCGCAGCAGATCGTGGGCCAGAGCGTCGAAGCCCGTGGCCAGATCCCCGATCGCACGCCGCCACCGGGTGGCGTCGGGGCCCATCAGGGCCGTGGTCGCCTCGATCGACTGATACAGCACGCCGGCGGTGCCGTCGTCGAGCGGGTGCGCACAGTCGATCTCCGGCCACTTCCACACCAGCCCGTAGCCTGCCAAGTCGATCCGCTTCCAGAACGGCGAACCGACGCCCAACGGGTGAAACGCCGAGCAGTGGTCGTGGGTGACTCCGGGCACCGTCAGCTCACCCGAGCGCGCTCCCCCGCCGATCGTGTCGCGCGCCTCCAGCACCTGCACGTCGACACCGTGCCGGGCCAGGTGGATCGCCGCGGCCAGACCGTTAGGCCCGGCACCGACCACCACCGCCGTGCTCATCGAGCGGTGCGTTGCGCCGTGACGTGGACGGGGAACCGGTCACCGGGCTCGGGCCACGGCTGGCGGGTCAGCATGTCCTTGACGGCGACGTAGCCTTCCTCGATCACGCCGGTCCTGGCGTCGACAATGCGATACGCCTGACGTTGGATGTGGATCGGCTGGCCCTCCAGGATGATGACGCGGACATCGCCCTCGTCGAATTGGCACCGCCGCTGCACCGCGGCCAGGAGCTGCTCGTTGTGCAGATGGCCTTCGCCGAAGTTCCAGCCGACGAGTGGCCCCGCAACTATTTCGCCTTCGCGCACGCTGTAGTCCGCTTCGTCGGCGTCCTCGCCCAACGCGCGGGGCAACAGGCCGTTGAGCGCCCTGCCATGAGCGTGCATCGCCCGGAACGCCGCCGTCTTGTCGCTCATGATCTCGGCGGTCGCGACGTCGTAGAGCTTGGCCAGCTGGTTGACGACGAGCGCAGAGCTTTTGACAACGTTGGCTTCGATCTTGTCCTCGGCACCGCTCCGGAAGCACCATATGCTGGTGGCCCAGTTTCCGGCGTAGTAGCGCATCGCCGGCAGGAACGAAATCTTCTCGGGGAAAAGGTTTCCCGCGATCGGCACCATGGCAAGCGCGACGATCAGGATAGCCAACAGCAGCGGCGACTGGAGGTCGACGGCCCGGATCGTGCCGTAGTGCCCGAACAAATAGAACAGCGAGAAGATGAAGAACACGTTCCATTCCAACGGGACGCCCATCGGGAGGTTGGAAAGGATGTTGAGGTGGAAGAGCACCATGAACCCGATGAGGAACCACCGCCACGGTTGTCCGTCGGCGACGAACACCAGCAACCCCGGCACCACGAATTCCGCCGTGGTACCGCCGACATGGGCCATCGCCTTCGGCAGCCAGGAGGGCCGTAGGTCGTCGACCGGGTCGAGGTAGAGCAGGTGCTTGAACCAGGTGAACAGCCTGCTGCGCAGCAGCGCGTTGTTGCTCGTCATCACCGCGACGACGTACGGAAAGTGGTGGTTGAGCTTGGAAGTCGCTGCCCCCCACCACAAGCCGAGCATGATGATCTTGAAGGCCGCGATCTGATCGGTGAAAACAAAGAAGAACACCAAGAGTTTCAGCCAATAGTGTTCACCGCGGGCGGCCAGGAAGATGGTTTTGTCGCGCAGACCCAGCACGGCCAGGGCGACGATCGTCGGCACCACCAGGACGGGATCGACCAGACCGACATCGCCCGCGGCGGTGACCGGCCCACCGTGACCGGGCGACAGCAGCGCCCACCCGCCGCCGATCAACACGATGGCATAGAGCGCGACGTCGAAAGCAGTGCGGGTATCGCCGCTGGTGAAGGGAACCTTGCCGGGCCAGGCCGGTAGCCGAATTGTCTTGGGGCGCAACCAGTAAAGAAAGCCGCCTATCGGTGGCATGAAGCGCCCGGTGAGCGGGCCGGATCCGCAGCCGAAGCCCAACACCTCGAACAGCAGGGTGAAGATGATGACCTTCTGGTAGACGATCGGTTGTGTCCACCAATCGCCGATGCGGTTCAGCCCGCCCAGGCCGGGGGTCAGCGAGATGATCGCCGCGGCGCCGCCGACGTAGGCTGCGATCTTGATCAGGTAGAGGAGATATACCGCGGATGGGGTGCCGAAGCCGTGTTCCGCCCAGTGCCGGGTCACGACTTGCAGTCGCGTCGCCCGTGGCTCGTGCTGCCAGGTGTCACGATCGACGTCCGGAAGCTCCGGTGTCATGAATCCCATGGTTGGCCTCGCTCCGGGGACTTAGCAGCGAAGAGTACTGCGGCGGAGGTCGATTCGCCCGCTCAGCCGGTGCCGCCCGCGTTGCTCACCGGGCCACGAACCGCACCCGCGAAGAGATCGGGACCCTTTCGCCGGGGGTCCGACGGGAGAATCGCCGGTGCAGCTGTTCGATCAGGCCGTCGAGCGTCTGCCGATCCTGTTCTTCGACCCGCGTCATGCGCCGAAAGCTGCCGGCGCCTTCCAGGTCGCCGTTGGCTTCCGAGATGGCGATCGCCTTCTGGTATTCATCGATCCGGTGGTCGATGAGACGGCGGTTTTGAGTGAGCAGACGCACAAAGTAGTCAGCCTGGGCGCGATCCGCCGTATCCGCCGCAGCTGCGGAAGCATCCACACCACCGGCAGGCCGGTCCACCACTAGCGCAGACATCGACCCGCGGGGCCGACGCGTGCGTGGGTCAGGAGCGCTATTGGTCCTGAGTGCAGCGCGCGAGCGTGCACCACGCTCGGCGGACAAACCGGCGAGGTCCATCTGTCTCTCCCACCTGGGGTCGGCGTTGGGCGTGGGTAACAATAACGCGCCGAATCCGACCGGCACCATATGCACGGCGGATAAATATCGTCGCTGCTGGGCCGGGCCGGGCGAACCGCGACACAAATGCGGGAGAAACGCCGTGACAGCGGCTCCGACCGCGGTCGTTACCATCGAGGGACTCGACACGGCAACGCAGCCTCGCCGGAACGTCAAGGGAGGAACGTGACCGACAGCCACAGCCCGGATATCGGGGACATCGGCAAATTCGACCCCGTCCTGACCCAGCGCCTGATGGGTGTCATGCGCCCGGTCCTGAAGGCCTACTTCCGGTCGGAGGTGCGCGGCCTGGATTCCTTCCCGCCCGGCGGAGCGCTGGTCGTCGGTAACCACTCCGGCGGCATGTTCCCGATGGACGTCCCGATCTTCAGCGTCGGCTTCTACGAGAAATTCGGTTACGGCCGGCCGGTCTACACGCTGAGCCACGACATCCTCATGACCGGCCCCACCGGGGAATTCTTCCGGCGGACCGGCTACATCCGGGCCAGCCGGGACAACGCTGCGAAAGCGTTGCGGTCCGGCGGCGTGGTCATCGTGTTTCCCGGCGGCGACTACGACGCATACCGGCCCACCCTCGCCGAGAACGTGATCGACTTCAACGGCCGCCAGGGGTACGTCAGCACCGCGATCGAAGCCGGCGTGCCCATCGTGCCCGCGGTGTCCATCGGCGGCCAGGAGACCCAGCTCTACTTGTCCCGCGGCACCTGGCTGGCCGAGCGGTTGGGGGTGAAACGCTTGCTGCGCAGCGCCATTCTGCCGCTGTCGTTCGGCTTCCCGTTCGGGTTCAGTGTCGCGGTCCCGCCCAATGTGCCGCTGCCCGCCAAGATCGTGACGCAGGTGCTGGAACCGATCGATATCGCCGCGCGGTTCGGCGACGACCCGGACGTGGAGGAGGTCGACGAGTACGTGCGGTCGGTGATGCAGCAGGCCCTCGACCAGCTCGCCGCCAAGCGCCGATTCCCGATACTGGGCTGAACCGTGGCAAGTCGGATTAGCCAGACTCTGGGTCTGATCGGCAGCATGAGGAGTGCCGGATTGATCGCACCGATGCGACCCGACCGCTACCTGCGGATCGCTGCGGCCATGCGCCGCGAAGGCATGGGCGTCACCGCGGGCTTCGCCGGTGCGGCGCAGCGCTGCGGGGACCGGCCGGGCCTGATCGACGAGCTGGGCGCCCTGACCTGGCGGCAGCTCGACGAGCGCAGCAACGCCCTGGCCGCCGCGCTCCAGGCGTTGCCGGGTGGAGCGCCGAAGGTCGTCGGGATCATGTGCCGTAATCACCGCGGCTTCGTCGAGGCGCTGGTGGCCGCCGACCGGATCGGCGCCGACATCCTGTTGCTCAACACGTCGTTCGCCGGCCCGGCGCTGGCCGACGTGGTGATCCGCGAAGGCGTGGACACCGTTGTCTACGACGAGGAGTTCACCGCGACGGTGGACCGTGCGCTGGCCGACAAACCGGACGCCACCCGCATCGTGGCGTGGGCCGACGGCGAGCACGAGCTGACTGTCGAAAAACTGATCGCCGCCCATACCGGACAACAGCCCAGGCGCACCGGCGGCAAGGGCCGGCTGATCCTGCTGACTTCCGGCACCACCGGAACACCCAAGGGCGCCAAGCATTCTGGCGGTGGAATCGGCACCCTCAAGGCGATCCTGGATCGCACGCCGTGGCGCGCCGAGGAGCCCATAGTGATCGTGGCGCCGATGTTCCACGCCTGGGGTTTTTCGCAGTTGATGCTCGCCGCATCGCTGGCCTGCCCGGTGGTCACCCGGCGCAAATTCGACCCGGAGGCAACGCTGGACCTCATCGACCGGTACCGGGCGACGGGCTTGGCCGTGGTGCCGGTGATGTTCGACCGCATCATGGACCTGCCCGCCGAGGTACGAAACCGCTACAGCGGCAAGTCATTGCGCTTCGCCGCCGCGTCGGGCTCGCGGATGCGACCCGATGTTGTCATCGCGTTCATGGACCAGTTCGGCGACGTGATCTACAACAATTACAACGCCACCGAGGCCGGCATGATCGCCACCGCCGGCCCGCAGGACCTGCGCGCGGCGCCCGACACCGCGGGCCGGCCCGCGGACGGGTGCGAAATCCGCATCCTGGACCACGATTTCCACGAGGTGCCCACCGGCGAAGTCGGCAGCATCTACGTCCGCAACAACACCCAGTTCGACGGCTACACGTCGGGCACCACGAAGGACTTCCACGCCGGGTTCATGTCGTCGGGCGACGTCGGGTACGTCGACACGGATGGCCGGCTGTTCGTCGTCGGCCGCGACGACGAGATGATCGTCTCCGGCGGAGAGAACGTCTACCCGATCGAGGTGGAGAAGACGCTGGCCGCACACCCCGACGTGGCCGAGGCGGCGGTGATCGGCGTGGACGACGAGCAGTACGGCCAACGGCTGGCGGCGTTCGTGGTACTGAACCCGGGCGCCCATCCCGATGACAGCGTTACCCCTGACACGCTCAAGCAACACGTCCGGGACAACCTGGCCAACTACAAGGTGCCCCGCGAAATAACCGTCGTCGACGAACTTCCCCGCGGCAGCACCGGCAAGGTCCTGCGCAACGAACTGCAATCCCGGGTGAGCGGCTCGTGAAACGTGAACTGATCAACAGGCTGCGGCGCCCCAGACCGCTGACCCGCGCGACAGTGGAACTCGTCAACGCGGCCAACGGATTACGCCCGCTCGCCCGCAGGGGCTACAGCACCGTCCTGGTGTTCTGGTTCGGCTGGCCGACGTCGGAGGTGCCGGGCCTGTACGTCTCCGCCTCGCTGGTGGACGCGCTGCGGCGCGGGCGGCGCGGCGACTTCGCCGGTCCGCGGGGTAAGGCGGCGCTGAGCCTGACGGCCGCGGCCTGGGCGATCCTGGCGGTGATCCGCTACCGCGGCGTCACCACGCCGGGCCCGGTGCTGGAGGCCGGGCTGCGCGAACAGCTGGGACCGGACTACGCCAAGGCGCTGGCCGATCTGCCGGCAGCCCCCTCGCGCCCGACTGGCGTCCGGCTGCGCAGCGTTCCGCTGCGCACCACGGTGGCCCGGCGGCGTTTCGTCGAGAAGACCAACATCGTGTCCTACGGTCCACACGGGCGGGCGAACCTGGCCGACATCTGGCGCCGCCGCGACCTGCCGCTCGACGGCAAGGCGCCGGTCTTGCTGCAAGTCCCCGGCGGCGCGTGGGTGATCGGTTGGCGCCGGCCGCAGGCCTATCCGTTGATGAGCCACCTGGTTTCCCGCGGCTGGGTCTGCGTATCGATGAACTACCGGGTCTCGCCCCTGCACACCTGGCCCGACCACATCGTCGACGTCAAACGGGCGCTGGCGTGGGTCAAAAAACACATCACGGGCTACGGCGGAGACCCCGGCTTCGTCGCGATCACCGGCGGGTCCGCCGGGGGCCACCTGGCTGCCCTGGCAGCGCTGACCGCAGGCGATCCCAAGTTTCAGCCGGGCTTCGAGGACGCCGACACATCGGTGGCCGCCGCCGTGCCCATCTACGGGCGCTACGACTGGTACTCCACCGCCGGGGAGGGCCGCCGCGAGTTCGTCGGCCTGCTGGAGAAATTCGTGGTAAAGCAAAAATTCGCCACCCACCGCGACATCTATCTGGATGCCTCGCCGATCCGGCAGCTGCGGACCGACGCGCCACCGTTCTTCGTGTTGCACGGACACGACGATTCCCTCATTCCGGTCGGCGAAGCGCGGGAGTTCGTCGACGAACTGCGGGCGGTGTCGAAGTCCCCGGTCGCCTACGCCGAATTGCCCAATGCCCAACACGCTTTCGACATCTTCGGTTCCCCCCGGGCACACCAATCGGCCGAGGCGGTGGCGCGGTTCTTGTCCTGGGTCTATGCGACCAGCTACTCGACCGACCAGCCCGGCCGCGACTGAGCCGCTTACTTACGCCAGGGCCGCGGCGGCGTTCTCGAGTTCGGTCAGCGCCGGTTCGATGCGATCGGCCATGTCGTCGATGTCGTTGGCTACCTGGGGTGTCGTCACAAAACCGAAGTCGAGATAGTCCGTGTAGGAGAAGCAGGTGATATTCAGGGCGACGTCCATGACCGGCGGACCGAGCGGCACCAGCGAGTCCAGTTTGGCGCCGGCCATGTACAGCGGGAACGCCGGACCCGGCACATTGGACACGACCAGGTTGATGGGCGCCAGGTTTCGGGACAGCCCACTGGCCGTGTACGCACGCGCGGCCAGGTGCAGCAGCCCGGGCGGCGTGGTCTCGGTGAGCCCCATGATCTGATGCGCCGACAGCGCCTTGGCCATTTCTTTGGCGCTCTGCGTGCTGGCGTGGATGGCCAGCAGCCGCTCGGCGGGATCTTCGATGTCGGTGGCAAGGGATGCGGTCATCGAGCTGATCTGGTTTCCGACGTCGTCCTTGTTCTCGTCGGTGCGGGTTGAGACCGGGATCTGCGCAATGAGTGGTTTCGCCGGCAACTCCCCACGTTTTTGCAGATATTCCCGCGCGGCGCCCGCCACCAGCGCCAGCACGACGTCGTTGAGCTTGACACCGAAGGCGTCCTTGACGGCCTTGGCCCGGGCCAACTCGACGCGGCAGCCGGTAATCCGGCGGTGCGGCGACACCGGCGCATTGAACCGGGTCTTGGGCCCTTCGAAATAATGCGGCGGCCTGCTGCGGAGACCCAACGCGGCGATCTGCTGGCGCAACGTCTGCTCCACCAGTCGGGCGATGCGGAACGGGGTCATGATTCCGACGTTGATGAGCGCACCCACCGCGCGCCGTTCCAGGCTCGGCAGCTGGTCTCCCACCAGCGATCCGACCGTCTCGTCTTGCGGTGGCCGAGGTTCTCGCGTGACGTCCAAAAGGATTTCACCCAACCCGGCGCCCGAGACGCCGTCGACGATGGCGTGGTGCATCTTGGTCAGCGTCGCGATCCGGCCGCCCTCGACGCCCTCGATGACCCATAGTTCCCACAGCGGTCGGGAGCGGTCCAGCTTGTAGGAAATCAGCCGGCCTACGAGCTCTTCGAGCTCGCGGCGCCCGCCGGGCGCGGGAACGCCGATCCGCCGGACGTGGAAGTCGACGTCAAGTTCCGGGTCTTCGACGAACCACGGCCGGTCCAGCCCGAGCGGCGCCCCGGTGACCCGCCAGCGCAACTGCGGCAGCTCCGGCAGCCGCTCGATGATCAGCTCACGGAGTCGCTCAAAGCTGTACTCGGGCGTATTACGGGGATCGCAGATCGCCAGGGCACCCACATGCATATGCCAGCCCGCAGTTTCTGCAGACCAAAACGCCGCATCAACACTCGAAAGCCGTTTCATGACCCGACCGTAGCCCTCACCCGCCCGCTGCGGCCAGATATCAACAAGTTCGCAGCTGCGTCCGACATCAAAATCGGACTAGGCGTCCTCCAGCAGGTCCGGTGTCACCGCCGATTCGGTGTCGGGGATGCCGTCGACCTTCGCCTTACGATCAGCCATCGATAACAAACGCCGAATACGGCCGGCCACAGCGTCTTTGGTCATCGGGGGATCGGCGAGCCGGCCCAGCTCCTCCAGCGAAGCCTGTCGGTGCTCGACGCGCAGCTTGCCGGCCGACGCCAGATGGTCGGGGACGGTATCGCCGAGGATCTCCAGCGCCCGCTCCACCCGCGCCGCGGCCGCGACCGCCGCCCGCGCCGAGCGGCGCAGATTGGCGTCGTCGAAATTGGCGAGCCGGTTGGCCGTCGCCCGCACCTCGCGACGCATCCGGCGCTCCTCCCAGACGAGCCGGGTGTCCAGGGCACCCATCCGGGTCAGCAATGCGCCGATCGCCTCACCGTCGCGCACCACCACCCGATCGGAGCCGCGCACCTCGCGGGCCTTCGCGCTGACCCCGAGCCGGCGTGCCGCGCCCACCAACGCCAGCGCGGCCTCCGGGCCGGGGCAGCTGACCTCCAGCGCCGACGAACGTCCCGGCTCGGTCAGCGACCCGTGCGCCAAAAAAGCTCCTCGCCACGCGGCCTCGGCATCGCCGGTACTTCCGCCGACGACCTGGGCCGGCAGACCGCGCACCGGACGCCCCCGCACGTCGAGCAGCCCGGTCTGGCGTGCCAGCGCCTCACCGTCGTTCGCCACCCGCAGCACGTACCGGGTGCTCTTGCGAATCCCACTGGCCGACAAGACATGCACGACCGCGTTGTATCCGTAGAGCTCGAAGATGTCTTTGCGCAGCCGCCGCGCGACGTTGCCCAGGTCCACCTCGGCCTCGACCACCACCCGGCCACCGACGATGTGCAACCCACCGGCGAACCTCAGCAGGGAGGTGACTTCGGCCCGGCGCGCGCTGACCGATTTCACTACCAGTCGGCTCAGCTCGTCCTTGACTTCGGTCGTCATCGCCACGCTTCGTCACTCCTTGGTCCGCTGCCAGCCGGTCCGTTCGCACCGGTCTGTGGACTTGCACCGTCGACCCTGATCTCTGCGGTGGCCGTGACCGGCGGGGCTTCCGGGCCGCTTTGGCCCGCTCGGACCCCGTCCAGGGCCGCCGCGAGCTTGCCTGGATCATGTAAAGGTGTACCAGGTCTGGCCACGTCGGCGAAGTGCACCTCGGCTTGTAGCACAGTTGCGGTGCGGCGCAGTTGCTCCCGTTCCCGCTCACTCGGCACTCGTTCGGCGTCGATGATGATGTCGTTCACGGTGAATCCCGGTGCGTGCTGGGCCAGCACGTGCAGATGACGTTCCACGGAGAAACCGGCCGTCTCCCCCGGCTCGGCCACCAGGTTGAGCACCAGCGCGCGCCGGGCGGTGGTGGCCCGCAGCGCCCCGGCCAGCCCTGGCACCAGCACATGCGGGATCACGCTGGTGAACCACGACCCGGGCCCCAGCACCACCAGGTCGGCGGCCATGATGGCGTCGACGGCCTGCCGAGTCGCCGGCGGGTCGGCGGGAAGCAGCCGCACCCGGCGCACTTTGCCCGGCGTGGTCGCGATCGCCACCTGGCCGCGGATCAGCCGGAAAATCCGCGGGTCGGTCTCCAGGCCGGACACGTCGGCCTCGATCTGCAGCGCGATCGGACACATCGGCAGCACCCTGCCTTTGACGCCGAGGATGCGTCCGAGCTCGTCGAGGGCGGCGACCGGGTCGGCCAGCACCTCGTTGAGGCCGGCCAGCATCAGGTTGCCGATCGGATGTCCGGCCAGGGCGCCACTGCCGCCGAATCGGTGCTGCAGTATGGTCGCCCACAGCCGCCCATGCGGGCTATCAGATGCCAACGCCGCCAGGGCCATTCGCAAATCGCCCGGCGGCACCACGTCCAGCTCGCTGCGCAGCCGGCCGGAGGATCCGCCGTCGTCGGCGACGGTCACCACAGCGGTGACGTGTGGAGTCAGCCGGCGGGCTGCGGACAGCGTTGCGTACAAGCCGTGTCCCCCGCCCAGCGCAACGATGCTGTGGTTACTCGGGGGGCTGGTTGAGTCGCTCATTCGCGACCCAGATCCCGGTGCAGCACCCGCACCGACAGTTGCGCATTGCCGCTCAGCAGCTGCATCAATGCCTCGGCGATCGCGACGCTGCGATGCTTACCGCCGGTGCAGCCGACAGCGACCGTCATGTAGCGCTTGCCCTCCCGGTGGTAACCGTCGACAACCAGGTTCAGCAATCGATGGTAGGTGTCGAGAAACTCAGCCGCGCCGGGCTGGGCCAACACGTAATCACGCACCGCCGGGTGCTGGCCGGTGAGCGGACGCAACTCGTCGACCCAGTGCGGGTTGGGCAGAAATCGCACGTCCATCACCATGTCGGCGTCCATCGGCAGGCCGTACTTGAAGCCGAAGGACTCGACGGTCACGCTGGTGGACGCGGTGGCACCGCCGCCGAACGCCCGCTCGATGCTCTCCCGCAAGCCCCGCACCGACAGCGTCGACGTGTCGATGATCAGGTCGGCGCTGGCGCGAACCGGAGCCAACATCCTGCGCTCCGCGGCAATGCCCTCGGCCAAGGTCTGCTCGCCCTGCAGCGGGTGGCTGCGGCGATTCTGTTCGTAACGGCGCACCAACATGTCGTCGGATGCCTCCATGAACACCACGCGCGGGGTGATGTTGCGGGTGGCCAACTCGGTGCGCACCGAGTCCAAATCACCGGTGAATCCACGTGACCGCACGTCCATCACGACCGCCAGCTGGGTGATCCGCGACCCGGCCGCCAGGCCGAAATCGACCATCCGGGTGATCAGCTGGGGTGGCAGGTTGTCGGCCACGTACCAGCCGAGGTCCTCGAGCACCTTGGCTGCGGTACCCCGTCCGGCCCCCGATAATCCGGTGACCAGAACGACGTCGATACCGGCTCCGCCTTCCGGGTGCGCCTGACCCGGGTGGCCCTCGGCCAACTCACCGTGACCCGTCATCCGCCGGCTCCGGGCTGCTCGGGGCGCAGCGCCTCGAGGACGGCCGTGGCGGTGGCCACGCCGATGCCCGGGACGGCTGTGATCTGGTCGACGGTGGCCTCCTTGAGGCGGGCTATCGATCCGAAATGGGTTACCAGCGCCTTACGACGATGTTCTCCCAATCCTGGCACCGAATCCAGCACCGATGCCGTCATTCGCTTGGATCGCTTGCTGCGATGGTAGGTGATGGCAAACCGATGCGCTTCGTCACGCACCCGTTGCAACAGATACAGGCCCTCGCTGTTGCGCGGCATGATGACGGGATCCGGCTCGGAGGGCACCCACACTTCTTCCAGTCGCTTGGCCAGGCCGATTACCGCGACATCGGTGATACCGAGCTCGTCGAGCACGGCACTGGCGGCGTTGACCTGCGGCGCACCGCCGTCAACGACGTACAAGTTGGGCGGGTAGGCGAACCGGCGTGATTTTCCCTCCGGGGAAAGCATATTCGGATCGTTCTTGTCGCTCAGGTGCCGCAGGAACCGGCGGCGGGTCACCTCGGCGATCGAGGCGACATCGTCGGAGCGTCCCTGTCCGGCGGCCTCCCGAATCCCGAAGTGGCGGTAGTCCGATTTGCGCGGCAGGCCGTCCTCGAACACCACCAACGAGCCCACGACATCGGTCCCTTGCACATGGCTGACATCGACGCATTCGATACGCAGTGGCGCTTCGGCCAGGCCCAGCGCTTCCTGAATGTTCTGCAGCGCAGCGGATCTGGCGTTGAAGTCGCCGGCCCGCTTCATTTTGTGTTGCTGCAGAGCTTCTTTCGCGTTGCGCGCAACGGTTTCGGCCAGCGCCCGCTTGTCGCCCCGCCGCGGCACCCGCAGTGCCACTCGCGAACCGCGCAAACCGGACAGCCAGCTGGCCAGCTCATCGGCATTGGACGGCAGACACGGCACCAGCACCTCGCGCGGCACCGGGTTGGCGGATTCATCGGCGGCGCCGTCCAGCTCCGCCTGTTCGCCGTAGAACTGCGTCAGGAACTGCTCGACCAACTGTTCCTCACCGGAATCACCTGGATCTGCGGACTTTTCGACGATCCAGCCGCGCTGTCCGCGGACCCGGCCGCCGCGAACGTGGAACACTTGCACCGCGGCTTCGAGTTCGTCGTCGGCGAAGGCGACCACGTCAGCGTCGGTACCATCGCCGAACACCACGGCCTGCTTCTCCATGGCGCGCTTCACCGCGGACAAGTCGTCACGCAGCCGCGCAGCCCGCTCGAAATCGAGTTGCTCGGCCGCGGCGTTCATTTTTTGCTCCAGGTCGCGGGCGAACCGATCGGTCTTGCCGGACAGGAAGTCGCAGAAGTCTTCCACGATCCGCCGATGCTGCTCGGCGCTGACCCTGCCGACACACGGCGCCGAGCATTTGTCGATGTATCCGAGCAGGCACGGACGGTCGATCTGCTTGTGGCGCTTGAACACTCCTGCTGAGCAGGTTCGCGCCGGGAACACCCGGGTGAGCAAGTCCAGCGTCTCCCGGATGGCCCAGGCATGCGAGTACGGCCCGAAATAGCGCACACCTTTGCGGCGCGGGCCGCGATAGACCATCAACCGGGGGAACTCTTCGTTGAGGGTGACGGCCAGCACCGGATAAGACTTGTCGTCGCGGTAGCGGACATTGAAGCGCGGATCGAACTCCTTGATCCAGTTGTATTCCAGCTGCAGCGCCTCGACTTCGGTGTTGACCACCGTCCACTCGACCTTGGCCGCGGTGGTCACCATCTGCCGGGTTCGCGGGTGCAGGCTGGCGACGTCGGCGAAGTATGACGTCAGCCGGCTACGCAGGCTCTTGGCCTTGCCGACGTAAATGACTCGCCCGTGCGGATCCCGGAACCGGTAGACGCCCGGCTCGACCGGGATGGACCCGGGCGCGGGGCGATAGGTGGCGGGATCTGGCACCCATCCAGGCTAGTAGTCGCTAAAAGGGCGCCGAGAAAGGCGGGGCCTCGCCGGGATCGGGTGGCAGGGGGCCGATCTGTGCAGCCTCGGCGGTTAGCCGGGTTTGGCGGTTGCGTCGGCGTTCGACGGCGATGCGGTGGGCCCGGTTTTGGGCCCGGGTGGTGGTGCGCAGCGGCATCATCGCCGTGCGGTAGCCGCCGCAGCGCTCGGTGCTCGTCACCACGGGTGCGGGGAGGTCGCCGGTGGGCGCACACAGAGCGGGAAACAGCAGCGCGCTGCCCGGCGTGGTCACGTAGGTGTCCCCATCGGGAAGAATCCAGATCACCGTGCCGTCAGGGAGCTGCTTGTCACGCCAGCCCCGGAACGTTTTCAGCAAGTGATGCTAGCGAAACGCCGAAAGATATTCTGGGTGGGTGCCCATACGCCGGTCGCCGGTCGACCCGCGCCTCGGCTCTCGCCGCTCGGGTGCTAATCGTCGGCGGGCCCGGCTAGGTCATCGGTCATCGCGCAGATCCGCCGCTGGCCGCGCGCACGCCTAAATGGACCGTTGCGAACCCGGTGCTCAGCGAGATGTAGCGGGCATCGACGAATCCCGCTTCCAGCATCGCCTTGCTCAGCTCGTCCCGCGACATCCAGGTGCGGATCGAATCGGAGGTGTAATGATGGGCGTCGCGATGCCAGGCAAAGGCCCAGCCCACAGCCGGCATCAGGCCGAAGTAGAGCAGGTCGTGAACGGCTTTCAGCATCTTCGAGTTCGGCGTGCTGAAATCGAGCACCATCAACCGGCCGCCTGGCCTCAGGACGCGCCGGAACTCGCGCAGCGCCTGGCCGCGGTCGGCGACGTTGCGCAGCCCGAAGCCGATTGTGACTACGTCGAACGACGCATCCTGGAACCGCAGGTCCATGGCGTCGCCCTCCTGGAAGTCGATGGGCGCGCGCTGCCGCCGCCGGGCGACCTCAAGCATCGCCGCGCAGGAGTCGACGGCCACGACCTGGCCTTCCGGCCCGACCGCCGCCTCCTCCTGGAACGCCAGATCACCCGTCCCGGTCGCAACGTCCAGCACTCGTTCGCCGGGCCGGAGGGCGCAAAGCTCCATGGCCTGCCGCTTCCACACACGATGAAGCCCGAGCGTCCACACATCCGTCATCACGTTGTAGCGCTTCGCCAGCGCCGAAAACAACTCCTTGACGTAGCTGCTCTTGGCCTCGTCCGACTCGTTCCAGCGCCGTGTGACCATCGATTGAGCCTCCGCACAACCACCGGGTATGACAGTCCGGGAATGTACCACGGCAATTCATAGGTTGAGAGGGAGCACCGCGAAGAACACGAATCGCACGAACATGCATGACACCCGTGACGTGATCATCATCGGCGCGGGACCGACAGGGCTTTTGCTTTGTTCGTCGCGCCAGCCGGTCCAGAAAGTTTTCAGCAAGCGATGGCACCGAATAGGTGAAGAACGTTTTAGGCGTCGACCTTAGTTCGCCTGGTGATTCCCCGGCGGCGCGAAGAACTCCAATGCGATGCCGTCGGGATCGCGGAAGCTCAGCCCCGACCCGTAGTGCGCCTGCACCACGCCGCCGTGCGCGATCCCGAGCCCATCGAGCCGCCGCGCCCACTCGTCCAGCTCCGCACGCTCGGCGCAGCCGAAGCTGACATGGTCCAGCCCCGCCCGGAACTCGCTGAACCGCTCGTCGGGCGCCGGGCGCCTGTGCTCGTGGATGCCGAACAGGGTGCCGCCGTCCAACAGCCACACCAGATGGTGGAACCCGGCGTCGGTGTCCTCGTCAAGCACCGGTTCCGTGCCGAACAGTCTCCGATACCAGGGCCCACTGACCGACAAATCGCGCACCGTGACCGCAACGTGGTGAAGTGTCGGGAATGTCGGCACTGCTCCTCCTGCACGTGGTCCGGTACGCCTTCATAGGGGCCATCCGGCTGCGCCCCGGCGGACCTTTGCGACTACGGCTGCCATGCCATACCTCCAAGCCTACTAGGGTTTACGCCACGAGATTTGCCGTGCCATCGGGGCGTTGCTCATCGCGCCAGGCTGTCCAGAAAGTTTTCAGCAAGTGATGTCTTCTACATAGACATTTCAAGTTCGATGGGTGTGTGCACCCGCCGTCGCTGTAAGCGACGGTATGGTCCACATCGCAATCCACCGCAGGCCGGTCGCAACCCGGCGCCCGGCAGGTCAGGTCCCGGCACCGCACGAAGTCGGCGAGTTTGGCCGAGGGCGTGTATCCCGGTTCGGGGGCGTCGACCGGGCAGATGAGGGGCTGCAGCCTGGCGGACTTGGCCAGCTCGGCGACCAGCTCGGCGGGGATGAGCCCCTCAACGCCCGGCGACACACCCGGCGTAGTCCCAGTGCCATCCACAGTGGACTGCTCGGCGACCACGTGGATCACCACGTCGCTGCTGCGCGGCGGGCATCGTGACTTTAGCACCGCCAGCTGAGCGTCCACCTGCGCCAGCGCCTCGGCATCGGTGAGCAAATCGGTGCGAAACACGATGGTTTGGAGCGCGCGGTAGTCGATGTCGCCGGCCTGGAACACCTTGCCCACCTCCGGTAGCCGGTCGCGCATCGCCAAGGCGTAGCGCAGGTAGCTGGACCCCATCGCCATACTGGTCTGCAGCGCGGCCGCCACCTGCGCGGCCACCGCGTCCCGCGTGTCCATGGCCCAGTCCGCCCGCTCCCCGGAATCCTGGCAGCGCAGTACGAACAACTCACCGATGGCCACCAGACGTTCGGCGGCGGCCTGCGCCTCCGTCCGCCCGGCGTCGCGTACCCGTTCGAGCAGCGCCGTCGACTCCGGCGTGGGTCGCGAGGCATGCCAGAATTCGAACATATGTTCGAGTGTAGCAGGTCGCGACGACACCCGCTCCGCTCAGCGTATGCGCAGGTCCGGCCGGTATCGCGCCAGCAGCGACCGTACGGTGTCCATGGCGTCCACGGCGCGGTCCTTGTCGACGGCCTGGATCGCCATCACCGGGATGTACTCGTCGTCGGGCAGGTCGATCCGTGCCCAGCGGCTGCCCTTCGGAAACGAGACACCGACGATATCCGGCCACCGGATCAGCCGGTAACCCAACAGGTTACGCACCGACATCCCGGCCGGCCCCACCCGCAGCCGGGGCCGCGCGAACAACAGCACGATGCCGGCGATGACCAGACCCAGAACGGCGATCGCCACCTGGTCGGAGGTCTGGAAGATCACCCCGCTGGACCTGATCTTGAGCAGCAGGCCCACCGCGATGTGCACCGCAGCGATCAGAAACGCCGCGGCATAGACAAATAACGGCGTCCGGTGGGGACGCAGCTCGACATCCCAGACCTCCCGGTTCGGCGACCCGGTCACGACCGAGCGCGCAGGTCACGCAAGGTCAGCGCGGCGGTCAGGGCCGCCCCGGCCGCCTGGGCCCCTTTGTCCTCGGCCGATGTCGGGAGCCCGGCCCGGTCCAGCGCCTGCTCCTCGGTGTTGGTCGTCAACACCCCGTTGGCCACCGGCGTCGACGCGTCCAGTGCGACCCGGGTCAGGCCCTGGGTCACCGCGTCGCAGACATAGTCGAAATGCGGTGTGGCCCCACGAATCACGACACCCAGTGCGATGACGGCGTCATGGTTGCGGGCAAGCTCCTGCGCTACCACCGGAAGCTCGATCGCGCCGAACACGCGGACCACCGTCGGGCTGTCGATGCCCGACCCGGCAGCGAATTTGCGCGCGCCGGCCAGCAGCGCATCGCAGATTTGGCCGTGCCAGGTGCTTGCCACGATACCGAGCCGCAGACCGGACGCGTCAAGCGCCGGCACCTCCGGCACGCCAGCGCCACCACTCACAAAGCACCACCGAATTCGCCTGGCAAATGCATGGATTCGTGAAAGTCGTCCAACCCGACAAGGTCGTGGCCCATCTTGTCGCGCTTAGTCATCAGATAGCGGATGTTCTCCGCGTTGGCCCGCACCGGAAGCGGCACCCGCTCGATGATGTGCAGTCCGTATCCGTCCAGACCGACCCGCTTGGCCGGGTTGTTGGTCAGCAGCCGCATCGAGCGGACCCCGAGGTCGACCAGGATCTGCGCTCCGATTCCGTAATCCCTTGCGTCGGCAGGCAATCCGAGTTTGAGGTTGGCGTCCACGGTGTCGGCACCCGCGTCCTGCAGCTGGTAGGCCTGCAGTTTGTGCATCAAGCCGATGCCGCGGCCCTCGTGGCCGCGCATGTACAGCACGACGCCCCGCCCCTCGCGTGCGACCAATGCCATCGCGGCGTCTAGTTGGGGCCCGCAGTCGCAGCGACGGGAACCGAACACGTCACCGGTCAAGCACTCGGAGTGGACGCGGACCAACACGTCGTCACCGTCGGCGTTCGGTCCGGCGATCTCGCCACGAACCAGCGCCACATGTTCGACGTCCTCGTAGAGGCTGGCGTAGCCGATGGCGCGAAACTCTCCGTGTCGCGTCGGGATCCGCGCTTCGGCGATCCGCGCGATGTGCTTCTCGTGTTTGCGCCGCCACTCGATCAGATCGGCAATGGTGATCAGCGCAAGGCCGTGCTCGTCGGCAAAGACCCGCAATTCATCGGTCTGAGCCATCGCGCCTTCGTCCTTTTGGCTGACGATCTCGCAAATCGCACCCGCGGGTTGCAGACCCGCCATCCGGGCCAGGTCGACGGCGGCCTCGGTGTGACCCGGCCGGCGCAGCACGCCGCCGTCCTTGGCGCGCAACGGAACGACGTGACCGGGACGGGTGAAATCGCCGGCAACGCTGGCCGGATCGGCCAACAACCGCATTGTGGTAGCCCGATCGGAAGCCGAAATCCCGGTACCCACGCCGTCTCGTGCATCGACGGTGACGGTGTAGGCGGTCCCGTGCTTGTCCTGGTTCACCGCGTACATCGGCAACAGCCCCAGCCGATCGCAGATCGCGCCGTGCAGCGGTACGCACAGGTATCCCGAGGTGTAGCGGACCATGAAGGCCACCAGCTCCGGCGTCGCCTTTTCGGCGGCGAAGATCAGGTCGCCTTCGTTCTCGCGGTCCTCGTCGTCGATGACGATGACGGCCTTACCGGCCGCAATGTCGGCAACCGCCCTCTCGACGGAGTCCAACCTCGTCATCTTTGCTACCTCGCCGTTCCCACTGGCAGGCGGGAACATTGTCGAAACGGCTCACCCAAGAAGCCCACTTGTTGCATTCAGTATGAACCACGACATGAGCCACGGCCGCGCTGCGGTTATTGCTACCGCTTCGTTGACCGTGGCTTACAGCTTGGTGTTCGCCGTCATCAACCGCTCAACGTATTTCGCGAGCACATCGACTTCGAGGTTCACCGGTGTTCCAACCGGAGCACGACCCAGGGTGGTCAGTTCCCGGGTCGTCGGGATCAGCGAGACCTCAAACCAGTCCTGCGGTCCGGCGCCCAGCCCGGAGACCGTCAGCGAAATCCCGTCGACGGTGATCGACCCCTTCTCGACGATGTAGCGGGCCAGTTCCGCGGGGACCTCGATCCGCACCACCTCCCAGTGATCGGAGGGGGCCCTCGACACCACCTGGCCGGTGCCGTCCACATGCCCCTGCACGATGTGACCGCCGAGCCGGCTGTTGACGGCCGCGGCGCGCTCCAGGTTTACCGGGCTGCCGACCCGCAATTCGCCCAGGTTCGAGCGGTTCAGGGTCTCGGCCATCACGTCAGCGGTGAATTGGTGGTCCGGCAGCAGTTCGGCGACCGTCAGACACACGCCGTTGACCGCAATCGAATCGCCATGGCCGGCGTCGGCGGTGACGACGGGTCCGCGAATGGTCAGGCGTGCGGCATCGGCGAGGACGTCCCGGCCGGTCACCTCGCCGAGTTCCTCAACAATTCCGGTGAACATTCCACCAGGCTAATTGGCCAGTACAAACGCCGTTATCGGGCGGGACCCGCACCCCGCGTTGCCCGGCCCCTTCACCGCCACCCTCTACGATGCAGGGTATGCAAACCCGCCGCCTACCGGCCGTCCTTGCTTCCCTGAGCATCGCCACCGCCCTGTTCGCCGGCTGTTCGTCGGGCCCGAAGCAGAGCGGCGCGCCACTTCCCGACGCCACGACACTTGTCAAGCAGTCCGCCGACGCCACGAAGAACGTCAAGAGCGCGCACCTGGTGCTGAAGGTGAACGGCAAGATTCCGGGGCTGCCCATCAAAGTGCTGACCGGTGACCTCACCACCGCGCCGAGCACCGCCGCGCAGGGAAACACGACGATCACGCTCGGCGGGAGCGATATCCAAATCGACTTCGTGGTCGTCGACGGTGAGCTGTATGCCACCCTCACGCCCAACAAGTGGAGTGATTTCGGTAAAGCCTCCGATGTCTACGATGTCTCGGTCCTGCTGAGTCCGGACGCCGGACTGGCCAACCTGCTGGCCAACTTCAGCAACGCCAAAGCCGAGAGCCGCGACACCATCAACGGGCAGACCACCGTCCGGATCAGCGGAAACGTCTCAGCGGATGCGGTGACCAAGATCGGGCTGCCCATCAGTTCCGGGCAGTCGCTGCCGGCCACGGTCTGGATTCAGGAGACCGGCGACCATGAGCTGGTCCAGGTCAGCCTGCAAAAGAGTTCGGGGAATTCCGTCCAGATGACCTTGTCCAACTGGGGCGAGTCGGTTCAGGTCACCAAGCCTCCGGTGACCTCATGAGCACGCAGACCGGACGGCGCGTCGCAATCAGCGCGGGCAGCCTGGCGGTATTGCTGGGCGCCCTGGACACCTATGTCGTGGTCACGATCATGCGCGACATCATGCAAGACGTCGGAATCCCGATCAACCAGCTGCAGCGGATCACCTGGATCGTCACGCTGTACCTATTGGGCTACATCGCCGCGATGCCGCTGCTGGGCCGGGCTTCCGACCGCTTCGGCCGCAAGTTTCTGCTGCAAGCCAGCCTGACCCTGTTCATTGTCGGCTCGGTGGTCACCGCATTGGCCGGACATTTCGGCGATTTCCACATGCTGATCGCCGGCCGCACCATCCAGGGCGTGGCCAGCGGTGCCTTATTGCCGGTCACGCTGGCCCTCGGTGCCGATCTGTGGGCACAACGCAACCGCGCCGGCGTGCTGGGCGGTATCGGCGCCGCGCAGGAGCTCGGCAGCGTGCTGGGCCCGCTGTACGGAATCTTCGTCGTGTGGATGTTCCACGACTGGCGATACGTGTTCTGGATCAACGTCCCGCTGACCTTGATCGCCATGGTGATGATCCAGTTCAGCCTGCCGTCGCACGACCGCACCGACGCGCCCGAGAAGATCGACGTGGTCGGTGGTGTGCTGCTCGCCATCGCGCTGGGCCTCGCGGTGATCGGGCTGTACAACCCAGAGCCCGACGGCAAACACGTGCTGCCGAGCTACGGGTTGCCCCTGGTGTTGGGGGCGATCGTTGCCGCGGTGGCATTCGTGGCCTGGGAGCGCTTCGCGCGCACCCGGCTGATCGAACCGGCGGGGGTGCACTTCCGGCCATTCCTGGCCGCGCTGGGCGCATCGATGGCCGCGGGTGCGGCGCTGATGGTGACCCTGGTCGACGTGGAGCTGTTCGGCCAGGGCGTGCTGCAAATGGATCAGGCCCAAGCGGCCGGGATGCTGCTGTGGTTCCTTATCGCGCTGCCGATCGGGGCGCTGGTGGGCGGCTGGGTCGCCACCCGGGCCGGCGACCGGGTGATGGCCTTCGTCGGGCTGCTCATCGCCGCCTACGGTTACTGGCTGATCTCGCACTGGCCGATCGACCTGTTGAGCTATCGCCACAACATCCTGGGATTGTTCACCGTGCCCGCCATGCACGCCGACCTGCTGGTGGCCGGCCTGGGGCTCGGCCTGGTGATCGGGCCGCTGTCCTCGGCCACCCTGCGGGTTGTCCCGGCCGCGCAACACGGCATCGCTTCGGCGGCGGTGGTAGTGGCCCGGATGACGGGCATGCTGATCGGCGTGGCCGCGCTGACCGCCTGGGGCCTGTACCGGTTCAACCAGATCGTGGCGGGGCTGTCGGCCGCAATCCCTCCCAACGCCACCCTGATGGAGCGAGTGGCCGCCCAGGGAGAGATGTACTTGCAGGCATTCGCGTTGATGTACGGCGAGATGTTCAAGGTCACCGCCGTCGTCTGTGTGGTGGGAGCGCTGCTGGGCCTGCTGGTCAGCGGCCGCAAGGAACACGCCGACGAACCGGAAGTAACCGAGCAGCAGGTCGTCCCGCTGGGTGAGCGCTAACCGCTGCGCGGTACCAGGCTCAGCACCAGATCCGGGCCGACCCGGTCGATGCCGTCGAACTGCCAGCGCAACGCGCGCGCAATGCTGGGCACCCCCACATCGTCGACCGCGGTGATGGGGCCGCCCAGCAGGATCGGCGCGACATAGGCCAGGATGCGGTCGATCGCCCCGGCCCGCAGGAAGGCACCGGCCAGGGTAGGGCCGCCCTCCAGCAGCACATCGGTGCGGTCCGACAGCGCCTTGATCACCTCCGTGGGGTCATGCGTGCGAATCACCATGGTGCGCGAATCGTCGTTGAGAACCTTTGCGTCGGGCGGTATTTCGCGCATGCCCACCACGACCCGCAGCGGTTGCCGCTGCGCCAGCGAACCGTCGGCCAGTCGGGCGGTCAAGGCCGGATCGTCGGCCAGCACGGTGCCGGTGCCGACCACGATGGCGTCGGCGACGGCGCGGCGGCCATGCAGGTCCAATCGTGAAGCCTCACTGGAAATCCACTGGCTGGAGCCGTCGGCGGCAGCGCTGCGGCCGTCGACGCTGCTGGCGTACTTCCACGTCACGTGCGGCAGCCCGGTCCGTTGCTTGTGCAGCCACTCCCGCAGCGGTCCGGCGGCCACCTGATCGGCCAGCACGCCGGACCTCACCTGCACGCCCGCTTCCGTGAGCCGGTCCGCACCGCCGGCCGCCATCGGGTTCGGGTCGGTGACGGCGTACACCACCGTCGCCACCTTCGCGTCCAGCAGGGCGTTCACACACGGCGGAGTCCGGCCGTAATGGTTGCACGGCTCGAGGGTGACCACTGCCGTCGCGCCGGCCGCCAGACCGCCGGCCCTGCGCAACGCCACCACCTCGGCGTGGTCGCTGCCCGCCGGCCCGGTGCCGCCGACGCCGACAACCCGGCCGTCGGGGTCCACAATGACCGCTCCTACCGGCGGATTCGGATAGGTCGTGCCCTTGACCTGGCAGGACTGTTCGATCGCCAAGCGCATCGCGGCGTCAAGGCTGTCGACCGTCCCAACGCTCATCGGCGCAAACGCGCTGACGCGGCAGCGGCCTGCCGGCGCAGACGTTCGACCGCGGCCGCCGGATCGTCGGTGTGATAGACCGCCGTACCCGCGACGAAACAGTCGGCCCCGGCCTCAGCCGCCTGCGCCACGGTGTTTTCGTTGATGCCGCCGTCAATCTCCACCAGGATGGTCAGCTTGCCGGCGTCGATGAACCGGCGGGCGGTTCGCACCTTGGACAGCACCGCCGGGATGAACGACTGACCGCCGAATCCCGGATCCACCGACATGATCAACAGGGTGTCGATCTCGTGCAGGATCTCCAGATACTGCTCGATCGGCGTTTGCGGCTTGACGCCGAGGCCTGCCCGTGCGCCCGCGGCGCGGATGTCGCGGGCCACCCCCACCGGATCCTCGGTGGCCTCCGCATGAAAGGTGACGTTGTAGGCGCCAGCCTCGGCGTACCGGTGCGCCCACCGGTCCGGATTCTCGATCATCAGATGACAATCCATCGGAAGTGCGGTGTGCGCCTTGAGGCTTTCCACCACCGGCAGGCCGATGGTCAGGTTGGGCACGAAATGGGCGTCCATCACGTCGACGTGCAACCAGTCGGCGTCGTCCACGGCGGCGGCCGCGTCGGCCAGCCGCCCGAAATCAGCGGACAGGATCGACGGCGCGATCAGCGGCCGACCGGTGTTGCCAGGCATACGGTCAGCCTACTGAGCGTCGCGCCCCGGCTCACGCCAGGCGGCGCAGCGCAGCGGCGAACATGGCGTCGGTGCCGTGCCGATGTGGCCAGAGCTGGACGTAGGGCCCGTCCCCCAAGCCGGTGACGGGCTCGAACAGCGGCCGGGTATCCAACGCGGACACCGGATGACGGCGCAGCGCGTCGGCGACCACCCCGACGGTCTCGGCGAGATGGGGCGAACAGGTCGCATACAGCACCACACCGCCGGGCCGGGCCAGCCCGATCGCGGCGGCCAGCAGCTCGCGTTGCAACTTGACCAGCGCCGGCACGTCGGCCGGCTGACGCCGCCAACGGGCTTCCGGCCGACGGCGCAATGCGCCCAGTCCGGTGCAGGGCACGTCCACCAGCACCCGGTCGAAGCCCGGTTCCAGGCCGCTGTCCCGCCCGTCGACCCGCAGCACGTCAACTCCCAGCCCGCGGGTGTTGGCGGCCACCAGGTCGGCACGATGCGGCGACGGCTCCACCGCCGTGACCCGGGCCCGGGAACCCGAAGGCCGGTTCACGCCCAGCGCGGCCAGCAGCGCGGTCTTGCCGCCCGGCCCGGCGCACAGGTCCAGCCAGCGTCCGGTGTCGCCGTCGACCGGCGCCAGCGTCAGCGCCCGGGCCACCAGCTGGCTGCCCTCGTCCTGGACCAGCGCGGCGCCGTCGCGCACCGGCGCCAGCTGACCGGGATCTCCACCCGGCAGGTAGACCGCATACGGCGAATAACGGCCGACGGTGCCGCCCACCGCATCGGCCAGTTCGGCGGCGGTCAGCACTCCCGGGCGGGCCGCCAGGTGCACCTGAGGCCGTTCGTCGTCGCTGGCCAGTACCGCGTCGACTTCTGTCGCGGCCGCGCCCAGCGCGTCGGCGAAGGCCTGGGCGATCCAGCGTGGGTGGGCGTGCACGAACGCGGCATGCCCGATGGGATCTCGCGACGGGTCGGGGGCCAGCTCGTCGACCCAGGACTTCTCGTCTCGGGCGGCGATGGTGCGCAGCACGCCGTTGACGAAACCCGCCCGGGCCGAGTCGAATTCGATTGCAGCCTGTTCGACCGTGGTGGACACCGCGGCGTGCGCACCGACCCGGGTGCGGAGCAGCTGGTACGTGCCGAGCCGGAGCAGGTCGAGCAGCACCGGATCGATGGCTTCCGGTGCGCGCCCGGCGGCCGCAGCGATGACCGCGTCGAGCAGGCCCCGGGTGCGGCAGGTGCCGTAGGTCAGCTCGGTGGCGAATGCGGCGTCGCGGCCGCTGATGCCGCGTTGGCGCAGGAGCGCGGGCAGGGCCAGGTTCGCGTAGGCGTCGCGGTCGCTGACCGCCCGCAGCACCTCGAACGCGGCGGCACGCGCCGGATCCAGCGGCCGACGCCGCTTGCCGCGCTCTCGGTTCGGCGACCGGGGCGAGCTCATGTTGCCCGTGCCGCGGGGTCGAGCCGGGCGCCGCGCGCCCAGTCGACGGCGTTCATGAATTTCTTGCCGGGCGGCTGAATTTGGCCCAGCCGCACCGGTTCGGAGCCGGTGCCGATCCACATGCTTGTGCGGTCCACGTGAATAGCACCGGGCGGCAACGGGTTCGGTGGGCCGGGCAGCTCGGCGGTGCCGTCGGTGTGCACCGGTCCCAGTTTGATCCGCAGGTCACCGACGAGTGTCCAGGCGCCGGGGTTGGGCGTGACGGCGCGGATACGACGCTCTACCACCAGTGCCGGCAGATCCCAGCGCACCCGCGCCTGCTCGACGGTGATCTTCGGCGCCATGCTGACCCCCTCGGCCGGTTGCGGTCGAGGCGTCAACGTTGCGTCGGCGATGCCGTCCAGGGTGGCCGACAGCAGCGCCGCACCCGAAAGGGCCAGCCGCTCGAGCAGTTCACCCGCAGTATCGGTCGGCCGGATCGTTTCGGTGACGACCCCGTAAATCGGTCCGGAGTCCAGGCTGGGCTCGATCAGGAATGTCGTCGCGCCGGTGACGGTGTCGCCGGCGGCGATCGCGGCCTGCACCGGCGCCGCCCCGCGCCAGGCGGGCAGCAGCGAGAAGTGCAGGTTGATCCAGCCGTGCGGGGGCACGGCCAACAGGGCGTCGCGCAGCAGCGCGCCGTACGCCACGACCGCGCAACAGTCCGGTGCCAATGCCGACAGTTCGGCCACGAACTCTGCCGAGTTCGGCTGCGACGGCCGCAACAGCGGAATACCGCGGTCGACCGCTTCCCGGGCCACCGGGGACGGCTCCGGCTTGCCGCGCCGGCCGGAGGCGGCGTCGGGTCGGGTCAGCACGGCGATCACCTCGTGTCGGGGTGAGTCGATGAGGCGGCGCAGTGCCGGCAGCGCAGCTTCCGGGGTGCCGGCGAAGACGAGACGCACGGGCCCAGTCTAAGAATCGCCGGGTTGCTGCCGCAGTTGCCCGACACTCGCCCCAAGTCGCGCGCGTACACTATTTCTCATGCATACTGTTTCAGGCGGTTAGCGTCAGAAGATTCCAACCGCACTGCCGTACCAGCGACAACGACGTCGAGTAGGCAGCCCTTTCCTTACGTTTCAGGAGGTCTGATGACTCTCGACACCGCCATCCGCGACGACCACTCGGTGGCCGCCACACACCGCACCGTATGGGCACTGGGCGACTACGCCCTGATGGCCGAGGAGGTGATGGCACCGCTCGGCCCCATCCTGGTCGCCGCCACGGGTATCGAACCGGGCGTTCGAGTACTCGACGTCGCCGCCGGCTCGGGCAATATCTCGCTTCCGGCCGCCGCGACAGGCGCCAGCGTCGTTTCCTCCGACCTCACCCCCGAGCTGCTGCAGCGGTCCCAGGCCAGGGCCGCAGCACAGGGCTTGATCCTCGACTACCGAGAAGCCAATGCGCATGCGCTGCCGTTCGGCGACGGCGAGTTCGACACGGTGATCTCGGCGATCGGCGTGCAGTTCGCGCCAGAGCATCAGCGCGCGGCCAGCGAGCTGGTTCGAGTGTGCCGGCCGGGCGGGACGATCGGCGTGATCAGCTGGACCCCGGAAGGATTCTTCGGCCGGATGCTGGCCACCATCAGGCCATACCGGCCCAGCCTGTCGCCCGCCATCCCCCCGGCGGCCCTGTGGGGACGCGAAGGCTACGTCGCCGGGTTGCTGGGCGATCGAATCGGTCGCATCACGACGCTGCGGGGCCTGTTGGAGGTGAACCGGTTCGACAGCGCCGAGGCGGTACACACCTATTTCAAGAACCACTACGGCCCGACGATCGAGGCTTACGCGAACATCGGCCACAATCGGGTGCTGGCCACCGAGCTCGACGCCCAACTTGTCGAACTCGCTCAGCAGTACCTGTCCGACGACGCCATGCACTGGGAGTACCTGCTGGTCACCGCAGAAAAGCGATGAGTCAGACCCGTGCCGGGCCGCCCCCTGGCCCGGCACGGGACCCAGACGACTACAAATCGATGTCCGCGTCGTAGTGGACGTCCGGCTCGCCCCCGGCAGCGGTGAACGCCGTCAGGGCGCGCACCAGGCCGTGGCGTTCCGGCGCCGGCATCTGCTCCACTATGGCAGCGATTTCGGCACGCCGGTGCGCAGTGACCCGGCGAACGACCTCCCGTCCGCGTTTGGTCAGCGCGGCGAGCAGTTCGCGCCGAGAAGTCGGGTGCGGCAGGCGGTCGATCAGCCCGGCGGCGACGAGTCGGTCGACCATCCGGCCGGTGGCGGACGGCTGCACACCGAGCAGACCGGCCAGCGTGGCCAGGTTGACCGGACCCCGATTGGACAAGATCACCAGCGTCCGGAACTGCGGAATGGTGATGGTCTCGTCGACCTGCCCGATTGAGCGAGCCGATATGGCCACCAGCAAACGGGAAGCCGTCAGCAAAGCATCGGTGATCACATCCAGCGATTCGTCGGCCGTCGTCGCGTTGTCCGCTGCCATCTCGCCCCTCCTCCGGATCTACTCCGGGCCCTCGGCGGCTAAAGAATCGAAGTGTAACAACCGCTAATATCGTAGCCAGGAATTGTTTCGTATGTGCACTGTCGCCTCAGGTCATGATCTGGGGTTATCCGATGTGCAGCGGGTCGATCTGCACCCGGACCGGCTGGTGGGTTTGCCGGGCGCTGAGCACACCCACGCCGCGGCGCAGCGCCGCTGCCAGCTCCAGTCCCTGCTCGCGGCGGACGCGCACCAGCATTCTGGTCACCGGCACGCCGTCGGGGGTTCCCGCCGGGCGACGCACGCCCGGCGGCAGATCCACCGGGCCAAGCAGTTCGGCTCCGTCGGGCAACCGCGCCTGGTCGAGCAGCGCGGCCACCGCTTCGGCGGCACCGTCGATGGCCGCCATGTGCACACTGGGCGGCAGGCCGACTTCGGCTCGAGCCGCCAATTCGGCCTCCGCATGTCCCACCGGATCCCAGCGGATCAGCGATTGCACTGTGGGAATTGACGATTCGGCCACCACCAGCACCACACCGCCGTCGCCGCGAGCGCGCACCAGAGCGGCCGCGGTCATCCAGCGCCACAGCGCGTCCTCGGCGGCGCGCAAATCTTGCCGGCCCAGCAGCGCCCAGGTATCCAACAGCAACGCCGTCCCGTACCCGCCCGGCGCACGGGGTTCGGCACCAGGGGTGGCGACCACCAGGGCCGGGCCGTCCGCGACCTCCGGCACGATGCCGTCGGCCGACGAGATGACCACCGCCGTCCCCGGAAAGGCGCGGCCGAGCTCTTCGGCAGTGCGCCGGGCCCCGACGACCACCGCGCGCACCGCGTCCGACCCGCAGCGCGCGCACCGTCGCGTCGGGTCGACGCGGCCGCACCAGCGGCAGACCAGTGCCGGGCCACGCTCGGCCAGCGACAGCGGGCCGGTGCAGTGCCGGCAACGGGCAATGGCGCGACAGCGCCCGCACGCCAGCGACGGCACATACCCGCGCCGCGGCACCTGCACCAGCACCGGCGCCGCTGCCTGCAGCGACGAACGGGCGGCGCGCAGCGCGATGGACGGGATGCGCGCGGTGCGCGCCGCCGGATCGCGTTCATCCGCGTAGCCGGTGTCGTCGAGGGCGACCACCCGGGGGGTGCGGGCGCGCACCACCGGCCGTGCCGCGACGATGTCTTGCGCCCATCCGCTGCGCACCAATGCGTGGGCTTCAGCGGTGCGCGCGTAGCCGCCGATCAGCGCCGCGCACCGCGCCTGATGCGCGCGCAGCATCGCCACCTCCCGGGCATGCGGGTACGGCGCCCGCGGCTCGGCCAGGCTGTCGTCGGCGTCGGCCCAGACCATGACCAGACCCAGGTCACTCAGCGGCGCGAACACCGCGCTGCGGGTGCCGATCACCAGCCGCGCGGTGCCCCGCAGCGCCGCGAGCCACCGCCGGTAGCGTGCGGCCGGCCCCAGGCCCGCCGACAGTGCCACCACGCTGCCTTCGTCGATCCGCGCCGTCGCGGCGCACCACAGCGTGTCCAGATCCCGCTGATCCGGCACGATCGCCAGTACCGCTCGTCCCGTCCGTACGGTCTGCGCGGCGGCTTCGGCGAACCGGTCCGCCCACCGCTCACCCGGCAGCACCTGCCAGACGGCCCGTGCGGCCCGAGACTCGGCCAGGGCGGCCAGAAACTGGCCGCCGCGGCCGTAGACCTCCCAGCCCGACAGGTCCACGGGCGCCGGAATCAACGGGACCGGCGCACCCGGGATCGCCGCGGGCTCCCGCTCCACCCGGGCATGCCGGGCCGGTATCGCCAGCCGCAACACGTCTGAGCGCGTCCCGGCGTAGCGCGCGGCCACCGCGTCGACCAGCCGGCGGATTTCTGCGGTGAGTACCGGTTCGGCCGACACGACGCGGTCGAGCCAGCCCAGCTGGCCGGGGTGGTCGGTGTCGTGGCGGCGCTCCAGCACGAACCCGTCGACCAGACGGCCGTGGAACCGCACCCGCACCCGCACCCCGGGCTGGGCGTCGTCGGACTGCTCGGCCGACACCAGGTAGTCGAACTCGCGGTCCAGATGCGGCACCGACAGCATCGGCAGCACCCGGGCGATCGGTTCCACCTCGACGGGCGTGCGCGCGGCGGCGATCCGTGTCACAGGGCCCTCGAATCCCGAAATACGTTGCTAGCCTTCGGTGGACTCAGCGCCGTTCCCCGGGGCGCCGACGGGGTTTTCCCGGCCGAAGAAGAACCCGGCCGTGATCAGGATCTGGGCCGCGGCGTACGACCACCAGATGGGCACCGACAAGGACTGGTTGTCCAGGATGAACCGGCCGACGGCAATCATCGCGTCGGACAACGCAAAACACACCGCACCCACCGCGGTCCATATCGTCGGCAGCCGCGCCGCTTGCGCCGTGCACACCATCGCCGTCAGCACGACGAGGTAGACCGTCACCGGGACGGTCAGTTTGTCACGGCCCAGCTGGGGCCAGAACCAGGCCAGCAGCGCGATGGCCGCCAGGCACATCACAACCGCCACCAAAAGGCGCGGTTTCGACGGCCGCACCTTGGCCGCCAGCGGGAGCAGTGCGCCCACAAAACACAAGTGCGCCAACAGGAATGCCGCCAGTCCTGCGACGAACGACAGCGGCCACCACGGTATCGCCAGCAGCCAGTCGCCGGTGGCCGACAACAGCAGCGCCGGCATCAGCCACCGCCGCTCGGCAACGATGGGGTGCCCGACCGCGGCGGCGGTCAGCAACAACGCCATCGACGCCTTGAACAGCGGCTGCAGCACCCAGTGCCCGGTCAGCTCCGTTCCCGGTGGCAAGCGCAGCGCGAGCACAGTCAAGTAGACGCCGTAGCCGAGTCCCACCCAGCCGGCCACCGCCCAGCCGCCAGACACCAGGCGAGGTGGGTAGGTTACCTCCATGCCCACTTCGGACGAGACAGCCGAGGAGAAGCCCGGTATCGACCCCATCCTGCTGAAGGTACTGGATGCGGTTCCGTTCCGGCTATCCACCGATGACGGTGTCGACGCGGCGCGGCAGCGGTTCCGCGACCTGCCGCGCAAGTCGGTGCACCCCGAGCTGCGGGTCGAGGACCGCGACATCCCGGGTCCGGCCGGCCCCATCGGCATCCGGATTTATTGGCCGCCAACACCTTCGGGTAACAGCACCGCGAGCGCCGCACCGCCTGTCGTGCTGTATTTCCACGGCGGCGGCTTCGTGGTGGGCGACCTCGACACCCACGACGGCTCGGCTCGCCAGCATGCGGTCGGGACCGAGGCGATCGTGGTATCCGTGGACTACCGGTTGGCGCCGGAGCACCCCTACCCCGCTGCCGTCGAAGACGCTTGGGCCGCAACACTGTGGGCAGCCGCGCACGGGGCCGAGATCGGCGCCGACACCACCGCGATGGCCGTCGCCGGGGATTCGGCCGGTGGAACGATCGCCGCGGTGATGGCGCAACTGAGCCGTGATGACGGCGGACCGCCGATCGCGTTCCAGCTGCTGTGGTATCCCTCCACGCTGTGGGACCCGTCGCTGCCATCCTTCACCGAGAACGCCACCGCGCCGATCCTCGACGTCAAGGCCGTCGCCGCGTTCTCCCGTTGGTACGCAGGCGAAGTCGACCCGTCTGACCCGCCGCCGGCCATGGCGCCGGGGCGAGCCGCGAACTTGACCGGCCTGCCACCGGCGTACATCGGCGTCGCCGGTCACGACCCGCTACGCGACGACGGCATCCGGTACGGCGAGTTGCTGGCGGCCGCCGGCGTCCCCGTCGAGGTGCACAACGCCGCGACGATGGTGCACGGCTACCTCGGCTACGCCGGTGTGGTGCCCGCGGCCACCGCCGCGATGGATCGCGGGCTCGAGGCGTTGCGAACGGGACTGCACAAGGAGATCCGGAGCGTACGGTGAACCCATGACGGAGCCGACCATCACCCGACCGGGCATCGATCCGACGTTCAAAACGTTGCTGGACGCATTCCCGATGACGTTCAGCGCAGCCGACGGCGTCGAGGTGGCACGCTCGAGGCTCCGGCAACTCAAGGTTCCCCCGGAAATGCTTCCCGACCTGCGGATCGAGGATCGCACCATCGGTCATGGTGAGCTGACCGACATTCCCGTTCGCATCTACTGGCCGGCCGCCACCGACCAGCCCCTGCCCGTCGTCGTCTTCTACCACGGCGGCGGATTCTCCCTCGGCGACCTGGACACCCACGACCCGGTCGCGCGCACGCACGCCCTCGGCGCCGAGGCCATCGTGGTGTCCGTCGACTACCGGCTCGCCCCGGAGCATCCGTTCCCGGCCGGGGTCGACGACTGCTGGGCCGCGCTCCGATGGGTCGCCGAGAACGCCGCCGAGCTGGGCGGTGACCCGAACCGGATCGCCGTCGCCGGTGACTCGGCGGGCGGCAACCTCGCGGCGGTGATGGCGCACCTGGCCCGCGACAGTGGCGGGCCCGCACTGCGCTTCCAGTTGCTGTGGTACCCGACGGTCACCGCCGATCTGTCGTTGCCGTCGTACACCGAGAACGCCTCCGCACCGATCCTGGACCTTGACGTCATCGAGGCCTTCCTGTCCTGGTACCTGCCCGACCTCGATACCACCGACCCAAAGGCCTTGCCCACCACCCTGGCTCCGGCCAACGCGGCCGATCTGTCCGGCCTGCCGCCCGCCTACATCGGCACCGCCGAACATGATCCGCTGCGCGATGACGGGTCCCACTACGCGAAGCTGCTCAACGCCGCGGGTGTGCCCGCCGAACTGAGCAATGAGCCCACTTTGGTGCACGGCTATGTCAGTTTCGCCCTGGTCATACCGGCTGCCGCTGAGGCCACCGAGCGCGGGCTGGCGGCACTGAAGCAGGCGCTGCACTCCTGAGCACGGGCCGATGAGCATCACCCCCGATTACCACGCACTGATCGTCGGCGCCGGATTCTCCGGGATCGGCGCCGCCATCAAGCTCGACAAAGCCGGACTGCCCAATTACCTGGTGGTCGAGGCCGGCGACGGGGTCGGCGGGACCTGGCACTGGAACACCTATCCCGGTATCGCCGTGGATATCCCGTCGTTCTCCTATCAGTTCTCCTTCGAGCAGAGCCCGCGCTGGTCGCGAACATACGCGCCGGGCCGTGAACTCAAGGCGTATGCCGAACACTGCGTCGACAAATACGGCATCCGATCGCGGATCCGGTTCAACACCAAGGTTCAAGCCGCCGAGTTCGACGACGAGCACGCCCTGTGGCGGGTGCAAACCGACCCGGGTGGAGAAATCACCGCCAGATTCCTGATCAGCGCCAGCGGCGTGCTCACGGTGCCTAACTCGCCCGACATCGACGGCGTGGATTCCTTTGCCGGCATCACCATGCACACCGCGCGCTGGGATCACAGCCAGAACCTGACCGGCAAACGCGTCGCTGTCATCGGCACCGGAGCCTCGGCCGTGCAAGTCATCCCCGAGATCGCGCCAAATGTCTCTCACCTCACCGTATTTCAGCGCACCCCGATCTGGTGCTTCCCGAAGTTCGACGTTCCGCTGCCGGCGCCGGCACGCTGGGCGATGCGGATCCCCGGCGGCAAAGTCGTCCAGCGGCTGCTCAGCCAGGCCTTCGTCGAGGTCACTTTCCCGATCTCGGCGCAGTACTTCACGGTGTTTCCGCTGGCCAAGAGGATGGCAGCCGCGGGCCGCAGCTATCTGCGCCAGCAGGTCAACGATCCGGTTGTGCGGGAGCAGCTCACGCCTCGGTATGCCGTGGGCTGCAAACGGCCCGGCTTCCATAACGGCTATCTGGCCACCTTCAACCGCGACAATGTGCGGCTGGTCACCAAGCCGATCGACAAGATCACGCCCTCGGCGGTGGCCACCACAGACGGCGACAGCCACGAGGTCGATGTGCTGGTGCTGGCGACCGGCTTCAAGGTAATGGACACCGACAACGTTCCGACGTTTGCGGTCACCGGAAGCGGCGGTAGGTCCTTGAGCCGGTTCTGGGATGAGCACCGGTTGCAGGCCTACGAGGGCGTCAGTATTCCCGGTTTTCCGAACCTGTTCAACGTCTTCGGCCCGTACGGCTACGTCGGCTCTTCGTATTTCGCGCTCATCGAAGCGCAGACCCGTCACATCGTGCGGTGCCTGAAGCGGGCCCGGCGCGACGGCGCTACCCGCGTCGAGGTGAGGGAGGAAGCCAACGCCAGGTATTTCGGCGAGGTGATGCGCAAACGGCACCGGCAGATCTTCTGGCAGGACAGTTGCCGGCTGGCCAACAGCTACTACTTCGACAAGAACGGCGACGTGCCGCTACGTCCGGCCACCACGGTGGAGGCGTACTGGCGCAGTCGGCGGTTCGATCTCGACGACTATCGATTTACCCGCTAGCGCTACGCTCGGCACGTGGCAAAGGAGTTTCCACGTATCGACGAGTCGCTGCGCGACTTCATCGGTGCACAGGCCATGTTCTTCGTCGCCACCGCCCCCTCGCAGGGCGGCCGGATCAACCTCTCCCCCAAGGGATACCGGGACATCCGTACCATCATCGTCGTTGATATCGACCGGATCGCCGACGCCTGCGGATTTGCGGTGCCCTACCACCGGCTCGTCGACGAACGGCCAGTGCTCGACGCCCACCAGGGTAAGGCGTCCGATGACGACTTCGCCCGTCTCGCCGACCGCAACCGGCGCAGCATCGACGGACTGCCGGCGCCAGATTCCGACCACCCGCTGCCTAGATGGCGCGCTTGAGCTCGTCGACCATGTCGAGCTGCTCCCAGGGCAGTTCGATGTCGGTGCGGCCGAAGTGCCCGTAGGCGGCGGTCTGTGCGTAGATCGGGCGCAGCAGGTCCAGGTCGCGGATGATCGCACCGGGCCGCAGGTCGAAAACCTCAGGGATGACCTTCTCGATCTTGACCGGGTCGACGGCCTCGGTTCCGAAGGTCTCGACGAACAGGCCTACCGGTGCGGCTTTGCCGATGGCGTAGGCCACCTGTACCTCCACCCGCTCGGCCAGCCCGGCGGCGACGATGTTCTTCGCCACCCAGCGCATCGCGTACGCCGCTGACCGGTCCACCTTGGACGGATCCTTGCCGGAGAAGGCGCCGCCGCCGTGCCGGGCCCAGCCTCCGTACGTGTCGACGATGATCTTGCGGCCGGTCAGGCCGGCGTCGCCCATCGGCCCGCCGAGGACGAACTTGCCGGTCGGGTTCACCAGCAACCGTGTCGACGACGTGTCCAACGTTTTGTGTCCCAGGTCGTCGAGCACCGTGTTGAGCACCTTTTCCCGAATGTCGGGCGTGAGGGTGTTCTCCAGGTCTATCTCGGCGGCGTGCTGGGTGGAGATGACCACGGTGTCCAGCCGGACCGGAACGTTGTCCTCATAGGCGATGGTGACCTGTGTCTTGCCGTCCGGGCGCAGATACGGCAGCACGCCGTTCTTGCGAACCTCGGTGAGCCGCCGCGACAGGCGGTGCGCCAGCGCGATGGGCAGCGGCATCAGTTCCGGGGTGTCGTTGATCGCGTAGCCGAACATCAGGCCCTGGTCGCCGGCGCCCTGGCTGTCCAGCGGGTCCGCCGCTCCCTCGACGCGCGCCTCATGGGCGGTGTCGACGCCCTGGGCGATGTCGGGTGATTGCGCGCCGATGCCGATGTTCACCCCGCACGACGCCCCGTCGAAGCCTTTGTCCGACGAGTCGTAGCCGATATCCAGGATGCGCGCGCGGACCGTGTTGGTGATGTCGGCGAAGGCCTCTTTCGCCGTCGTCGTCACCTCACCCACCACGTGCACCTGCCCGGTGGTCACCAGCGTCTCGACCGCGACACGCGAGCGAGGGTCCTGCGCCAGCAGCGCGTCGAGGACCGAGTCGCTGATCGCATCACAGATCTTGTCGGGGTGTCCCTCGGTCACCGACTCACTGGTAAACAGCCGACCCTTTTCGCTCACAGTCTCAATCCTTCCCAATAATTAGTTAGCCGAATTATATCCTCTGGCATCAGTCTCAGTCCGTCCACTTGGGCAAGGAATCATCCAGCACCTGCCCAGGTGCCGTACAGAGCCGAAACCATTACCCGCTGTCGCCGTGCAGAAACGTGACGATCGCATCAACGATACGACTGGCCATCAGCGTCTTGGAGCCGTGCTGGAGCGCCGATTCGGTACCGTCGGACGCCAGCAGCCAGCCATCGTTGTTGTCCACCTCGAATGCCCTGCCGTCGCCCACCGCGTTGACGACCAACAGATCACAACCCTTGTTGCGCAGCTTCGCGCGGGCGTGGAACAGCACGTCGCCGTTGGCGTCGCCGGTCTCGGCGGCGAACCCCACGATCGCCCGCATGTTGGGCAGCTCGCCGTGGGCGCGCGCCCGCACCGCGCCGGCCAGCACGTCGTCGTTGCGCACCAATTCGATCGTCGGCGGGCCTTCGATGCCCTTCTTGATCTTGGCGGCGGCGACCCGCGCGGGACGGAAGTCGGCGACTGCCGCCGCCATCACCAGCACGTCCGCCTCGGGCGCGTGCTTGGACACCGCGTCGCCGAGCTGCTCTGCCGAGCTGACCTGCACCACGTCGACGCCGGCGGGGTCGATCAGTCCGGCGGTGTGGCCGGCGATCAGCGTGACCTCGGCACCGCGCTGGGCCGCGACCCGCGCCACCGCATAGCCCTGCTTACCGGAGCTGCGGTTGCCGATGAAGCGCACCGGGTCGACCGGTTCGCGGGTCCCGCCGGCGGTCACCAGCATCCGGCAGCCGGCAAGATCGTAGGGAAGCGCGTCGTGGCGCTCCAGCAGCAGATGAGCCAGGGTGGTGATCTCCTCGGCCTCGGGCAGCCGTCCTGACCCGCTGTCGGCTCCGGTGAGCCGCCCGGAGGCGGGTTCGAGCACGACCGCTCCCCGGCGGCGCAGGGTGGCCACGTTGTCGACGGTGGCCGGGTGCAACCACATCTCGGTATGCATCGCCGGCGCGAACAACACCGGACATCGGGCCGTGAGCAATGTCGCGGTCAGCAGATCGTCGGCCCGGCCGGCGACCGCCCGGGCCAGCAGATCTGCGGTGGCCGGCGCCACCACGACCAGGTCGGCCTGCTGGCCGAGCCGGACATGCGGCACCGCGGCGACGTCCTCGAAGACCCCGGTGTGCACCGGCTCGCCGGAGAGCGCCTCGAAGGTGGCGGCCCCGACGAAGCGCAACGCGGATTCGGTGGGGATGACCCGGACCTGGTGACCGGCCTCGGAGAGTTGGCGAACGACGGTGCACGCCTTGTAGGCGGCGATGCCCCCGGAAACGCCGACGATGATCCGCTTGGGGTCCACAGCGCGCCCGGCCCTGCCCTGTTACTCGCCCTCGGTGTGCTCGAGCAGGTCGGCGTGAATCTCGCGCAGCGCGATGGACAGGGGCTTTTCCTGAAGCCCGGGCTCGACCAGCGGGCCGACGTATTCGAGGATGCCCTCGCCGAGCTGGTTGTAGTAGTCGTTGATCTGCCGGGCCCGCTTGGCCGCGTAAATCACCAGGGCGTACTTGCTCGAGACACGCTCCAGCAGCTCGTCGATGGGCGGGTTGGTGATGCCCACCGGGGTGTCATAGGCGCCCTGTCCACCCGCCGCCGGGTCAAACCGATCCACGGCGGCCAGCGACGCGTCGGACTGCGAAATGCTCACGTAGGTATATCTCCTGGCGAATTAGAGCGGTTGGAACACCGCTAGAGATCTTGATGCTCAATCTCGATTGGATCTGGTCTGGCTCCTGATCTGGCCAGGCAAGTCATGCCGGGCCGGCGCAGTTCCCACCAGCAAGGATACCAATTCGGCGCATGCAGACTCCAATTGGCTGTTGACAACCACCTCGTCGAAGTCGTCTTGGGCCGCCATTTCGACGCGAGCGGTGTCCAGGCGGCGCTGCATTGCCTCTGGTGTCTCGGTGCCGCGGTCGACCAGCCTGGCCTGCAGGTCCTCCCAACTGGGCGGCGCCAGGAACACGGTGATGGCCTCGGGCATCGCTTTCTTCACCGCCCGGGCGCCGGCCAGGTCAACCTCGATGAGCACGGGAAATCCGGACGCGGTGGCGGCCCGCACCGGTTCGGCCAGGGTGCCCGAGCGGTGCAGTCCCCCGTGGATCTCGGCCCACTCCAGCAGGGCGCCCTGGTCGATGAGTTGCTGAAAGCGGGCGGGGCTGACGAAGTGGTAATCGACACCGTCGACCTCGCCCGGCCGCGGCGCCCGCGTCGTGGCCGAGACACTGAAATGCAGGTTCGGAATCCGCTCGCGCAGACACCGGACCACCGTTGACTTGCCGACCGCTGAGGGACCGGACAGCACGACCACACGTCCTCTGCCCGTTGGCTCGGGACGTGCTCCGTGCCGGACGTCCGGTCCCCCGCCGGTGCTCACCAGCGCTCCCGGGTCGGCGCCCGGCTTGCCCCCGCAAGCGGGTGGGGGTACCTCCCACTTGTGGGGGCGTACCCCCACCTCAGGGACCTCCGGCCTGCATCGTCGGCGGTTAGGAGCCGAACTTTTCCAGCAGGGCCTTGCGCTGCCGATCGCCGAGGCCACGCAAGCGGCGGGTGGGGGCGATCTCCAGCTCGGTCATGATCTCCTGCGCCTTGACCTTGCCTACCTTCGGCAATGCCTCAAGCAGCGCAGACACCTTCATCTTGCCCAGGACTTCATCGCTTTCGGCGTCCTTGAGCACCTGGGTGAGGTTAGTGCCACCACGCTTGAGCCGGTCCTTGAGCTCTGCTCGCGCTCGACGTGCGGCAGCAGCCTTCTCCAACGCGGCCGCGCGCTGCTCGTCGGTCAACTGGGGAAGGGCCACGATTCCTCCGTATCTGATCGATCTACATCGGTCTCTATTTTGTTTCTGCCTGGTACTTCAGCCAGCGGAGACGACCGTACTCACGCTACGGGAGGAAATCTAACCCGACCCCCCAGTTGAGGGGACAAATGCCCAGCGTGGGCCAGGGGCGTAGCTCCGTAAAGCGGTCCGCCAGGCGCCGCTGACGACGAGCCCAGATGGCGCCGTCGCAGCGGCGTCATCGCCGCCACACGAGCCTGATCAAGCTGTCTACCAGCGGTTTTCGGCTCCCGGGTGAGCGCTGGGCGGTGCGGCGGGAGCGCCGCGGACGGCGGCAGCGGATGGCCGCCAGCCGGGGTGCCACGGATCACCGATTTCTCCTGGCGTGTCGCGCGTGTCGCACCGACGGCCGCGGACGCTCCGCCCACCCCGGCACGCCCGGACGCCGCAGTTCAGCGCCGACGGCGGCGTCCTGGTTCAGGTAACACCCAGCCAGGTGTCAGATACCATCTAGCGGTGCCGAACCTGCGGATCCGTCAGGCGGCTGAGCTGCTCGGAATCAGCGACGACACCGTCCGGCGATGGATCAACCAAGGCACCTTGGCGGTCGGCCACGACGCGGCCGGCCGCAAGGTCATCGCCAGCGAGGATCTGGCCGAGTTCTCCCGCACCAACGCGCCCGCCCCGCCGCCGGATCCGCTCAGCATCGGCAGCTCAGCCCGCAACCGGTTCGTCGGCCTGGTCACCGGGGTGATCAGCGACGAGGTGATGACGCAGGTCGAGATGCAGTGCGGTCCCTTCACCGTGGTTTCGCTGATGAGCACCGAGGCTGCCGAGGAGTTGAACCTGCAGCCCGGCAGCGTGGCGGTGGCCGTCGTCAAGGCCACCACGGTCATCGTCGAAACCGCCGGACCGAGCGCGGCGATGACCTCGAACTGAACGGTCACCCCGGCGAGAGATAAGCGACGGCATCCAGCATCCGTTGGCCGGCCGCGCGCAGTTCTGCCACACCCGGTCCGGCCCGCAGCACCTCGCGCGCCACCGCGGGCAGCAGCTGGCCCGGCGCGGCGCCACCCAGGCCGCCGAGCGCCCCGGGCCGACCGCCCTGCACGCCGACCCCGGGCACCAGCACCGGTCCACCCAACGCGCGGAGATCGGGCGCCTCGAAGACCGTTGCACCGACCACCACCCCGACGTATCCGGGCTGCCCCGGGTTGGCGGACCGATTGACCACCGCCGCCTGGTCGACGACCAACTGGGCCACCGTGCGGCCGTCGAAGGTGGCGCGCTGCACGGTGCCGCCCTCCGGGTTGGAGGTCGCCGCCAGCACGAACACCCCGCGGTCATGGGCCGCGGCGGCCTCCAGCAGCGGCCGCAACGAGCCGAACCCCAGATACGGCGAGGCCGTCACGGCGTCGGCGGCCAGCGGCGAATCACCGGCCCAGGCCGCCGCGTAGGCCGCCATCGTCGAGCCGATGTCACCCCGCTTGGCGTCGGCCAGTACCAGCACTCCGGCCGAGCGCAGCGCGACGATGGTGCGTTCCAGCACCGCGTATCCGGCGGAGCCGTAGGCCTCGAAGAACGCCACCTGGGGTTTGACGACGGCGAAACCGGAGAACGCCTCGACGCAGATGTCGCAGAACGCGGCCAGCCCGTCCACGGTGGTGGGCAGGTCCCAGGCCCGAAGCAGCTCGGGATGCGGGTCGATGCCCAGGCACAGCGGCCCGCGTTGTGCTTTCGCCGCGGCCAGCCGGGCGCCGAACCCGGTCACCGGGGCCCTTGATCAACCGCTTTGTCGGCCGCGTTGTCAGCCGCTTTTTCAGGCGCGCCGCCCTGGCCGATCAGGCTGTGCAGTTCTTGCAGCGACCGCACGCCGATGTCGCCGCGGATCCCCGCTTCGATGCCCTGCACGGCGGCGGACGCGCCCTGCACCGTCGTCACGCAGGGGATGTTGACGGCCACCGCCGCAGAGCGGATTTCGTAGCCGTCGATGCGCGGACCGGAGTTGCCGTAAGGCGTGTTGATCACCATGTCGACTTCACCGGCCTTGATCACGTCGACCGCCGACATCTCCGGCCGGCCCGGCTGCGGCTCCTCGAAGTGCTTGCGAACCTCGTCACAGGGAATTCCGTTGCGACGCAACATCTCCGCCGTGCCCTCGGTGGCAAGGACACGGAATCCCAGGTCGGCCAACCGCTTGACGGGAAACACCAGCGACCGTTTGTCCCGGTTGGCGACCGACACGAACACGGTGCCCGAGGCCGGCAGTGACCCGTAGGCGGCGGTTTGGCTCTTGGCGAAGGCGCTGCCGAAGTCGCGGTCGATGCCCATCACCTCGCCGGTCGATTTCATCTCCGGGCCAAGCAGGGAATCGATGGCGGCTCCGTCGGCGCGGCGGAAGCGGTGGAACGGCAACACGGCCTCCTTGACCGCGATCGGGGCGTTCTGGGCCGCGTGGGCGCCGTCCCCGGACGCGGCCAGCATTCCTTCGTCGCGCAGCTGGGAAATGCTGGCGCCCAGCATGATCCGGGCGCACGCCTTGGCCAGGGGGATGGCGGTGGCCTTGGAGACGAACGGCACGGTGCGGCTGGCGCGCGGGTTGGCCTCCAGGACGTAGAGCACGTCGTCTTTGAGGGCGTATTGCACGTTGAGCAACCCCACCACGCCGATGCCGTGGGCGATGGCCTCGGTCGCGCGGCGCGCCTTCTCGATGTCGCTGCGGCCCAGCGTCACCGGCGGCAGCGCGCACGCCGAGTCGCCGGAGTGGATACCGGCTTCCTCGATGTGCTCCATGATGCCGCCGATGTAGACCTCGGCGCCGTCGCACAGCGCGTCGACGTCGATCTCCACCGCGTCCTCGAGGAAACGGTCGACGAGCACCGGGTGCTCGGGCGAGAGCTCGGTGGCGCGGGTGATGTAGTCCTTCAGCGTCTCGTCGTCGTAGACGATCTCCATGCCACGGCCGCCCAGCACGTACGACGGCCGCACCAGCACCGGATATCCGATCTCGTCGGCGATCCGGCGGGCCTGGGCGAAAGTCGTTGCGGTGCCGAATTTCGGTGCCGGCAGTCCCGCGGCGGCCAGGACGTCGCCGAAGGCGCCGCGGTCCTCGGCCAGGTCGATGGCTTCCGGCGGGGTGCCCACGATCGGTACCCCGGCGTCGGCGAGGCGTTGCGCCAGCCCGAGCGGCGTCTGGCCGCCGAGCTGCACGATGACTCCCACGACGCCCGTCCCCTCGGGGCCGCCGGCCGCCGACTGCTGTTCGGCGCGGAACACCTCGCACACGTCCTCGAAGGTCAGCGGCTCGAAGTACAGCCGGTCGGCGGTGTCGTAGTCGGTAGAGACCGTCTCCGGGTTGCAGTTGACCATCACCGTCTCGAAACCGGACCGCGACAACGTCGTCGCCGCATGCACGCAGCTGTAGTCGAATTCGATGCCCTGGCCGATCCGGTTCGGTCCCGAGCCCAGGATCAGCACCTTGGGCTTCTCGGTCTGCGGAGCCACCTCGGTCTCGGCGGCAGGGTCGAGCTCATAGCTGCTGTAGTGGTAGGGCGTCTTGGCCTCGAACTCGGCCGCGCAGGTGTCCACCGTCTTGTACACCGGGTGGATACTGAGGCGCTCCCGCAGCGATCGCACCCCGTTCTCTCCCGCCAATTCGGGTCGCAGCGCAGCGATCTGGCGGTCCGACAGCCCGTTGTGCTTCCCGCGCCGCAGCAGGTCCGCATCGAGCACCGGGGCGGCGGCGATTTCGGCACGCAGCTTCACCAGCTCGCCGATTTGCGCGATGAACCAGGGATCCACACCGGAGACTTGCGCCACCTTGTCAATCGAAGCGCCCAGCCGCAGCGCCAGTTCGATGTCGTAGAGCCGGCCCTCGGTCGGGGTCTGCAGCCGGTCCAGCACCTCGTCGACGTCACCGTGCGGGTCCGGCTTCGTCCAGAAACCGGCGCGGTCGGTTTCCAGCGACCGCATCACCTTGCCGAGCGCCTCGACAAAGTTTCGGCCCAACGACATCGCCTCCCCGACGGATTTCATCGTGGTGGTCAGGGTGGGATCGGCACCGGGGAATTTCTCGAAGGCGAACCGCGGCGCCTTGACCACGACATAGTCCAGGGTGGGTTCGAAGCAGGCCGGTGTTTCCTTGGTGATGTCGTTGACGATCTCGTCGAGGGTGTAGCCGATGGCGAGCTTGGCGGCGATCTTGGCGATCGGGAACCCGGTGGCCTTGGAAGCCAACGCACTCGACCGCGAGACCCGTGGGTTCATCTCGATCACGATGAGCCGGCCGTCGCGCGGGTTGACCGCGAACTGAATGTTGCAGCCGCCGGTGTCGACGCCGACCTCCCGCAGGATCGCGATGCCCAGGTCGCGCATCCGCTGGTATTCCCGGTCGGTCAGCGTCATGGCCGGCGCGACGGTGACCGAGTCGCCGGTGTGCACGCCCATCGGGTCGACGTTCTCGATGGAGCACACCACCACCACGTTGTCGTGGCCGTCACGCATCAGCTCGAGCTCGAATTCCTTCCAGCCGTAGATCGATTCCTCGATGAGCACGTTGGCGCTCGGCGAGGCGGCCAGCCCGGCGCCGGCCATCCGGTCGACCTCCTCGGCGGAATGCGCCATGCCCGAACCCAGCCCGCCCATGGTGAAGCTGGGCCGCACCACCACCGGCAGGCCGAGCTCGTCGACCGTCTCGCGGACCTCATCCATGGTGAAACACACCCGGCTGCGGGCGGATTCGCCGCCGACCTTGGCGACGATGTCCTTGAACCGCTGGCGGTCCTCGCCGCGCTGGATGGCGTCGAAATCGGCGCCGATCAGCTCGACGCCGTAGCGCTCCAGCACCCCGTTCTCGTACAGCGCGACCGCGGTGTTGAGCGCGGTCTGCCCGCCCAGCGTGGCCAGCAGCGCGTCGATCTTGTTGCCGCGCTCGGCCTGCTGGGCGATCACCCGCTCGACGAATGCCGGCGTGATGGGCTCGACATAGGTGTGGTCGGCGTACTCCGGGTCGGTCATGATGGTGGCCGGGTTGGAGTTGACCAGGCTGACCTGCAGTCCCTCGGCGCGCAGCACCCGGCAGGCCTGGGTGCCGGAGTAGTCGAACTCGCAGGCCTGCCCGATCACGATCGGTCCCGAACCGATCACCAGCACGTGACCCAAGTCGGTGCGACGCGGCACTAGCGTCCTCCCCTCGCCGGCTGGGGGCCCACCGCCATGAGTTCGACGAACTGGTCGAACAGGTACTCCGCATCGTGCGGACCGGCGGCGGCCTCGGGATGGTATTGCACCGAAAACGCGTGCCCGCTGGCGAGTTTGACACCTTCCACCACGCCGTCGTTGGCGCAGGTGTGGCTGACCAACGCCGGGCCGAACGGCGTGCCGAAGGACTGGCCCGCCTCCCCTTCCAGCGCGAAGCCGTGGTTTTGGGCGGTCACCGCGACCCGCCGGGTGGCGTGGTCGATGACCGGGATGTTGATACCGCGGTGACCGAAGACCATCTTGTAGGTGGACAGGCCCAGCGCCCGGCCCAGGATCTGATTGCCGAAACAGATGCCGAACAACGGGATTCCGGCACCCAGCACTTCCCTGGTGACCGCAACGATATGGTCGGCGGTCGCGGGGTCGCCGGGGCCGTTGGACAAGAACACGCCGTCCGGCTTGATGTCGGCGATCTGCTCGAAGGTCGCCGACGCCGGCAGCACATGGCTGCGGACGCCACGGCGGGCGAAATTGCGCAGGGTGTTGGTCTTGATCCCCAGGTCCAGCGCTGCCACCGTAAACCGCTGCGGCCCTTCCGGTTCCACGATGTAGGTCTCGGCAGTGCTGACTTCGCCGGCCAGATCGGCTCCCAGCATGGACTGCTGTCCGCGCACCCGCTCGAGCAATTCGGCCGGGTCGGCCAGCGCGGCACCGGAGAACACCCCCGCCTTCATCGAGCCGCGGGTGCGTAGATGCCGTACCACTGCCCGGGTGTCGATGCCGGCGATCCCGACGATGTGCTGGCGGGCCAGTTCGTCCTGCAGGGTGCCGGTGGCGCGCCAGTTGGATGCGCACGGCGACGGGTCGCGCACCGCGTATCCGGCGACCCAGATCTTGTCGCCGCGGCTCTCGGCGTCCTCGCCGTTCCAGCCGGTGTTGCCGATCTGCGGCGCGGTCGCCACCACGATCTGCCGGTGATAACTCGGATCGGTCAGCGTCTCCTGATAGCCGGACATGGCGGTGCTGAACACGGCTTCCCCGAGCGTTTGGCCGATTTCGCCGAACGGCGTCCCGGTGAAGATGCGGCCGTCTTCGAGTACCAGTAGGGCTTTGCTCACGCCGTTCCCTCCTGCTGGGATTCAAGCCAGCCGTCGTAGTCGCCGCGGTTGTGTGCCCGAAACCCGGTGTCGATCTCCACACCCGACGGCAGCCGCCACCGGATCGCCAGTATCGAGTTGCGGGCGGCGACCTTGCCGGCCATGCCGCGCTCGGTGCGGACGGCGGTAATCGACTGCTGCGGAATCCAGATCGGGTTGGCGCGGACGCGTTCCAGCAAGATTCCCTCAGGATAGCGGGTCAGCACCGCCTTGCTGCGGTAGCCGAGATCGCCGGCGGTGATCCGGTCGTTCCAGGCCGGCGACAGCGTGCAGCCGACGTAGACGCCGCGCAGCGTGGTGGTCGCCGCGCCCACCTGGTCGGGCACGTCGGGCAGGGTGCCGATCAGCTCCTCCTGCCGCTGCGCGCGGAGCCGCCAGCCGCGCATCATCAACTGGATCACCACCGCGATCACCACCACCAGCACGGCCGCGACGATCAGCGACCCCACCAGCGTGCCGGAATTCATGCCGGGCACTTCCCGTCTCGAGCGGTGACCTTGCCGCGCAGCAGGGTCGCAGTAACGGTGGCGGGCAGGGTCATCGACTCATACGGTGTGTTGGCCGACCGGCTGGCCAGATCGGACCCGGTGACAGTCCAGGTGGCGTCGGGGTCCACCACGGTCAGGTTGGCCGGCTCCCCCACCTCCAGCGGCCGGCCGTGATCCGGCAGTCCGACGATGCGCGCGGGATTCTCACTCATCACCCGGGCGACGTCACGCCACGTCAACAGTCCGGGCGCCACCATCGTCTGCACCACCACCGACAGCGCCGTCTGCAGCCCCAGCATGCCCGGACGCGCCGCGCAGAACTCGACACACTTCTCGTGCTCGGCGTGCGGGGCGTGGTCGGTCGCCACACAGTCGATGATGCCTTCGGCCAACGCCCGGCGCAGCGCCATGGCGTCGGCGGCCTGGCGCAGCGGCGGGTTGACCCGGTTGACCCCGTCGTAGCTGGCCAGCCTGCTGTCGTCGAGGAGCAGATGATGCGGGGTCACCTCGGCCGTGATCGAGATACCCTGTCCCTTAGCCCATTTCAGAATCTCGACGGTGCCCGCGGTGGACGCGTGGCAGATGTGCACCCGGGCCCCGGCGTCGCGGGCCAGCAGCGCGTCGCGCGCGACGATGGACTCCTCGGCGGCCCTGGGCCATCCCGAAAGTCCCAGCTTTGCCGCCGCGGGCCCTTCGTGGGCGACGGCGCCGACGGTCAGCCGGGGCTCCTCGGCGTGCTGGGCGATCAGCACTCCCAGGCCGGTGGCGTACTCCAGCGCCCGGCGCATCACCAGCGGGTCGTGCACGCACACCCCGTCGTCGGAGAACATCCGCACCTGCGCGGCGCCGGCCGCCATCATGCCCATCTCGGTGAGCTCGGTCCCGGCCAGCCCGACGGTGACGGCGCCGACAGGGTGCACGTCGACCAGTCCAACCTGCTGGCCGCGGTGCCAGACGTGGTCGGTGACCACCGGGCTGTCGGCGACCGGATTGGTGTTGGCCATCGCGAACACCGCCGTGTAGCCTCCCAAAGCCGCTGCCGCCGAGCCGGTTTCGATATCCTCGGCATATTCGCGGCCCGGCTCGCGCAAGTGGGTGTGCAAGTCGACCAGTCCGGGCAGCAGCACCTGCCCGGTGGCATCGATTACATCTGCGGTATCGGGGATTGCAAGGCCCGCACCGATGTCGGCGATCTGGCCCTCGTAACCGGGACTGTCCACCAGTACGTCGACCGGGTCGCCTTCGCCGTACAGCCGGACCCCGCGCAGCAGCACACTCATGCCGCACCCTCGTTCCCAGCCGATTCGGTGCCGACCAGCACATGGAACAGCACCGCCATCCGCACATGCACACCGTTGGAAACCTGTTGCAGCACAGCCGATTGCGGCGAGTCGGCCACCGAAGACGCGATCTCCATGCCGCGCAGCATCGGCCCCGGGTGCAACACCACGGCATGGCCGGGAAGCATCGCCTGGCGGCGATCGGAGAGCCCGTACCGGGACGAGTACTCGCGCACCGACGGGAAGAAGCCGCCGTTCATCCGCTCGGCCTGCACCCGCAGCATCAGCACCGCGTCGGCGGCGGGCAGCTCGGCGTCGAAGTCGTTCGACACGGTCACCGGCCAGCCGTCGACCCCGACCGGCAACAGCGTCGGCGGTGCGACCAGCACCACTTCGGCGCCCAGGGTGTCCAGCAGCACGACGTTGGAGCGGGCGACCCGGCTGTGCAGGATGTCGCCGACGATCACGATGCGCCGGCCTTCGATGCCGCCCAGCCGCTGGCGGATGGTCAGCGCGTCCAGCAGCGCCTGCGTCGGGTGCTCATGGGTGCCGTCGCCGGCGTTGATCACCGAGGGCCCGGAGTCCTCGACCCCGAAAGACGAAGTCCAGTCGGCAAGCAGCTGCGCGGCACCGGATGCCGGATGCCGGATGATCAGCGCGTCAGCACCGGCCGCCCGCAGCGTCAGCGCGGTGTCGCGCAGGGATTCGCCCTTGCCCACCGACGACCCGGCGGCGCTGACGTTGATCACGTCGGCGCTCATCCACTTGCCGGCCACCTCGAACGACACCCGGGTGCGGGTCGAGTTCTCGTAGAACATCGTGATCACGGTGCGGCCGCGCAGCGTCGGCAGCTTCTTGATCTCGCGGCCCACCAGAGCCTGCGCGAACCGGTCCGCATCGTCGAGGATGGCGGTGGCCTCGTCCCGGCTCAAATCGCCGGCGGCCAGCAGATGGCGCGTCATCGCGAAATCACCACACCGTCGTGACCGTCGTGCTCGCTCAGCAGCACGTGCACGCTCTCGCTGCGCGAGGTCGGCACGTTCTTGCCCACGTAATCGGCGCGCACCGGTAGCTCGCGATGGCCACGGTCGACCAGCACCGCCAGTTGCACCGCCCGCGGCCGGCCCACATCGCGCAGCGCGTCCAGGGCGCAGCGCACCGAGCGCCCGGAATACAGCACGTCGTCGACGAGGATCACCAGCGCGTCGTCGATACCGCCGGCCGGGATCGAGGTGGCCTCCAGCGGCCGCGGCGGCTTTTGCCTCAGGTCGTCGCGGTACAGGGTGATGTCCAGCGCCCCGTGGCCGACTTCCACCCCGCTGTATTCGCCGATGTTGGTGGCCAGCCGCTGGGCCAGGATCACGCCGCGGGTCGGGATGCCCAGCAGCACCACCCGCGGCGCTGACCGTGCTGAATCGTCTAAAGCGGTCTTTTCGATGATCTGATGTGCAATACGGGAAATGGTGCGACCCACGTCGGCCGCCGACATCAATTCCCGGGATTCGCTGCCCAAGCCGGTGTCACCCGCAGCACCCATGCGTAACCCTGACCTCCTTCTCCGCCTCACCGGACGGATCGTTAAAGGATGTCGAACTGCTCGGCAGCCTAGCATTCTCGTTTCGGTCTACGCTGGCGGAAATGACAGGCTCGAACTCCTCTTCAGGATTCTCCGGATCGCAACGCATGGACTTCGACGCGCTTTACCGCGGCGAAAGCCCCGGCGAAGGTATCCCGTCGATGACCAGACCACCGTGGGACACCAAGGCACCCAAGGAAAATGTCGTCGAGTGGCAAAGCCAGGGGCTGATCCATGGCGACGTCCTCGACATCGGGTGCGGGCTCGGCGACAACGCCATCTACCTGGCCCAGAACGGATACCGGGTGACCGGGTTGGACATCTCCCCGACCGCCCTGATCACCGCCGAACGCCGCGCCATGGACGCCAGGGTGAACGTGACGTTCGCGGTGTCCGACGCCACCAACCTCGACGGCTACACCGACGCCTTTGACACCGTCATCGACAGCGGCATGTTCCACTGCCTGGACGCTGACGGGCAACGCAGCTACGCCGCCGCGCTGCACCGCGCCACCCGACAGGGCGCCACCTTGCTGCTCACCTGCTTCTCCGACGCCAACCCGCTACAGGCCGGGTGGCCGCTGCCGGCGCTGTCCGAGCAGATGCTGCGCGAGGTCCTCGGCGGTGCCGGCTGGGATATCGAAGCCTTGGAGCCCGTCACGATGCGCATCGAGCAGGACGGCACGCAGGTCGAAATGGCGTTCTGGAACGTCCGCGCGCACCGGCGCTAGCCGAACCGTCGAGCCTGGCCGCTACCCTGAACCGGGTGAATCTCGACGTCAATGCGGCCTCCATCCGCGAAGTGTGCGACGCCGGCCTGCTCGCCGGTGCGGTGACCGTGGTCTGGCAGCGCGGAGAAGTGCTGCAGGTCAACGAGATCGGCTACCGAGACGTCGACGCGGGCCTGCCGATGCAACGGGACACGCTGTTTCGGATCGCGTCGATGACCAAGCCGGTCACGGTCGCGGCGGTGATGAGCCTGGTCGACGAGGGCAAGCTGAGTTTGAAAGACCCGGTCGTGCGCTGGGCGCCGGAGTTGGCCGGCGTGCGGGTGCTCGACGACCCCCATGGTCCGCTGGACCGGACGCACCCGGCGCGACGGGCCATCCTGATCGAGGATCTGCTCACCCATACCAGCGGCCTGGCCTACGGGTTCTCGGTGTCCGGGCCGATTTCGAAGGCCTATGTGCGGCTGCCCTTCAATCAGGGCCCGGACACCTGGCTGGCCGAAATGACCAAGCTGCCGCTGGTGCATCAACCCGGCGACCGAGTCACCTACAGCCATTCCATAGACCTGCTGGGCGTGCTCGCTTCCCGCATCGAGGGCAAGCCCTTCTACCAGGTACTCGACGAACGGGTCCTGGGTCCGGCGGGCATGACCGACACCGGTTTCTTCGTGTCCGCCGAAGCGCGCCGCCGCGCCGCGACCATGTACCGGCTCGACGAGGAGAGCCGGCTGCACCATGACGCGATGGGGCCGCCGCACATCAAACCGCCCGCGTTCTGCAACGCCGGCGGCGGGTTGTGGTCGACCGCCGACGACTACCTGCGGTTCGTGCGGATGCTGCTCGGCGACGGAACGGTTGACGGCGTGCGGGTGCTGTCCCCCGAGTCGGTCCGGCTCATGCGGACCGACCGGCTCACCGACGAACACAAGCGGCACAACTTCCTGGGAGCGCCGTATTGGGTCGGCCGCGGGTTCGGGTTGAACCTGTCGGTGGTGACCGATCCGGCCAAGTCCGCGCCGCTGTTCGGGCCGGGCGGACTCGGGACGTTCAGCTGGCCCGGCGCCTACGGGACGTGGTGGCAGGCCGACCCGAGCGCCGATTTGGTTCTGCTGTATCTGATCCAAAACTTGCCCGATATGTCCGCGGACGCGGCCACGGCCGTCGCCGGCAACACCTCGCTGGCCAAACTCCGCACCGCGCAACCGAAGTTCGTCCGCCGCACCTATCGCGCCCTCGGCCTCTGACGTGGCCGACTACCCACCTGACCGCATCACCGGGGCTCGGCTCGTACTGCGCCCGCCGGTACTCGACGACGCCGGAGCGCTTTTCCAAAGAGTCGCCCGCGACCCCGAGGTCACCAGGTATCTGCTGTGGGCGCCGCATCCCGACGTGGCGGCAACGCGGCGGGTGATCACCGAAAAGCTCAATGCCGGCGACGACGAGCGGACCTGGGTCATCCAGCTGCGGCACAGCGGCGAGGTCATCGGGCTGGCCAGCTGCCGACGTTCGCTGCCGCACTCGGTCGAGATCGGATACTGCCTGGGTCGACGGTGGTGGGGCAAGGGGTTGATGTCCGAGGTGCTCGACATGCTGCTGGCTGCGTTGGAGGCCGACCGGGAGGTTCATCGCGTCTGGGCAACGTGCAGTGCCGACAACGAGCGGTCGATGCGTCTTCTCGAGCACGCCGGATTTGTGTTGGAGGAACGGCTGTTCCGCCACGCCGTCTACCCCACCATGGGACCCGAACCACAGGACAGCCTGCTCTACGCCAAGGCCCTGCGGTGATCTCGGCACTGCCGACGCCGGCGACCCCCGACTAGCCCTGGTGCGCCAGGGCCCGACGCGCATAGGCGCGCACGTCGGCGTCGCTGTCCTTGAGTGCGTTGCGGAGTGCGTCACGGGCAGCCGGTTCGTCGGCCCACCGGGTCAGGCCGAGCACGGCCGCCTTGCGCACGTCCAGATGCGCGTCAGCGAGCGCCTGGGACAGCAGCGGAACGCCATGTTCAGCCACCGCTCCCGACAGCGCGCGCGCCGCACCCTCTCGCACCTGCCATGCCGGGGCCTGCAGCGCCTGTTCGACAGCAGCGACATCGTCTGGACGGCAACCTAATTCGCCCAGTGCGGCCAGTGCGGCAGCGCGCACCAGCGGATCGGCGTCGGCGACGAGCACCCTGACGGCGCCGGCACCGCCGCGCAGCGTGGCCAGACCGGCGGCCGCCGCGATGCGGACTTCCCGGTTCTCGTCACCGGTAACGTCGACGACTGCGGCCACGTCGTCGACCGACACCAATGCGCGCACGGCCTCGATGCGCACCCGATGGTCGGGATCGGTGAGCGCTCGGCGGAATTCGGCGGATTCACCGGCCCGCCGTGCGGCCAGGACGTAAACGGCGGCCGCGCGCACCACCGTGTCGCGGGACATCAGATATGCTCGGACGCCGGCCGGGTCGGGCAGCACTTCGACCAGCTCGCGGATTCCGTCGGCGCTGCTGCGACGCACCGCGGCGTCGGCGTCGTCCAGCGCGGCGAACAGGGCGGGCGCATATCCGTCGGGAATGTGCTCGGTCAGCGTTGCCACCGCGGTTCGGCGCACCCCGGGATCGGGGTCGGTCAGATAGGGCCGCAGGTCGTCAACCGACGGCTCTTCGAGGGCGAGCACCTCGGCGATACGCGGTGATGGTGGCTCGGATACCGTTGCCGCCGAGCCGATCCGGGATGTCGCGGTGGCCGGGGCCTGGCCGCCGACCAGCGGCGGCTGCGCCACCCGCTGCACGGTCTGATCCACCGGCGGCAGGCCGTCCAGCTCCGGAACCGACACGAAATACGGAGCCACCGGCCGCTTCAGGAACACCGGCCGGCCGTCGGAGCCCTTGCGCAGGTTGAGGTGATAGCCCCATTGGCTATCGTCGCGGCCGGGCAGGTCGGCACGGTCGTGGTAGAGGCCCCAGCGCGATTCGGTTCGGGTGAGCGAGGATCGGGCGGCCATCTCGGCGCAGTCCCGGATGAAGGACACCTCCACCGCCCGCATCAGCTCGTGCGGATTACGTGCGCCCATGTCGGCGATCTCGGCGCGCATCCGGTCGAAGGTGCGCACCGCGATGGACAGTTTGGCCGCCGTCTTGGGCGGCGCCACATAGTCGTTGACGAACCGGCGCAGCTTGTATTCGACCTGCGGCTGCGGCGGCCCGTCCGGATGCCGCAGCGGCCGGTAGATCAGCTCATGTGCGGCGCGCAGCTGTTCTTCCGGGAGCTGTTGGGGCGCAGCCACTTCAGCCAGTGTGGACGCGGCGTGGCTGCCGGCGAGGTCACCGAACACGAACGCCCCGATCATGTAATTGTGCGGGACGCAGGCCAGATCCCCCGCGGCGTACAGTCCGGGCACCGTGGTGCGGGCATGCTCGTCGACCCATATTCCTGAAGCGGAATGACCGCTGCACAAACCGATTTCGGAGATATGCATCTCCACGTCATGGGTGCGGTAGTCATGACCGCGGTTGGCGTGGAAGGTGCCCCGGGTCGGTCGTTCGGTGGTGTGCAGGATGTTCTCCAGCGCGCTCAGCGTCTCGTCGGACAGGTGAGACACCTTGAGATAGATGGGCCCGCGGGCGGAGTCGATCTCGCTTTTGACTTCGGCCATCATCTGCCCGGACCAGTAGTCGGAGTCGACGAACCGCTCGCCGTGCGAATTGACCTGGTAGCCGCCGAACGGATTGGCCACGTAGGCGCAGGCCGGACCGTTGTAATCCTTGATCAGCGGGTTGACCTGGAAGCACTCGATGCCGGACAGCTCCGCGCCGGCGTGGTAGGCCATCGAGTACCCGTCGCCGGCATTGGTCGGGTTTTCGTAGGTGCCGTACAGGTAGCCCGACGCGGGCAGTCCGAGCCGACCGCACGCCCCGGTCGCCAGGATCACCGCCTTGGCGCCGACCGCGACGAATTCACCGGTGCGGGTGTGCAGCGCAGCGGCGCCGACGGCATGCCCGCCGTCCACCAGCACCCGTACCGGCATCAGCCGGTTCTCGATGCGGATCTTCTCCCGCATCGACCGTTGCCGCAGCACCCGGTACAGCGCCTTTTTGACGTCCTTGCCCTCCGGCATGGGCAGCACGTACGAGCCCGAGCGATGCACCCGGCGCACCGCGTATTCGCCGTGCTCGTCCTTCTCGAACTTGACGCCGTAGCGCTCCAGCCGCTGCACCATCGCGAATCCCCGCGTGGCGGTTTGATACACCGTGCGCTGGTTGACGATTCCGTCGTTGGCGCGAGTGATCTCGGCGACGTAATCCTCGGGCTCGGCCTTGCCGGGGATGACGGCATTGTTGACCCCGTCCATGCCCATCGCCAGCGCGCCGGAGTGCCGCACGTGGGCCTTCTCCAAAAGCAGGACCTGCGCGCCGCGCTCGGCGGCGGACAGTGCCGCCATGGTGCCGGCCGTGCCACCGCCGATGACCAGCACGTCGCAGTCGAGACGGACCGGAGCCGCCGGATCGGGAATCTCCATCAGTCTCTTTCAGCGAATGAGGTAGGGCATGTTGACCGTGACCGCACCGGTTGGGCAACGGGCTGCGCATGGGCCGCAGTACCAGCATTCGTCAACATGCATGAACGCTTTGCCGGTGTCGGGGTTGATGGCCAGCGCGTCCAGCGGACAGATCTCAACACAGAGAGTGCAGCCGTCGATACACAGCGACTCGTCGATCGTCACCGGCACATCGACGCGGCTGTTGTCGATCAGCGTCATGGCTCTCCCCGCGAAATGTTGCCGCGCATGGTGATTCGGTCGCCCCGCATCCGGATGTATTCCAGGTCGACGGGTCGGCCGTCATCGAGGCTGGTAAGCCGCTCCAGCATGAGCAGCGCCGCGCCGTCGGGCACCTGCAGGGTGGCCGCCGAGTGCACGTCGGCAGGGATGGCCTCCAGCGCCAGCGACGCCGAGCTCAGTCGCTGCCCACTCACCTGCTCGATGAGGGCGAAGATGTCGTTGACTTCCAGCCGATGCTGCAGAACCTGGGTTCCGATATCCGGCGCGAGGTAGGTCAGGTCGAGGCTGACCGGCAGGTCGCCGAGGTAGCGCAACCGTTCGACGAACACCGCCGGTTCTCCGCGTCGCAGCTGCAGCCGGCGAGCCACCGACGGTGGCGCGGTGACTGGCATGGCCGCCCGCACCTCGTTACGCACCTCGCCGAGGCTTTTGTCGCCGAGGCTTTTGAAGTTTTCCTTCAGGCCCAGCAACGCGTCGAGCCGGTGGTCGTACTTGCGCTGGGCGACATGGGTGCCGACCTTGGGCCCGCGGTCGATCAGTCCTTCGTTCTTCAGGATGCCGAGCGCTTCGCGAATGGTGTTGCGGGAGGCCAGGAATTCGGCCGCCAATTCCTGTTCGGCCGACAGTCCGTCGGGGTACGCGCCGGCGTGGATCTGCTGGCGAAGCAAATCGGCAACACGGCGCGCACGGTCGGCGCGGGCCCCCTGGATCGGTACTGGTTGCGCCACGCCGTCACGCTAACGCAGATCAGGGGCATATTCCGGGCCGCCGATCATGGCCCACAACGGCAGGCCGGCGTATTGCGCCGGGTGGCATTCGAGTACCACCTGCCGAAACCCGGTACCGCACGGCTATTGCGCCACCGGCGGGGGGACGCCGCCTTTGCGATCCCGATGAGCAGAACCTGAAGAGCGACCGGCGGGTGAGCTTACCCCTCTTCGGCACCCGCCCGCACGGCGCTGTCCCCATTCGGGGCCCCGGCTATGACCGCGGCATCCGCGGGCAGCTCGAAGGCCGGAAACACCGAACCCACCGCGGCCGTCGCCGCGTTGCGTTGGGCCTCCATTCGGGTCAGCGCGGCCTCGGTGAAGACCGACAACCCGAGATCGGGGTTGTAGCCGTGGATTTCTTTGACGTCGAGCTGGGCGAGGAAGTAGACGATCTCCTTGGAGACCACCTGACCCGGGACCAGTACCGGGAAGCCGGGCGGGTAGGGCACCACGAAGGTGGTGGACACCAGCGTCTTGCCCTCGGCCAGCCGTCGGCCGGCCGTGCCGATCAGCACATGCTCGCGGTCCGACTCTTCATATCCGGCGTAGAAGGCCGACCGCATGTCGCCGAACTTGCAGGCGTCGTCGGTACGGAAGGCGACGTCGAACTCGCTGAAGTCGGGCAAGTGCGGCAGATCCTCGGTGATCTCCTCGACGTGGCGCTGGTGCAGGGCCCGGTCGGCCACGCTGGCCGCCTTTTCGGTCCGGTCGAAATCGGTTGCCACCCGGCGCAACACGTCGAGCAGATAATGCACGCTCGACCACGTGACGCCGATCGTGAAGATCAACAGCACGCTGTTGATCGAGGTCTTGTTGATCTGGATGCCGAATCGCTCCATCAGGATCTTCTCGCGGAAGTCGTAACCGTTCATTCCGGTCTTACCCACGAACAAGGTCACCCGGGTCGCGTCCAGCACGAACTGGTCGGACCGCCACGCCTCGTTCCACTCGGCCAGGGCGCCCTGCCGGACCTGGCGGTACGAGCTCACCGACGAGGCGCGGAACTCCTCGGGCACCAGGTCGGACTCGTCGAGGATGCGGAACCACTTGCTGATCAGCCGGTCTTTGCGGACGCGATGCCGGAAGACCAGCGCCATGTCGTAGGTCTGCCGGACCAGTTGGAATCCCTCGATGTCCACCTGCCGGCGCGCCAGGTCCAGCGACGCGAGCAGCTGCTGGTTCGGCGAGGTCGAGGTATGGGTCAAGAAGGCCTCACCGAACGCGTCCCGGGTGAGTGCATTGAAATCCTGGTCGCGCACGTGGATCATCGACGCCTGCCGCAGCGCCGACAGCGACTTGTGCGTCGAATGTGTCGCGTAGACGCGGACCCGCGCCCGGGCAGGGTCGGGCAGCAGCGGGCGGTCCAGCCACTCCGACCGGTCGACCCCCTCCATGGACGCGGCCCAATCCCGGTATTCCGCAGCGTATTCGTCGGAGGCCAACATCTGCTCGAGACGCCCGGCGGACACCATTGCGGTCCGCTGCCGGGCCCACGGCACGGCGGTGGCAAACGCGTACCACGCCTCGTCCCATAAAAAGCAGATGTCCGGCTTGATCGCCAGCACCTCCTCCATCACCTGCAGCGGGTTGTAGACCACGCCGTCGAAGGTGCAGTTGGTCAGCAGCAGCATGCGCACCCGGTGCAGCTGTCCGGCCGCCTCGAGACCCAGCAGCGCCTCCTTGATGGTGCGCAGCGACACCGCTCCGTAGATCGCGAACTGCGGCAACGGATATGCGTCCAGATACAGCGGATAGGCACCGGCCAGTACCAGGCCGTAGTGGTGCGACTTGTGGCAGTTGCGGTCGATCAACACGATGTCGCCGGGCCGGGTCAGCGACTGCACGACGATTTTGTTGGCGGTCGATGTCCCATTGGTGACGAAGTAGCTGTGGTCGGCGTTCCAGGTGTGCGCGGCCTTGTCCATCGCCTTTTTGATGTTGCCGTGCGGGTCCAGCAGCGAGTCCAAACCGCCCGAAGTGGTTGATGTTTCGGCCATGAAGATGTTGCGGCCGTAGAACTCCCCCATGTCCTGCAGTGACTTGGAGTTGAAGATGCTGGCGCCACGCGCGACCGGCAAAGCGTGGAATTGGCCGACCGGCGCCGCCGCATACGCCCGCAAGGCGTCGAAAAACGGTGTGGCGAAGCGGTTTCTCAGGCCGGCGAGCACCGTGCTATACAGGTCGGTGACGTCGTTGAGCCGGTAGAACGTCCGGTCGTAGACGTCCGGCTCGGTGACATCGCCCGCCGCGATCGACTCGTCGGTGAGCAGGTAAAGGTCGATGTGGGGGCGCAGCTCCCTGATCCACTCGCCGCACTCCACCCAGTCGTTGGCGCGGTCGGGAATGTCCGCATCCTCGTTAGCGCCCAGCAACGTGTTCATCAACGGCAGCCGGTCATGGGACCGCAGCGGCAGGTCGTCACGGATGATCGCGGCCTGGATCTCGCCGTTCAGCGCGACGGCGGTGATGGCGTCCTCGACGCTCGGCACGACGAGCATCTCGAACTGCACATCGTCGGAGGGGTTGCGTAGCGCACGCAGACACTCGGCCAGGCAGTCGGGAGCCGTCGCAGGCGCATCGTCGGCCAGCAGCACGGTATAGAACTGCTGCTGTTTGGCCTGGGCCACCAACTCTTGATCTGCCAACGGCGCGGAAGTGTCGAAAAGCCCTGCGCGGTCGCCATATTCACCCAACAGCCGCACGGCCAGGGAAACCTCTTCGGTGAGCCGCACCGTGGAATGAATCTCCAGGTGAGCGCGGAAGGTCGCCAGATTCTCCGCACCGGGATACAGCCAGTACCGCTCGTAGGCGCCGATGCGGTCCATCAGGCGCTTCACCTTCGCTGTGTCGTGAGTGGTGTCCAGCCCGGCCAGCTGGACCTCGGCGAGGTGACGGCATGCGTCGTCGAGCAGGTTCCACGTGTCGATCCGCGCGTATGACGGGTTGGCCACGGCTGCCAGCGCGGAGACCCGGAGTCGTCGCGGCTGGGTGCTGTAACGATTCATGACATCACCTGCTCTCCTGGTCCGGATTGCCGCGGCAGCACAGCAAGTATTGTGGCCCCGCAGCGTTGGGGCCGTGATCGTTTCGCCGACGTCGGTCAGCGAGCCGGCTCGTCGTCACCGTCTTCGACGCGCCGATTACCGCGACTGGCAAGAGGGTTGTCCACCCACCGCCGCACCGGAAGCTCCCAGCGGCGCGCAGGCAATTCGGTGACGTCGCTCAGCGACCGCACCACCGCTTGCGTCAGACCCATGAGGGCGGCCATCACCGGCAGCAGCGGCTGCAGCGGTTTGGCCGCCGCGCGAACCGTGCTGATGCGGCGGGCCACGATCAGGCGTTCGATGCAGTGATACAGCCAGGCGCCAACGCCCAGCGCGTAAATCGATAGCGCCGACGCGGCGACGCTCAGCCGGTAGGCGGCGCATAGCACGGCACCCAGCACCACCGTCGCCGCCAGCAAGCCGGCCATGACGACACGCAGCTCGAGCCTGCTCATGACCCGGGTCCGTGGTTTTCGGACCCGCCCGTGGCTTCTCGGACCGCACGGGTGGCGGCCCGGATCTGCGGTGTCACCAGCATGACCTGGCCGAGGACCCCGTTGACGAAGCCCGGCGACTCGTCGGTGGACAGCTCCTTGGCCAGCTGCACGGCCTCGTCGACGGCGACCGGTTCCGGCACATCGTCGGCGTAGAGCAGCTCCCAGACCGCGACCCGCAGGATGGCACGATCCACGGCGGGCAGCCGGTCCAGCGCCCAGCCCTGCAGGTGCGAGCTGATCAGGTCATCGACGTGGGCGGCGTGCGCACCGACCCCGCGGGCCGCCGCGACCGTATACGGGTGCAGCGGCGCCACATCGCGATTGGTTTCGGCCAGCGCGGCACGACCATCGACGACCTCCGCCGGGCTCAGCCCGCGGGCCTCGGCTTCGAACAACAAATCGACCGCACGCTTGCGGGCCTGATGCCGTCCCTTGACGGCCCTCGCAGCCTTGGCCGGTTTAGGGTCAGGCATGGGGCCTGCTCACGCGTTTACGCGTCCCAGGTAGCTGCCGTCGCGCGAGTCCACCTTCAGCTTGTCCCCGGTGTTGATGAAAAGCGGCACGTTGATCTGCGCGCCGGTCTCCAGCGTGGCCGGCTTGGTGCCCGCGCTGGACCGGTCGCCCTGCAGACCGGGCTCGGTGTGGGTGACCTCGAGTTCGACCGTCACCGGCAGCTCGAGGTAGAGCGGTGCCCCGTTGTGAAACGCCACCTGCACCGGCATGCCCTCCAGCAGAAACCGCGCGGCCTCGCCGACCAGCGTGTCCGGCAGCGAGTGCTGCTCGTAGTCCTCACTGTCCATGAACACGAAGTCCGAGCCGTCGCGGTACAGGTAGGTGGCGTCGCGCCGGTCGACGGTGGCGGTCTCCACCTTCACCCCGGCGTTGTAGGTCTTGTCGACCACCTTGCCCGACAGCACGTTCTTCAGCTTGGTACGGACGAAGGCCGGGCCCTTGCCGGGCTTGACGTGCTGGAACTCGACGATCTGCCACAGCTGACCGTCGATCGCCAGCACCAGCCCGTTCTTGAAGTCGGCAGTCGTTGCCACAGTCGGTGTATCTCCTAAAGGACGGCCAGCTCCTTGGGGAACTGGGTCAGCAATTCCGGGGTCTGCCCGGTGGTTTCGTCAGCCACGACCAACGTGTCCTCGATGCGGACACCGCCGCGGCCGGGTAAGTAGACGCCGGGCTCCACGGTCACCACGGAGCCCGCAAGTAGTGTACCGGCGGACGTGGCCCCGATCCCCGGCGCTTCGTGGATCTGCAGGCCCACGCCGTGCCCCAAACCGTGGCTGAACTGCTCGCCGTAGCCCGCGTCGATGATCGGCTGACGCGCGGCGGCATCCACATCGCGCAGGCCGGTGCCCGCCCGCAGCGCCTCGCGGCCCGCCCGCTGCGCTTCGGCGACCAGTCGATAGATCTCCAGCTGCCAGTCAGCGGCCTTTCCCAGCACGAACGTTCGGGTCATGTCGGAGTGGTAGCCAGCGACCAGCGCGCCGAAGTCGATCTTGACGAAATCACCCGTCGCCAGCGCCGCGTCGGTCGGGCGATGATGCGGGATCGCCGAATTCGGCCCGGCGGCCACGATCGTCTCGAATGAGATCCCGTCCGCGCCGTGGTCGAGCATCAGGGCCTCCAGGTCGCGGCTTACCTCCCGCTCGGTTCGCCCGGGCCGCAGGCCGCCACGCGCCACCAGGTCGGTCAGCGCGGCGTCGGCCGCCGCACAGGCCAGCCGCAGCAGCGCCACCTCACCGGCGTCCTTGACCTCACGCAACGCCTCGACGGTTCCGGCGGCCCGCACCAGCTCGGTGGTCGCCTTGCGCCCGTCGAGCTCGCTGGTCAGCGCGTCGAAGCCATCCACGGTGACCACGTTGCTTTCGAAGCCCAGCTTCTGCACGCCGCCCTCGGCGGCCCGACCGACCAGGTGGCGCCCCAGGACACGTTCGATGGCGATCTCGAGTCCCGGCGCCTGCTCGGCGGCCTGGGTGCGGTACCGGCCGTCGGTGGCCAGCACGGGGCCGCGATCATCGGCGAACACCAGCAACGCGCCGTTGGACCCGGTGAATCCGGACAGATAGCGCACGTTGATCAGGTCCGTGACCAGCATCGCATCCAGTCCACTGGCCTCGATTCGCGCTCTGAGTTTGTCCCGGCGCTGAGAATGTGTCACGACCCTTGACGGTACTCGCTACGCTGAAGGCCCATGAATAGCTGGATGCTGCGCGGATTGGTGTTCGCCGGGGCGATGGTCGTCGTCCGGTTGGTCCAAGGGACGTTGATCAACGCCTGGCAGGCACAGGCCGGCCTGATCAGCGTGGTGCTGTTGCTTCTCTTCATCATCGGCGTGGCCGTGTGGGGAGTGCTCGACGGCCGGGCCGACGCCACCGCCAACCCGGATCCGGATCGCCGCGGCGATCTGGCGATGACCTGGCTGCTGACCGGCCTGGTGGCGGGCGTCCTCAGTGGCGCAGTCTCCTGGCTCATCGCGCTGGTGTACAAGGGCCTCTACACCGGCGGGCTGATCAATGAAGTGACGACCTTCGCGGCCTTCACCGCGCTCGTCGTTTTCATACCCGGGATCATCGGTGTGACGCTCGGCCGCTCGCGGGTGGACCGGCAGTTCGAGAAGACGCCGCAGAAACACCACGGCCTTGGCGAAAAGCAGGAGCGGGACGGTGACACCAACGTGTTCACCGCCGTTCGCGGCGATGACACTCCGACCGGTGAGATCCCAGCGGCCCAGCCCGAGGAACGGACCGCGGCCGTGGCTACGGCCGAGCGCGAGGCGCCCACCGAAACGATCGCCGCCACCGAGGACGACGCGAAAACCGAGGTCATCCGTACCGACACCGACGCCACGCAGGCCAAGCCGAGCCCGGAGCCGGAGAAGGACTAGCCGTTGGCCTGGTGCGCCGCGGCGAGGTAGCGCAGGGCCAACAGGTAGCCCTGGATTCCCAGCCCGACGATCACTCCGGTCGCAACCGGGCTGATGTAGGAGTGGCGCCGGAACTCCTCGCGGGCATGCACATTCGAGATATGCACCTCGATCAGCGGCGCACTCAACTCGGCGCACGCGTCGCGCAGCGCCACCGATGTGTGGGTGAGGCCGCCGGCGTTGAGAATCACCGGCTCGCCCGCATCGGCGGCCGAATGGATCCAGTCGAGTAGTTCGGCTTCGTTATCACTTTGCCGCACAACGGCTTTGAGACCCAGTGCCGCGGCCTCACGCTCGATCAGCGCGGCCAGCTGGTCATGGGTGGTATCCCCGTAGACGTCGGGCTCGCGCCGGCCCAGCCGGCCCAGGTTCGGACCGTTGATGACGTTCACCGTCGTGGACACGGAAGCAGTCATGAGCCGTCCAGCCCCGCGTAGGCCGCCGCGAGCAGCGACGGGTCGGGCCCGGCCAACCGGCCCGGCTTGGCCAGTCCGTCGAGGACCACGAACCGCAGCACACCGGCCCGGGATTTCTTGTCCCCGGCCATGTGTTCCAACAACTCCGGCAATGCGTCGGCGTCGTAGCTGACCGGCAGGCCGAGCGCCGACAGGATGGTGCGGTGGCGCTGCGCGGTGTCGTCGTCGAGCCGGCCGGTGAGTCTGGCCAATTCCGCGGCGAACACCAGGCCCACCGACACCGCGGCGCCGTGCCGCCACTGGTAGTGCTCCCGGCGCTCGATCGCGTGCCCCAAAGTGTGGCCATAGTTCAGGATTTCCCGCAGCTCCGACTCCTTCTCGTCGGCGGCGACCACCTCTGCCTTGACGGTGATCGCGCGTCGGACCAGCTCCGGCAGCACGTCTCCGGCCGGGTCCATCGCGGCCGCGGGGTCGGCCTCGATGAGGTCGAGAATCACCGGGTCGGCGATGAACCCCGCCTTGACCACTTCGGCCATCCCGGAGACGATCTCGTTGCGCGGCAACGTTTGTAGCGTCGCCAGGTCGACCAGGACCGCAATCGGCTGATGAAACGCGCCGACCAGGTTCTTGCCCGCCTCGGTGTTGATACCGGTCTTGCCGCCGACGGCCGCGTCGACCATGCCGAGCAACGTGGTGGGCACATGCACGATCGAGACGCCCCGCAACCAGGTGGCCGCCGCAAAACCGGCGACGTCGGTGGCCGCGCCCCCCCCAAGGCTGACCAGGGCATCTGTGCGGCCGATCCCGATGCGGCCCAACACTTCCCAGATGAATCCAACGACCGGAAGGTCCTTGCCGGCTTCGGCGTCCGGGATTTCGATGCGGTGCGCGTCAACACCCTTGTCGGCCAAGCTACTTCGCATCACCTCGGCGGTCTGCGCCAGTACCGGTTGATGCACGATCGCCACCCGGTGGCGGGTGCCAAGGAGGTCGACCAGCTCGTCGACCAGGCCGGTGCCGATGACCACCGGGTACGGCGGGTCAACGGCCACCTGCACGGTGACCGGAGCGGCGTGATCGCTCATGTGACGGCCTTACCGGCATTGGGGGCGCCCGAGGCGGCGGCCTGCTCCGTGGGCTCATCCGCCTGCAGCCGAGAGACGATGTAGCGGACCACCGCACCGGGATTGCGGCGGTTGGTGTCGACCCGGATGGTCGCCACCCGGCGGTACAGCGGAACCCGTTCGGCCATCAGCGCGCGGAATTTGTCGGCGCGATCGGGCCCGGCCAGCAGTGGCCGCACGGTCGTCCCGCCGGTGCGCCGCACCCCTTCGCCGGCGCTGATCTCCAAGTAGATGACGCTGTGTCCGGCGAGCGCCTCGCACACCCCGGGACTGGTGACGGCGCCACCGCCGAGCGACACCACACCGTCATAGTCGGCCAATGCGGCGCGCACCACGTCTTCCTCGATGCGGCGGAACTCCTTTTCCCCGTCGGTGGCGAAGATGTCGGCGATGCTGCGGCCGGTCCGTTGCTCGATCGCCCCGTCGGTGTCCAAAAAGCTCACCCCGAGCGCCCGGGCCAGCCGCCGGCCGATGGTGGACTTGCCGGAACCCGGCAATCCCACCAGTACCGCCTTGGGTGCCATCGCGCCTACCCGGACATCCGCGCGGCCGGCGATTCCCGGTCGGTGACCGCACGCTGATAGGCCTCGATGTTGCGGCGGGTTTCGGTCAGCGAATCGCCGCCGAACTTCTCCAGCGCCGCGCGGGCCAGCACCAGCGCCACCATGGCCTCGACCACGACCCCGGCGGCCGGTACCGCGCACACGTCCGAGCGCTGATGGATGGCGACGGCTTCGTCGCCGGTCGCCATGTCGACGGTGGCCAGCGCCCGGGGCACGGTGGAAATCGGCTTCATCGCGGCGCGCACCCGCAGCGGCTGACCGTTGGTCATGCCGCCTTCGAGCCCACCCGCGCGGTTAGTCGAGCGAACCACACCGTCGGGCCCGGGGTACATCTCGTCGTGGGCGCGGCTGCCCCGGCGGCGGGCGGTCTCGAAACCGTCGCCGATCTCGACGCCCTTGATCGCCTGGATACCCATGACGGCGGCGGCCAGCTGGCTGTCCAGCCGGTTGTCGCCACTGGTGAAAGAGCCCAGCCCGACCGGGAGGCCCGGCGCCACCACCTCCACCACGCCCCCGAGGGTGTCGCCGTCCCTTTTGGCCGCCTCGATCTCGGCGATCATGGATTGCTCGGCCTGCCGGTCGAACGCACGAACCGGGCTGGCGTCGATGGCGGGCAGGTCTTCGGGGCGCGGCGGCGGGCCGTCGTAGGGCGCCGACGGGCCGATCGCGATGACATGGGAGAGCACCTCGACACCGAGCGCCTGACGCAGAAACGACCGCGCGATGGTCGCCGCCGCGACGCGGGCGGCGGTCTCCCGGGCGCTGGCCCGTTCCAGTACCGGCCGGGCGTCGTCGAAACCGTATTTGAGCATGCCCGCGTAGTCGGCATGGCCGGGCCGCGGCCGGGTGAGCGGGGCATTGCGTGCGATATCGGCCAACTCCGCGGGATCGACCGGGTCGGCGGCCATCACGATTTCCCACTTCGGCCACTCGGTGTTGCCGATCTCGATGGCGATGGGCCCACCCAGCGTGACGCCGTGGCGCACCCCGGACAGCACGGTCACTGCGTCCTGTTCGAACGCCATCCGGGCGCCGCGGCCGTATCCGAGCCGGCGGCGCGCCAACTGTTCGGAGATCGCGGCGGAAGTAACCTCGACACCGGCGACCATGCCGTCGAGGACGGCCAGCAACGCGCGGCCATGCGACTCCCCGGCGGTGATCCAGCGCAACACCTGACCATCTTCCCATGCGCTCAACCGACCACCGGCTCAACCCAGCAGGGCCAACCCCGCCGCAGCGGCGGTGGCCAGGCACATCGAGGGACCGTGCGGCACCGTGGTGGCGGCGCCGGCGCGGCCGAAAAGCCGCGCCACGACACCCCACATCGCGGTCAGCAACGACCCGCCCAGCGCCGCCAGAAACCACACCTCGACGCCGAAACAGCCGGCCAGTCCACCCAGGCCAATGGCCAGCTTGACGTCGCCGGCGCCCATCGCCCCCGGGGCCACCAGGTGCACCAGCAGGTATATCCCGGCCAGTGCCGCCGCCCCGGCCAGCGCGGGCCACCCGCGCCCAGCCACCGCGGCGGCCGGCAGGATCACCCCGGCCCCGGGCAGCGTCAACAGATTCGGCAACCGGCGTTGCCGGACGTCGTAGCAGCTCAACACCGTCAGCCAGACCAGTACGACCGCTGCCGCGGTGATCCGCATGCAGCGGCACGCTAACGCAAAGCCGCCAAAGCGCAAGCCATCGCCTCTCGCGGCGCGGGCAGCCCGGTGAACTGTTCCACCTGAGCAAACGCCTGATGCAGCAGCATCTGCAATCCGCTGACCACTCGGCCGCCCGCGGCGGCGACCGCGGCGGCCAACGGCGTTGGCCACGGATCGTAGACGGCATCCAGCAGCACCGGGATCCTCGCGAAGGTGCCGGCATACCGCGCAGCCACTTCCGCCGGAATGGTGCTGACCAGCACCTCGGCGGCTGCCGCCGGTGCGGCCAACTCGCCGCTTTCCAGTCCGCAAAACCGCGTCGGCACGCCCAGCCGCGTCCCGAGGTCCACCAACCGGGCCGCCTTGGCGGGATCGCGCGCCACCACGGTGATGGCGGTGACGCCGAGCTTGGCCAGACCCACGACGGCCGCCGGCGCAGTGCCCCCCGACCCGCACACCAGCGCCGGTCCGGACGCAGACCCCAGCGCGCCCGTGACCCCGTCGACGTCGGTGTTGTCGGCCCGCCAGCCCGTCGCCGTGCGTACCAGGGTGTTGGCCGACCCGACCTGGTCCGCACGTTCGGTGTGCTCGTCGGCGAACCGCAGGGCGGCGAACTTGCACGGCATCGTCACCGACACGCCCACCCACTCCGGCCCGAACCCGCCGACCACCCTCGGCAGCTCCTCGGCCACACACTCGATGCGCTGGTAAGTCCAGTCGTGCAAGCCCAGCGCACGGTAGGCGGCCAGGTGGAGTTGCGGCGACTTCGAATGAGCGATCGGCGAACCGAGCACGGCCGCTTTCCTAGCGCGCGCTGTCTGATTGCGCTCTTCGCCGCCGCGCTTCGCGCGGCTACGCTCATCGCGCGGAGTCGAGGACACCGTTGCGCTTCGCCAACTCGATATTGGCCAGATGCTGTTGATAATCCCTGGTGAACAGCGTCGTCCCCTGCGTATCGATGGTGACGAAGTACAGCCAGTCCCCCGGCTCGGGATGCTCGGCGGCATGCAGCGCATCGACACCGGGCGAGCAAATCGCGGTGGCGGGCAGCCCGTGTGACACGTAGGTGTTCCACGGCGTCCGCTGGGCCCGGTCGGCGTCGGAGGTGGCGACCTCGCGGCGGTCCAGCGGATAGTTCACGGTCGAGTCGAGTTCCAGCGTGCGGTGCTCGTGCAGGCGGTTGTAGATGACCTGCGCGACCTTCGGGAAATCCTGCGAACTCGATTCCTGCTGCACCAGCGACGCCACCACCAGGATGTCGTAGGGCGACAGGCCCATCGTCTTGGCGGTGTCGACCAACCCGGATTTCAGGTACTCCACGGCCCCGGCGCTGATCAGGGTCGCCAAGATGGTATCGGCTGACGCCGCCGGGTCGACGTTGAAGGTGCCCGGTGCGATGAGGCCCTCGATCCGGTGATGGTCTTTGCCGAGCTCGGTCACCGGCTGAACGGCCCACGGTGGCACCGACAACACCGCCGGAGTGCTGTTGGTCGCCGCCGCGCGCAGGGCGTCCATCGACACACAGTGCCGGTTATCGTCGAGATCCACACAGCTGGCCCGGGAGATCAACGTCAGGATCCCGGGAGTCACCACGTTGGTTTTCATGTCGCTGGTGTCGTCGAGCTGGCGGCCTTCCGGAATGACCAGCCGCCCCACCCGGGTGTTCGGGTCGGCCAGCCGCGCCACGGCGTTAGTCGCCGGGATCTGGGTGCGCATCCGGTAGAAGCCGGGCTGGATCGAGGTGATCGCGGAGTTGCCGTGGGCGGCGTTGACGAAGGCCCGCACGGTGGCGACCACGCCCTGGTTGTACAGCGTCTCCCCGATCATGGTGGTCGAGTCACCGGCCTGGACCTGAATCACGATGTCGCGTTTGCCGGTGCCGGTGTAGTCGTCGCCGGAACCGAAGACCCGGTGCCAGACCTTGCTGCCGACGAAGACGGCGGCCACCACGACCACGACGAGCAGCGCGAGGGTGATTCTGCCGGCGAAGCGCCGCCGCCGACGCCCCCGCTCGGCACGGTTCCGATCGACGCGGCTCATCCGGTGCCGGGGCGGGCCGACCGCCTCAGGCTCAGCGCGTTGGCGCCGTGCGCTGTCAACCATCGGTGCGTTCTCCGGCCACCGCGGCGCGGCGTTGATCGAGCCAGCTCTGCAGGATCGCCACCGCCGCGGCCTGGTCGATCACCGCCCGCTGTGCTTTGGCCGGGACACCGGCCGCGCGCAGTGATCGCTGGGCGCTGACGGTGGTCAGCCGCTCGTCGGCAAGCCGCACCGGTACCGGAGCAATCCGCTGGGCCAGCGCCTCGGCCAGCTCGATCGCGTCCATCGCGGACGGGCCGGTGCGGTCGGCCAGTGTCCGCGGCAACCCGACGACCACCTCGACCGCCTGCAGTTCGGCAGCCAGCTCGGCCAGTCGCCGCAGGTGCTTGCCGGAGCGGTCGCGTCGCACCGTTTCCACCGGGGTGGCCAGGATGCCGTCGGGGTCGCTGCCGGCCACGCCGATGCGCACGCTGCCCACATCGATGCCAAGCCGTCGCCCCCGTCCGGGGTCCCGGTCGGGGTCGCCGGGCCGGTCGGGCAAGCGGTGCTGTGCGGGGACCACTCAACCGACCCGCGTTATCACGGCGATCTCGGAGCGCACCGCGTCGAGCGCTGCGTCGATGCCCGCCGGATCCTTCCCGGAGCCCTGCGCCAGGTCCGCCTTACCGCCGCCGCGGCCGTCGACGGCCACGGCGAGCCGTTTGACCAGCTCGTCGGCGCGGATCCCGAGTTCTTGGGCGGCCGGGTTGGCGGCGACCGCATACGGCACGGTGGCGCCGTCGCCCGAGATCAGCGCGACCACGGCGGGATCACCGCCCAGCTTGCCGCGGATATCGCCGACCAGGGAGCGCAGCTCGGCTGCCGTCATCCCGGCCGGCATCCGTTGCGCCACCACCCGGACGTTACCGATCCGCTCCGCGCCGGCTGCGGCGTTGGTCGCAGCGGCCCGCGCGCTCGCCAGCCGGGCACGTTCGAGTTCCTTCTCCGCGGCCCGCAGCCGCTCCACCAGGTTGGCCACCCGGGCGGGCACCTCGTCGGAGGTCACCTTCAGCGACGACGCCAGCCCGGCCATCAGCGCACGCTCCCTGGCCAGGTGGCGGAACGAGTCCAGTCCGACGTAGGCCTCGACCCGGCGGACCCCGGAACCGATCGACGATTCGCCCAGGATGGTCACCGGCCCGATCTGCGCCGAGTTGTGCACATGCGTTCCGCCGCAGAGCTCCAGCGAGAACGGCCCGCCGATCTCCACCACCCGCACTTCGTCGGGATAGCTCTCGCCGAAGAGCGCCACCGCCCCCATCGCCTTGGCTTTGTCGAGTTGCTCGGTGAACGTGTGCACCTCGAAGTCGGCCTGCACGGCCTGGTTGGTCACTTCTTCGATCTGGGTGCGCTGGTCTTCGGTCAGCGGCCCCTGCCAGTTGAAGTCGAAACGCAGGTAGCCCGGACGGTTCAGCGACCCTGCCTGAACCGCGTTGGGCCCCAGCACTTGTCGCAGCGCACCGTGCACCATGTGGGTACCGGAATGCCCTTGGGTGGCGCCCTTGCGCCACCCGGGGTCCACCGCCGCGACGACGGTGTCGCCCTCCACGAATTCGCCGGACTCCACGTTGACCCGGTGCACATAAAGGGTTTTGGCGATCTTTTGCACATCGGTGACCGCCGCGCGGGCGCTTCCGCCGGCCCCGGTCCCGGTAATGGTGCCCTCGTCGGCGATCTGCCCGCCCGACTCGGCGTAGAGCGGGGTGCGGTCCAGCACGAGTTCGACCCGATGCGCGCCGGCCACTTCCACGTGCGAGCCGTGTGCCACCACCGGAACCCGCTTGCCGTCGACGAAGATGCCGAGAATCCTTGCCTCCGAGGTTAACTCGTCGAAACCGGTGAACTCGGTAGGGCCGGCGTCGACCAGCTCACGGTAAGCGGTCAGGTCGGCATGCGCGTGTTTGCGCGCGGCGGCGTCGGCCTTGGCGCGACGGCGCTGTTCTGCCATAAACTCCCGGAAACCGATTTCGTCGACCTGCAGGCCGGCCTCGGCGGCCATCTCCAAAGTGAGCTCGATCGGGAAGCCGTAGGTGTCGTGCAGGGTGAAGGCATCCGAACCGGAAACCACTGCGGCACCGGCCGCTTTGGTGGCGCCGGCCACCTCGTCGAACAGCTTCGAGCCCGAGGCCAGCGTGCGGTTGAACGCGGTTTCCTCGGCGACGGCGATCCGGCGGATCCGGTCGAAATCGGCGACGAGTTCGGGGTACGACGGCCCCATCGCATCCCGCACGGTGGCCATCAGGTCACCGACGATGGGGCCCTCGATGTCCAGCAGCTTGGCCGAGCGGATCACCCGGCGCAGCAGCCGGCGCAGCACGTACCCACGTCCGTCGTTGCCGGGGCTGACGCCGTCGCCGATCAGGATCGCCGCGGTGCGGCTGTGGTCGGCGATCACCCGGTAGCGCACATCGTCATCGTGGTTGCCCTTTTGATCTCCTGGGTCATACGGACGCGCGGCGACGGTGGCCACTTTGTCTATGACCGGCCGCAGCAGGTCGGTTTCGTAGACGTTGTGCACGCCCTGTAGCACGAACGCGACCCGCTCGACACCCATGCCGGTGTCGATGTTCTTGCGGGGCAACGGCCCAAGGATCTCGAAGTCGGTTTTGGTCGTGCCTTCCCCGCGTTCGCTTTGCATGAACACCAGGTTCCACAGCTCGACGTAGCGGTCCTCGTTGGCTGTCGGACCGCCGCCGACGCCGAACTCTGCTCCGCGGTCGTAGTAGATCTCCGACGACGGGCCGCACGGTCCGGGGATGCCCATCGACCAGTAGTTGTCTTCCATGCCGCGGCGCTGGATCCGCTCGGCCGGCAGCCCGGCGATCTCCTGCCAGAGCTGCACCGCCTCGTCGTCGTCGAAATAGACCGTCGTCCATAGCCTTTCGGGGTCTAAGCCGTAGCCGCCGTCCTCGAGACTGTTGGTCAGCAGGGTCCACGCCAGCTCGATGGCCTCGCGCTTGAAGTAGTCGCCGAACGAGAAGTTGCCGGCCATTTGAAAGAAGGTGTTGTGCCGGGTGGTGATACCGACCTCGTCGATATCGGGCGTGCGGATGCACTTCTGGATGCTGGTGGCGCGCGGGTACGGCGGTGTGCGCGCGCCTAAGAAGTAGGGCACGAACTGGACCATGCCGGCGTTGACGAACAGCAGGTTGGGATCGTCGAGGATCACCGACGCGCTTGGCACCTCGGTGTGGCCGGCCTTCACGAAATGATCAAGAAACCTCTTCCTGATCTCGTGTGTCTGCACTTCTAGTTCGCTTCTTCCCTTTTGCTTTGCTGCCTATTCCCAGCCTATTCGCCGGACTATTGGAAGGCTGTCCAACGACCTACACCGACCGCACACAGTACCTCCCGTCCGGTGCCGCCCAGTGCCGGGCGCTAACCCTCCAAAAAGCTCAACCGCACCGTGCGTCGGGGGTTGTCCCGGTTGAGGTCGACCAGAACGATGCTCTGCCAGGTGCCCAGCAGCGGCTCCCCACCCGAAACCGGCACCGTCACCGACGGCGCGACGAGCGCGGGCAGCACGTGGTCGGCGCCGTGGCCCTCGGAGCCATGCGCGTGCCGGTAACGGTCGTCGCGCGGCAACAGCCTTTCCAGCGCGTCGACCAGGTCGTCGTCGGAGCCGGCGCCGGTCTCGATGATCGCCACCCCTGCCGTGGCGTGCGGGACGAACACATTGCACAGGCCGTCCCCCCGCGACCAGCAAAACCCGCGCACCGCATCGGTGAGATCCACGATGCAGCGACGCGAGGTGTCCACATCCAGCACATCGGTTTGCACCCGGACCAGCCTACGGCGCAGCCCCGGAGCCTGCTAACGACCAGCCAACCGTTTGTGAGCGCGGCCACACCCGCACAAGGCATTGCGGCGGGCAACCGGCAGGAGGAAGGTATCTGGTGGGACCGGTGGCGCCACCGGGGCGTCGCCCCGATAGAGGAGGGGTCGATCGTGTACGCACGCTCTACCACCATCCAGGCGCAACCCTTGTCGGTCGACATCGGTGTCGCGCACGTTCGCGATGTCGTCATGCCCGCCCTCAAGCAGATTGACGGGTATGTCGGACTGTCACTGTTGGTCGACCGGCAGTCCGGCAAATGCATCGCCACCAGCTCCTGGGAAACCGTGGCGGCGATGCGCGCCAGCGCCGAGCGGGTGGCGCCCGTTCGTGACCAGGCCGCGCTGATGTTCGACGGCAGCGCGCGGGTGGAGGAATGGGAGATCGCCCTGCTGCACCGCGACCACCACTCGCGCCCGGGGGCCTGCGTGCGGGCCACCTGGCTCAAGGTGGTGCCGGATCAACTCGGCCGATCCCTGGACTTCTACCGGACGTCGGTGCTCCCGGAGATGGAGAGTCTCGACGGATTCTGCAGTGCCAGCATGATGGTCGACCACCCCGCGTGCCGGCGGGCGGTGTCCTGCTCGACGTTCGACAGCATGGACGCGATGGCCCGCAACCGGGATCGGGCGACCGAGCTGCGCAGCAGGCGGGTCCGGGATCTGGGCGCCGAGGTCGTCGACGTCGCCGAATTCGAGCTGGCGATCGCCCACTTGAGAGTCCCCGAGCTGGTCTGAGACACCAACGTCCACCGAGATCGACGTTAGCGCGACGTCTACTCCTCGTACTTTTGCGCGCTCGCGTCGATTTCGGCGAACGTTCAGCGGCGTTTCTTGCGGATGATGGCCCGCAGCCGGTCCAGCCGGCCGGCCATTTCCCGCTCGGCGCCGCGACCGGTGGGCCGGTAGTAGTCCACGCCCACCAGCTCATCCGGCGGATATTGCTGGGCGACAACGCCGTCCGGATCATCGTGCGAGTACTTGTAACCCTGCGCGTTGCCCAGCGCCGCCGCGCCGGAATAGTGCCCGTCGCGCAGCTGGGACGGCACCAGACCCGCTTTGCCCGCCTTGATGTCGGCCATCGCCGCTGCCAACGCGCTCGTGACCGCGTTGGACTTCGGCGCGGTGGCCAGATGGATGGTGGCATGCGCCAGAGTCAGCTGGGCCTCGGGCATGCCGATCAGCGCCACCGTCTGCGCGGCGGCGACCGCGATCTGCAGCGCGGTCGGATCGGCCATGCCGATGTCCTCGCTGGCCAGGATCATCAGCCGGCGCGCGATGAACCGGGGATCCTCCCCGGCGACGAGCATGCGGGCCAGGTAGTGCAGCGCGGCGTCGACGTCGGAGCCGCGCACCGACTTGATGAAGGCACTGATCACGTCGTAGTGCTGGTCGCCGTCGCGGTCGTAGCGCACCGCGGCTTTGTCCAGGGACTGCTCGACGGCTGCGACCGTCAGCTCGTCACCGGCCCGGACCGCTTCGGCCGCCACCTCCAGCGCGGTCAGAGCACGCCGAGCGTCGCCGGCGGCCAACCGCACCAGCAGGTCGACCGCCTCGGGCTGCACCACGACCTGCCCGCCCAGGCCGCGGGGATCGTCGATCGCGCGCTGCACCACGGTGCGGATGTCGTCGGCCGCCAACGGCCGCAACTGCAGGATCAGCGATCGCGACAGCAGCGGCGGCACCACCGAAAAGGACGGGTTCTCGGTGGTCGCCGCCACCAGCAACACCACCCGGTTCTCCACGGCGGACAGCAGGGCGTCCTGCTGGGTTTTGGAGAACCGGTGCACTTCGTCGATGAACAGCACCGTCTGCTCGCCGCGAAGGAGCGCGGCCCGCGCATTCTCTATGACGGCCCGGACCTCTTTTACGCCCGCCGACAACGCCGACAGTGCCTCGAACCGGCGGCCGGTCGCCTGTGAGATCAGCGCAGCCAGCGTGGTCTTACCGCTCCCCGGCGGACCGTACAGAATGGCCGACGCCACGCCCGAGCCCTCGACCAGGCGACGCAGCGGCGATCCGGGTGCCAGCAAGTGGTCCTGGCCGACCACCTCGTGCAGCGATGCCGGACGCATCCTGACCGCCAGCGGTGCGCCGGCCGACACGCCCGGGTGATGGTTAGCCGTCGGCGGCGCGCCGGGTACGTCAAACAGACCGTCGGACACGGCTTCAGGCATACCACGCCGGAGCGACAGGGTGCGCCGGCCCGGGGCCACAGGCCGGCAATCCGCGCATCCGGGCCGGATGTTTGCTAAGTTCCGGGTGCCGAGTTCCGTGCGCGCGCCCGCAGGGCACATCACACAGCTAGGACGGACATGAGCCAGCCTCCAGAGCATCCAGGCACCCCGGCCGATCCCCACGGCGGCGACCAGAATCCTCCCGGCTACCCCCCGCCACCCGGTTACGGCGCACCGCCTCCCCCGCCGCCACCCGGCTACGGCGCACCGCCCCCGCCGCCGCCCGGTTACGGTGCACCGCCTCCCCCGCCACCCGGTTACGGCGGACCTCCCCCGGCCCCGGGTTATGGCCCACCGCCTGGCGGCTACTACCCTGCCGGACCGCCGGGACCCCCGCCCCGGGGGTTCCCGCCACCCGGTTACGGCGCACCTCCACCACCACCCGGCTATGGCGCGCCGCCAGCCGGCTACCCACCGCAGCCCGGCTACGGCACCCGGCCCAAGCCCGGGTTCAACATCGGCGATGCAGTCAGCTGGTCGTGGAACAAGTTCAGGCAGAACGCGATAGCGTTCATCGTTGCCACTCTTGCTTATGGAGTGCTGCTCGCGGCCATTTATGCCCTGATCTACGTGGTTACTCCCGGCACCGAAAACAGCGGCTCTGACGGCTACTCCTACGCGTGGGACACGGCGAATATGAGTTCCGGCTCGTGGGCCATCTTGGCCGTTAGCCACATCGCCCTTTACGCGGTGGCGATCTTCGCCGAAGCAGCGTTCGTGACCGCGTGCCTCGACGTCGCCGACGGAAGCGCGATAACCATCGGTTCATTCTTCCGGCCACGCAACCTCGGCCTGGCGATCCTCGCCGGGCTGTTGGTCGGCGTGATCACCGCGGTGGGCTCTTTCTTGTGCTTTCTCCCCGGCCTCGTCTTCGGTATCTTCGCCCAGTTCACCGTTCCGTTCGCCATCGACCGGTCACTCTCGGCGATCAAGGCGTTGACGGCCAGCATCTCGACCGTCGCGTCGAACATCGGCCCGGCCCTGCTGGCGTGGCTGGTGGGGGTCGCGGCGGCCATCGTCGGTGCGCTGGCGTGCGGGGTCGGCCTACTGGTCGCGCTCCCCTTCGCCGCCCTCGTCCTGATCTACGCCTACCGCACGCTTTCCGGCGGCCAGGTCGCCCCGCTGGAGCAACCGGGTTACCCGCCGCCACCCGGCATGCCGGCAGGGCCCCAGCCGGTGTAACGCCAGGCCGGGTCGCCGGAGCCCGCACCGCCACATTGCGCCGCGCTGCGGCCCGCTGGTCCGTGTGATGAGATCAGCGGTTATGAGCATCAAAGTTGCGCTGGAGCACCGCACCAGCTACACCTTTGACCGCCTGGTCCGGGTGTATCCGCACGTCGTGCGGCTGCGCCCGGCGCCCCACTGCCGCACGCCGATCGAGGCCTACTCGCTGCGCATCGAGGGGGGCGAGCACTTCATCAATTGGCAGCAGGACGTGGTGGGCAACTTCCTCGCCCGGCTGGTGTTCCCGAACCCGATGAGCCGGCTGACCATCACCGTCGGGCTCATTGCCGACCTCAAGGTGATCAACCCGTTCGACTTCTTCATCGAGGACTGGGCCGAGACCTGGCCTTCGGCTGGGCTGACCTACCCCAAGGCGCTGGCCGAGGACCTCAAACCGTACCTGCGGCCCGTCGACGAAGACGACGAGGGCTCGGGCCCCGGCGACCTCGTGCAGGCATGGGTGGGTAACTTCTCGGTGCGCGAGGGCACCCGCACCATCGACGTGCTGGTCGCGCTCAACCGCGCGATCAACGCCGACGTCGCGTACAGCGTGCGGATGGAACCCGGCGTCCAGACACCGGATTTCACGCTGCGCGCCGGCGTCGGCTCGTGCCGGGACTCGGCCTGGCTGCTGGTGTCGATCCTGCGCCAGCTGGGGCTGGCCGCCCGGTTCGTGTCCGGCTACCTGGTGCAGCTGGCATCCGACGTCGAGGCGCTGGACGGGCCGGTGGGACCCGCCGCCGACTTCACCGATCTGCATGCGTGGGCCGAGGCGTACATCCCCGGTGCGGGCTGGATCGGGCTGGACCCGACCTCGGGGCTGTTCGCCGGCGAGGGCCACATCCCGCTGGCGGCCACGCCGCACCCGGCGTCCGCGGCGCCGATCAGCGGCGGCACCGAACCCTGCACCTCGGTGCTGGAGTTCTCCAACACTGTCACCCGGGTCCACGAAGACCCGCGCGTCACGCTGCCCTACACCGACGCGGCGTGGCAGACGATCTGCGAGGTCGGCCAGCGCGTCGACGAGCGGCTGGCCGCCGCCGACGTCCGGCTGACCGTCGGTGGCGAGCCGACGTTCGTGTCGGTGGACAACCAGGTCGCCGAGGAGTGGACGACGGACGCCGACGGTCCACACAAGCGGCAGCGGGCATCGGATCTGGCCGCCCGGTTGAAGGCGGTATGGGCACCGCAGGGGCTGATCCAGCGCGGGCAGGGCCGCTGGTATCCGGGAGAACCGTTGCCGCGCTGGCAGATTGGGCTCTACTGGCGCACCGACGGGCAACCGCTGTGGAGTAACAACGCGCTGCTGGCCGACCCCTGGGACAGCGAGCCGCCCAGCCCAGTCGATGTCGACGCGGCTTACCAGGTGCTCGCCGGGATCGCCGACGGTCTGGGGCTGCCGCTGTCGCAGGTGCGGCCCGCCTACGAGGACCCGCTGCAGCGGCTGGCAGCCACCGTGCGGCTGCCCGACGGCGACCCGCTGGATCCAGCCGACGACCTCGCCCTCGACAGCGCCGCCGGTCGCGCCGCGTTGCTGACGCGCCTCGACGAATCCACCACGGCCCCGGCGGCATTCGTGCTTCCGCTGCACCGCCGCGACGACGACCTCGGCTGGGCCAGCGCCGACTGGCGGCTGCGCCGCGGCCGCATCGTGCTGCTCGAGGGAGATTCGCCGGCCGGCCTGCGGTTGCCGCTGGACTCGATCAGCTGGCGACCGCCGCGGGCGTCGTTCGACGCCGACCCGCTGTCCGTGGATCGTGACCTGCCGGCGGAGCCCGACAGCACCGACGCGGTGGTGACCGACCCCGAGACGGAGCCGCGGACCGCAATGGTCGCCGAGGTTCGGGACGGGCTGCTCTATATCTTCATGCCGCCCACCGAGGCGCTCGAGCACTTCGTCGACCTCATCGCCCGGTTGGAGACCGCGGCGGCGAAGGCCGACTGCCCGCTCGTGATCGAAGGCTACGACCCGCCGCCGGACCCACGGCTGAAGTCGACGACGATCACGCCGGACCCGGGCGTCATCGAAGTCAACGTGGCGCCTACCGCCAGTTTCGCCGGACAACGTGAGCAGCTGGAAACGCTGTATGCACAGGCGCGACTGGCCCGGCTGTCGACGGAGTCGTTCGACGTCGACGGCAGCCACGGCGGCACCGGCGGTGGCAACCACATCACGCTCGGCGGCGTCACGCCCGCCGACTCACCCCTGCTGCGCCGCCCCGACCTGCTGGTCTCGCTGCTGACGTACTGGCAGCGGCACCCGTCGCTGTCCTACCTGTTCGCCGGCCGATTCGTCGGCACCACCTCGCAGGCGCCACGGGTCGACGAGGGCCGCGCCGAGGCGCTCTACGAACTCGAGATCGCTTTCGCCGAGATCTCCCGGCTGTCGGCGGACGGGGGGTTCCGGCCCTGGGTGATCGACCGCGCACTGCGGCACCTGCTCACCGATATCACCGGCAACACCCATCGCGCCGAGTTCTGTATCGACAAGCTGTACAGCCCCGACAGCCCCCGCGGCAGGCTCGGCCTGGTGGAACTGCGCGGCTTCGAGATGCCCCCGCACCTGCGCATGGCGATGGTGCAATCGCTGCTGGTGCGCTCACTGGTGGCGTGGTTCTGGGACGAACCGCTGCGCGCCCCGCTGATCCGCCACGGCGACAACCTGCACGGGCGATATCTCTTGCCGCACTTCGTGATCCATGACATTGCCGACGTGGCCGCCGACCTGCGCGCGCACGGCGTCGCGTTCGAGACCAGTTGGCTGGATCCGTTCACCGAATTCCGTTTCCCACGCATCGGCACCGCGGTGTTCGACGGCGTGGAGATCGAGCTGCGCGGGGCGATCGAGCCGTGGACCACCCTCGGTGAGGAGTCCACCGCGACGGGCACCGCCCGCTACGTCGACTCGTCGGTCGAGCGCGTCCAGATCCGCATCATCGGCGCCGACCGGCACCGCTACGTGGTGACCTGCAACGGCTACCCGGTGCCGGTGCTGGCCACCGACAACCCCGACATCCACGTGGGCGGAGTGCGGTTCAAGGCCTGGCAGCCGCCCAGCGCGCTGCACCCGAGCATCTCGGCCGACAGCCCGCTGCGGTTCGAACTGATCGACCTCACCACCGCAACGTCGCACGGCGGCTGCACCTATCACGTCGCCCATCCCGGCGGGCGCGCTTACGACGAGCCGCCCGTCAACGCCGTGGAGGCCGAGGCGCGCCGCGCCCGTCGCTTCGAGGCAACCGGCTTCACCCCGGGCAAGCTCGACCTGTCCGACATCCGGGAGAAACAGGCCCGGATCCTCACCGATATCGGCGCGCCGGGCATCCTCGACCTGCGCCGCGTGCGTACCGTGCAGCGGTAATGGCGTTCCAGGACTGGCACAGCAATGACACTCGGCATGAGTAGCCCGGCGGCCGCGACCGACCGCTACGATGCCGACCACCTGCTGGCCGGATACCGGGCCGCGCGCGCCCAGGAAGCGCTCTTCGACCTGCGTCACGGCCCTGCCATCGGCTACGACGAGTTCATCGACCGGGACGGCAGGGTGCGGCCCGCCTGGACCGAGCTGGCCGACGCCATCGCCGAGCGTGGCCGGGCCGGGCTGGACCGGCTGCGCTCGGTGGTCGTCAGCCTGATCGACAACGACGGCATCACCTACACCGAGGTCGATCCCAACCGGGACGTGCCGGCCGACGGCGTGTCCAGGCTCCAGGGTCTCGAACCGAGGCCCTGGAGCCTGGACACACTGCCGATCGTGCTGTCCGCGGCGGATTGGGAGCTGCTCGAGGCCGGGCTGGTGCAGCGCTCGCGCCTGCTCGATGCCGTGCTCGCCGACCTGTACGGGCCGCGCAGCCTGATCACCGAAGGCATCCTTCCGCCGGAGCTGCTGTTCGCCCATCCCGGTTACGTGCGTGCCGCCAACGGAATCGAAGTGCCCGGGCGCCACCAGCTTTTCATGCACGCCTGTGACCTGAGCCGGCTACCGGACGGCACCTTCCAGGTCAATGCCGACTGGACGCAGGCGCCCTCGGGCGCCGGCTACGCGCTGGCCGACCGGCGCGTTGTCGCGCACTCGATTCCGGACCTCTACGAAAGGATTGCGCCGCGGCCCACGACACCGTTCGCCCAGGCGCTGCGGCTGGCGCTGATCGACGCGGCGCCCGACGTCGCCCAGGACCCGGTGGTGGTGGTGCTCACTCCGGGCATCTACTCGGAAACCGCTTTCGACCAGGCGTATCTGGCCACTCTGCTGGGTTTCCCGCTGGTGGAAAGCGCGGATCTGGTGGTGCGCGACGGCAAGCTGTGGATGCGCTCGCTGGGCACCTTGAAACGCGTTGACGTGGTTCTTCGCCGGGTGGACGCCGACTACACCGACCCGCTGGATCTACGCGCCGATTCCAGGCTCGGTGTGGTGGGTCTGGTGGAGGCGCAACGCCGCGGGACGGTGACCGTCGTCAACACGTTGGGCAGCGGCATCCTGGAGAGCCCTGGGCTGTTGCGATTCCTGCCCGAGCTGGCCGAGCGCCTGCTCTCCGAAACCCCGCTGCTGCATACCGCTCCGGTCTACTGGGGCGGCATCGCCAGCGAACGCTCACACCTGTTGGCGAATCTCTCCTCGCTCTTGGTGAAGTCCACCGTCGGCAGGAACACCATTGTGGGACCGGCACTTTCGTCGCAGCAGCTGGCGCGGTTGGCTACCCAGATCGAGAAAATGCCGTGGCAGTGGACCGGCCAGGAACTGCCGCAGTTCTCCTCGGCGCCCACCGACCATGCCGGTGCGTTGTCGTCGGCCGGCGTCGGCATGCGGTTGTTCACCGTTGCCCAGCGCAGCGGCTATGCGCCGATGATTGGCGGCATCGGCTACGTACTGGCGCCCGGACCCTCCGCATACATACTGAAAACCGTTGCAGCAAAAGATATTTGGGTGCGGCCAACCGAGCGTGCGCGAGCCGAGACGGTGAGTCTTCCATCCGTGCAGCCGCCCGCGAAGACCGCTGCGGGGACGTGGGGGGTCAGCTCGCCGCGGGTGCTGTCCGACTTGTTCTGGATCGGACGTTACGGCGAGCGCGCCGAGAACATGGCCCGGTTGCTTATCGTCGCGCGCGACCGTTTCCACGTCTACCGGCATCACCAGGACACCGAAGAAAGCGAGTGCGTGCCGGTGCTGATGGCCGCGCTGGGCCGAATCACCGGCATCGACACCGGAGCCGAATACGATCACGCCGAGATGATCGCGGTCGCCCCTTCGACGCTCTGGTCACTGACGGTGGACCAAAACCAGCCGGGATCCCTGGTTCAGTCGGTGGAGGGGCTGGCGTTGGCCGCCAGGGCGGTGCGCGACCAATTGTCCAACGACACCTGGATGGTGCTGGCCGGGGTGGAGCGCGCGGTTGCGCTGCAGTCCGAGCCGCCGGACTCGCTCGCCGAGGCCGATACCCTGCTCGCGTCGGCTCAGGCGCAGACCCTGGCCGGGATGTTGACGCTGTCCGGAGTGGCCGCCGAGTCGATGGTGCATGACGCGGGCTGGACGATGATGGACATCGGCAAACGCATCGAACGCAGCCTCTGGCTGACCGCGTTGCTGCAGGCCACGCTGATCGCCGTGCGCAGCGCCGCGGCCGAACAAACCGTCATCGAGTCAACACTGGTGGCGTGTGAATCCTCGGTGATCTACCGGCGCCGCACGGTGGGAAACATCAGTATCTCCGCCGTGGCCGAGCTGATGCTGTTCGACGCAACGAATCCGCGGTCGTTGCTGTATCAGCTGGAGCGGCTGCGCGCCGACCTCAAGGACCTGCCCGGGTCGTCGGGGTCGTCACGTCCGGAGCGGTTGGTGGACGACATCGGCACCCGGTTGCGCCGATCGCATCCCGCCGAGTTGGAGGAAGTCAGCGCCGACGGGCGGCGCGCGGCGTTGGCCGAACTGCTTGGTGCGATCCACGCCGAGCTGCGCGAGCTGGCCGAGGTCATCACCACCACGCAGTTGGCGTTGCCCGGCGGCATGCAGCCGCTGTGGGGCCCCGACGAGCGAAGGGTGATGCCCGCCTAGCCTCGCTCAGCCTGCGACCGCAGCGGGTCCCCGCGAATCCGACGTCACCTCGTCGATCACGGTGTGGATGAATTTCATCTTCTCCAGCATGGCGACCGGGAGCACGAACGGGTACAGGTCGTCGTGGCCCATCGATCGATTCACCATGTTCAGCGACCACGACAACGGCAACCACATGTCGATGATGGTCTGAAAAGCGCTGGGGCCCAACACCGGCCGGTCGAAGGTCGCCGAGGCCGGCGCCAGACCGCACCACGCCGAAGTGTCCAGGGTGTCGCGGATGTGCAGGTAGTGGGCGAACGTCTCGGCCCAATCCTCGGCCGGATGCATGGTCGCATACGACGACACGAAGTCTTCCTGCCAGCCCTCGGGCGCGCCCTGGTTGTAGTGGCGGTCCAGCGCCTCTTGGTAGTCGGCGTCCGGGTCGCCGAACAGCTCGTTGAACCGTGCCAGGTACTCGCTCGACGGGGCGATCAGCCGGTAGAAGTAGTAATGGCCGACCTCGTGCCGGAAGTGCCCGAGCAGGGTCCGGTACGGTTCGTCCATCTCCACCCGCAGCTGCTCACGGTGCACGTCGTCGCCCTCGGCCAAATCCAGTGTGATGACGCCGTTCTCATGCCCGATGAACACCTTCTCCTGCGCACTGGACAGCAGCCGGAATCCCAATCCGTAGTCCGGGTCCTGGTCCCGTCCGACGATCGGCAATTTCAGCTCGTGCAGCTCGGCGATCAGCCGCCGCTTGGCCGCCTCGGCGCGCGCGAAGGCCGCCAAAGCGACGGTGTCGGTATCGCTGGGCCGTTCCATGGTGAGCGCGCACGACGCGCAGAGTCCGCCCGGATGATTCTTGAGGACCAGCCAGTTACATTCGGCGAGATGAAGATTCGCGCAAAGTTGGTAGTCGTCGGCGTCCACGGCGCCGGCGTGCTCGCCTTCGTCGCCCCGGGCGAGCACCAGCACGGCCAGCTGGTCGAGGGAAAAGCCCAGCGCGCTGCCGCACGACAGGCACGCCGAGTTCTCGAACGTCAGGCGCTGGCCGCAGTTGGGACAGTGGAAGTCACGCATGAAGCACATCACCTTCGAAGGGCACCACGTCGACGGCGACGTCGATCACGCTGTGTTCCGAGTTGGTGTAGATGATGCCGCGCAGCGGCGGCACGTCCGCGTAGTCGCGACCGCGCCCCACCATGATGTAGCGCTGGTCGGCCAGCTGGTCATTGGTGGGGTCGAGCCCCAGCCACTCGAACTGACCGGGTTCCTGCGGTGTCCACACCGCGGCCCAGGCGTGGGTGGCGTCGATGCCGATCATCCGATCCTTTCCGGGGGGTGGGTCGGTGGCCAGGTAGCCGGACACGTAGCTGGCCGCAAGACCGTTGGCGCGCAGGCAGGCGATCGCCAACCTGGCAAAGTCTTGACATACCCCTTCCCGGGCCGCCAGAACCTCATTGACCCCGGTGGAAATCGTCGTCGACCCGGACCGGTAGGTGAAGTCCCGGAAAATCCGGGACGCGAGATCGCGCATCGCCTCGACCAGCGGACGTCCCGGCACGAAACTGGGCGCCGCGTAGTCGCGCACTTCGTCGGTGATCTCCGGCGGATTCAAGTCCAGGGTGAACTCGGTCGCCAGCGCTCCCTTGCGCCCGGTCGGGCGGGCGGCCTCCCACGGTTGCAGCGCCGGCCCGCTGCTGTACCGCTCGGGCGGCGGCGGATACACGTCCACGATGGAGTCGCTGGTGACCGTCAGGGCGCGGTGCGGCTCGGTGACGTGGAAATAGGAGCTGATGTTGCCGTAGACGTCGCGACTGGTGGAGCTGTCGGTAGGGGCCGGCTCGACGATGAGCCGGTGCGCGATGCAGCGCTGCCGCAGCGAGTCCCGCGGCGTCAGGAAACCACGGCCATAAGAGCTGGTCACGACGTCGGAGTAGCGATACTCGGTGCGGTGCGTGACGCGATGGCGGTGGGCGGCCGGGGTCTCGTCTTCAGGCACAAGGCTGATCACATCACACCCCGGCCGGTTTGGTGGGGCGGGTTTGGTGGGTTTGGGATGCCCGGCTGCCGGCCGTTTGCCGATGCGCCGGCACGCGCGCTGCAGCCGGAGCACAATTGAGACATGGCCACGTGGAACGACGTCGCCCGCATCGTCGGTGAGCTGGCACTCACCTCGGAGCCGTCACCGCACGATTGGCGGGTCGGCAGGAAATTGCTGGCCTGGGAGCGGCCCTTGCGCCCGTCGGAGCGCGAAGCGCTGGCACGCAGCGGGTCGGAACCACCGGGGGGCGACATCCTCGGTGTTCGGGTGTCCGACGAGGGCGTCAAGTTCGCATTGGCCGCCGACGAGCCGAGGGTCTATTTCACCACCCCGCACTTCGACGGCTATTCCGCGGTGCTGGTCAAACTGGCCGAGATCTCCGTGCGCGACCTCGAGGAGCTGATCACCGAGGGCTGGCTGACGCAGGCACCGAAGAAACTGGTCCAGGAGTTCTTGGCCGACTCGATGTGAGCACGTGAAGCCGGCTTCAATGCTGGCGCAGGTCGATCACCCGCTGCAGGTCGTCGATGCAGGCGGTGACGACGTCGGCGAGCACCATCTCGCTGCGCTGCCGGGCACCTGACTGCAGCGTCGAAGCATGATGGCGTGCGACGGCGGCGTGTGCGGTCGCCGCGGCGGGATCCGAGTCGGCCAGCGATGTCACCTTGGCGAGCTCGACCAGCGCGGCCGGTACCGGTTGCTCGAGCCGCTCGCAGCGGCCCTCGACGGCGAGTGCGACGGCCCGGGCCAGTTGCAGCACCGAGCCGGCCAGCAAGGCCAGATGCGCGGCCTGGTGGTCCGCGGCCCGGACCGCGACACGCTGCCCCCATCGCCGCGGCGAAATGAGCACGACCTGACGGGCGGTGGCGCGGGCTCCGATGAGCCCGCCCAGCTGTTCGTGCACCCGATCGGCGGCCGACAGCGGCCAATCAGGCGCCACCGCTCTGCGCCCCGCGGCGACATCCGCGGCGCGCGACAGGACGCCGTGCAGGACTCCCAGCACCCCGATGCGCGCTCCGCGCAGCACCTTCAGCGGGTCGGCCGGGAACAGCAGGACGGCGAACACGATGGCCAGACAACCGCCGATGAGGGCGTCGAAGATGCGTTCCAAACCGACGCCGCTGCGATACAACGCCAGCACCAGGATCGCCGACACGACGGTCTGGTTGGCGAACATCATCCCTTGTCCGATGTAGCCCTGCCCGATCAGGACCGCAGCACACAGTGCGATCAGCGCGGCGATGGCGATGGGGACGGCCCCGGTCCCGAGCACCCCCTGCACCAGGGTGCCCATCCCGATCCCCAAGGTCACACCGAACATCATCTGGACGGCGCGTTGCGCGCGTAGCACGTTGCTGATCGATAAGCACACCGCGGCGGCGATCGGCGCGAAAAACGGCTGGGGATGATCGAGCAGATCGTGCGCGAGGTACCAGGCCAGCCCCGCGGCGACCGAGGTCTGCACGAGGTTGAACCACCGGCCACGTAGCTGTTCGACGGCCGCACGCGCGGCGGCGGACGCCGCAGACGGCACTGTCAGCAGCGAAGTGCTCATCTGGTTTGCGTACCTCGGCGCCCGCGCGGCGAGCTAGGTCCGGTGCAGCTCGAACAGCGGAATCACCCGGCTGGTCTTGGACTGATACTCGGCGAAGCCCGGCGCCGCGGCGGTGACCTTGTCGAAGAGTGCGTCGCGCTCGTCGGACGACAGTTCGCGCGCCGTCACTTCGAACGCCTCGGTATCGACCTCGACGTGTGCCTGCGGGTTGGCCCGCAGGTTGTGCACCCAGGCCGGGCTGACCGGGGCACCGGCGAACGATCCGATGATGATCAGCTTGCCGTCGATGCGGAAATAGGCCAGCGGCGACACCCGGGGTTGGCCGGATTTGGCGCCGGTCGTGGTGAGCAGCAGCAAGTCGGCATTGGCGAACTGGCCGGTGACCTTGCCGCCGTTGGCCCGGAATTCGTCGATGATGTTCTGGTTGAACGCGTTGAGCGTTTCGGCATCGGGCATCTCTTGGGTCATGCCTCGTCAACCTTTTTGGGCTGGAAGTCTATTCCGGACTCCCTGCGCTGCTGGGCGGTGATCGGCGCGGGTGCGTCGGTGAGCGGGTCGACGCCGCCGCCGGTCTTGGGGAACGCGATCACCTCACGGATCGAGTCGACCCCGGAAAGCAGCGCGTTGATGCGGTCCCAGCCGAACGCGATCCCACCGTGTGGCGGGGCGCCAAAGGTGAACGCTTCCAACAAGAATCCGAACTTCTCTTCGGCCTCGGCCTTGTCCAGGCCCATCACCGCGAACACCCGTTCCTGAATGTCGCGGCGGTGGATACGAATCGAGCCGCCGCCGATTTCGTTGCCGTTGCAGACGATGTCGTAGGCATCGGCCAGCACGCTGCCCGGGTCGGTCTCTATCACGTCGGAGTACTCGGGCTTGGGCGAGGTGAACGCGTGATGCACCGCGGTCCAGGCACCCGAGCCGACGGCCACGTCTCCGGCGGCGGTCGCCTCGTCGGCGGGCTCGAATAGCGGCGGGTCCACCACCCAGACGAACGCCCACGCATCGGGATCGATCAGGCCCAGCCGGTTGGCGATCTCACCGCGGGCAGCCCCCAGCAGGGCCCGCGACGACTTCGGCGGGCCCGCCGAGAAGAAGATGCAATCCCCGGGGCCGGCGCCGACATGCCCGGCGAGTCGGGCGCGTTCGGTCTCGCTCAAGTTCTTGGCCACCGGGCCGCTCAGCGTGCCGTCGTCGCCGACCAGCACATAGGCCAGTCCGCGGTGTCCGCGCTGTTTGGCCCACTCCTGCCAGCCGTCCAGCGTGCGCCGCGGCTGCGCGGCCCCGCCGGGCATCACCACCGCACCGACGTACGGCGCCTGGAAAACGCGAAATGTGGTGTCGGAGAAAAACTCCGTGCACTCGACGAGCTCCAGCCCGAAGCGCATATCGGGCTTGTCGGAGCCGAACCGCCGCATCGCCTCCGCGTAGCTGATCCGCGGGATGGGCGTCGGAACCCGGTAGCCGATCAACGCCCACAGCGCGGTCAGGATCTCCTCGGCGACCGCGATGATGTCCTCGGCGTCGATGAAGCTCATCTCCATGTCGAGCTGGGTGAATTCGGGCTGCCGGTCGGCGCGGAAATCCTCGTCGCGGTAGCAGCGGGCGATTTGGTAGTAGCGCTCCATCCCGGCCACCATCAGCAACTGCTTGAACAGCTGCGGGCTCTGCGGCAGAGCGTAGAACGAACCGGGGTGCAGCCGGGCCGGCACCAGGAAGTCGCGCGCGCCTTCCGGTGTCGAGCGGGTGATCGTCGGCGTCTCGATCTCGACGAAGCCGTGCCGGGCCAACACCGCACGCGCGGCAGCATTCACCTGGGAGCGCAACCGAATTGCCGCAGCCGGGCCGTCACGCCGCAGGTCGAGGTAGCGGTACTTCAATCGCAGTTCCTCACCGGCGGGCTCGTCGAGCTGAAACGGCAGTGGCGCGCTCTCGCCGAGCACGGTCAGCGAGGCTGCGTTGACCTCGATCTCGCCGGTGGCGATCTCGGGGTTGGCATTGCCCTCGGGGCGGATCTCGACGACACCGGTGACCGCGACGCAGAACTCGGCGCGCAACCGGTGCGCCTGGGCCAGCACGTCGGGCTCGCGGAACACCACCTGCGCGATGCCCGAGGCGTCCCGCAGGTCGATGAAGATGACACCGCCGTGGTCGCGGCGGCGGGCCACCCAGCCGGCCAATGTCACCTGCTGCCCGGCGTCGCTACTCCTCAGCGAACCAGCGGCGTGGCTGCGCAGCACAAATAGTCCCTTTCACCTGGATCGAAACGGATGCCCAGTCTAGAGGGCGGGGCCGCTTCAGTATTCGGCGGCATTCGGCGCCGTCGATCGGTAACTTCGGTGCTATCGCCACAAACATCGCACTAGTCGGCCCCGGCGCCGTCGGCACGACGGTCGCCGCGCTGCTGTACCGGGCGGGGCATTCGGTGCTGGTGTGCGGCCGCACTCCCCGCGACACCATCGAACTGCGGCCCGACGGCGCAGATCCGATCGTGGTGCCCGGTCCGGTGCACACCGATCCGGGTGAGGTGGCCGGTCCGGTCGATGTTGTGGTGCTGGCGGTCAAAGCCACCCAGAACGATGCCGCGAGCGGCTGGCTGGCCCGCCTGTGCGCCGAACACACCATCGTCGTCGTGCTGCAGAACGGCGTCGAGCAGATCGAGCAGGTGCAGCCGCACTGCCCGTCGTCGGCCGTGGTCCCCGGGATCGTGTGGTACGGCGCCGAGACCCAGCCGCAAGGGTGGGTGCGGTTGCGCACCGAAGCCGCGCTGGTGCTGCCCAGTGGGCCCGCGGCGCACACGATCGCCGAACTGCTGCGTGGCGCCGGCTGCCGGGCGGACTGCGACCCCGACTTCATCACCGCGGCCTGGCGCAAGCTGCTCGTCAATGCGCTGGCCGGATTCATGGCGCTGTCCGGGCGCCGGTCCGGCATGTTCCGCCGCGATGACGTCGCCGCGCTGTCCCGCCGTTATGTCGCCGAATGCCTGGCCGTCGCGCGGGCCGAGGGCGCCCGGCTGGCCGACGACGTGGTCGACGAGCTGGTCGACCTTTCCCGTCAGGCACCCGAAGACATGGGCACCTCGATACTGGCCGACCGGGAAAACCACCGGCGCCTGGAATGGGACCTGCGCAACGGCGTGATCATTCGGAAGGCCCGCCCCCACGGCCTGCCGACACCGATCAGCGACGTGCTGGTGCCGCTGCTGGCCGCGGCCAGCGACGGCCCCGGCTAATGTCTAGGCTCATGTTCCCGTGCGAGCGCGTCGACTTGAGCTTCATCGATACCGCGCCATTCCGCTTCCGCAACAGCGTCGACCTGGCCATCACACCTGAGCAGCTGTTCGAAGTGCTCGCCGACGCCGAATCCTGGCCGCGCTGGGCATCGGTAATCACCAACGTGACCTGGACCAGTCCCGAGCCGCGCGGCGTCGGCACCACCCGCACCGTCGAGATGCGCGGCGGCCTGGTCGGCAACGAAGAGTACCTGGCGTGGGAGCCGTTCACCCGCATGGCATTCCGGTTCAACGAATGCTCGACGCAAGCCGTCGCGGCGTTCGCCGAGGACTACCGGGTCGAGGTCATCCCGGGTGGCTGCCGGCTGACCTGGATCATGGCGCAACAGCCGGCCGGCCCGGCGTGGCCGGCGATGTTCGTGGCCCGGCCGCTGCTGAACCTGGGGCTGCGCCGGTTTCTGACCAGGCTGCGCAGCTACACCGACACCCGCTTCGCAGCGACCGGGCAGCGTTAGGAGCGTGCGATGACCTTCAACGAGGGCATGCAGATCGACACCAGCACCGCGTCTTCGTCCGGCGGTGGCGGGATGCGGATGGCCATCGGGGGCGGCCTCGGCGGACTGCTGATCCTCGTGGTCGCGATGTTGCTCGGCGTCGATCCCGGCGGCGTGGTGAGCCAGCAGCCGATGAACACCCGCGACGACGTCGCACCCGGTTTCGACCTGAGCCAGTGCAGGACCGGGGCCGACGCCAACAGGTACGTGCAGTGCCGCGTCATCGCGACCGGCAACTCCGTGGACGCGGTGTGGCATCAGCTCATGCGAAACTACACCCGCCCGCACGTGCGGCTGTTCACCGGCCAGGTCAACACCGGCTGCGGACCGGCCACCACCGCAGTCGGTCCGTTCTACTGCCCGGTTGACCAGACGGCGTACTTCGACACCGAATTCTTCCAGGAACTGGTCGACAAATTCGGTTCCAGCGGTGGACCATTCGCACAGGAGTACGTGGTCGCGCACGAATACGGTCACCACGTCCAGCAACTGCAGGGCATCCTGGGCCGCTCCCAGCAGGGGGCGCAGGGCGCCGGCGGGAACGGGGTGCGCACCGAGCTACAGGCCGACTGCTACGCCGGCATCTGGGCGCACTACGCATCGACCGTCAAGCAGGAGAGCACTGGTGTGCCGTATCTCGAGCCGTTGAGCGACAACGACATTGCCGATGCGCTCTCAGCGGCCGCGTCGGTGGGCGATGACCGCATCCAGAAGGAGTCGACCGGGCGCATCAACCCCGAGTCGTGGACGCACGGTTCGTCGGCGCAACGGCAGAAGTGGTTCACCATCGGCTACCAGACCGGTGACCCGAACAAGTGCGACACCTTTCACGCCGCGAACCTCTAAGCCGTACGACGATGCAGCCCGCGTAGCGGGGTGGGGAGGAGTGCGGCAATCGGGCTAGGCGCCGGCGACGTTGACCGAGCTGTTGTTCTCCTACGGCACGCTGCAGCAGCCGAAGGTCCAGCTTGCGACGTTCGCGCGCAAGCTCACCGGCCGTCGCGACGCCATCGTCGGATACGAGCTGGACTACCTCGTGATCACCGACCCGCACGTCGTCGCCACCAGCGGCAGCGACCGCCGAGGTGGACGACTAACGGCGCATCGCGGCGCCGCTGCGGTCGGGTGCCACGGCGTGGGTTTACGTCTTCGCGGGTCGGATCACCAGGGCCGCGTCGAGCAGGTGACCCCGGTGGTCGCGTGCTGGGTCACCACCACCTGGCCGTCGACGGCGATCTCGCAGCGAAGTTCGGGCGTGCTTCCCGAACCGCAGTCTGGCCAGTGGCACCCGCCACTGGCGGTGACGATCGCCCACTGGTTCGGGTTTGCCAGTGTGGTGGTGTAAACCAGCGGCTGCCCGGCGGTGAACGCCGCCTGCACGGTGTTCATGTACTGCGACGAGTTGGCGTCATAGGCCGCCTGGCTGGGCGGATCGCTGTTCATGTACCGGACGTTGCCGGTCAGATTGCCGGTGGTGGTGATCGTGTAGGTCACCTGGTGGCCGGCCGGGTCCGCATACGAGGTCGCGGGCGTGACAGCCACTCCTACGGCTGCTGCAAACGTTGCCGCGCATCTTGCTACTGAGACCGCGCCTAACGCTTTTCGCACGTTCGCCATATCGGAAACGCTACCGGATTAGTTACCGACGGTTCCGCCGCAACCGGTATGAAGGCATACATGGACGACGATCCAGAACGGGCCGACACCGCCGACCCGCCGCCATCGGGCATCAGCCGCCGCAGGTTGCTGGCGACGGGCGCGGTGTCGACCGTTCTGGGAGCGGGCATCGGAGGTGGGGCCGCGCTGGTGTGGTCTGAGCATGTACACCACGGCGGCCCCGCGGTGTGGTACCAGCCGGACCGCAACGGCGCACCGCCGGTGGCCGGTCTGCACCTGCAATTCGGTAAGGACGCCGGCACCGAAGTGGTGGTGTCCTGGCACACCACCGAGGCGGTGCGCAACCCGCGGGTGATGCTGGGGACGCCGGCGTCCGGCTTCGGCCGCACGATAGCGGCCGAAACCCGGACGTACCGGGACGCCAAGTCCAACACCGAAGTACGCGTCAACCACGCGCGTCTGACGAACCTGACTCCGGACACCGACTACGTGTACGCCGCGCTGCACGACGGCGCGGTACCCGAACAAGGCATCGTACGCACCGCACCATCGTGGCGAAAGCCGTTCCGCTTCACCAGCTTTGGCGATCAGTCCACTCCAGCGCTCGCCAAATTGCCTGACGGCAGTTACTCGACCGACAACATCGGGTCGCCCGCGGCCGCCGACACCACGATGGCGATCGAGCGCCTCGGCCCGCTGTTCAACCTGGTCAACGGCGATCTGTGCTATGCCAACCTGGCGCAAGATCGGATCCGCACCTGGTCGGACTGGTTTGAGAACAACACCCGCTCGGCGCGGTACCGGCCGTGGATGCCGGCGGCGGGCAATCACGAGAACGAATTGGGCAACGGGCCAATCGGTTACGGCGCCTACCAGACGTACTTCGCGTTGCCCGATTCCGGGTCCAGTCCGGAGGTCCGCGGCCTGTGGTACTCGTTCACCGCCGGCTCGGTGCGGGTGATCAGCCTCAACAACGACGACGTGTGCTTCCAGGACGGTGGTAACTCGTACGTGCACGGCTACTCCGGTGGAGAGCAAAAGCGCTGGCTGGCAGCCGAACTCGCCGCCGTGCGGCTTGACCCGGATATTGACTGGGTAGTCGTCTGCATGCATCAGACTGCGATCTCGACCGCGGACCACACCAACGGCGCCGACCTCGGCGTTCGCGAGGAATGGCTGCCGTTGTTCGACGAGTACCGGGTCGATCTGGTGGTGTGCGGCCACGAACATCACTACGAGCGGTCACATCCGCTGCGCGGAACACTCGGTACCGACACCCGGATGCCGATACCCGTTGACACCCGCACCGACCTCATCGACGCGACCCGGGGAACGGTGCACCTTGTCATCGGCGGGGGCGGCACTTCCCTGCCTTCCAACGCGATGTTCTTCCCGCAGCCGCGGTGCCGGGTGCTGACGGGGGTCGGCGCATTTGATCCCGCGATCGGGCGCAAGGCGCCGGTCTACGTCACAGAGGATGCGCCGTGGTCGGCGTTTCGGGACCGCGACAACCCTTACGGCTTCGTGGCTTTCGACGTCGACCCGGGCCGGCCCGGGGGCAACACCTCGATCAAGGCAACGCACTACGCGCTGAGCGGGCTGTTCGGCGAGGTGACCGTGGTGGACCAATTCACGCTGACCAAACCGCGCGCCGCCTTGCCCGGCTAGACGGTATGGGGTGGGCTGGGGCCTCACTCACATGTGAACGTGGGTTGCCGTCAGGAAGTTGGTCCTGGCCGGTAGAGCCACAAGATGTGGGAGGCCCCAGTGATAGTTCAGCGTACGAGTGTTGGTTTGGATGTGCACGCACGGTCGGTGGTGGCGTGCGGGCTTGATCGGGAAACCGGCGAGGTTTTTGAACGTCGGCTGACGCCGAGCCATGAAGAGATCGGTGCCTGGGTCCGGTCGTTACCGGGTCCAGCGGCGGTCGTGTATGAGGCCGGCCCGACGGGGTTCGGGTTGGCGCGATCGTTGCAGACCGCTGGTATCGATTGTGTGGTGGCGGCGCCATCGAAGTTGATGCGCCCATCGGGGGATCGCGTGAAGACCGATACCCGTGATGCCCGGCATTTGGCGCGGTTGTTGATGCTCGGAGATGTCACAGCAGTGACCATCCCCAGCCGAGAACAGGAAGCCGCCCGCGATCTGGTGCGTGCGCGTGAGGATTGCCGCGGCGACTTGATGAGTGCTCGGCACCGCTTGTCCAAACTGCTGCTGCGCCAGGGGATCGTCTACAGCGGCGGGAAGGCCTGGACCGGCAGGCATGAGTTGTGGTTACGCGCCCAGCGTTTCGATAATCCCGCACTACAGCTGACTTATGACAGTTGCTTTGAGGCGATGCTGGCCACGGTGGATCGCCGTGACCGCCTCGATCGCGCGATCGAAGCAATGGCTGCCACCTCCGAGTTCACCCCGGTGGTGATCAGGTTGTGCTGTCTGCGTGGGGTCGCGACGCTGACCGCGTTCGGGTTGGCCGTCGAGATCGGCGACTGGGACCGGCTCACCGGCCGCTCGATCGGCGCCTACCTGGGGTTGGTGCCCACCGAGTCTTCCTCGGGGGCCAGCCGCAGCCAGGGCGGGATCACCAAGACCGGCAACGGTCACGCCCGACGACTGCTGGTCGAGGCGGCCTGGCATCACCGCCCGCGCTACCGCCCGGGTGCCACGTTGCGCCGACGGTGGGATGCTGCCAGTCCCGCCGCGCGGGCCCGCGCACAGCTGGCCAATCAGCGCCTGCATGCCCGGTGGCGCTGGTTTGACACGCGCAAGAAACGCGCGGTGGTGTCCAACACCGCGATCGCCCGAGAACTGGCCGGATGGTGCTGGTCTCTGGCGGTGCTCGACGGGTAGCTCACCCTGCACAGACTCCGGATGAGGTGCGCGGACAGGTCGGCAAGCGTCTTGGAGTGACCCGCGATTGAGCTATGAGCAATCTCCTTGCAGAACAGGCGATTACGCTCGAAGCTAGACGCCAGCACGCCACTCCGACTCGAAAGTCCCGTCCTGCGGTAACCAACCCGCGAATATCAGACTGACAACGCGTCGACACGACACGCTCGACCTGGACAACACCTCATCCGGCCGACGGAAAGCGGCGGCCGCATCATCTACCGCGGCCGCCGCTTTTCCCTGCCCACTTGACAGATCTACCTACATATCAGCTCAAAACAGCGTCGGCTGACCGGGTTGTGACCCCGCATCGGCTGCGGTGGCCGGTGCAAACGAGCGGTGATCGCCGGCCAGCCGGTACTTCGCGACCAGCGGTGCCGCCCGTTGCCGCAGCATGTCCCGATAGCTCGGCGGCAGATATGCACCGCGCCGGTACAGGTCGCGGTAGCGGCCGACCAGTTCGGGATGCGAGCCTGCCAGCCAGGACATGAACCAGCCGCGGGTCGAGCTGCGCAGATGCAGGCCGAACACGGTGACGCCGGTGGCACCTGCCGCCGCGATGTGGCCAAGCAGCCGGTCGAGGTGCTCGATGGAATCGGTGAGGTACGGCAGCACCGGCGCGACCATCACATGACAGTCCAGACCGGAGTCACGGATTGCGGTGATGAGACCCAGACGCGCCTGCGGTGTGGGCGTGCCCGGCTCGACGTCCCGGTGCAGCTCCGTATCGCCGACCGCCAGCGACACCGCGACCGACACCGGAACATGCTGAGCCGCATCGGCAATCAACGGCAGGTCGCGCCGCAGCAGTGTGCCCTTGGTCAGGATGGACAGCGGCGTACCGGATTCGGCGAGGGCGCCGATGATGCCCGGCATCAACGCGTAGCGGCCCTCGGCGCGCTGGTAGGGATCGGTGTTGGTGCCCAGGGCGACGGTGTCGCGCTGCCACGACGGCCGGTGCAGCTCGCGCCTAAGCACCTCGGCGACGTTGGTCTTGACGACCACCTGGCTGTCAAAGTCGGTGCCGCAGTCGAAGTCCAGGTACTCGTGGGTGGGCCGGGCGAAGCAATAGCGGCAGGCGTGCGAGCAGCCGCGGTAGCCGTTGACGGTGTACCGGAATGGCAGTGCCGACGCGTCGGGCACCTTGTTGAGTGCAGACTTGCACAGCACCTCGTGAAAGGTGATTCCGTCGAACTGCGGCGCGCGCACGCTCCGGACGAAGCCGATCCGTTGCAGCCCGGGCAGCGCTCCGTCCTCGACGGGTTCCCCGTTCACCGCGACGGCCTGGTTCGCCCAGCGCATACCAGCTATTCGAACATTAGTTCGATGGGAAGTCAAGCCCTACGCTGCGCGTGGAGCGCCTAGAAAGGCGGCGGCTCCCCGTCACCGTCGGCATCGCGTGGTCCGAAATGGCAAGGCTGGCAATCTTTTCGGCGGTCTTCGCGCGCCATCCGATTCTGTCGGCGTTCGGTGGCGATGCGGTGGGCGTGGTTTTGGGTGTGGGTGCTGCGGCGTTTGGGCATCATGGCGTTGCGGTCGCCGCAGTAATCGGCGCCTGCGGGAGCGGGTGGGGGATATCGAGTGTGGGCGCGCACAGCGAGGGAAACAGCAGCGCGCTGCCCGGGGTGGTGACATAGGTGCGCCCCGAGGGCGAGGTCAGGATCAGCGTTCCGTCGGCCAACTGCCGATCACGCCACCCCCAGAACGTTTTGACCAAATGATGTTACCGACTGGCTAAACAACACTTAACTGTCGCCTGGACCGCTGGCTACGAGCGATGTGTCCTCGCCGGGCGCAGAGCTGGTGGCCGCGTGGACAGCGCTCCGACGGACGACACGATCCATGAGCCATCGGTGGCTTTTGGTGGATGTCGGCGTGGGTGTCGGTCGGGGGTGGTGTGTGGAAGTCCTTGCGCGTAGCGTTTCCGCTGTTCGAGGAAACGAACAAGGAGAACTGCAATGGCGGGCAGGTTCGAGATCAGCAAGGACAAGGCCGGCAAGTATCGGTTCCACCTCAAGGCGGCCAACGGCGAGATTATCGCCGCCAGCCAGGGCTATGAGACCAAGGCGAGTGCCGAGAAGGGCATTGACTCGGTCAAGACGAACGCTCCCGACGCGAAGGTCGAAGACCTGACCGAACGGGAGCCCGCGCACAACTAGCGCCGTACCGCTGTTCACCGTCGGACCCGCAGTAGAGCCGATGGTTGCTGTGGTGCGCGCTCAGCCCTGATACCCGACAGGATTCGCCGTAACGTCCATCAACTCAGGGGCAACGACAATGACTAGCACGTCAACCAACAGCAATCCATCCGTGGTCGACTACGTTGTGCAGCGATTGGCGGCGCTGGGAATCAAGCACGTCTTCGGCGTAGCGGGTGATTTCGCCTTTCCCATCGATATTGCCATCGAGGAATACGACGGGCTCACCTGGATCAACTGCAGCAATGAGTTGAACGCGGCCTACTCTGCGGACGGCTACGCCCGGATTTACGGCGCTGCCATACTGAGCACTACTTATAACGTTGGTGCGGCTGCTGCACTCGCCGGAGTCATGGGATGCAAGGCGGAGCGAGTGCCCGTCTTTCACCTCGTTGGAGCTCCGAGCACGCGGATGACGCGGACTCGCAGGCACATGCACCACTCATATGGTGACGGAAATCTCGATCAGTTCCGTGGGTACAACGAGGTATCGGCCTGCGCAAGCGCATATCTCACCCCGCAAAACACGATCCCCGAGATGGAGAGAGTGATCTTCGAGGCGCTATCGCAGCGCATGCCCGTTTATATCGAGATCCCCGCAGACCACGCTCTGATGCCGGTCGTCGGTGTACCGGTCCGCGGTGGCCCCCTTGCCGAGGCGCCCACTTTCTTCAGCGACGCCCAGGAACTGGACGCCGCTGTGGCGGCGATTATGGCCCGGCTCGCGACAGCCCAGTCTCCGGTGATTCTTCCTGCCTTCACGATCGCCCGCTATGGACTGCAGCATGAGCTGGAAGCGCTTCTGGCTGCTACCGGAATTCCCTTTGCCACGACTGGCATGAGCAAGGGATTGCTCTCGGAATCGCATCCGCTTTACCTCGGCATGTACAACGGGGAATCCTCGCTGGGCGACGTTCGCAAGATAGTGGAGGGCGCGGATCTCGTGCTCGATCTCGGTGGCGTGGTCTATTCCGACGGCGAAACCGGCACCTTCAGCGCTCGCCTGGATTCTTCGAAGGTGATAACGGTCCGGCCTGACCACGTGGAGATTGGCTCGCCGGCTCACACTGGTGGGCGCGGCGAAGCGACCTACGGCCCTGTCCACATGAAGGACGTCATGGAGGCTGTTACCAAGCAGGCCCGCAAATTCACGACGCCCGCGTTGCCGCGTCCCGTATCACCGTTCCCGGCACCGGACGCGCCGGGCGATCGGGTGACCGACGTGTCGGTCTTTTCGCGGTTGCAGCAATTCCTGGCGCCGGGCGACACGGTGGTCGCGGATACGGGCACTTGTGACCTCGCAGCGACAGCCATGCTGCTCCCCGACGGAGTGCAATTCCAACATGCGCTCCTTTGGGGCTGTATCGGTTGGGGGACGGCCGCCGCTCTGGGCGTGGCCCTGGCCGATCCCTCGCGTCGCGTGATACTGGTCCAGGGTGATGGCGGCCACCAGCTGACCGCAAACCACATCGGAACGATGGGGCACTATGGGGTGAACCCCATCGTCGTGCTGCTGAACAATGGCATTTTCGGCATCGAGGAGATCGTTCAGGGGAACAGCGACCCCGACAAGGTCCGCTATTTCGACAAGCTGGCTCCCTGGCAATACCACAAGCTTCCCGAGGCCATGGGCTGCCGCGATTGGTTGTGCACCCGCGTGGAAACCAACGCCGAATTCGATGCGGCCCTAGCGGACGCCCGAAAGCACCCCGGAGCCGCATACATCGAGGTCCTCCTTGGGTCCGAAAAAATGGTGCCCGCGCTACCGCCGGAGGCCCTCGACAGGATGTATCAAACGGCACCACCCAAAGCGTAGGCGACATTCCAGGAAGCTCGCCGACGCCGAGGCTCGAAGGTTGTCTGCCAACGATTGCCGTTGGCATCAGTGAAAGCGGACCGTGGCAGCGGACGGTCTAAAGGAAGAGTTGAGTGCGGCAATAACACTTGAGGTTGCTGACAAGTCATTAATCTACCCGCTTGATACGTGTGGCTGGCCGTCCGCATCAACTGGTTCAATCCCAGTATCGCGCACTAGTATTCGTGCAGTTCAGAAACCATACCTAGGCTAGCTCAACAGATTTTGTGTCCAATACGTGCCCAATGGGATACCGGTACTGTTTGCTGGCGGTGGCGGCGGTTGACAACTCCACTCCCTCGGCCTGGGCCTTATCGAGATCGGCGTTCATTGCCCGAACATGGCGCGGATCGTGCGGTCCCGCTTGGCCCGCTCCTCGGGCAGCCACACGAACAGCGACACGCCGGTCGGCATGCCGTTCAGTTCGGTGTAGTACTTGTCGCGGCACTTGAGATATTTGCTTAACCAGCGGAATGTCCTCTGCCTCAACAGGAATCATCTGTTCCGTTCGATCCGTTTGCGCTTTGCACACAACGCATTGCCGACCCAACGTAACCTTCCGAATTGGCTTGTCAGGGAACAACTTATGGAAGCAATCAAAGCAAATCTTCTGAGTCATCAGATCGGATCTTTCAGTCAGAGGTCCCGGTATAGCTAGCTGCCGCGGCGGCGTGACTTGATGATCTCGAGGCGTTCCTTGAGCAGTTCCTCGAGTTCCTCGATCGAGCGGCGTTCCCGCAGCATGTCCCAGTGTGTGCGCGGCACCTTGACCTTCTTGGGTTCGGCCAGTTCACCACCCTCGATCAGGGTGCCCTCCATGCCGTTGCGGCACAGCCAGGTGCTGGGGATCTCGGCGTCGTCGGCGAAGGGTATGTCGAACTCCTCGCCGTTCTCGGTGGTGCGGTACCGGGCGATTTGACGCGGCGCCAGGTTATGGTTGCGGTCGGTCTCGTAGCTCACGGCACCGAGGCGACTGCCCCTCATGCGGCGATCAGCCATCATCAACACTCCTCATTGCACGTATCACCGCATATATGTGCAGGTTACGCCCCGGCCATGCTAGCTAAGCTAGCTGGCCGGCCTGACACCAAGTCGGCCAGCGTCCACGTCACAGCAAAGGTGGCCCTGTAACCGATTTCAGCCGCGGCGCCGCCATAACCGCCGCCGTCCCCGCCCAACCGACAGCACAGCGGTCGCCAAGGCCACGTCAGGGAGCCTGCTGAACCGCCTGGTGAGTCCGGAGACTCCAATTCTTGGGAAGGTTGGAGTCATGTCAGGTGGTTCGTCGAGGCGGTTCAAATCTAGTTGTCGAGCGGCGATGTACTTCCTCAGCAGCGGCGTGCGAATGCTGACTTTCCTGCCATCGATTCGGATCGCTTCGGTCTGGCTGCCGTCGTTGTGCATTTTGTAGTAAACGCCGGAGCGCGGATCGCACCACAAGTTGTGAAACAAGCGAAATTGCTGATCGATCTCAATTAACGACTCACCCGCTCCGTGAAAGTCCCGATGCAAAACTAGCGGCTCGACGCCATCTTCCCTCGACACAACCGGGTGATAAGTAGTCGTCTCGATGCCGTCAGGCCAACTCTGAGAGAAACCGGGACCGCCATCCGTCACAGTAAGGTCCCAGCCGGCGTCGGCGAGAGCACGCGTGCGCCGCTCCGTCGGCGACAAAGCACAGTAGATGGCGTTTCGACCAGCAGACTCAGATACCCAGTCGCTGACGACAGTCCAGGGATCGGCCCCAAGGCGCTCGAAGTCGCTCCGCTGTTGCGTCTGAGTCAGGTCCACGGTGGCATCCTATTGATCTGTCGACCGCGGAAAGCGGCACGGCAGCCGAATCTTCTACCCGTCAACCGCCTTGGGTGCGGCCCGGGCCGCTCGCTAGCTTCCTTGGTGGCCTTGGCGGAACCGGTGCGGTAACCGCTCTCATTACTCCGGACGCCAATTATTTCAGCTATCTCCTGTGGGTGGCGTCGTAGCTACCGCGATTGGTTTGATCGTTACTTACGTCGCGTATCGGAAGTCCAGGTAACCAGAAGCCAACGCGGCCGCTGAAGACGGCATGAGCTTCAGTCGCCGCGGTTCGTGGAGATCCTCACCGCCGCCAGGATGTTTACAGGCGCAAGTCGTCACCATCGCGCACAACATACGGTCCCAAACTAATGACATCTGAACGACGTGACTGACGGTGGATGTCTGGCGTATCGCGGGCTCTGAAGCCGTGCGAGAGGCCCGCGCTGTCGGGACCGACGTTCGCCGACACATCGCACCTTGGACGCATGGGTGGGTCCACCGTCGGCGTAGGGGATCGTATGGTCCACGTCGCAGTCGGACGCCGGTCGGTCGCAGCCGGGCCAGCGGCAGGTCAGGTCCCGGCAGCGCACGAAATCGGCCAGCGCCTTCGAGGGCACATATCCGGGCTCGGGCGGGGCGTCGGCCGGGTGGATCAGCGGCACCAGCTTGGCCGAGGCGGCCAGCTCCTTAACAAGTTCCGGGCTGATCAGCCCGTCGGCGCTCACCTCGGATCCCGGTGCTGAACCGCGGCCCTCGAGCGTGGCCTGCTCGGCGATCACATGAATCACCACCGGCGAGGCCGCAGGCCGCGTCCCGGCCGGGCAGTCGGGGCGCCCACAGCGACACCCCAGCCGATCAGCCCCGCCCGCCAACGCCCCCAACGCATCAGCGCGGCGCTGCTCACGGCTACGGGGGTCGTACTCACATACGGTGGCCGCCAGCGCCGTCAACCTCTTGTCCAGCGCATGCGCATCCGGGCTGAGCATGCTGCCGTGGATCTCCGACATCCCGCCCTCGGCACCGCCAATCCAGATCTCCCGATCAGCCTGACGCTGCCGGCGACGGCGCACAGCATCCGCATCAGCCTTCGCCACGACCTTGTCGACCAGACCGGCCAACCTGCCCTGCGTCATCGACGGCCACCGCACCACCTTGAGGGCCAGCTCGGCATCCACGGCGGCCAGCACCGCCGCATCGGTGATCAAATCGGTGCGATACACGAGCGTTTGAAACAGCCGGTAATCGATGTCGCCGGCGCGAAAGACCGCCGCCACCTGTGGCAGGCGCTCGCGCATTGCCAAGGCGTAACGCATATAGCTGCCCGCCATCGCCAGACTGATCCGCAGCGCCGCGGCCGCCTCCGCGCCCACAGCGGCCCAGGTATCCACCGCCCAGTCCTGCTGCTCGCCGCGCTCTGCGCGGCGCAGCTCGAACAACTCCCCGATCGCATCCAACCGATCCGCGGCGGCTTGGGCCTCCGCCCGCCACGACGCGCACATGCGATTCACCAGCGCCCGCGACCGCTCGGTTTGCGGAGGCGTCCAATACTCGTGAATCCGTTTATCGAACATGTGTTCGAGTCTAGCAGACTCCACTGACTCAAACTTTTCAGCAGGGTCGTGGATAAACGACGGCGGAGCTCAGCGTCCCAGCTTCGAAAGCACCTCAGCAACTACCGAATCCACCGGCACAGCGACCTGCTCGCCCGTCGCGAGATCCTTCACCCCGACGGTCCCGGACTCGATATCGCGATCGCCCAGCACCAGTGCGATACGGGCACCGGAACGGTCGGCGGCGCGCATCGCGCCCTTGAGTCCGCGGTCACCGTAAGCCATGTCGACGCGGACACCGGAGGCTCGCAACTGCGCGGCCAGCACCGCCAGCTGCAGCTTGGCCTGTTCGCTCAACGGAACCCCGAACACGTCGCAGCGCGTGGTCTCCCCCACGCTTTTACCCTCGGCGCGCAGCGCCAGCAGGGTCCGGTCCACCCCAAGGCCGAATCCGATGCCGGACAAGTCTTGTCCGCCGAGCCGGCGCATCAGACCGTCGTAGCGGCCGCCGCCGCCAATGCCGGATTGCGCGCCCAGCCCGTCGTGCACGAACTCGAAGGTGGTCTTGGTGTAGTAGTCGAGCCCGCGCACCATTCGTGGGTTGATGACGTATGGGATACCGAGTGCGTCCAGGTGAGCCAGCACGGTGTCGAAGTGTTGCTTGGCGACGTCGGACAGGTGATCGAGTAGCACCGGCGCGTCAGCGGTCATGGCTCGCACGTCGGGTCGCTTGTCGTCGAGCACCCGCAACGGGTTGATCTCGGCGCGCCGTCGGGTCTCCTCGTCCAGGTCGAGTGCAAAGAGGAACTCCTGCAACAGTTCCCGATAATGCGGGCGGCAGGTCTCATCTCCCAGGGAAGTGATTTCCAGCCGGAACCCGTCAAGCCCCAGCGAGCGGAAGCCGGCGTCGGCGACGGCGATCACCTCGGCGTCCAGCGCCGGGTCGTCAACGCCGATCGCTTCCACACCGACCTGTTGCAGCTGGCGATAGCGACCGGCCTGCGGACGCTCATAACGGAAAAACGGGCCCGCGTAGCAGAGCTTCACCGGCAGCGCGCCACGGTCCAGGCCGTGTTCGATGACCGCGCGCACCACCCCGGCGGTCCCCTCGGGCCGCAACGTCACCGAGCGGTCACCACGGTCAGCGAACGTGTACATCTCCTTGGACACCACGTCGGTGGATTCACCTACGCCGCGGGCGAATAGCGCGGTGTCTTCGAAGATGGGCAACTCGACATCGCCGTAACCGGCCCGGCGGGCGGCGCCGAGCAACCCATCGCGCACCGCCACGAACTGCGCCGAGTCCGGCGGGACGTAGTCGGGCACCCCCTTGGGCCCGGAAAACGCAGTGAACGCCTCGGTCACGGGCTCAGGCCTTCGAGGAACGGATTGAAACGCCGTTCGGCGCCGATGGTGGTGGAGTTGCCGTGCCCGGGCAATACCACCGTCTTGTCGTCGAGCACCAGGAGCTTGTCGATGATCGACGTGACCAAGTCGCGGCCGCTGCCCCCGAACAGGTCGGTGCGGCCCACCGAGCGCTCGAACAGGGTGTCGCCGGTGAAGACGACGTCTTTTCCGTCCGTGCTCGCCTGAAGGACCCGGAAGACCACCGATCCGCGGGTGTGCCCGGGCGTGTGATCGACGTTGACGCTCACACTGCCCAGGTCGAGCTTGTCACCGTCGCGCTCCAGCTCCACCACCTGCCTGGGCTCTCGGAAGAAGGCGCCCGTCACCATCTGCGCCAGGCGCGGGCCCACGCCGAAGATCGGGTCTTTCAGCATGAACCGATCCTCGGGATGGATGTAGGTCGGGCAACCGTAGGTGTCGGACACCTTCTGCGCGGACCACATGTGGTCGATGTGCCCGTGGGTCAGCAACACCGCGGCCGGGGTCAGCCGATTCTTGTCCAGGATTCGGCGCAGCGGGTCCATCACACGCTGCCCCGGATCCACGATGACGGCATCCGTTCCCGGCCGCTCAGCCAGTACATAGCAGTTGCACTGCAACATCCCGGCGGGAAATCCGGTGATCAACACGGTTCCCAGTTTCCCATGGGCCGCTTGACACGGGGCGCGGCGCCCACATTAGCCTGGGCTGGCCACCTCGGCCCCGACTCACCCGAACATGGAGGCATACCGGCCGTGCCGACCAACGAACAGCGACGTGCCAACGCCAAGCGCAAGCTCGAACGGCAGCTGGAGCGCCGCACAAAGCAAGCCAAAAGACGCCGGATCGTGCTGATCGCCACCGGCTCGATTCTGGCCGTGGCCGCGATCGTCGCGGTGGCGATCACCCTTGTCAACACCAAACACGAGCACAAGAGCAATACCGCAGCAACGACCACCACCAGCAGCTCCCCGCAGACGACGGAGGCGACGACCCCGCAGACGGGAACGGTTTCACCCTTGCCGCCGTTCAAACCGTCGGCCAACCTGGGCGCCGACTGCCAGTACCCGGCATCGCCGGACGCGGCCGCCAAACCGGTCAAGCCGCCGCGGACCGGCAAGGTGCAGACCGATCCGGCCCAAGTGAGCGCCAGCATGGCGACCAGCCAGGGCAATATCGGACTGATGCTGGCCAACAACGAATCACCTTGCACGGTCAACAGTTTCGCCAGCCTGGTCGGCCAAGGGTTCTTCAACAACACCAAGTGCCACCGGCTGACCACTTCGCCGACGCTGGGCGTCTTGCAGTGCGGCGACCCGAAGGGCGAAGGCACCGGCGGTCCCGGCTATCAATTCGCCAACGAGTATCCGACAGACCAGTACCCGCCGAACGACCCCAAGCTGCAGGAGCCGGTCGTCTATCCGCGCGGCACCCTGGCCATGGCCAACGCCGGACCCAACACCAACGGCAGCCAGTTCTTCCTGGTCTACAAAGACTCCCAGCTGCCGCCCGAATACACCGTTTTCGGCACTATTCAGGCCGACGGGCTGGCCACCCTGGACAAGATCGCCAAAGCCGGTGTCGCCGGCGGCGGCGACGACGGGGCACCGGCCATCGATGTCACCATCAAGTCGCTATTGCTCGACTGAACGCCAATCACCGATCGACTGAATGTGGGCGGGATGTCGATATCCGGAAAGCGCCTTCTCAGCCGGGATGGTTGGAGTTCAGATCTCGCCGGGCTGTGTCTGGTGTTAGAGGTTGAGCGGCGGTTGCCCTAGCCGGTCAACGCGTTCAGCCGGTGGCGCGCCTGCAACGCGCCGATGACGTCAATGGTGCCGATGGCGATCAGCCAGCAGCCAGCGACCAGGGTCAGGATCGCGATTGAGCTGAGTGGGTAAATGATCATCACCGCGCCGCCGATAACGATGACCACACCGGTGAGCGCCTGCCAGCCGCGTGCGGGCAACAAGTCAAACGATAGCGCCGCGGTGAGCAGCGTCATCCCGCGGAACAGCCAGCTGATGCCGATCCACAGGGCCAAAAGCACGATCGACTCGAATTTGTCGCGGAAACAGAAAACTCCCAACACCACCGACACGGCCCCGGTGAGAAACGAAAGCACTCTCATCGCCGCACCGGCGTGGGTGCCGAAAGCGGCGAACATATATCCGATGCCGGACACCACCAAGTAGATGCCGAACAGGACACCTACGACCACCAGTGTCTTGTTTGGCCAAACCAGCACCGCGACACCCAGTACCACTGCCACGATGCCGGTAAGGAGGAGCAATTGCCATGCGTTATGGGCGAGTTGGCGCAGAGGACCTTCGAAAACGGCCTGTTCGCTGGTTGTCATGGAGCAACACTACGTCGTCGTCAAGTAATTTGGAATCGCCGATCTGCACGAATCTAGGCCCACCTTTCAGGTGGCGGAGTTCCCATTTTTCGTGGCGAGTTCTTCATTAGACGGATTCTTCGGACCCTTTGTTTCGTTTCTCGAGAAACGAAACGGATCGTTTCCTGTCGCAGGTGAACGCGCCGTACTGGGTACTCAGGGTTTCTGCCGGTACCGAGCAGCGTCGGGAGGTAGAAGCGATTGAGTCCGCTGAGCCGGGGTGGTTGCCCGGTTGATGCCCGCCATGGCTAGCGCGACATGCCGTGCGTACCCGCCCGCGCTTGAGCCGGGCACAGGGCAATTTCTATGCCTTCGCTATTGCGTATTTCACGATCTTCGCGCTTTCGCCGGCTTTGATTGTGGGCTTCGCAGCGGCCGGGGATACCGCTTGCCAATCGGCTGCACCTGCTCGCCACAATCGACGACACAGTCAAGCGTGTCATCGGAGTGGATTGTCGGCTACCGGGATCTGACCGGCTTTGGCTGCCGCCTTGAGCTGGTGGAAATCGTCCAATGTTTTATCGGCGTAGGTGTAGGACCAGTCCAGGATCGCCGCGCTGACCGCGTCACCATTGCCGACGTAGCCGCGCAGCATCGAGGCGTTAACACTTTGTGCATGCGCGCGGGCCAACGCCAACGCGCATGCCCCGACGTACTGGCCGAACACTTTCGGGGACATGCCCTCGGTTTCCACGCTGCCCTTCATGTCCTGGAACTGACGGACGTAATAGTCTCGGCCGTCGATGCGCAGGGTGCCCAGAAAGACATCGGACATCGCCTGCAGGATCCGTTGGCCATCGACGACCCGCAGTCCGTGGCCCAGAGCCTGTTCGGCGGCGGCCAGGATGTCGGGTTGCTGGCGGTGTCCGTACTCCTCGAGGACTGAGCGGTTCGCTTGTTTGACCTGCAGGATCAGCGGGGTTCCGTCGGGGCCGGTGAGGATCAGCAGATAACAGCGGGTGCCCACACTGCCAACTCCAACGACGCGCCGGGTCAAGTCGGTCAACTGGAAATGGGACAGCAGCACTGCCACGTCGGCGGGCACGCTGGTGAGGTACTCGCGGAACGCCTCGGTGAGGGCCGCTTCGTCTGTGACGGCCATATGTTCCAGGATCGGGGGGGTTTCCCGAAGCCGCAGCCGGCCATCGGGTCCGGCCTCCATAAGGCGGGCGAACACCCGCGCTGAGGTTTTGGTGCGCGCGGTGCGCGCGGTCTTGGCGATGGTGGCTGCCAGGCCTGCAGAGGCCTGCTTGGTGTAGCGCTGCGGTTCCAGCCGCAGGTAGTAGCGATCCAGCACGTTCATTTCGAGCATGGCGCTGAGCCCGTCACGATACTGGTGCACCGCGTCGGTGGCGAAACCGCGGATGGTCTTCTCGGGGTAGCCGGCGTGGCGTCCGCCCACGATCGCGCTGGTGATCAGACGTTTGAGGTCCCACTCCGCAGGTGCGACCGCAGCCTCGTCGAAGTCGTTGAGATCGAAGATCAGGCTGCGTTGCGGGGCTGCGTAGATGCCGAAATTCGACAGATGCGCATCACCGCCGCACATCACCGCCACGCCGCTGGACGGGCCGGCGGCGAGATCGGCGGCCATGACCGCCGCCGAGCCCCGGTAGAACGAAAACGGATCGGCCAGCATCCGGGCAAATCGCAACGGCACCAAATCGGGCAGACGGTCGCGGTTCTGCTCGACCAGGATCTCCGTCGCGCTGCGATCCGACGGCACCAGTTCGGCCAGGCGGCGCCGGGGTGCTGCCGCACGCTGAGCGCGCCCCCGGGCAAGGTCGGCATCAACATCTTCAAAAGCGATCAGCCGCTCCCGCAGCGGCCGGCTCACATCCACCATCAGCGCAGCGTAGCCCCCAAGATGCCGGACAAGACGGCGAAAAGCAGCCAAAGGCCTAAGCCCGGGCAACCGCCGTCAGGCCGCCGACGTCACCCGGTAGACGTCGTAAACGCCTTCGACGTTGCGCACCACGTTGAGGAGATGTCCGAGATGCTTGGGGTCGCCCATCTCGAAGGTGAACCGGCTGATCGCCACCCGGTCACCGGAGGTGGTGACCGACGCGGACAGGATGTTGACCTTCTCGTCGGCCAGCACCCGCGTGATGTCCGACAGCAACCGGTGCCGGTCGAGCGCCTCGACCTGAATGGCCACCAGAAACACCGACGACGGCGACGGCGCCCAATGCACCTCGATGATGCGCTCGGACTGCTGCTGCAGTGACGCGGCGTTGGTGCAGTCGGTGCGGTGCACGCTGACCCCGCCGCCGCGGGTGACGAACCCCATGATCTGGTCACCGGGCACCGGCGTGCAGCATTTGGCCAGCTTGGTCAGCACCCCCGGGGCGCCGGGGACCGAGACGCCGACGTCGTCGCTGCTGCGCGGCCGGCGCAGCATGGTCGTCGGCGTGGACCGCTCGGCGAGATCCTCTTCGGCCTGGTCGATGCCGCCGAGCTCGGCCAGCAGCCGCTGCACGGCGTGCCGTGCCGAGACGTGCCCCTCACCGATCGCGGTGTAGAGCGCGGACACGTCCGCGTAATGCAGCTCACGGGCCACCGCGCCCATGGACTCGCCGTTCACCAAGCGCTGCAACGGAAGTCCGCCGCGACGCACCTCGCGGGCCATCGCCTCTTTGCCGGATTCCAGCGCCTCCTCACGCCGCTCCTTGGCGAACCACTGCCGAATCTTCGTCTTGGCGCGCGGCGACACCACGAACTGCTGCCAGTCCCGCGACGGCCCGGCATTGGCCGCCTTGGACGTGAAAACCTCGACGACTTCCCCGTTTTCCAGCTTGCGTTCCAGCGCCACCAGCCGGCCGTTGACCCTGGCACCGATACAGCGGTGACCGACCTCGGTGTGCACCGCGTAGGCGAAGTCCACCGGCGTCGACCCGGTCGGCAGGGTAATCACGTCGCCCTTAGGGGTGAACACGAAAATCTCCTGGACCGCAAGGTCATAGCGCAACGACTCCAGGAACTCGCCCGGGTCGGCGGCCTCCCGCTGCCAGTCGAGCAGCTGCCGCATCCAGGCCATGTCGTCGATCTCGGCGGCCGCATGGGGATGCGGAACACCGTTGCGGCCCTTGGCCTCTTTGTAGCGCCAGTGCGCGGCGATGCCGTATTCGGCGGTGCGGTGCATGTCGCGGGTGCGGATCTGTACTTCCAGCGGCTTGCCTTCGGGCCCCACCACAGTCGTGTGCAACGACTGGTACACACCGTATCTGGGCTGGGCGATGTAATCCTTGAACCGCCCGGCCATCGGCTGCCACAGCGAATGCACCACGCCGACAGCCGCATAGCAGTCCCGGATCTCATCGCACAGGATGCGGATGCCGACCAGGTCGTGGATGTCGTCGAAGTCCCTCCCCTTGACGATCATCTTCTGATAGATCGACCAGTAGTGCTTGGGGCGGCCCTCCACCGTCGCCTTGACCTTCGACGCGTTGAGGGTATTGATGATCTCGGCACGGACCTTGGCCAGATAGGTGTCCCGGGAAGGCGCGCGACCCGCAACGAGCCGAACGATCTCCTCGTACTTCTTCGGGTGCAGGATCGCGAACGACAAGTCTTCCAGCTCCCACTTGACAGTGGCCATACCCAGCCGATGTGCAAGGGGCGCAATGACTTCCAGCGTTTCACGGGCTTTGCGTGCCTGCTTTTCCGGCGGCAGGAAACGCATGGTGCGCATATTGTGCAGCCGGTCGGCGACCTTGATCACCAGTACTCGAGGATCGCGGGCCATCGCGGTGATCATCTTGCGGATGGTCTCGCCCTCGGCGGCGCTGCCCAGCACCACCCGGTCCAGCTTGGTCACCCCGTCGACGAGATGGCCGACCTCCTCGCCGAATTCCTCGGAGAGCGCCTCGAGCGTGTAACCGGTGTCCTCGACGGTGTCATGCAACAGTGCGGCCACCAATGTGGTGGTGTCCATGCCCAATTCGGCCAGAATGTTGGCGACGGCCAGCGGGTGGGTGATGTAGGGATCGCCGGAGTGGCGCAACTGACTGGCGTGGCGCTGGTCGGCGACCTCGTAAGCCCGCTGCAGCAACGACAGGTTCGCTTTGGGATAGATCTCCCGGTGCACCGCCACCAGCGGCTCCAGCACCGGATTGAGGGTGCTGCGTTGCGCGGTCATCCGCCGGGCCAGCCTGGCCCGGACCCGGCGCGACGCGCTGCTGGGGGTCTTCAAGGTCTCGGCCGGCGGCTCCGGTGTCTCAACAGCCGACCCTGAAACCGGCTCTACAGTCGGCGGCGGCTCCGCGGGCGCATCAAGAGCCTGCGTCGTGCTCTGATCGTTCGCCACGTCGGTCACCTCCGATCTCGAGGATATCGCCTGAAGCACGCGGTTAAGCGCGGCTCAGGCTGTGCACTTGCAGCGGCGCGATCGCTTCGCGACCGCCCAGCGCGGTGAGTTCCACGACCACCGCGGCGCCGGTCACCTTGGCCCCGGCGCGCTCGAGCAACCGGGCCGCCGCGGCCAGGGTGCCGCCGGTGGCCAGCACGTCGTCGATGATCACCATGTTGCGGCCCCGCAGGTCGAGGCCATCGGCGGGAATCTCGATGCTGGCGTCGCCATACTCCCTGGTGTAGTCCTCGCTGAGCACCGGCGGCGGCAATTTGCCGCTTTTGCGGATAGACAGCACGCCGGTGCCGAGCCGGGCGGCGATGGCCGCCGCCACCATCGACCCCCGGGATTCGATGCCGGCCACCAGATCGGCGCCCGAAGCGATGCCGGCCAACGCGTCGATAACCGCCGTCATCGCTTTCGCGTCGGCGAACAACGGGGTGAGGTCCTTGAACTGGACTCCGGGCTCCGGGAAATTGGCCACTTCCCGCGTCAATGACGTGATGAGGTCGGCCACCGGCGCAGTCCCGCTGACACGCGTCACTGGACCGACGCCCATCGGTCCATGTTCCAGCCCGCGCCCCAACGAGTCGGGTTCCTGCTCACGGCATACATGTTCTTCGACATCAGCAGCGTGCGCTGCTGTCGGTAGAGCGGCAACGTGGGCATATCACCCCAGAGTACCGGGGCGCCGTCGGCCAGCAGCCTGACCCGCTCGGCCGGGTCAGCCGATACCGCCAGTGCGCCGATTATGCCGTCGACCTGGGCGTTTGAATAGCCGGACAGGTTGTTGCCGTTGCCACTGTGCAAGTCGTAAGCATCCATCGCCGACGAGCCGGTCGAGCCGCTGCCAGTGGCTCCGCCGGTGCTGGCCAGCAGCACATCGATCTTTCCGTCCTTGAGCGCCTGCGGGCCCGAGGAGTTCAGGGTGACGTCGGCGACGGTGATACCGGCCGCAGCGCACGATTTGGTGATGACCCCGACGGTGACCGCAAGCCGCGCATTGGGCCCCTGGTAGCCGATCCGCACCGTCACGGCCCCGGCACCGCGCAGCTCGTCGTGGGCGGCACCGGGATCCGCCTTGCCGTACCTGGCGGCCTCGGTGGCACCGTCAGCCGCGGTGACGGCATCGTCGGTAGCCGGGTCCAGCCGTGAATTGGCGATCGGCACCCCGGCGTCGTGCGCGATCGTGTCGCGCGGCGTGCACAGTGCGAACGCGCGCCGGACGTTGGCCTGCGCCAGCAATCCCTGTGGCGCAAAGATCAACTGCTCGATGCCCGCCGCCGGCGAGTCGGTGCGCTCGTAGTTGTCCGGGGTGGCAAGCGTTCCCGAGGAGCCGGTCGCGACGTCGACCACGTCGACGCTGCGGTTGTTGACCCGGTCCTGGATGTCGGGGCCTTGCGGCCATACGGTGATCCGCTTGGTGATCGGTTTGGGGCCCCACCACCGGTCGTTGGCGACGAGCACCACCGCGCCACCGTCCAACACGGAATCGATCTTGTACGGGCCCGACGACGGGAAGCGCTTCAGGTCCATGCCGGGCTTGAGGTCCCAGGTGGTGTTCCACAGCTTCGCGATCTGTTGCACCACCGATGCGTCGTTGCTGAGCAGCGCCGCGGTCACGTCGACATTCAGCTGGTCGGCGATGACGTGTGCCGGCATCATCGAGGTCGCGGTGAACAGCTGGTTGTAGTCGACGACGCTGCGGTCCGGGATGAACGACACTCGGGCCTTCTTCTGCCCCGGCATGCAGTCGATGTTGGCGATGTCGACGTAACCGGCCTGGGTGGCGGCATCGAAGTCGGGATACCGACCGGATTGGGCCGCCCAGGCGAGCACTAGATCGTCGCAGGTCACGGGCTTACCGTCGGAGTAGACGGCGTTGTCGGCGATCTGGTAGTCGAGCACCAACGGCGACCCACCCACAACCGAGATGGTGCCGAAATCGTGGTCGGCGACGACCTGTCCGTCCGGGCCGTGATAGCCGAAGCCGGTGAGCGTGCGGGCAAATGCCTGGGCACCGGCCGACGCGGCACCGATGACGGTGTTGGTGTTGTAGGTGACCAACGGGCCGTCGACTACGTAGTCGATGCGCGAGGCCGCACTTCCCGAACATGCGCTCAGCGTGCCGGCCGCCAACAGCACGGCGGCGAAACCGACGTTTGCCCACGCCGCGCGGACCCGCCGGCCGGTCCGCACGCGACTATCGCCCCCAGCTCCCCGACACCTGGTGGCCATCTCGGCTACCGCCGGGTGGCGTTGCGTTTGCCGGTTGGGCGTCGGGTCCCGCTGGGTCGCACCGGCCGTGCCCCGGGCGCCGGCTTGTTCGCTGCCGGCTTGTTCGGCGATGCGGCCGCAGCGGTGTCCGGTGTGCTCTCCGGGGCCGATTCGCCGCCGGGGGTTTTCGCGTGCGCTTCGGCTTCGGCTTCGTCCTCGTCGGCGGCCTTCTGGTCCCCCGCTCGTGATCCGGGACTGCGCCGCCGCATCACCCGGCGGGTGTGAGTGCGCACCAGTTCGGTGCGTTCACGCATGGTGACCAGGAGCGGAGTCGCGAAGAAGATCGACGAGTAGGTGCCGATCATGATGCCGATCAGCTGCACCAGCGCCAGATCCTTCAGGGTGCCGACGCCCAGCAGCCACACCGCCACCACCATCAGGGCCATCACCGGCAACACCGAGATCAGGCTGGTGTTGATCGAGCGCATGAACGTCTGGTTGATCGCCAAGTTGGCCTGCTCGGCGAAGGTGCGCCGGGTGGTGTGCTGGAAGCCGTGGGTGTTCTCCTCGACCTTGTCGAAGACTATGACGGTGTCATAGAGGGAGAAACCGAGGATGGTCAGCAGACCGATGACCGTGGCCGGCGAGACTTCGAAGCCCACCAGCGAGTACACGCCGGCGGTGACGGTCAGGTCGAAGAACATCGCCGCGATCGCGGCCAGCGTCATGTAGCGCTCGTAGCGCACCGTGATGTACAGGCTGACCAGCGCCAGGAACACCACCAGCGCGATCAGCGCCTTCTTGGTGATCTGATCGCCCCAGGTTTCCGATACCGCCGAGTCACTGATGGCCTGCTTGCTGGGTTTACCGTCGGCGCCTTTGGGCGCGAACGCGTCGAACAGGGCGTTGCGCAGCTTGTTCGTCTGGTCGTTGGACAACGTCTCCGAACGAATCTGCACCGTCGCTGAAGCGCCGTTGCCGACGATGACCACCGAATCCGGGTCAGTGCCGAGGGTTTTCTTGAAGACCTCGGACACCTGCGCGGTCTGGGCGCTCCCGCGCGGCATAGACACCGTGGTGCCGCCCTTGAAATCGATCCCGAAGGTGAAGCCGCGCAGCATGATGCTGATGATCGCGACCGCGACGATCGCCCCGCTGATGCCGAACCACAGCCGGCGCCGTCCGACCACCTCGAACGCCCCGGTACCGGTGTAGAGCCGGGAAATGAAGCTCCGGCTCGACAGCCCGGCGGCGCTGTCGGTCAGCTCCACCGCACCTTCGGAGGCTTCGGTGATCTCGGTCGCGTCCTTGGAGGCCATCGCGCTATCCCTGTCCCGTCTTCGCGTGTGACGCGGCCCGGCGTTCGCGGGCGACCTGCTGAACAGCTCCCAGGCCGTTGTACGCCGGCTTTGCCATTGTCGGAGACTTGGAGGCCACGTACACCAGCGGCCAAGTCACCAAGAAGACCACCACCAGGTCGAGAATCGTGGTGAGGCCCAACGTGAAAGCGAATCCCTTCACCTGGCCGATCGCCAGGAAGTAGAGCACCGCGGCGGCCAGGAAGGTGACGGTGTTGCCCGACACGATCGTCTTGCGCGCCCGCACCCAGCCCCGCGGCACCGCTGACCGGAACGAACGGCCCTCGCGGATCTCGTCTTTGATGCGTTCGAAGAACACCACAAACGAGTCGGCGGTGGTACCGATACCGATAATCAGACCCGCGATACCGGCCAGGTCCAGGGTGTAGTTGATATACCGGCCCAACAGCACCAGGATCGCGAAAACCATTGCGCCCGAAGCGACTAACGATAGCGCAGTGAGCAGCCCCAGCACCCGGTAATACAGCAGCGAATACACCAACACCAGAACCAAGCCGATCGCTCCGGCGATCAGACCCGCGCGTAGCGAAGTCAATCCCAATGTCGCTGAGACGGTTTGGGCTTCGGACGATTGGAAGGACAGCGGCAGCGAGCCGTATTTCAGGACGTTGGCCAGCTGGCGCGCGGTCGAGGCGGTGAACGGCGGATCTCCACCGGAGATCTGGGTCCGGCCGCCGGGGATGGCTTCTTGGATCACCGGGGCGCTGACCACCTCCGAGTCCAGAGTGAACGCGGTCTGGGTACCGATGTGGGCAGCGGTGAAGTCGGCCCAGGTGTTTGCCGCCGCGGGCTTGAACTGCACATCGACCAGATAGCCGATGCCGCGCTGGTTCATACCCGACGTTGCGTTTGCTATCTGGTCGCCACTGATGATCGACGGCGCCAGTAGGTACGCCACCTTATGGTCGGTCGAGCAGGTCACCAGGGGCAGATTCGGGTCGTCGTTGCCGGCCAGGATGTCTTCTTTGTCGCAACGGGTCGCCTGGAACTGCAGGGCAAGGAACTGAATGCCCTGGCGGGTGCTCTGCCGCCACTTCTTCTCATCGGCGATGCGCTCGGCGAGATCCTTGCGCGGATCAGGCGGCGCAGGCTGATCAGCCGGCGGCGCTTCCCCCGCCGGCGCCCCAGACGCGGGACCAGGCGCGGGACTGGGCGCGGGACTGGGCGTAGCCGGCGGCGGGTCCTGTGGGTAGGGCCGCGGTTGGGCCCTGGGTTGGCCGGGCGCCGGTGGGACCGCCCCCGGGGGTCGGCGCGGCTGGCCCGTCGGCGCCGGCTGGCCCGTCGGCGCCGGCTGGCCCGGCGCCGGCCCACCCGGCCCGGGCGGCGTGCCGCCGGGCTGACCGGCCTTGGGCGCAGCGCCCTGCGCCGGCATCGAGTTGAGCACCGGCCGGATGTACAGCCGTGCGGTCTGTCCCAGGTTGCGGGCCTCGTTGCCGTCGTTTCCCGGGACGGTGATGACCAGATTGTCGCCGTCGACAACGACCTCGGAACCGGAGACGCCGAGCCCGTTGACGCGCGCGCTGATGATCTGTTGGGCCTGCGCCAGCGCCTCCCGGCTCGGGGCCGAGCCATCCGGGGTGCGCGCGGTCAGCGTAACGCGGGTGCCGCCCTGCAGGTCGATGCCGAGCTTGGGAGCGACTCGCTTATCCCCCGTGAAAAACACCAGCAGGTAAGCGCCGACAAGCAAGAACAAAAAAACCGACACGTAGCGGGCAGGGTGCACCGGCGCCGAAGACGATGCCACGTTCCTTCTATCTCCTCGAGAATCGGTTTCTTACCCCCGACAGAGCCTACGTGTCCTCCACCCGCCCTTGGCGCGAGCGGTCCATAAGGTTTGGGCGGACCAGAAATCCCGTCAGGAATCCTTGCTTTGTTCGAACTCGTCGGAGCCGTTGCCGTCGGCGAGATCGTCGGCGTCTTCGGCGTCTTCAGGCAGGATCCGGTCGCGCACAGCCAGCTTCATCCAGGTAGTCACCACGCCCGGCGCGATCTCCAGGTTCACCGTGTCGTCGGCGATCGCGACGATGGTGGCCTGCAGTCCGGACGTGGTGTTCACCCGGTCACCGATCCGCAATGACTCGTGCAGGTCGATGGTGGCCTGCATCGCGCGCCGCTGGCGACGCGACGCGACGTACATGAACCCGCCCATGATGAGCAGGAAGGGCAGGAACAGGATCAAACTCTCCATCGACGCGCCTGTCTTTCGTAGTGGTATTCCGGGGGCAATGGTCCAGTGTGCCATTACCGCAGGTCGGGACCGACCGGCACGGTCCGCCGGGCCCGCTGACACCGGGCCGACCGGATAGGCTTTAACCGCGACGTGACCGGCGCCGCGGTGAGGAGGACGTTGTGGCCAGCCTTGAGCAGAGTCGCCAACTGGTCACCGAAATCCCAGGTCCCGCTTCGCTGGAACTGACCAAGCGCCGGGCCGCGGCGGTTGCGCGCGGGGTGGGCGTCACCATGCCGGTGTTCGTGGCCCGCGCCGGTGGCGGCATCATCGAGGACGTCGACGGCAACCGGCTCATCGACCTGGCTTCCGGCATCGCGGTAACCACCATCGGCAACTCCTCCCCCCGGGTTGTGGACGCGGTGCGCGCGCAGGTGGCCGAGTTCACCCACACCTGCTTCATGGTGACGCCGTACCGGCAGTACGTCGCCGTCGCCGAAGAGCTCAATCGAATTACCCCGGGGTCCGGCGAAAAGCGCTCGGTGCTGTTCAACTCCGGCGCCGAGGCCGTCGAGAACGCGATCAAGGTCGCGCGCTCCTATACCCGCAAGCCCGCCGTGGTGGCGTTCGACCACGCCTACCACGGCCGCACCAACCTGGCGATGGCGCTCACCGCCAAATCCATGCCGTACAAGAGCGGCTTCGGCCCGTTCGCACCCGAGATCTACCGGGCGCCGATGTCCTACCCCTATCGGGACGGCCTGCTCGACAAGGAACTGGCCACCGACGGTGAATTGGCCGCCGCGCGAGCGATCAGCGTGATGGAGAAGCAGGTCGGCGCGGACAGTTTGGCCGCCGTCATCATCGAGCCGATTCAGGGCGAGGGCGGTTTCATCGTTCCGGCCGAGGGATTCCTGCCCGCGCTGCTGGACTGGTGCCGCAGGAACAACGTGGTGTTCATCGCCGACGAGGTGCAAACCGGGTTTGCGCGCACGGGCGCGATGTTCGCGTGCGAGCACGAGGGTATCGAGCCCGATTTGATCTGCACCGCCAAGGGCATCGCCGACGGATTGCCGCTGTCGGCAGTCACCGGCAGCGCGGAGATCATGGATGCCCCGCATGTCAGCGGCCTGGGCGGCACTTTCGGCGGCAACCCGGTCGCCTGTGCGGCGGCACTGGCCACGATCGCGACGATCGAGAGCGACGGGTTGATCGAGCGAGCCCGGCAGCTGGAACGGCTGATGACCGAACCGCTGCTGCGGCTGCAGGCCGGCGATGACCGGATCGGGGACGTGCGTGGGCGCGGCGCCATGATCGCTGTGGAGTTGGTGAAGTCGGGAACTGCCGACCCCGATGCGGAATTGACCGACAAGCTGGCCACCGCAGCCCACGCGGCCGGAGTGGTCGTACTGACCTGCGGCATGTTCGGCAACATCATCCGGCTGCTGCCGCCGCTGACCATCAGCGACCAGCTGCTGGCCGAGGGACTCGACATCCTGGGCCGGCTTCTGGGCGACCTCTAGACCTGGAACGTCCGACGGCAGCCCGCGTGGGCAATCTCACATGTGCGGCCCGGTTCCGAGCCTGGCGAAATACCTTTAGTTTAGCTAACGTTCTATTGGTCAGCGCAGCGAAACGTGAAGTGATTGCAAAAAGGAACTGCTATGTCGACTATTACCGCTGAAGAGCGGCTGGCCCGCCGCGTTGAACACTTATCCGCCAACGACCCACAGTTCGCCGCAGCCCGGCCCGACCCGGCGGTCGCCGCAGCCCTGGAGCAGCCCGGGCTGCGCCTGCCGCAGATCGTCCAGACCGTGGTGGAGGGTTATCCGGACCGCCCGGCATTGGGGCAGCGCACCGCGGAGTTCGTCAAGGACCCAGCGACCGGACGCACCTCGCTGGAGCTGCTCCCCCGCTTCGAGACCATCACCTACCGGCAGCTCGGCGACCGCGCCGGCGCACTCGCGCGCGCCTTGACCAACGACTCGGTGCACGTCCGCGATCGGGTCTGCGTGCTGGGCTTCAACAGCGTCGACTACACCACCATCGACGTGGCGCTGGGCCTGGTCGGCGCGGTGTCGGTTCCGCTGCAGACCAGCGCGGCGATCACCCAGCTACAGCCCATCGTGGCCGAGACCGAACCCCGGATGATCGCGGCCAGTGTGAACCAGTTGCCCGACGCCGTCGAGCTGATCCTGAGCGGCTCCCAGACCGGGCCTGCGCCCGCGAGGCTCGTCGTGTTCGACTACCACCCCGAGGTCGACGACCAGCGCGAGGCCGTGGCAGCCGCCCGCGCGCGACTGGCGGAGACCGCGGTGGTGGTCGAGACGCTGGCCGACGTCCTCGAGCGCGGGAAGGCGCTGCCGGCCACCCCGGCAGGCGGGCCGGACCCGGAAGACTCCGACGACCCGCTGGCCCTGCTGATCTACACCTCCGGCAGCACCGGCGCACCTAAGGGTGCGATGTATCCGCAGAGCAACGTCGGCAAGATGTGGTGCAGGTCGGACAAAAACTGGTTCGGGCCGAGCGCGGCGTCGATCACCCTCAACTTCATGCCGATGAGCCACGTCATGGCACGCGGGATTCTCTACGGCACGCTCGGGAACGGCGGCACCGCCTACTTCGCGGCCCGCAGCGACCTGTCGACCCTGCTGGAGGACCTCACCCTGGTGCGGCCCACCGAGTTGAACTTCGTCCCGCGGATCTGGGAGACGCTGTTCGGTGAGTTCCAGCGCGAGGTCGAGCGGCGGCTGACCGACACCGCCGACCGCCGGGCCGTCGAGGCCGAAGTCCTGGACGAGCAGCGCCAGTATCTGCTGGGCGGACGGTTCATCTTCGCGATGACGGGCTCGGCGCCCACCTCACCGGAGTTGAAGGACTGGGTCGAATCCCTGCTGCAGATGCATTTACTGGACGGCTACGGCTCCACCGAGGCCGGGATGGTCTTGTTCGACGGCGAAGTGCAGCGTCCCCCGGTCGTCGACTACAAGTTGGCCGACGTGCCGGATCTGGGTTACTTCAGCACCGACCGGCCCTATCCGCGGGGCGAATTGCTGCTCAAAACACAGAACATGTTTCCCGGCTACTACAAGCGGCCCGACATCACCGCCGACGTGTTCGACGCCGACGGGTACTACCGGACCGGCGACGTCGTCGCCGAGGTCGGTCCCAACCGGTTGGTGTATGTCGACCGCCGCAACAACGTGCTGAAGCTCGCCCAGGGCGAGTTCGTCACCCTGGCGAAGCTGGAGGCGGTGTTCGGCAACAGCCCGCTGATCCGCCAGATCTACATCTACGGCAACAGCGCACACCCATACCTGTTGGCCGTCGTGGTGCCGACACCAAATACATTGGCCGACAACGACCTTGCGGCGCTCAAGCCGATGATTGCCGAGTCGCTGCAAAACGTGGCGAAAGAGGCCGGCCTGCAGTCCTACGAGGTGCCGCGCGACTTCATCATCGAGACCACACCGTTCAGCCTGGAGAATGGTCTGCTGACCGGGATCCGCAAGCTGGCGTGGCCGAAGTTGAAGCACCACTACGGCGAACGGCTGGAACAGCTCTACGCCGAGCTGGCCGAGGGACAGGCCAACGAGCTGAGCGAACTGCGCCGCGCCGGTGCCGATGCGCCGGTGCTGCACACCGTGAGCCGTGCCGCGGCCGCCCTGCTCGGCACGGCGGCCACCGACGTGTCCGCCGAGGCGCACTTCACCGACTTAGGTGGAGATTCATTGTCGGCGTTGACATTCGGCAACCTGCTGCGCGAGATTTTCGATATCGACGTGCCGGTGGGTGTGATCGTCAGCCCGGCCAACGACCTGCGGGCCATCGCCGACTACATCGAGGGCGAGCGCCACGGCACCAAGCGGCCCACCTTCGCCTCCGTGCATGGCCGCGATGCGACGGAGGTGCACGCCAGTGACCTCACGCTCGACAAGTTCCTCGACGCGCCGACACTGGCCGCCGCGCCGGACCTGCCGCGGCCCACTGCCGAGGTGCGGACCGTGTTGCTGACCGGCGCGACCGGCTTTTTGGGTCGCTACCTGGCGCTGGACTGGCTGGAGCGGATGGACCTGGTCGACGGCAAGGTGATCGCCCTGGTGCGGGCCAAGTCCGACGCGGAGGCCCGGGCCCGGCTGGACAGGACCTTCGGCAGTGGCGACTTTGTGGGCGATGAAAACCTGCTGGCGCACTACCGCGAGTTGGCGGCCGACCATCTGGAAGTCATCGCCGGCGACAAGGGTGAGGCCAACCTCGGCCTGGACCAGCAGACCTGGCAACGGCTGGCCGACACGGTCGACCTGATCGTCGACCCCGCCGCCCTGGTCAACCACGTGCTGCCGTACAGCGAGCTGTTCGGTCCCAATGCGCTGGGCACCGCCGAGCTCATCCGGATCGCGCTGACCACGAAGCTCAAGCCATACACCTACGTGTCGACGATCGGGGTGGGCGATCAGATCAAGCCGTCGAAGTTCGTCGAGGACGCCGACGTCCGGGTGATCAGCGGGACGCGCGCCGTCGACGACAGCTACGCCAACGGCTACGGCAACAGCAAGTGGGCCGGCGAGGTGCTGCTGCGTGAGGCCCACGACCGGTGCGGCCTGCCGGTCGCGGTGTTCCGGTGCGACATGATCTTGGCCGACACCAGCTACGCGGGGCAGCTCAACTTGCCGGACATGTTCACCCGGTTGATGCTGAGCCTGGTCACCACCGGTGTCGCGCCGGGTTCGTTCTACGAGTTCGGTGCCGACGGCAACCGGCAGCGTGCGCATTACGACGGCCTGCCGGTCGAGTTCATCGCCGCGTCCATCTCGACGCTGGGGGGACACGTCACCGACGGCTACCAGACGTACCACGTGATGAACCCGTACGACGACGGCATCGGTCTCGACGAGTACGTCGACTGGCTGATCGAGGCCGGGTATTCGATCGAGCGCATCGACGATTACCCGGACTGGTTGCAGCGGTTCGAGATGTCGCTGCGGGCCCTGCCGGAGCGGCAACGCCAGTACTCGCTACTGCCGCTGTTGCACAACTATCAGAAGCCGCAGACACCGATCCGCGGATCGATGGCACCCACCGACCGGTTCCGCGCCGCGGTGCAGGAGGCGAAAATCGGCCCGGACAAAGACATTCCGCATGTCAGCGCGCCGATCATCGTCAAGTACGCCACCGACCTGCAGCTGCTCGGACTGCTCTGAGAGCGCGAGTTACTGCTTGGCCGCCGATCCCGCGCCGTGGCGACGCCATCCTCGCTTCGCCTCAGGTTCAGCGTCGGTAGACGTTACGCGCGGCGTGGTCAGGGCATCCGGTGACACCTCGGGCGACGACTTGTACACCGGATCCCGGTGCGGCTCGGCGACCGGCACCGATGCTCCGGGTACCAGGGGTTGCACGTCGCGCGCCAGCCGTACCGCCGTGCGCGCCAAGACGACCCCACCCACGAAGATGATCAGCGCTCCCAAACCGGAGAAATAGGAAACCTCGAGTGCGGCCCGCTTGCGGTCGGTTGCGGCAATCGGATCACCGGCCGAACCGATTCCCAGCAGTGGAGCGATCTGGCCGCCGACGACGAACCATGCCCCGGCCAGCACCGCGAGCCAGCCGCCCAACATGGCACTGACGCGACTCCCGGCAATGATCAGCAACAGACCGCCCACCACGGTGGCAGCTCCCGGCAGCACCTCGAGCCAGCCCCGGGCCGAGCTCCATGCCCAGTCCCGGTCGGGCGTGTAGGCGAAATTGAAACGGGGACCGACGAACGGTATCAACGCACCCCAAGCACCCAAGATGACCAGGAGTAATCCGCTGACCGCGCCGCGCGAGCGCGGCATACCCAGCCCGCCGGACTGGTCGTTTTGTGGGTATTTCATGACATCTCCTCGATAGATACGGGCACGCGCTGGGTACCCGACGAGGTCGCGATGTAACCCGCCCGGGGCTGGTGTGTCGGTACTACGACGGAAGGCCGAGCAGCAACAGCACGATGGCGATCACCGGAAATGTGCCTTGCATCAGCGCGGCCCGCGCCTTGTCCGGAGCAGACAACAGCAGCACCACCGCGGCCGCGGCCATGGACCCGGCCCCCGCGAATACCAGCGCGACTCCCACGGCGCAGTGCCCGGCGCCGACCGTGACGATGCCGATGGCGCTGATGATCGCCAGGAAAAGTTTGCCAGTACATCGGTGTAGGTAGGCGCGAACTCCCAGGTGGCTACAGAGCCACGTAAGGCGGTGTAGGCGCCAATATTGCTTAGTAAGGCGCGGCCCCAAACACGCTGAGCCACACAAATTCTCGGCAAACACCGTACACACCGCCTTGGCGGTGTAAGCTACTACCGTACCGAGAACCCCTGGCCGAGATCGGGTTTGACACCCATACGGACACAAGGGCCGATCCGGATCCATTAGTGGGACTCCTCCGGGATGGCGAGCCGCAAGCGGCGGGGTTGGCGCCCCAGATTGGACGCCGCCCTACCCCCACGCGGTTCTCGACCTGAATGGAGAAATCCCCCCATGCCAGATGGCAAAAAAGATCCCGCCCGCGTGCGCACCGGCAGGCACGGCGGCCTGAAGGGCTGGAGCAACACCGAGGACCGGTACGCGCGCATGGCTCGCGTGCGCGAGAACTCCCCCGCCAGCGACAGTTACTGGGCACGCAAGCTCGGGTTCACGAACCCCAAGCTGACGCCCGAACAGCGCAAGAAGATCCAGACCGAGCGGAAGTTGTACTTCGCCGAGCTCCGAGTCGGGAGCGTCAAGGCCATCAAGCTGAAGAAGGAGCCCGGCCGCTACGTAGAGCATTGCGAGGAAGAAACTGATCACGTAAGCGCCGGCGAAGAGGATTGGTAAGGCCTGAGTGCTTCACGCTGGGTAACGTCAATCCCTGATACGCGGTAAAATTGGCCTCGGAAGCGGCCATGTTCAAGCCTCTTGCATTTACAGTGATTCCTGCTGTCTGGGTTGTCGGACTGGCAGCACCGGCACCGGCAGAGGCCCAGGGCGGCTACATCGTGATCGCGGGGTCGGACTCCACCCATGCTGTCGAAACCACGGTAGGTGGCGGCCTTGCCAGTCTGAGTCATGTTGAGGAGTATGCGGTGAGCCATTGCGCCGAGAGACATGGCGCAACCGACTGCCGCGTTCTTGCCGAGGGTCAGGGTGGCTGTGTGGCCCTCTCCGATGATGGTCCGAGCTTGGTTGCGGCCTGGGGTGCCACCCGCAGTGCTGCCGATGCCGCAGCGCTGGCCAAGGTTGGGGTAGCGGGGGCAGATGTGGATATCGCTCGCTGCGTCGGCGATCCGGGTCTAATCCCCCCTACTGGGAACTCGTTTTGGGCCACGCAGAGGTAGTCATGCAACGCCCACCCCGCTCGCGCTATCACCACCTTGACCAGGCCCTGAGATGGTGGCAAATTGCCACCATCTCATAGGTCCCCTCGCCCCAGCGACGGCGCCTCAGCCGCCGCGCGCTCTGATGCCGTCGCCCCTGTGTACCTGTCCAGCATCGATCTGTCGGACCACCCCGCCACCGACATCAGGCCTTGCTCACTGCCGCCCGCGGCCAGCCACCGCGACGCCGCCGTGTGCCGCAACAGGTGCAAATGGAAGTTCTTGATGCCCGCCAGCTCGGCGCGCTCCAGGATCGAGAACCGCAGGCCCATGTAGGACAGGCCGCTTCCGCGTTCACCAAGCCACAGTTGGACCGGTTCCCCCCGTACGGAGTTATCGTTTGCACACGCCTCCCCCGCCAACATGCCGCTCAGCAAAGCACCGACATGGCCGTAGTTGCCGCCGATCACGCCGAAGAGTGCGACAAGTCCGCCCCTCTGCGCTTGGTGACCAACGGGGAGGACTCGGTGGAGGACCAGGCAATGAGCAGCACGTGGGTGGTAGAGCTCCCACCCACCGAGGCCGATCGCACGCTGGCGGCGGTGCGCAAAACCGCGGCTCCGGGACCCGCGCCCGGGCCTTGGCTGCCTCCAGCGCCTACGGTCTGCCCGACGTGGACTCTCGCGCGGGGGCGTCGTCGGGCCGAACACGAGCACGAGGAATGGCGCTACGTTGAGGTCACCTCTTGATACTGGCGGAACTGCCCAGGGCGAGCTGTCCCCCGTCAGCGCAGACCACCAAACGAACAACGACGCGACAGCCGACTGGAAAACGTGACGACGCGATCAGCGTCAGTCCCTTTTGTCTGGGCAGTAGGCGCTGATGGCGTCGCGCCTGAACGTCACTGTTTGTGGGGTTGTGAGTCCTTGGGATAGGAGATCGTTTTCGATTCTTCTCAGTTCAAGTGTTCGCGGCGGCAGGGTTTCATTTGTTAGCGGTGGGATGACGGGGGGGCTAAAAGGTGAAAGGTTTTCTGCCTCGCATATTTGGTGCGCGTATGAGATGGCCCGGTCGGGCGCCATGTTGACCCCGTCTTGCGATAGCGAGGCAAGGAATTGGTGGTCTATGTCATCAGCGTGGGCGATGGGTGCCGATGTGAGCATGAGCGCTACTGCTGTCAGTGTGGCGCACTTGAGTTTCATGCGCTTGTTGTAACACGTGTTGCGGCGCTTTGGTCGCGAGCCGATCATCGTGCGCCAAGCCAAGTGCGCACTGCCAGGTCGGCTGGTCGGGCCTCTGCGCCCAGTAGTTCCGGACCGCGGTTTCATGGCGGTGGCCACCGCCCACCTACACCTGATGCGGCACACGGCGGCAAGCCGGTGGTTGGACGCTGGTGGTAGCGAGCAGGGCTTGCTGCGGCGGGCGCATCCTGCGGGCGCGGGCCGTGCCGATGCGGCGCTGGTCGCGGAAGCCCGCGGGTGGTGCCCGGTGCATTACGCGCGGTGGTGGCGTTGCGCGGAAACCCGCCGCTGACCACGCTGAGGCACCCGATGAGCAGTAAGTTCCGACGCCGCCCCGGCGGGCAGTTCCACACCTGCGCCGACTGGCGCTGCTGCTGCGGCGCACATGACTTCCGGTGACTCCTCAACAGTCACGCCGGGAGAAGGGCGGGGACGGTTCCGCGGTTGCCGTCCCCGCCCACCCTGACCGCTGGTCGCGTCCACGCGGAGACGGTCGCGGCAGCGCGGTCACGGCCCCGGCCGCGAAGCGCCCTGATCAGGGCTGATGCTGTCTGGTTTGCGCCCAAACGCAATCGCCAAGCGTTGCTGAAACCCGTTGCGGCTAGCCATAATTGGCCAGCGTACTGGCTTATCCAGGGGTGGTGGAAGTGGTTCTGCGGGTTGAGTTTTCGCTGGTCACGTGCTGAATTGCACTTGAGCGCTGGAATCCCCTGCCTTTAGGCATGCGGGTTCAGCAGTTCGTCTGCGCATTCTTTGCAGAGGCCATCTGGTTGAGTTTGTCTTTGGGGAAGTTGCGGCCGCAAACGTCGCACATCTCGTACCGCGCCTGGACGCGTGGCTTACCGGCCAGCCGCGTCGTCAAGGCGTAGTGCACTGCTGGCTGGGTTATTCCCGGGTACCGCGAGATCTTGCGTTGTGACCAGCCTCGGCGACGGAGCGCCAAGATCATTTCGTCGCGCTGCAGCGAGGTGAGCCCGGTCTGTTCGTAACGCGCCTCGCGTTCGATGTGCTGTCCGGCCATCGGTCTATGATACTGCGTTCAAGCGCGAATCTTCCTCCCCGCCAAGTACTCTGGTAACAGCAAACCGCAGGTAGAAGGCTTAATACCTACACCGTTTTACTATAAATAACCAGGAACACAAGTTGTAGAAGCCCTGGTTGAAGGCGAGCAATTTGGTGGTCTCGGCTTCCTCGGCCGTCGTGCCGAACGCGGCGCGGGTGCGCGCCGACGTCCACGTCAAGGACTCCATGGTGAAGATGTAGACGTGCAATAACGCGGCCAGTGCGGCGAAAACCAACCCGGCGGTCATCATCGGGAACCCTCCTAGTCGAACAAGCCCGTTTGGCCCAGCCCACCGACGCCGGCGGGCGGCGTCATGCCCAGGTGCGTCCACGCCTGCGCGGTGGCCACCCGGCCGCGCGGAGTACGCGCGACCATACCGGCGCGAACCAGGAACGGCTCACACACCTCCTCGACGGTGGCGGCCTCCTCGCCCACCGCCACCGCCAGCGTCGAAACCCCGACCGGACCGCCGCCGAAGCTGCGGGTCAGGGCCGACAGCACCGCCCGGTCCAGCCGGTCCAAACCCAGCTCGTCGACGTCGTAGACCTCCAGGGCGGACTTGGCGACGTCGCGGGTGATCACGCCGTCGGCGCGCACCTCGGCGAAATCCCGGACCCGGCGCAGTAGCCGGTTGGCGATCCGCGGCGTCCCGCGCGAGCGGCGGGCGATTTCCGCGCCGGCCTCGACACCCAGCTCGATACCCAGAATCCCGGCGGAACGGGTCAGTACCCGCTCCAGCTCGGCGGGCTCGTAGAAGTCCATGTGCGCGGTGAAACCGAACCGGTCGCGCAGCGGGCCGGTCAGCGCGCCGGACCGGGTCGTCGCGCTGACCAGGGTGAACGGCGCCACCTCCAGCGGAATCGACGTCGCCCCGGGACCTTTGCCGACCACCACGTCCACCCGGAAGTCCTCCATGGCCAGGTACAGCATCTCCTCGGCGGGCCGGGCGATGCGGTGGATCTCATCGATGAACAGCACATCGTGCTCGACCAGGTTCGACAGCATCGCGGCCAGGTCGCCGGCGCGCTCCAGCGCCGGACCCGACGTCACGCGCAACGAGGACCCGAGTTCGGCCGCGATGATCATCGCCAGCGACGTCTTGCCCAACCCCGGCGGACCGGACAACAGAATGTGATCCGGTGTGCCGCCGCGGTTCTTGGCCCCTTCGATGACCAGCTGCAGCTGTTCGCGCACCCGCGCCTGGCCGATGAACTCCCGCAGCGAGCGCGGCCGCAGGCTGACGTCGATGTCGCCTTCCCCGACGGCCAGGGCCGGCGAAACTTCGCGAACTTCCCCGATGTCGCCATCGGAACAGTCCTCTGAATAATCGCGATAATCGCGGTCGGTCATCGTGACTTACCCAGCAACGACAGGGCGGCCCGCAGCGCGCCGGACGTGGTCGCGTCCGGTTCGGTGGCCAGCACCTTGTCGGTGGCTTCCTCGGCCTGCTTGGCCGCAAAACCCAAGCCCACCAACGCCTCCACCACGGGGCCCCGGACCGCGTGGCCATTATGAGCGGCGCCCGCCGGCGCTCCCGATGCGGACGCACCGGCCGGACCCACTTTGTCACGCAACTCCAGCACCATCCGTTCGGCGCTGCGTTTGCCGATGCCGGGCACCCGGGTCAGCGCGGCGACATCGCTGTCGTGCAGCGCCTGGCGCAGCGCCGCGGCGTCGTGCACCGCCAGTGTCGCCATCGCCAACCGGGGCCCGACTCCCGACACCGACAGCAGCGTCAGGAACAGGTCGCGGGTATCGGAGTCGGGAAACCCGTACAACGTCATCGAATCCTCGCGCACGATCATCGCGGTGATCAGCCTGGCCTCGGTCCCGGTCCGCAGCGTGGCCAACGTCGACGGCGTCGCGTTCACCCGGTAGCCGACACCGGCGGCCTCGATCACCGCGTGGTCGAGCGCCACCTCGAGCACTTCACCGCGCACCGACGCGATCATCGGGCGGCCCTGACCTTGGCCAGGTATGCGTGCCGCTGCTGCGCGGCCAGCGCTTCGGCGGCGGCCATCCGGGCGATCATCGGCGCCCTCCAGCAATGGCAAATCGCCAAAGCCAGCGCATCGGCGGCGTCGGCCGGTGTCGGTTTGGCTTGCAGCGCAAGGATTTTGGTAACCATCGTGGTGACCTGCGCCTTGTCGGCGGCGCCGTTGCCGGTGACCGCGGCCTTGACCTCGCTGGGGGTATGGAAGTGCACGTCGATCCCGCGTTTGGCCGCCGCCAACGCGATAACGCCACCGGCTTGTGCGGTGCCCATCACCGTCGACACATTCAGCTGGGAAAACACTCGCTCGATGGCCACCACGTCCGGCTGATGGGTGGCCAGCCAGTGCTCGACGGCATCACTGATCGCGAGCAATCGCTGCGGCACGGGTGCATCCGACGGCGTACGCACCACGTCGACGTCCAGCGCGACGACATTTCGCCCGCGCCCGCTTTCGACCACCGACAGCCCGCATCGGGTCAGTCCGGGATCGACGCCCATCACCCGCATTACCCGCTCCCACCTGTAGAACAGCTGTTCGATAGCCTAGCGGGCGGCGCCGACCGGCCCGGGCAGGACACGCGGCAGTACGGCCGTTTCTTGGCGATACCCCGCCCAGCAAAATGCTGTTACGTTAAAGCGCACGTTTGCTCAACCGCGAGGGGTGCGCGTGGGAACACTGCTGGTGGTGCTCGCGGCCGTGCTGTTCACCGCGTCCATCGTGGTGCTCGTGCTGGCTTTGCGGAGGCCCGGAAAACCGGCCCGGGCGGGCGGGCGCCAGGATCCGCTCGCGTTCAACGCGATGCCGGAGTTCGGCCCCCGGCAACTCGGCCCCGGCGCCATCGTCAGCTACGGCGGCGTCGACTACGTGGTGCGCGGGTCGGTGACCTACCGCGAAGGACCTTTCGTGTGGTGGGAGCATTTGCTGGAAGGCGGCGACCAGCCGATCTGGTTCAGCGTCGAAGAGGACGACGGACGCCTCGAGCTGGCGATGTGGGTGAGCCGCAAAGACCTCACGCTGCAGCCCGGCGACCGGTACGTCGTCGACGGCGTGACGTTTCACGAGTCGGAGCGCGGTCGCGCCTCCTACACCACCGAGGGCACCACGGGCCTGCCCGCGGGCGGTGAGATGGAGTTCCTCGACTGCACCAATGCCGACGAGACCGCGCTGCTGTCATTCGAGCGCTGGGCCCCGGACATGCCGTGGGAGATATCGACGGGCAAGCCGGTGCTGACCGGCGAACTCACCGTCTACTCGGCTCCCCCACCCTCCGCCTAGGACGCGTCTGTGCCGCTTCATCACCTCGCCGTGACTCCGGCGGACGTGTCCGGCAAAAGGCTCGGACTCGCGCTCAACGCGCCCGCACCGCCACCACTGGCCACGTGTTTTCTGGACCACCCCGACGGTGGTGCGCTGCGGTTAGGAGTCCTCGGCGCATCGCACGTCATCACGGTCGAGCACGCCGCAGGCCGTTTCTCCGAGCAAGTCTCCTGCACCGCCCGCAGCCTCGGAGGCGATCTTCCGACGCGTACCGCCGCGCCCGGCTACTTTCTGGAAACCCGTACCGACACCTACGACGAGGCGACCTTCCGCCGCATCGCGGGCGAACTCCGCGAACGGTGCGAGCAGGGAACGGGCTGGCTCGGCGGCACGTTTCCCGGCGATGACGCCGCGCTGACCGCGCTGGCCGCCGAACCCGACGGCTCCGGCTGGCGCTGGCAGACCTGGCACCTGTACCCGGCGGTGCGCGGCGGGACGGTGGTCCACACGGCGAGCCGGTGGCGTCCATGAGCCGCAACCGCCTGTTTCTGATTGCCGGTGCGTTGGCGGCCGCCGCCACCGCGTGCCTGGTTTTCGGAATTGTGTTGCTGCAAAAGAACATCGCGTCGTACATCGCGAGCCACTATCACGAGTACTCCCGTGACGTGAACGGAACGCGCTACGTCTGCAGCGGATCGCCCGAGCAGGTTGCCGACACGCTCTCCGACTATCAGGCTCCCGAGGCGCGTGCCGCCAGCGGCAACAACGAGTACCTGCGCTACAGCAACGACATCGTGATCGTCGGTCCCGACGGCAATTACCCGTGCAGCATCCGCGTGGAAAGCCTGAGCGCCGGATACAGCCACGGCGCTTTCATCTTCCTCGGCCCCGGATTCACCCCGGGATCCCCGGCGGGTGGCGCCGGGGGCACCCCCGGCGGACCCGCCAGAGCCAAGTGATGCCGTACCGGATGTGTACCGAAGAAGCACAGCAAAGGAGAAAACCATGTACCTCGCCTTCGAGATCGGGACCATCGACGTCAATCCAGTCCTGCGCGGCGTCGTCGCGACGATCCTGTACTTCGTGGTCGGCATGGGGGTGCTGGTCGTCGGCTACCTCATGGTGGATGTGCTGACCCCGGGAAAGCTGCGCCAGATGGTGTTCATCGATCGCCGCCCCAACGCCGTCATCGTCACCGGCGCGATGTATATCGCGCTCGCCACCGTCATCATCAGCGCCATCGCCAACAGCTACAGCCAGCTGGGCCAGGGACTCCTCGGCGTGGCGGTGTACGGATTCATGGGGGTGATTCTGCTGGGGATAGCACTGCTGACGATGCATCTGGTGATACCGGGCAACTTCCACGAGCATGTCGACGATCCCCAGCTGCATCCCGGGTCGTTCGCGGTGGCCCTGATACTCCTGGCCGTGGGAGGGGTCACCGCCGCGGCGGTCTCATGACGTCGGTTGAGACGCCGGCGCCCGGGGCGGTCCGGGCCACGGAGTACTCGGGACGGTGGCGGGCGTTGCTGCTGGCTGCCGTCGCGGCGTGCGCGGCGTGCGGCATCATTTACGAACTCGCGCTGCTGACGCTGTCGGCGAGCCTGAACGGCGGCGGCATCGTCGCCACCTCACTGATCGTCGCGGGCTACATCGCCGCGCTGGGCGCAGGCGCCCTGCTGGTCAAGCCGCTGCTGGCGCATGCGGCGATCACCTTCATCGCCGTCGAGGCGCTGCTGGGAATCATCGGCGGCCTGTCGGCGGCGGCGCTGTACGTGGTGTTCGCGTTCATCGACGGCTCGACGTGGGTGCTGGCGGTGAGCACGGCCCTGATCGGCGGCCTGGTCGGCGCCGAGGTGCCATTGCTGATGACGCTGCTGCAGCGCAGCCGCACGGCCCCCACCAAGGACCCGGCCGCCGACACCGGCCGCACCCTGGCCAACCTCAACGCCGCCGATTACCTCGGTGCCTTGCTGGGCGGGCTCGTCTGGCCGTTCGTTCTGCTGCCGCAGCTGGGGATGATCCGCGGCGCGGCCGCCACCGGCATCATCAACCTGGCGGCGGCGGCCATCATGTCGATCTTCCTGTTGCGGCGCGTAGTTTCCACCCGGCAGCTGGTGACGGCGCTGTGCGCGCTCGCCGCGGCGCTCGGGCTGCTCGCCACCCTGCTCGCTCGGTCTTCCGGCATCGAGACGACGAGCAGGCAACGGCTCTACGCCGATCCGATCATCGCCTACCGGCATACGCCCTATCAGGAGATCGTGGTGACGCGCCGCGGCAATGACCTGCGCCTGTACCTCGACGGAGGCTTGCAGTTTTCCACCCGGGACGAATACCGCTACACCGAAAGCCTGGTCTACCCCGCGCTCGGCAGTGGTCATGCCGGAGGCGCACGCTCGGTGCTCGTACTCGGCGGTGGAGACGGCCTGGCCGCCCGGGAACTGTTGCGCCAGCCCGGGATCGAAAAGATCGTGCAGGTGGAGCTGGACCCTGCGGTGATCGAATTGGCGCGCACCACCATGCGCGAGGCCAACGGCGGGTCGCTGGACAACCCACGCGTGGCCGTCGTGATCGACGATGCGATGAACTGGCTGCGCGGCACCGCCGTCGACCGCTTCGATGCGGTCATCGTCGACCTTCCCGACGCCGACACGCCCGTCCTGGGGAGGCTGTATTCCACCGAGTTCTACGCGCTTGCCGGGCGTGCGCTCGCCCCCGGCGGGCTGATGGTCGTGCAGGCGGGCAGCCCCTATTCGACGCCCACCGCGTTCTGGCGCACGGTGTCGACGATTCAGGCCGCCGGCTACGCCGTCACGCCGTATCACGTGCACGTACCCACCTTCGGCGACTGGGGTTTCGCGCTGGCCCAGCGCACCGGCGCCGCGCCCGCGCCCAGGGTGCCGCCCAATGCGCCTGCGTTGCGCTTCCTCAACCAGCAGGTGCTGGACGCCGCGACGGTGTTCTCCGACGACATCCGTCCCCGCCCGCTGGAGCCGTCCACCCTGGACAATCCCCGCATCGTCGACGACATGCGCCACGGGTACGACTAGGTCAGATCTCGATCTGAGCCAATATCTCGTCGGGGATGTCGGCGTTGGTGTAGACGTCCTGCACATCGTCGCTGTCTTCGAGGGCGTCAACCAGCTTCATGACCTTCCGCGCGCCCTCGGTATCGAGCGAAACGGTCACCGACGGCTGGAACCCCGCCTCCGCGGAGTCATAGTCGATGCCGGCCTCCTGCAATGCGGTCCGCACCGCGACCAGGTCACCCGGGTCGGTGATGATCTCGAAGCTGTCGCCGAGGTCGTTGACGTCCTCGGCACCGGCATCCAGCACCGCCGCGAGCACGTCGTCTTCGGTCAGACCGTTCTTCTCGCACGTGATGACGCCTTTGCGGGAGAACAGGTAGGACACCGACCCGGGATCGGCCATGGTGCCGCCGTTGCGTGTCATCGCCACCCGCACCTCGCTGGCCGCCCGGTTGCGGTTGTCGGTCAGGCACTCGATCAGGACCGCCACACCGTTGGTCGCATAGCCCTCGTAGGTGATGTTTTGCCAGTCGGCGCCACCGGCCTCCTCGCCGGCGCCGCGCTTGCGGGCCCGCTCGATGTTCTCGTTGGGCACCGAACTCTTCTTCGCCTTTTGAATCGCGTCATAGAGCGTGGGGTTGCCCGCCGGGTCACCGCCACCGACGCGAGCCGCAACCTCGATGTTCTTGATCAGCCGGGCGAACATCTTCCCGCGGCGGGCGTCGACGACGGCCTTCTTGTGCTTGGTGGTGGCCCACTTGGAATGGCCGCTCATCGCCGTCCTATCTCAATTCCTCTTCTTTTTCTGGCCAGCCGAGTCTACGTGGCTGCCCGGCGCCGGTTGCCCAGCCGCTCCCCGAACCTCTACGGCCGCCGAGTGTGGGCCCTAAGTACGTGATCTGCCTTGAATTCATGCATAGGCCCCACGCTCGTTGCTCGGTATTCGGCCGCGTCAGCGCCGGCCGGTAACGATGTCGAGAAACAGCTGGTGGATGCGACGGTCGCCGGTCATCTCCGGGTGAAACGCCGTCGCCAGCATCGGACCCTGGCGCACCGCGACCGGGTGCCCGGCGGCGCGTGCCAGCACCTGCACTCCGTCACCGACCCGCTCCACCCACGGCGCGCGGATGAACACGGCGTGCACCGGATCGTCCAAACCCGTGAACGCGACATCGCCTTCGAACGAGTCGACTTGCCGCCCGAAAGCGTTGCGCCGCACCGTGATATCGATCGCGCGCAGGGGCAGCGCTTCCCGTCCTTTGGCGCCGGCATCGAGGATCTCGCCGGCCAGCAGGATCATGCCGGCACACGCGCCGTAAGCCGGAAGCCCGTCGGCCAGCAGATCCCGCAACGGCTGCAGCAGCTCGAGATCGACCAAGAGGCGGCTCATGGTGGTGGATTCGCCGCCGGGGATGACCAGCCCGTCGACCGCCTCGAGCTCGCTGCGGCGGCGCACCGGCATCGACTCGGCGCCGGCTTCGCGCAGCGCCGCCAGGTGCTCCCGGGTGTCGCCCTGCAGCGCCAGCACGCCGATACTCGGAGAGCTCACCGCTGAAGGTATCCGCGCGGGAATCGGGTCAGGCCCTCCTGCATCACGGCCGCGACCATCTCGCCCGACTGGTTGAAGATCTTGCCCTGGCACAGCGAGCGGCCGCCGCAGGCCGACGGCGAGGACTGGTCGTAGAGCAGCCACTCGTCGGCCCGGAACACCCGCATGAACCACATCGCGTGGTCCAGCGAGGCCACCTGCAGGTGCTCTCGCTCTTCGAGATGGGTGACCTGTGCCGATCCCAAGAGCGTGAGGTCGCTCATGTAAGCCAGCGCGCAGATATGCAGTACCGGGTCGTCGGGCAGCGGATCGTGGTGCCGAAACCACACCTGCTGCTGGGAAACCTTGCCCGGCCGACGCTGCAGGCGATCCTGCGGCACGATACGGACGTCCCACTCCTGGAACTGGCGGAACCCGGCGTCGTCGAACACCTTCATCGAGCTCAACCCCGGCAGGCCATCCGGCGGCGCCGCCGCCGGCATCGCGTCCTGGTGGTTGATGCCTTCCTGATCGCTCTGGAATGACGCTGACATGGAAAAGATGGTCTGGCCATGCTGGATGGCGTTGACCCGCCTGGTGCTGAAAGAGCCGCCGTCGCGCAGGCGTTCGACGATAAAGACCGTCGGCGCCGTGGCGTCGCCGGGTCGGATGAAGTACCCGTGCAACGAGTGCACCAGATAGCCGGGCTCGACGGTGCGCACCGCCGACACCAGCGACTGCCCTGCCACATGACCACCGAAAGTGCGCTGCATGAAACCCGATTCCGGGCTGAACACGCTCCCGCGGTAAATGTTGACCTCGAGTTGCTCGAGATCAAGGATCTTCTCGATCGACACGAAATGTTCTTACCAGCCGCGCTGGGCCAGTCGATGCGGCTGCGCGATCTGCTCCACGTTGATGCCGACCATCGGCTCGCCCAGGCCGCGAGATACCTTGGCCAGCACGTCGGGGTCGTCGTAGAAGGTGGTGGCCTTGACGATGGCGGCGGCCCGGTGCTCGGGCGCGCCGGACTTGAAGATGCCGGAGCCGACGAAGACGCCCTCGGCACCGAGCTGCATCATCATTGCCGCGTCGGCGGGCGTGGCGATACCGCCCGCGGTGAACAGCGTGACCGGCAGCTTGCCCGCCCGGGCCACGTCCACGACAAGCTCGTACGGCGCTTGCAATTCCTTTGCCGCCACATACAACTCGTCTTCGGACAACGACGTCAACCGGCGCATCTCACTGCCGATGGCCCGCATATGGGTGGTCGCGTTCGAGACGTCTCCGGTACCGGCTTCACCCTTGGACCGGATCATGGCCGCGCCCTCGCCGATGCGCCGCAGCGCCTCGCCGAGATTGGTCGCCCCGCACACGAACGGCACGGTGAACTTCCACTTGTCGATGTGATGGGTGTAGTCGGCGGGCGTCAGCACCTCGGATTCGTCGATGTAGTCCACGCCGAGGCTCTGCAGGATCTGCGCCTCGACGAAGTGCCCGATGCGCACTTTGGCCATCACCGGGATGGTGACGGCGTTGATGATGCCCTCGATCAGGTCGGGGTCGCTCATCCGCGCGACCCCACCCTGGGCGCGGATGTCGGCGGGCACCCGTTCCAGCGCCATCACCGCCACGGCGCCGGCGCCCTCGGCGATCCGGGCCTGCTCGGGGGTGACGACGTCCATGATGACGCCACCCTTGAGCATCTCGGCCATGCCGCGCTTGACCCGCGCGGTTCCGGTTTGCCCGCTGCAGTTCGACGAAGCGGCGGTATCCACTACTGATTCTCCTTCAACCGATGCCGGTCCAGTCTAGTGGTGAGCAACGAATGAGTTTTCCGGCCGTTCCCGCGGCAACGGTGTTTGCCCGGTTGGCCGGATGACCAACCGGGCACGGCGGCATTCATACCGGGCCGACAAATCTGGCCCGGGGCCTCCTGCCGTCTCCGATTCTGGTGAGACAACTGCCGATCGTGTGCTACTGATTTCATCAGCTGTTTACAGAAGCCTTTGGTGCCGGTGCGGGTTCTTGGGTGCCCACCCTGGTCACGGGAGCGGTGGCGGTCGGCTGAGGAAGGGTTCGTAAGTTGCCGGATTACATGGTGTGGCCGCCGGAGATCAACTCGGCCCACGTGTACGCGAGTCCAAGGTAGAGCCCGATGAGCACGCCCGGGCGCGGGATGGGTGCTGTCGTTCCAGCGGTCGCTCCGACCCGCTCGGGTGCGGTACCGCGCACGGTGCCCGAATAGTCAGGCGGAGCACCCGATGACGTTCGTGATCACGGACCCCGACATGCTGGCGGCAGCCGCCGATGAATTGCAAGGGATCGGTTCGGCGCTAGAAGCAACGAACACCGCCGCGGCGGCCCCGACGACCGGAGTGCTACCGCCGGCCGCGGATTCGGTATCGGCGCGTACCGCGGCGCTGCTGGACGCGCACGCCCAGCAGTATCAGGCGTTCGCCGCGCAGGCGGAATCGTTTCAAAACCAGTTCGTGCAAACCTTGATCGCCGCGCAGAACTCGTACGCCGAAACCGAGACAGCCAACACGGCCACCATGCAGTTGACATCGGCTACATCGACGCCAACCACAACGTCACCGACCAACGTTGCCTTGATCATGGGCGCCACCGGGAACCCGACACCCAGCAGCGCCTACATGATGTCCATCGAAGAGGCATACCTGGCCCAGAATTACCCCGGCTACACCCTGGTCAGCCTGCAGACACCCGAGCAGCTCTTCCCGACTACCGGCCTCGCCAGCGAAAGCCTCAATAAATCGATCCAGCAGGGCCTGGCAATACTGAACAACGCAATCATGACGCAAACCGAGGCCGGCAACCACGTCGTCGTCGTGGGCTATTCCCAGAGCGCCACGATCGCCAGCCTGGAAATGCGCTACCTCGACGCCCTGCCCGCCGGCATCCGGCCGAGTCCGAACCTGCTGAACTTCGTGCTGCTCGGTGATCCGAACAATCCCATGAGCGGCTTACTCACACGATTCGCCGGTCTCGACATCCCAGTCCTCAATAACATCCCGGGCGTCAATGCGTTGTTCAACGCCGTGACTCCGGCAAACACCATCTACCACACCGCCATTTACACGCTGCAATACGACGGCATCGCCGACTTTCCGCGATACCCAATCGATCTTCTCGCGGACCTCAACGCCATATTCGGCGCCCTATCTCTGCACAGCACGTATCCGAACCTCACCGCTGCACAGCTTGCAAATGCCCTATTGCTCCCGGTATCTCCGGGATATGCCGGCGTGACCTCGTATTACCTGATTCCCGCCACGAATTTGCCGCTGCTGGATCCACTGATCGACCTCGGCATGCCCGCGCCGATCATCGACCTGATCCAGCCCACCCTGCAACTGCTCGTCAATTTGGGCTATGGCACCGGCTCCGCGAACATTGCCGCCCCGGCCGGACTGTTCCCGCCCATCAACCTGCTCACTCTTTTCGCTGAACTGCTGCAGGCCGGCGGGCAAGGAGTCGAGGACGCCCTGGCTGCCACCCTGTAGCGGCGTCCGCGGACAGACGACCGGCCCGGCGATGTCTTTCAGGGTGATGGGGTTGGCCGGATAACTACCCGGGCATGGCGGCATTCCTCATGCGCCAACAGGCCCGGCCAGGGAATATTCTGTCGTCGGCGATTCCAATGAGACAACTGCCGCTCTTGTGCTACACATTTCATCAGCTTTTTGCGCAAACCGTTGGTGCTGGTTCGGGTTGTTGGGTGGCCACCCCGGTCACGGACGCGGTGGCAGTCGGCTGAAGAAAGGTTCGGATGTTACCGGATTTCATGGTATTGCCGCCCGAAATCAATTCTGCGCGCATGTATGCGGGCCCACGGTCTGGGTCCATGTGGGCCGCGGCGGCGGCGTGGGACGCGGTGGCCGCCGAGTTGGGGTCGGCGGCAAGTTCCTTTCAGTCGGTGGTGTCGGGTCTGACCGGTGCGGTGTGGCTGGGGCCGACATCGGTGTTGATGACGATGGCGGCCGTCCCGTATGTGCAGTGGCTGAGCGCAGCGTCTACTCAAGCAGAGCAGGTGGCCAACGAGGCCCGGCTGTCGGCGGGCGCGTTCGAGGCGGCGTTTGCCGCGACGGTGCCCCCGCCGGTGATTGCGGCCAACCGTGCTCAACTGATGACGTTGATCGCGACCAACATCCTGGGTCAAAACACTCCCGCGATCGCGGCGACCGAGGCTCAGTACGCCGAGATGTGGGCCCAGGATGTGACGGCAATGGTGGGCTACGACGCCGGCGCCACGGGGGCTGAGGCCCAGGCGACACCGTTCAGCGAGCCGCCAACCAGCCTGGCCGGTGCATTCGCCCAAGAGTGGCTCATGTCAACGGCTTCGCAGCCGTCGTCTTCGCTGACCCAGTCGCTGTTCTCCTCGTTGTCGACCTCGGCGTCGCGGCTGGAGATGCTCTCGACGCCCGCCGAGTTTGCGATGGAACCCATGAACATGCTCATGAGTCAGCTCATGACGGGTGCCAATCCGTTGATGAACGGTGTCAGCACCGGTGTGCCGGGGATGGGTTCGGCCCTGGCGTCCGCGGTCAGTCCGGGTATGGGAGGGCTGAGCTCGGTGCAGCTGGGTGTTCCGGCGGGGGTGGGCCAAGGGGGCTCCATCGGGGCGTTGTCGGTGCCGGCGAGTTGGGTCAACGCCGTGTCGGCGGCTACGCCTGCCCCTGCTGCTCCTGCGGTTGCCGGGGCGCCGAGCGCCGCTGTGAACCAAGTTGCAGCCAGCGTGCCCAGAATGCCGTCCCTGCCCTCGATGGGTATGCCCAAGCGCTTGATCGGTGCTGTCGCTCCGGCGGTCGCCGCGCAGCGCGCCGGCGCGGCGGCGCGCACGGTGGTCGACTAGTCAGGCGGAACGTCCGATGACGTTCGTGATCACCGACCCCGACATGCTGGGGGTTGCCGCCGATGAGTTGCAGGGGATCGGTTCGGCGCTGGAAGCAACCAACACGGCCGCGGCGGCCCCGACGACCGCAGTGCTACCGCCGGCGGCGGACTCGGTATCGGCGCGCATCGCGGCGCTGCTGGACGCGCAGGCCCAGCAGTACCAGGCGTTCGCCTCGCAGGCGGAAGCGTTTCACAACCAGTTCGTGCAAACCCTGATCGCCGCGCAGAACTCGTACGCCGAAACCGAGGCCTCCAACACGGCCACCATGCAGTTGACGTCGGCGGCGCCGACGACGCCAACCTCGCCGACCAACGTGGCGTTGATCATGGGCGGCACCGGGAACCCGACACCCAGCAGCGCCTACATGATGTCCATCGAACAGGCATACCTGGCCCAGAATTACCCCGGCTACACGCTGGTGAGCGTGCAGACGCCCGAGCAGTTCTGGCCGATTACCGGCCTCAGCAGCGAGACCTTCGGTAAGTCGGTCCAGCAGGGCGTGACAATACTGAACAACGCGATCATGACGCAGACGGCCGCCGGCAACCACGTCGTCGTGGTCGGCTACTCGCAGAGCGCCACCATAGCCACCCTGGAAATGCGCTACCTCGACGCCCTGCCCGCCGGCATACGGCCGAGTCCGAACCTACTGAACTTCGTGTTGCTCGCTGATCCGAACAATCCCGTGAGCGGCATTCTGACACACTACATCCCGGGCTTCGGTGCGTTTCACGTCGTGACTCCGTTGACCACGCCCTACACGACCGCCATTTACACGATCCAATACGACGGCATCGCCAGCTTCCCGCAGCGCTTGCTCGATCTTCCGGCGGACCTCAACGCCCTCTTAGGCATCTTGGATCTGCACGGCGAATATCCATTCCTTACGACCGCACAACTTGCCACCGCCATCGAGGAGCAGATCGGCAACACGACCTACTACTTGCTACCCACCGCGGATTTGCCGCTACTGGATCCCCTGCGTCTGGTCCCCCTGCTGGGGAACCCGCTGGCCAACCTGCTCCAACCCTTCCTCCGGCCGATCATCGACTTGGGCTATGGCAACGTGTTCGCGATCCCCGGTCTGCTCCCGGGCCTCGACCCGCTCAGTGTCGGGAGTTACCTGGGCCAGGGCGTCGCGCACGCAATCGCGGACCCGCTGGTTGCGGGACTGCCGCCGGTGGGTTTCCCGGCTTTCTCGAATGTGTTGTAGCCGGGTCAGCGGATGAATTGCAGCGGGCTCGGCGCCCGGCCGCCGGCCACCGCCGCCGCGTCGGTGAGCAGCTCGGACAGCTGGATGGGATACACGGTTTGGCCGGCGGCGACGAGTCCGGCGATTTCGGCAGCATCACACCAACGCTGGCCGTGGATGTAGCGGCGCTCCAGGTCGGTGCGTCCGACGGCGGACGGCTCGAATCGCTGGGTGCGATAGACGAAGAAGAACTCCTGGCTGTCGAGCACCGAGCCGTTGAAGTCGAAGACCTCGTTGCGCCGCCAAACCGGTCCGATCAGGTCGGCTGACGCGACCAGCAGACCGGTCTCTTCGCCCAACTCCCGTGCGGCGGCCTCGGCCAGCCGCTCGCCTTGCCGCACTTCGCCGCCCACGGTGAACCACCACCGAGGGGCGGCCCCGCCATGAGACGCCGTGATCGCCGGATCCGACCCGCACAGCAACAGCACCGCGCCGGTCTCATCGAGGAGCACCACCCGCGCCGAGGTGCGGTGGTTGAGCACACCTGACAGGCTGAAGTCACCGTGCGCCAACGCATGGGGCTGCTCGACGATCTCGAAATAGCTTGGTAGCGAAGCGGTTCCGCCGAGCCTAAGGGTGCGCACCAGGAATCGCTCACGCAGTGCGAGGGTATCGCGGACGGCGTCGTTGTGGAATCGGCGGGCCAGCAGCACCCGGGCCTCAGCGTCGGCCAACTCGACGATCAGACCCGCCGGCAGTGACTCCGGATCGACCATCGCCAGCGCGGCCGACAGCTCGTTTTCGCACGACTCCCGCGCCTGCCGGGGCGCGCCCTCGGCGGCGTCGGCCAGCGCCGCCAGCCGCCGTCCCTCCAACGCCCCGCCATAGGCGTCGATCGCGACCGCGCGCGCCACCACTGCGCGTCGCGCCAGTGCACCGTCGAGGGCCTGCCAAGACAAGTCGTAGCGGACGTGCAGCCGGTCCAGCCGGTTGGCCGTCCGGTAGACCCAGACGCCGAACATCGCCAGCACCACGACCAGCACCGTGATCGCGACGATCAGCCATGTCATCAGCTGGCCACCTGGACCTTGGCGCCCGCTCCGGCGACGGTCTCGTATACCCGCATGATCTGGCCGGCCACCACTGACCAGTCGTAGCGATGGACGGCTTGCGAACCGGCGGCCACGTAGCGTTCTCGCAGCACGTCGTTCTCCAGCACCGCGATCAGCGCATCGGCCAGCGCGGCGCCGTCGCCAACCGGCACCAGGCGCCCAACCTCGCCGTCGCGCAGCACGCGCCGAAAGGCGTCCAGGTCGCTGGCCACCACCGCGGTACCGGCGGCCATCGCCTCGACCAAGACGATGCCGAAACTCTCACCCCCGGTATTGGGCGCGCAGTAGACGTCGGCGCTGCGCATGGCCGACGCCTTGTCGGCGTCGTCTACCTGGCCCAGAAAGCGCATGTGGTCCACCAATCTGCCCGCCTGGCCGCGCAATTGGTCCTCATCACCGCGGCCGACAACCAGCAGCTGCACATCGGCAAAGCGCTCGACCAGCCGTGGCAGTGCGTCGAGCAGAACCGACATGCCTTTGCGCGGCTCGTCGTAGCGGCCCAGGAAAAGCACCGTCTTGCCCGGTCGCGGATATCCGTCCAGCCGTGGCGCCGAGGCGAATGAATCGACGTCGACTCCGTTGGGGATCTCCACCGCGTCGGTCCCCAGCGCCTCCATCTGCCAGCGCCGGGCCAGGTCGGACACCGCAATCCGGCCGACGATCTTCTCGTGCATCGGCCGCAGGATGCCCTGGAAGACCGTCAGGGTCAGCGATTTGGTGGTCGAGGTGTGGAAGGTTGCCACGATCGGCCCCTCGGCGATGTTCAGGGCCAGCATCGACAGGCTCGGCGCGTTGGGCTCGTGCAGGTGCAGCACATCGAAATCACCTTCCACCAGCCACTTTTTGACCTTGCGGTGGGTCGCCGGCCCGAATCGCAGCCGGGCCACCGACCCGTTGTAGGGAATCGGGACGGCCTTGCCGGCCGAAACGACGTAGTCGGGCAGCGAGGCCTGCGGCGAAGCCGGGGCGAGCACACTCACCTCGTGCCCGCGGGCGCGCAGCACCTCCGCGAGCTGCAGGACATGCGACTGCACCCCGCCCGGCACGTCGAACGAGTACGGACAAACCATCCCGATCCGCATCAGGTTTGCCTCAGCCGGGCCTGTTTGGCCTCGGACAGGTCGGCCAGCCACTGCGGCTGCAGCATGTGCCAGTCCTCGGGACGGGCGGCGATGTTCTTGGCGAACTGATCGGCCAGCAGCTGCGTGATGGCCCCGACGTCACCGCTGGTGCAGTCCAGAGGCGGCTGGATCAAGATGCCCCAGCCTTCGCCCTCGAACCAGCAGTGCGCGGGCAGCAGGGCCGCGCCGGTCTCGATCGCGAGCTTCGCCGGCCCGGCCGGCATCCGGGTGGGCTCGCCGAAGAAATCGACCTGAACCCCGCTCCGGGTCAGGTCGCGCTCCGCCATCAGGCACACCGCCCGGTTGGCCCGCAGCCGCTCGCACAACACCTCGAAGGGTGGCCGGTGGGCGCCGGACAGCGGCAGCACTTCGAAGCCGAGGCTCTCGCGGAAGTCGACGAAACGCCGGTACAGCGACTCGGGTTCCAGGCGCTCCGCGACGGTGGTGAAGGTGCCGTGCGTCTGCGCCAGCCACACCCCGGCCATATCCCAGTTGCCGCTGTGCGGCAACGCCATCACAACTCCGCGGCCGGCGGCCCAGGCGGCCTCCAGATTGTCGAGCCCGAGAAACGACTCGCCGATCTGGCGGGCCAGCTCGCGGTGGTCCATCGTCGGCAGCCGGAACGCCTCCCGCCAGTAGCGGCAATAGGAGGCCAGCGAGGCGCGCATCAACGCATCCGGCACCTCGGCCGGCCGCACACCGATGACGCGGGCCAGGTTCTTGCGCAGCTGCTCGGGCCCGCCATCGCGGGCCGCGTAGCGGGCTCCGGCGTCGAATGCGATGCGGGCGGCGAAGTCCGGCATCGCGCGCACGGCCATCCAGCCGGCCGCGTACGCCCAGTCCGTCGCCCTACCGGTCACCAGGCGACGCCGCGCCGAGATCGCTTTCAGGCCCGTCGGGGTGGCGATCACGGCTCGCTCGATCCCCGGTTCCCCGGACCGGGCTGGGCGTGGTCGCCCGGGCGGCTGGGCGGCAGCGGCTCCGCGGCGCCGGGCGAAGTCCGCACCGTGTGCAACCGCTGCGCGCAGGTGACCAGGCTCGCCGCCGCCAGCAGCCACATCGCCACCGGCAACGCCGGTGGCAACGGATACCCCGGAAGGTCCGACAGGCCGGCACCTGCCAGCACGATGATCAACCGTTCGGGTCGTTCGATGATGCCGCCGTCGCCACGCAGCCCGCTGGCTTCGGCCCGGGCCTTGATGTAGGAAATCACCTGCGACGTGACGAGGCAGATCAAGGTCGCCGCCACCAGCGGCTTGTCGTGCAGGCCGAACGCTATCCACCACAGCAGCCCGCAGAACACGGCGCCGTCACTGATGCGATCACACGCGGCGTCCAGCACCGCGCCGAAGCGGGTGCCGCCGCCCCGTTCCCGCGCCATCGCCCCGTCGAGCATGTCGAAGAGCACGAAGATACAGACCACACACGCACCGGCGAACAGCTTGCCCATCGGGAACAGCGTCAACGCACCCGCCACGGCGACGACGGCGCCCACGATGGTGACGGCGTCCGGCGTCAACCCGACCCGCAACATGGCTCTGGCGGCCGGAGTGGTGATCCGTGCGAACGCCGCCCGGGACAAAAAGGGCGCCTTGCTCATGAGCGCCGCTCCTTCTCATCGCTTCGCCCCGCAAGCGGGCGGTGCCCCCACTGCATCGTCGCCGCCGCGGCTCATGGCTGGTTCGCCCACTCGGTGGCCAGCAGCCGGCGAGTCTCGCGCAGCAACTGCGGGATCACTTTGGAGCCGCCGATGATGGTGATGAAGTTCGCGTCGCCGCCCCAGCGCGGCACCACGTGCACGTGCAGATGTTCGGCCAGCGATCCCCCCGCCGATGTGCCCAGGTTCAGGCCGACGTTGAAGCCGTGCGGCCGCGACACGTTCTTGATGACGCGAATCGCCTTCTGGGTGAACGCCATCAGCTCCGCGCTCTCCGTATCGGTCAGGTCCTCCAGCTCGGACACCCGCCGATAGGGCACCACCATCAAGTGCCCGGGGTTGTAAGGGTACAGGTTGAGCACGGCGTAGACGAGTTCGCCGCGCGCGACCACCAGGCCTTCCTCGTCGGACAGTCGCGGAATGTCGGTGAACGGCTGCGCGGGTTCGGCGTTTTCTTGCTTCATCGGCGCTTCGGCCAGATAGGTCATCCGGTACGGCGTCCATAACCGCTGCAGGTGGTCGCGCTCGCCCACGCCTCGGTCGAGGATGGTGTCGTCACCGCGATCGGCGTGTGCGGTTCCCTCCTGATCGCTCACCGCCCAGCCACTTTCACGAGTTCGGCTGTGGGAGCGGCGTTCTCGCGATCGGCGATCCACCCGACAATGGCATCGACCGCGGCGTCGCGGGGAACACCGTTGATCTGGGTGCGGTCACCGAAGCGGAAGCTCACCGCCCCGGCCTGCACGTCGCGGTCGCCGGCCAGCAGCATGAACGGCACCAACTGGGCGGTGTGGTGGACGATCTTCTTGGCCATCCGATCGTCGCTGGCGTCCACCTCGACCCGCACTCCGCGTGACTTCAACTGCGCTGCAATGCTTTTCAGATAGATCACGTGCTCGTCGGCGACGGGGATGCCAACCACCTGGATGGGAGCCAGCCAGGCCGGGAACGCCCCCGCGTAGTGCTCGGTGAGGATGCCGAAGAACCGCTCGATCGACCCGAACAGCGCCCGGTGGATCATCACGGGGCGCCGGCGGGCCCCGTCCGGGGCGGTGTACTCCAGCTCGAAACGCTCCGGGAAGTTGAAGTCCACCTGGATGGTCGACATCTGCCAGCTGCGGCCCAGCGCGTCGCGGGCCTGCACCGAGATCTTCGGGCCGTAGAACGCCGCACCGCCGGGATCCGGAACCAGCTCGAGCCCCGATTCCCGCGCGACGTCGGCCAGCGCGGCGGTGGCCTCCTCCCATACCTCGTCGGAGCCGACGAACTTCTCCGGGTCCTTGGTGGAGAGCTCCAGATAGAAGTCCTCCAAGCCGTAGTCGCCGAGTAGCTCGAGCACGAACCGCAGCAGCGACGCCAATTCGTCGTGCAGCTGCTCGCGGGTGCAGAAGATGTGCGAGTCGTCCATGGTGAACCCGCGCGCCCGGGTCAGCCCGTGCACCACCCCGGATTTCTCGTAGCGGTACACGGTGCCGAATTCGAAGAGCCGCAACGGAAGGTCGCGATACGAGCGCCCGCGCGAGGCGAAGATCAGCGTGTGCATCGGGCAGTTCATCGGCTTGAGGTAGTAGTCCTGGCCCGGCTTGCGCACTGTTCCGTCGTCGTTGTACTCGGCGTCGAGGTGCATCGGCGGGAACATGCCATCGGCGTACCAGTCCAGGTGGCCCGAGGTGTGAAACAGCTGCGCCTTGGTGATGTGGGGGGTGTTGACGAATTCGTACCCGGCCTCGATGTGCTTGCGCCGCGAGTAGTCCTCCAGCTCCCTGCGCACGATGCCGCCCTTGGGGTGGAATACCGCAAGCCCGGAACCGATTTCGTCGGGAAAGCTGAACAGGTCCAGCTCGCTGCCCAGCTTGCGGTGGTCGCGGCGCTGGGCTTCCGCGATCAGCTCGAGGTGGCGGTCGAGCGCCTCCTGCGACTCCCACGCCGTGCCGTAGATGCGTTGCAGGCTGGCGTTGCTCTGGTCGCCCCGCCAGTACGCGGCGGAACTCCTGGTCAGCTTGAACGCCGGGATGTGCTTGGTGGTGGGAATGTGCGGTCCCCGGCACAAGTCGCCCCAAACCCGTTGCCGGGTACGGGGATTGATGTTGTCGTACGCGGTGAGCTCGTCTCCCCCGACCTCCATGACGTCGGGGTCGCCGGACTTGTCGTCGACGAGTTCAAGCTTGTAGGGCTCGTCGGCCAGCTCCTGGCGCGCCTGGTCTTTGGACTCGTAGACGCGCCGCTCGAACAGCTGCCCTTCCTTGACGATCTGACGCATCCGCTTTTCCAGTGCCGCCAGGTCCTCCGGCGTGAACGGCTCGGCGACGTCGAAGTCGTAGTAGAAGCCGTCGGTGACGGGAGGCCCGATCCCCAACTTGGCTTGCGGGAACAGGTCTTGGACGGCCTGGGCCAACACGTGCGCGGTCGAATGCCGGATCACGCTGCGGCCCTCGTCGGTGTCGGCCGCCACCGGGATGACCTCAACGTCGGCTTCGGGCACCCAACTCAAGTCGCGCAGCTTGCCTTCGGCGTCGCGCACCACCACGATCGCATCAGGCGCGCCCCGCCTCGGCAACCCCGCCTCAGCGACCGCGGCGGCCGCGGTAGTGCCAGCAGGAACCCGGATCGGGGCTGCTGGGGCGGGGTAGAGGGGGGCGCTCATCGGGTTGGTCTCCAAGGTTTGGGCGACTGCTGGTCTGCGAACAGTCCTGATTAATCGTTGCCATGCTATCGGGGCCGACCTCGAACAGCCCAAGCCATTAACGGTCCGGGCGCCTACCTGACCGGCCTCACGGCTGGCCCGGCTTGAGCCGCACGAACAGCGCATCGGCCTCGGTCAGCAGCGTGTCGCCGTCGGTCAACCGTCCCGACACGAAGATCTTGCGGCCGTCCACCCGGTCCACGCCCGCATCGAACTGCAGTTCCTTTTCGACCGGCACGATGTTTCGGTAATCGACCTTCAGGTAGGCGGTGCGCTGGTAGGGCCCCCCGGTGAGCACTGCGGACGTCAACCCGAGCACAGTGTCGAACAGCATCCCCAGCGCGCCGCCGTGCACGGCGCCGTTGCGTCCCAGATGAAACCGGGCGAACCGGGCCCAGCCGGCGATGCGGCCTTCGTCGGTTTTCCGCGCCGACATGGGGACCGTCAGAATGTTGCCGCGCATCGGCAGGTCCATCCGGCGCCCCGACGGCGACTTCCATTCGTCGGCGTCGAACGGGCTCAGCAGCGCCGACACTTTGTCCAGCAGGTCCGCGGCCTCGGTGATCACCTCGTCCGGCGCGTCGACGGCACGGGCGTGATCTTGCATTGTGCGCACCGCGTCGATGAACCTGCCATAGTCGGGCCCGCCCTTGGTCGTCGGTTCCGGCGGATTGAATCCACCGCCAGGGTGTTGCTGATGTTCCGCCACCAGGACACCGTATTGCCCCGCAGGACGCCTATCGCGCGGTGGTCAGGCCGTCTGTTGCGCGCCGGCGGTCGCCAGGGTCTCGAACTCGTCGTCGGTCAGGGCGATCTGAGCGGCAGCGACGTTCTCCTCCAGGTGCGCCACCTTCGACGTGCCCGGAATCGGCAGCATCACCGGCGAGCGTTTCAGCAGCCAGGCCAGCGCGAGTTGTGACGGCGTCGCGTCATGGTCGGCGGCGATACGCTGCAGCGGGCCGTCGGAGGCGGCCAGCGGTCCGGCGGCCAGCGGGAACCACGGGATGAAACCGATGCCCTGGCTGGCCGCGGCGTCCAACAGCGCTTCGGCACTGCGGGCCGACAAGTTGTACATGTTCTGCACCGACACGATCTCCGTGATCTGCTGGGCCGCGGTCAGCTGATCGACGTCGACCTCGGACAGACCGATATGGCGGATCTTGCCCTCGTTCTTCAAGGTGAGCAGCTCGCCCACCTGGTCGGCCAACGGGAAGTTCGGATCGATGCGATGCAGCTGGAACAGATCGATGGTGTCCACGGCCAGGCGGCGCAGGCTCATCTCACATTCCTGGCGCAGGTAACTCGGATTGCCCAGGGGAATCCAGATGTCCGGGCCGGTGCGCAGCAGCCCGGCCTTGGTCGCGATCACCAGACCGTGGTACGGGTGCAGCGCCTCGCGGATGATGTCCTCGGAGATGTAGGGGCCGTACGAGTCTGCGGTGTCGATGAAGTTCACGCCGAGTTCGACGGCGCGCCGCAACACGCTGACGGCTTCGTCGCGGTCAGCGGGCGGGCCCCACACGCCCTTACCGGTCAGGCGCATTGCGCCGAAACCGAGTCGGTTGACGGTCAGGTCGCCGCCGAGTGTGAACGTTCCGGATGCCTCTGCAATGGTTTTCGAGTTTTGTACGGTCACTTCTCCGACCGTACGCCGGATGTCCGACCGCGCATCGTGCGTGGCAAGCTGGGCAGGGTGGACCTGGGAGCGCTCGAGGAACTTCGGCTGACTTACCCGGAGGTGGGGGCGACCGCGGCCGGTCAGCTGCCTGCGGGATATGGCCACCTGCACGTCGAGCGCCAGATCGGCACGGGCCGGCAGCGATTCGAGCAAGCCGCCGACGCCGTGATGCACTGGGGCATGCAGCGCGGGTCGGGTCTGCGGGTGCAGGCCAGCTCCGAGGTCGCGGTGCTGGACGCTGTGGTGTTGGTGCGCATGGGTTTTCTGCCCGCGCCCTGCCGCGTGGTGTACGTCATCGACGAACCGGATATGCGCGGATTCGGCTACGGCACCCTGCCGGGCCATCCGGAGTCCGGCGAGGAACGCTTCGTGGTACGCCGCGACCCCGACACCTCCGCGGTGTTCGCGGAAGTGTCGGCGTTCTCCCGGCCCGCGACCTGGTGGAGCAAAGCCGCCGGGCCACTGGTGTCGGTGGCCCAGCGCATCATCGCCAGGCGGTACCTGCGCGCGGTGTGATAGCTAGGGAGCCGCCGCGGGAATGGCCTTCAGCACGGTCAGCATGATCACCGAATCCTGGACCGCGTGCACGGCGTGCCGTTCCGCCGGAATCGCAACATAGTCGCCGGTCTTGCCGTCCCAAGTGTCGCCCCCGGTCGTCAGGTGCACGTGACCCTGCAGCACCTGCAGCGTCGCCTCACCGGGGCTGTCGTGTTCGGAGAGATCATGCCCGGCGAGCAGAGCCAGCACGGTCTGCCGGAGCTCGTGGGTGTGACCACCGTGGATGGTGTGCGCGGCCCGCCCGCTGTGTGACTTTCGGGCCTCGGCCAGCTTGTCGGCGGCCAGGCTGGTCAGCGAGATGGATTCCATAGTCGACTCCTTCGGGTGAAAGGCCGTGATCAACCGGTCAGTAGCAGTATCCCCGCTACGACGAGCGCAACCGTCTTGACAGCTTCCAGGCCGACGTACATGTAGTGAGCCTGCGAACGCGGTGCATTCAATCCGGCGAGCACCTGGTCGGAACGGCGGGTCAGCCGGGGGCGCACCGCTATCAACTGGATGGCCAGTGCGGCCAGAGCGACGCAAAGCGCCGCGGCGATCCGCGCCGGTAGTGCGCCGGCCACCAGGATCGCCAGGATGACAACGGCGAAACCGGCCTCCACGGTGTTGAGCGCACGAAAGACCAGGCGCCCGATGCCGAGCCCGATCTGCAATGTCACGTTGGGGGCGCGGAACTTCAGCGGAGCTTCCAGGAACGAGATGGCCAGCACCATGCCGAGCCAGACGAAAGTGATCGCGACGGCGACGGCCGGTCCGGCACTCACTCGGCCGCCGCTTGCAGCGTCAGGTGAGCCAGGCACAGGTCCGGTTCGGCGAACGGTTCCAGTCGGTCGACCGAGACCGGCGCTCCCCAGGTTTCCATGGCTCCCTGCATGAGCCCGAGGTGCACCGGGCACACGACATTGGTTCGGTTTTCGGCGAGTTCGAGGAATGGACAGTGCCGCAGGCCGATCTGCAGCTCCCCGTTGGTTGCCCGGCGCTCGGGGGCGAAGCCGAGCTCGTCGAGCGCGTCGACCAGGTGGTCGATGGCTTCGTCGGCGCTGGCGGGGTGCGCCCGCGGCGGTGGCAACGTCGAATCCAGTTTTCGTGCCCACACCTGCCCCGCGGCCACCGCCTTGGCCTGCGGATCCCGCTCGGCGGCGAACGCCGCGGTCAGGATCTCGGCGAGCAGCCGGTAATGCCGCGCCCCGCCGCGATCCATCTGCCGGACCGCCCGGAACATCAGCGGCGGGCGTCCCGGCCCTTTGCGGCCCAGCTCCACCTGCTCCACCTGGCCGTCGCCGGCCAGGCTGTCGAGGTGGAACCGGACGGTGTTGGGGTGCACGCCCAGCACCTCGGCGATCGCGATGATGCTCATCGGATCGGGCGACGCCCGCAGTACCCGCAGCACCTCCCGACGGCGACCTGCGGATTCCCCGGTTGACGTGTCCTGGAACTTCACGGGTCCCTCACGCTCCTTCAGCATCGGCGGTTCTCGGCTGAGCGGCCACCAGAGGTGTGTCGACGCCGAGCGGACCGATCTTGGCCGCCCCGCCCGGGGATCCCAACGGCGCGTCGCGACCCGGCAGGGTTTCGGTAAAGAACGCCTCATTGTCGGCCAGGTAGGGCTGGAGATCTTCGGGCAGGTCGTCTTCGTAGTAGATCGCTTCGACCGGACACACCGGCTCGCACGCACCACAGTCCACACATTCGTCGGGATGGATGTAGAGCGCCCGGCCGCCCTCGTAGATGCAGTCCACCGGGCACTCCTCGATGCAAGCCCGGTCCATCACATCGATGCATGGCTTCCCGATCACGTACGTCATGGACTACAGTTTACACAACATATTTTGTAGTAAACAGCGCCGAGGTCGGAGATTCTATGGCCGCCAACGAACTTGACGTCCGGCAACTGCGTGAACCGGACAAGCACCCGGCGATCTTCGCGGCCTGCACCGCGCGGCAGGCGATCTCATGATCGGACACCGGAGCGGTGCACGGCAGCCCCTGCCTTCCTCGAGTCGCGCCGACGACGGGGTGGCCGGCCACTGGCTGCTGGCACGGCTGGGTAAACGCGTGCTTCGGCCCGGCGGTGTCGAGCTCACCCGCACCCTGCTGGCTCGCGCGGAGCTGAGCGACGCCGACGTGCTCGAGCTGGCGCCGGGCCTGGGCCGCACCGCCGCCGAAATCCTGGCCCGAGGCCCACGGTCGTACGTCGGCGCCGAAAGCGACCCCGACGCGGCCAACGTCGTTCGCGACGTGCTCACCGAACTCGGCGCCGAGAATGGGGCCGTCCGGGTCGTCGACGCGGCCGCCACCGGGTTGCCCGACGCCAGCAGCGATGTCGTCATCGGAGAGGCGATGCTGACCATGCAGGGCGATGCGGCTAAGCACGCCATAGTCGCCGAGGCATCGCGCGTGCTGCGACCGCACGGACGCTACGCGATTCACGAACTGGCTCTGACGCCGGACACTGTCCCAGCCGACATCAGCACCGACATTCAGCAGTCGCTTGCCCGTGCGATCAAGGTGAACGCGCGTCCGCTGACCATAGCGGAATGGTCGCGACTGCTGGCAGACCACGGACTGGTCGTCGACCACGTCGCGACCGCGCCGATGGCCCTGCTACAACCGCGACGAGTGATCGCCGACGAAGGGCTGTTCGGAGCACTGCGATTCGCCAAGAACGTGCTCGTTCATCGGGACGCCCGCAAGCGAGTGCTGACGATGCGCCGCACGTTCCGCAGGCATCGTGAGCGACTGGCCGCCGTCGCCATCGACGCCCGCAAACCCGCGGCATCACGTGCCGGCTAGCAACTGGCGGGCCGACTCAACCTGGTGACCTGTGCTCGTGCGGCTGGTGACAAACGCCTCTGACGCCGAACGCGCCCAATCGATACGGTCGCGCATGAGCGGCTGAGCCGACGAGGCTGGAGCCGAAAGTCAACGAATAGAGGACAAGCCATGTCATCGCGCAACGCACCTCTGGGAATCGTGGTGGGCATTGACGACTCGCCTTCCGCGAGGGTGGCGGTGCAGTGGGCCGCACGCGACGCCGAGCTGCGCAAGGTCCCGCTGACGCTCGTGCATGCGGTTTCACCGGAGGTTTCCACCTGGCTGCGGACGCCGCTGCCCGCCGGCGTGATGCGTTGGCAGCAGGACCACGGCCGCCGCTTGATCGACGGGGCGCTCAAGGTCGTCGAAGAGGCCACTGCCCATGGCGGTCCCGCCGGGGTCCACACCGAAATCTTGGCTTCGGGAGCCGTCCCCACGTTGATCGACCTGTCCAAAGAGGCAGAGATGGTGGTCACCGGCGCACACGGCAGTGGGCGCTGGCCCGGCCGGCTGCTCGGTTCGGTCAGTTCGGCGCTGCTCCGTCACGCACATTGCCCGGTCGCGATCATCCACGACGACGAGCCGTCGGTGCCGGCCGCGGCCCAGGCGCCGGTGTTGGTCGGTATCGACGGTTCGCCGGCATCTGAATCGGGCACCGCGATCGCCTTCGACGAGGCCTCGCGCCGCCAGGTGGGATTGATCGCCATGCACGCATGGAGCGATCTTGACGTTTCGGAGTGGCCCGGAATCGACTGGCCGGCAACACAATCGATGGCCGAAGAGGTGCTGGCCGAGCGTTTGGCGGGCTGGCAAGAACAGTATCCCGACGTTCGGGTAAGCCGAACCGTCGTGCAGGCTCAGCCGGCCCGCCAGCTCGTCGAGCGATCCGAAGAGGCCCAGCTGGTCGTGGTCGGCAGCCGGGGCCGTGGCGGCTTCGCCGGAATGCTGGTGGGTTCAGTCGGCGAAACCGTTGCCCAGATGGCGCGGGTGCCGGTGATCGTGGCGCGCGAGTCGCCGGCCTAGCTTCCGGTTGCCGCCCGCACGACGAGCACCGAGCATTCGGGGTGGCGGAAGAGTGGGTGTCCCTGGGGTCCGACGAGCCGTGCCAGCTGGTCGGCCTCGGTGCCACTGATCACCGCGAGCTGGACGCGCTCGTCGTTGGCACTCAGGAAGCTGGCGATGGCGGCCTTGGTGGTGATCGGGTAGACGCGGACCTCGGGATGACGCCGCCGCCAATCCTGGACCCGCCGCTCGAACTCGCCGTCCGCATTCTCGGTGAGCTCCTCCGGTCGGCCGCCGAGCACCAGCATAGGGGCCCCGCGCAACTTTGCTTCGCTCACAGCGCATTTGACAACGGCGTCGTTGTCGGGTGCGTCGGTCAACCGGACCACGATCCAGTTGATGTCGGGCGGTGGCTGGTCGGATTCGGTGCGCAGCACCCCGACCGGACAATGCGCCTTCTCAGCGAGCTCCGTTGCCGTCGAACCCAGTATCGAGCGGGCGTAGCGGCCGATCCCGACGGATCCGACGCAGATCATCTCGGCATCGCGGGACGCTTCCACCAGCACCGGTCCGGCCGGGCCACGGAGGATGTCGGTTTCGATTTTGACCGGCTTTCGGCTGGCCTCGACCGCGGATTGTGCAGCGCGCAGCGATGTCTCGGCGTGCGCGAGGTCGCGGGCGTAGTCGTCCGGGGATGGATGCGTCAGCTTCATGACCGCGATGAGCCGCAGCGGCACAGCGCGACTGGTGGCCTCATCGACGGCCCACAGGGCGGCCGCAATCGCGGCCGGCGAACCATCGACACCAACGATCACCGATTTCATCGCCCGCACTCCTTTCCGGAGCATGCCGGATCAGCCAGCGCTGGAAAACCTTCCCGCGTCTTGACGACCTCCGCTCAGGCCCGGCCCGGGGTGGGCGAGCCGGTAGACGTCGATCAGCCGTGCGACATCGGTCGGCGTGACGATGCCGACCACGTCACCGCCCTCGACCACCAGGGCACGGCTGCGCGGACCGGCTGCTGCCATCCGCTCGAGCAGGGCGCCGAGCGGCTCCTGTGGTGCCGCGGTTGGTACCGCAGGCAGCGGCAGCGCAATGTCACCCACGTTGGTGGTGGCGCGCCGGCCGGGTGCGACGTCGCGCAGCTGTGTCAGTGTGACCAGCCCTACGGTCGATCCGTTCCGGTCGATGACGGGGTACGCCGAGTGGCGGTCGCCAAGCACATAGCGCTGAATGAAATCGTCAACGGTGATCCATCCGGGAGCCGTGTGTGGCCGCGCCGTCATCGCGTCGACGACGCGGACCCCGGCGAACATCTGTTGGGTCGAAATCCGGGTCTCTTCCTCGCGACTGGCAGCGAAGATGAACCAGCCGATGAACGCCAACCAAACTCCACCGACGAGCCCGCCCGCCACGAATTCGGCTAATCCCAACCCGATCAAGATGAATGCGAGCACTCGCCCGGCGTGCGCCGCGCCGATGCTGGCGCGCACCATGTCGCCGTGGCGGCGCCACAAATAGGCCCGCAGCACCCGGCCACCGTCCAACGGGGCGCCCGGCAATAGGTTGAACAGGCCCAGCAACAGGTTGATGACGGCCAACCACGAAGCAACGCCGACCACGATGGGAGCGGCCCGCACGGTATGCAGCGCTGCGACCGACCCACCGAAGAGGGCCGCCAGCGCAAGGCTGGTCGCCGGGCCCGCGATCGCGATCCGGAAGGCCGCTTTGGGTGTCTTCGCCTCACCACCGAGGGTGGTCACACCGCCGAACAGCCACAGCGTCACGCTCCCCACGGCCACCCCCGCGCGGCGTGCCACCACAGCGTGGGCGAGCTCATGGGCCAACAGTGACGCGAGCAGCACCAGCGCGCCGCAGGCGCCGGCCAGCCAGTAAGCCCCGTGCGAATATCCCTTGACCGCGCCGGGCAGCGTGCTTGCCAGGCTCCAGGTGAACAACCACAGGATGACCAGCACGCTCCAGTGGACGTTCACCGGAAACCCGGCGATCCGCCCTAGTGGGATCGCATCGCGCACCTCAAACCTCCAAAGTTGCAAGTCGCCGACGGTTCGATACCCCGCCTACTGCCGAAAGTAGGGCGCCGCGGTAGCCGCCACTAGGGTCGTTGGACCTTCCACCGGCGGCCAATCGGCCCGCCCGAAAGGCCCGTGAAGGCCCAGAAAGGCCCGGCAACTCGAGGTCTCGCGGTTGGTCGCCATCCGGTCAGAACTCGCACATCCGGCCGACGCAGCCGCCGCTGAAACTGGCGTCGGCGCACAGCAGTGCTTGTTCGGGAGTCACGTAACTGAGCACCTGTCCCTGCCGGCTGCCGTAGCGGTAGACCGTGATGCCTTTGGCCTTCGCCTTCCACGCGGCGAGATAGATCTCGCGGACCTCGTCGACGGTCGCGTCGGCCGGCAGGTTAACGGTTTTGGACACCGCGGCGTCGACGTGGCGCTGCACGGCGGCCTGCATCCGCAGGTGCCACTGCGGAGCGATTTCCGCGGCGGTCGGGAACGCGGCCCGAACCTCGGCGGGCACGTGTGCGTCGGCGCGCACACCGCCGTGCCGGGCGATCCCGGCAACCAGGTCGTGATGGTAGAAACCTCGGTCGCGGGCGAGCCGATCAAAGCACGGGTTGACTTCGAGCAGGCGTCGCCCGACGACGGAGCGGGTGTAGGCGATCGCGAACATCGGCTCGATCCCCGCGGTGGTCCCGGCGATCAATGAGATCGTGCCCGTCGGGGCGATCGACGTGAGTTGGGCGTTGCGCCGCGGCGTCGAGCCCGCAAACCGGCTGTCGGCGAAGGCCGGAAATGGTCCGCGCTGCTCGGCCAGCCGTGCCGACGCGGCGTGCGCGACCTGTTGGATATGGCGGGCGATCCGGCCGGCCAGCCGAACCCCTTGCTCGCTGTCGTACGGGATGCCCAAGCCGGCCAGCATCTCCGCCAACCCCATCACGCCCAGCCCGATCTTGCGGGTGGCCCGGGTGGCCACTTCGAGTTCGGGGATGGGATAGCGGCTCACGTCGATGACGTCGTCGAGAAAGCGCACAGCCAACTCCGCAACCGCTGCGAGCCGATCCCAATCGACGCCACCGCCGCTGACCATCCGGGCGAGGTTGATTGAGCCCAAGTTGCACGACTCGTACGGCAGCAGCGGAACTTCCCCGCACGGGTTGGTGGCCTCGATCCGGCCCAGCGCCGGCGTCGGGTTGGCGCGGTTCATCGTGTCGAGGAACAACAGTCCCGGATCGCCGCATCGGTGCGCGGCCTCGCAGATCGCGGTGAACAGATCAGCAGCCGGCACCTTTGCGACCGTCTTGCCGGTTCGCGGGTTGATCAGCCGGTGGGTGCCACCACGCGCGACGGCGCGCAGGAACTCGTCCGTGACGCCCACCGACAAGTTGAATTGGTTGAGCTCACCGGGCGAGTCGGCCTTGGTGGTGACGAAGTCGTAGATGTCTGGGTGCGAGACGTCCAGCACCGCCATCGACGCACCACGTCGACGACCGCCCATCGAAATGACTTCGGCCGCAGTATCGAAGAGCCGCAGAAACGACATCGGCCCACTGGCCGTACCCCCGGTGCCGGCCACCCGATCGCCGGCGGGTCGCAGGTGCGTGAACGTATAGCCGGTGCCGCCTCCGGCCTGGTGAATTTCCGCGCTCTGCGCCAGCGCGGCGAAGATCGAACGCAGCGAATCCTCAACTGGCAGAACGAAACAGGCGGAGAGCAGACCGAGTTCGGTGCCCGCGTTCATCAGCGTCGGCGAGTTGGGCAGGAACTCCAGGCCACGCAGCACCGCCGAAAACCGGTCGGCCCACACCGCCGAGGAGCCGCGCTGAAACCGTTCTTCGGCCGCCGCCACACAGTTCGCGGCCCGGTCCATCATTTCACCGGTCGATTCGGCCGGCCTGCCATGGTCGTCTCGAAGCAGATAGCGCTCGCCCAGCACCGTCACCGCGGCCAGGCTCAACTTCAGCTCGTCGCGCACACCTAGCAGTGCTTTGGCGGCGCGCAACTCGGCGCGGTGCTGGCGGTAGATGATGTACGCACGGGCAACGTCGTCCAAGCCGGCCGCCGCCAGCTGCGCCTCGACCCGATCCTGGATCTCCTCGACCGTCGGAATCCCGCCGCGGGGCCCACGCGCCAGCGCGTCGGCGACCGACCTGGCCAGCACGCCCGGTGTGTCCGGGTCCCGGTGCCCGGCCTCCCGCGCGGCCGCAGCGATCGCAACCTCGATGCGGGCCGGGTCGAAGGGCGCCAGGCGCCCGTCGCGGCGCCGCACGCTCGCCGGCCACTCAGCGGACCGCACCGGCCTGACCATCATCATCCGAGTATCCCGTCATCGACCAAAACTCATCCCGGAAAACGCAATAAGGACTTCGGCCCCTACCGCGGCGCCGACGCGCATGGTCGGATCAGAGGCGTCCACTTCAGGAGATCAGAACACCGCAGGAGAAAACCATGACCACCCTTCCCGCGACCCAAAAGCCGCATTCGCTATTCCCCGAGCTCTCGGAATTCTTTGCGGGTTTCCCGTCGTTCGCCGGAATCCGCCCCCTGTTCGACACCCGGCTGATGCGGTTAGAAGATGAGATGACCGATGGTCGCTACGAAGTTCGCGCCGAGATCCCGGGCGTCGACCCGGCCAAGGACGTCGACATCACCGTCCGCGACGGGCAGCTCACCATCAAGGCCGAACGCAGTGAGAAAAAGGAGTTCGACGGCCGGTCGGAGTTCTCCTACGGCTCGTTTGTCCGCACGGTGTCACTGCCGGCCGGCGCTGACGAAGACGACATCAAGGCCAGCTACGACAACGGGATCCTGACTGTCTCCGTGGCGGTTTCGGAACCCAAAACCGCAGAAAAGCACGTCAAGGTAGCCGCCGGCTAGCACGTATCGATTACCGGTCCGGGCCTGGTTGCCCGGGCCGGTTTTCACCAAGAGCGTCAATTGATTTCGACAGCCGGCTGCGCCGGATTTGCCAGCGGCGCCCGTTCGACCCGGTGCTTGATGCCCAGCAGCAAACCCCGTGTGCTCATTGCGATCACCGGCCTGAACAGTTCCATGGCAAAGACTTCTCCCGGGTGGCGCAAGGAGATTCTGGCACGGGTCAGCAGCCGGACCCGGTCTTCCCAGTGCGGCTGGACGTGGAACGACCACACCGCGTTCCACCGCTGACCTGGCCGCGTGGCGGTGAGCACGAGGTACTTGTCGGGCACGATCTCGGCGACGCTCAACGTCACCCCGTCCGGTAGCCCCATCCAGCCCTCGGGAGCCAGGCGCACCGCATCCCCTACCGCAAGGTGTTGCCATTCGGCGTGGACTCGATCCGCGTCGTGATGGCGAAGGCCGGCCAGGTTTTTCAGTCCTTCGCCGCCGTAGAAGCCACCACGGTCCTGACCCATCTGCAACAACCAGGGCCAGACCGACGCTACCGGCGCGTCGATGTACACCGCCTCGGTTGTCTGAACGGCCGGGTCGGCGACCAGGGCGTCACCCGGCAGCGGCATCTGACACTCCGCCTTGGTTGCGCCCCAATTGCGGTAATACCGTCGCGCGCCGTAGAGCACCGCGAGCAGCGCCGCCGTTTCCGTGATCCGTCTTATCACGCTGGCCATGCCGCCAGTCTGGGGCGCGGTGCGCCTGTCCGCCAGGGTCAATGGTCCTCGCGGCCATCCCGATATGCTCCGCGGCTGGTGCCACCGGCGCGCGTCGCGCGTCCGGCTTCCCCTGCACCCTTGATGACTTTGGACCCTATCCGCAATCTGCGCGTGACGCGATAATCGGCTTTTCTGGCGTAATTTGGCTGCGGCAGTTGCGGCCGAAAAAAGGAGTATGACGGCTATGGGTGCCAACCCACCGTTGTTGTTGAGCGATTCCGATGTAGACGCCTTGGCTGTGGAATTCTTGCGATCGCGTTATCTGGGCTCGATTTATGCCGACTGGTCACCCGATCGACGCCTCGACACGTTCCTGCGGCGGCAGGGCCTTGCTCGTGTTGCCGACAACGGCGACCTCTCCAATGTCGTCCTGGATCGCATCATGGCCCTCGCGCGCCGTGCTGCGCAGCCGGCACCACATGGCTGACGGGTCGTGAGCGCCGCACCCTTGGGAAGACCGGCCCCACCGCTTCGGGACTAACGGCACTACCGACTTTCGCGCCGCGCAGCGGATAGTGATGCCGATCAGCGTGGATCGGAGATGAGCGGCAATGGAACAGCTGACAACCCTGGAAGCCAGCTTCCTGGAAGCCGAAGATGCCGACCGGCACTTGAATCTGGCGATCGGCACGCTGGCCATCATCGATGGACCGATGCCCGAGCAAGAGGAAATCACGGCGACGCTGTCCGAACGGGTACGCGCCGTGCCCCGGTTCAGGCAGCTGGTGCATAAGCACCCCTTGGAATTAGCGGCGCCGGAATGGGTTGACGACGACAACTTCGACATCACCCATCACGTGCGGTGGGCGGCTTTGCCGCACCCGGGCGACGACGCCGCGTTGTTCCGCATCATCGCCGATCTCATGGAACGCAGGCTGGATCGTGACCGCCCGTTGTGGGAGTGCTGGGTCATAGAAGGCCTTCCGGAGGGGCGATGGGCGGCGCTGATAAAGATTCATCACTGCCTGGCCGACGGGATCGCCGCCGTGCGGATGTTGGCCAGTTTCGCTGATGGGGGTGCGGGAGCGACGTTCGCCGGCGATATCCGCGCCGCCAGGGAGCTGCCGTCGTCCATCGTCCTGTCGGCAGGACTCAGTCGTAACCCGCTGACCTGGCCCGGCGGACTCTGGCGCGCATCGGTAGCCACTACCAGTACCGCCGCGCAAACCGCTATGGGGGCAGCGGAATTCGTCACCGGCCTGCTCACTCCGGCAGCGAGATCGTCGCTGGGCGGCCCGGTGACCGATATGCGCCGTTACAGCGCGGCGCGGGTGTCGATGAAAGACGTCGAAACGGTGTGCCAGGCCTTCGGCGTGACACTCAACGATGTGGCACTCGCGGCGATCACCGACAGTTTTCGCACCGTGCTGCTGCGGCGCGGTGAGAAACTCCGGCGCAACTCGCTGCGCACCATGATCCCGGTATCGGTGCGCTCACCGGATGCCATGGACCGCACCGACATTCGCGTCTCGGCGATGCTTTCATCGTTGCCGGTCGAGGAGCATGACCCGGTCAAGCGGTTGAAGTCCGTCCACGCACGGCTGGACAGGCTCAAGCAAAGCGGCGAGCGGCAAGCCGCGAATAGCTTTGTCGCACTTACCAATTACCTGCCGTTTGCGCTGAGTGCGTGGACGGTTCGGCTCCTGACACGACTGCCGCAGCGCAGCGTCGTCACGCTGGCGAGCAATGTGCCCGGTCCCCGTCAGCGACTCCAAGTACTGGGTCATCCGGTCGAACAGCTGTTACCCGTACCGCCGATCGGCCTGCAGCTGCGCACCGTGATCAGCATGCTCAGCTACGTCGACGAACTGGCCTTCGGCATCACCGCAGACTACGACGCCACACCCGATGTCGACGAGCTCGCCAGCGGTATCGAACTCGGCGTGGCGCGCTTGGTCACCCGCGCCCTGTCGCGCAAGCCGACGAGCACCAAGCACAGCGGTCGGTCTTTCCGGCTCGCCAACTAGCTCGCCGAACAGGGAGCTGTGATGTCGAACCATCAGCCTCAACACGAGGCACCCGGCCCCACCGGCCGCAACGCCTTGCTCAAGCTGCGATTCTGGGTGGCGCCGGTCATCATCTGCCTGGCCTTGCTGTCCGGGTTCGCCATGCTGTATTTCGGCGGCATCCTCAACCCGACGGCCAACCTGCGACACTTCCCCATCGCGATCGTCAACCAGGACACGGGGCCGACAGGCAAAACGATCACCGACGGCCTGTTGACCAACATGGACAAGAACCAGTTCGACCTCCGGGTCCTGTCGGCCGATCAGGCACGTCGCCAACTCGACACCGGCAAGGTCTACGCCCAAGTGCTGCTGCCTCAGGACCTGACGCAGCGACTGCTTGCGTTGCCGCAGGCTACGTTGCAGCCGGGACAACCGGCCAAGCCGGTCATCACGATCTTGACCAACCCGCGAGCCAGCGCCATGGGCGCCGGCATTGCCGAGAAGTCCATGGACCAGGTTATGGCGGTGTTCAATGCCCAGGCCGGCGAGAAGCTCAGCCCGCTACTGCAACAGCTGAACGGAGGAGCCGCCGCGCCGGGTGGTGCCGCCCTGGCGCTGGCCAGCCCGATCGAGATCAAGACCATGACCGACAACCCGCTGCCCAGCGGCACCGGCGCCGGGCTGTCAGCCTTCTACTTCTCCTTGATGCTGCTGATCGGCGGAGTCACCGCGGCGATCGTGGTCAGCATGACCACCGACGCGCTGCTGGGCTACGTGCCGGCAGAGTTCGGCCCGTGGTACCGGCTGGCCAGCAAGGTCAAGGTCTCCCGGCTGCAGACCCTGCTCGTCGAGTGGGCCCTGGTGGCGCTGCTGGGGCTGTCGACATCAGCGGTCTATCTGTGGATAGCTTCCGCGCTCGGCATGCCGGTGCCGCATCCGTGGTCGGTGTGGCTGTTCGGCGCCTTCGTTGTCGCCGCGGTGGGTATCACGTCGGCATCGCTGATTGCGGCCCTCGGATCGCTGGGCACGCTCATCAGCCTGTTCGTTTTCCTTTTCTTCGGCCTGCCGTCGACCGGCGCGACCATTCCGCTCGAGGCCACGCCGAGGTTTTTTGGCTGGCTCGCCGGATTCGAACCCATGCGCCAGGCTTTCCTGGGCTCAAGGGCGTTGCTGTACTTCGACGGTCGCGCCGATGCCGGGCTGCTGCGCTCGGTGACGGTGGGCGTGATCGGGCTCGGCATCGGCCTCGCGTTCGGCGCGGTGGTCACCTGGGTCTACGACCGCACAGGCATCCACCGCATCGAGCCTGCTAAGGAACCAGCCGCCGCTGCGGAACCGGCGGCGGCAGCGATGGCAGCCGGCGACGACACCGCGAAGCCAGCGGCAGAACATGTTTCGCCGGGAACGAAATCCTAGCCTGCGGCCTAGGTACGGACTCCCACCGCAGATTCGAGTTCAGTCAGGCACTGCTCGGTCAGCGGTATCAGGGTGTCGATATCGGGCACCACGTCGCGGCCTGCGGTATAGCCGAACCCGACCCGGTCGGCATACGAGCACGTCGTGATGTTAAGCCCGTGACCGTCGTAGACCGTCGACACCGGATAGATCTCCTCGACACGCGATCCGTTCCAGTACATCTCGGCTACCGGGCCGCGAACATGCGAAACCGGCAGGTTGTATCCGGTACGGATTTTCGGCGTAAACGGCAGCAGCGGACCGATCGCCGTCGCGGCGATGCTCCCGGCGTTCGTCAGCAGCGAGGCCGCCGCTCCGCGCTTGGCCACCCACTGCTTTCCTTCCGACATCGACCGGTGGATCAAGTCGAGTCGGGCATCCGGGTCATCGAGGTTGGTGCCCAACGGGCACAGCCAAAGGCCGAACTTGTTGCCAGGCTGGTCATTTGTCGTATCGTGCTCGCGGCCGCGCACCGTGATGGGGCAGGCGGCGACCAGTGACTGCTTGGGCAGTTCCCCGCGGTCCTGCAACCAGCGGCGCACAACTCCGGCCGCCATCGCGGTGAGCACATCGTTGCCGGTCACACCGGTAGTCTGTTGCACGGCGTGGATGCGATCCCTCGCCCAGCTGCCCGCGGAAACCGCGCGCTCGGGTCCGAGGCGGCCATTGAACCGCGTGTAGGGTGCTCCGAAGGGCAGCACGGTCGTGTGCCCGACCAGGGTGTCCAGCACGGTCGACAGCTCACCGGAGACAAACCGCTCGATCAACCCGGCGCCCGAAGCCGCCGCACCAACCAGCGACCCCAGTGGCGCGAACAGACGAGACACCAGGCCGGTCGATGCCGGCGGCGCCGCGGATTCATGACGGCAGTCGGCATAAAAGGGTGGCATCGATTGGCGCTTCGGGTCGCTGCTCAGCGCGTCGCTGATCATCTGCAAACCACCCACACCGTCGATGACGGTGTGATGCACCTTGATATAGAAGGCGAATCGACCACCGTCGAGGCCGTCGATCAGGTATGACATCCACATCGGCCCGGATCGGTCGAGGCGCTCGGCGTCCAGCTCACCGATCAGCTGCCAGAACCCGTCCTTCGACACCGTGCGGCGCCGGCAATGCCGGGTCATGTCGACGCTGTTCAGTTCACGCCACACCCACATGCCGCCGGTGTCCACACCACGATGCGGGTATCTGCGCAGCCTCGGATCGATCGAATCGTCTCCGGCGAGCGCCGCACGGTGCAGGTCGTCGACGTAGCCGGGGCCGGCGTCGTGCGGTTTCGACAAGATCAGCACCGCGCCGACATGCATCGGGTTGGACACCAACTCTGCGGTCATCATCGCCGCGTCCAGCGGATCCAGCAGATTCATTTCGTCCTTGCCGGCTACGCGGGGCGGTCACGCCGCATCCGCGGCCCGTCCAGGAGCCCCGACTGCACCAGCGCCGCCTCGACGAACCGTTGCACCGGCCGGGAGCGGAAGAACCCGGTGTGACCGCCGGGGTACCAACCGATTTCCGGCTTGCCCCAGTGCTCCCAGAGGCGGACCACCTGCTCACGTGGATGGACGATCTGGTCAGCGACGCCGGCGTAGATGAAGCGGCCCGCCATGGGCACCAGCGGGTCGAGCGACAAGGGCGAGACCATCCGCCCGATGGGTTCGGCCAACGTCATCGTTTTACGGCGGGGGTCATCCTCGGCGAGACCGGAGTGCCGACCCAGCAGCGAGACCAGGTCGGCGACCGGGACACCCAAAATGGCGCAGGTGAGGCCGTTTTCAAGGCTGGCGACCAGCGACGCGATGTAGCCGCCGAGCGAAAGGCTGTTCAACCCGATCTGTGAGTCCGGCTCTTGCGAGCGTATCCAGGACAACAGCCGCCGGATGTCCCATACCGCCTGGGCCGTCGCATGCACGTCGTCGAGGACGTCCTCGCCCGGGAAGATGGCCCCCTTCGGCAGGCCCCGCGACCGGGGGCCGTGCATCGGAAGCACGGGCATAACAATGTTCAGGCCGAGCTCGTCATGCAGTTTCCAGGCGCGGAACAAAGCGAGATCGAGCGGGGCCCTGCCCATCTCGGTTCCGTGCACGTTCACCAACCAGGGCCGCGGCTCGGAATGGCGAAGCAACAGTGCGTACTCGCGGTTGTTGGCGGTGTAGCCCAGCCACCGCTGCGCGCCGGGTTCGCCCGTCCGCGGCTGGTACCCGCTGTCGAAGACCATGCGATAAAAGGAGCGCCTGCTTCCCTTGACCTTTCGGGTCGTGACGTCGGAAAGCGGCGGAGGCTTGGCGAAAAATTTCTTCGGCTGCTCCAGCCATCCTTTGTTCCCGTAGAAGTCCAGCCCGGCGACGACCTCGCGGGTGATCCGCTCGAACACCTCGGGCCGGCTGACCGGACGGCGTGCCTTCAGGCCCATCAGCACTATCTCGTCGCGAAAAGCCTGTGCTGCCAAGGCGATGGTGGGCCGTGCGATCGGAAGTTCGTCGGGCGCCTGACCAAGGTAGTCGCGCCAAGACTGAGCCAAGTACTGGCCGGTGTGCGTGAACGGTTTGACGGCATCGCCCAAGCCGGCGATGCCGGGTGGACTCAGGCGCGAAGTCCCCGGGCCTGAATGGCCGTCGTCGCCGGTCGGTAGTGCCATGGTGGCAAAGCTAACAGCACCCGAGACGGCCCTGTTAGGGACTTACGTCCCGGTATAGAGCCGCGAAAGTCCTTGACCGGCAGGTCACGATCATCGACCCCGATCCCGGACACATGACCGGGTGTGAAAGGACTTTAGCCACTCGCGCGGGTTCTCGGCGGGTCGTAACGTCAGAGCCCGCCAACAACCAAGGTTCGCTGTGGCACGGCGATACATCGACTAGGAGTGAGATCATGACCGAGGCACCCGAAACATCGCAGCCGCGCTGGGCCGAACTCTCCGACGACGTCCTCGAATCGGTCGAAACCGGCCGGAAAGAGGCCATCGAGGCCGTCCGCAAGTTCGTCGATCAGATCAGTCCGGTACTTCCTGACCAGTCGCGACGCAAGACCGTTGTGGACGCCGCCCTGGACTTGGCCGAGGAGTTGTCCACCGCGCGGATCGAGTTCTTCCGCAGCGTGGTGCGAAGTGCCGGCCAGACGGTCAGCAAGCACGGTGAGTGAACCGTGCCCTGGTAGCGCTTGAACGATCAGATATCGAGCGGGAGCAGGCCGTCATTCGACGTCCGGCTCCCCGCAAAGGCGTATGACGGCGTTGCGGGTGGCGTGCTGCAGTTCGACAGCCGCGGCCCAGTCAGGGCCCGAAGGCCGGATCGGCTCACTAACCACAATGTCAACGGCCCCCCGTCGCGGAAAGTGATGCTCTGGCCGCAGGATTGCCCGGGTGCCGCGGATGGCCACGGGGATGGCGGGCACACCGGTTTCGGCGGCCACCACGAAAGCACCCATATGGAAGGGCCGCACACCGGGGGCGCGAGCCAGCCGGCCTTCGGGGAAAATGACCAGCGACTGCCCTCCTCGCACCAGTGCGGCCAGCCGGTCGGTGTCGGCTACGCCGTGCTCGCGCTGGTAGCGTTGCACGAACTGGTGGCCCAGCCGCCGGAGCGCAAATCCGTTGATCCTCTGATGCTCGAGCACTTCAGCGGCGACGAAGTGGAAGGTCTGCGGCAGCACCGAGGCCAACGCCATCCCGTCGATCCAACTGGGGTGGTTGGCCACCGCAATACAGGTCCCCGCCGCGAGGTGGTCCAGGCCATGCACGGTGACCGGCGTTCCGGTAAGGCGAGCCAGCAGCCGGATAGATTCCCGGGCCACCCACCAACGCCATTGCGGCCGCGGTAAAACCAGCAGCAGGGCGGCAACCGACAACCCGAGGATCGTGTACACCACCCATGCGTAGCAAGCGAACACCATATCCCCCGCCGCGCGCCGGGCGCGGCGCAGCGACGGCGCCGCGCCGCGAAGGCGAAGCCGGGCCAATTCCCACCACACCGCATGCGGTCGCACGCCGATCTTCCGGGCCTGGTAGATCTGCCGGCTGGCGGCCCTCCGGATCTTGCCGCTCGAGGTCTTCAGTACCGTACGCGGGGGCGCCAAAACCACATCGTCGGGAGCCGCCCCTAGCAGATCCACTGCGGTGGAGGCGATCTCGGAGCGCAGAGCGGCACGAGCGCCGTCTTCGGTCACGCGGGTCTCGGCCATGACGACGAGTCGCTCGGGACCCCCCGATGGGTCGGGAGAGGCGAATACCGCCACGCAGCCCTTGCGGACACCTTCGATGTCGCCGACCGCCTCTTCCAGTTCCGCCGGGTGCAGGTTACGGCCGGCCCGGATGATCATGTCCTTGATCCGGCCGGTGACGTACACGTCGGCGTCGGCCGTATACCCGAGATCGCCTGTGTCGAGCCACTCGTCGTGAAACAGTGCACGCGTCGCGGCCGCGTTGTTGAAATAGCCGGCGGTTGCCGATGGACCGCGGAACTCGATGCGGCCTTCACGGCGATCGCCCAACTCGTTGCCGGCGGCGTCGACGATGCGGATTTCATGGCCTGGCAGTGGTTGGCCGCAGGCGACGAAACGCAGGTCGTCCGGCGCAACGGGTTGTGCCGGCTCGGCACGCCCGGAACGTACGAATGCATCTCGGCGGATTCGGTCGATGACCGGGCCCCGGCCCAGCGGCGGAAACGCCAGACCCACCGACGACTCGGCCAGCCCGTAGACCGGGGTCATCGCTTCCCGCCGAAACCCGTACCTGGCGAAGCGATCGGCGAACCGCTCGATCGTTGCCGGGCTTACCGGCTCGGCGCCGTTGTAGGCCAGCCGCCACGAGCTCAGATCGAGCCCTTCGATCTCGGCGTCGGAAATTTTGGCGAGGCAAAGTTCGTAGGCGAAGTTCGGGCCGGCCGACATGGTCGCCCGGTTGGCATGGATCGCCCAAAGCCATCGGGACGGGCGGATCAGGAACGACTGCGGACTCATCACCGCCAGCGGGATACCGAAATACATGCAGCCCAACCAGGCACCGATCAAACCCATGTCGTGGTACAGCGGCAGCCAACTGACGAACGTGTCCGACCCGGACGCCGCCGCGGCCTGACCCATCACCCGGACGTTGGCGAGCAGGTTTCGGTGCGTGAGCGCGACCCCTTTCGGCTGCCCGGTGCTGCCCGAGGTGTACTGCACCAGCGCGAGGTCGCCGGCCCCGGGACTTGGGAGAACGTATTCGCTTGCGCTCGTGAGGGATTCGGGGACGACGACGTGACGCAGGCTTTCGACGTTCGAGCGCAGCAGGCGTCCGAGGGTGACGGCCTCGGGCACGGTGACGAGCATGGTGGCCCGGGCGTTGGCGAGGATGCCGGTGGTGCGACGCAGGTGGTCTGCGAGTTGTGTTGGCCGGGCCGGTGGGTACACGGGAACCGGAACGGCGCCGGCGAGGACCGCACCGGCGAAAGTGGCGAAATACGCCCGGCAGGTGGGCAACATGATGGCTACTGCCTCGCCCGGCATGACGTCGTGCGCGATCAACCCGGCCGCTACCGCAGCCGCCTCCCGGTGCAGTGCGGCATAGGTGACGTCCACGGGGCCGCCGGCATCATCGAGGATGCGGATGTGGGTGCGGTCCGGGGTCGCGCTGACGTGCCAGGTGAGGACCTCGTTCAGGGTCTGCGCGGTGTCTGGCGCCAGAGCGCCCGGCGCGGTGGCCGGAAGCGACACCGTTCGGCGGTCTTCCCCAACGGTGGGACGACCGCGTGCAACGGCCACTACAACGTCGCGCGGCGTCTCCGCATCGGCCAAAATATGGGGTGGCAGTGCCACCCCGAATTTGTCCTGGACCCGCGACAACAGTTCCGCCAGCTCCAGGCTGCCAAGGCCCAGGTTGTCGAACGTGCTGTCAAGCGTCACCGAAGGCGGCGCGGCGTGCGGGTGAACTTCGGTGACGAGTCCACGCACCAGCGCCAGGATGGCGGGGCCGCACTCTTGGCTGGCCATCGTTTATGAAGCACCCTGGGAGCGCTCGACTCGCTCGCGAAGATGATCGGCGAACACGGCGGCCCGGTCGAGGTCGCGGTCGTTCGGCCGTCCCCTGTTGATCCCGCCGATGAACCCGAATGGCCCGACCGTGTCGAACCCGCGGCAGGAGAACGAGCCGAGCACCTCAAAACCCTTGGACGCGAGCTTGTTTCTCATCGGTTTGTGGTAGTCCAGCATCGGGACCTCCCGGGCGCCACTGGTGAAGAACGTGAACGCGCGGATACCGTCAACGTGCGGGAGCCGACGGATCAAGCTCGGTAACCTCGAGTCGAACTTCATGTAATAGATGCCGGACCCGAAGCCGATGAGGTCGTATTCGCAGAGCTTTTCGGGGTCGATCGACTCCGGTTCGACGACCTCGGCATCCAGCACCTGCGCCATCCGGTCGGCTACCCGGCGGGTATTGCCATGTGAGGTCGAAACGCAGACGATGAGCGACTTCATGGGGTCCATGCTGGGTGGCACGCGCGTCATCCGGTAAGGGCGCAAAGGCACCAAAGGCCTGGGGCGTTGGTCACTTCCGGGATCGCTGCGGGTCCGTTGTGCTCGCATCAGTCGAATGCATGGATCACCTGGCGGGCCACATACTGGATCTGCCGGCAGGTGCGCTCATCGAGGCGTAGGTGATCGACCTCCGGAATCTCCCCCGTGGTAGTGACCACGCCGGGTTCCTCGTGTTCCCAGTGGGCGTCGACCTTGTCGCCCAACGCGCGCGCGGGTGGATTGTCGGAAAGCACCCGGGCATGAAACCGCTTGACGCCGTCGACGCGCGCCGCTACCGCCAGCGCACCCAGCAGCAGTGTCCCGATCCCGCGGCCCTGATAGGCGTCCGCCACGGTGAGCGCAACCTCCGCCGAGGCGGGGTCGTCTTCGTCGCGAATAAAGCGGGCATCGGCGATGATCGACCCGCCCGCGGCGTCTGTGACGACCCAGACGAAATGGTCGACGTAATCGACCTCGAACAGGTAGGCCAGCCGCCCCTCGGTCGGAGCGCCCCCCTGGTACCGCCGGTAGAGAGTCTCCCGGGAGAATGAGCCATCGCTCTTGAACCGCGCGGCATCACCGGGCAGGACCGGGCGCAGCAACAGCTCGGCACCGTCTTTGGTCGATACCGGGATCGGGACGATATATGCGGCCAACCGCTGCCGCGCGGTACGGACCATCCGATCGGCGACGACCGGCATGGCCAGCATGCAGTCAAAAGCGCCGTTGTCTCCGATGTAGCCGCGCACGTCGTCTTTGGCGATCACCGTCGCCGTTCTGGGGGCGTGTCGCAGCAAAGCGATTTCGCCGATAATCGTGGCCGGCGACAGCTCGGTAACCGCGACCTGCTCGTCCGGGCCGACGTACCTGACCTCGACTGCACCGGACGCAATGATCGCAAACGACTCCGCTTTTTCGCCCTGCCGCATCAAGACCTCGCCGGCGGGCGCGTCCAGGGGCTTGAGCCGGGCGGCCAATGCCCTGAAGTCTCGCGCCGGCATATCGGCGAACACCGACAGCGCCGCCAGCTGCCGGGTTCTGACGGCGCTCACGCCGACCCGATGGTGATCCATTGCTACACCGGTATCTCGCCAATTCCGTATTCCAGGCGCCCTGTTACAGGTACCGCGCAATGCGCCATCTCCCGATGTACGGTACGCGACCGGCGCCGCCGTCGCCTGCGGGAGTAGGTAGCCGAGCGCAGTGACAAAGGACCCTATTGGGCCGCGGTGCTCGGATGGACGACGCAGCGCACCGGGGACATTTGCCGATCGCCGGATGACTTTTGTCTCTATCCCCGGCCTGCCGGTTCGCCGCAGCATCGAAGGGTTACCGGCTAACCACGGTATTGCTTCGGCAGCAACGGATTAGGACCATGAAAACACCACTGGCCTCAATGGAGAGGCCCGACTTCAGCAAGATCGAGAATCGCTCGCCTTCGGTGGCGCGCATGTTCCTCGACCGGGTGGCCGCCACCCCGCATGCCGAAGCGTTTCGGTACCCGCAAGACCACGCCTGGGAGAGCGTGACCTGGGAGCAGGTTGGCGACCGTGTCGGCAACCTTGCCGCGGGCCTGATCTCGTTGGGGATCGCGCATGAGGATCGGGTCGCACTCGCGTCGGCGACGCGCTACGAGTGGGTGCTCGTCGATTTCGCCGTCATGTGCGCGGGCGCCGCGACGACCACCGTGTACCCGACGACGAACGCCCCCGATGTGGCCTATATCGTCGCCAATTCCGGGAGCCGGGTGGTGGTCGCCGAGAATCAGACCCAGGTCGACAAGCTGCTCGAGCACCGCGCCGAACTGCCCGACGTGAGCAAGGTCGTCATCATCGACGGCAACGGTGACGGCGAGTGGGTGATGACGCTGGCCGAACTCGAGCAGTTGGGTAAGCAATTGCTCGCCGATTCGCCCAACGCCGTCACGGAGCGGGTCGCAGCCGTCGGTCCGGGCCAACTCGCCAGCCTCATCTATACCTCCGGCACCACTGGGCGGCCCAAGGGCGTGCGGCTGACCCACGGGGCATGGACGTACACCGCCGCGGCCATTGACGCACTGGGCATCCTCGGCCCTGACGACCTGAACTTCCTGTGGCTGCCGCTGGCACACGCGTTCGGCAAAGTGATGCTGGCATTGCCGCTGCAGATCGGCTTCCCCACCGCCATCGACGGCCGCGTCGAGCGGATTGTCGATAACCTCGCGACCCTGCGTCCCACCATCATGGGTGCGGCACCGCGCATCTTCGAGAAGGCACATGCCCGCATCGAGGAGATGGCCACCGAGCAGGGCCGGCTCACGAAGAAAATGTTCGAGTGGGCTATCGGGGTCGGCATGAAGGTGTCACAAGCCCGGCAAGCCGGAAAGAAGCCCTCCTTGGCGGCCGCGCTGGCCTACAAGGTGGCCGACCGGCTGGTGTTCTCCACTATCCGGGAGCGGTTCGGTGGGCGGTTGCGGTTCTTCGTCTCCGCGGCCGCGGCCCTGGACCGAGACGTCGCGCAGTGGTTCGACGCCGTCGGCATCATCGTGCTCGAGGGCTATGGGCTCACCGAGACATCGGCCGCATCATTCATCAACCGCCCCCACGCGTACCGGTTCGGGACGGTCGGCTGGCCGTTCCCGGCCACGGAGGCGAAGATCGCCGACGACGGCGAGATCTTGCTCAAAGGGCCCGGTGTGATGGCCGCCTACCACGATCTGCCGGACGCCACCGCCGAAGCGCTCGACGAGGACGGTTGGTTCCACACCGGCGACGTCGGGGAGATCGACGCCGACGGGTTTTTGCGGATCACCGACCGCAAGAAGGACATGTTCAAGACCTCGCAAGGCAAATACGTGGCGCCCTCGGCGATCGATGCGAGATTCAAGGGCCTCTGTCCGTATGTGAGCGAGCTGCTCGTCTATGGGGAGGGCAAGCCGTACTGCGTGGCGCTGGTCAGCCTCGACAGCGAAGCGATCACCGAGTGGGCCGGCAAGCATGGTCTGGCGGGTAAGTCCTTCACCGAGATAGCGCGCGATGAGAACACACAGGAGCTCATCGCGGGATACATCGACGCATTGAATGTGGAACTGAATCGCTGGGAGCAGATCAAGAAATTCGCGATCGCCGACCGCGAACTTTCGATCGAAGCCGGAGACCTGACGCCGAGCATGAAACTTCGCCGCAAGGCAGTCATCGAGAAGTTCGCCGACAGCCTCGAGGTTCTCTACGAACCCGGTAAGAGGAACAGCCAGTAACAGTCGCCATGCCGACCCCATACGCTTCTGCGCTGTTCACCGATCTTTATGAGGTCACGATGGCGCAGGCCTACATGGCTGAATGCATGTCGGGAACAGCGGTGTTCGAGACCATCTTTCGCAAGCTCCCCCGGGGGCGGTCCTACGTGATGGCTGCCGGCTTGTCAGACGTGCTCGAATTCCTCGAAACGTTTCAGTTCCAGCAAGCCGACATCGACTATCTACGCGGATTGGGGCTGTTTACCCAGGAATTCCTGCAGTCGCTTGCCGAAGTTCGCTTCACCGGAGATGTGTGGGCAGTGCCGGAGGGAACCGTGGTCTTTCCCAACGAGCCGATCGTTGCGGTGATCGCGCCGATCCTGGAAGCCCAACTCGCCGAGACCTTCGTGGTCAACCAGATTCACCTGCAGAGCGTGATCGCCAGCAAGGCTGCCCGGGTGGTCGAAGCCGCCCGCGGCCGCCAGGTCGTGGACTTCGGAGCGCGGCGCGCACACGGCACCGACGCGGCGCTCAAGGTGGCGCGGGCCGGCTACCTCGCCGGCCTGGCGGGCACATCGAACCTGCTCGCCGCCCGCGACTATGAAATCCCCGCGTTCGGCACCATGGCGCACAGCTTCATTCAGGCCTTCGACAGCGAGCTGGACGCGTTCGAGGCATTCGCCCGGCTCTACCCGGGCACAACATTGCTCGTCGACACATACGACACGCTGCGCGGTGTCGACCACGTCATCGAACTCACCAAACAGCGGCAGCGCCTCGGCGTGGCGGCTGTCCGCCTCGATTCCGGGGACATGGGTGCCCTGTCGAAGGCGACACGCGCAAAGCTCGACGCGGCGGGTTTGAACCACATCGAGATCTTTGCGTCGTCGGGGCTCGACGAGTACCGGATCGCGGCGCTGGTCAACGACGGCTGCCCGATCGACGCCTTCGCCGTGGGCACCAAGCTCGCCGTCGCCGAAGATGCGCCCGCGCTCGACATGGCGTACAAACTCGTCGAGTACGACGGCACCGGACGGACCAAGTTCTCCGCCGACAAGGTGATCTACCCGGGGCGCAAGCAGGTAGTACGCCGGCTTGCGGCCGGATTCTTCGCCGGCGACACCATCGGTAAGCTCGATGAACAGCTCGACGGCGAGCCGCTGCTGGTGCCCGTCATGAAGAACGGCCGGCGCCTTCCGCAGCACGATCCGGGCTTAGCGGCGTCCCGAAACTGGGCCCGCCAGCAGATCGATGCGCTTCCGCCACAGCTTCGTTCACTGGACTCCGCCGGCTGGGACTACCCGGTGGACGTCAGCCCGGGGATCGCATGCGAACTCGAAACGCTTCGTCGCGCAAGGCAATTGATGAGCTGAGTTTGTCCCCGCACATCACGGCTGGACCGAGAGCACAGTGGCGGCGCCGGACCAGTAGTCGCCGACATAAAGGCGGTGGCCATCGGGGCTCACCGCCAGCGCTTCGGGATAGCCGGCGACCTCGATGGTATCCGTCACACACTGGGCGATGGTGTCGATGACCGACACACTTCGGTCGCCGAAGTTGCTGACGTAGGCGTACTTGCCGTCGGGACTGATCCGCACGCACCGCGGCAGATCGCCCACCGCCATGCGCGCCGCTTCGTTGGCCACCGTGTCGATAACCGACAGCGAGCAACGATTGGTCACATACGCCTGCAACCCATCCGGCGTGAGCGTCACTCCGATCGGGCTGTCCCCCAAAGCAATCCGGGTAACGCGGAAGGAGGCAACGTCGATCGCCGACACGGATCCGTGGTCGTAGTGCGTCGTGTACATCGTCGATCCATCCGGACTGATGCTGATCGTGTCGGGCGAGGCGCCCAGGTCGATGGTGTGGATCGCCGCATTGGCGGCGGTGTCGACGACGGCGACCGAACCGGTGTCGTATTGGCGATAGGCACTGCGTCGGGACAACCCGACGTACACCCGCCTCCCGTCCGGGGCGGCCGCGAGGCCGGTGATGGCATCGCCGTCGAATCCGTCAATGGCAGCGACCGTGGCGCCGCCCTCGCCCATCACCGAGATTCGGCCACCATCGGTGGCATTGCCCGCCGCGTAAATCAACGGCCGGTCCGCACCGTCGACCTGCTGCACACAGCACGCGCCCGGGATGACACCGACGCGGTGGTCGGCGATGTCGATCACCGAAACCGAACCGCCGTAGTTGGTGGCGTACAACCGATTGCCGCCGGCGGCAATCGCCAGATCCCTCGGATGTCGGCCGATCGGGATGCGGGACGAGATTTCATGAAGGCTGCTGATGATTGCGATCGAGTCACCGAGGGCGGCGTAGGCAACAGCGTTGTCGGGGCTGATGACGATGTTCTCACTCGGTCGCCGACCGGGATCCTGGCGATGAAAGAGGATCCCTCGGTTGGCGGTTTCACCTCTCCCATCGTTGGTAGCCGGCCGCCGCGGCCGTAGGGAAGAAGGTCATCTAGATGACGGGCGTTGGTCCCCGAAGAGCCCGGCCCCGCCACCCGCGGCCGCGCCGCCTGACCGGGACTTAAGACCAGCATCTGGGGGCTAACGACTCTCGTGGAGTCACGTTCGCCCTCAATACCATTGTCGAAGAGTAGACGCAGCAAAGACGCACTAGTGGAAGAGGGATGGCATGCAATCAGATCGCCTCAGGTGGCTGGTGAAAGCGGAAGGCCCGTTCGCATCGGTGTACTTCGACGACTCGCTGGATGCCGTGGAGCAACTCGAAGCGAAATGGAGCGACATCCGTGGGCGTCTCGAAGGCCTGGGCGCGGGTCCGTCAGTGCTCGGCATGCTGGAGGAAGCCGTGCTGCACCATCGACCGGCGGTCGGACGGCGCGGCCGCGCGGTGATCGTGACCAACGATCAGGTGCTGGTCAACGAGCACCTGGCCAGCCCCCCACCCGCGATGGTGGTTCGCCTCTCGGATTACCCCTACATCATGCCGTTGATCGAACTCGAGATGCAGCGACCGACCTACGTCTTCGCCGCGGTGGATCACGCCGGTGCCGACGTGACCCTGTATCGAGGCGACGACGTCAGTTCCACCAGCATCGACGGCGGCGGTTACCCCGTGCATAAGCCCGTCACGGCCGGCTGGAACGGCTACGGCGACTTCCAGCACACCACCGAGGAAGCCGTCCGCACGAACTGCCGGGCAGTCGCCGACGAACTCACCCGGCTGGTGGACGAGGCAAATCCCGAGGTGGTGTTCCTGTGCGGCCAGGTTCGTTCCCGCGCAGATGTGATTGCCGAACTACCGGAGCGGGTGGCCGAACGCGTGTCTCAGTTACATGCCGGAGCCCGCAAGAGCGGCATCGACTCCGCGGAGGTCCGCGAGCTGACGGCCGCGGAGTTCGCCCGGCGTCGTGTCCTCGAAATGACCCACATCGCCGATCGATTCGAGGCGGGAACCGGGCGCGGCTCGGGGCTGGCGGCCGAAGGAATCGCTGCCGTATCCGCGGCTTTGCGTGACGGCAACGTCGACACGCTGATCGTCGGTGAGCTGGGCGATGCCACCGTGGTCACCGGCACAGCGCTGACCACGATCGCGCCGGACGCCGACGCGCTGTCCGACCTCGGCGAACCGGTGCAGCGCGTGGCAAGGGCCGATGAGGCGTTGCCGTTCAACGCGATCGCGGTGGGCGCCTCGTTGGTTCGGGCCGACAACCGGGTGGCGCCCGCCGACGGGGTCGGCGCGTTGCTGCGCTACGTCGCGACCGACAGGCTCGCCAGCCGGCAGTCGTAGGTCTGGCGGCGGGCGATAACGGCATATGAGGCGGTTCGACGATCGTTGCGATGCTGGACGGCAATTGGCGTCCCAGCTCAATTTTTTGCGTGGTCAGGATGTGGTGGTGCTCGGCCTGCCGCGAGGCGGAGTTCCGGTGGCCTTCGAGGTCGCCAAGGCGCTACGGGCTCCCCTGGACGTGCTCCTGGTACGCAAGCTTGGCGTGCCCGCTCATCCGGAACTTGCGTTCGGCGCCCTCGCGGAGGGCGGCGTGCGGGTGATCAGCGACACCGTGGTCCGCCAGGCCCGACTCAGCGACCAGGACATGGCCGCGGTCGAAACCAGGGAGTGGGCCGAGCTGCGACGCCGCTCCGAACGCTTCCGCGGTGATCATCAACGAATCCCGTTGCAGGGACGAACCGCGGTAATCGTCGACGACGGCGTCGCGACTGGCGCCACCGCGCAGGCCGCCTGCCAGGTGGCCCGCGCCGAAGGGGCCAGACGGGTGGTGTTGGCCATTCCCCTTGGGGCCACCGACACCGCCGATCCGTTCGCTCAGTACGCCGATGAGGTAGTGTGCCTGCAAACTCCGGTGCCGTATTCGGCGGTCGGCCAGGAATACCGCAACTTCGCCCAGACCTCAGACGACGAGGTGGCCACCCTACTCGATCGCGCTCGCAACGGTTTTCGTGCAGCCGCTGGCACTGATGATCCGTTACCGCGCGGCAAGAAAATCCGGGCTCGCGACTGGTTCAACGACCGCCTAACTCACCCGGGCGCTAGGTCCTAGGCCACGAAAAGCCATGGCGAACAGCGTTTCAGGGCACCGGGCCGTGCCGCACACGGCGGATTTACGGATCGAAGCCTGGGCACCGACCCGCGACGGCTGTATTCGGCAGGCGGTACTGGCCACCGTCGAAAGCTTCTTGGACCTCTCGTCGGCGCAACCGGACCACACGCGCGTGCGCCGGGTGATCGCCGATCGCGATGACGATCTGCTGGTCGCGGTGCTTGATGAGGTCATTTACCTGCTGGATACCGCCGGCGAAGCACCTGTCGATCTCGAGCTGCAGGACATCGACGACGGTGTCGACGTGACGTTCGCGATGACCGATGCGAGTGCCCTGGTTCAGCTGGGGGCGATACCTAAGGCGGTGTCGCTCAACGAGCTTCGGTTTTGGCACGGCCGGCACGGCTGGCGGTGCCTGGCGACGCTCGATGTGTGAACGAAAGTCAGCCCATGAAGATCATCGAGGAGACTCCGTACCGGTTCCGGATCGAACAAGAGGGCGCGATGCGGGTGCCCGGAATAGTGTTCGCGTCCAGGTCGCTACTACCATGCGACCCAGGTGACATGGCCCTGACGCAGGTGGTCAATGTGGCGACGCTGCCGGGGATTGTCCGCGCGTCGTATGCGATGCCTGATGTGCACTGGGGGTACGGATTCCCGATCGGAGGGGTGGCAGCGACCGACATCGACGATGACGGGGTCATCTCCCCCGGCGGAGTCGGCTTCGACATCTCCTGCGGGGTAAGGCTTTTAGTTGCTCGTGAACTTGACCGCGATCGGCTGCAGCCACGGCTGCCCGCGGTAATGGATCGGCTCGACCGGGCCATACCACGCGGCGTGGGAACCAAGGGTGTGTGGCGGCTGCCCAACCGCGACGCATTGCAACAGGTGCTGACGGGTGGCACTCGGTTCGCGGTGGAACAGGGACACGGCGTCGCGCGGGACCTCGAGCGGTGCGAAGACGGCGGCGTCATGGCCGGAGCGGACGCGGCCGCAGTCAGCGACCGGGCGGTCGAACGCGGGCTCGATCAGATCGGCAGCCTCGGCTCAGGCAACCACTTCCTGGAAGTCCAGGCCGTTGACCGCATCTACGACCCGGCCGCGGCCGCGCAACTGGGTCTGGCCGAGGGAACGGTGTGCGTGATGATCCACACCGGCTCGCGCGGGCTGGGGCACCAGGTCTGCACCGACCATGTCCGGTTGATGGAGCACGCCATGGGCCGCTACGGCATTACGGTGCCCGATCGCCAGTTGGCGTGTGTGCCGGTGCGCTCTCCCGATGGCCAGGCGTATCTCGCGGCCATGGCCGCGGCGGCAAATTACGGGCGCACCAACCGGCAATTACTGACCGAGGCAACGCGGCGCGTCTTTGGGGACCTGACCGGGACAGCTTTGGATCTGCTTTACGACGTGTCGCACAACCTGGCCAAGATCGAGGTGCACACCATCGATGGTCAGCCGCGCTCTGTGTGCGTGCACCGCAAAGGTGCGACCCGCTCACTGCCGCCGCATCATCGCGAACTGCCGGCCGATCTGGCAACGATCGGTCAACCCGTGCTCATCCCAGGGACGATGGGCACGGCGTCGTACGTGCTTGCCGGGGTCGCCGACAATCCGGCGTTCTTTTCCACCGCGCATGGTGCCGGGCGGATGCAGAGCCGTCACCAGGCGGCCCGCCATACCAGCGGCGAGGAGGTACGTGCCCGCCTTGCCAAGGGTGGCATCCTCGTCCGCGGCACTTCCCGCAGGGGGCTCGCCGAGGAAAAACCCGAGGCGTACAAGGACATTGACGCGGTCATCGAAGCGAGCCATCATAACGGCCTGGCGCGCAAAGTCGCTCGCCTCGTTCCTCTGGGCGTCGTCAAGGGATGAATCGGCGAGTGAATGTGGGAGCGGCGGTCCCGGAGGGGGGATTCCGGGACCGCCGCGGCATTGAAGGGCTCTACCAGCGCGATGCGGCGCTCAGCTTGTCGGTGTGATGAGCCCGTAATGTCCGTCGTAGCGGTGATATAGCACGCTGCCACGGTCGCGGGCGGAATCGACGAAGAACAGGAACGGCAGGCCGAGCAACCCGATCCGCTCGACGGCCTGGTCGGCGGTGAGCCGCGGGGCCGGCTGCGGACTGATGCTCAGCGGCATCTCGAACGGCGCCAGTTGGTCTACCGATTCCGGATTGACCAGTGCGAGCCGGTATTCGCCCGACCCGTCCCGATATAGCACGCTGTCCTGCTTCGTGCCCCCCTCGGTGAAAAGGTGGAAGTCGTAGTCCAGCAACTCCATCTCCTGCGCAGCGTCATCGACGGTGCAGGTCGGCAGACCGTACGACTTGTGCCGCATGATTCGGCGTTCACTTTCGGGCCTGGGGAAGTAGTTGGGCCGGTGGGTGTGCTCGGATTCGTGCCGCCATTCGTGCGGACCAACCCGGGGGATGCCGCCGCGTTTGGCTTCCCAGTGTTCGGCGCTGCGTTCCAGTCGATGACGCAGTCGCGCCTCGAGTCGATCGATTGCCTCCCGCGCGGTGACACCTTCGACCTGCGCGCGGACCAGTCGGCCGTTGACGTCCAGGTTCGCCTGTGCGAGCACCCGGCGGGCCACCGCGGGATCCTCGTGCTCACTCAGCCGCACATGGGCGTGCAGCACCGGTCGGTGGGTGAGGCGACCGAGCTCGCCGATCTTTGTCCGTGCGTAGTCCTCGGCACCGGGTAGCTTCCCGTGTGTCGTTACCTGGACGTCGAAAACATCTGTTAGGTCAGGTCTGGGTCTCATGATGTGTTGCTGCGCTCCCATCGTTGCGAACGTGTCAGTGATGCAGACCAGTGACCGGTTCGTGGGTACTGGCTTGGATATCGGTTGATGTCACAGCGAACAACTGGTTCGCCAAATCGGACAGTGCGCGGGCGATAGCGAGCTCGTCGCCGATCTGGGCCACCGGCTCGTCGGCCGGATCGAGTCGCGCCAAACCGACACCGACGTATTTCTCGCCGGCCCAGGACAGTCGCGCCTTGGCCCGGGTTTTCTCTTCGTGCTCTTCGATCAGTACGTCGATTTGGCAAGTCCTGGTGCCGTCACCGCTTCCCGTCATCGCCAGTCTCCTTGCCTGCCATCGCGGATATCGCTTATTTTGCCGACGCCTTAGATGCGACCATTCCCGGACAGCCGGACAGTAGGGGCGGAAGTCCCAAGTCGCGAGGTCGTTCGTCCGCTGTGCCGCCGGGCCCGGCTCTTGCGTCGCCCGGCGATCCACGCAAAGCCTGGTCGGCGGCTATGCGGTCGCTGTCGCCGGGAACATCGGGATCACGGATGCTCGTTGACCACCCGCCGAGCGTGGTCCAGGCTCTCGTCGATCAAACGGTCGACGGCACCGAAGTAGGTTGCCGACGGCGCTTTCCCCGCCAGGGCGGCGATGGCTCGCTGTTCACCCAAAACATCCACCGTATTCAGGTTTTCGGCCATCCGCCCGGGATGTACGGCCAGCCCGGCCAGCAGCTCGCTGCATTGGGAACCCGCGACGACGGTCCGCCGGCCCAAGGTGCGCAGGGTTTCCCATTCGGCGTGCCAGGCGCCGTCCGGCCGCTCGTCGTTGGCGAGCGCGGCGGCGCTGCGCAGGGTCGCCGCCAATGGCGGTGCCGATACGGCGGCCCGCCGTATCAGGATGGACAACACCGGGTTGTGCTTGTGCGGCATCGACGATGATCCGCCCCGGTTTTCGCCCGCCGGCTCGCTCAGCTCGGCGATCTCCGGGCGAACCAGGGTGACGATATCCGAGGCGATGCGGCCTGGGCCAGCATGACCTTGCCCGTCGAGGTGCAGTGCGCCGGCATGGTGCGTCCCAGCCGAAACGCCACCCGAACCGCGGCCGGGCCTTCGACGGCAGCGACGAAGCGGACGCCGGCGCCGTCCAGCACCCCGACGTGAATCGTTTCGCGCAGCTGTTCGCTGAGGCCGCGCATGATCGGCATGGCGGATCGCTGAACGTCGATGCGGCCGAAGATCGCAAACGCCACACCGGTCAACGACGGACCGGGCAGGTACACCTTGGACACCGGGTCTTGCCGGACGAACCCGCGGTAGGCCAGCATGGCCAGCAACCGATGCGCGGAGGACGACGCCATACCCAGATAGCGGGTTGCCTCGCTCAACCGGATCTGGGGCCGTTCGCCCAACAGCAGCAGGAGTTTGAGTGCGTTGTCGACCGACTCGATCGGGTATTGCGGCGCAAGCGAATCGGCGGCCGGCGCCGCCGCGCTCCGGGCGGCCCGCTCGCGCTTCTTCGGCATGACGTTCACGGTATCCCGTCGCGGACCGTAGGAAAGCGATCGCCCGCGGTGCAAAAGTCACAACCGCCCCACACGCCGCCGGCCAGCAGGGCACCCAGTGCTCCCGAGGCGGAGACCACCGGGGCGGATGGGACACCGTGCTCCGCCGGTGCGATCCCGACTCAGGTTCACTCAAACACTTTGAGCAACTTGGGCTTTCGCCCACCGATAATCAGCCTTGCCGGACGGCGAACGTTGCACCTTGCGGCAGAAGACAATTGCTTTGGGCAGCTTGTAGCGGGCAATGTGGCGCGCGGCCTCGGCGATGATGCTGTCGGCCAATCCCTCCGGCAAGGCGTGCGCACCGTCAGCCAACTGGACCAGCGCCACCACTTCATTTCCCCAGCGAACGCTGGGCCGACTGGTCACCACGACGTCGTAGACGGCGGGGTGCCTGGCGATCGCGGCCTCGACCTCCTCGGCGAAGATCTTCTCGCCGCCGGAGTTGATGGTGACCGAATCGCGGCCCAGCAGCTCGATCTGGCCATCGGCACACCAGCGGGCCCGGTCACCCGGAACGGAGTGCCGGATCCCTGCGATGACCGGGAACGTCCGCGCCGTCTTCTCCGGATCGCCGAGGTAGCCGAGCGGGATAAAGCCCTGCTGGGCCAGCCAGCCGATCTCGTCGTCACCCGGCGACAGAATTCGCGTCATGTCCTCGCTGACCACCACCGCACCCGGATTCGGGGCGAACCGGCCGGTCGCGCTCTGCCGCCGGGTAGAGACCTGTCCCATCTGGGAGCCGGATTCCGACGACCCACCCGCGTCGAGGATGGTCAGGTTCGGCAGCAGCTCGACGAATCGCTGCTTGACCGCTGCGCTGAGCGCGGCTCCGCCGGTAATCAGCACCAGCAGTCCGGACAAGTCGTAATCACCGGATTCCAGTTCGTCGACCAACGGCCGCCCGAACGCGTCGCCAACCATCGACAGCGACACCACACGTTCACGGCTGGCCAGTGCCCACGCTTCGGCCGGATCGAAGTGAGTGGTCGTCGGCGGCATCACAAACGTCCGGCCACCGCACAGGCTGATGAACGCCGCCCATTGCGCTGCCCCGTGCATGAGTGGCGCAACCGTCATCGAGCCCGGTCCCGGCGGCCGCGACCGCTCGACGATTTCCTCCAGGCTGGTCACCAGCTCGCCGGTGCCGAAGTTCCGCCCGCCCATGGCGTTCATGTAGATGTCGTGCTGCCGCCACAGCACCCCCTTGGGCATCCCGGTGGTGCCACCGGTGTACAGCACATAGAGATCGTCGGGCGACAGCGCCAGGTCGAGCGGCTTGTCGGACACCGAGGCCAGCAACTCCTCGTAGCGCACCGCCCCCGGCACCGGATCGTTGCCCGACCCGTCGTCGACGTGGATCAGCGGCAGCTGACTGTGTCGGCTGTCCAACACCTCGGCCAGCGTGGGGGCGAACCGCGCGTGATACATGACCGCGTCCGCGCGGGCATTGCCGAGCAGATACACCAGTTCGTCGGCAACATAGCGATAGTTGATGTTGAACGGGGCCACCCGTGCCCGGTACGCACCGAGCATGGCTTCGAGGAACTCGTTGCAGTTCGCCATGTACAAACCCAGATGGCTCTGGCCGGATTCGAAGGGCGCCAACTCGGAGCGTTCCCGATTCGCGCCCAGTCCCCATGCATGCAGGGCGCGGGCGAACCGGCGGGCACGTTCGTCGGTCTGCGCAAAAGTGAACCGCCGATCCCCGAACACGATGCAGTCCCGGTCGGGGTTGGCCGCCGCTACCGCCGCGAACACCTGAGCGATGTTGAATTCCACTGACTCTCCTCAGCTCGAGCCAGGGCCACGCTACAACGACCGGAATCGGAGATCGCAGTTATTCTCGGGTTCGTGCGCAGGGCTGATCGGCGATATCGCCGATACGTCGCCATCGGTGACAGTCAGACCGAGGGCTTGTGGGACGGCGACGACACGGCGGGCCTCCTGGGGTTCGCCGACCGGCTCGCCGCAATGATCGATGCGATCCACCCGGGCCTGCAATACGCCAACCTCGCGATCCGCGGCAAGCTGATAGGCGACGTGCTCAGCGAGCAGGTTCCGCGGGCCCTGGCGATGCAGCCGGACCTGATCACCGTGTGCGCCGGGATGAACGACGTCATCCAGCCGGGACGATCGTTCGGCCCTGCCCTGGGCGACCTGGAGAACCTCTACGCCGCGCTGGCCGAATCGGGCGCGACGGTGGTGACGACAACCTTCCCGAACGTCGCGCAATACCTCCCGCTCGGCTGGCTGGTCTCGACGCGGCTGTCGCGCATCAACGAAGCGATCAGCGCAGCCGCCGATCGCTACGGGTTCAGGCTCGTCGACCTGTACAACGCACCCTCGATGCGCGATCTGGACACCTGGGCCACCGATCGCGTGCACGCCTCCACCAAAGGACACATTCTGTTCGCCGCCGCAGCCGCCGAAGCCCTTAATCTGCCTGACAGCAGCAATAATTGGGCACAAGCGAGCCCCGATTCCACGCAGCTGTCATTTGCGGCCGGCGCTTTTGGGCATGTGCGCTGGACGCACGAGAGCTTGGTCCCATGGGTGTGGCGCCGTCTGCGCGGCCGGTCCTCGGCCGACGGACGGGTGCCCAAGCGCCCGCGGCTGGAACGCCTCAGCACACCGAGCCCGTCAGACAATGTCGCGCCGAACTGAGGCGACGACATAACAGCGCGGATCAGCCGCCGGTCAGGCATGCTTGACCCATGAATGTGGAGGCGTTGCTGCATTCGATCCCACCACTCGCGGTCTATCTGGTAGTCGGCGGTGTGGTCGGGATTGAGAGCCTCGGCGTTCCTCTTCCCGGGGAGATCATGCTGGTCAGTGCGGCGCTGATGTCGTCACACGACGAACTGGCCGTCAGTCCCATCGGGGTCGGCATTGCCGCGGTGATCGGCGCGGTGGTCGGCGACTCGATCGGCTACACGATCGGGCGCCGGTTCGGCATGCCGCTTTTCGACCGGCTTGGCCGGCGGTTTCCCAAACATTTCGGTCCCGGACATGTCGCGCTTGCCGAAAGGTTGTTCAGCCGCTGGGGAGTTCGGGCGGTCTTCTTGGGCCGCTTCATCGCGCTGCTGCGGATATTCGCCGGGCCGCTGGCCGGGGCCTTGAACATGCACTACCCGCGTTTCCTGGCGGCCAACGTGTCGGGCGCCATCTGTTGGGCGGGCGGCACCACCGCACTGGTTTATTTCGCCGGGATGGCCGCGGAACGCTGGCTGCAGCGGTTCTCCTGGATCGGGCTGGTGATCGCCGTCATCGCCGGACTTGCCGCCGCAATCCTGCTGCGGGAACGCACATCACGGGCGATCGCCGAATTAGAGGCCGAGCACTACGGCAAGACCGGCACGACCGCTGCCGACGCGGTCTAGCCGACTGCCTCGCCGGCGTCCGCCGCCGTTACCGGCCGGTGCTCTTCGATGAGAACGCCGGCCATCTTCTTGGCATGTAACGCGGCGTCCAGATCCCCCACGGCCGCCAGAATGATGGCGCCCTTCATCAGGATGTGCCAGGACGAGGCGAAGTCCTCGACGTCGCTCAGCCCCGCCGCCAGGGCGCGGTGACGCACGATATCGCGGACGCGGTCGATGTGGGCGATGCTGGCCTGCCCGGCGGGATGATTCGCCCCCAACTCGAGCAACACGTTGATAAACGAGCAGCCCTCATAGCCGTCGCGGAGCTGAAACCAGTCATGCAAGACGTCGAAGATCGCCAGCAGCTGCTCCTCGGGTGTGTCGCCTCGCTGCCGTGACTGCTCCTCGATCAAACCGTGCGTCCAGATCTCCTCGCGGCGCTGCAGCACGGCCAGCACGAGGTCGTTCTTCGTCGCGAAGTGGCGGTAAAGGGTTGCCTTGGCCACCCCGGCCCGCTCGATCACCTCGTCGGTTCCGACCGCGCGGATCCCGCGCCGGCTGAACAGGTCGTAGGCGGCCGTCAGGATTCGTTCACGCGCCGACGCGGTAGGCGTCGCGACATCGGGTGTTGTCATAGCGAGCCTTACCATACTCTTAGGTCGTAACATGTAGACAGACCGCCCTGTCTCGTTATACAAATGAAATTCGCGATCAGCGAATCGTCTGTCTTCAGACAGCAGGACGGGCATCTATCCCGGCGTCTCGAGTGCCGGTAGATTAGGGAGTCCATCATGAGCTTGGTCATTGCGGAACCGATGTCCACCACCCATCTGATGCTCAGCACACGGCTGCTCTACCAATTGGGCGAGCCACACAGCACGCTAAGGGCGACCACCGATCGCATCGGCCCGGCGGTGCTCATCCATGCGGGCGGTGAAATCGATGCCTGCAATGAGCACACCTGGCGCCAGCTGGTCAGCGAGACCGCCAACGTCGTCACGGCGCCGGGGCCCTTCGTCGTCGACGTGACGGGACTCGAATTCATGGGTTGCTGCGCGTTCGCGGTACTGGCCGACGAGGCGCAGAACTGCCAGGATCGCGGCATCGAATTGCGTCTCGTCAGCCGCGCGCCGGTCGTCGCCCGGATCGTCGACGCGTGCGGGCTCAGCGGCGTCCTGCCCATTTACCCGACTGCCGACTCCGCACTCGGGGCGGCCGCCCGCTGGTGACCCGACGACCGGGGTACTGATCGGCCGTCAGCGACACCGGCGCTACACCGTGACCAGGCGGTACAGCCCGATCAGGCCGACCACCACGATGGTGCCGCGCAGCGCATTTCCGGACAACCGACGCCCATAACGCGCCCCGACGAATCCCCCGGCCAGGGAGCCCGCCGCGATCAGCCCGGCAACCGGCCAGCTGATCCGGTGGTAGGCCACCAACGTATAGCTCACTGCTGCAACGACATTCACCACCAGTGTCATGAGGTTCTTGGCCGCGTTCATGCGCTGCACCGACTCGGGCAGCAGTGCGCCCATCATGCCGACCAGCAGGATGCCCTGCGCGGCGGTGAAGTAGCCGCCGTACACGCCGACAGCGAACGTACCGAGTACCAGCACAGCCATTCGCGCCGGTGTGATGTGGTCGGCGGCGCGCCCGGCCTTCTCGGCCCGCCCGAACGCCCACGACTGAAGTCGCGGGCCGATCACGACCAGCATCAGGGCCAGCACCAACAGCCACGGCACGATCCGGGCGAACACCCTGGCGGGCAGATGCAGCAACAGGAAGGCGCCGAGCGCGGCACCGGCCAACGATGCCGGGATCTGCCACCGCAACCGATGCCACTGACCGCCCAGCTCGGCGCGGTAACCCCAGGTGCCCGACACGCTGCCGGCCACCAGACCAATCGCATTCGACATGGTGGCCGTCACCGGCGGATAGCCGAGGGCGACCAGCGTCGGGAAGGTGACCAGGGTGCCAGACCCGACGAGCGCATTGATCGCGCCGGCAGCGAACCCGGCCAGGCCGATCAAAACCATGTGGGAAGGCAGCACTTTCGAAAACCCTAGTCCGCCGCGGGGTTGCGCAAAAACCGCGCGGCCGGCTGCCGCCCCGGTCAGACCCGGGGCGCTTCCGGACCACGATCTACACCGGTGCGTAGCTTGACCGAAGCCGAATACGCAAGGGTGCGGAAGCGAAGGACTGGATCGTCGGAGGGTTCAATGCCGTCGGTCACCCGCATCGGGTCGAACACGACGATGTCGCCGCCGTGCTCGCGCCCGGCCTCGAGGCCGGTGATCTCGAGGTTGCCGACGGTGACCGTCTCGGTGCTACGCCAGGGCGCTGACGGATCGACTGTCGAGTCGTTCGGCCCGGCGATCTGGACACGGAAGTCAAATCGCACCGGCGCACCCGCCAGGCGAGTGTTCAGCTCGTGGAGCAGAAAGTCGGGAGCCTTGCCCTGGGCGGCCCGTCCGGACAGGAATTCCTCACCCGCCACCGGGCGCAGGTGGTAGCGGACGAATCTGGAGCTGCCGTCGGCGGCGACCCAGCGGAACGCGTGCAACCCGTGGTATTCGGTGGTGGCGTAGCTCACCGGGACCCGGTTGGCGTCGCGCAGTATGGGCAGCGCGCCGAGCAGCCGGGGATGGGTCGCAAGGTACTTGGCCATGCGCAGCGGCTTGCTCGGGCCGGGCCGCATCGCCTTGAGCAGATCAACGAATCCGTCCGGCGTGCTCGAGACGAACAGCCTGGCGGTCTGCGTCGACAGATCAGTGGTCGACCCGTCGGGCAGCGTGAGCTTCACCGCCAACCCGCGCACCCCGGGCAGGCCGTCCCGCTGGGCTGGGTCACCTGATCCGTTGGAGAAGCGGAACAGCGCCGGAACCGTAGAGCCGTCAAGATGCTTCGCGCGCGAAAGTTTGATCGCGTCGGCGCTTGCGGTGAACCTGCCGTGGTAGAGCGTGCCTTTCGCGTGCAACGCGCGATAGCCCGGCTGGGCTCCCCCGGAAGCTCGGATTGCATCGATCGCGTCGTCAGGAGAAACCGGGTCGCCCATGGCCGAATACTAGAGGCTCAGTCGGGAAAGCCGAAGAGTTTGACTACCCCGTGATCGCGACCCGCGGTATAGCCGCCGTCGACGGCAATGGCCTGACCGCTGACGAACGAGGCGTCGGGAGACAGCAGAAACGCCGCCATCGCCGCGACCTCCTCCGGCCGGCCCAGCCGATTCAGGGCATGTTCCTCGGTGATGGCGGCCAGCGGACCCTCCATCCCCGGCATGCCGAAGACGCTTTGGGCCATCGGCGTCTCGATGAAGCCGGGGCAGATGGCGTTCGCCCGGATGCCGCTCGGTCCGTAGTCGAGCGCAATGTTCTTGGTGAGCAAAACGACGCCGCCCTTGGCTGCGTTGTAGGAGCTGCCGCCCGCGGTGCCTTCCAGGCCCTCGACGCTGGCGACGGTCACTATCGAGCCCCGCTCACCGTCGACTCGGGGTTGCTCGATCATCCGGGCCAGCGCCGCCTTGGCCACCAGGAACGTGCCGGTGAGGTTGATCCCGATCACCCGGTCCCATTCGGCCCGGCCGAGCAGATGGACCGGGCCGCCCCCGGCAACACCGGCAGCGTGGAAAACTCCGTCGAGGCGGTCGGGTACAGCGGCCAGCACCGCGGCGATCGCGGCTTCGTCGGTCACGTCAGCGGTGACGAACCGGAACTTCGGGCCGAGGTCGGGCGGGGCGGCCAGGTCGGCGCCGACGACGGTGCCGCCCTCGGCCAGTAGGCGCAGCGCGGTGGCCAGGCCGATCCCGGATGCCGCGCCCGTCACGACGAACGTGCGAGAACGGGCACGGTCTGCATTCACCACGTCGGTCCCCTTCTTGTCGGGTTGGGGTTTGCCGCAGTCATGTTGACACACCGTGCCGGCATGAGTTCACAAATGCCCGATTACCAAGGCCGCCAGCGTTAGTCGACTCCCGTCCGGGAACGCCGGCGTCGCGGCTCACGGTGTTGACACATTGAGCGAATTCAGTGCAGATGCGAAAGTTTGCACCATCTCGCTTAACCCGTCGCATGCCATTACACGAGCAGCCGTTCCGGATTTAGCCGGTGGCATTCGGTCGACCAAAAAATCGATGCGGAAATCGCGAACCAACCAGGATCTGCCATGTTGCGATAGGTATTTTACGATTCTCACCACCACAGCAATTGCATCCGCCGACGCAGCGTCAGTGGTGATGCGACGACCTGAAAACCACGGCCAAACCAGGAGCCACGATGTCATCAACGCCACCGCTAACGCACACTCCCCCACCCCCGCATGACGTCGGCAGCCGGGCACGCGCCGGGCACCGACTGGGGTCGGTCACCGCCGCCATCAATAAAATGGTCATCCTCATCGCCGCCACCCTGACTGCGGCGACCGTCCTGAACGGGAGCACACCCAGAACACTGCACGGCGTGGCGGTGGCGCTCACTTCGACCGACCCGATCGACATCGCGCAGGGCATCTCGATCACCCCCGCGCCAGGCTGGACGCTCGGAAACCGGGGCCCGGACTGGGTGGCGCTCAGCAACGCCGACACCAGCGCGCAGATGCGAGTCGCGGTCAAACCAGCCGGCGGGACAGATGTCGTCGCCGTATTGCAGGGCGACATCAATCAGTACACGTCATCGGCCGGTTTGATCAACGTGAGGAACTTGAGCGCGCCCAATACGAAAACGCTGCCGAGTGCTAATTTCCAGCAAAAAGCCTCCATCGACTACACCGCCGACGTGTCAGCACCGCAGGGCGCCACACCGGTCCTCGGCACATTCAGTGAGCTGCTGAACACCTCCAACCAGCTGTCGGCCTTCATCGACTACAGGCAAAACAACAACGCGACTGCTCAAGCCGCCCGCGACGGCGCAATGATGATCGATTCCATGCTCTGACGGATTATTTGCTCTTACCCACCCGCTGACGCCGCCGACCACAACGTCCAAAGCGCACGTCGGTGAGTAATCACTATGGCGCACAATGCGGGCCGCCGTGGCGTGCCACGATGTGACCGCGTATCACGGAGTGGAACGAACTCAAAGCAGCGGAGGGGTTATGCCAGCAGCCGACGCCACGGCCAGTACGACGGAGACGCTCGCCGGATTCGTCGAGCGACACGCACAGCAGCGACCGGACGACCTGGCGATTCGCTACGGCGACCGGCAGTGGTCTTGGGCCGACTGGGCGTCGCGGATTCGTCGCGCGGCCGGAGCGCTGCGCGCCGCCGGTGTGGAGCGTGGCCAGTGCGTGGCGTTCCTGGACAAGAATCATCCCGCCTGCCTTGAAATCCTCTTTGCCGCCGCATCCATCGGCGCCGTGACCACCATCGTCAACTGGCGGGCAATGGGCGACGAGATGGCCCACGTGCTCAAGGACAGCGGGGCACGTCTGCTTTTCACCGGCGCCGAGCTGCACCCCGCGGTTGAGGCGATTGCCGCGCGGATCCCGGGCCTGGAACGCATCGTCGTGGTGGGCGGCCCCCGGGACAGGGACGACCAGTACGAATCCTTGCTCGCCGCGGCGGCACCCGCGGAGCCCGACGCGGAGGTCGACGAGAGCGACACCGCGTTGGTGATCTACAGCTCCGGCACCACCGGGCGACCGAAAGGTGTCTTGCTGAGCCAGCGCGCGCTGGTCAATCACGCCGCGAACCTGGCACCGGCATTCCCGTTCGGCGAAGGGGACGCGAACCTGGTCGCGATGCCGCTCTTCCACGTCGGTGGGATCGGCTATGCGCTTTTCGGCATCAGGGCCGGGGTGCCGACGATCATGACCCGCGAACCCGATGCCGCGGCCCTGATCGGGGCGGTGCAGGCCGGTGCGACCCACGCCTTCCTGGTGCCACCGGTGATCGCCCGGTTCCTCGATGCCGGCGAGACGGCCAGCACCACGATCGCGGGCTTGCGCTACCTCGTGTACGGAGCCGCACCCATGCCGTTGCCCTTGCTGCAGCGAGCGCTCACCACCTGGCCGGACACGAATTTCGTCCAGGTGTACGGACAAACGGAACTGTGTGGTGCGGTCACCGCGCTGAGCGACGCTGATCACCGCGATTCCAGTCAGCCCGGCTTACAGCTGTCGGCCGGAAAAGCGGTGCTGGGCACCGAAATCCGGATCGTTGATCCCGAAACCGGCGATCAGCTGCCGACCGGGGAGCCCGGCGAGGTCTGGGTGCGCAGCAACCAGAACATGAGCGGCTACCTGAATCGGCCGGAGGCGACCGCCGACACCATCACCGCCGACGATTGGGTGCGCACCGGCGACGTGGGGCGCCTTGACGCCGATGGCTACGTCTTCATCGAAGACCGGCTCAAAGACATGATCATCACCGGCGGTGAGAACGTGTACGGACCCGAGGTGGAAAACGTGCTCATCGAGCATCCCGCCATCGCCGACGCCGCGGTCATCGGGGTGCCCGACGACTTCTGGGGCGAATCCGTCAAAGCAATCGTGGTGGCCACCACCGCGATCGATCCCGGCGAGATCATCGAATTCTGCCGCCGGCAGCTGGCCGGCTACAAATGCCCGCGAACGGTGGATTTCGTGCCGTCGCTACCCCGCAACGCAAGCGGCAAAATCCTCAAAACCGAGCTGCGCAAGCCGTATTGGCAAAACCACACGCGCAGGGTATGAGGGAATGACGACGCGTGCGCGACGGCACAGGCGAGATCACAGGCGTCCTTCCACCCGCAGATCCGGATGCACCCAATCGGGTGAGCGGCGTTCCTTGAAGGCGCGGAAGCCTTCTCGTGCCTCGGCGTCGGTCAGACTGCTGGTCATGCCGATGCGGTCATACAAGCCCAAATAGTTGTCGATGCTGGACTTGATGACGGCACGAGCGCGTGGTGCGGTTCGACAGCATTGCGCCAGAAGGTCTTTCGCCGCAGTGAGCAGGCTCTCGTGCGGAACCACTGTGGTGACCAGACCCCAGTCGAGGGCCTCGGCCGCGGTGAGGACCCGTCCGGTGAACATGAGGTCACGGGTGCGTACCGGCCCGATGAGGCGGGCGAGCATCTGGCTGTAATAGGTGTCGGCGTAGCCGCGGAACAACTCGGGCACGCGAAAGGTCGCCCGCTCGCTCACCACGGAAAGGTCGCTGCACAAAGCGATCTGGAATCCGCCGCCCTGGCACAGCCCGTTGACCGCGGAGACGATCGGCTTGCCCGAGGTCCGCACTGCGTCGAACGGGGTGACGTCCATGCCCAGCGCGGCGCCGAAGGTGATCCAGTCGTCGGTGCCGCCGCCACCGCCCATGTCGCCGCCGGGCGCAAAGACATCTCCGGTTCCAGTGATCACCAGCCCGGCCAGATCTGGGTCTTCGTTGAGCCGGCCGACGGCATAACGGATTCCGAAATACATTGCAGGAGTCATGGCGTTTTTGGCGTCGGGGCGATCGATCGCGCAAACGGCGATCGGCCCCTGGCGCTCGAAAGACAGGTACGGGGTGCCCAGCCAATCCCCCTCCGGAGGGCAGGGGGTGCTGTGCGGTGCCGGGGGGATCTGCGTCATCGGACTCCTTTCAGGCCGGCGCAACCGCATCGCGCCGCAGGCTCGCTACTGTTCCGTCATCGGGACATGACGCCTGGGACGGAATCTGTACTGTAACGCTTACGGTATGGACCGGTACCGCCGCGGCCCATCGGTGCACCCTGAGGGGTCCGGGGTCGGCGTTCTAGCCTGACTGAGATGAGCGGTCACGTCGGTCAGCTCGAGAATTTGCCCCGGCCCGTTGGTTACGTGTTCGGCGGCGGCGGCAGCCTCGGCGCTGTCCAGGTCGGTATGCTGCAAGCACTCAGCGAATGCGGCATCGCCCCAGACCTTGTCGTCGGCACCTCGGTCGGATCACTCAACGGCGCCGTCGTCGCCTCGGATCCCACGGCGGCCGCCAATCGCCTCTCGCACCAATGGGCACGGATGACGCGCGATGAGGTGTTCCCTGGCGGCTGGCTCGCCCAGGCCCGAACACTGCAGCGGAGCAAGACCCATCTGTTCCCCAACACCGGGCTCGGCGCGGTTATCGCCGAATTCATGGGCGCGGACACCACCTTCGCCGACTTGGCTCTGCCGTTCGCTGCCGTCACCACGGATGTCGCCACCGCCCGTCCCTACGCCGTGCAGGACGGCCCGCTGCTGCCGGCATTGCTGGCCAGCGCCGCAATCCCCGGTATCTTCCCGCCCGTCGAACACGACGGCCGACGCCTCTTCGACGGCGGCGTTGTTGCCAACGTCCCGATGCGCCAAGCCGTCGCGATGGGCGCAGGTTCGCTGGTCGTGTTCGACTGCAACTACCCGGCCAATTGCCAACGGCCACCGACACCATCGCCGAGGTGCTGCTGTATACGACGATGGTCATGATGCGCTCACAAGCCGTGTGCGAGGCGCCGCTCGTCGCTGCCGAGATTCCGGTCGTCTACCTTCCCGGCCCCGCCCCTGAGCTGGTGTCACCGCTGGACTTCTCGCACACGGCCGCGCTCATCGAGGCGGCCTACGAGGCAGTTCGCCCGTTCCTCAAAGACCTCCAGATCACCGGTCCCGGCCTCTATGGGGCGCCATAGTGAGCAGGTACCAAGTCGGGCGGGCCCCGGCCCGCCGTTAACCGATGCCGGCATCGATGAGCAGTTGCGGAGTTCCACGCATCGGCCGCTAAGGGGCCGTCGTCACTGCAACGGGCGCCTCGAGCTCGCACGGGACCTTTTTGCGCCCAAGTATCGAATCGCCAGCTGAGACCACTCTGGAAATGGCGTCGCTTTTGGTTGCGGCTCGCGGCTGCGGTTAACGGAGATTCGCCGGGTGGTCGGGAACAATGGTGAGTCGTTATGAGCAGCAGTGGATCTGGTCAATCACAGCGCATGGTGCTGTTAAAAGGGCGGCTGATCGCCAGCCTGGCTTCGGCTTTCGTGATGGCCATCACCGGAATCGGGTGGACGGGCCTCCACTCCGCGGTGGGCAGGATCATCATCTCCCACGCACTACCGAATGCACTGACCTCGTCCGGGGTCGACCAGAACATTCTGCTGATGGGATTGGACAGTAGGTTGGACCAGAATGGCCGGCCGCTGCCGCAGGAGATGTATGAGGCACTGCATGCCGGCGATGAAACCTCAGGCGGCTACAACGCGAATGTGCTGATATTCATGCATATTCCGGGTGGTGAGGGACCGGTGACTGCAGTGTCGATTCCCCGCGACGACTATGTGGATTTGTCGGGCTGTCCCGGATCGGTGTGCAAGGGCAAAATCAAGCAGGCATACGGGCTGGCCTATCAGCAGGCCCTGGATTCCCAGGCCAGCGGTAATTGGGACGGTGCGGGCGCAACCGACCTGGTCGCTCGCGAGCAGACTGCCCGCGAAGCCGGCCGCAAGGCCGAAATCGGCACTGTGCAGCATCTGTTGGGTATCTCGGTCGATCATTTCGTCGAGGTCACATTGGGCGCATTCTTCCAAATCGCCAAGGTCGTGGAGCCGATCACGGTATGCCTCAACGCAGACACGGTGGACAGCTATTCGGGTGCGGAGTTCCACCAAGGGGTTCAGCAGATCGATGCCGCACAGGCGATGGCCTTCGTGCGGCAGCGGCGCGACGATAACGACGGTTCCTTTACCGATTTCGACCGGACCCGGCGACAGCAGGCGTTTCTGGTGTCGCTGGTCAAAGCGGTTCGCAGCGGCGGTGCTCTGTCTAACCTGAGCGCGCTGCGGAACTTGCTCGGGGTTGCCCGCGACAATATCGCTGTCGATGCCGGGTTGGACCTCCCCGATTTTGCAGCGCGGGCCTCGCAACTGGCCGACAGGCCGCTGTCGTTCTACACCCTGCCGATCTCCGATTTCGCCCGAGATCCGAATGGGTCCGACGTCAACCTCATCGACGTTCCGACCATCCGGCAGATCGTTCACGAGCGCTTCTTTTCCGACACCCCGGCCGCGCCGGATGCCGTGCCTTCAACTGCCCAACCACCGTCCGCATTGGCCGAACCCGTGGTTCTTGACGTCGTCAACGCCACGTCACGCGACGGACTGGCCGCCGCGATTGAAGACACGTTCGTCGGCCGTGGTTTCACCCGGGGCAGCGCCACCACAGCCACGGCCACCGAAGACGACAGCATCATCGAATACGGCCCCGGCGCCTCCGAAGGCGCACACGTGTTGGCCGATCAACTACACGTGCCTGCGACCGCGAAGGACACGGTGTCGCCCGGAACTGTTCGGCTGATCGTGGGAACGCAGTTCCCCGCGGGCGACTACCTTGCCCATCCCGGTGCCACGCTCAACGGATCGGCGTCGGGAAAGGTGACCGCGGTCGCCGCCACCGGCACCGGCGCTCACGCTCCGGCGCCGACTGACCTCAGCCGGATGACCGCGACAAGCATCCCGTGCGTCAAGTAGCTGCCGTCCCGACACGGTGGCGCGGCGTCCGGGTTGTCGCGGTCACTGGTGTGCAGAGAGGGCCGGGATCGAACAGCGAAACACTCCACCCGTCGCCGGCGGAATTGACGTCAACGTGAACCGATCGATGTAAGCTCCATCGACTGCCTTGGCGGCGCCGTCTGGGAATGTGGCCGGTTTCGACGGAGGTGCGAATGGACTCCCAGCAGTTACCGTCCTCGCCGCCGGCTTCCCTCCCCCGGACCCGCGGGTTCACCAATGCCGACTATGTCCGCGGTATGGAGCGGCTGCTGCAGGCCGTCCAGGAATTGTCGCTGGCGCGCAGCCTGCCCGACATCCAGCACATTGTCCGTAGCTCGGCGCGCGAGCTCACCGGGTGCGACGGCGCCACGTTCGTGCTGCGCGACAACGACAAGTGCTACTACGCCGAAGAGGACGCGATCGCCCCACTGTGGAAGGGCAGCCGCTTCCCCATCGAGACCTGCATCAGCGGCTGGGCGATGCTCAACCGCGACGCGGCCGTCATCCCGGATATCTACCGCGACCCGCGCATCCCGCACGCCACCTACCTCCCGACCTTCGTCAAGAGCATGGTGATGGTGCCGATCCGCAGGCTCGACCCGATCGGGGCGATCGGCAACTATTGGGCTCGCCCGCATCGGCCGTCCGGACAGGAAGTTTCCTTGCTGCAGGCCTTGGCGGATTCGACCTCGATCGCCATGGAGAACCTCCGGGTCAATTCCGAACTGGAACAACGGGTACGCGACCGAACCGCCGCGCTGGAAAAGGCCAACGAGGAGATTCGTCAACTCTCCGTCACCGACGAACTGACCAGGCTGAACAACCGCCGCGGCTTCTACTTGCTGGCCGAGCCGGCACTGCGCGCGGCGCGCCGCCATGGCAGCGACTGCCTGCTCGCCTTCCTCGATGTCGACGGACTCAAGCGGGTCAACGACGAGCACGGTCACCACGTCGGCGACACCCTGATCGCAGACGTCGGCCAGGTACTGCGCGCCACATTGCGCGAAACCGACATCCTCGCCCGTATGGGCGGTGATGAATTCTGCGTACTGGTCACCGAACCCGAGGGCCCTCCGGCGATGCTGAGAAAGCGGCTCGTCGAGGCGTTCCAGTGCTTCAATGCGACAAGGAATCGCCCCTACCGGCTTTCCGCCAGTATCGGCGTGGTGCAGGCACCCGCCACCGACTCCGCCACGGTTGACGAACTGATCGCGCGCGCCGACGACCTGATGTATGGGGAGAAGAAGACGAGGCTCGGTTCGCCGCTGGCGGACTGAATCCGGTCGATCCCATTCCCGGCGTAGCTCCTGGATCGCACACTACCTGGATAGCGTGGCCAGACAGCACGCTTGACCTGGGCGAAGAAAGTGGTGACAAACTCCGGCCACCGTCTGCGACGCTGATAGCGTTCGGTGCCCGTACGCGGCCGCCCTGAAAAACAGACATACGACATAACCAGGAGGCGAAGTTGCCGGTGCAGTGGAAGAGCCTGGCAGAGGCTACCCGGGTAAAGCCGGGGTCCAAGGTGGACCTGGCCAAGGACTTCGATCCCACCCGCCACGACCAACAGCTTCGCAAAGACCACGGTGCCGCGGTGCTGGCTGACGCGAAGGCGGCGCTGCTGGATTTGCAGGACCGTTTCTTCGCCCAGGCCGATCGGTCGCTGCTGATCATCCTGCAGGCGATCGACGCGGCCGGAAAAGACGGCACGATCAAGCACGTCATGAGCGGCCTCAACCCGGAGGGTGTCGACGTGTACAGCTTCAAGGCGCCGTCGGCGACCGAGCAGGCACATGACTACCTGTGGCGCCACCAAAGGTCGCTGCCGGAGCTGGGCCGCATCGCGGTGTTCAACCGCTCCCACTACGAGAATGTATTGACCACCCGTGTGCACCCTGAGACGTTATGGCCACGCACCGCGGTGCTCGGCGCTGAGGGCATCTGGCAGCGGCGGTATCGCGACATCAACGACTGGGAGCGCTACCTCACCGACAACGGGACCGTCATCGTCAAGCTATTTCTCAACGTCTCCAAGGGCGAACAGGCGCGCCGGTTCCTTGAGCGCATCGACGAACCCGAGAAGAACTGGAAGTTCTCCGTCGCGGACCTACGCGAGCGCGCGTTCTGGGACGACTACCAGCGGGCCTTTCAAGACATGCTCAGCCACACCAGCACAGTCTGGGCACCCTGGCATGTGATCCCCGCAGACCACAAATGGTTTAGCCACGTGTCGACTTCCGCGGTGCTGTTGGAGACGCTGCGGGATCTCAACCCGCAGTATCCGCAGGTCGGCGCCGCGGCCAAAGCCGAGCTGGTAAAGGCAAAGAAGGAGTTGCTGGGCAACGACGGTGACACGGCCACAAAGTCGTCGTGACAACTCTTGTGTTGTGGTCCCGGCTGGGATCGAATTAGCCGGGATGCCACGTCCCAGCGATCCTCCGACCAGCAGAATGTGCCGGTGAGCAGTCGGGACACCGCCCCTGGGGTATCGACAGCAACCGACACGAGGCGCAGAATGTGACAGATACATAGCACGACAGACAGCACGAGTATCCGCGTGCTATTCCGCAGAGGAGTGATCCAGGTGGCAGGGAAGAAGGGCCGACGTGGCTGGGGATGGATCAGGCGGCTGCCGTCCGGGCGGTACCAGGGGACCTACGTGGGACCCGACGTCCTGCGGCACCGGGCACCGAGCACCTTCTCCCGGCGCATGGACGCCGAACGCTGGTTGTCCGATGAACGGGTGTTGATCGAGCGGGGTGAGTGGACACCGCCGTCAGCACGGGCTCTGGTCATGAAGGCCAGGGTCCTCACCGCCAGTGACTACATCGGCGCATGGATCGACCACCGCGACATCAAGCCGCGGACCAAGGCCCACTACCGGGCGATCCTGGCCCAGCACATCACCCCGATGTTGGGGAAGGTGGCGGTGGTGAACCTGACCCCGGAGGCGGTGCGCTCCTGGCACGCCAGCACTCTGGCCGACAAGCCGGTGATGCGGGCCCATGCCTACGGCGTGTTGCATGCAGCGATGGCCACCGCCGTCACTGACGGGCTGATCGCGGCCAACCCCTGTCACATTCCCAGAGCCACCGTCACCACCCGCACCCGAACCCCGGTGATCCTCGACGTGGCCGAGGTGAGCCAGTTGGCTGCGGTGATCGAGGAGCGGTTCCGGGCTCTGGTGCTGATCTCGGCCTGGTGCGGCCTCCGCTGGGGCGAGGTCATCGAGCTGCGCCGCAGGGACATCGCCGAGGGTGCCGAGACCATCTCGGTGGGCCGTGCTGCCACCCACCGGGGTGAGTGCCGCATCGACACCCCCAAGAGCGGCAGGCCCAGAGTGGTGACGGTGCCTCCGCATGTCAGGGCCGACGTCAAGCACCACCTGGACGCCTTCGTCAGCAGTGACCCGGGGGCCCTGGTGTTTGCGCCTACCCGCAGCGGCACCTGCCATCTCAACGACAAGACCTTCCGGCATCATTTCTCCCCCGCCATGACGGCCATTGGCCGGGAGGGGGTGCGCATCCACGATTTGCGGCACTTCGCCGGGACCCAGGCAGCACGGGTGGGCTCCCTGGTGGAGATCATGGGCCGCTTGGGGCACAGCACCGTGACCGCGTCACTGAGATATCAGGCGATCGCCAGCGGCAGGGATGTCGAGGTGGCCGAGGCGCTGTCAAAGCTTGCCGAGATCTGACGGGAGCAGCCCTGGTAGGCTTTCTCTTGACGCTTGGACCCTGGCATAACGAAGGCAGCTCTGCCGACAACTGAGCCCACAGCCGGATCGGGACGGCACAGTCGGATGACTTCCGCCCGAAAAGGGAAAGACAAAGGGAAGTCCGCGGGTAACGCCCCATTTCAGCGTGCCCGAAAGAGGTCCCGGCAATGCCCGAACAATCCCTGTTGCCCCCTAGGCAGTACGTGTCCAAGGGCTGGATCGCTCAGCGTTTCGACATGTCCGAGCGCAGCATCGACCGCCTGATTGCCGCGAAGGTGCTGACCGCCTACAAGATCGGACGACTGGTCCGGCTGGATGCCGCCGAGGTGGAACAGGCGCTGACCTCCCAGCACGTCGTCCCCCTGTCCGAGATTGAGGCAGCGACCAAGGCCAGCCTCCACGAGGAGAGCGTGGCCGCGAGGAATAACGCGCTGGACACTGTGCTGCGCGACCTCATCAAGACAGTGCCGTTGTCCGACGAGGCACGTAGGCGCATTGCTGAGCTGCTGGGGGGCGGTGACGGCGATGCCCACTAACACCCCAGACGGGGCTCTATTGCTCCATGCTCAGGCAAAAACGGGCACTCCTGAGTGGATCACCTGTGGCCGGTGCGATGCCCGCTGGACCGGGCAGGGCACTTGTCACTGTGCCGGATGTCATCGCACCTTCACCGGGGTCACTGCCTTCGACACACACCGCAAGAACTTCGCCTGCGTGGACCCCGCCACCATTCCCACGCTGGCTCAGGTCACCAGGCTGCACTGGTCGGGCTGGGGCTGGGCCGGTGACGACACCCGGTGGGACGGTGAGGCATGAGCACCACCACCACCACGACTGCGCCTCTTTTAGCCTCTTTCACCCTCGGCAATGTATTTGGGCCCTTCCCGACCCCATAAAGAGTGAGGGAAGGGGCGATCATGTCCGATGATCTTCTGACTCCAGCCGATCTCTACCGGGAGAACCCGTGCTGGGGAATTCAGTTCCAGCGCAGACACCGTGCTGCTGGCGATTTCGTTCCGCACATCCAGATCGGGACCAGGATTTTCTACAGGCGCTCGTCTGTGGACAAGTTCCTGGCCGAGAACGAGAAGCGCGGCGGGAACCGGGAAGAGGCCAAGGCCACTGGGAGTGCCGATGCCCCCTCCTGAATATGACGAAGGCCTCCGGGTCTCCCCAGAGGCCGACGACAATCACCAGACCAACCCTCACCCTCACGATCGGGCCGATGGCTCCACTCTAAACGGTGACCGGGGGCAGGGTGGTGGTGGTGGTGAGAGCCCCGAAATTGCCTTCCTGCGCAAGCTGGCCAGCCTCGGTGTCCCGGTATGGGCTGCCACCCCCGGCTATGAGGCTGAGGAGGGGCCTGACTGCCCCGAATTTCACCGCCCCCTCGGCTGGCAACAGATAGAAGCCGAAGGCAGCCTGGAGCGCCTTTTCACGCAGTTCTGCTACCCCACCGACACCTTCCCCCGGACATCGGCACTGTGCGCGAACATGGGCGGGAAGGTCGCAGTAGTCGATACCGACCCCCGCAATGGCGGCGATGTCAAAGAGGTTGTGGACCTTCTCGACGAACTGAAGGTGCGGGTCTTCGCCGGGGTCAGGACCCCATCGGGCGGCTGGCACTTCTACATCGCCGGACACGAGGAACTGCCCAGCGTCCACTCGACCACCAAGAACAACAGGCTGCCGGGCTATCCCGGCGTTGATATCCAGTCGTACGGGACCAACGTGTTCCTGCCCGGCACTCTCAGATGGAAAAAGGGTGGCCGCGGCTACACCATCGAATTCGATAACCTCGACGCCCTGATCAATGAAGGCGACCCCGAGGGAGCAGAGAGATTCGCCGACTGGGTGGCTGATCAGTTGGCCAGCCATGTTCGTTCTTCTGCTCGGGGGAAAGGACACTGCGAGTTCCAGTTCGACCCGGCCCCGCAATGGGATGGGACACCACCGGATGAGCGCCAGCAGAAATACCTGGACACGGTGCTCACCGATGAGGCCAGGAAGGTCTCCGAGGCGACAAAGGGCGGGCGCAATGACGTGCTGAATGTGGCAGCACTTAAGTGCGGGCACTACATCGCTGGCGCGGGCATGAACCGCAGCCTGGTGATCGAGAAGCTAGAGCTTGCCGCCAGCGACTGTGGACTTGCCAACGATGACGGGATCAGGTCTGTTCACGCCACCCTCAACTCGGGGCTGCGGGCAGGGATCGAGACCCCGAGGGCAGTGCCACCAGCGGGCGAGGAGCCCAGCCAGAACAGTGATGGGCGGGTCCACCTGCGGGACAGGCTGCTGAGCCTATCCGACCTCTGCGCCCTGCCACCCGTCGAGCCACTGGTCGAGAACTTTCTGTATCGGGACACCTTGGCCCAGCTGTCCGGTGGGCCAGGGGCATACAAGACCTTCGCCGCTGTCGCCATGAGTTGTTCCTTGGCCGCTGGAATACCGTTCTGTGGCTTTCCGGGTGCCCAAACCGGAGACAGTGGTGTACGTCGCCGCTGAGGGGGCCAACGGCATGGAAGCGCGGATCTTGGCCTGGGCCGAACTGTGGCGGGTCGACCCCAAAGAACTGGAGCAGAGGCTGAAAGTCCTGCCGCTCCCGATCCAGCTCGGCAACAAGGTGGACGTGTCCGAGGCCATCGAGGTGGTCCAGGAGACCAAGGCCGGGTTGCTGGTGCTCGACACCAGGGCACGCTGCACCCTCGGGCTGGAGGAGAACTCGGCGACAGAGCAGGGCAAGGCGATTGAGGCTGCCGATGCCATCCGCAGGGCCGGGTGCTCCACATTCGTCGTCCACCACACTTCCCGTGTCGGGTCCGCAGGCAGGGGATCAAACGTCTGGGATGGAGCGGTCTGGTCGGACCTGAGGATGAAAGGCAGCGCGCTGGCGGCCACGATCCACTGCGAAAAGCACAAGGACGCGCCCTCGCAGTGTGACCACCATTTCAGCCTGATTGAGCACACCGTCTCGGAGAACCTGATGCCGGGGACGCTGGCGCTGCACCGCCAGACCCTCGTTTTGTCCGGATTGCGGTCTGGACAAAACCAAATCACAGCCGAGTCGTGCCGGGTAGTTCTGGACATAATCCGGACATCAGCCCCTCCCGACGGTTTTAGCGGGACAGAGATGGTCCGCCTGGGCGCAGAGAAGGATTTAGGGAGATCCACCGTCTACGAGGCACTGAAGTGGCTGCACAGCGAGGGTTACATGAACAACCGTGGCACTGAGAACCGGCCAAAGTGGGTTCTTGGAGACAAGAGCCCAGATTTGCTGGCAGGAGGGATGTTCAGTTAGTCCAGGTTTTGTCCAGGTCCAAGTCCGGACTCGCAGAATGTCTGTCCACCTCCTCCTCTATAGGGAGGTGGACGACTGGACATTCACATCTGGACAAAAAAACAACCAACCAAATGGCAGGCAAGTAACAAGAGACCCCCGCCGCCTCAGCCCCACCGCAGCAGCGAGCGCCAACACCAACACGAAGGAGAACTGACCGCATGACCGACAACCCGTTCGCCCGCGAGGTGCGCGACATGGAGAAGTTGACCGGGCTGAATCGGCGCTACGCGCATCTGCACACCTCCAAGCACCTCACCAATCCGGCTCACCTGGTGCCCGCATCGAGCAGTCGTGGTGGACCAAGACTGCAGATCGCCGAGCGTTATTCGGCAGGGCGCAAGAAGCCCTTGCCCCACAGCTATAATTAAGCTGTCTAACAGGAGTTTCACAACTACATAGCGGGAGGCCATTATGTCCACGTCATTGTCCTGGGAAGAAGACCACGCGCTGAGGCTCATTGCGCCCATCACGGTGTCGACGACGACGCCCTGATCAAGGACCTGTCCAACCTCTGCGCCTGGATTCGTCAGGATGAGGCCTCCCACGATCCTGGCCAGCCCAAGCCGCCATTCTTGCTCGTGCTGCTGTCTTTGATGGGCATCCTCACCCGCCGTCCCCAGACCGACGTTCTTGAACGGGCGGCCTGAAGGTGGACACAGGGAAATGCCCGGGAAATCGACGGATAGTTCAACCCGCTATAGGCCACTGATCTGGGCTTTCAGCTTCCCCGGCACCTCGGTCATCTGAGACTTCTGCTATAGGTTTCGTAGCGGCTTTTGACGGTTGGTTCGGTATGCCCCCGTCGGGGGCAGACCCAAAAGCCCAGGTGGGGCAACAATGATCCCTCACGCCCCTGTCGGGGGCAACATCTGCAACGCTGTGCCCCGACCGGGGGCATTCTGTGTCCCGTGGCTCGCATCGGTGCTCGGCTAGATGCCCTGCTGGAGGACGTCTGCGGTACGGCACCGTTCCTGCCAGGGGCCGCATGCAAAGGCAACCCTGCTGCCTGGACGCTGCTGCGGCGAAGCCATCCGGACGCATAGAAGCATGAAGCCTGCAGTTTCGAATCCTGCCGGGGGCACCACTTGAGCAGCGCAAATGCAGCCCCATGCAAGATTCGTGCAACTGATGGCAGCGACGCGGCTCCGAATAAATAAGTGGAGCACCGGCCATGAGAACCCATATCGGGGTACTGTCGTGGTCTATTTCGCGCTAGGTTCGCGCGCCGAGGGCCGCTGTGTTACCGGCTTTGCACGCACGGGTGCGCCGTTCTCGAACAGCATCGTCACCACCGTGACTCGGATGACGGTGTTCAACACCCTTCGCCAGATGCTGCGCGACGCGATGGACACCGGAGCGGCCGAGCAGATCGGCTTAGCCCGCGAGTTCATCGTCACCGTGCCCGCGGGCGGGGAAACCAAACAACGAAACGCGCGCCGCCCGTACTCCGATGGTGTCGCCCGCGCGCTGGCTGACGAGGACAACCTGCGTCAGTTCGCGCACGTCTACGATCCGCACGATCTCGGCCTCCGAGACATGTGGGAGATTGTCGTGACCACTGGCCGCCGCGTGCGAGAGGTGGTCCAGGTCCGCTGGGACTGCCTCGGCCGCTATAACGGGCTGCCCATGTTCTGGCACGACCAGACCAAGGTCGGCAACTATGACGTCGCGATCCGCATCCCGGAGAGGTTGTACGACGTCATCGCGGAGCGCCAAACCAAGACCCAGGACCGCTTCACCGCGCATCACGGCCGCCGGCCGGCCGGTGCCGAACGCGCCGGGCTGGCGCTGTTCGCAACCACCCATCGCAATCACGACGGCACCCAGGCACTCAGCTACAACTGGTTTCACACACGGTTCCAGGCATGGATCACTGCACTCGACCTCGGCCACTGCGTGCCGCATCAGGCCCGACACACCCTGGCCACCAACCTTCTACGCGCCGGCGCCAGCCTCACCCACATTCGCACCTACCTGGGCCACGTCAGCGACCGTATGGCCGAACACTATGTGCACCTGTCGAACTCGGATCTAGAGGACGTACTGCAGCAGGTGGGTTGCAGGACCTGGCACTGCCAACCCTGGTGAACTTCTCACCAGTGACGCGTCCCCGATGACTCGCGAGCAGGCCCAAGCGCTGGCGATCGACCTGTCGCGGCGTAGCACGCCGGCTGAGGGCGGATTTTGCACCTTCCAACCGGTCGTCGACGGTGAAGCATGCCCATGGAATCTGGACTGCCATAACTGCGACAAGTTCGTGCTCTCCGGGGCGGATCTGCTGTATTGGCGGCGTAAACGCGAACAATGGCGACAACTGGCCGAGGGCGCCCCCGACGACGCCACCGCCGAATACCTGCACCGCCACTTCGAGCCCACCGCCCGCGCCATCGACGGGCTGGAAAGAGCACTGGCCGGGCTGGGGCTGTTGGATCAGGCGCTCGCCCTGGACCTGCGTAAACCGCAAGACTACTTCCGCCGGGTGTGGTCGACCGCGTTTCGTGCCACCGATCTTGCCACCACCGTAAGCACCGCCGGCGACGACAACGACCACACCGACGACGACCAGGAAGCATGTGCATGAGCGAGCCCGCCTGTCCTGCACCGCGCACCGCCGCCGCACTGGCGGCACGGCACCGCGACACTCAAGCCGCACTCGGGCGTGTCCACGACACCATCGCACGGCTACGCCGGGAAAAAACACCCGTGAGCGTTGCTGTCGTGGCCCGTCGCGCGGGTGTGTCGCGGACGTTCCTCTACACCAATGCGGACGCGAAACGCGCTGTTGCTGAAGCAATCCGGGAGTGCGGTGACCAACGCAGCCGACTGCTTGCCGAAGCCGACGACTCACGTGAAGCGACCTGGCGCGAGCGTGCCCTCAACGCCGAGGACGCGCTCAAGGCAGCTCACACCGAGATCCTCGCCCAACGCACTCGCATCGGCGAGCTGTTCGGCCAGATCCGCGACTTGGAAGCCGAATGGACACAAGATGACGTCCAACGAATCACCGCCGAGAACACCACCCTCAAACAGCGTGTCCGTGGGCTCACCGCCGAGAACCACACACTCGACGAACGACTCAAAGCCGCCCGCTCCAACCTGCTCTTCCAAGACCGTCGAATTGCCGACCTTGAAGTGCGGCTGACCGAGTCAGCCAACCCCACTGCCAGCACATTCCCCTCATGACCATTCCCGACTTCCAGACGTTGATGCGCCCAATTCTGTCGTATCTCGTTGACGGCCAACCGAGATCGACAAGGACCGTCACAGATGCCATGTCTGATGAGTACGGTCTGACCGCACAAGAGCTCAACTATCCTTGAGGTCACCGACTCGGCGCGTTGATAAGGAATGTCCACCGCCGCGACAACATGACACGATCAGCAAACCGTTGACATGTTGACCGGACGACGCGGTGAGGGTGGCCAGGCCTCAGCCGCCGACGGGGAGAGCATGTTCGCCTCACGGAAAGGAAGGGTGCACCAATCCCGTGATCTGTCGTCGTGACACATCTGGCGAGATTGCCTGTCGGGGCGCGGTCATTGTCGAAGGGATAGGTTCGGCTGGCCTATGACACGGCAGGATCTAGAGCAGCGAGTCACGCGAGCAGCCGAGAGGGCGCTCGCCGAACAACGGTTCGTCAGCGCAATCGACGTGCTGCTCGGCCTGGGTTGGCTGGCGCCGTCGCACCTCGAGCGGTGGCAGCAGGGCCTGGTCGAGTCGCTCGAGCGCGTCGTGCAGGCCAACCTGAGCAAGGTCACGGTGGCGATGGCGGCGTTCCGGCGCTGGGCTCGTGGCCGGGGCCTCAACCCCTCAGAGACCGATTACGTCGCCCGCACTCGCGACCGCCGCCAACTGCGGTTCAGCGTCAGCGGGGATGCCGCCATCGAGCGTGCGTACCGGACGCATTGGGTGTCGCCGGACTTGTCTGAGCGCGCGGTCGAGCGGCAGAGTCGAGTTCCGGATCTCGTCGTGATCTCGGCGGTCAAAGAATGGACGTGCACGTCTTGTGGCGACACCGGCGACCTGCTGTTCATGGAGGATGCCGGCCCACTGTGCCTGGACTGCTCCGACCTCGGGCATCTCGTTTTCTTGCCTTCTGGCGATGCGGCGCTGACCCGGCGCGCGAAGAAGGCCAGCCGACTCTCTGCCGTTGTTGTGCGGTGGAGCCGGTCGCGCAAGCGCTACGAACGCCAGGGCATCCTGGCCGCGGCCGAGGCGATCGAGCTTGCCGAAATCGAGTGCCTCGCCGACGCCGAGGTGCGGGCTCGTCGAAGGGAGCGGGACCAAGCAAGACGAGCCGACGAGGACGTGGATTTCGCGGCCGAGCTTGCCGCCGCGATCCGTGCGCTGTTCCCGGGCTGCCCCGTCAGCCGGGCCGAGGCCATCGCGCGGCATGCGGCCACGCGCGGCAGCGGCCGGATCGGGCGAAGCGCAGCTGGGCGGGCGCTCGATCCGGACACCATATGGCTGGCCGTTGCGGCGTCGGTCCGCCACGTCGACACCGACTATGACCAGCTGCTGATGTCGGGCGTCGACCGGCAAGCAGCTCGACGACAGGTGCGCGAGCACGTCGAGGACGTACTGAACAGCTGGCGCGCGCGCACTCGATAGTCTGTGCGACGACATGGTCGGTGGCGATGGGGGTGAGCGGATGAGCCGATCGAATAACGCAACGCTGGACGCCTTGATCACGGAGGCGACCGCCGACTGCTACAACGACAGCGAGTGCGTGACCGGCTTCTATACCGTGCTCGACGACAATCTCGCCATGCCGTTTCAGACCGTGGTCCTCGGCGTAGATGTGACCGTGGCGGGTATTGACCTGACCGACGACCAACAGATCGTGGCCGTCTGCACGCGCGGTAATACCGCACAGCGCATCCCAATCGTGGACCTTGCGTTGCCTACACCGCAGCCCGACGGCGCTGAGTGGATCGCAGCGTACCGCCGCTGGGTAAAAATGGCGTGAATGCCGTGGACGGCCCCCTGCACGATGTTAACGGGCACCGGGTGCGGCTAACTGCGCCTGAAGCCCTCACCAACGTGCGCACTGTACTCGAGCTGTGCGCGGCCGGCGAGATCAAGTGCGGCGCCAAAACCGGCCGTCCCTCGGCGGCGAGCATCCAGATCATCGATGCGCACCTCGTTGATGGCGACTTCTACCCAGGCCAACCCATCGCCAGCTTCGCCTGGCCGCTGCTGATCCAGGCCGGTGGACTCGCCACACTGGAAGGCACCCGGCTGCAACCGACCCCGAAAGGCCGCGCGGCCTTGGGCAAACCACCGGCAGAAGTCATCCGCCACCTATGGCAACGCTGGATTACCCACGCCGTGATTGACGAGTTCAGCCGAATCGAAAACATTAAGGGGCAGCGCGCCCGAAACGTGCTCACCGCGGCCAAGACCCGCCGCCAGAGGATCAACCAGGCGCTGGCGACCTGCCCGCCGGGCCAGTGGATCAAGGTGGACACTTTGTTCAACACCATGCGCCACGGCAACCGAAGCCCCACCATTGCCCGCAACGACACGGCGCTATGGAAGCTCTACCTCGTCGATCCGCAGTACGGCAGCTTCGGCTACGCCGGCTTTTACCGCTGGGAACTCCTCGAAGGCCGCTACAGCCTGGCCGTCCTGTTCGAATACGCGGGCACCCTGGGGCTGGTCGACCTCGACTACGTCCATCCTGCTGGCGCTCGCACGGACTTCCAGGACAACTGGGGCGCCTACGAGTTGGATGCCCTCAGTCGCTACGACGGCCTGCAGTCGATCAGACTCACTGCTCTGGGCGCCTACGTGCTCGGCCTGACCGGCACCTACCAACCGTCTAACACCGACGTGATCGACGCTGCGCCGCTGAAGGTGCTGTCCAACCTCGACATCGTCGCCACCGGCGACATCCCAACCCCACACCGGCTTTTGGTCTGCGCCTACACGAAACAGATCAACGATCGCGTCTGGACGGTCTCAGCTACCAGCCTGCTTTCCGCGCTCGATTCCGGCCGCGACCTGACAGAATTCACCACCTTCCTGACCCAACACACCAAGCACGACCTGCCAAGCACGCTGAGCACCCTGATCGCCGATGTTCAGCGCCGAGCTGGCCAGCTCACCGACCTTGGCCACGCACGCGTGATCGAATGCGCCGATCCCGCCACCGCCGCGCTGATCGCCAACGACCCTAACCTGCGCCCGCTGTGTCACCCGATCAGCAACAAACATCTCGCCGTCCCACTCGATCAAGAGCTGAAGTTCCGCAAGGCCCTACTCAAGCTCGGCTACGTAGTCCCAGGACAACCCATGACCTGACCGACGTTTTCGCCCGACGGCAAGTCACCTGACACGGACACGTCTGCGAACCGCGCCGGCCCCCTTACTCAAAATCCAATGGCAAACGCGACGTTGAAGTGATGTGCTCAACTCACGCCAACCCGAAAGACCGTTCGTTCCGCACCGCCTGTCACCCTGGTTCTCACATTCGGCCGCCCAGCGGCATCGTCAAGTTATTTGAGAATGCTTGTGGCGCAGTCGATGTGAGTGGATTCGGTGACGGAATGTAGTGGCGGACTGTGTCTTTCATGCCGCTGCGGCGGCTGTGATCTCATCCCAGACCGCGAAGCGGTCGGTCATCTCGGTTCGCCATTGGGGCGCGCTGATCAGATGACGACGGGGACGAAAATGCTGCCGGATGTGGCTGAACGCAAACAGGAACCGTTGCGCCTGCCCAGGCGAGGCGAAGCGTTTCATCACCCGTTCCCGGACCCTGGTCGGCTGATGGGAGTTCTCGACCCGGTTGTTGAGGTACTTGGAGCGGCGATGGGTCACCGACGACACCAGCTCGCGGTGAGCGACCTGATAGCTGCCGAGCCGGTCGGTGACGATCACCCGCGGCACGTATCGCAGGCCCTTGAGCAGCTTGCGGAAGAATCGCTTGGCCGCCACCGCGTTGCGGCGCGACTGCACCAGGATGTCGAGCACGTCGCCGTGCTGGTCGACCGCGCGCCACAGGTAATGGGTGGTGCCGTTGATCTTCACGAAGACCTCGTCGAGGTGCCACTTGTCGCCGGGACGGGGTCGCCGCCGACGCAACCGGGCGGCGTAGTCCGGCCCGAACTTCGCACACCAGGACCGGATCGTCTCGTAGGTGATTACCACACCGCGGGCAACCATCAACTCCTCGACGTCACGCAGGCTCAGCGCGAAACGGTGATACAGCCACACCGCGTGCCCGATGACCTCGATCGGATACCGGTAGCCCTTGTACCTCGCCGCAATCGCCACAACGACCAATCCTCGCAGCACCACACCCGGTCAACAACTTGACGATGCCCCGGCGTTGCTCTCCAACACCCAACGGTCCGCTAATACGTGGCAACCGGTCCACAGTCGCTCGTGTGGATCAACAACCGGCCGATCGAGGACCAGCTGGACGGGAACCGTGGTGCCCCCAATCGCCCCCACCTGTCCAGGCGCTACGGCACCGGCGCCCAGCAAGGCGCACTGGGTATCGGCACCGCCAACCGCGACGGGAGTCCCGGCGCGTAGGCCGAACAACTCCGCCGCCGCGGTCGTGATCGTGCCGAGGTGCGTACCCGCGGGGCATAAGGGCGGCAGCAAGCGACGCGGAATGCCCAATTCCTCGGCGAGATCCCACGCCCAATCACGTTGCGCCACATCGAATAGCAGGGTGGAGCTGGCTTGCGACGGCTCGCTACCGGATTCGCCGCAAAGGCGGTACGCAATCCAATCGCTGAGCGTGATCACCGTCGTGGCACGCGCCCACGCCTCCGGGTTCGTCGTTGCCAACCAGCGCAGTCGCGCTGCGCTGGCGAGGGGACTTGGCCATTGCCCGGTGCGTGCGTAGAGGGCGCTGCCATGCTCGCCCGCCAGCTGCAAGGCCTCGCCGGCGGCGCGGGCGTCACGGTTGGGCGTGGCCAACAGGGCGCTGCCGTTGGCGTCGAGCACCACCGTGGTGTGCCGCATGCTGGTAGCCGCTACGGCAAGCACCTGATCCTGCGTTGCGCCCGCCTTGTCCAGCGCCTCATGGGCGGCCTCGGCGAGGGTTGCCCAGATCAGGTCCAGATCGAGATCCGTACCCAGTCCACCGGTTTCCGGCGCCGCCGGGTGGATCCACGAGCGGAAGACGCGCGTGAACACGCCGCCCGCAACGTCCACGAGCAAGCAATGCCCACCGCTGCCACCGGCGTCGAGCGCCATCAGATAGCTCGGGTTCACCATGACCTCCCTGGATATCTGCGTGTCAGCTGGGCATGATGTCGCCAGGTGCCGGCACAACTTAAGATTCGAGCCGCCCTACGGCGTCTACTACACGTTGGACATTCCGTAGGGTGGGAAGCGGCGGTGTGTTGGAACAATTCGCAGAAGCTGGTGGCCCGGCGAACTTTATCAGCTGTTCGTGCCGGCATTCGGATCTACCCTCTCTCGTCTACGCTATCGACCCCAAAATCGTTTAACTTCAAGATGAGCCGCACGGCATCAGCTGGATTGTCAAGCTGCGGACAATAACTCAAGCGGCCCGCGATGTTGCAGATCAACGCGTGCCTGGAACGTCCTTCTTTCGGTTGTCTTAACTAGCCGAGTACAACCCTTTGCCGACAATGAGCGGTAAGTCCAGGGTCGTGCGGATGCCCGGCGGTGCGGCTACCACCGCGGGGATGGCGTTGACGATCCGCATCGCCGTGGCGACCAGAGCCGCGTGGTTGTGGTCACCCTTGCTGCTGCTCGGGCAGATATCGACGGCATAGCAGGGTTCGCCGGTGATCTCGATGCGGTAGTTGCCGCCGGGCTGCGCCGGCTGTGGCCAGTCGGGGCAGAGGTCTCCGCGCAACCGGGTGACATGTTCGAGGACGATGGCGGGCGATCCGTCGACCATGCCGCGCACCTCGAACCGTAACGCCGCCGCGCTGCCCTTGGGAATGTGGCCTGCTGTGATATCGAAATCCTCCGGGGCGGACTCGCGCACGTACTTCTCCTCGACCGCATCGAGCGAAATGCCCAGGCCCGCAGCGAGTTGGCGCACCACAGAACCCCACCCCAGGCTGAGCACACCGGGCTGTAGCAGCAGCGGGATCTCGTCGATGGGCTTGCCGAATCCCATCACGTCGAACATAACGGTGACGTCTTTATAGGTCGCGTAGTCCATGATCTCCATGCAGCGCACCTGCTGGATGCTTTGACAGGTGCCGGACAACGCCAGGGGTAACAGGTCGTTGGTGAAGCCGGGATCGATTCCGTTGACGAACAGACTCGACTGGCCCGCTCGCGCCGCGTCTTCCAGCGCGGTGATCATCTCCTCCGGAATGACCTGATACGGGTACTGCAGGAAGACCGGGCCGCTGCCGACGACGTTGACGCCCGCGGCCAGAATTCGCCGGTAGTCCTCGAGCGCCTCGGGCAGCCGGTTGTCGGCCATCCGGGTGTAGACGGCGCACTGCGGCTCGGCGGCCAGCACGGCCTCCAGATCCTTGGTGGCCTTCACTCTCGTCGAATCCGCAAGTCCGACAAGCTCTGCCGCATCCTTGCCGGCCTTGGCGTCCGACGACACCCACACTCCGGTGAGCTCGAATTCCGGGTTGGTGATGAGTGCCCTCAGCGCATGGCTGCCGACGTTACCGGTGCCGATGTGGGCGACGCGGATGGCCATTGATGTGTCCTCCTCGTTGTCAGCCACGCAGAGCGGACGCAAAGATTCCGGGCAGCGCGGTGGGTTTGCCGTCCACGAGGAATTTGACGAGTCGGCGAATCGTCGTCTCAGCCGTCTTGTTCGTGACGAAGAAGACCGGCTTGGGCGATATCGTCAACTCGCCCTTGATGATGGCGCGCGGTGACGGACGGAACGGAATCTCGGCGATGGCCTTCTGCACTGCTGCAACAAGAAAGCGTTGTGCACCACTCCGGTGCCGCTGCCGATGTCCTGCGGAGTGTGCCCGGGGAACGCACCCCAGGGCGTGTAGCCCAGCAAGAAGTTCATCGCCGACCAGACGTTGACGCCGATGTCGCCATAGCGCAGCTGGGAAATCGCTTCGTCGAAGGCCACCGCATTTGCCTTGCGCGTCTGGGGGTCGATGACGATGGTCGCCCCCAGAGTGCCGGGCAGAACGTCGTTGGCGAACTCAACGGCATTGCGCATGAACTCGCGTGCGCTCTTGCCGGGAAGGCGCACGATTCCCATGACGCCGGCGAAGACCTCGTCGCGCAAGATGCTGGCACCGCTTTGCGGGTCAACATCGGGAATGAGGGCGCGGCTCTTGTCGCTGCCGAGGAACTCCGTGCCGCTCATCCCGTCGCAAGCCTTGTCGGTCTTCTCGTCCGAGCGCGGGTAGTACGTGCAGCGGGGCTCAACCTCGCGCATGACCGTGCGAACTTCGGCGATGAGCTTGTCGGCGAGGGGCCAATCCTCCGACACGACCAGAATCTGGGTCGCAATGCAGTTGTGGCCGGCGTTGTTGAGCTTGCTCGATGCGATGTGCTCGGCCTGGAACCTGATGTCGGCATCGTTCCAGTTGCCCGGCACGACGATCAACGGGCTGACGCCGCCCAGTTCGGCCGAGATCGGCTTGTTCAGTATTGGCGTGTTGTTGGCCTTACGAGTCGCGGCCTCGGCATCGTTACCCCACACGATCGCGTCGTAGGTCGCCGCCGAACCGGTCATGTGAATGGAGTCAACCTTCGGATGGTGTGCCAGGTAGCCGCCGACGTCGGCGCCGCCGTACACAAAGCGCAGCCAGCCATGCGAGACGAACTCATTGAAGATCTTCTCGTAGAACGGGCCCAGGTAGTCGTTGACCGGGTTCATCTTCACGACGCAGACATTCCCCTGCGCGAACAACTGGTCGAGGATGTCGAGCGTCGTAATGGTTCCCACGTTGCCTGCGCCGAGGACCAGTGAGACTCCAGGGTGGCCGTAGCCGGCACCGCGGTACATCCTGGCGGCGTCCTGGCGAGTTTGCTCAGCACTGACGCCCGGCTCGATCCAGACCTGCGCCTTGTACCCGTTAAGCAGCAACCGGTCGTATCCGGTGACCGGGAAGACGTCGACGACGACCTGGCCGTCCGGCCTGGTGTGCACCGCGTCGGCCTTGACCGGCTCTTGCCCGGCAAGCACCCGGTTCAGCACCAGGGCGTGCGAGTTCACGCCCTGGATGAAGGCCCACACACCGGTCACCCAGTCTTCGGCGACCCAACTGGAGGTCGAGGCAATGCCCTTCGCCCTGTCGGCCGCAGCCACCATCTGCGGACCGAAATCGAGGATCTTCTGCGGCAACGCCTCCAGCAGCCTCACCTTGCCTTTGAGGGGCAGGGCGACCCAGCTGGGTGCGCTAGCGTGCAAGTCGTCAAGCGCCTTGTCGAGCGCTGTCGTGTCGAGCGATACCTCTGTGGTCATGAGACCCTCCCACTTTGCCGAGGCGACGATGGAAGAGCCAATGCCGATCGCTTAATCCCGCGGGCTTTCCACTCCGATGCCTCTAGCGTGTGCCGTTCACCGCTCGGTCGAAAGGGGCCAAGGTCCTGACATGCCGGGTAGCCGGGGGTGCGATTCCCCCCGGCTACCGGCGACATCCGGTCTCGAACTTCACCTGCGCCCCCCGGGAGGCTGTCAGGCCAATCACTGGGTCGCGCAGCGGTTTGGGGTGGCGATGGAACGAGCGGATGCGGTTGTCCGGCTGGAAGTCGATGGAGCCGCAGCCTCAGTCAAGAAACGGAAGGTGTTGCGGCTCAAAGGAATTTGCGGATGAACTCGAGGATCTCGTCCGCCGTGGCGAAGCCGCCGAGGTGGCTCTCGCAAGGGCGCAGGATGAGCTCGGCGTCGGGCAGGCGCTTGACCGCCGCTTGGGCGGCGGCGAGGGACACGTAGGGGTCGGCGTCGCCGTGCCACCAGCGCACCGGCACCTGCACGTCGGCCAACCGGAAACCCCAGTCCCGCCCGAACAGCCGGGTATCGTCGACGAAGGCCTGGCAGCCGCCCTTGATAACAAGGAGGATGTCATCGATGAACATGCCCTCGATTTCGGGGTCGGCGAGGACCCGTTGGTCGCCCTCGGGCGACATGCTGGAGTAGGCCCGCAAGGCGTAATGCCCGAAGGGGATGAGGGGCGCCAGCAGCCCGGTACTTAGCGCTGCCAACGGCCGGCGCAGCACCGACAGCATCGGGGCGAAGCGGCGGGCAACGTCGGCGACGCTGCCGGCGGTGGCGTCGGGGCCGACCGACGGGACTGTGCCGCCCAGCACGGCCACGGCGGCCACGCGGGCGGCCAGCGGGGGCACCGCGCCGCAGGCCAGGGCGTAGGGGCCGCCGCCGGAAAGACCCGCGACGCCCAGCCGCTCGGCGCCGAGCGCGTCGGCCACCTCTGCCATGTCGGTGGCCCAGTCGGCCATCGCGGCGTAGGCGTGCGGATCGGACAGGCCCGAGCCCGGCCGCTCCACGACGACGACGCGCAGGCCGAGCTTGTTGGCGGCGCGCCGACCGAGCAGCGGGAACTGGCGCCGGGCGCCCGGCGTGCCGTGGAACCACAGCACCACCGCGCCTGCGGGGTCACCGAACTCGGCGTAGCCAAGCCGGCGACCGTCGGACAGGTAGAAACGGCCCTCCGCGCGCGGCTTTTCGACGCGTGGTACGCGGAAGGGCTGTTGCAGAGGGTTGGTCAGTTTCATCGGTTCTCGGAAAAGAGTAGGCGACCAGGCTCGCCAGGATCGCCAAAACGTCGAGCACCCGATGCCTGGCGTCAACCGATGATCGGAAAGCGGCGCTTGGCGGCCAGCTCGTCGAGCCCCTTCTGCATCAGGTGGCGCACGTGCGCGTCGACCTCATCGACATCGGGATGCGCACCGAACTGCGCGGCGATGTCGATCGGTGCGAGCACCTGGATGACGATCTTGGTGGGCAGCGGCACGTTGACCGGCACCAACCACGGCGCCGATGGCCGTGCGGGCGTATCCGGTGTGGCCGCAGAAGTCGATGGTGTTCCTCGACCAGGTCGGCCGGTAGGCGTCGTAGTCACCGCCCGGGAAGTCGATGACCACGGCGCCGGCCCGCACCCCTTGCAGGTCGGGAGGTTAGCGCGCGGTGCGGAGGTTGCGCCGGCTCGACCATGCAGTGAATCCGATTGCAACACAGGGAGATCAGCAACCCGTGAAGAAATCACACGTCAAAAAGCTTGTCATCGTTGGCATCGCCGCCGCTGCGGCGGCGAAGATGCGCTGGCCCCAGCAGCGTCGCGAGTCATGTCGGCAGCTCCTTGCGTAGCACCTTGCCGACGGGACTGCGTGGAATGGCGGTGACGATGTGGATGTCTCGGGGCTGTTCGGCGCGAGAGACCTTGTCCGTCAAGTACTGCCGGATCGCTGCCTCATCGATGTCGCTGTTGGGCCGCGGGACGATGAACGCGGCGAGTCGTTGCCCGAACTGCTCGTCGGGGACACCGACGACGGCGTTGTCGGCGACATCGCGGTGTTCGGCAAGTGCGTTTTCGACCGCGCGTGGATAGACGTTCTCGCCGCCGGAGATGATCATGTCGTCTTCGCGGCCGACGATGAACAGCCGTCCCGCGTCGTCGAGGTAGCCCATGTCCCCGGAGCTGGTCATGTTGTCGATGACGTCTTTGGTGCCGCCGCCGGTGTAGGCGTCGAAGGTCAGCTCGCCGCCGACGAAGACGCGCCCGATGACGTGCGGCCCGACGGGTCCGCCGCTTGCGTCGAGGATGCGGACCGGACAGCCGGGAACCAGCCTGCCGACGGTCTCGGGCGCTGCGCGCAGGTCGGCCGGTGTTGCGAAGGCGCAAATGCCGACCTCCGAGGAGCCATAGCCGTTGTAAAGGACGTCGCCGTAGGTGTCCATGAACCGCCACGCCAGGCTGGGATCCAGCCGGGCCCCGATCGATATCACTACCCGGAGCAACGGCATTGCGTTTCGCGCCCGCACGGCTTCGGGCAGATCGAGGATGCGCGCAAGCATGACCGGCACAATGGTGAACGCGTCGGCGCGATATAGCGACGCCCGGGCGACAGCGGCTTCGGCGTCGAAACGCCGGTGGGTCAGTATCGTGCCGCCAAGCGCCATGGTCAGCACCAGCATGCCGAGCCCCAACCCATGAAACATCGGCACTGCCACACAGATTCGGGAGCCGCTGCGTAGCCCGGTGCGATCCAGGAGTGTTACGGCAAGGCCCAGCGCCGAACCGATATGGGATGTGCGGGGCACGCCTTTGGGTGTGCCCGTGGTGCCGGCGGTCAGGATAACGACTCGGCCGGGCGCCGCCACCGGGGGTCGCGGATCGTGCTCGCGCTTTGTGACCGTTGCCGGATCGATAACCGTGATGGCCTCGCCGGCGGCTCGCGCTTGCTCGGCGAATTCCTTCTCACAGATGATCGTCGTGATCCGGTGCGCGCTGACAGCCGCCGTTAGCGCATCGGCGCGAAAATCGGTACTGAGAGGCACGACGTCGGCGCCGACCAACGCCGCCGCGAACATCGCCTCAATGAAGCTGTGCCCGTTGCGGCACAAGATCCCCACTGCCTGCCCCGGTCCAACGCCATGGCGGTAAAGCTCATGAGCAAGGGATTCGGTCCGTGACCGCAAGTCGCGGTAGCCGATGATGCCGTCGTCGTCGATCACCGCAGTGCGGTTTGGCCACCGAGCCGCCGTGACCGCCAGCAGGGTGAAGGGATTTTGGCCACCTCGACGTGCCTCGCGAACCAGCCGGAACAGCGCAGCCGGGCCAGAGGGACTAAGCAATCGAGAGCGCAGCAGCGTCCGGGCTGCGGTCGTTACCCGACTCGCCCTCGTCATCGCTGTACCTTCTGCCGGCTGCCGGAAGCAATGACCTGCCGATACCAGAGCCGCGCCGCACGAGCCACTGGCCCGGCCGGCAACACCGAGGTGAGTTCGAGTCGTAGCACCGTGCACCTCCCTGCGGGGGGCACTGTCACGTTGGTGAGTGTGGGTGAACTGGGAGGATCGGTGGGGTGAGCACCGCAACGCCGTCGTATAAGGGCCACCGCTACCCGGTCGAGATCATCAACCACTGCGTGTGGCTGTACTTCAGGTTCGCACTTAGCTTGCGTGAGGTCGAGGAGCTGATGCTGGCACGCGGTGTCGCGGTGAGCTACGAGACGATCCGGCGGTGGTGCGCCAAGTTCGGGCAGGCCTACGCCAACCAGCTGCGCCGGCGGCGCCCACGCCCCGGCGATAAGTGGCACCTCGACGAGGTGTTCGTCTGGATCAACGGCAGGCTGTGCTACCTGTGGCGCGCGGTCGACCAGCACGGCAACGTGCTTGACATCCTCCTCCAGTCACGCCGCAACGCGGCCGCGGCCAAGCGATTCTTCCGCAAGCTGCTCAAGGGCCTGCGGTATGTGCCGCGCGTGCTGGTGACCGACAAGCTGGGCAGCTACCAGGTCGCCCACCGCGAGTTCATGTCGTCGGTGGAGCACCGGCGGTCGCGGTATCTGAACAACCGCGCCGAGAACTCTCATCAGCCCACCCGACAGCGTGAACGGGCGATGAAACGCTTCACATCGTTGCGACATGCCCAACGATTCCTGTCCGCCTTCAGCGGCATCTCCGCACACTTCCGACCGCGACGGCATCTGCTCAGCGCGACCCAATGGCGAACCGAGATGGCCGACCGCTTCGCGGTCTGGCGTCAGGCCACCGCGCTCGACACTGCCGCCTGACATGTGAACGACTAAAAACTGTTCCATCGCCACAGCCCCAAAACCAACTGCACCACAACATTTTTCAAACAACGTGACAGTGCCCGCGAACGTGCCGATGGACCAGAACGCCCCGCAGGGAGCTTTCACCGCGGCTCGGGCCGCCAAGGATCAGGGAGTGCAGATCTCGACGATCTCCTTCGGCACGTCCTACGGCACCGTTGTTTATGAGGGCGCCACCATTCCGGTTCCGGTCGACGATCAAACCCTGCAGAAAATCTGCGAGATCATCGACGGTCAGGCGTTCCACGCCGATAGCTTGGAATCGCTCAAGGACGTCTATTCGACCCTGCAGCGCCAGATCGGCTACGAAACCGTGCGTGGCGACGCCAGCGGCGCCTGGATCCTGCTCGGTGCGGTGGTCATGGCCGGCGCCGTACTGGCAGGTCTGTTCCTGAACCGCAGGCTCCCCGCCTGAGCAATCACGCCGGAAGTCGGCGGTTGATCAACAGCGCCGGCCTGGACGTATCGCTATCCACTACCGGCCGTCGGCCCGATCGCCGGCCTGGTGGCTTTCTACAACGAGCAGCTCGACATCATCGTCGACGGTGCCGCCCTGCCCTGCCCGCACACCCAGTTCAGCCGGTCGCCAGTGGCCGGGTGCACGCCGACATCAATATTTAAACCGTGGCACACACGTCCGCAACATTCGGATTCGATGCTTCCACCCGTCTACGACTTGAGTAGTAGGCACCACAGCTGATTCCAGTAAGCCCGTTGGCTCGAAGAATTAGGGGTGTGTCTGAACCATGGAGCCCTATCACCAGTGGCTAAACCCCGGAGACAACGCCTGGCAGTTGGTGGCGGCGACTCTGGTCGGCCTGATGAGCATTCCAGGCATCGCCGTTCTGTACGGCGGAATTGTCCAGAAGAAATGGGCCGTCAACACCATGCTGATGGCCTTCACCGGATTTTCGCTGGTGCTGGTCGTGTGGGTGCTATGGGGCTTCAAGATGGGGTTTGGCGACCCGCTCAAGCTCGGCCCGGGCATCCTGAGGGCCGCGGTCGGGGTCCCCAGGACGATCCTCAGCAGCAACAACATGGACCAAGCCGTCATCCCGCTGTTGGACGGCACCATGCCGAAGTTCCGCTTCTCGGAGACCACACTGGCGTACTTCCAGTTCGTGTTCGCCGCCATCACCCCGCTGCTGTTTCTTGGCAGCGTGGTCGGCCGGATGAACTTCAAGGTGTGGCTGATCTTCGTGCCGCTGTGGTCGACGTTGGCCTACTCGGTCAATGCGTTCCTGTTGTGGGGCGGCGGCTGGTGGTCACAGGCGGGTGCCTTGGACTACAGCGGTGGATACGTGATCCACCTCGCCGCCGGAACAAGCGGATTCGTCGCTGCGGCGGTGATTGGTCCGAGGCTGGCGCGTGACCGGGAACGCGCGGTGCCGAACAACCTTCCGATGGCCGCGGTCGGCGCCGGCGTTCTGTGGTTGGGCTGGAACGGGTTCAACGGCGGTGACCCGTACTTCGCGGGTGCGGACGCCTCCCTGGCGGTGATCAACACCAACCTCACCACCGCCGTCGCGTTGCTCACCTGGGTGCTCTGGGACATCTTCGCGAGCAAGCAGCGCAAGCCAACGTTCCTCGGCGCCATCAACGGCATGATCACCGGCCTTGTCGCGATCACCCCGGCGGCCGGCTTCGTCAACAGCTTCGGCGCGATGATCATCGGCGTCGTCGCTTCTTCCCTGGTCTGGATGTCCTGGAATTGGCTCGGCAGGACGAGGCTGTTCCACAAGGTCGATGACGCCCTCGGTGTGGTTCACACCCACGGCGTGGCGGGCTTGGCGGGAGGGTTGCTCGTCGGGGTACTGGCCGACCCGAAGATTGTTGTTTACCTCGCTGGCAATACTCCTAGCGACGTGACCTACTCCGGTTGGCTGTGGGGTCACCATCCCAAACAGATATTGATCCAGGCCGGCGCCGCAGCCACGGTCATCGTCTGGGATGCCCTGGTCACGTTCGTCATCTTGAAAGTCCTTGGCCTCTTCATGAAGTTGCGGTTGCCCGACGAGGTCTTGGAAACCGGCGACATCGGTGTGCACGACGAAGAGGCTTACCCCGACGACACGCTCGTCACGGGCCATGGGACCGAGCCGTTAGCGGCAACGCGGGCCTCCAAGAGCGCTGAGCCGGTGGACGGCTGACGCCATGAAGCTCATCACCGCGATCGTCAAGCCGTTCACACTCGATGACGTCAGGCATGCCGTTGAGGCCGCCGGTGTGCTGGGTATGACCATCACCGAAGTCCAGGGGTACGGTAGGCAACGCGGGCATACCGAGGTCTACCGCGGAGCCGAGTACACGGTTGACTTCGTCCCGAAGGTCCGTATCGACGTAGTGGTCGACGACGAGTTTGCCCAACGAGTCGTTGACGCCATCGTCAGAGTGGCCCGCACCGGCAAGATCGGCGACGGGAAGGTCTGGGTTTCTCCGGTGGAGAGTCTGGTCCGGATTCGGACCGGGGAACGCGACCACGACGCGCTCTGACCTCGGCCGCGGCTAGTTAGAGGCCGTGATACCCGGTTTTCCCTGCCTGGCGCTGCACACTTTTTCCGACTTGTTTCGTAGCTTCGTAACTTAGTGCGTAGCCAAAAATGGCATCGTCAAGTTGTTGACCGGGTGTGGTGCTGCGAGGATTGGTCGTTGTGGCGATTGCGGCGAGGTACAAGGGCTACCGGTATCCGATCGAGGTCATCGGGCACGCGGTGTGGCTGTATCACCGTTTCGCGCTGAGCCTGCGTGACGTCGAGGAGTTGATGGTTGCCCGCGGTGTGGTAATCACCTACGAGACGATCCGGTCCTGGTGTGCGAAGTTCGGGCCGGACTACGCCGCCCGGTTGCGTCGGCGGCGACCCCGTCCCGGCGACAAGTGGCACCTCGACGAGGTCTTCGTGAAGATCAACGGCACCACCCATTACCTGTGGCGCGCGGTCGACCAGCACGGCGACGTGCTCGACATCCTGGTGCAGTCGCGCCGCAACGCGGTGGCGGCCAAGCGATTCTTCCGCAAGCTGCTCAAGGGCCTGCGATACGTGCCGCGGGTGATCGTCACCGACCGGCTCGGCAGCTATCAGGTCGCTCACCGCGAGCTGGTGTCGTCGGTGACCCATCGCCGCTCGAAGTACCTCAATAACCGGGCTGAGAACTCCCATCAGCCGACCAGGGTCCGGGAACGGGTGATGAAACGCTTCGCCTCGCCTGGGCAGGCGCAACGGTTCCTGTTTGCGTTCAGCCACATCCGGCAGCATTTTCGTCCCCGTCGTCATCTGATCAGTGCACCCCAATGGCGAACCGAGATGACCGACCGCTTCGCGGTCTGGGATGAGATCACAGCCGCCGCAGCGGCATGAAAGACACAGTCAGCCACTACATTCCGCCACCGAATCCACTCACATCGACTGCGCCACAAGCATTCTCAAATAACTTGACGATGCCATTCAGGCCGGGGAACATGATGCGGCCGGGGTCATACTTCTGCCGAACGGCGGTCAGCCGGGCCAGGTTCGCGCCGAAGTAGCGCGACGCCGGCTGGTTTGCCTCGAGATAGTTGACGTAGCCGCCCTTGTCCTGTCCAGGTGAAGGCTGCACTGTCCGAGTGAAGGTTGCACCCGAAGCTGCATTGTCCAGGTGAAGTTTGCGCGTCGCTGCCGGGATTGGCTCGGTCTGCGGCCGAGACTGTTGATCTATGACGTCGTTACGTCTAAAGGCGCGTCGCCCCACTGACCCGCCCGGCCGACGATGGTTTCGAGGTCAGTTATGTGCCCGACGACAGCGCCGAGCACCGGGTGCCGCTCGCGCGGGCGTGGGCGGTGCCGCTCGTCGAGTGCCACTGAGGCTGCGTCGCGGGATCCTATGGCGACGACATCGACGCTCCCGACGACGTCGTCGAGATGACTGATGACTCAGGTCGTTCTCAGTGACAGCGACATTAGTGGTACAACGCCGTTTGGTTCTACGGTGAGGGCATGACAGAACAGGCACCCGCGATCACGGTCTCGCATCCACCGGCCGCGATACTGCGTGTCGTCAACCCGATCCTGGGGTTCCTGTTGCGCACTCCGGTCATAGGCGCCGCGCGCAAGCAGCTGATGGTGGTGAGCTTCAGCGGACGCAAGACTGGGCGCCGGTACACAATTCCGTTGAGCGCCCACCGGATCGACAACGATCTCTTTGCCCTGACCGGTGCACCCTGGCGGCGGAACTTTCGCGACGGCGCCGCCGCCGAGGTCGTCCATGACGGGAAGACGACGATTATGCACGGCGAACTGATCGAGGACCGTTCGGTCGTTGCCGATCTCTACTGGCGCTGCTCGGAGTCCTATGGCGTCAAGGGCGCACAGCGCAGGATGGGATTGAAGTTCCGTGATCAGCGCGTGCCCACACTTGAGGAGTTCACCGAGGCGGTCGAACAACACCACCTGGGCGCTATCCGGCTGACTCCGGGCGAGTAGCAGTCGCGGATTGGACAGCCACCACTACGACAAAGCCCATGGCAGGAAAGCGTGGGCTGGTTCGCGATGAGGAGGCCATCGCGCGGGTACGGTCGTATGAGCAGTTCAGGCTGGCTCCACCGAGCCAGCCGAAGAGGGGCAGTGGTGTGACCGACAAGAACCATGACCAGACGTCTGACGACGTCACAAGGGAAACCACTGCTGCGTTGCCCCGCGCCGACTTCCTCAACGAACCGGACGTTTTACCGTGGGCGCCGACAGCGCGGTCTGCGGTCGAGGGGCTGCCCCCGGGTTCGGCGCTGCTCGTGGTGAAACGGGGCCCCAACGCCGGATCCCGGTTCCTGCTGGATCAGCCGGTGACGTCGGTGGGCCGACATCCCGGCAGCGACATCTTTCTCGACGACGTCACCGTGAGCCGCCGGCACGTTGAGCTCCGGTGGGAGAACGACGGATTCCACGTCGTCGACGTCGGTAGCCTCAACGGCACCTACGTCAACCGGGAAGCGGTGGAGTCGGCGGTGCTGGTCAACGGCGACGAGGTGCAGATCGGCAAGTTTCGCCTGACGTTTTTGACCAAGCCCAAGAACCACGGTGGCGCGCGCGGAACCGACGACTCTGGCACAACTTACAGTAGATAAGTCGTAGTCATCTTCAGGTAGTTAGACATTCGCCGTATCGCCAGCGGTCCCGAACTCGACTGCTTGGTCGCTTGTCATAGCTTTCGCCTTCGTCATGTCAGGGGGTACGAATGTGCGCGATGTTCGTCAGGATCGACTGTCGGGATCCCCGATTTCGGCACAGCTCATTTACCGACCTGACTCACGGCTCTGGGGTTCAGGGCACCATCAACGGCTTGTTATCTCACGACGAACTGAGTCCTCATCAATCGCGACTGCACAGTCGCGTCTGGGACTGACCGCCAAGTGCTGGCCGGCACGCGAGCAACACCCACCCCGGCGCGTCGAGTCCGAAAGAGGCGAAGCTCGACAACACCAAACAGTTACCCGCTGGCGAAGCCGACGCAAATCAGCACGAACCCGATGACCAGTAGCCAGGATCGTATGCCCTGGAACACTTCCCACCGGAACGCCAGTCGGCTGGAGGTGAGGCACAGCTGGATGCGGCCCGCAGGGGCGGCTCGATCGCGGCGGATGCGGATGTGCTGGATGTTGCCGCGTCGGCAGGTGCGTGGCCCGCAAATAGGTAGCCGAGACTGGACACGAGGAATGGCGCCGCGTAGTTGACCGCGATCCGGACCCAGGTGCCGGTGTCGGCATACCCGTCGGTGATGACGGCCGCCTGGTTGACCGCCGACAAGACGGTGCCGACGATGAGTCCGCGACCTGAAGGTTCACGCTGATCGCGGCGCGTTGCGCGTTGCGCTTGGCCCGCTCGATGCCCGCCGGGGAACTGTCGATCCCGGTGGCCGAGTAGCCCTGCGATGCGTAGTGGATGGCGTGATGCCCGGGCCGGTCCCCGGGGCGAGCACCTCGCCCCGCACCGCGCCGAACGCCACCAACTGCTGCACGACGGGCTGCGGTCCGCCGATGTCCCACGGCGTCAACGCCGCCAGGCCGTCCACCAGCCGCTTGTCGCGGTACAACTGATCGAAATCTAGTCGATCAACTTCGTTAGCCATGCTTAGCACCCTACGCCGGCCGGAGCGGCCTCGGTAGACAGAATCACCCCCAATTCCGCGGGAGTTCAGCCCGCCAGTTTGCTACCGCAGACCAGCCGGCCGAGCCTGGCAACGACGCGGGAAGCTACCCGCTTACCCGACAAGCCGACCCGGGCCGGCCGCGTCCACCGGTAGCCGAAAGTTCAAGGCGCAGAGGGAAAGAAACTCTTCCCCCGTCCTGCCGCTGAGTAGCATTAACCCCATGCAGTACATGGATCGGCGCACGATGCTGTGCGCCATGGCGGTCACCGTGCTGGCGGCCGCCAGCCGGGCCGCGACGGCCGGCGCCGCCCCGGTCCGATGGAAAATCCCCATGGGTCGGGTGTCCGCACCGGCCGGTGTGCTCACCCGGCTGCCCGGGGACGGGAATCAGATGGCGCTCACCGTCGACGACGGCACCAGCGTTGCGGTGGTGGGCGCGTTCGCCCAGTTCTGCCACGACACCGGCACCCGGCTGACCTTCTTCGTCAACGGTGTCAACAGTTCGTGGTCGGCCAACGCGCCCGCGCTGCGGCCCATGGTGGATGCCGGGCAGATTCAGATGGCCAACCACACCTGGTCACATCCGTACCTCAACCGCATCGGGCTGAGCGCGGTGGCCGATCAGATCAGCCGCAACACAGCTTTCCTGAAAAACACCTACGGGGTGGACGGCACCCCGTTTTTCCGTCCGCCCTACGGCGTTCACAACGCAGACATCGACCGGGTGGCCGCCGATCTTGGCTACACCACGATCACCATGTGGAGCGGCGACCTCGGCGACTGGCGGCCTACGACCAACGAAACCGGCGTCATCGCCAACGCGAAGAATTCGTTTCAGCCGCAACAGATCGTGATCACCCACGCCAACCTGCCCACCGTCACCCACTGCTACCCCCAGCTGCTCGACATCATCCAAAGCCGCAACCTGCAAACCGTCACCCTCAACGACGTCTTCGCATAGCACGCCAATCACGCCGGCTCGGGTTCCACGACAGCCTGGCGTCGTGGACGCGGCCAAGCGGTGGGAGCGCCGCAGCGTGGAAGTAACCACCGGCCTGCCGCCGGGATGCGCCGGACCGTGCGGTGGCGCGGCGGTCTGCGACGATCGCGTGCTCTCGTGGCTACTACCCACAGTGCAGCGTCCAGCGCGTTGGCGCTGACATCTCCTGACGCCGGGTCGACATCGGTGGCGAGCAACCCTGGCCCGCACGGAGTGGGGTGTCGAGGTGACTTTGGTCGAGCTCAAGGACATCCAGTTGCCCGACAGCATGAAGCGGGCGATGGCCCGCCAAGCCGAGGCCGAGCGGGAGAAGCGCGCGAAGATCATTGCCGCCGAAGGCGAATCAATGGCCGCCGCCGCACTCGGTGATGCCTCGGACACCATGATGGCCCACCCGTTAGCCCTGCAGCTGCGCAATCTGCAGACTTTGATTGAGTTGGGGGTCGACAAAAACACCACGGTGGTGTTCCCGGCGCCGCTGATGAGCGCGATCGGTGATGTCGGCAGCTTCTTCGCCCGCGAGACCGCCGCCGCCTCGGCAATCCTGCAGCCGCCGATCGAGGCCCCATCCGCCCAACACGCACAGACACCAACGCCGGCAGCCAACGGAGAGACCACGCCCGACGCAAGCGCCAAACGGCCTGCTGTCTGACAGCAGATGTCCCCTAACGTCGTGGAACTCAACAATTCCGTCCGCCCACGACGAGCACAGGTGATCCGCGACGACCATTGACGTTAACTTCAGCAAGGATGGCACCCTCGCCTACGTCACCAACGAAAGCGGCAACTCGGAGTCGGTGATTGACACCGACCCCACCAGCGCCACCTACAACACCGTCATCGCCACCGTCCCCGTCGGCAGCTATCCGTGGGGGGGTGGCGGTCAGCCCCAACGGCAGCACTTACGTCACCAACATCCTCGGCAACTCGGTGTCGGTGATCTCCTTCGTCCCCACGACGCCAGTCGTTTGACCCTCACCACGCGCTGAGTTCGCCGTCAGCCAACGGGGAAGAACGACCGGCGGGTTCGACAAGGAGCCTTTTGGGCGACCGTCATTTCGCCGGCGAGTGGGTGCCCGCATCGAGGACATCGTGGTTGTCACCGTTGACGGCGCCCCTGCCCGTCAACACCAGGCCACACGAACTGACGGTACTACCGCTACCGGAGCGACATCTCTGATGGGATTTAACCCCACAGCGTGAGCAAGTCAGTTGTTGCTTGGCGGGCACGATATGTCGACGTAGACGATGGTGAACTTCGTGACCGGACCCGACACTGTGGGGTGGATCGCGGTGACGATGCACTCCGACGTCTGCACGCCATGGGGCGCGCTGCGTGCTGCAGCCGCTCAACATGCCCGGAGGCTTCGGCCACCGAAATTGCAATGCCCGGCAGCACGTGCTGGTGTCACGTTCGCTGAAGGGTCAACTTACTCTCCATATGTGCGTTTTCTCGCGGATAAGCCGTGGACGGCTTCGCGACGCAAATGAACTGTTGTTACTGTTGAGGTGCTTTTGCTCGCGACGATGCCGGCGGCAAAAGTGTGTCAATTGACCCAGAGCCTAAGAGGGCGGCGTGGACGAGATCCTGGCCAGGGCGGGAATTCTGCAGGGTGTCGAACCCGGCGCGGTATCCGCGCTGATCAAGCAGCTACAGCCCGTCGACTTTCCGAGCGGGCACACGGTGTTCGCTCAAGACGAGCCCGGCGACCGGCTTTACATCATCATTTCGGGGAAGGTCAAGATCGGCCGGTGTACCGCTGACGGCCGCGAAAGCCTGATCACCATCATGGGCCCGTCGGACATGTTCGGTGAGTTGTCGCTGTTCGACCCGGGCCCGCGGACCTCCAGCGTCACCACGCTCACCGAGGTACGGGCGGTGTCGATGGATCGCGCCGCGTTGCGCGCGTGGATCGCGAATCGTCCCGAGATCGCCGAGCAGCTGCTGCGGGTGCTGGCGCGTCGGTTACGCCGGACCAACGACAACCTGGCCGACCTGATCTTCACCGACGTGCCCGGCCGGGTCGCCAAGCAGCTCCTATTGCTGGCCCAGCGCTTCGGCACCCAGCAGAACGGCGCGATGCGCGTGACCCTCGACCTGACCCAAGAAGAGCTCGCCCAACTGGTCGGGGCGTCGCGCGAAACAGTCAACAAGGCGCTCGCTGACTTTGCTCACCGCGGCTGGATCCGGCTAGAAGGCAAAACCATGTGGATCTGTGACTCCGAGCGCCTCACCCACCGAGGAAGATAACGAACCACTTTGGCCACGGCGTCTGCATCCCAGCCGTTGCGCACCGCCTCACGCAGTGCCAGCGAGCGTCGCGCACGCGCTGCCAGCCGCTCGCCGCGAACCGGTATCGCCTGGGGTTCGGCTCCGCGGCCCATCCGTCCCATAGGGTGCATGTTCTGCGCCTGGTCGCCGGACACCACATGCACGACCCACCGGGATGCTTCGCTCGCGGAGCAGAGCCGGGCGGGCGTTGGCCGATCATGACGCGGCTGGGTTCGACTGAGATAACGGTGCCCGCTGGTTCGTAGGATCCTGTTCCAGCGCCGATGTTCGCCACCGTCGCCATGTCGCGCAGTGCGTCATTGATGACCGCAGCGATGCGCGGGTCGGATCGACGGGTGCATGAATAGGTCCGCCCGGTCCGGTCGTATCGCACCTGGATGCCGCCGCTGGACTCGGTGCCCGGCATCAGTTCATGCGGCGAGGTCCTGCAGCGCTCCGCTGGTGTCGTTGCCGCGCCATACTCGCAGGCTCGCGTTGTAGCTCATCTACGTGCTCCGTGCTGGATGCTCGGCGAACTCTGCGTCGGTGAAGTACTTCTCGAGCTCGCTGATCTCGAAGAGCTCCAACAAGTCGGACCGCATCGGGACCTGCGGCTCGTGGGTCACGCTGACGTTGGGAACGACGGGATCGCCGCCGTCGGTGCGACACACCAGCAGCGTGCTGCGCCAGTTCGGATCCATCGACGGATGGTCGTCGCGGGTGTGGCCGCCGCGGCTTTCGGTGCGCTCGAGCGCCGCCTTGGCCACGCACTCGCTGACCAGCAGCATGTTGCGCAGGTCGATCGCCAGGTGCCAGCCCGGGTTGAACTGACGATGGCCTTGCACCAGAACGTTCTTGAACCGGGCGCGCAGCCCGTCCAGCCGCGACAGCGCCTCGGTTACCTCGGCGGGCTTGCGGATGATGCCCACCAGGTCGTTCATCGACTGCTGCAGCTCGGAGTGCAGCGTGTATGGGTTCTCCGCTGTTTTGTCATCCTTCGGGCCGGCGAACGGTGCCAGCGCGAGTTTGGCCGCTGCGTCGACCGCGTGTTGCGACACGGCGGGGCGGCTGTCGAGCGCCCGCACGTAGTCGGCGGCGCCCAGCCCGGCGCGGCGGCCGAACACTAGCAGGTCCGACAGGGAGTTGCCGCCAAGGCGGTTGGAGCCGTGCATGCCGCCCGAACACTCACCCGCGGCGAACAGCCCCGGCACCGTGGCCGCGCCGGTGTCGGGATCGACCTCGACACCGCCCATCACGTAATGACAGGTCGGCCCGACTTCCATCGGCTCACTGGTGATGTCGACGCCGGCCAGTTCCTTGAACTGGTGGTGCATCGATGGCAGCAGCTTGAGGATGTCCTCGCGGGAGCGCCGCGACGCGATGTCCAGATATACCCCGCCGTGTTCGGTGCCGCGGCCGGCCTTGACCTCGGCGTTGATCGCGCGTGCGACCTCATCGCGGGGCAGTAGGTCGGGCGTGCGCCGGTTGTTGTCGTTGTCGTACAGCCAGGCGTCGGCCTCTTCGGTGCTCTCGGCGTACTGGCCTTTGAACACCGGCGGGATGTAGTCGAACATGAACCGCTCGCCCTCGGAGTTCTTCAGCACACCGCCGTCGCCGCGCACGCTCTCGGTGACCAGAATGCCCTTGACGCTGGGCGGCCACACCATGCCGGTCGGGTGGAACTGAACGAATTCCATGTTGATCAGCGTTGCGCCGGCCCGCAAGGCCAGCGCATGCCCGTCGCCCGTGTACTCCCACGAATTCGACGTCACCTTGTAGGACTTGCCGATGCCGCCGGTGGCCAGCACCACCGCGGGTGCCTCGAACAGGATGAACCGCCCGCTTTCCCGCCAGTACCCGAACGCGCCGGCGATGCGGTCACCGTCCCTGATGAGCTCGGTGATGGTGCATTCGGCGAACACCTTGATGCGGGCCTCGTAGTCGCCGAATTCGGCGTGGTCCTCCTGTTGCAGCGAGACGATCTTCTGCTGCAAGGTGCGGATGAGTTCCAGGCCGGTGCGGTCGCCGACATGGGCCAGCCGCGGGTAGGTGTGCCCGCCGAAGTTGCGCTGGCTGATCCGCCCGTCCTTGGTGCGGTCGAACAGCGCCCCGTAGGTTTCCAGCTCCCACACCCGGTCCGGCGATTCGCGGGCGTGCAGCTCGGCCATCCGCCAGTTGTTGAGGAACTTGCCGCCCCGCATGGTGTCGGCGAAGTGGACTTTCCAGTTGTCCTTGGAATTGACGTTGCCCATCGACGCTGCGGCGCCGCCCTCGGCCATCACGGTGTGCGCCTTGCCGAACAGCGATTTGCAGACCACGGCCACCTTCAGACCACGGTCACGGGCCTCGATGACCGCCCGCAGCCCCGCGCCGCCGGCACCGATCACGACCACGTCGTAGGAGTGCCGCTCGACCTCAACCATGAAACCTCACTTGCCTTTTGGTATTGCTCACACCAGTTCCTAGGGCTTGTTCGAAGTATGTGCGGATCTTCTGGAGTGTATTCGTATGGCTTCGTTATCGCGTGAGCTCCTTTACTATGCTATTCACCCATCAAGGACGTGGACCGATGCCTGTACTCATGATTGCTGAACAACCGAACCTCGACGAGGGGACCTATGCCTCGATGCTGGAGCAGCTGATGCCGTTGCTGCGTTCGGCGAACGGCTTCATGTCCCACGCCGGAGGTCCGAGTCCCGCCGGCGGGATGCGCATGATCGAGATCTGGGAGTCCGAGGCGGACAGCCAGAAGTTTTTCAACGAGAACCTGAAGCCGAATCTCCCGCCTGGAGTTGTACCTGACCTCACGTACTACGAGCTTCACGCCGCATTCACTCGATAGGGCACTGTCACGTTGTTTGAAAAATGTTGTGGTGCAGTTGGTTTTGGGGCTGTGGCGATGGAACAGTTTTTAGTCGTTCACATGTCAGGCGGCAGTGTCGAGCGCGGTGACCTGACGCCAGACCGCGAAGCGGTCGGCCATCTCGGTTCGCCATTGGGTCGCGCTGAGCAGATGCCGTCGCGGTCGGAAGTGTGCGGAGATGCCGCTGAAGGCGGACAGGAATCGTTGGGCATGCCGCAACGATTTGAAGCGTTTCATCGCCCGTTCGCGTTGCCGGGTGGGCTGATGAGAGTTCTCGGCGCGGTTGTTCAGATACCGCGACCGCCGGTGCTCCACCGACGACATGAGCTCACGGTGGGCGACCTGGTAGCTGCCCAGCTTGTCGGTCACCAGCACGCGCGGCACGTACCGCAGGCCCTTGAGCAGCTTGCGGAAGAATCGCTTGGCCGCGGCCGCGTTTCGGCGTGACTGGACGAGGATGTCAAGCACGTTGCCGTGCTGGTCGACCGCGCGCCACAGGTAGCACAGCCTGCCGTTGATCCGGACGAACACCTCGTCGAGGTGCCACTTGTCGCCGGGGCGTGGGCGCCGCCGGCGCAGCTGGTTGGCGTAGGCCTGCCCGAACTTGGCGCACCACCGCCGGATCGTCTCGTAGCTCACCGCGACACCGCGTGCCAGCATCAGCTCCTCGACCTCACGCAAGCTGAGTGCGAACCTGAAGTACAGCCACACGCAGTGGTTGATGATCTCGACCGGGTAGCGGTGGCCCTTATACGACGGCGTTGCGGTGCTCACCCCACCGATCCTCCCAGTTCACCCACACTCACCAAGGCATCGTCAAGTTGTTGATCTGGTGTGGTGGTAGCGAGGATTGGTAGTTGTGGCGATTGCGGCGAGGTACAAGGGCTACCGGTATCCCATCGAGGTCATCGGGCACGCGGTGTGGCTGTATCACCGTTTCGCGCTGAGCCTGCGCGACGTCGAGGAGCTGATGCTGGCCCGCGGTGTCGTGGTCACCTACGAGACGATCCGGTCCTGGTGTGCGAAGTTCGGCCCGGACTACGCCGCCCGGTTGCGTCGGCGGCGACCCCGTCCCGGCGACAAGTGGCACCTCGACGAGGTCTTCGTGAAGATCAACGGCGCCACCCATTACCTGTGGCGCGCGGTCGACCAGCACGGCGACGTGCTCGACATCCTGGTGCAGTCGCGACGTAACGCGCTGGCGGCCAAGCGGTTTTTCCGTAAGCTGCTCAAGGGCCTGCGATACGTGCCGCGGGTGATCGTCACCGACAAGCTGGCCAGCTACCAGGTCGCTCACCGCGAGCTCATGTCGTCGGTGGAGCACCGGCGGTCGCGGTATCTGAACAACCGCGCCGAGAACTCTCATCAGCCGACCAGGGTCCGGGAACGGGTGATGAAACGCTTCGCCTCGCCTGGGCAGGCGCAACGCTTCCTGTTTGCGTTCGGCAGCATCCGACAGCACTTTCGGCCCCGTCGTCATCTGATCAGCGCGCCCCAATGGCGGCACGAGATGACCAACCGCTTCGCGGTCTGGCACGAGATCACAGCCGCCGCAGCGGCATGAAAGACACGGTCAGCCACTACATTCCGCCACCGAATCCACTCACATCAACTGCGCCACAAGCATTCTCAGATAACTTGACGATGCCATTTCAAGTCCCTTGGTGGCCATGACTGGGATCCGGCGCAGGTGACGCTGCCTGACCACGTCACCGACGCGCTGGAGATCGTGCTGATCACCAAGGACAACCTGGCGGGCTACCACCACCGGCTAGCTGTTCTGACCACGGACGTTGGTGATGACGGCGTGGCGTGGTGACATGACGAAGACCTCCGAGTGAAGTGCGAGCTGTCTATGGAACGCATTTCTCACTAGGAGGTCTTCGTGGTCCACCGTAATGCTCCGCTGTCAGAAACCGGCCGTCTGCGGTTGGCTCGCTGTGTCGTCGAACAGGGTTGGACGCTTCGCCGCGCTGCCGAACGGTTCCAGGTCTCAGCGACGACGGCGAATCGATGGGCCCGCCGTTACCGCACCTTCGGGGCGGCGGGGATGGCTGATCGCAGCTCACGGCCGCACTACAGCCCGAACCAGACACCCACCCGCACCGAGCGCAGGATCATCAAAGTCCGTGTGCTGCGCCGCTGGGGGCCGGCGCGGATCGGTTACCTGCTGGGACTGCAGCCGTCCACTGTGCACCGGGTACTGACCCGCTACGGCCTGGCCAAACTGCGCTGGTTGGACCGTCCCACCGGGCAGGTTGTCCGCAGGATGGAGCCGGCCGCGTGCGGGGACATGGTGCACATCGATGTCAAGAAACTCGGCAAGATCCCGGCCGGTGGCGGCTGGCGGATGCTGGGCCGCACCATCGGCAATCGCAACGCCCAGGCCGATAAGAGTTCGGGTCGCCGCAGCAAGAACCACCATCCGCTGCGTGGGCATCATTTCCTGCACACCGCGATCGATGGACACTCACGACTGGCCTATAGCGGCTCTTCATGAATGACGGTGTAGTTGGGGTTTGAATCCGCCGGTTTCTAGTAGCGATCTGGCGATGTAGTTGGTGAGGTTACGGAATCCCAGGGCGGATCCTCGGAGGTGTTCGAGGCGGCCGTTGATCGCTTCGGTCGGCCCGTTGGACGTGCCGGGCCGGTCGAAGTAGGCCAGGACGTCGGCGGCCCGTTTCTTGAGCGTCCGTCCGAGGGTGATCACCTCCTGCAGGGGCTTGGGGACGCCGGTGCTCAGCGTGGTGATCAGCGCGGCCATCATGGTGCGGCCTGTCTTACGGTCGGGGTGTCGGTAGGCGGCCACGGTGCGCTGATACATCGTCCAGGTGGCTTCGACCTCGGCGTGGGCGTCGACGGCGAACAAGGCCGCCAGCCGAGCCCTTTGCTTATCGGTGAGCAGATCGGCCCCAGTCTGCAAGGTCCGTCGGCACGCATAGAGCGGGTTTGTCTTGCGGCCCCGGTGCCCACAGGTGGCCAACTGGACACGGCGCCGGCATTCATCGAGGGCGTTGCCGGCCAGCCGGACCACATGGAAGGGGTCCATCACCGTGGCTGCATCGGGCAGCTCTTCAGCGGTGGCGGTCTTGAAGCCGGAAAATCCGTCCATGGCAACGACTTCCACTCGGTCACGCCAGTCTTGTGGCCGGTCGGCCAGCCATTGTTGGAACGCTTTCTTGGACCGCCCTTCGACCATGTCGAGCAATCGCGCCGGGCCGGAGCCGTCGCGCACCGGGGTCAGGTCGATGATGACGGTGACGTACTTGTCGCCGCGGCGGGTGTGGCGCCACACGTGTTCATCGACGCCAATCACCCGCACACCGTCGAAGCGGGCCGGATCGGCGATGAGTACCCGCTGGCCTTCGGCGAGTACCGCGTTGTTGGCGGTGTTCCACGACACCGCCAGTCCTTCAGCGACCCGGGCCACGCTCAAGTGCTGGCACACAATGGCTTCCAGCGCCCACCGCAGACCCCCACGCGACAACGCGGACCGCGGCTCGGCTGCGGCACTGCTGTCTTGGCGCCACACATGGCGGCAGCCGGCGCATCGGTAGCGGCGCACGGTGACCAACAGCGTGGTGGGCCGCCACCCGAACGGCTCATGAGCCAACCTTCGAGTCACGGTGTCGCGCGGGTTGCCTTCCTCGCCGCATCGCCGACACCATCGATCCTCGTCGATGATCCGACACGCCAACAGTGCCCGGTCAGGCTCAACGCGTTGCCCGGTCACCTCCAGACCGAGCTCACCGAGGCGGCAGAACGTGGTCAGATCAGGGCAAGCGAAGGTAGCGTCAGGCACGTCGAGGTCTTCCAACTGGGCAGTGTGAGAACTCCCATCATCGGAAGACCTCGACCCCTACTCCGGCAACGACGCGCCGACCACCTCTACACCCTCAACTGCGAAGAGCCCCTATAGCGAGCTGCTGGCCGATGAACGCAAAGATACCGCAGCCGCATTCTGGATCCGCGCGAACTCGTGGTTCACACAAAACGGTATCGAAGTTCGAAACGTGTTGACCGACAACGGATCATGCTATCGCTCGCACGCCTTCCGAGACGCGCTCGGTGACATCACGCATCGACGCACCCGGCCCTACCGGCCCCAGACCAACGGCAAAGTTGAGCGATTCCACCGAACCCTGGCCGACGAATGGGCCTACGCCCGGCTCTACCGAAGCGACACCGAACGCTGCGACGAATTCAGCACCTGGCTACACACCTACAATCACCACCGCGGCCACACCGCACTCGGCGGCCAACCACCCGCCACCCGCGTACCTAACCTCTCAGGTCAGAACAGCTAGCCGAGCACTTCATCCTGGCGGGCTGGTGGGGCAAGTGGATCGGCCGGTGGACGGCTGAGGAGAATCTGCACGCGTTCGCGCTGCGCCAAAACCTCGTGCTGACCCGCCAGATCGACCCGATCGCCAACGAGATGGTCCGCGTCGAGCATGTGATGAAAGGCCAGGACGCCGACGACCACACCCAGGTCGAGGCCATGGTGTTCATGACGTTGTGGGAACGCGCACACGCGGTGTTCCTGCGGCGGCTGGCCCCGCAGATCGAGGAACCCGTCCTGCGCCGCCTTGTCGAGGTTATCGGG